>NZ_CP179867.1:0-1856505 GCF_050496105.1 Pyrococcus woesei
TCCCACATATAATTTCTGTAGAGCTTTCATCAGTTCGCTATATTTTCCAAAATTCAATACTTCATTTTCAATTGGCACTATAACTTCCATATTATCCACTCCATGGGAAGCTAGAACTGGAGAAATGACTTCTCTGGAAATGTCATTACCATAAGCCCAGGGGCTAAAGGCCGGGAGAACTATTAAATCTTCACTCTTAAGAAAGACAGGTACTTTAATAATGGCTCCAACTTCATCCCTCAGTCTTATTGAAGGATGCTCATGTCCTATAATGGCCCTGTTGAAGTCAAAAGGTTTATGTCCATGAGCTATCTTCCATTTCCCCAGCTCAAACTCCTCAACTACCTCAACTCCAAACTTCTCTTTAATCCACCCTAAACCCGTGTCATGATTTCCAAGTACAATGACGAGATCAACGAGGGGAGTTAGCTCTCTTAAAAACTCTGATACTTCTAGAAATTCCCTTTTTAGGGGAATGAAAGAATGCTTTAGATCTCCAGCCACAATTAAGCTCTTTGGTTTTTCTCTTGCAATTATTTCCTTTATTTTTGATATAATCTCTCTAAGAAGGCTCGGTATGAAATCTCCCTTCTGAACCATCACTTCCTCATACCCCAAGTGAACGTCAGAAATAATCAAGTTCCTTCCAAGAAGTAGAGCACGTTCTGGCAACAATTTGACTCTCATATCTCTTCCCTGAGAACAATTGCTGGCGGGCCGGGGGGGATTTGAACCCCCGACCTGCGGATTAAGAGTCCGCCGCTCTAACCAGGCTAAGCTACCGGCCCACTAGTCCCGAGTTCAGATGAGAAGATGCGAGTTTATAAGTTTTTCGCTAAAGTAGGTGAGGAAACCGTTAAATTATTAACCATGACTTATCCCAAAACCATGTGATATGAGCGAGATAAAAAACGTGATCACTGTAGAAAAGCTTGAAAAGTATTTCAAAATAACAAGAGAAGCTTTAGAAAAACTAGAAATTGCTGTTGATGAAAGGAGTCACCTATATGTAGTGGCAAAAGACTTTTTAACGATGGCCAAAAGCTATTTCCAAGATGCCGAATACTACTACAAAAAGGGGGATTATGTAACTGCATTCGCCGCTTTGAATTACGCCCATGGGTTTATAGATGCTGGAGTGAGACTGGGTGTTTTTAGAGGAGAGGACAACAGGCTATTTGCATTTGGGTGAGGTGGGGGAGATGGGAGATTACATAGTGGTGTTAGAAGCACCAATTGTTGTGAAGGATGTTGAGAGTGTTGAAGAGGCAATAGAAAAGGCTGTGAATAAAGTCGTGAGCGCTTTGGAGAGAGAAAAGCTAGATTTTGTAAGGGTGGAGTTAGGCTATTCCCAATGCCCCGTTTGTGGAGCCCACTTCGAGAGTGCGTTTGTTGTGGGCAATGTAGGGCTTGTGGGAATATATCTGACTCTCAAGGTGTTCAATGCGCAAAGCCTTGAGCATGCAGAGAGAATAGCCAAGGCTGTTGTTGGTAAGGCCTTAAAGAAAGTTCCCTTAAAGTTATTTGAAATTAAAGAGCTCCACAACGGAAGGGAGGGAGGAGGAATAACCTTTGAAGAAGAGTATCAAGGGTAAATTGCATTTCTAACTTTCTCAAATATTTCGTCAGGGATTGCAATTACTGGATAATACACTGGAACAATGAAAAGTTCTGCATCTCTCCTGATTATCTCTTCTATCTCTCTGTCAATTACTTCTTTTCTAATTCCTCTAATGACTCCTTTTGCCCCAAAATGTCTAATGATATCGTTAATACTTTCGAAATTTTTTACAACAGTGAATCTTACCTTAGCTCCGTAGCTGTACTTTTTGAGATTTCTCCAAAGGGTTCTCACAAGATCTTCATCGCCTTGGCCTTCTACATAAACGGGAATAACTTCGACTCCCCTCTTCATCATTAAGAATATCGCCACTCCGGCCTCAATACTATCCAAAATTCCCACCATCTTACCCTGGGTTCCTATAGGCAAACCTCCCCATCCATAGATTTTTTCGGTGTAGATGTATGCCTTCCCCTCCATTAGTTCAATTCCCACCTCAATGTCATAATTGGTCAAATCTACCTCTCCATCTTCAGATTCCAAAATAAATTCACCAACCTTTGCCTGAAGTTCAATACTATTTAGTGGAAACTCCTTTGTTATTCGCCTAGCAGTGACTCTAAATTTAGGCTTCTCAATTCCAAGCTCTCTCTTTTTCTTTCTAAATAACTTTAGAGCTGTTTTGTTAATCTTATCCAGAGAAGCTTCAACCTCCATAGCTGGTGAAATGGATACTATTCCAAAAACCCTGGGAAGAACTTCTTTTGCTTTCTCAACCTCGTTTAGCCTAACAATAACCCTCCCATGCTTCGAGAATACTTCTTTGTATTCAATTCCCTCACTTACTAGGGCCTCACTAATGTTGTTCACAAGTATTCTCTCAAACCATTTTCTAGTTTGCCTTGATTTTGTTCCCATCTCCCCATATCGAACTATAATAGAGTTCATGGAAGACCATATGGGAAGTGGAATAAATACTTTTCTCACCAAATGATTTAAAAAGGTAAAAGAATTTAATAACAAATGGTGAAGAAAAAATGTTGGAAGGATATTACATTATTGAAAACCCAGGAGTAGTGCCCTCGGAAAGAAGGTTTAGAATGAAAGACCTAAAGGCTTGGGGATATGATTTACACCTCGGAACAATTGAAGGAGAAAGAGCATATTTTGTTTCTAGAACAGGAGAAAGAGAAGAGGGTGAAACATACTCACTGCAAGGAAAAACTTATCATATTGAAAAAACAGAAAAAGAAATTCCTGAAAATGCAAGATTGCTTGCAAGGATTGTAATTGAAAGAGGACAACCTTATTTAGAGTTCTGGCTGGAAGAAGAAGATACAGTATATCCACTAGCAAAGGAAGACCCAAGAATAATCTTAAAGAGATTATGGGAAAAGGAAAAGCTAAACCAACTTTTAAAACATGTGAGGGCCGTAGGACTTACAACGGACTTTTACAAGGATACTGTCTTCATAAAGTCCATACCCCTGCCATACGAGGAATACCCACCCAAAGTGAGGAGGGTTCTCAGAGAAGTAAGAGATATCCACAGAGATATCATGGGGTTTGGAAGATTTGTATTCCAGTACTTTGGAGAAGAAAATAAAACTCACAACTATCGCCTTCACTGGACGCTTCCTACTCTTCACCTGTTTGATGTAGAAATTGCCAACGAAATTGACAAGGTCCTTGGGATGCTTGACTAAAACTTAAAACAGAAAAAAACAGTAAATATCCATAAGGTGACTGCCATGCCACTTTTTCAATTTAGGGGTGGGAAAGATAAAATCAAGAAACTCCTTGAAGAGGGAAAGTTTGAAGAAGTACTAGAAAAGGCAAAGTCTGACAAGAAAACACTTAATCATATAATTGAACTCCTTGATGACAAAAACCCTGGAATAGTGGGGGATGCCCTTTTAATTTTGACATCAGTTTATAAAGAAAACCCGAACATAAATATTGACGAAAAATTAGTGAAGAAGGTTCTCAGCTTCATTCTGCATACTAATCAGTACATAAAGGAAAATGCCATGACATTTGCTATGGCAATAGCAGAAAACATGGGAGAGCAGTTCAAGGAAATTTTCAGAGAGGAAATCTCAAGACTATTAAGAGAGGGAGGAAAGCAAGAAATAGCCTTTGCCCTCCTATTAATTCAGAAGCTTAAGCTTTCGGAATTTAGAGGGGATGTAGAAAAACTGGTTAGCGTAGAGGACAAGGTAATTCTACCCTTTGAGGGCTTGAAGTGGGTAAAAGTTGGAGATATAGCAAAGAACGTGCTAGATCATCTCTGAGAACAACAAATCTTCTTTTTTCCCTCCTGCTTTTTCAAAGACTTTAATGCTCCAGTCTACTCTTCCTACGTCTTCAGGTCTATGAGCATCACTAGCAAAAACAAGTTTTATTCCTCTTTTTATACACATTTTTACAAACTCTAAGTCAGGAACCCTATACCTTGAGCTTATCTCAAAAGCTTTCCCATATTCCTCTGCCACGTCTAAAACTTCTTTAATTTGTTCTTCAGTAGGGTAGCCTATCCAAGGAAAAACATTGCCAAAATGGCCAATTATTGTTACATTTTCGTCCATAAGAGCCAACTTTATCCTTTCAATGTACCTGTATACTTCCCCCTCTCCAAACCAATCATGAACACTTGCAATAACGTAGTCTAAATGCTTAGCAAAGTCTTCAGTTACATCAGGTCCATTTTCAGTAATGTTTGCCTCAATTCCCACAAGAACTGGTATTTCCGCCTCCCTCCCTATGGAGCGCACTTCGTTAACATATTTAAGGAACTTTGAGGGAGTAAAGAAGTGAATATGATCAGATATTCCAAGAAGTCTTAACCCCCTAATTTCAGCCATGTTTACATTATCAATTACACTCCCGATTCCATCTGAATAAATTGTGTGAGTGTGTAAGTCCATCATCACATGCCGGATAGGGGTAAAAGTTTAAAACCGCTACGGTTAAGCGGTAACTGGATAAAAAGGGAGGTGAGGAAAAATGGGGAAGATCAGGCAAGGTTTCATTAAGAGGGTAGCTAGAGAGCTAGTTAACAAGTATCCAAATGAATTCACAACTGATTTTGAGCACAACAAGAAGAAAGTTCAGGAATTAACTAACGTAACAAGCAAAAAGATAAGAAACAGGATAGCAGGTTACGTCACAAAGCTGGTAAGAATGAAAATGGAAGGAAAGATACTTTAGAGGGTCTTTAAGTATTCTGCGTAGGCTTTTGCATCCATTAACTCTTTAAGCTCTTCTTCTAAGTTCTTTGGCTTAATCTTGGCTATCCAAGCTTCATAGGGATCTTCATTTATTTTCTCTGGACTATCTGCAAGTTCTTCATTCACTTCTATTACTTCCCCACTTACGGGAGCATAGACTTCACTAACGGCTTTAACGCTCTCAACTTCACAAAGGACATCTCCCTTCTCTACGACCTTTCCCACTTCGGGAAGTTCAACATAGGCCAGGTCTCCTAACTCTTTTTGAGCATAGTCAGTTATACCAACTAAAACAGTTCCGTCTTCTAAGACCTGAACCCATTCATGCTCCTTTGTATAGTACAAACCTTCCTTAATTTTGTATTCTCCAACTTCAATCATGGAAACCACCACTTTTAATCTCATTAAATACCCTTTAAAATCATTGTCTCCCAAAAATTGAACATGAAGGTGTTATGGATCAAAGAGATAAATGCCAAAGACATCAAAGTGTCACCAAGACCTGTTTGGAAATGCAGAACATGTCCAATGTATGGAAAGAGACCGAGTTGCCCCCCACATGTTCCTGAGTGGAAGGAGGGGAAAGCACTAGTTTCGAGCTATGAGAAAGCGTTATTAGTTAAGTTTGAAATTGATACAGAACACTTTGAAAACGAAAAGAGAGAAGTTCTTAGATGGCTGTTAAATAAGGAAAAAGAACTGTTTAGGGAGGGATACTACTATGCCCTGGCTTTATTTCCTGGGAATTGTAACCTTTGCGAAGAATGCTCATTTGAGAAGAGCAGAGTATGTGTAGCCCCCCATCTTGTTAGACCGAGCATCGATGCGATAGGTATTGAACTTACTTCAATTACAGATATCAATTTCAACGAAAGGGTACTATACGGGTTGATTCTCATGTACTAATGGTATTCCTGATTAATTTTATAAATTTAATTTATGCTCTTTAAGTAAAAGTTATAAGGATAAGCTGCTAAGATGCTAAAGGTGTTTGCTATGGAAATGAAGGATGCAAAGCTATATGGTGGTATAGGAGCAATACTCCAACTGGTAGGCCCCTTTGTTCCCAGCATAGGGTTTATACTAGCTCTTGTTGGTTTAGTTCTAGTGTTTCTTGCGGTGAAGACAATTAGCGAAAAGAGTGGTGATGAAGGGATATTCAACAACTATCTTAAGGCATTTATAGCTCAGATCCTTGGAATTATCATATTCGTCGGAATAATTGTTGCTACTATCGGCACAGCGATTCTTAAGGGAGGAATGGGCAAGCTAGCAAATCCAATGGAATTTATGAGCCTAATTGGGACGATTCTACTTGGATTCATAATATTGTGGATCTTCTACACAGTGGCTGGATATTTCAAGAAGAAGTCCTACGAGCTAATAGCCCAGTACACTGGAACTGATATGTTCAAAACTGCAGGTTTGCTGTTTTTCATTGGAGCAATACTAATTATACTAGGAATTGGTGTACTAATAATACTAATTGCAGAAATATTGGAGATTGTGGCATTCTTCTCACTACCCGAAACTTCAGAGAGTGCTCCTGTATCTGCTTAGCTCCTCCTCAATTTTCTTTTTGGCATATTCATAAGCCAAGGGTCTCAACTTTTCTATAATTATTTGCCTTATCTCTTCCACGCCTTCTCCCTTTAAGGCCGAGATCTTTATTGGTTTTAATCCCTTTCTCTCTAAGAATTCTTCAACTTTCTTTACTTGCTCCTCTTTCGCAACATCTATCTTGTTTAAGACGACGATAAATGGGAACTCCTTAAACTCCTCGTATATCTCCTCGAACAAGTGCATCTGCTCTTCTATTGGAAATCCACAGTATTCGCTTGGGTCAAAGATGTATATTATCAGCTTCCCGAGATGTTTCAAGGCGAGTATTGCCTGCTTTTCAATTTCGTTTCTCTCACTTAGTGGCCTATCGAGTAACCCAGGAGTGTCAATTACCTGATATTTAAAATAGCCATCTTCAAATTGGCCAACGTTTATTCCCTTTGTTGTGAAGGGATAGCTCGCAATTTCAGGCTTTGCTGTAGTTAAAGCCTTTAGGAGAGTTGACTTACCCACATTTGGGTGGCCCGCTATAACAACCGTAGGAACTTCGAGGTCTATAACGGGAAGATCTTTCAGTACCTCTCTGGCCTTGTTTAAGTATCTAAGCCTGTCATCTATGTCTCTAAGTACACTAGCAACTCTTCCATAGAATTGCCTTCTAAGTTGAGCCATTTCTTCTGGATCTCTTGAATACCTGATTCTCTCAACATATCTCTCTTCAAGCTCTCTAACCATTCTAATTGCCCAATCTATTCCAGCCATTGCCTTGTGAAAAGTATCCCTGTCTACAAGAACATCTACTAACTCCTGATAAAATTGCGGAAGGGTAGAAAGTCCTGGAGTGCGTTCTAGCACCTTCTTTAAATAATCCCTTATTACATTGCTAACTGTTCTGATTCTTAGCTCCTCCCTCTGCCTAGCTTTCTTAACTCTATCTCCCCTGGGCATAAAAGATGAAGCCGCTTTCTCAGCTCGCCTAAATGCCTTGTCAATTAATTCATCAGCAGTAAGGATTGTGGGCATTCTCTCAAATGGATTTCTCATTGTGTCTCACCTCCTTAAATCCACAGCCATTCTCTCCTCTTTATTATGAAGATACCGATGAGCATGGTGAGAGTATATACATACCTCCACGCATCGCTCTCAGGTTCTCCTTTATAAACTCTATCTAGGACTATCGAAGATTCAGTAAGTCTGTATACCCTAACTTCTCTAACTTCCCAAAGTCTATCTATTGTATCCAAGTACTCGGAAAAAGTTACGGGAGCTGACCCCCAGTCAAATATCCAGAGGGTCCCATTTATAAAGAGAGCCGCTGTGGCGTGCCCTCCAGTTATATCACCCTTAAACAGTGTATGGATAATGTAAACAGGGGATACGTTGTTATCAAGAAGAACTTGCGCTGTCAAAATTGCAAAATCACTACAAACTCCGATTCTTCGCCCTATAGTCTCTCTGGGGGTTTGAATGTAAGAGACTCCACTTTCCAGCCTAGCATAGTCATATGGAATTTGAGAGATAAACCTTTGAACTTCAACTCCAGCTTCCATGGGATTTGTTGAATTAAGCCTAATGTTTACCTTTCCGTAGCCATACTTTATGGTACAAACCATGCTTGCCTTAAAGTCATATAGCCAGGCTGTCCTATATTCACATAAGTTCTCATTGAACGTAATTTCTTTTCCTACTTGTATTTCCTCATATCCTAATCTAAAACTCCAAATATGGGAAGTGAAAGCGGGGAAGAGTATGAACACCAAAAAAAGCATGCTAAGTATTTTTCCATCTACTAATCGAAAATACCTTTTTGGGACATTGGCTCTTCCAAAATGTTCCAAACGGGAATACAATAGCCTTTCAATTTTCTCCCCGTATTTCCATAGAATAATTAAGATGTAGTTCTTTTTCCTCCAAGGAATCTTTGTTGTTGAAGTAAAGTCTATTATACGAAGATATTCTAGAAACATTTCATCTTTAGGGAGATTTTTAAGCTTTCTAATTCTTTCAGCTATCTCATGAGACAAAGGATCAATTTCCTCAGCACATTTTTCTAGGATTTGGTCTAATTCCTTCATTACTTAGGATATTGTTTTGCGACAATAAAAATATTAACCTCCTAACAAATTTTTATATTGGTGAAACTGTTATGATAAGGGCCTCAAAGAGAGCTCTCTCTGTGGAGTATGCTATTAGAGATGTCGTTCTACCTGCAAGGGAACTTGAAAAAAAGGGAATCAAGGTAATTAGGCTAAACATAGGCGATCCTGTAAAGTTCGACTTTCAACCACCCGAGCACATGAAGGAAGCATATTGTAAAGCAATTAAAGAGGGGCACAATTACTATGGAGATAGTGAGGGATTACCCGAGTTAAGAAAAGCTATAGTAGAAAGGGAAAAGAGGAAGAATGGAGTGGACATAACTCCCGATGACGTGAGGGTTACAGCTGCAGTCACTGAAGCTCTCCAGCTAATTTTTGGAGCTCTATTAGACCCAGGAGATGAAATTCTAGTTCCTGGGCCCAGTTATCCTCCCTATACAGGGCTTGTAAAGTTCTACGGTGGAAAGCCTGTGGAATATAGAACTATTGAAGAGGAAGACTGGCAACCTGATATTGACGACATTAGGAAGAAGATAACAGACAGAACAAAAGCTATAGCAGTTATAAACCCCAACAACCCGACTGGAGCGCTCTACGACAAAAAGACACTTGAGGAAATCTTGAACATCGCAGGGGAATATGAAATTCCTGTTATAAGCGACGAGATATACGATTTGATGACATACGAGGGAGAACACATTTCTCCCGGATCATTAACCAAAGATGTTCCTGTAATAGTTATGAACGGATTATCCAAAGTCTACTTTGCCACAGGGTGGAGACTTGGATACATGTACTTTGTCGATCCAGAGAATAAATTGAGTGAGGTCAGAGAGGCAATAGATAGATTGGCAAGGATTAGACTGTGTCCAAATACCCCCGCACAATTCGCAGCTATAGCAGGACTAACGGGCCCAATGGATTATCTCAAAGAATACATGAAAAAGCTCAAGGAGAGAAGAGATTACATCTACAAGAGGCTAAATGAGATCCCAGGAATAAGCACGACAAAACCACAAGGAGCATTTTACATATTCCCCAAGATAGAGGTGGGACCGTGGAAGAATGATAAAGAATTCGTTCTTGACGTTCTCCACAATGCTCACGTTCTATTTGTTCACGGTTCAGGATTTGGAGAGTATGGTGCAGGCCACTTTAGAGCAGTGTTCTTGCCTCCAATAGAAATCCTGGAAGAGGCTATGGATAGATTCGAAAAGTTCATGAAAGAAAGACTGAAAGAATGATACTTCTTTCTTCTCTTCTTTTTTATTGTCAAAAAATATTGTGGAGCCGGGACCGGGATTTGAACCCGGGTAAAGGGGATCTGCAGTCCCCCGCCTGGCCTCTAGGCTATCCCGGCATTACAAAAGTAGGAATGGCGCCGCGGCGGGGATTTGAACCCCGGCGGGACCACGCCCACCGGCTTAGCAGGCCGGCGCCCTACCAGGCTAGGCTACCGCGGCACACTCGATATTGTGAAACTAAAAGTGGGTATTTAAATTTTTTGTTGGAGCCGGGACCGGGATTTGAACCCGGGACCTGGGGATTACGAGTCCCCCGCCCCACCAGGCTAGGCTATCCCGGCTCAAACCCATTCTCATTTAACGCATGCCTTAGCTTATAAAAATTATCCCAACTATAATTCATTACTTCTAACTTGCAATTATTAATACAAGTAGCAAAAATATAAAAAACTTAAAAGCATAAAATTAAAACAGTAATAAAGGAGGAGTAAATAAAATTACCCTATATATTCCACCTTTGGCAATAGTAACCCTCGGAATAACAATACTTGTATCGAAGAAAACTTTAAGGCGTGATTTATTGGTTAAAAGATAGTCCAAATTATTGTTAAAGATTCTAGGGGTTAATATTTCGAGGATAATTGAGGACATAGAGCAAAACAATCGACATGTTTAAAAGCCCATATTGATTTCCCAACATGAGGTGAGTACTTATGGTCACCAAGCGCTTACCTGGGAAAATTAGGCGAGCCCTTAGGGCGAGATATTATGATATAGAGCCAAAAGCGTGGATTGGGAAGAGAGGGTTAGAGGAGAGTGTTATAAAGGAAATAGAGAATCAACTGGCAAGGACTGGAGTTCTAAAAGTCGAAATTAGAAAAGGTGCCCTAATAGCAACTAAAATGACTAGAAAGCAGATAGCTGAAAAAGTTGCCGAGCTAACCGATAGCGAACTTTTAGAAGTTAGGGGCAAAAGATTTATATTATTCAAACCGAGAGAGGGTTGGGAAAAGTATTTAAAGAAGATTAAAATGAAGGAGCAATCAAGGAAAGAAATTAAAGAAGAGCCCATACGTAAGATCAAATTGGATATCATCGAATTTAGAAAGAAATTCAAGAGAGGGAGGGGTTGATAAATGGCAACAGTTTATGACGTTCCCGGTGATCTTTTAGTGGAAAGAGTAGCCCAAAGACTGAAGGAGATTCCAGAAATAAAACCACCAGAGTGGGCTCCATTCGTAAAGACAGGAAGACACAAAGAAAGACTTCCAGAGCAGGAAGATTGGTGGTACTATAGAGTTGCATCAATCTTAAGAAGGGTTTACCTTGATGGCCCAGTTGGAATTGAAAGGCTTAGGACTTACTATGGTGGAAGAAAGAACAGAGGACATGCTCCAGAGAAATTCTACAAGGCTGGAGGTAGCATAATAAGAAAGGCCCTACAGCAGTTGGAAGCTGCTGGATTTGTAGAAAAAGTCCCAGGAAAAGGAAGGGTAATAACACCAAAGGGGAGAAGCTTCCTCGATAAAATAGCCACTGAGCTAAAGAAGGAACTTGAAGAAATTATTCCCGAGCTTAAGAAGTATTGAACCATCTCTTTTTTCCATAAAGATTTTATATTTTAACCTCACTTCTAATTCTTGGTGTTGAGTAATGGTAAAGATTAGGGCATCAAAGCTCAGGGATGTTGAACTAATTACTGACACAGGAGTAAGGCTTGGATGGGTCTATGATTTGCTTTTTGAAGAGGAAGGAGAAGAAAAAGGAAAGATACTTGCAATACTTGCAGAGCCAGATGAAGATATTGACATCTCCAAGTTCAGAATTACGGAAGATGAACTGCTCATAATACCGATAACTGCCGTAAAAAGTATTGGAGAAGTTATAATAATTGATTCTTCAAAATTAGCTCAAGTTATCAGAGCAAGATGAAGCTTGACGACTCCTTTTTAACTTTATTTCCTGAAGAAGATAAGGTATATGAAGTTCTCCTCTCAACCAAATCAAACTTTACTCCTATTGGAGTTAGAAGACAGGGAAGAGTCTTAAAATTTAGGATTTTTGAGGGAAGAAGCTTTAGAGACTTAGAGGAATGTAATTACGCAATTATTCAAGTCGTCGACGATACTGAGCTCTTAGCAGGGCTAGCATATAACCTTGATGTTAAGTTTGATGTTACCCAGGGGATCAAAGTCCCAATAAGAAGAATAGAAGGCTATCCCTGGGTAGAGGGAGAAGTTAAATGTAGAATTGTAAAAGTAAAAGATTCCATTGGAGAGAGCATTGCAAAAGATTGCACATTAACTCCCATTTATATAGGTATAGAAAAAAGAGTACCCCGGCCAATAAGCAGGGCAGACAACGTTCTCTTAGAGCTAGCAGTTCTCGGAACAAGGCTCATAGTAAAGAAGAAAAGAGGGTTACAAATTAAGGACGTTGCACAAAAGATAGAGGAATTATACGAGCTTTACAGAAAATTGGGAGGAAAAAGCGAAATCGCCGGAAAAATAATGGATATACTAAGAAAGCACTACCTGTAAAGTTGCCTCTTCTCCAGGCTCCAATTCATCTATCCTCCACACTATTACTCCATCTTCAATTTTTACTTCTCCTTTAGTGGCCCAAACCTCTTTCGCATAGCCTTTCATTCTGTACTCAAAGTTTTTAAGCGGAAGAAATCTTGGAGCTCTTACTCTAATAAAGTGCCTTTCCCCTATGTTGTCTTCCACGATTATAGGCCTAAAGAATGCAAAGTATGAGGTAAACAGCACTGTTCCCAGGAAGAGAGCAAGGTAAAAAAGGAATTCCCAAATTCTACTAGAGATTTTAGTCCCTACTGGAGTAGGAGAAGGTGTTTGAACGGTAGTGGAGGGAGTAAAGGTTGGTGTCTTTGTTGGAGTAGCTTCCGTTGAAGGTGGATTTGAAGTGGGCGTTACAGGTTTCTTCGTTATAAATGTGGTAGAGGCAGGTAAGTACTTTGAACTTTCTGCAGAAACTTCAACTTCTCCATACCCTATATCATTTAAATTGAACCTTGCTATACCATTTGAATCTGTGACATTGTAGATATATCCTTTTGGCCCGAAGACTTTAATCACAATCCCCTCTATAGGATAACCGTCAGGATCTACTGCCCTAACTATTAGGGTTGTGTTTTCCTGAGATGCAAATAAGAGGGGAGTCTTAACCCTAACCAGCTCTTCTACAACTTTTCCATCTAGGTCAAGTGTAACAGTATATACCCCAGGCTCATTAACTTCATACTCTATTTTTCCATCCTTTCCGGTAACAAAGCTTAATGCATCTATCGTAACCTTGACGTCACTTGCGGGATTTTCACCTTCAAAGACGTTCACTATAATCTTCCCGTTCTCAAATTTTACTGTGTAGGACAGGTTTCTTCTGTATATAGTAAAGTTATGCTCGATTTTCTTTTCCCTTCCATAGAAATTGGCAGAGAACAGAATGGTGTAATTCCCAACCTCAGTCCCAGGAAGGGATAAAGTTGTTACCCAACTTTCACCCTCTTTTACAATCGGTTTATAAGAAAGTACTTGGATAGTTTTCCCATCTCTTTTCACTTCAACTTTTGCATCTCCGTAGAGCAATAGGTTAGAATACGAGGTAATGGCCAATGTAAAGGTAGCATTTCTACCATATCTGACTTTTTCAGACCCATCTATTAAGAGAGAAAAGTTAACGACTGATCTCACTTTTAACGTTAAAATATCTTCAACTAACTGATTTCCCCACTTTGCCACAATGTGAATCTTGTATAAACCTGCACTTGGGTTTGTTGTATAAACCTTCAAAGTTAAATTTCTGCTTTCCCCTGGAGAAAGAGCATTTACATAACCTTGGGTGAACAGCACTCCCTTAATCTGATCTATCGCATAGACTGTCACGTTGTACGCTGTTTCATTTCCCACGTTCTTTAAAGTGACATTTATAGTGAAGCTATCCCCTGGGAAAATTTCCACTTCTTTTGGAGAAATGCTAATTAAAAGTGTTGGTTGAGCTGTAGTGGGTGGCATAAACAGTGAAATAACAATTATAAAGAAAAATAGAGCTACTTTTTTCATGATTTCCCCTCCAACGTTTTTTGTATTCCCAACAATACCTCAAGAGATACTCCGCTAGAAGGCGTGAAAACAAACTTCTCAATTTTTGGGCTTACCTCAATAAACCTCCACCCAACATTTAAGAACTTCACAGCCAACACTGGGATCCCTCCAAACCTTCTTGAAAATTCTATTAATCTGCCCATGTCTCTCTTTCCCACGTACAAATGATCTTTCTTTGTAACCTTAACTTCTATGCACAAATACTTCTTTCCATTACCTGCAACTAAGTCAACTTTCTTGCTCCCTGCCGACCTCACCACAGCAAATCCATGCTTTTCCAAGAGCTTAATCAATTCTCTCTCTGCCTGGGCCCCTTTTCTATACATACAATGTTTTTCCTATCTACCTCTTATAAACTTTTTAAACTCCTTGACATACCCTCTCGAGATGCACATATTGATAAAAAAGGCAATAAAAGAGAGATTTGGAAAGTTGAATGCCCTTCAACAATTAGCCTTTCATAAAATTAGGGGAGAAGGTAAAAGTGTTTTAATAATAGCTCCGACAGGAAGCGGAAAAACTGAAGCCGCAGTAATTCCAATCTTAGACGCAATACTACGGGAGAATCTTAAACCTATAGCAGCTATTTATATAGCCCCATTGAAGGCACTAAATAGGGACTTGCTAGAGAGACTAAAGTGGTGGGAAGAAAAAACTGGGGTAATAATAGAGGTTAGGCATGGGGACACGCCTACCTCAAAAAGATTGAAGCAGGTAAAAAATCCTCCCCACCTATTAATTACAACCCCTGAAATGCTCCCTGCTATTCTTACGACAAAGTCCTTCCGTCCCTATCTTAAGAACACTAAATTTATCGTGATAGACGAGATTGGTGAACTTATAGAGAATAAAAGAGGAACCCAGCTAATCCTAAATCTAAAAAGACTTGAATTAATTACAGAAGATAAACCAATAAGGATTGGCCTTTCTGCAACAATTGGAAGTGAAGAAAAGGTAAGGCTTTGGATGGAAGCGGATGAAGTGGTAAAGCCTCGACTAAAAAAGAAGTACAAATTTACCGTTTTATACCCTCAGCCAATTCCAGAGGATGAAAAGCTTGCTGAAGAGCTCAAAGTTCCAATAGAAGTTGCAACGAGGCTAAGAGTTGTGTGGGATATTGTAGAAAAGCACAAGAAGGTATTGATCTTTGTTAATACCCGACAATTTGCAGAGATCTTAGGGCATAGACTTAAAGCTTGGGGAAAACCTGTTGAAGTTCACCATGGTAGCCTTTCAAGGGAAGCAAGAATAGAGGCAGAGAAGAAACTTAAGGAAGGAAAAATAAAAGCACTAATTTGTACCTCATCAATGGAACTTGGCATTGACATAGGGGATGTTGATGCAGTTATTCAGTACATGAGTCCTCGACAGGTAAATAGGCTAGTCCAGAGAGCTGGAAGAAGCAAACATAGACTGTGGGAAACAAGCGAGGCTTACATCATAACCACAAACGTAGAAGATTATCTCCAAAGCTTGGCAATAGCAAAGCTCGCACTAGAAGGAAAACTGGAAGATGTAAATCCCTACGAAAATGCCCTTGATGTCCTGGCTCACTTTATAGTTGGTTTGACAATAGAATACAGAAATGTTAACATTACTGAACCCTATTCCCTTGCGAAATCTACTTATCCCTACAGAAAGCTCTCCTGGGAAGACTATCAGAAAGTTTTAGAGATTTTAGAAGAGGCTAGAATAATAAGAAGAGATGGAGATGCAATTAAGCTGGGAAAAAATGCCTTTAAGTATTATTTCGAGAACCTCTCAACAATACCTGACGAAATAAGTTATGCAGTTATAGATATTGCAAGTGGAAAATCTGTTGGAAGACTAGATGAAAACTTTGTTACGGAACTTGAAGAGAGTATGGAATTCATCATGCATGGAAGAAGCTGGATCGTGCTGGAAATTAACGAAAAAGAAAGGATAATAAAGGTTAAGGAGAGCAACAATTTAGAAAGTGCACTGCCAAGTTGGGAAGGGGAGCTCATTCCAGTTCCTTTGGAAGTTGCAGAATTTGTTGGAAAGCTGAAGAGAGAGCTCCTATGGGACAAAGAGAGAGCATTAAAACTGCTTGAGGGCGTTGAATTTAATAAGGAAGAACTCGAGGTTGCAATTTCCCAACTAGTAGAATCAGAACCAGTGGCGAGTGATAGAGATATCATTATAGAATCCTATCCAAAATTTGTGATAATTCATGCTGATTTTGGAAATAAAATTAACGAAGGGCTCACAAGATTTATCTCAGTGTTTTTATCCGCCCGATATGGGAATATTTTCCTCCCAAGAAGTCAAGCTCATGGAATTATAATTAGAAGCCCATTTAGGCTTAATCCTGAAGAAATAAAGGAAATACTGTTAATGAAAGCAGAAGTTGGAGATATTGTTGCTAGAGGAATTAGAGACACTCCAATATACCGCTGGAAGATGAGTGCAATTGCTAAGAGATTCGGTGCCCTAAGAAGGGACGCGAGAATAAAAAAAGTAGAAAGGCTGTTTGAAGGGACAATAATAGAGAAGGAGACTTTTAATGAAATTTACCATGATAAAATCGACATTGATAAAACAGAGAAAATTCTAGAAAAAATAAGAAAGGGAGAAATTAGAATGAAAACTTTGTTCAGAGAGGAAATAACGCCTCTTTCCTCTTCTTTGGCAACCCTAGGAGGAGAGTTTCTAATTAGAGATATACTTACCCAGGAGGAAGTAGAAGAGATATTTAGGGAGAAGTTACTCGATGCTGAGTTAGTCATGGTTTGTACAAACTGCGGATTTTCCTGGAGAACAAAAGTTCGCAGGGTTATGGATAGAGTCAATGAGTTAAGCTGTCCCAAGTGTGATTCCAAAATGATAGCTCCTCTACACCCCAAAGATTCCGAAACTTTCATCTCAGCTCTCAAAAAGTTAAAAAGAGGAGAAAAGCTTAGTAGGGAAGAAGAAAAGTATTACCTTAGAGGTTTAAAGGCGGCTGATTTACTTAAAGCCTACGGGAAGGACGCTCTTTTAGCATTAGCTACCTATGGGGTTGGGGTAGAAAGCGCCACCAGAATACTTAGGGATTATAGAGGAAAATCCCTTATAAAAGCACTTATCGAGGCAGAGAAACACTACATCCAAACTAGAAAGTTTTGGGAATAGATACCAAAAGACCTTTATACTATATTGTTCCCTAACTTCTAGAGAAGTTAAATTTAGGAGGGGGTAAGGAATCATGAAAAAAGCAAGCATATTACTCATCATAATGCTTATTGCCAGTGGGTTAACTATATTTAATCCAAAAGCCCTAGGGCTTGAGAAGTATTCAACACTTACTGTGGGATTAAAATTAGGGGGATACATAGAATTTGGAGGAAAGTACGCCGTAAAGTTTGCCGATGTAGACCCCACCAACTGGAATAGGGCTGCAATTGAAATATATGAGAACGGAAACAGAGTCGCTAGGAAGATACTCGAAGAAGGACAAACTATGTACTATCCTGACGAAAATAATCCTCTATTTGGAGTTGAAGTTACGGGAATATGGGAATCCCAAAAAACAGCATACATAGAGATTAAAACTCCTGTTAAGCTTTTTAAAGAGAATATCACCCTCAAAGAAGGAGAATCTTACACAATGCCTTCAGGGTTCCCACAGTACAAGATCACTGTTCGTGATGTCCCCTCAGACACAAAGGCTGAGTTAACAATAAGATACCCGGATGGAACTACGGTTACGAGAACCCTCGAAAAAGATTATCCTGTGGGAGTGCCCTATAAGATTTCGAGCGAATTAACTCAATCTTCCGTTCTAGTAATTGAATATGTTAAAGCCTCAAAGGACAAAAGCGTCACATTTAACCTGTATATTGCTAAGATGATTTTCGCTCCTGCAAAAGTTGTTCAACCCGAAGAACAAAAAGAAGAAAAAACAACTACAGAAGAACCGATACAAGTTGTTTATGACGATGTCATCTATGCTGGAGAGAAAGTTACAATTACCTACAATAAGACCACTTATCAAATTCAGCTCGTTAGCGTGGGATATTATTCCAAATTTGACCTCATTATAGACGATAAAAGTGTCGAAACTGCAACAGTTAAAGAGGGAGGGAGCTATATATTTACAAAAGCTCCCCTAAGGGTGGAAGTTATTCCAAATACAGTAGATCTTAAATACAACAGGTTACAGGCAAAAATCTACGCTCCCATAGGTGCTTCTGGATCTGTAATTCTTAGAGAGGCAAATATAACCGTGAGACTTGACATAAGCCAGAATAGAGTTTTATTAGGAGAAGAGATAATAGTGTTCATAAAGGTTAAAAACGAAGGAAAAGGTAATGCATTCAACGTAAAGGTCTTAGCTCCAATCCCAAATAATTTTGAGCTTATAAGTGGTATTGGAACATGGGAACTCTCAAGGCTCGAACCCTTCTCAGAGATGCCCGTACTCATTTACACACTAAAACCAAATGCGGTTGGAAACTATAGTCTAGGACCCGTAATTGTGGAGTATTACAACGAACTTGGAAAAAAGATTACAGTAAAATCAAACATAATAGAAGATATTTCCGTCTATGGAGTTCCACAATTAGAGCTAACTGGTGGGGCAATAAAAGATGGGGAGACTAAGAATTATGCAGAGAAGGAAACCAACTCAACAATCAGGTTAAGATTCACAATTTCAGCCCAAGGTGAAGATAGTAGATTCGAATTCATCAAGAACGCCACTTTATATCTAGAGCTTGGTGACTTCTTAGATGGAAAAGACTCTATAGTCCTCGGAACGATCAAAGCTGGAGAAGAAAAGGTAGTTGAAGAAGAATACAAGATATTAAAAGAGGGAGTGTATCCTTTAAAAGTTATTCTAAAATATCAAGATCCTCTAGGAAATTGGCACGAGGAAATTTATCCAAATGTCATTTTAATAAATTCAGTTCCACCTAAAATCATCGTAAAAACTCAGACCATAGAGAAATGGCCAGAACCAGAAGAATTACCAGAATATATTGACAAAGTATTAGCAACGTTAGAGAATGCAACACCTCTTGCTCAGAAGATTTCAAATATAACTGAGAAGTACATTCCCAAACAACAAGAGAAAGAAACTAACATCGTTCCTTACCTCCTGGGAGTTCTAATTTTAGCCTTAGGCATTGGACTAGTATACACAGCTTACGAACTCAATCTATACAAGACTAAACTTAAAGCACTAGAAGCCAAAAAGAGAAAACCCAGGCCAGGAGGACTACCAAAGAAAGAAGATAAAACAGATATCAGAGTCTTAGAACAGATAAGTCAACAAGAGACCACAAAGGAGAAGACTCAATAATTTTCACTTCTTTTTCTTATTATTTCTTCCCGAGTATCCAAAAAAGATTTATTTAAGAACTAAGAAAGTTACAGAATAGGGGGATAGAGAATATGAGAAAGTTGTATGTACTATCCCTACTCCTGCTAATAATCTTGGGAAGTTCCGCGGTAAGCGCGAGCATACTTGAGTATTCTAGCAAAATAACATATGATTACTCACTTGAAACGGACAAGATAAAAGATCTCAGCCTTAGCCTGCTTGCCCTTGCAGTTGCAACAGACAAAGCTGAAAGCCTAGACAGAAAGAAGTTGTGGGAGGTTACTGAAAAGCTACTCTCTCATCAGAACGGAGATGGAGGATGGGGATACTTTTATGGCAGCGTTAGCTCAGTCCCAGATACTGGATGTGCTCTTTTAGCTTTAGGAACTGCACTTGAAAAGTTTGAAGGAGAGTATGATAAAGAGTATAAAATTAAAAGGGCAATAAATCGTGGAGTGGAATTTCTCCTCGATAACTATAATGGAGAAGGGTGGGGATACCTAAAGAAAATGCCCACTAGTTACTATCCCACATTAATAGCGGTTGTTGCTCTTTCTTCTCTCAATAGAGGATATCCATATACAGAGATTGCATTTTCAAATGTTCTAAAAAATACAATCCCAGAGAAACCGGAAGAACTTGCGCTATGGATTCTTGCCTATTACAATATCTATAAAGAAGAACCAACGAATGTTGTAGAAAAGCTAATTAAGAGTGTCAAAGAGGACTATGAATATCCTTTAGCAGCATACGTTTTGTTAAAAGTTAGAGGACTTGACTTTGAAGCAGCCAAGTTATTGGCAAAAGCAGAGAGCTATAATGAGTCCTGGACAAGTCCATATTATCCAATATACACGACGATGGCATTTTCTTTAGTCTCAGAAAGCATTATACCCCAAGGAGAGGATAAGCTCGCCAAATATTGTGCTCTTCTAGAGAACATGCAAAATGAAGATGGAGGATGGGGAATATACAAGGGTTCACCCTCAGATGTTAGAGTCACATATTATGCCCTAATGAGCATGAAAATCTGCAATCCCCAGAGCGAAGCTGTTTATAGAGGATTAGAATTTATGAGAAGGGAGATGGAAAAGAACAAAGAACTAATCCTAATGGATGGAAAGTTAAGAGATGAGTACTTGTATGCACTTTTAGCACTACTCGAATATAGAAGCTTGGACTGGAATGAGAGAAAAGTAGAAAGAGCCCTAATAGAGAGTTCGGAATGGGGCTTTGCATATGGTAAGCAACCCCTTACCACAGCTCTCGCCATTAAAGCCCTTTTAAAAATGGGTGCCGATAAAACTACTCCTATCGTAAAAGAGAACATAGAATGGTTATTAAGGATAAAGAAAAACGGAGGATGGGGCTTTATCTTTAGAACTGTGATAGTTGATTGGAATTATGCTCCAGAGTACCCCGCAACTATTGAAATTTTCAACGTTCTTTGGCCATTGGTAGACGAAGAAGACCTCAAAGATACTATAGAGCTTCTTAGAAAAACTCCACCAAGAATAGAATGGCAGAAGTTATACGCCTATCTATCATTATCCGAGAAGAGCATTGAGCCTTACTGGAGCCCAGAAATTTCAGAAAGTGAAAACAATTCATTAACAGTAGCTATGCTCGTAAGGTACTATTCAATGTTCCCAGGAGTAGCAAAAGTCAATTTATATTCAGTCATCACAGAACTAAAAGACAAAAATGTTTCCATGATAACAACTACAGAAGTCCTTAAAGACACTGTGAAAGCAATGCTAAAGGATAATTTCAACATCATAGTTAACGAAACTGTTTTTGCTGATCCTGAATTATTAGAAGTTCCAGAAAGAGGCAATTGGATCGTCATAGCTCCAATATCAGCTGTGAAAGTTCATGAGTACAATGCAGACGTGAAAGTAAGGGTAGGAGAAGAGATAAAAGTTAATGACCTTCCAGTAGAAGGAAAAGCAATTCTATTCATTATTCCAGGGAGAAACAGGAATGGAAACTTAATATTCATCCTATATACAGAGCCTAAAGAGTACGCAGAAAAGCTTGCAGAAGTTATTTTCTCACAACCTATAATAAAGTACATCCATGGTAAATGTGTGGTAATAACATGGAAAGATACTAACAACAATGGAAACGTTGAAATTGAAGAGATTGACATGAAATTCCTAAAATAGAGGTGATAAAACTGTGCGAGCCATAATAATTGGAATTGGTCAGTGTGGAACAAAAATAGCAGATATATTCTCCTTAGTTGATTTCGAGGCTTTGGCTATCAACACATCAAGAGGAGATCTAGAGTACCTAAAGCACATTCCTCCAGACCGAAGAATCTTGATAGGAGAGAGTATAGTGGGAGGAAAAGGTGTCAACGCAAATCCAGTGCTGGGTAGAGAGGCTATGAAAAGAGACCTTCCAATGGTAATGAAAAAGATATCCTCTCTAGTAGGATTTGAAGATGTTGATATCTTCTTCCTAACCTTTGGTTTTGGAGGGGGAAAAGGAGCTGGGGGAACCCCAGTATTAGCAGAGGCCTTAAAAGAGGAATATCCAGACTCCCTCGTGGTAGCAATAGGAGCCCTACCCTTAAAAGAAGAAGGAATACGACCAACGATCAATGCTGCAATCACAATCGATAAGCTATCTAAGATAGTGGACTCGATAATAGCAATTGACAATAACAAGTTAAAAGAAAGTAACGAAGACATTAGCCAGGCCTACGAGAGGATAAATTATGCAATCGTGGAGAGAATAGCCTCCTTACTGGCTTTAATAGATGTCCCAGGGGAGCAAACTTTAGATGCAAGCGACTTAAAATTTGTGTTGAGGGCTATGGGAAGCTTTGCAACAGTAGGTTACGCAAAGGCAGACGCAACAAAAATCAAAAGTTTATCTAGACTGATAATAAGATCTTTCGAAAACGAGGGTTTATACCTTGATGTTAATATAGAATCAGCTCTTTACGGCTTAGTTGCAATCCACGGACCTCCAGAAGCATTGAAGGCAAACGAGATCTTTGAGGCATTGAACGAGCTAACCCAAAGGATAAGAGGAAAGCAAATTTTTAGAGGATTTTATCCAGATCCCAGGGAAAGGGAAGTTGAGGTAGTTACATTGCTCAGTGGAATTTACGAAAGTAAGAGCATTGAAGAGATCGTTATTACAGCCAAAAAATATGCTCAAGAATTTTTAAAAGCTAAGGAAGAGGGAGAATCTAAAAAGAAGAAGCTACTAAGTGGATTGCCAGATTTCGATGACATATACCCAGGTGAAGCAGATGATCAAAGTTAAAGATTCAGTTGAAGTGGCCCTTGAACTTGATGAAAAGAGAGTTTATGAACACATAGCTCACGAAAGTGCTGAAGACATGGTTAGGATAATTTCCTCAGTAGACGCTGAAAGAGCAAAACTCAAGGGGATGACAGTTCACTATATCGACGATTGGGATTTACTGATAAGAGAAAGAATTAGGAAAGGTAAAAGGCATACCGCATTTGACTTCTATAATCCAACCCTACTAGAAACCTGGGAAGAAAAAGTCAAACTTGCTAAAAAAATTCTAAGATGGAGAAAATATTCAATAATGGGAATTATAGCCCTAATTATCGGACTTGGAATTTTAACATTTTTCCTTGAAATCCCCCTAGTAATATTTGGCCTTGCCTTATTCCCAGTGTTGTTTTATCTCAATGACTATCTTCTCCAAAAGGTTGATACAATATACTACGAACTTGTTCAATTCTTCATATATGAGCTTAGAGAATTAGTTAAGCGATATAAGTTAGACCCCAAAAAATACGGATTCACTCTGTACAACCTAGATTATAGGGATGTTGAATTCAATAGAAATAGGGGCATTGTCAAACTATAACCCCAAAGATTAAATATTTCTATGAGTAGAAAAAATAGGGGAAAACATGAAGAAAGGTCAGGTCTCACTGGAATTCCTCTTCATATTTATGATATTCACATTAATCCTCATATACTCAATAAGGATGACAACATTTGAGAGTGGGCCTTCAGTAGAGGTCGCAAGAACCCAAATTAGTCTTGAAGAGAAAGCCTTAGCCGATGCAATTTCAAATACAATAAGCCAAGTATATGCCCACGGCCCTGGTTCAAAGTCTACAACATATGTTCACTTAACATATCTAAGATGGAAAACACAGATAGAGAGGGTTTACGGAATTAATAATCCCAGCATATTCATTACCTACAAAAATGGAACCTGTGTAACGATAAAAGGAGTATCTTGGATAGAGGAAGGAGGAAACAAAACGGTATTTTGTTCTGAATCTCTGCTTAAAGTTGACTGGTCAAACAACGGTACTATTTATAACCCATCCACTACTCACGCAGGAAATCAAGGGCTAGAGATCCCCGTGGAAAAGCTCAAAAAGACCCTTAAGATAGTTGTGGAGTGGAATCCAGATAAAAGCCCAGAGTGGAGTTACAATGAAGCTGAGGGAACTCTATATATAAACATTGGAATAGGGTGAGAAGGCAATGAAGGCTCAACTAAGCATAGACTTCATATTCGCAATGACATTACTCTTGATATTCTCCCTTGGCCTAATGAGCTTTGCATTTGAGGAGAAAGAAGAAGTTGAGACACTAAACCATGCGGCAAAAGTTAGAGTGTTTGCAATAAGCCTACGAGACATGATAAATAAGGTCTACGCTATGGGGCCTGGGTTTGCTGTAGTTAAGGATATCCCCTTCACACTAGGTTCAAAAGATAACGTGACAATAACAGTAAGCACTGAAAGGAAAGTCACAGTTGTAGCTTATATAGAGGGGAAAAAATACACAGTAACTGAGACCCTTCAAGTCCCTATATTTGAAAACACGTCTGTGATTATTGAGAATGAAACTACAAAAAAGATTGTAATAAAGTATGAAGATGGAAGAGGTGTGATCCTTGAGAGGGCAAACGGCAATTGAATTTATGCTAATATTTGGAGTGATAATGGTCACTATCATTGTTTTATTTCATCCCATATTAACTAATCAGAGAGACACAATTGTAACAAGTACTTTTAAGGAGATCGCCTCAGATGCATGTTACTATATAAACCTGGGAGTCAAGGTAGAAGACTACGAGCATGAGCCACTGAACAATTTAGTTGGAAATGTTAAGTGTAACTTTCTAGGAATTTCCGTCGATTCAACTACCGGCGAGATTAGGGTAACGTTGAAATTCGAGGTAAATGGTAATGCTCAAGATTTTGCTAGTGGAATCATAGAGTATATTAAAAGGAGGATCACGGAAATTAGAGGATTCACAATAACAGATAAAGGCGAAATATTTTACAGAGATTCTAAAATAACAATTGAAATCCTCACCTAGTCTTCTATTATCTCCACACTACCAAAAGCGTTTAAAGAATGCAAAATTAGGAGATAAAGGGTCGTGTAAGGCTCAATTCCATAAGTTTTCACGAATCCACTTCCTTTCTTAGGAATTACTAGTATTTCTACCTTTTTAAAGTCTGGAATTATTATGACATCTCCCCGAGCCCTAATCTTAAAATTCCACCGCAATCCTTTACAAACCCTACTAAGAAATGCTATAGCTCCTTCCCATTTGTCCACGTTCGTTTTATAATATATGGTATATCCCAAGGTATCACCAATTATAGTAATGATGTTAATGTTTATAAAAATTACTATAAAATTTCAGGAATAAAAGTAGAATTTTATGTAATGAAGATCCAAAAGATTTTTAAATTAATTTAAGTTCTCTCTAGATGATGATAAGTAAAAGAATTATGCTCATGATCCTAGGAGTAGTTATCCTAACACCCACAGTCTCTGCATTAAGCATTAGCTGTCCTTCTGAAGTACTATATGATCAAACTCTTCAGTGTGAAATCATAGGAGTTAGCAAACTCAAAGAAGATAACATAGAAGTAATGCCTCCTTTGCCAGTTTTTATTGAAGACAAGCATGTTAGGATTTATACTGATACTATTATCCAGAGAAGGCGTGAGAATTTTAGAGTTGCTTTAGGCCCAATGCCTAAATGGGTTGTTGCAGCGGCTCCCCTAAATCTTTCAATTCTAATAAAAGATCCAGAATCTAAGATGACTTATTACTTCAACAAAGTGGTCTACTTAAAAGTACCGCTCAAGAAGATTTTGAAAGCTATTGGCTTTGGAGCATTTGTAATTGGAGTTATCTTTATAGAAGTTCTTCCGCAATATACTTCCGGAAGAGCTTTTGTAGCTTCAATTGTGGGTCCTATTTTATGGCTTGGGGATAAGTATTTAGTGACTCTCTCAGCTCTCATTGTTTATTTTGGACTTTCAATTACCTGGGATGGAAGTTTAGATAAAAGTGCTCAAGAACTTATTAAGAGCTTAGTTGTAACTGGGAGCATAACAGTTATTCTCCTATTGGGAATTGCACTTGCACTTGGATTATATTTAAACAAATATCCGAAAGTTTCGTTCTTTACAGGGTTGGAATGGACAACTCTCATCCCCCTAGCACTTGGTTCATCTTCTAGAGAAGACTACACCATAAGCTTTTTCATTCATATCTTCTTGATATGCATAATAGCGATTATAATATGGCGCTATGCAGACTATCCATACTCCAAGTGTAGAAAAGCTCTTAACTTCTTTGATAAATTCTCTATCCCTTTCAATTTCCTATTACTTAGCTTCTTTTATGCATTTTATGTTGTGAAAACTCCAAAGCCTGTTCAAGCGTTTTTCTTAGCCACAACAGGATTTTTTATGTATTCAACTAAATTAGCCTTTGAAAAGGTAAAAGAGGCCAAAATTCAGTTTGATAAGGACATAAAACGCATCGAAAGAGGAGGCATGAATATTTATAGCATTTAAAAATTTTAAGAAAGTAGCTATAAAGTATGCATGAGATGATGAATAAACCCGTTGCTGAAAAATGATGAGAGGATCGACTAGCTGACTACAGCTCACCACATATCTTTGCAAAATTCCTCAGTATATCTGCCCCATGCTCTGTATGGGCAACCTCTGGATGAAACTGAACTCCATAGATTGGAAGCTCTTCATGCTTCATTGCCTCAACTGGACAAGTATCACTCCTTGCAAGGAGCTTAAACTTCGGTGGAAGCTTTTTAACTTCATCCATATGGCTTTCCCAGACCCTTACTTTTCTCGGCAATCCTTTGAAGATGTCGTTCTCGTCGATTATTTCAATTTCAACTAAGCTATACTCTGCTTTCTCTCCTCTCCCAACTTCTCCCCCAAAGAACTTTGCTATGAGCTGGTGCCCAAGGCAAATCCCTAGAATTGGAACATTGAATTCTTCGTAATGTTCAAGAATCTTTTCACAATTACCAGTGTTCTCTAAGCTTGGTCCTCCAGAAAAGATAATCCCCTTAGGTTTCATTGCCTTTATCTCATCCAAAGGAGTGGTGTTAGGGATTATCTTTGCTTCTACTCCTAAATAGCGAAGAGTTCTCCATATCCTATGGACATATTGCCCTCCATTGTCCATTATAATGATCATCTCACTCCCTCACTCAAATTCTATTGTTGCAGGTGGCTTGTTCGTTATGTCATAAAGTACCCTTCCAACTTCGGGAATCTCGCTAGTTATTCTGAAAGCTATCCTCTGAAGAACTTCCCAGGGGACGTTCATAGCATTTGCTGTCATACCATCTACACTTTCGACAATTCTTACTGCAATAGTTTCCTTGTACGCCCTAATATCCCCCTGAACGCCTACAGTTTTAACTCCAAGGAGAACAGCAAAGGCTTGCCATGGCCTTAGTCCAGCTTTTTCAATTTCCTCTTCCACAATAGCATTTGCCTCTCTAACTATTCTTATCTTCTCAGGAGTTACTTCTCCAATAACTCTGACAGCAAGTCCTGGGCCTGGGAAAGGCATTCTGTTGTAGATTTTCTCTGGAAGGCCTAACTCCTTGGCTAATTGTCTAACCTCATCCTTATAGAGATCTCTAAGAGGTTCTATTATCTTTAGATTTAACTTCTCCGGCAATCCTCCAACGTTGTGATGGCTCTTGATTTTTCCTTGACTTTCAATCCAATCTGGTGCTATTGTCCCCTGAATGAGATATTCCGCCCCAATGTCCTTTGCAACTTCCTCAAACACCTCTATGAATACCCTTCCAATAATTTTTCTTTTCTCTTCAGGATCTGTAACGCCCTTTAGAGCTGCGAAGAATCTGTCCTGGGCATCAACGTAGTGAAGGTTCATGCCAAATTCGTCCCTAAAGGTTTTAATTACAAACTCCGGCTCTCCTTTCCTTAGGAATCCAGTATTTACGAATACTGCATGAAGCCTATCCCCTATTGCTCTGTGAGCTAAGACTGCAGCAGTTGAACTATCAACTCCCCCTGAGAGCGCAATTATCGCCTTAGAGTCTCCTACAGTCTCTCTAATTTCCCTAATCTTTTCTTCAATGAACTTCTCCCACACCTTGACCCACCTCTTCATCAAACGATTGTCTAAACTTTATTAAAAGTCTTGCGAAATTAAACATAAAGTTGTAAACAAATTCCCCTCTGGACATTTTTAGATAAAATAGATTATAAGGATTAGGTAAGAACTTTCTCCAGCATATCATTCTCAATTGCCTCTCTAATTTCCATGGCTATCCTTCTTCCAGTACTTACTGGCCTATCATATCTAAGCCATGTGTATGGAGAGCCGTTAACAAAGATGTTAGTTCCGGCCACTATTCTTGCTGATATTTCAAAGACAACAAATTCAAGATCCGGTGTAAATACCCCCTCGAGACAGAACGGGCCCCATAGCCCTCCCATAAGCTCCTCCGCAGCCTTTACAACTCTCTCTCCTGCCTCTATCACGTCCATTAAAAGGCTCTCTCTTAAGACTATTGGAATGTTTCCTATGACCGTATAGGTGATATCCATATCAAATTCAAGCTGATCTTTTGCTGGTATTCTTCCTATTGCGTCAACGTTGCTCTCATACCTCCTATCTATGCTCATTAGCTCCAACTCCTCTCTAACTTTGGAGTAGAAGTAATGGGGATATACTGGGACGCCCAACACGTATTCCTGGATTTGAATGTTCTTTAAATCTTCCTTCCTTTTAATCCCAAGGAATTTCTCAGCCTTTCTCCAGAAATCTTCTGGATCTTTAGCTAAGAAGTACCCCTTCCCTCCTTTAGCTCCATGTGGCTTTACAATCACTGGTTTCTCTATATCGTCAGGATCTTCATAAACTTCTGGAACTCTTATTCCTGCTTTTTTGAGCCATTTTCTCTCTAAATTTCTGTCACTCTCCCACCTAAGAACTCTTTTATTTCCGAAATAGGGAACTTTCATGTTTTCAACAAGCTCTATTCCCAGGTGAGCAACAAAAGAACCTGTTGGAACTACTACAGCATTCAAATTTAGTAGTTCTTCTTCTGGATACTTTTCTTCGATGAAATAATCAGCTACTGGGAAGTATTTGGTATAGAGAGGCTTCACCTTTGAGGAACCAAATGCTATTGTCTCAAACCCTTCATCTTTTGCCCCCTTGAGTATTTGAAGGGCTGAATGGGAGGCATAAGTTGCTATCCTAACCTTCATCTTTTCACCATTTTTATGTAAAAATTCGAGTTTTTTAAAGATTTTTTTGACATTTTTATGTAAATAAAAAGCTTAAACTTCGAACCAGAAAAGTTTAAGGGGTGAAAGAAAATGAACAAGATTGTTACTGGAATCTTGCTTGTCTTAGTTCTAATGGCAAGTGGGTGTATAACCTCCCCAGGTGAGCAGGAGAAGGTTCTGACAGTATATGCCTATGACAGCCTAGAATACTGGCTAAAGGAGGTAATTCCAGAGTTCGAGGAAGAGTACAACGTAAAGGTGAACTTGGTCCTAGTTGGAAGTACGGGAGAACTTGTTAACAGGCTAATTATAGAAAAGGACAACCCAAAGGCGGATGTTGTAGTTGGTATTGACAACACCTTCATGAGCAAAGCAATAAAGGCGGGTGTTCTAGAAAAATACAAGCCCAGGAATGTTGATGTTATACCTCAGTGGATAATAGAAAAGTTCGACCCCGAATTTTACTTAACACCATTCGACTATGGCTACATAGCATTCAACTACAGAACTGACTTAATCCAAGACTATCCAAAGAGCCTGGACGATTTAACAAAGCCAGAGTGGAAGGGCAAGATTATAATTGAAGACCCAAGAACGAGTTCTCCAGGATTAGCATTCATGCTCTGGACCATTGCGGTATATAAAGACCAATGGCTTGATTATTGGGCAAAGTTGAGGGAAAACGTCCAGATAGTAAAGGGATGGAGTGCAGCCTGGGAAGCTTTTAGTAAGGGAGAGTATCCAATAGTTCTTAGTTATGCCACTTCACCAGCAGCTTCTGTGTATTATGAAAATAACACGAACATCAGGGCTATTGAGTTCGAAGAAGGAAACTTTCTCCAGATAGAAGGTGTCGGAATAGTGAAGGGAACTAAAAACAGAGAGCTGGCAGAGAAGTTTGTAGAGTTCCTAATCAGCGAAAAGGCCCAAGAAAAGTTACCAACAACTCAGTGGATGTACCCCGTAAATAAGAACGTTAAGCTACCAGAAGTTTACAAGTACGCTCTGGAGGTCAAGAAACCCGTTACCATCGATCCAGCTCTTGTGGCAGAAAATCTTGATAAGTGGCTAAAGCAGTGGACAGAGGTGGTTGTAGAAGGAAAGAGTCCTGAAGAAGTTAAAGGACAATAAACCTCCTTATCTTAATCCCTACCTTTGCCCCCTTTCTTATTTTCTCTATCTCCTCTAGGGGTCTTTCAGCTAATATCGTTATGTTATCAACCTCTAAATACACCTTCACTCTTCCTGGGATTATTTCGTAATCTACAACTCTAGCAGCATCCCCCTCTCCAATTTCAACGTGCTCAGGCCTAAAGAATATCTTCACTTTTTTAGAGGATGTGGAAATATTAAACTCCAGAGAACCAATCTTTGCCTTTCCATCATGCACCCTTGCTTCCAACAAATTTCCATCTCCCAAAAATCTTGCGACAAATTCACTCTTTGGATTTAGGTAGAGATCCAAGGGCTCTCCCACCTGCTCTATTTTTCCAAAGTTCATCAAAGCTATTCTATCACTTATTGCCATTGCCTCCACTTGATCATGAGTTACGTACACAGTTGTAATTCCAACTTCCCTCTGTATTCTCCTTATTTCACGCCTAAGCCTTTCCCTTACTCTAGCATCTAAATTGCTTAAAGGCTCATCCAAAAGAAGAATATCTGGCTCAACAACTAGTGCCCTAGCAAGGGCAACTCTCTGTTGCTGTCCACCGCTAAGTTGCTCTGGATAACGATTTTCAAGACCTTCCAGTCCAACTAACTTTATAGCTTCTTTAACCTTTCTTTCAATTTCACCCCTGGGAATCTTTCTAACTTTCAATCCAAATGCAATGTTCTCATAAACGGTCATGTGAGGAAAGAGGGCGTAATCTTGAAATACGAATCCTACATTCCTTTCATAGGGCTTTTTTGATGTCACATCATCTCCATCAAACAGAACTCTACCAGAGTCAGGACTTTCAAGTCCAGCGATTATTCTCAAGGTTGTTGTTTTCCCACATCCACTTGGACCTAAGAGAGTTAACAGCTCGCCGTCTTTAACTTTTAAGCTCACCTCAAGCCTAAAGTTCTCGAAAGATTTAGTTACATTCTCGAGTTCTACCGTTACCATATCTCACCACCAACTTTTTCAATTATCAAAAAGCTAATTCCAGAAACAAGCATTAGGATTACAGCCAAAGCTGAAGCTGGGCCAAATTGCCTTGCGGATATAAACTTATAGATGGCCATCGTTAGTGTTGTGTATTCTGGCCTTGCAAGCATGTAAGTAGTTGCGAGCTCTCCCAAGCTTATTGCAAAGGCAAATAGTGCCCCAGTTATGAGACCCTTTTGTATTAGAGGAAGCTCTACCTCTTTAAAGGCAATCCCTTCCTTAGCCCCCAGTGTTAATGCAGCTTCAAACAGAGATTTCTTTACCTTCACTAGAGAGGACGAAAGAGCTCTTAGCACAAAGGGATATGCAACCGTTGAGTGAGCCAACGCAATTATTACCCAGGAGTCATAGAGAGGAGTCTTCCTAAAGGCGAGGAGATATCCAAGGCCCAGAACTACAGAGGAGCTAGCCAAGGGAAGAGTTGCAAGGGCATCTACCAAGATTTTTCCTCTGAATCTGTATTTAGTTAGTGTATAGGCCAGAGGAAGAGCAACTAAAAGAGAAATTATCATGGTGAAGACACCGAACATTAGAGAGTTAAGAATTGTCCTTAGAGACGTTGTTCCAAACATTGGATTGTATTCTTCCGAAAACGCCCTCATATACCATTCCAAACTAATCCTCCCGTCATAAGTTAGAGAGTCAATAACAACAGCTATCAGTGGGCCAATAATAAATACTCCAATGACCACAAAATAGAGGAGAGCTAAGTAGAGAGACAACCCTCTCAATTTCTTCTTCCCTATTATTATTCTCTGCTCTTCCATTTTTGCATAAATGCTAAGCACCTTTAAGTAGGCGTACATAAAGGTTAAGCTTAGAGTAAGTTGAAGAAGAGCTAACGCGGAGCCTGTTTTGAAGTCCAAAAGAACCATTATTGAGGTAAAGATATCAACTTCAAGGGTTGAGTACCTATACCCACCCAAGATTAGAGGAATTGAAAAGCTCATGAAGGAGAATGTAAATGTTAGAAGGGCAGAAGATATAACTCCTGGAAGAATTAGAGGGAACGTCACCTTCCTAAAGAGGAAAAAACCCTTGGCCCCTAACGTCATTGCCGCTTCCTCATAATGGGGATTTGTTCTTTCCAGTACAGTACCCACCATTCTCACTACCACTGGATAATTGTAGAAGGCATGAGCTAGAACAATCGCCTTCCATGAGTACAGAACATTAAGCCACCCAAGGGGCCCAGACTTTCCAAAAAGTATTAGAAATCCTAAAGCAACCATGACGCTTGGCATTACAAAGGGGATGGTGATTAAAGCCTTAAGAAAATCTTTCCCCGGGAAGTCATACTTAGCAAAGATGTAGGCCCCAGGAAGCCCTATGAGAAGAGTTACCACAGTTGAACCTATTGCCTGGGCAAATGTAAAGGAAATAACTCTTAAGTGATAACTATCAGTCACCACATCCACTAAGGCCTTTACATCGATTCCCTCCTTGACTATAAGGAAAATTGGAAGGTAGAAAAACACCCCCAAGAACAAAAGTGATAAAGGCAACAATCTCTTCATGATTGTTTGTTAGATTAAGGAGTTATGAAACTTTCCTTATTCTTGCTGCCGAAAACTTGAGCTCTGGAGTTCCTGCTTTATTTAACGCATCGTTGGTTAATACATTGGCCTCAAAGTGGAAGGGTATTGCTATAACACCCCTTTGGATGTTTGATATCTTTGCCTTGAGGGTTAAGTTTCCCCTTCTCGTTTCAACTACAACGTAGTCTCCTTCTTTAATTCCGTACTCTTGGGCATCTTCCCTACTAATTAGTACAAACGGTTCACCAATCATTTTTGTCAAGGACGGACTCCTCATTGTCATCTCTCCAGTGTTATAATGAGTAATCAACCTAACCGTTGTAAGAATGAGAGGATATTCTCCATTCGGTTCTTCCCATGGCATTATTTGTTCCACTGATATAAATCGGGCCCTTCCACCTGGAGTCAAAAATCTATCGGTATACAACCTGGGTGATGGAATTACAATGCCCTCAGAGTTTTTCAGTTCCTCTACACTCCTATTTTCAAGTTCTGGGAATAACTTAAAGTATTCCTCTGTTATTTCCTCAACCCTTTTGTAGTTAAAACCCCTCAACCCAAGAGCATTTGCCAACATTGTTAGAATCTCCCAATCTGGCTTGCTCTCCCCTAGTGGTTCGCAAGCTTTATGACTCCACTGTATTCTCCTCTCGCTGTTCATGTAAGAACCTTCCTTCTCACAGAAGGCGGCCGCTGGCAGGACATAGTGAGCGTACCTAGCTGTTCTTGTGAGAAATATGTCCTGAACAACCAATAACTCGAGCTTAGTTAGGGCCTTTCTAACTTTTAGAACATTTGCATCACTAATGGCAGGATTTTCACCAACGATGTAGAGGACCTTTAAATCACCATTCAATATGGCATCCCAATATTCAGTAAGGTACAAACCTCTCTCCGTGGGTAAATCTTCAACTCCCCACAATTTTGCAACTTTCTTCCTGAACTCTGAGTCAGATAAAGGGACATAACCAGGAAGGAATTCGCTCAAAGTTCCCATGTAAGCTGCTCCTTGGACATTATTCTGTCCCCTCATGGGATATAATCCACCCTTTTCCCCAAAATATCCCAGGAGAAGAGCTATATTTATTAAAGCAAGAACGTTTTCAACTCCCGCTATTTGCTGAGTAACTCCCATTCCCCATAATATAGCCCCACTTCCAGCCTTTGCAAAAGCTTCAGCTATTTCTTTAATTAACCTCGCTGGAACGCCCGTAATCTTTTCAGCATATTCGGGAGTGTATTTCTTAACTCCCATCCTTATCTCTGAAAATCCTACAGTCCTCTTCTCAATGAAATCTTTATTGTACCAACGATTTTCAATTATGACATTCATTATGGCGTTTGCCAAAGTTATATCAGTCCCAGGACGAATTATTACCTTATAATCCCCAAATTTCATTGTTGTAGTTTCCCGAACGTCCACAACAATAATCTTAGCCCCATTCTTCTTGGCATTCATTATGTATTGCATAACGACAGGATGAGTTTCGGCTGGATTGTAGCCCCATATCATGAGTGCCTTGAACTTTTCCAAATCTGAGTAGGGGTTAGTCTGAATCCCTGCTCCTAGAGTTAGCTTTAAGGCGTGTACACTTGATTCATGACACAATCTAGCACAATTGTCTATGTTGTTTGTGCCCAAAAGTCTCGCAATTTTTTGGAGCAAATAATTTTCTTCATTAGTAATCTTTGATGAGGCAATAAAAGCTATTGAACTCGGTCCATAATTTTCAATAATTTCTCTTATCTTCTCAGCTATCTCGGAAATTGCTCTCTCCCAGGATATTCTCTTAAAGTCACTGCCTTCTCTTTTTAGGGGGTATCTAAGTCTATCTTTTGAATAGACATGCTCAAGTGCAAATAATCCTTTTGGACAAAGCTTACCCCTGTTTGGCTCGCCCCTATAAGGCCTAACTTTCTTTGTAATTGTATCTACCAAAAGATTGCAACCAAAACCACAGTAGGGACAAACTACTTTCACACTCATTCTCACACCTATAGACATGATAATGTCAAAAATTAAAAGTTTTTTGGTCTGTATTTACACATAAATGTAAATCTAAAACATCTTCATCAGCCAATCTTCAATAGAAATTGGTTCTATCTTAACAAGCTTCTTTCCTTGGGAGATTAGGGAATTCACTTTTTCCACATCGTTTATTATCACATTTCCATCCTCAAATATAGCCCTAAATCCTGTCAAATCAGATAGTTCTTTTCCTCTATAATTTGCAAGAACCTTGCCATGATAAAGAACCACAAGGGAATCTATTTCTTCAATGTTTGTAAATACGTGAGAGACAATTACTATGTTGAGCTTTTTCTTTAGCTCCAAAAATGTCCTCATCATACTTCGCTTAGCTATTATATCAACGTTACTAAACGGCTCATCAAGAAATACAGCCCTAGGATTTCCAACAAATGCTGAAGCTACTAAAAACCTCCTCTTGAACCCCTGGGAAAGCTCTTTAAATCTCTTATTTTTAACTTTATCTAGTTCAAAGAGGGTTATTATTTCATCAGAGTTATCATTCCCCCTAAGGTGTCCGACGGCACTAAGGTATTCCTTAACTCTGATGTTCGGTGGAAACACAATTTTTTCATACGCAAAACCCAATTCAGAGGCAGGAACATCCAGATAGTCCCTGCCGAATATCCTTATATTTCCAGAGTCTGGCCTTATTATATTGCTCATAATTTTGATAAAAGTTGTCTTTCCACTTCCATTTGGCCCTAGAATAAATGACAGTCCCTCATCAAGTACAAATGAGACATTATCTAGAGCTTTTATTTCTCCGTACGATTTACTTACGTTCCAGCACTCTAAAAACATATCCCCCCACCACGCCAATTATTATAATAAGGGCTACATGAGGAGTTGGAAATTTAACTTTAGGAAGCAACTTAACGGTAGCTTTGCTATTGAGGCTCTGAACTACCATCAACACAGCACCTCTGAGGTTAGTAGAAAATCTACCCTTGTGTGTACCTTCATAAGTAACTACGGTAACGTTTTCTCCTTTAATGAGATATTCCCCCGCTATGGGAATTGTTATAAGCTTTATATTAACTGCACACGTTTTTGTTTCTTCTTCCCCTTTAGAGACTCCGAAGGATAAAAAGGTCATTTCTAGGGGATGAGAAGCTAAGAAAGTAATCACTCCTAATGTTCCAGCCAAAAATAGAGATGACAAAATAATCGTCATCCAAAACCTCAATAGTAGTCACCTCCCTCAAAGATTTTAATTGTTACAAGAGGTGTAATGCCCAATAAGAGCAAACCAACAATGGACGTAAACTTCAACTCCACAAATTCAGGGAAGAGCATCCATTGAAAGAGGTCTAAGAAAGGAAAAATAAGTTCATTTCCTGGCAGTTCCGACAAGAATGCCCCAACCACTAGGAAAGAGAGTAGAACAGAAAAAGAGTATTCCCTTGAAGAAACAGAAATTAGCGATGAAAAGAAAATTCCCCAGGTTGAAGCTAAAAATAGCGAAATAAAGAGCTTTAACATAACACCAACTTCAATGTTCATTCCATATAGCTGAAGAAGGAAAGAAATAGCAATGCTAACAAGTAGGGAGCTGAAGAGAGAATAAACTAGAACTGGGGATAATCTCGTCAAGATTATGGCCCTTTTATTTCTCAAAATTCCAATGTCATATATTATGGTTCCCATAGAGATAGATTTTCCCAGGATAAGAGCAGATAAAAGAGAAGCAGACAAGAAAACTCCACTAAATACAATTTTTATTCCCTTTTTAAGTGCTTTAGTTTGGGAACGTGCTACCTCATCAAAAAAGTACATGAGCGAGTGAGAGCTTTCCTCTATAACATTTCCTACTTCCTTGCAGGGAACTGTCTTCATGAACTCTGTTCCCTCACTAGGAATTTCCCCTAAGTCACTGAGAGCAAACCAAGTTATTACCAACAGGAGGGAGGGGAGGATTATCAGGAGAATAACAAGACCTTTATTTGACTCAATTTCAAGCAAGATATGCTTCACAAAATCACCTCCTTCTTAAAATTAGGTATGCAATTAATCCAAGGATTCCAAAAACAATGAGTGGAGTCCTTGATGTTCTTTGAGAGATAAGATGCTCTATTTGATCCCTAGAGAGTTCAGGGTTGAATATTAACAGAACACTACTATTGGTTACTCCAAAAGGATCCACAGGGTAAAAAGCTGAGGCCTCTATAACGAAGTTGTTCTTATAACTTACATCTATGGTTTTTAAGGGGACAGGTGCATCACATATTATATTACTCCAATTTCCCCACTCAACTAGGCAGACCTCATAGTTAAATGTTGTGGAGGAGAACAGATACTTTACGTCATTAATAACGATTCCACTTGAACCTGTGCTAATTCTAAAACTTTCGTAGTCCCCCTCTCTAAGATACTCAACTAAATGGAATGGCCTTTTTGTGTTTGGATTTATATAAAAAGGAAAGAAAACTGGCGTGTTGTTTAGATAGAAAGTGTTAGTGTCTTCTCTTATTCTAAAGTCTTTGTAATTGATTTGTTGATAAACCCCTTGAGATCTGGGCTGGCATCATCTATATGTAGGACAACAGTCACTTCATGAGTGTTTTCTGGTATTATGATTTCTACTCTCCCTAGATATTCTCTAAATCCGCTCAAATTTTCAGGAATAGCTACTGGGATAGTTTGATAAGTATTGTTTCCTACCCCACATAGTGGGATAATAACAACTGTCCCTTGAACAATAGTTGTGGAATATCCTAGAGATAATAAACCAACAAAAAATACAAGAAAGAAATATGAAATAAATACTCCTCTCATCCTGCTACCCCCCGATATAGAGTAAACCTCCTACATCTGCATTGGGATTAAATATCACTATCTCTTCAGAATCTTTCCAGAGAAAGTGATATGTTTTTCTAACTACTTTTACATAAGCTCTTGCATCAATCCTATATCCATAGGATGTTTTCGTTGATAATTTTCGTATCCAATAGTTAGGTTTTATAGTACCTAACATCTTTCTCTAAGCTATCATAATCTTTGCTCCTCACTTCTAGTAAATACAATGGAGAGAATACAGTTCTCTCCTTATCTCCATTTGTATACCATGTGAGGCTATAGCCAGATGCTGCAGCTGCTACTACACCATATTTTCCATTAATAGAAACATCAAAAGAGAGGTACGCGCTCCCATACCCTCTAGAAATTGACACCCTAGCATATGATACACTATCAGCAGTGTCAACCCATTTGCCAAGCAACTTTGTTACTGTTCCATGACCAGCAAGTTCAGGAGTAATTTCATTCTTTCTACTATTTACATAGGTAGATACTACTAAAATAATAAGCAATATTACACTAAATAATCTGTATGTAAATTTCAATACCACTGTCATCACCAAAACTTTATCGTAATAATTTTCCTTATAAAATTTTCATTGTACAGATATATAACAGAACATAGGTAGGTATAACTGAGAACTTAATTAAGTTAAGGACAAAAATAAAATTCCAAAATAATTTAGACAATCTTCTTTAGGAAATACTCGTGAATTCTAGTATCGTCAGTAAGCTCGGGATGGAATTCTAGACCGATAACGTTTCCTTGTTCAACCCCTACAACTCTATCTTCCAGCCAAGCAAGGGGCTTAACCTTGTCTGACAAAAGCTCAACTATCCTCGGAGCCCTAATGAAAACACCAATGAATGGTTTATCGTCAAATGCCAACTTTACAGGAGCTTCAAAGCTGTCAACTTGCCTACCATAGGCATTCCTGTTCACCTTCACATCAAGAACCTCAAGGAACTTTTGCTCTGGTGTAGCTCCAATAACTTCCTTTGCAAGCATTATCAGCCCTGCACAAGTACCCATTGCGGGGAGGCCATCCTCAATCATCTTTTTTAATGGATCAAATAATCCTGTTCTCTGCATTAGTCTTGAGATTGTTGTGCTTTCCCCTCCTGGGATTATTACTCCATCAATTTGGTTGAGTTGTTCGGGTCTCTTGACCCATATAACACTCCCTTCAATCCCTAATCTTTCCAAGGCCCTTTTAGTAGCTTCAATGTGCTCGCTTACATCTCCCTGAAGGCCAATAACACCTATCTTGACCATTAAATCACCTCAAAAAATAGAGAAGAGAAATTCAAACTCCCCTCTCTTCCATTCTAACTTCTAACTCCGCTATATCTTGCCCACGCATTGGTTCACCAATTTCCCTGCTTATCTCGGCAAGAACATCAGGCTCATCCCAGTGGTTCACTGCCTCAACTATTGCCCTTGCCATTGCTGGTGGGTTTGAGCTCTTGAAGATTCCAGAACCTACGAACACACCGTCCATACCCATTGCCATCATTAGAGCTGCATCAGCTGGTGTGGCAACTCCACCTGCAGCAAAGTTCACTACTGGCAACCTTCCAAGCTTCTTTATCTCTAAGAGAATCTTGTAGAGACCATCAACGATTTCCCTGTATGTAAAGCCCTCATAGATGGGCTCATTTTCGAGGACTCTCTTTGGTAAACCGCTTATTTCCTTAACGCTGAATGCCAACCTTAAGTATGGTTCTGCAAACTTCTCTGCAACACCATATATTTCCTCATCAGTCATTCTCTGAATTAATCTTATGTTTTCATTAACTAGCCTCACATGCCTCACGGCCTCAATAATGTTTCCAGTTCCTGCTTCTCCCTTTGTTCTAATCATTGCGGCTCCTTCCCATATCCTCCTCACGGCCTCTCCTAAGTTCCTTGCACCACAAACGAATGGAACTGTGAACTTCTTCTTATATATGTGGAAGAATGGATCTGCTGGAGTTAGAACTTCACTTTCATCGATCATATCAACCCCTAAGGCCTCAAGAATTCTTGCCTCAGCTTCATGGCCAATTCTAACCTTTGCCATTACTGGAATTGTAACGGCATCCATTATCTCCTGAATCTTCTCCACTGGCGCCATTCTAGCAACTCCACCAGCCTTTCTAATATCAGCGGGGACCTTGTGAAGAGCCATTACTGCTACAGCACCAGCTTCCTCTGCAATTCTAGCCTGTTCAGCATTCGTAACGTCCATAATGACTCCGCCCTTTACCATCTTTGCAAATCCTCTCTTGAGCCTTTCAGTTCCCTTCTCCATAATTATTTTCATCTTATCCATGCTAACCACCTCAAGTATAGTCTTTCAACAAAATATCAAGTTAAAACTTTATATAAACCTTACCTAAAATTTAGCAAACCATTGGCAAAAAAGAATAAAATTAGAGGCCAAGTTTTTGAAGTATTTCCATAGCAGCTTTTCTACCGCTCAAAAACATTCCACCAAAGATTGGCCCCATCCTTGGAGCTCCGCTAACAGCATTCGCCGCCATTCCAGTAACATAAAGTCCTGGGAATACTTCTTTTGTATTCTCAACTGTCAGCTTTTCACCCATCTCAGCCCACATTGCACCTTCTCCTGGGATCTTCTCGATTAACCCTCTTTTTAGAAGGAATTGAGTCACTTGAGCCCCGTGTCCTGTGGAATCTATGACGTACTTTGCCTCAACTGTCAATGGGTCAACGTGAAGCCCAGTCATCTTAACTGGAGTCCAATTAATAACAATTCCACTTACCCTATCGTCTTTTACAACCAAATCTTCAACCTCTACCATATTGAATATCTTAACTCCTGCCTTTACAGTTTTACTAGCTATTGTTGTGGCAACCTCTATGGCATCCGCAACATAGTATCCCTTCTCAAATTCTTCGTACCTTATATCGAATTCATCGAGTATTTCTTTTGCTTCCTCTTGAACCACTATTTTGTTGAATCCCATACCTCCTCCCCAGATGCCTCCCCCTATGGAGAGTTTCTTTTCAAATATGGCCACTTTGGCTCCACCTTTAGCAAGATAATACCCAGCCACCATCCCTGAAGGACCTGCGCCTACTATAGCAACGTCAAGTTCCAAGTTGTTTAAGAGGTCTTTGAAATAACTCTCAACTATAGCCCTACTTATAACAACGTCCTTCAGCATCTTTATCACCACTCAAAACTGAGTTTTATAATATAAAAACTTTGTTTTTTTCATCATGGAAAATGTTTTAAGTGCCCTACAAAACCAAGTTTTGTATTACAAAAACCCTATTATCTGGAGGTGCAAATATGACTCAGATGGAAGAAGCCAAAAGAGGAGTAATTACGGAAGAAATGAAGAAGATTGCAAAAATTGAGAAAATAGACCCAGAAAAATTAAGGAGAAGTGTTGCAAAAGGACATACTGTTATTTTTAGGAATGTAAATCACGATTGGGTTGTTCCGGTGGCGGTGGGTCAAGGGGTTAGGGTTAAGGTCAACGCAAACATAGGGACTTCAAGGGATATAGTAAACGTGGAAGAAGAGATCGAAAAGGCAAAGATAGCTGTAAAATATGGAGCCGACACTATAATGGATCTCTCCACGGGAGGGGATCTAGACTTCATTAGAAGAAAGATAATGAAAGCTGTGAACGTTCCCGTGGGAACAGTGCCAATATACCAAGCTGCAGAAGAAATGCTTGCAAGGGGAAAGGCCATAATAGAGATGACAGAAGATGATATGTGGAAAGCGGTAGAGAAACACTTTAAAGATGGCGTAGACTTTGTCACAATACATGCTGGAGTAACAAAGGAAGTTGTTGAGAAGTTAAAGAGAGTAAATAGGGTAGTTGGAATGGTATCAAGAGGAGGCACATTTTTGGCAGCATGGATACTTCACTGGGGCGAAGAAAATCCCTTCTATAAAAATTATGAGTACTTACTAGAGCTTGCAAAGGAGTATGACGTAGTTCTCAGTTTAGGCGATGGTCTTAGGCCTGGAGGGCTTCCCGATGCCGGAGATGAGCTTCAAATTGCAGAGCTCTACACTATAGGAAGACTAGTAAAGAGGGCTAGGGAATTTGGAGTTCAAACTATGGTAGAAGGGCCAGGTCATGTGCCAATAGACCAGATACCAACTCATATAAGGCTCATGAAGATTGCAAGTGACAATGCACCGGTTTATGTGCTTGGTCCAATAGTTACCGATATCTTCCCTGGCTATGACCACATTTCCGCAGCCATTGGAGGTGCAATTGCAGCTTTAAATGGAGCAGACTTCCTCTGCTATGTAACTCCAGCTGAGCATTTAGGCCTTCCAACCATAGAGCATGTAAAAGAAGGAGTAATAGCAACGAAAATAGCAGCTCATGCAGTAAACCTAACAAGATTTGAGGAAGACTTTAAGATTGACTACCAGATGAGCCTTGCTAGAGGAAAGCTCAACTGGAAAGAGCAATTTAAGATCGCATTTGACAAAGAGAAATTTATCGAGATAAGAAAAGAGAGGCCAACAAAGAGTGAAGCGTGCTCCATGTGTGGAGATCTTTGCGCAATTAAGATTGTAAGGGAAATGCTTGGACACAAGGCAAGAAGCTAAGTTTGAACAAATGCTAATTTTTCACCTCCAATACTGTGATTTTTTGGATTTTTTAAAGATTAAATATTTAATGTCACTCAAACTTTATTATCTCTTGGTGGTCGAATGAGAATAGTTGTTATAGGTTCGGGAACTGCAGGAAGCAACTTTGCACTTTTTATGAGGAAATTGGACAGAAAAGCCGAGATAACAGTAATTGGAAAAGAAGAAACAATGCAATATTCTCCCTGCGCTTTGCCTCACGTCATAAGCGGAGTTATAGAAAAGCCCGAAGATGTAATAGTTTTCCCCAATGAATTTTATGAAAAGCAGAGAATTAAGCTCCTCCTAAACACTGAAGCTAAGAAAATAGACAGGGAAAGGAAAGTCGTTGTCACTGATAAGGGTGAAATTCCATACGACAAGCTTGTTATAGCAACAGGTTCTAAGGCTTTTGTCCCTCCAATAAAGGGAGTAGAAAATGAGGGAGTTTTCACACTGAAGAGCCTAGAAGATGTCCGAAAGATAAAGGAGTTTATTAAAAAGAGAAATCCAAAGAACGCCGTTGTGATCGGCGCGGGTTTAATTGGGCTGGAAGGAGCCGAAGCTTTCGCAAAGCTAGGAATGAAGGTTACAGTTGTTGAGCTTTTAGAGCACCTCTTGCCCACCATGCTGGACAAAGATATTGCTAAAATAGTCGAAGAAAACATGAGAAAGTACGGAGTAGACTTCAAATTTGGAGTTGGAGTGGATGAAATAATAGGAGATCCAGTGGAAAAAGTAAAAGTGGGAGAGGAGGAAATCGACGCTGATATAGTTCTTGTAGCTACTGGTGTTAGGGCGAATGTAGAGTTAGCCAAAGAGGCAGGACTTGAGGTCAACAGGGGAATAGTCGTAAATGAATACCTCCAAACTAGTGACCCAGATATCTATGCAATAGGAGACTGTGCTGAGGTTATAGATGCAGTCACTGGAAAAAGAACTCTCAGCCAACTTGGAACTTCAGCAGTTAGAATGGCAAAAGTTGCTGCAGAGAACATAGCTGGGAGAAATGTGAAGTTTAGACCAGTATTCAACACTGCCATAACTGAGATCTTTGATCTTGAAATTGGAGCCTTTGGTATTACAGAGGAGAGGGCCAAGAAGGAGGAAATCGAAGTGGTTGTAGGAAAATTCAGAGGTTCAACGAAACCTGAATACTACCCAGGAGGAAAGCCGATAGTTGTTAAGTTAATCTTTAGGAAAGAAGACAGAAGACTAATAGGTGCTCAAATAGTGGGCGGAGAAAGAGTTTGGGGGAGAATAATGACACTTTCTGCATTAGCCCAGAAAGGAGCTACCGTTGAAGATGTTGTCTATCTTGAAACTGCCTATGCTCCTCCAATAAGCCCAACTATAGATCCAATTACGATAGCAGCTGAGATGGCTATGAGAAAGTTATGATAACCTGGGCTTCTTTTGTATTATTTTTTTGGTGATTTTTATGGAGGATTGATTAACCTCTCAAGGTTATGAAGGTCAAAACTTAAATACCTGTATTACTACTTTTAGTTGATTAGGGATGACCATGAAAAAGGCAATAATGATACTTACGATCTTCACTTTGCTACTCTTTGCCCAGGGTGTGAAAGGAAGAGACAGCAATGTTGTTTATGTAGCTCAAATTACAGGCCAGATAACATCATACACCTTTGACCAATTTGACCGCTACATCTCAATAGCTGAAAGAAACAATGCTAGGGCAATAATCATTGAGCTAGACACGCCAGGAGGAAGAGGAGACGCAATGATGGAAATAATTCAGAGAATACAACAGGCAAAGGTTCCTGTAATAATTTATGTCTATCCTCCAGGAGCATCAGCTGCTTCTGCGGGAACTTACATAGCCTTAGGCGCCCATTTAATAGCCATGGCTCCTGGGACAAGCATAGGAGCCTGTAGGCCTATTCTCGGATATTCACAAAATGGATCAATAGTAGAAGCACCCCCTAAGATCGTTAATCATTATATAGCCTACATAAAAAGCCTCGCCGAGGAAAGTGGGAGAAATGCCACTATAGCTGAGAAGTTTATAACAGAAGACCTCAGCCTTACCCCAGAAGAAGCTCTAAAGTATGGAGTTATTGAAGTCATAGCAAGAGATGTCGATGATCTTCTGGAGAAAGCAAACGGAATGACAACTAAAATCCCAGTGAATGGAAGATACATAAAACTAAACTTCACTAATGTGGAAGTTCGGTATTTAGAACCCTCCTTAAAAGACAAACTAATTACCTACATAACTGATCCAAATATATCCTACATACTCTTAACTCTGGGAATCTGGGCCCTAATACTCGGGTTTCTAACTCCTGGATGGCATGTTCCAGAGACAATTGGAGCAATAATGATAATCCTTGCAATCCTAGGGTTCGGTTACTTTGGCTACAACGCAGCGGGCCTATTATTAATAATAGTGGGGATGTTGTTCTTTGTTGCAGAAGCCCTAACACCAACATTTGGCTTATTCACAGTAGCTGGTCTTATTTCCTTTATCCTAGGGGGAATTCTACTGTTTGGAGGGGGGAACGTGGAGTATCTAGTGAGTAAAGATGTCTTTTCCCAGCTCAGACTTATAATAATAATCCTGGGGGTGATAATTGCACTGTTCTTTGCCTTTGGCATGGCTGCAGTAATAAGAGCACATAGAAGAAAAGCTGCCACAGGAAAGGAGGAAATGATAGGAAGTGAAGGAACCGTTGTTGAGGAACTAAATCCGGAGGGGATGATAAAGGTTAGAGGAGAATTGTGGAAGGCAAGGAGTAAGGATGGAGAAAAAATAGAGAAAGGTGAAAAGGTAAAAGTTGTGGGAATGGAAGGCTTGACCCTTATTGTTGTTAGAAAGAAAGAGGAGGGTGGTAAGTGATGGCCACGCCAATAGGGTTTTTTACTGCAGCAATAATTTTGTTATTTATTTTGATTTTCCTTTCAAGTGCAATAAAGATAGTAAAGGAATATGAGAGGGCGGTGATATTCAGGCTAGGTAGAGTTGTAGGAGCAAGAGGACCAGGATTGTTCTTCATAATCCCAATATTCGAAAAGGCCGTAATAGTGGATCTTAGAACTCAAGTACTTGACGTCCCCGTCCAGGAGACAATAACCAAGGACAACGTTCCAGTTAGAGTAAATGCTGTAGTTTACTTCAGGGTCGTTGATCCTGTTAAAGCTGTCACCCAAGTAAAGAACTACATTATGGCAACCTCTCAGATTTCTCAGACGACATTGAGAAGTGTAATAGGTCAGGCCCACCTGGATGAACTCCTCAGTGAAAGAGATAAGCTCAACATGCAACTTCAAAGAATAATCGATGAGGCAACGGATCCATGGGGAATAAAAGTAACAGCTGTAGAGATTAAGGACGTGGAGCTACCAGCAGGAATGCAGAGAGCCATGGCAAAGCAGGCTGAAGCTGAGAGAGAAAGAAGAGCAAGGATTCTATTGGCAGAAGCTGAAAGGCAGGCAGCTGAGAAGCTTAGAGAAGCTGCAAGAATTATAAGCGAGCACCCAATGGCACTGCAACTTAGAACTCTCCAAACGATAAGCGACGTGGCAAGTGACAAGAGCAATGTTATTGTTCTCACCCTACCAATGGAAATGCTAAAGTTATTCAAGACACTTAGTGAAGCTGCAGAAGCATACAGAGAAAAAGTTGAAAAAGAGAAAGAAAAAGAGTGAACCTCTACTCTTTCTTTTCAATATCTTTCCATTTTATGTAACCACCCAGGAGGAATTTTGTAGGTAGCATTGGGTGGTGGGCATAGATTCTAAGCTTGTACATCCAGCAGGGCTCTTGAAGCCTCTCAAGAGCTCTACCCTCATACTTGTATATGTATTTTCCATTTCCAAGTGCTTTTACTGGCCTTAGCTCGACTGTGTTGGCATTTATCAAGCCTTGTTCCCCATCGACGAGACCATAGTAGATTTCTAATCTTACGTCCTCTGGAGTTAGATCTCCAAGATTTACTATCGCCTCTATAACGTGTTTGTTGACCTTCACATCTTCAATGTTAACATTCTCCCACTCTCTTGCAATTTTTTCTTTCCACTTAGCTATTTCTTTTGCCCATCTGTAGTCATCTCTACTCAAGAATATTCCTAGTTCTATGGCTTTTGAGTAGAACTTCGTTATATACTCTTTTAGCATTCTGTGAGTGCTAAAGTTAGGAGCAATGCTCTTTATGCTCTCTTTCATCATCCTTATCCAAGCTTCCCTGTTCTCATAATACATTGGAATTACGACGTTTTCCAAGAGGTCATAAAGACTCATTGCATCCCAGTAGTCATCTTCCTCGCTTTCTGGTTCTGTAGTAGTGTCACCGACTACCCAACCGTTTCTACCATTATATCCTTCAACCCACCAACCATCGTAGACGCTCAAATTTATTACACCGTTAAGTCCTGCCTTCATTCCGCTTGTTCCGCTAGCCTCCAATGGCCTCCTGGGAGTATTCAACCAAACATCCACTCCCGAAACAAACAGCCTTGCTGAACCCATGTCATAGTTCTCTATGAGGATTATCTTACCCTTGAATTCTGGCATTTGAGAGACTTCATACACTCTTCTCAGGAATTCCTTACCAGCCTCGTCCCTGGGATGAGCTTTGCCACCAAAAACAATGTATACAGGCCTTTCTGGGTTATTTACTATTCTCTTAAGTCTCTCTAAGTCTGTAAATAGGAGCACTGCTCTCTTATAAGTTGCAAATCTTCTGGCAAATCCAATTATGAGTGCGTTCTCATCTATATCTGGGAGAGGCTCCTCTATTCCCAGTCTCTCGTTTCTTCTCATAATCTTCCGTCTTACTAGGTCAATGAACTCTCTCTTTGCCTTTAGGTGAGCCTCCCACAACTCTTCGTCTGGAATTCTCTCGATTGCATACCATATACCCTCAAGGTTTATATGCTCTCTCCAAATCTTTCCAAGATAAATATCGTAGAGCTTTGCTATGCTCTCATGCACCCAAGTAGCTGTGTGGACTCCGTTGGTAATACCCTCAATTGGGATTTCATCTATTGGCACTCCTTTCCATAAATCAGCCCACATTTCTCTAGTTATCTTTGCATGTAATTTGCTCACACCGTTAACAAAGTTTGAAGTCTTAATAGATAATACTGTCATGTTAAAGTTCGAATCTCCTGGGAATCTTCTTCCAAGGTCGAGGAATTTTTCTGCTGGCAGTCCTTCAAAGAACTTAGCAAGCTTTTCTCTAACAAAGTCCGCTGGAAAGACATCGTGCCCTGCTGGTACTGGGGTGTGCGTTGTAAAGACACTCGTTCCCCTCACTACTTCTAAAGCCTCTTCAAAGCTCAAACCTTCATCCATTAACCATCTTATTCTCTCGAAGTTTGCAAAAGCTGGATGGCCTTCATTTAAGTGAATAACTCCAGGTTCTATTCCTAAAGCTTTTAATAGTCTCATTCCTCCAATACCCAGTAGAATTTCCTGCTTTATCCTCTTATCGGGCTCTGCATTATAGAGATAATCACAGATTTTTCTATCTTCCTCGTTATTTTCAGGAACATCAGTATCTAAGAGGTACAAATCTACTCTCCCCACTTTTACCAGAAAAACTCTCGCTTTAACGATTCTATTCTCCATCGGAACATCTATCAGGAGGGGAGACCCATCTTCATTTAGAACTTGTCTTATGGGCATCTCAGAGATATTATACTCGGGGAAGATCTCTATTTGTCTTCCATTCTTGTCTATTTCTTGCTTGAAGTACCCATGTTTGTAGAGTAATCCTATTCCAATCAAAGGAAGGCCAAGATCACTGGCTGTCTTTAAGTGATCTCCGGCAAGTATTCCAAGCCCACCTGAATAGATGGGAAGGCTCTTACTTATACCGTACTCCATACATAGGTAAACTATTGGCTTATCCCACTTTGGATAATTAGTTGAAAACCAAGTGGTTTCTGGATTGAGGTAAGAGTTGAACCTCTCAATTACGAGTTCATATAAGTCTAAGAAGGTATCATCCCTTGATAATTCTTTCAATCTAGACTCTGGAACATCAAGAAGTAATTTCACTGGATTCTTATACTCTCTCCAGTGATCTTCATCAATTCTCTGCCATAGCTTCATTGCCTTATCATCCCAGCTCCACCAATAGTTGTAGGCCAATTCTGCGAGTTTCTTTAAGTTTTCAGGAAGCTTTTTCTCAATTTTTTTCTTAATTGAATTCTCCACTTTAACCATTTTCAAACACCTCCTTGCCCTACTATTTTTAGAGCTTTTTCGTAATCCTCTTGAGAGTACAAGACTAGAAACACTTCTCTTAGGGATTTAGCGGAAGGCAGGAATTCCTTAACTACTTCTACAAAAGTCTCAACAACCTTCTCCAAAGGACAACCATAGATTCCAGCACTTATTGCTGGAAATGCTATGCTTTTAACCCCAAGTTCATCAGCCTTTTTCAAAGCTCCCAGTATAGCCAACTTTAATTTGCTCTTTTTATCTTCGTCCCAGGAACCTCCACAATAGGGACCAACGGTGTGAATCACGTATTTAACTCCATTCTTTTCTAATTGAAGGGGTGGGGTGACTACAACTTCACCATGATCAATCCAATCTTTCCCCAGTTGCTCTCGCATAGCTTCCTTGCTTATTCTGATGTACTCCCTAACGTCTCCAGCAGCAGCTTTTGCAATTGCATAAGCTACTCCCCCTCCATGCTCTAGATACTTGTTAGCAGCATTGACAATTGCCTCAGCTCTAAATTTTGTAATATCCCCTTTAACAACCTTGATCATGGTAATCACCCATTATTTTTTCCAACATGGCAAGCTCTTTTTTTGAAAGCCAGCTTAAATCTCCAACGCAAATTACTTTCGAGTTGTTCAGAATACTAACATCTCGAAGATATGCCAGCATCTTTGCAACAGGTTCAAATCCATTTTCCAAAATTAAATAGTCAAGACAGTCTATTATAACGATTTTTCCATTCTCTAGTTTCTTACTCGCGATATCAACTAATTTTTCTAGTTTATTGGGATCTATTGTATTTTTTCCTTCAACCTTTGTAATCCAGAACCAATCCTCTTTATTTTGAGGCTCTCTCGAGAATACAACAGCATTATCTAGTTCAATTTCTGGAAATTCCTTGCATATTCTCAATCCAGACTTATTAGTCTGCAGTTCTTCACCCACTGGAGAGAGAAAAGTCAAAATTTCTTTTTTACTAGTTGATAACATGAGATACCCAAACGCCACTAGAATGGCGAATATCAAGTATATGGAAATTTTAGTTGGCAATAAGAGCACTAGAGAAAGTATTCCCACCAACATCCCGCTGGCTTTTACGGGTTTTTCATGAGCTATTATCATTACTATGGCTGCCATTAGGAGAAAGGCAATGCTAACTACGAGAGATATAGAACTTTTGTAGAATAATATTGAGGCTGCAAATGGAGCTATAGCAACCCACTTTATTCCCCTTCCATTTCTTGGGAGTAATGTTCCATTTAAAATCTCTAAGGTTCCAAGCCAAATGGCTCCAGAAAACATTGCAAGGGTAAGTGGCTTAGTGTAATCTCCCACAAATACCCATAAGGCCATAGCTAAGAATGCTATTGAAAAGTATAGCATCTCTAACTTATTCCGTGTATAGTAGAAGTAGAAAAACATGGCATAGAGAAATAGGAAAGAGAGCCCTATAATGAAGTTTGGCTGGAAGATCCACATTATTCGATCACCTTCAAAAACTTATCTAATATTTTTTCTTCATTTACCGTTAAAAACTCTCCATCTAATATCACTATCTCTCCATTTACAAAGAGTGTATCAACGTCCCCTCCTCTTGCCGAATAGATCAGCAGAGATGTTGGAGAATTGAGAGGTAATAAGTGCGGCCTTCTTAGGTTTATCAGCGCTAAATCTGCAATATACCCCTCTTTTATCACTCCACTCTTGAGTCCTAATGCCTTTGCTGGATTCACTGTCGCCATTTTCAAAATTTCTTCTGACTTTACTATTGCTGGATTTAAATGGGCAACTTTTTGAAGAAGGCTGGCCAATCTCATTTCTCTCAGCATATCAAGAGTATTGTTACTTGCAGCTCCATCCGTTCCGAGGGCCACATTCACTCCAAGGTCGAGAGCTTTTCTCAATGGAAAGACACCACTTCCAAGTTTCATATTGCTTGCTGGGCAGTGAACTACAGTGGCATTTGCAGAAGAAAGCATCCTCAACTCTTCCTCACTTAACCAAACTCCATGTGCAGCTATTAATTTTTCATTGAGCAGACCAACTTCATCCAACAATTGGGTAGGGGTCATTCCATATTTCTTCCTTATTTCCTCCACTTCTTTCTTGGTTTCAGAAAGATGAATTGTCACTGGAACGTTCCATTGATTGGCTTTTTTAGAAACCCACTTTAAACACTCTAGAGAGCAAGTATAGGGAGCATGAGGAGCTAAGACAAAGTTTACAAGCGGAGAATTTATTTTTGTTACATACTCATAAAATTTCTCAGTCTCCTTAATCTCAACTTCAAGCTTCTCTCTGTTTTCCAAATCAACCATTCCGTATCCCAAGAACCCCCTCAGACCAACTTCTATTGTCGCTTTTGCTACCTCCTCTATGTGAAAGTACATGTCAACAAACGTGGTTACTCCAGAACGAGCCATTTCAACTAATCCAAGAAGAGTTCCCCAGTATATATCCTTCCTCTTAAGCTCTCTTTCCCTGGGCCATATATAATTTTGAAGCCATTCTTGGAGTGGGACATCCTCTGCCAAACCTCTGAGTAAAACCATTGACACATGAGTATGAGCATTAATTAACCCAGGAATTACTAGATGAGAAGAAGCGTCGATAACCATATCAGCCGGAGCTCTAATGTTTTTCCCCACTTCCTTTATCACACCATCTTCAATAAGTACATCAGATCTCACAATTGTAAACTCATCACCATAAATGATCATTCCATTTTTAATTATCACTGACAATGATACATCACCTACTTAAGAATTAAGCGGACAAATATAAAAACCTTGCCCAGTTTTTTCATGAGGGGATAATTAATGAGCATAAAAATAGAGCTTTTTGGAATTACTTTCGAAAATCCGCTCATATTAGCCTCGGGAGTTGTTGACATGACACCAGAGTTGCTAAGAAGAGCCCACAAAGAAGGAGCAGGAGGAGTAGTGACTAAATCAATCGGAATAGAACCCAGAAAAGGATATGATAACCCAACTGTAGTAGAAGTCCCATGTGGATTAATAAATGCTATGGGACTACCAAACCCTGGATGGAAAGCATTTCTTGAGGAATTTGAGAAAGAGTCATTCGATTTTCCAGTTATAGTCTCAATCTTTGGAGGGAATCCCGAAGAGTTTGCATTCCTTGCGGAGAAACTTGAACGTGTAGGAGATGCCTTTGAATTGAACTTAAGTTGTCCCCATGCAAAAGGATATGGATTGGAGATAGGACAAGATCCAGAAAACGTATATAGGGTTGTTAAAGCTGTTAAAGATGTTACAGATAAACCCGTAATAGCAAAACTAACTCCAAACACGAGTGATATAACCAAGCTGGGCCTAGCTGCAGAAAAAGCTGAAGCAGATGGAGTTTCTGCCATAAACACACTAAAGGCTATTGCAATTGATATCTATGCTAAAAGACCGATACTCAGCAACAAATTTGGGGGATACTCTGGCCCAGGGATCAAACCAATAGCACTTAGAGCTGTTTATGATCTGGCTTCAAAACTAGATATTCCGATTATTGGAATCGGAGGCATAACTACTTGGCAAGATGCAGTAGAATTCCTATTAGCCGGAGCTTCTGCAGTTCAAATTGGAACTGCTGTTTATTTAAAAGGATTTTCTGTATTTAGGGAGATTGCAGAAGGGATTAGAAAATACTTGGAGGAAGAAGGATTTTCCAGTGTAAAGGAAATAATAGGGCTTGCCCAAAAAGTTTAACATCTGCCGATCAAAAGTTCGTTAAAAGCAGAAGGATAAAGTTATAATATTAAGAGAGAACGGATAGATGGAAGCAATTTCAGAGGTGATTTAAATGAGTTTGGAGGCTCTTTTTAATCCAAAAAGCGTCGCAGTTATAGGAGCTTCTGCAAAGCCTGGGAAAATAGGATATGCAATTATGAAAAATCTCATAGAATATGGGTATGAAGGCAAAATATACCCAGTAAACATCAAAGGCGGGGAAATAGAGATTAACGGAAGGAAATTCAAAGTCTACAAGAGCGTTCTTGAGATTCCTGATGAAGTAGATATGGCAGTCATTGTAGTTCCAGCTAAGTTTGTCCCTCAGGTTCTAGAGGAATGTGGTCAAAAAGGCGTCAAGGTCGTCCCAATTATAAGCTCTGGATTTGGAGAGCTAGGAGAAGAAGGAAAGAAAGTCGAGCAACAACTTGTCGAAACTGCCAGAAAATATGGAATGAGGATCCTTGGTCCTAACATCTTCGGAGTTGTATACACTCCAGCAAAGCTTAATGCAACATTCGGTCCAACTGACGTTCTCCCAGGGCCATTAGCACTAATTAGCCAAAGCGGTGCCCTTGGAATTGCACTAATGGGATGGACAATACTGGAGAAAATAGGACTTTCAGCCGTTGTTAGCGTTGGGAATAAAGCCGACATTGACGATGCAGACCTTCTAGAGTTCTTCAAGGATGATGAGAATACGAGAGCTATTCTAATTTACATGGAAGGTGTGAAAGATGGAAGGAGGTTCATGGAGGTAGCAAAAGAGGTTAGCAAGAAGAAGCCAATAATTGTCATTAAAGCCGGAAGAAGCGAGAGAGGAGCAAAAGCAGCCGCTTCACACACGGGATCTCTTGCAGGTAGTGACAAAGTTTATAGCGCAGCATTTAAGCAGAGTGGAGTCTTAAGAGCATATACCATTGGTGAAGCTTTTGACTGGGCAAGAGCTTTAAGCAATCTACCTGAGCCACAAGGAGATAACGTTGTGATAATCACCAACGGAGGAGGAATTGGAGTAATGGCAACTGACGCCGCAGAAGAAGAAGGCTTACACCTCTATGACAACCTTGAAGAGCTCAAGATATTCGCAAACCACATGCCACCATTTGGAAGCTATAAGAATCCCGTTGACTTAACTGGAATGGCAGATGGAAAGAGTTATGAAGGTGCTATAAGGGATGCTCTTGCTCATCCAGAAATGCACTCAATAGCAGTTCTCTATTGTCAGACTGCCGTCCTTGATCCAAGAGAACTGGCTGAGATAGTGATAAGAGAGTACAACGAAAGTGGAAGAAAGAAGCCTCTTGTAGTTGCAATTGTGGGTGGTATAGAGGCAAAAGAAGCCATAGACATGCTAAACGAGAACGGAATTCCTGCATATCCAGAACCAGAAAGGGCAATAAAGGCATTATCAGCACTGTACAAGTGGAGCAAGTGGAAAGCAAAACACAAAGAAAAGTAAAGAAGAAATCAATGGGCGTTCTTTTTCTTCTTCCACTTCTTACTCCATCTATATTTCCTTAGCCTTCTGCTTCTACCGAATCCACAAGCTGCACAATAGCCTTTCTTTACATTATATGAAACTCTACCGCATCTCCTGCATCTAATGTGAGTGGGAGTGCTATTTCTTTTTCCAAAGGTCGCTGTTCCACTACCCATCAACACTCACCTCAACCTTCTTCTGTTGGAGAAATCGCCAAGACATTGTCACCTCTGATCACGATTTTGCCGTACTTCTTTACAACTTCTCCATCTTGGAGCAATTCAGCATTGGCTAAAACTACGTTGAGGTGAATGTCATATCCAATGAGCTTACCCCTAAATTCGAATCCCTTCTTTAGTATCACGAGCACATCTTTATCCAAGGACTTGTGTATGACATCGAGAGGCCTTTCCGCCATTTTTATTCCCCCCTTTGTTTCACAAACATAATTGGAAGTTCCTTTATAACTCTTTCCTTATGGAACTCAACCTTCTTCCCAGGAAATAAGGGCCGAAAGTTTCGTGAATTAATTGTTTATTCTTCACGCCAAGCTACTCTCCAAGGATATTTAAAATTTTCTTGCTTATGTATATATTACAAACGACAATATCCCCACCAAGCCATCAAATTTATATCTTATGATGATGAAAATTTTTTAGAGGTGTTAATAGATGAGAGGAATTCTTGATGATATTGACAAGAAGATAATAGAGATTCTTCAAAAAGATGGAAAAGTCCCCCTAAGAGAGATATCAAAAATTACCGGCTTAGCAGAATCAACAATTCATGAGAGAATCAAGAGATTGAGAGAAAGTGGAGTAATAAAGAAGTTTACGGCAGTTGTAAATCCAGAAGCCTTGGGATACAATATATTAGCCTTTATATTGATAAAGGTGAAGGCTGGAAAGTACTCTGAGGTAGCATCAAAGCTAGTCAAATATCCAGAAATTGTTGAGGTTTATGAAACCACTGGTGACTATGATATGGTTGTGAAAATTAGAACAAAGAATAGTGAGGAGCTCAACAACTTTCTTGATATGGTGGGGAGCATAGAAGGGGTTGAAGGAACACACACGATGATAGTTTTAAAGGTTCACAAGGAAACGACTGAATTACCTGTCAAATAGCCTCCTGGGGGAAAAATATGGCAAAGGAGTTCTCTATAATCAACATAAGACAAGTTAGAAATGATGTTAAAAATTGGAAGATCAAAGATGCTGCTGAAGCTATTGCATTAGCAAAGAATAAGGTTAGTATTTTAGAATATTTGTTAAATGACAAGGACAGCGAGGTAAAGTCAAATACCCTTTATCTAATTGAAAAATTAATCAAAGAAAAAGTCCTTTCTCCAATTGAAGTTGAAAATCTTCTGGACAAGATAATAGAACTAACTAAGCACCCTTACGAGAAAGTCTCATTAGACGCAATAAAATTGTTAAAATTTATATTAGAGAACGTTGATATTTCGGAAAATTCATATACAAAGATATCTGAAGCCCTCACAAATGTTATCAAAGAAGGAAGAGGAGTTCTCAGCGAATATGCTGCTGAAAGTTTAGGTGTTTTAGGGATAAAGGTAAAGATCCTTGTGAGAAAATTAGTTTCAGCACTTTTATCCATATTAAAAGGAAGCACAAAAAGAGAAGTCCAAAGTGCAGCTATAACTGCGTTGACAGAAATAGCGATTAAGTCCAACGACAAAGAGATATCGGAGAATATAATAAATGAACTCTCTGAGTTAGTGAAGTCGGAAGATGAATACTTACGAGAAAGAGTGCTAGCAGCGATAGAGAGAATTATCAGTAGACATCCACAAATTTCCGAAGAAGCAATCAAAAACTTATCAAATGCCTTAATGACACTTAGCAAAGAAAAAGGATCAGAAAAGATCGATAGGATCATTAATACACTTAAAGAAAAGAAAGAAGAATTGTTGGAGGAATTCTCAAAATATAAAGTAGAGGAGTTGTTTGATTTAGAGAAACATGAAATTGTAGCGGAACTAGCCAAAAGAGATGAGAATGTTCTCGATGCTGTGATAGATTTATTATCGTCAGAAGACTATATAAAGCGAACGGATGCTTTATGGGTACTATCTAAAATTGTTGATAACCTAGGGCCCAGCAAGGCGTATTCAATATTGCCAAGCTTGGGCAGTTTTGTAAAATCTAAGAATCCTTGGGTTAGAGATACTGCAACAAAGATACTGGCAACGATTTATTTCCTATATCCCGGGACTAAAAACTACATATTATCTCTTCTGGATTCTCTAGTAAAGTCTCCAAAGAAAGAGGACTTAGAGGCTGGTCTTAAGATTGTAGAAGAAATGTCAAAGAACCCCGAAGCTATTGACTTATTCAAGGCTGTTCTTATCCTGACATTAAAAAGGCTTCAAGAAAATGAGGTAAGGCTACCAATCCTTAAATTCTATGCTCGCATGTCTGACAAATTTTTGGTTCTGGATGAAGATGTCCTAGAGGTTATGTTTAATGCGTTGAATTCAATTTATGAAAGAGCTACTGACGAAGAAAGATTAATAATTACTCAACTTCTTGATTTAATAGCAACTCTAAAAACTAAAAAACAAGAAGCTAAGGAGAGCCTTCAGTAAGCTTTAGTATCGCTTCCGCTAAATCTCCATTAGCTTCTTCCAAAGCCTTTTTTGCTGTTTCATAGTCAACACCAGTCTGCTCCATTACAAGTTTAATATCTTCTTCAGATATTACTAGTTTTACTTTCTCCTCTTCTTCTCCTCCAGCAATTTGATATATCTTTTCTCCCATGGCTTTTATCACGGTCACAGTTGGATTTTTTATTATAATCTCTCTGTCTTCGAGCCTTATGATAACTTCAACAACGTTATCAAGCTGTCTCATGTCAAGTTGCTTCATCAATTTTTTGAGCTGTTTTGGGTTCATTGGCATCATTTCCTATCACCTAAGAAGAGATGGTGCGGGGGGCGGGATTCGAACCCGCGCAGCCCTACGGCACCGGATCTTAAGTCCGGCCCCTTTGGCCAGGCTCGGGCACCCCCGCTCACATCCACATGAATAATTGAAGTTTAAAAATGTTATTCTTCTCATAAAGGCCACGTCTATCTACAAAGTGTATAGAACAAGTAGTGAGGTAACAGGTTTAAGTTAGTGACAATACTTCAGAAAAAGAAGGGAGAACATGAGAATTAAAACCATTATTTACTGTATGGTTTCGGCCTTGAAAACCTTTCGCCGGAACAAAATCCCCCCAGAAAAGTGCTTCTGAAACAATTTTAGAGCTAGAGACTAGTGGAGGAGTCACAACTTAGTTTTCTGTTTACCTTCTGGTATAATTTGTCAGGGATTTATTCTAGGTTTGATAGACCTCCTGGTAATGTTACTGAATGGATCCAGGAGGAGATCACCATAACAGTATCGCTATGTGTAAATTAAATTAAAATAGAGAGTTAGAGCCCTTAAGCATCTACTCTTCTTCTATTTCCTCGATTTCCTCTAATATGTGCTCAAATTTCTTAAAGTCTTCTGTTTTAGCGAGTAATGTTATGAACTCATCAATTTCGTCTTTCTCTAGGAAAGCTCCAGCGAGCATCCTACCTGTATACTTGTTGTCCTTGATCTCCCAGAACAGATAAAATTCTGGGAATACTTGCTTAATTTTTCTATATGCAACTCCATATTTTGAGTCCTTTAATGGATTTTGCTCAAGATAAAAGTGGTTTGGACTGAGCTCTATCATGTGAAGTATTGCTCCTCTTTTTGTTCTTACAAGCTTAACTTTTACATTCCATTCTTTCAATACCCTCATCCAGAATCACCTAAAAAATAAGGTAAGAGAGTAATTAAATCTTTAGCTCGTGTATATGTTCAAGAACTTTTACCATCAACTTTACACTTGCATCAACGTCTCTCTCATCTACAACCTCTGCATTTGAGTGTATGTATCGTGCAGGAATACTTACAGCACCTGTTGGAACTCCAGCCCTAGTTAAGTGAATAGCCCCAGCGTCTGTACCTCCTCCCAGCAGAATATCCCACTGGTAAGGAATCTCGTACTTCTTTGCCAGTTCCTCCATCCACCTAACAATTGTTGGATGGCAGATTACTGAACGATCCATTATCTTGATTGCAGTGCCCTTTCCAAGTTGAGTAACTTGCTTGTGCTCTGGTGTTCCTGGTACATCTGCAGCTATAGTAACATCAATGGCAAAACCATAATCGGGATTAATTCCAAAGGCACTTGTCCTCGCACCTCTTAACCCAACCTCCTCCTGCACTGTGGCCACAAAGTAGATATCTGCCTTCGTATCTTGAAGCTGTCTTGCAGTTTCAATTAAAGTGTATACAGCTATCCTATCGTCAAATGCTATGCTGACAAATCTGTGTTTCCCCAGCCTCTCAAGTCTCCCATCCCAGGTTACTATTGTTCCTATTTTTACTCCCAACTCCTCGGCCTCTTCCTTGCTCTCTGCTCCAATGTCTATGAATATCTGATCCCAATCTGGAGCTTTCTTCCTATCTTCAGGCTTCTGTATGTGTGGAGGAACACTACCTCCAACTCCGTAGATAAACTTTCCTTTGTCTATCCAAACTTTAAACCTCTGAGCAATTAATGTCCTTGGATCTATTCCTCCTATTGGAGCAACTCTGAGAAATCCATTCTTTTCTATATGCGTGACCATCAGTCCAATTTGATCCATATGGGCCGCTATCATTACTTTTGGACCTTCCCCTTTCTTGTGAGCAATAACGTTTCCGAGTTTGTCTACATTTACTTCATCCACATAGTCCTTTATCTCTTCAATAACGACATCTCTAATTCCCATGAACTCATATCCTGAAACTCCCGGAGCCTCTACTACCTTTTTTAAAAGCTCATAGTCCACCATCTTCCTCCCCCCATTTAGATGATCATCTAAGTGTTATTTTCTCATTATATAAGGATTTTGGGCGAGACTTTTAAGGAGAAACTACGTAGATAATTTGAGGAGAGCTAATATGAGCGAGAGTATTAATAATATCACAAAACCAAAAGAAAGAAGAGATTTTGTAGTAATGGCTGGTATGAGGAAAGACGGAACTATCGATTTCATTAAAGTCTATGCCTTAAATGAAAAGCTTGCCATTGAAGTTCTTGAAGCTTTTCTGAAGGAGAATAACATTCATCCTTCAGATTTCATTGTAATTCAAAGAGGATATGAAGATGTTAAAGATAAAAAGGCAATAACTACAAGAAGCGAAGAAGAGTTATCTGCCATGTTAGGACGACTAGGACTTAGGTTAGTTTCTAATGGAGTATTGTATACAGATGGTATAGATAAGTTATATCAGATAACTGCGATATCTAGAGAGCTTTTTGAAAGCCTCCAGAAAGAAAAAAGAGAGATATTTGAAGATGTCCAAGAAAAGATTACTTTCAACTTTTCTAAGGTAGATTTACCTGAAAAGTACGTGAAAAAACTTAGACTACTTGAGCTCATGGAAGATACCATTATTTTTAACATGGCGGAGCTCGAAATTCCAAATCTTCTGAAAGCAATAGTAGAGGGAACAGTGCTAATTCCAAGGTTCCTTGAAAAAGAAGACCTAATAATAAGAATATTTGATGAAGAACTCCACGAATACAGAGGCTCTTACTTTGATAAGGTTTTAATAAAGCCTCCAATAATTCATTGGGATTTTTATCTAGATAGCTTGGAAGACTTCTCATTTAAGAAAGTGGAGGAAAGTATCTATATAGCTCCCCTCTTTTTGAGAGCTACTGGTGGATTTTTGATCCTTACAGAGCCTCCAGAAGACCTTGTAAAGACATTGCTCAAACTAAAAAAGAGAGGAGAAGTGAGAACTATATTGGAAGGAAAAAGAATAACAATTCCAATAAATTTCACACTAATTGTTGACACCAGACATCCCGAAAGATATGCTGGGTTAAAGTTTCCAATTAGAATTAACTTGCCTCCCTTAGATGATGAAACTTTCCTTAAAGTCCTAGAAACAAACCTGGGAATAACTCCTCCAACCGAGATAGTGCGGATATTTCCTCCAGACTACAAAACGTTTCTTGGCGTAGAATTAATAAAAAACTTATTTGAAAAATTAAAACTCACCGAGAAGGGCAAAGATGAAGTATCACTTTTAAAGGAAGCTGCTACTATCATCACTGGGGGCACGCCATGATAATAATAGACGGAAGTTATGGCGAGGGTGGAGGACAGATCTTGAGAACCTCCATAGCACTCTCAGCCATAACTGGAGAACCCGTGAAGATTATAAACATTCGAGCAAACAGACCAAACCCTGGACTTAGACCACAACATCTAAACGCAATTTTAGCTTTGAAAAAACTAGCAAATGCTAAAGTCGAAGGAGCTGAAGTAGGGTCTAGAGAAGTAACTTTCATCCCAGGGGAGCTAAAAGGAGGGGAAATAAGGGTAGACATAGGAACTGCGGGTAGCATAACCCTTGTTCTCCAGGCCCTCCTTCCCGCAATGGTATTTGCAAAAGATACTGTAGAATTCAAAATAACAGGGGGAACAGACGTCTCCTGGAGTCCACCTGTGGATTATCTTATAAATGTCACAATGTTCGCCCTAAGGAAAATTGGAATTGAGGGAGAGATAAAACTTCTTAGAAGGGGACACTATCCAAAAGGAGGAGGGATAGTAGCGGGTTACGTGAAACCCTGGATAGAGAGAAAGGAGCTAATAGCGGAAGAGTTCGAAAATATATACAAGGTCTCGGGAATAAGTCATGCAACTAATTTACCAGCCCATGTAGCTGAGAGACAGGCAAAAGCCGCCATGGAAGAACTAAAGGTTCTTGGAGTTCCAATTGAAATAAAAAAGGAGGTTTCACACTCCTTAGGCCCAGGAAGTGGAATAGTTGTATGGGCTGAAACCGAGTGCCTAAGATTAGGTGGAGATGCTCTAGGCAAAAAGGGGAAACCAGCCGAAGAAGTAGGAAGGGAAGCAGCCCAAGAGCTTTTATCCCAGGTAAAAACCAAGGCCTGTGTGGATAAGTTCCTTGGAGACCAAATAATTCCCTTCCTAGCAATAAGTGGAGGAAAGATTAAGGTTGCAGAGATAACAAAGCATTTAATTACAAATGTTTGGGTTGTAGAGCAATTCTTTGGTAAAGTTTTTGAAGTTAAGGGAGGAGTTGGTGAAAAGGGAGAAGTTAGAGTAGTTAGGAAAGCCTGGTAGGGTGAGGAAAAATGAAAGTCGGAATAATGAGTGATACTCACGACAATTTGGAAGCAATAAAGCTTGCCGTGGAGTACTTCAATGAAGAGGGGGTTGATTTAGTTTTGCATGCAGGAGATTATGTAGCCCCATTTGTGGCAAGAGAACTATCGAAACTAAGTGCACCTTTGAAAGGAGTTTTTGGAAACAACGATGGAGAAAGAAAAATGCTTGAAGAGAAGCTTGGAATAAAAGATGAAATACTAACCCTTGACATAGACGGGCTAAAAGTAGTACTCTTGCACGGAACTGACGAAAGGGTTGTAGAGGCTTTCGCAAGAAGTCAAATGTACGATATTGTAATTAGGGGCCATACTCACAAATATGGAATTCAAGAAGTTGGAAGAACTCTGATTGTAAACCCAGGGGAAGTTTGTGGGTATATAACAGGAATTAAAAGCTTTGCAATTCTCAACACAAGGGAAAGAGAAATTAAGATTATAAACCTAGAAAACAGAGAAATCTTAGGGATAATGAGCATTTAATTTACCTCTTTATTTTTAATATATTGAAGCAGGGTCCTCTGCTTAGGTTTCGGCAACTCGGCTTCTCCTCCCGATATCTCAATACTATTCAAATCTTCAATTTTAGCCTTTAGAATTTCTTCTGGGATCCTTATCTCTCCGTACTTACCTCCCCCTCCTGGGACTATAATGAGTTTGTTATTCCTATATGCCCATATCGCCTTCGCAACTCCTTCATGAACACTAGCTATTGATTCTATTGGCAAATCTATCAGCACTCTTATTTCACTTCCAAATTCCCTAAGGAATCTATTCCATAGAAGCTTAACAGCCTTACTTTCAATTCCCTTCCCAAGTACCATAGCTATAATCTCAGCCAAAGGAGCTAACCTAACATATGGAGGCCTATCTTTTGGTTTTTCACTCGTATCTGCCAACTCAAGAATTCTGTCTCTTACCCCCTTTTTGATAATTCCTCCACACTTGGGACACTTCCAACTGAGGGAAACCGCATCTTGAAGTGTGTATTTTGTATAACACCTACTGCAGGCAGTTAAATGATATTTCCCAAGCCTTGGATCTAAACCAGCATTTAACATGATCTTTCTCCCACCTACCCCCTTTATTGCTTTTCTAATTTCCTCAAAAGTCACATCTTTAACTTCAAATCTGTTAAACTCCCTTCCCAATCTATGGGGGTTCGGGGAATGAGCATCGGAATTGCTCAAGTATGGAATTGAATGGTGAGCCTTTATCATGTCAGCCATGTCACTATCCGCTGAAAGTCCTAACTCCAGAAAATCTATTTTCGCATCTCCATATGCATCTTTCAACGAATCATATTCCTTATACAAGCTTGTCCAAGGTGTGAAGGCATGAGCGGGGCCTATTAAAATATCTAACTCATTTGCCATTTCAGCAATTTCTTCGGCTGTTAAATTTAAGTTAGGCCTACCCTCACTCTCAATATTTGTGGAGTATATCTTTACTTTCTCCCTAAACTCTCTCACCTGGGACAATGTTGGGAATATAAGAAGATGGTGAACTCTTCTTTTATCCTCAACCTCACAGGTTAGTATGAACTTAACCCCGTTAACTTCAAAAGTACCATCATCAATAGGCTTTGAGTGTTTTAATAACTCCTTTTCCCAGTGAGGGTTTAGACTATCCCCCGTCCCTACTAAGTTGAGACCCTTAAGTTTTGCATTTTCAGCAATTATTGGGAAGGTCATGAGCTTGGAAACTGCTTTAGAATAGTGAGAATGAATGTGAAGATCTCCATCAACTATCATGGAGAGAAATCATTAAAGTCAGTTTATAATTTTAACTTAGGGGGATGAAAAATGAGACAGTGGGAACACTATGAACATACGGCTGATATAGGAATTAGGGGCTATGGAGACACACTTGAGGAGGCTTTCGAAGCTGTGGCATTAGCTCTCTTTGATGTAATTGTAAATGTTAGAAAGATTGAGAAAAAAGTGGAAATAGATATTGAAGTAGAGGGAGAGGATTTAGAAAGCTTGCTATATTCATTTTTAGAGGAACTATTATACCTCCACGACATAGAGGGACTTGTTTTTGGAGACTTTAAAGTAAAAATAGAGCAGAAAGACGGAAAATATATATTAAGGGGAAAGGCCTACGGAGAAAAATTTGATCCAGAGAAACACGAGCCAAAGGAAGAAGTCAAGGCAATAACATATCACGACATGAAAATAGAGAGACTACCAGATGGAAGATGGATGGCTCAGCTAGTTCCAGACATATGATGGAGGTGTAAAAGTGGAGTATTTAGAAGAATTCAGAAAAATAAACGAAAAATTAGTGGAGAGATACTCAAAACTTGACGAAAGCGAAGACTTTTGGAAGTATCTGTATAAACCCCTCCGCCCTAGTATAAGGATAAACACGTTGAAAGGCCATCTAAACGAGATTAAAAGCTTACTAGAAGAGAAGTTTGAACTAGAACCAATACCATGGACTAAAGGAGAGGGGTTCTTCATAAAGAGATATGAAGTAAACTTCGGAGAGCTAATTGAATACTCGCTGGGCCTTATAATTCCCCAGGAAGCAAGTTCAATGATACCTCCCGTCGTCCTAGATCCACAACCTGGAGAATTAGTTCTAGATATGGCTGCAGCACCTGGGAGCAAAACAACCCAGATAGCCCAGTACATGAACAATGAAGGTTGTATAATTGCAAATGATGCAAAAAGAGACAGGGCAAACATACTGATATCAAACCTCAATAAGGCTGGAGTTCTAATTGCAAAAGTGACTGTCAAAGATGGAGCATACTTTAGAAGATATGAAAACACATTTGATAAAATCTTATTAGATGCTCCATGCTCCTCCGTTGGGATGATAAGGAAGAACTTCAAGTTTGCACGAACTTGGAGCATGGGGAAAGTTTACTATCACTCAAAGCTCCAAAAGAGACTAATACTTGCGGCATACAAAGCTCTAAAGCCGGGGGGAGTCTTAGTGTACTCCACATGTACAGTGGATCCTCTAGAAAACGAGGAAGTGGTGGATTTCTTGCTCCAGAAAACTGACGCAAAACTTGAGAAGATTAACCTCCCATTAAAATCAACTGAACCGGTGTTGGAGTGGGAGGGCAAAAAGTATTCTGATGAACTTAAGAAGACCCTTAGAATACATCCCCAAGATAATGATACGGAAGCGTTTTATATTGCAAAGATAAGAAAACCTAGGTGAATGATTATGCTTGTAAAGAAGAAGGGTGTATTCACTGAACTTGACGCTCAAAAAGTAATAGAAATGGCAAGTAAAAGCATGGAAAAAGAAATAATTGTCATGGCATACAAGGTTACAGAGGAAGCAAAAAGAAGACTTTGGGATTACCAGAGAGCTGTAAGTTTAATGGCCGATTTGACAGGAGAGAAAAGAGAGGTAAAAGTTGAGATCCTGGAGGGTTATGTGAGTGACAAGGTTAAGGGAATAGAACTGGATTAGTTTTTCATTATCTCCCTTAAAACGCTTGTTGCGTAAACTCCTTTAGGAAGGAAAAACCTAAAGATAACATCCCTATCCTCAACTTTGTATGCAAATTTCATTGGCCTTATCAGTAATTCCCTTCTTCCCCCAGGCTCCCTCATTGGTTTTGGAAGCTTCTTAAAGTATTCAAGTTTGACTCCCGCTTCTTCTAAAATCTCTTCCTCCAATCTTCCAGGAATTCCCTTTCCTTTTCTGTACATATAGCCAAAAATAGGGCCAGAAACCATCGCCTCACCTTCTTTAATTTTTCTATTAACAAAATCAACGTTATTCTCGGTGACTCTATACGTTCTCTTTCTCAAGGGTATGCCTTTCTTTACTTGAATAACTATATCACCTGGGAGAGCTTTATTTAAAGGAAGTCCCTCTTCAATTCTCCTAGAAAGATAAAGGTTAAAGAGATAGGACTGGAAGGAGTGAATAAATATCCTCAGTATCGGTCGAGGAAGAACTAAAAATGCTTTCTTCCAGCTACCTGTTTCTTTGTATCTGTAGAGCATTGCTCTCTCATATCTCAAGAAGTTTGGAAACTCCCTAAGAGCAAGATCAACATCCTTAGTCTCCAGAAATTTTCTTCTAGCTTCATCTCCTTCCATTCCTTTTCCTGGGAATCCCAAAAATACTTCCGCAGCCTCTTCATATTTTCCCAAGAGAAGTAGCTTGCCAACAACATGATTTACACTCCTCTTTTCACCAAACCTTTGTATGCCAAAATAATTTGGAAAGCCTCCCTTTTCTTTGGCTTCTTCAATTACACTTGGCAACAGTGAGGGATTGGATTCTCTAACCCTAATCTTAAAGAAGTTCCCCAGGAGAAAGCCAAGCTTTAGAGGTCTTCCATATCCAACGAACTTGAGCTCAATATCTCTAATTTTCACCTCTTCCAAGTTAACATCTCTACAAATGCTAATATACTGGTAAGTCACAGCATGTCGATCTTTGGTTCCTGCAAAGCCAATTTCCGAATAATGAACTCCTACTCGTTTTGCAATCTCCTTTATTGCGGCCATGGTTTCCCAATTTTTCTTCTTTAAAATATATATTTTGCATTTCCCAGCTTTAAAAATGGACTTTGGAATAACCTCTTTAACTATGAAATCTTCGGGATATACCTTAATTTTCCCACCTATCCCAGGAGAAGTTGTCAAGTACTTCAGCCCTCCAACAGGATCACTCATACTCTTCTACCTATAGAAGTTTTAAATGTCCTGTCACCTTATCTACAACTTCCTCTGGCCCAGGCCCTATGGCTAAAACTGTTATTGTTCCTGGAGGAATTTCAGTTAGCCCTGCATCTCTTATTAAAGCTGTAGGAAGACCTAGCTTTTCGGCTTCACTTTTCAGTTTAAATAACTCTTCCTCGTTTTGGGCCTTGACAACAACTTTTTTCTGCCCCTCCCTGAACCATGCTTCGAACCACTCTCTCTTCTTTTTGTATGCCTCAAAGGCCGCAGTAACGGCACCATGAGCCACTTGAACTGCCAGCTTCCCTTTACTTAGTTTAAGATCACTCCTAGCTACGATGACTTGTTTGTATCTAAATCCCACAAAAATCACCTCTCATTCACATGGAATTAAGAGGGTAGGCAATTTGCAATCTCTAATTACTCTTTCAGCAGTGCTTCCAAGAAGTAGATCCTTTAGTACACTTCTTCCCTTCTTCCCAATAACAACAAGTGTAACATTATTATCTATGGCCGCACCTATTATTCCTTTAGAGGCTATTCCAGCCTGCACTTCTATTTTTGTTTTCCATGGTAAAAGTTTGCCATATTTAGATAGCTTTTCCTTAGCGTTTTTGATGTTATTTTCTAACTCCTCAACCTTTCCATAATCAACAACGTGGAAGAGAACAGCCTCCCTAACACCTGGAAGATCTTTAATAGTTTCAATAATTTTTTCTGAGCATTTAGAGAGGTCTAAAGCTACTAGTGGCTTCTCGAATATTCTAGAACAGTCTTGGAGAGATTTAATTTCCCCGTTTTCAACCTCATATCTAAGGAGTAAAACTGGTTTGTGAGTTATTCTCGCTAAGTTTGAAGCAGTACTACCCAAAAGCATCTGCCTTAATATGTTCTCTCCCTTTGAGGGGATTATAATAAGATCCACGTTTTCCTCCTTTGCCACTTCTGAAATTTCTAAAGAGGGAATACCAATTCTCACGATTGGTTTTACCTTAATACCCTTCTCTCTAAGCTGACTAGCCAAATTGTTCAACTCTTCTTTATCTACTTCAGCTAATTCAAGAGCTCCGATCTCTGAGGCCGTTATGTCAACTACATGAAGCAATATTAACTCACTACCCTCTCCAATTCCTAAAATAATGCTCGGAACACATTCGGTTAATGCCTTTTGAGAAACTTCAGAAAAATCTGTTGGATAGAGTATCTTCATTTACATCCCCAATTATACTTAAGGGGAGAAGGTATAAGAATTTTATGTGGAAAAGACAAGAGAAGAGCTAACGTGAAGATTCGGCAATTCTCTCGATTTCAAGCTTCTTACTGTATGCGTAGCTCTTTGGATCCTTGTTAGCTGCAAGAATTATTTCCTCTGCTAAAGCTTCAGCAAAGCTCATCTTGTTTCTATAACACTTTGCTGAAGCTCCGAGGGCTATGTTTCTAAGTGCAACATCTAGCCTTCTCATTGGAGAGATATCTACTGCAACGTGGTATCTTATACCACCGAACATTACGCTTGTAGTATCTTCTCTCGGCGCAGCATTTTCAATTGCCCATACTAGAACTTGAATTGGATTCTTCCCTGTTCTTTGCTCGATTATCTTAAAGGCCTCTTTAACGACTTCATAAGCCTTAACCTTTTTGCTGTTGAGGGATCTGTGCTCTCTTCTCATGAAGTGTCCTGCCACCTTGTAGTGGCTTCCACCACTTCTCATTATCTTGTTTATTAACCTCTCGACAATGTGAACATTGGCCTTCCCAAAGTGCTTCTTCGCATGTCTTCCATGGGTGTGGGGGAGAAGTCTTGGCTCAAGGTTTATGTAGGGCTTAAGAGAGGGATCTCTAACCTCAACGTCCTCTGTTGACCATCTTCCCATGACTTTTATTTCATGAGGAATAAAGAATCTCTCGTTTAGTGGCTTTGCCATACCTCTTCACCTCCTGGGCTTTTCTTTTCTACCCTTCACTAATTCCTTTAGGGAAACTCTGTTGACTTTGACTACCTTGTATCTAATTCCTGGGATGTCACCCATTGAACCACCCTTTGGACCACCGATACCCTCAATAATAACCTCGTCGTGTTCGTCTATGAACTTAATTGCACCATCACCAGGACAGAATGCTGTTACTACTTTACCGTTCTTGATTAGCTGCACTCTTACAGCCTTTCTCATTCCAGAGTTCGGCTGCTTTGCCTCAACTGCAATCTTCTCTAGTACAATTCCTCTAGCCTGAGGAGCACCTTCAAGTGGATCGCTCTTTTCCTTTAGCCTGAGGACTCTTCTCTTGTATCTGATATCGCTCCACCTAAACTTCTTTCTCTTGAGCTTGAGTTTTCTACCAGCAAATTCACCATTTGGAGCTTTCTTACCAGGCATGATCTCACCCTCAAATTATTATTACATCTTCAATCCCATGGTGTCTTTCCATTAACTGTTTAACAATATTAATGTTACGTCCCCCTCTTCCGATTGCTCTCGGCTTATCACGTGGGTTAACATCAAGGAGGGCAACTTTCTTACCGTCTCTCTTTTCAGTTATATGGACTTTTTTAACCTTTACGCCCATTGTTCTGTAGATGTTCTTTATGAATTCCTCTGGGTTCTCTGAATGTTCAACTAAATCGATTTCCTTTCCAATTAATCCCTCTATCCTTCTTACGTTTATTCCCCCTCTTCCTAAGGCTAAACCCATTTCCCCCTTCTTTATGACATAAATTAGCTTATTCCTCTCTTGATCAATTAAACAATCCAGCACTGTAGCTCCCGTAAAGCTCTCGAAAAGAGCTATGTACTTTATTTGGTCAGTCGTTAATTTTAGTGGCATTTCTCAACTCACCTCTTGGCTATTGCTAGAATCTTGCTTTCTCCTGGGTCAACAATTGCAAGGGATGCCACCACAAATGGCTTTCCTAAAAGGGTTCCAAGTTCAACACTTGTTCCTTCAAACTCATAAACTGGGATGTCACTGAGCTTTGCGTAGTAGTAGATGTCATCCTTTATTTCCTTGGGAGCATTCTTTGCCACTATAATTAGCTTTGCTCCTCCAGTCTTTGCTAACCTAATTGTTTCATTAGAACCGAGGACAACTTTTCCAGTTTCCATAGCTTTTCTAAGCTCAAATGCTAAATCCATCTATCACACCTCCTCCTTTTCTTTCTGTGGTCTTAGTGGTAGTTTCATAGTTAACTTAACCATGCCCGTTCCCACTGGAACGGGCTGCCCGATTAAGACGTTTTCAATTACACCGTTTAAGTTGTCAACTTCACCTTTTTCAGCAGCCTCAAATAAGTGCTGGACAGTAATCTCGAAGGCAGCTCTTGCAAGTACACTACTCTTCTCTCCAACAACTCCATGTCTACCAATTGGCCTCACTATCCCATCTAAAGTCATCATGTCTGCAACGAGCATGATGTGCCTTATATCTACTTCTAGACCTTGTTCCTGCATTGTACTCACTATTTCATCAATTATTGCATTTCTTGCGGCCTCTATTCCAAGCACCTCTGCAATTTCGTGTATGTTATTTGTCCTAGTTCTTGTCGGATCTACACCCGGGACTTTTAAGACTTGCTTAAAGTTGGAGCCTTCAGTGTATATTACGTACTCGTCTCCCTCTTTCCTCACTATTGTTTTACCGACGCCCGAGAGACCCTTAAGACGGTGCTTTTTAATCTTTTCGGCAAATCTTCTGAGGTCAGAAATCTTATCTGCCTTCTTTGGCCTTACAATTAGGGTATACCCATCAACCTCAAACTCAGCGCTCTTGAATGAACTTTCTAGCTTTTTGACTACTTTTTCCATAGTAAGTCCACTTCTCTCGAGCCTCTCAGGATCAATTTCAACTATAAATTCAAAGTTTATTAAGTCCAAAGTTGTTGATCTGGCAAGATTTTCTAAAGTTGTTCCTTCAATTCTTCTAGCCACTTCCTCGGCCTTTGCCCTGTCATATCTGTGTTCCTCATCTAAGTATACAGTCATCATGGGGGTTGATGGATTTTTCCTAGCATCCACGATTTCTATAATTCTTGGCAAACCTAAAGTAACGTTAATTTCAGCAACACCTGCATAGTGGAAAGTGTTGAGAGTCATCTGGGTTGAAGGTTCTCCAATAGACTGGGCAGCAACAGTACCAACTGGCTCCCCAGGTTCAACTAATGCCCTTTCATATTCTTTTACAACATCATCAATGATTGCCTCAATTTCAGCCTTCGTTAATTTGTACTTCTCGTTATACTTCTTAAGCTTCTCATAAAGTTCAGATTTCACATTTTCAGGAAGATTTGCTCCCTTCTTTTCAATTAAAGATTTAATAGTAGAAAGAGAGACCATAGAAACCACCTCACACCTTCGCCTTGTTATTTCCTCTCATCTTTAAGAGAGTCCTCACAATAATTCTATCTACATCAACTGTCTTGCCTCTCCAACTCTTCATTGGATCAACTCCATCCTCACCGTACTTGAACTGAACAATGATTCCTTCTGGACTTCTAACTGTACCATCATACTCAACCTTTAGGTCTTGTAGAGCGTTAATTAGTCTTCTCTGCATGTAACCGCTCTGGGCTGTTCTAACTGCGGTATCTACGAGACCCTCTCTACCACCCATTGCGTGGAAGAAGTACTCTTGAGGTGTTAAACCGCTCTTGTAAGAGTTTACAACGAAACCTTTCGCTCTTGCCCCAAGATCCCCGGGCTTAAAGTGACTTAGCACTCTACCTCTGAATCCTCTATAGAGTCTCTTTCCTCTAATTGACTGTTGACCGAGCAGAGCAGCCATCTGGGTAATGTTCAGGATTTTACCTCTAGCTCCAGTCTTTGCCATTATTACAGTATGGTTGTCCATACCCAGGTACTTCTCTGCAACGGCACCTGCATTATCTCTAGCCTCGGCAAGAACTGCCATTATCAAGCTCTCCAGGGTATCTTCAAGGCTCTTTCCTGGGAGAGGTTCCAGCTCACCTCTCTTATATGCCTCTATAAGCTTGTTAACCCTTTCTTCGGCTTCTCTGATTATCTCTCTTATTCTATCCCTAGCTTCTTCTGGAAGGTCTTCGTCATCTATGCCCGTTGTAAATCCTTTGTGGGTAATTACCCATATTGTTAGCTTTGTAACTTGATCAAGGAATTGTCTGGCTCTCTCTACGCCATATTCTCTCACAATCAAGTCAAGGATAATTCCATCCTCTCTACCATAGGCCTTCTTGTCAATAGCTCCACTTAAGAGCTTTCCATTCTGAATGTACACGAATCCATCGTAAGCAAGCTTTCTTACTTCCTCCGGATCTGGCATTAACTTCTCTTCTATCAGCTTCTCAAGAGCTTCACAACGCTCGGGCTCGTCACACAGCTTATTCCTATACCACACTGTCAGGTCTTCTGGAAGTAAGAGAGAGAATATTGTCTTCCCACTCCACAGTGGATTTCCATTCTCGTCATACTTATCGGGTTCTGGGAGTTCTGTTATATCTACACCAGCGAACATCAACATTTGCTCAACTTCGTCTCTCGTGAAGTATGCGCCCTCCCTAGTTAACAGATAGCCTCCAGAGATGTGATCTTGAATTCCACCAATTATTGGACCACCATATCTTGGAGAGATTATGTGGTTTTGAACTTCCATTAGAATCCTAGCCTCAGCTTGAGCTTCCTCCGTTTGTGGAACGTGCAGATTCATCTCATCTCCATCAAAATCAGCATTGTATGGTGGACATACAGCCAAGTTGAGACGGAATGTTCTGTAGGGCATGACCCTTACTCTGTGAGCCATAATGCTCATTCTGTGTAATGATGGCTGTCTGTTAAACAGCACTATATCTCCATCCATTAGATGCCTCTCAACTGTCCATCCTATGTCCAGTTGATTGGCGAGAGTTTCCTTGTTGCTATCCATGATTCTCCTTCTTCTACCCTCGGGGTCTATCACGTAGTTAGCTCCGGGATATTTGTCTGGGCCATTAAGGACCATTTTCCTTAGTCTCTCAATATTAAATTCAGTGACCTTTTCTGGAACTGTTAATTCCATTGCGACTTCAACTGGCACTCCAACTTCGTTTATGCTTATCATTGGGTCTGGACTGATAACTGTTCTAGCTGAGAAGTTGACTCTCTTACCGCTCAGGTTTCCTCTAAATCTACCTTCTTTTCCTTTAAGTCTCTGAGCTAGAGTTTTTAATGGCCTACCACTCTTGTGCTTGGCAGGAGGAACTCCTGGAGCTTCATTGTTAATGTAAGTTGTAACGTGATACTGCAAGAGATCCCAGAGATCCTCAATAATCAACTGAGGAGCTCCAGCTTCTATATTCTGCTTTAGCCTGTTATTTATCCTTATTATGTCAACAAGTTTATGAGTTAAGTCATCTTCAGCTCTTATACCGGTCTCCAAAGTTATAGAAGGTCTAGCAGTTACTGGGGGAACAGGCAAAACTGTGAGAACCATCCACTCTGGTCTTGATTTTTCTGGGTCAAGTCCCAGGAGGGGTAAATCCTTGTCAGGTATTTTTTCTAACCAATCTCTAACTTCAGTTGGCATCAATCTGTGCCTATATTCATTTCCTTGCTCATCTTTTCTAATTTCCCAGTAGATTGTTGGTTTTTCGAATTTTATAGGATACTGAGGAGCTCCACAGTGAGGACATACCATTCTCTCTTTTGCCTTTTTGTGAATCTCTTTAATAATTTCATTAAATTCACTTCTTCTATTTCTCGCTAGTTCAATTTTCTTCATGTACTCTTCGATTTCCTCATCTGTGAGTTTTATTCTTCCACATTCTCTACATGTACTTTCCAAGATTCTATAGATCGTCTTTGCAAATCCTACGTGAATAACAGGACGAGCAAGTTCAATGTGACCAAAGTGTCCTGGACATTCTCCTGCCCTTCCTCCACACGTTTCACATCTAAGTCCTGGGTCTATTACCCCCATTCTTTTGTCCATTACTCCGCCTTCTATTGGATAACCATCGTCATCGTAAGTATCTGGTACTGTGACTTCCACAGCACTCATTTTTCTAATTTCTTGAGGAGAGAGGATGCCAAACTCAATACTTCCAATAACTTTTTTCATGGATTGCATGGTTCACACCCTCTCTGAGAGGTTTAACTTAGGTCTAATAACCATGGCCTTCAACTCATCAAGCAACAATTTGAACGCGTAGCTCATCTCTACTTTGCTAATTCTTTCTTCTTCTCCACAAACAGGACAGTAGACTCTTCTTCTTCTCTTGTCCTCTAGTGCTATGTGTCCACAGTTCTCACATACCCATACTTCAGTCTTATCGCTCTCCTCAAGTAAACGCTCTATTAGTAACATGGCAGCTCCATGGCCAACAAGAACGTCTCTCTCCATTTCTCCAAATCTTAGACCACCCTCTCTTGCTCTACCTTCCGTCGGTTGCTTAGTTAGAACTTGGACAGGACCTCTTGAACGTGCATGTATCTTATCTGCAACCATGTGGTGGAGCCTCTGATAGTAGATCACACCAATGAATATATCAGCCTCTAATCTCTTCCCTGTTATACCATCATACATTATTTCTCTACCCGTATGCTTGAATCCAAGCTCTTCTAGCTCTTTTCTTAGCTTCTCTTCTGGTTCTCCGATAAATGCTGTTCCATCAACTCTCCTTCCCTTAAGTGAAGCAACCTTACCACCTATAGCTTCAATTAGCTGACCCACGGTCATTCTTGATGGTATACCGTGTGGATTAACTATGAGATCGGGTACAATTCCACTCTCGGTCCAAGGCATGTCCTCCTGGGGCACAATAAGTCCAATGACACCTTTCTGCCCATGTCTTGAAGCGAATTTGTCTCCGAGTTCTGGGATTCTCAAGTCTCTCACAGTAACCTTAACTAACTTAGTTCCATCTCCCGTCTCGGTTATTATTACTTTATCAACAACTCCCTTCTCACTCGGCCTTACAGCCACACTAGTCTCTCTTCTCTCCTGAAGAGACACAGTTCCAAGACCTCTCTCTTCAAGGAACCTTGGTGGAGAAGTTCTTCCTACTAAAACGTCCTTCCCCTCGACTTTTGATTCTGGGAATATGAGACCATCTTCATCAAGGTTTCTATAGTACTTTTCTCCTCTGTAACCTCTTACAGTAGGATCCGGAATTTCAAACTTGTCAGTCTGACCTCCAAGGTATTTCTTCTCCTCAGCTTCATACGTTCTGAAGAAAGTTGATCTGGCGAGTCCTCTCTCTATGGAGGCCTTGTTTATTATGATAGCATCCTCCATGTTATAACCTTGGTAAGCCAAGACTGCAACCACGAAGTTCTGACCAGCAGGCCTATCCTCATATCCTACTGCTTTCATTATTCTTGAGTTCACCAGTGGAATCTGTGGATAATGAAGTAAGTGACCTCTAGTATCTACCCTAATTCTAAAGTTTGCCCATCCAAGTCCAAGGCTCTGCTTGGCCATACCTGCTCCATACGTGTTTCTTGGAGCTGCGTTGTGTTCAGGATAGGGAACAAGGGAAGCCGGTAGGCCAAGAATGGCTGCAGGCATTAATTCTAAGTGAGTGTGCTCTTCAGTAACTTCCCAGGGCCACATTGCAACATATGCGTTTTCCTCCTCTTCTGCGTCAAGGTATTCGATAATTCCCATTTTAATTAAGTCACTCCACTTGAGCCTTCCTTCTTTAACTGCTTGAACATGCTCTTTAGTTAGTTTAGGAACGCCATTTTCAACAATGATTAGAGGCCTTCTAACCCTACCATCGTCGCTGTTAACGTAGACTTCTTTAACGTCCTCATAGTATGCCACATTGATAACATCGCTGATCTTTCCACTTCTTCTGTCTTGCCTAATTCTCTGAACTAAAGCTTTTCCATCCTCTATTGTTCCGATGAGGACACCATTAAGGTAAACTCTCCACAATGTTGGATCTGGTCTTCTAACTTCAATTGGAACTATTCCCAAAGACATTAAGTACTCCCTAATCTCCTCTTCAGGAACGGCTGTTGTTATTTGAGCCATCAATGCTAAATTCTTCACAAGACCACAGTTTGGACCTTCAGGAGTCTCCGTTGGACAAATTCTTCCCCAGTGAGTTCCGTGAAGGTCTCTAGCCTCGAAGTGGGGCTGTTCTCTGTCTAGTGGAGACGTGACTCTTCTAAGGTGGGATAATGTAGACATGTAGTTAGTTCTATCTAGCAACTGACTGACACCCGTTCTCCCACCAGGCCAAGCTCCAGTTGCAAGAGCATGTTCAATTCTCTCGGTGAGAACGTCTGGCCTTATGGAGTTCCTAATAAATCTATGGATGTTTCCAAAAGTATATTTGTCCCCTTTTCTTTGGTATGTCTTGGTCATTTGATATTGTATGTCTTTAACAAGTTGAGAAAATGCTACACGGAACAAGTCCTTTAGAAGATCTCCAGCCAGCCTTAGCCTCTTATTTGCATAATGATCTTTGTCATCTTCAGGTCTTCTTCCGAGGGAGAGCTCGATGACCTTAAGAGCCATCATTCCCAGGTAGTAAGCCTTCTTTATTCTATCCTCTGGAGAAACACCCATGTGAGGCAACAAGTTGTTATCAATTACATATTCTGCCCTCTTAAGTCTGTATTCTCTGGCCTGCCCAGGAGCTACAAGCTTACCTATGAATTCAAGAGCCTCTTGTTGGGTAGTTATATCGCTGGCATCCTCAAGGTTATCAAACATAATTTGTTGAACTTCTGGATCATTACCTACTGCCTCAACGATATCCTTATCTCTCTCCAGCCCAAGAGCTCTCATCACATAAACGAATTTAACAGGCTTAGGTACGTTAGGTATATCAACGTAAAGAATTCCATCCTTTCTTCTCTCAACAGCAACTAAAGCCCTATACCCATGTCTATAAGAAAAGACCTTTGCTATGTACTTTTCTTGCCTTTCGTCCTTCTCTACCAAAGTCCTATTGGGAGCTATGTCTTCAATAGAGACTATAACTCTTTCAGAACCGTTGATTATGAAGTAACCACCTGGATCCTTGGGATCCTCTCCAAGCTTTATTAATTCTTCATCGCTAAGTCCGTACAGCCTACAAACTTTAGATTTTAGCATTATTGGAAGTTCTCCAATTCTAACCTCTACTGGATCTTGCTCAACTCCTTTTATAACTGGAATCATTTCTAGGTAGAGTGGTGCGGCGTAGGTTAGGTTTCTTATTCTTGCATCCATTGGATAAAGGGGCTTTCTTTGACCATGAGGTTCTTGAAACTCGGGTTCTCCTACTCTAATCTTACCGAACTTTACTTCAAAGTCTGGAATATCCGGCTTTATTCCACCAAACTCATTTACCACCTCTTGAAGTCCTCTCTCAATAAAGGCATTGTATGAGTCAAGATGCTGTCTCACAAGCCCTTTCTCTTGCCAATAGCTCTCCATTACAATCCAAAGATCGTCGGGAGTAACATCTACAACAGTCGGACCTCTCATTTTCTCACCCCTTCAGAACTTTAGTCTTCAACAACAACCCTATAGTAGTAGTAGACACCCGCAGTTGGACTTTTCCTTTTAATTTCGATAACATCTCCCGGCTTAGCTCCCAAAGCTTTTACAGCAGGATCGCTAGCTTTGATTTGAGGTAATTGAGCTAAGGTAATTTTGTACTTTTCTAGCAATGCTTTCTTTTCCTCTTCACTAAGTACTCTATGTTCAGGTACTAACACATGATCAAATATGCTAAATTCCTTTTTCCCCGCCACGGAGAATTGCCCCCCAAAAAGTTTTTACAAATGTCATCTACACCAGCCCTTTAGTCTCTAGTATATAAGCTTTACTCAACCTTAATAAACATTATTAAAAACATGGAGCCCCGGCCGGGCTTTGAACCCGGGACCTGCCGCTTACCAAGCGGCCGCTCTACCAGGCTGAGCCACCGGGGCATTGTCGGAGTTTTCTCGCTCGAGAGGATATATAAGATTTTCGGTCAAGTTAAGCAGCTCCTCCCCTCATACCCCACAAGAACATTGTGAACTCAAAGTCATAGGCCTTAGTTAAGAAAGTTGCTGGGCTATATGGATAGTATATGTAGAATTTCCTCAAACCTATAATTCTATGGGAATCCTTAGGATCAACTTTATAGTCCCAAACTTCAACGGCGGGAATAGGGGCTAGGGATCTTATGATAACTACCGAATTCACGCTTTCAAATCTACCCTTTGAGGGGTTGTATTTTCTATCAACTAATCTAAATGCCATCATAAGTCCAGCTCTTGGCATTCCGTACGATTTTATTGCTGTTATATTAAAATGGTAATCTCTATTTCTTTCCATTTCAGAGATTAGGCAGGAAGATGTTAAACAGACCCCTGTTCTTGTCAAAGAGTATACGTAAAGGTAATCATTTGTCAGCTTAAACTGAAGGAGGGAGGTTATTAATGAGGATATGAAAATCGCTATTATAAATGCTTTTAGAACAGATCTCCAGTACCTCCTTACTATGTAATTCCACTTAATTCTTAGAGTTACTAGAAGAACTGCAGGAATCAATGTATAGTAGAGGACCATGCTAAATATATATCCCCCAAATGTTGGAAAATGATCAAAGTACATAGATAACACCCGAAATTACTTTTGGTGGGGCCGCCGGGATTTGAACCCGGGTCACGGGCTCCCAAAGCCCGCAGGATGGGCCAAGCTACCCTACGGCCCCATTGGAGCCCGGGGCGGGATTTGAACCCGCGACCTGGGGATTACAAGTCCCCCGCCCCACCAGGCTAGGCTACCCGGGCTCTAAAGGTCGAAATGAAAGGAAGAAGTTAAGTTTATAAATATTTCCATTTATTCCTCAGAGTTATTTGCCTTCTCTAGAGCATTTAATATTATTTTTCTGATCTCTTCGGCCTTTTTGAAAGCTGTTTCAACAGCATACATAACTTCCTCTAATTTAAAGGCTCCTCCCTCGCTTTTTTGGACTGCAGATATGTGGCCTGTTTCGTCAGTGGTTATTGTAAGTCTGCCATCCATAATCTGCTCTTCCTCTAAAGTTGGATCAACAACCAAGTAGTTTCCAATCTTAGCAAAGGTCACTGGAATTGGTATTTTTTCTACAGGCAAGGGCTCTTTCTCCTCAAGGATCTCAACTTCTCCAGTTTCTTCATTATACAAAACTTTTGGAACTCTTGCATTTAACAAAGCAGCTATAGCTCCGATTCCAATGGCATCCATAAGGTTGCCGTCGTGGTCTAGGACATGGACATCGATAAAGACGACTCTCACAATCTTGCCCGGAGCTATAACCATTTTCTCCAAATTCAATGCTCTGCTTTCCCTTATCCCTCTGTCAATAACTCTTGCAAGTTCAATTGCCCTTTCATCAGGAGGCCCAGGCTCAAATGTTGGAGAGGCAAGAGGTACTAGCTCCACGTTAGTTGTCATGACACCCATGTTTGGGGTATCTGGGAAAGGCTCTCCGAGCGTTGCCTTTATCCCAACTAAAACTTGAGTATTTCCAAGTTTCACAAGTGCGGATCCTTCTGCCTTCTCTATTACTCCAACTTCAACTTCTATAGGCCTATAATCTTCAAATCCTCTATCATCAATTCTTTTTTTCTCTTTAAGGAGATTTAGAATATAATCCCTCATTATTCCAGCAACAATCTCGTCATTGCTCACTTCCCTCAACCTCCTGGGCTATTTTAAGGTATTTTTCTTTAAGAGCTTCCCTCTGTTTTTGATAAACAGCCTTTGCTCCCTTTATTGCTAATTTTACTGCTTCTATGAACTCTTCCTTTGTTAGATAACCGTCCATCTGAAGAAGGGTTATGTCATTCTTTATAGGCATAATAGCTACTGGTACATCTGCCTCACCGTAGTTATCTTCTTCCTTATTTAGATCAAGCACTATTTCTCCCTCAATTTTTCCAGCACTACACGCTGCAACGAGATCTCTCATTGGTATCCCCGCATCAGCGAGTGCAAGAGATGCTGCAGTTATTCCTGCAACTCTAGTTCCAGCATCAGCCTGAAGAACTTCTATAAACACATCGATTGCAGTTCTTGGAAACATTTCAAGAATTAATGCAGGTTCAAGAGCTCCTCTGATTACCTTGCTTATCTCAATACTTCTTCTGTCCGGACCTGGCTTTTTCCTTTCTTCTACGCTAAAAGGAGCCATATTGTATCTAACTCTTAGTATGGCCCTATCAGGTCTTTGAAGATGCTTCGGATGAATTTCTCTAGGCCCATAAACAGCGGCAATTATCTTATTTTTTCCCCACTCAATGTATGCAGACCCATTTGCATTCTTTAAGACACCGACTTTCATTTTAATAGGCCTGAGCTCATACTTTTTTCTACCATCAAGCCTTCTACCATTCTCATCAATTAGTTTAAGGCCCTCTGGCTTCAACATCATTTTCCATCACCGTTTCTTCCTGTGTTTCCTCCTCTAGGGAGGGAATTTCTTCTATAACTCCCCGTTCCTTTAATTCTTGCAATTTTGAAAGAAGCATATTTTTTATTCTATCAGTCAACCCTCTTGTGTGGCTTTCTCGCTCTATCTTGAGTATTGCCTCTATGGCGAGCTTCTCTAGCTCAGGATTTTTACTACTTATCCAAATCCAGCCGTTTTGGCCAACTATAATTCTGCTCTGAGTTAGCTTTTTGATCATATTAATCATTGATCCTCCCTTTCCTATTACTCTTGGAACCTTTGATGATGTAATCTTGATTATTTGTCCTCCCCTAAGAGGCCCCCCATTAAATGGCATGCCCTTTGTCGTTAGCTCTATGTTATTGACCTCATTAATTCCCTTTACCTTGGCGTAAATAATATCCCCTATATCAAAGAATTTCCTTAGATCTGTCCTCAGGAGGTCTATTTTTTCATCTGTATAGTCCTGAATTTTCAAAGTTGCAGAATAGGGAGAACCTATGTCAACGGTCCAGCTTGAGAATTTAACGTCGACAATTTTCCCAAGTACATTATCCCCAACTTCAGGTATATAGGGCCCCTCTAAGGGGATAACTCTGATTGTGTTTCCCTTTATGTCTACAAGTCCTATTACCGTTGAGTATATCCTTGAACCTTCTTTGAAAGTTCCTCTCCCATTTTTATAAGGCCCTTGGGCCAATAGCGTTCCAGGTACTACTAATTCTCTATTTTGAACAAAAATTCTCCTCATAACCCCTTCCTCTCTATTAGTTTAGTTTGAGCACTGCTCTTTGTAAGGGCATTTAGCTTCTCGTAAAACTCCTCCTCAACTCCACCTGGGATTTCAATTAAGAACATCCAAGAACCATCACTGCCCCACTCCTCCTTCTTAATTGTTCCAAACTTTCTTACTTCACCATAGGCTTTACCCACGTACTCCCCTGGGATCTTAACTGCTATTACCTTTGTCTCAATTCTAAGCGGGAGAACTTGTCGAATTGCTTTTATAACATCTTGAACTTGGGCTTCCGCATCTTTGAATATATCCACTCTCACTCCCACTTCTTCCATAGCCCTAAGAATTCTCTCTACTGGATGTGGATATCCAGTTCTTGGATCTACTGCATTTCTATGAATTATAGTAGCTATTTGCCTCTTCTTTTCCTCAAGCATCTCTCTTCTCTGTTGAGCAGTGAGCTGGATTTCCCCTTTTCTTAAAATTATCTTAGCTACTTCATAAGGATCACTTGTTCCAAAAATTTTCTCCATTTCATGCTCACTAGCTTTATCGCCCTTGTGAGCATCCTTAAACACATATGGAGTTGCTAAAATTTCTTCTATTGGAACATCCTTACCTTCTCTAAAGTCTCTAGCAAGATAAGGATCGACCAATATTTCAAAAACTTCTCCATGAATTTTTAATCTTGCGATCACAGCCTTATCAACACTAATTGGCATTCCCACCACCTCCAAATAAAAATTAGAGAAAAGTCAGTAGTTGCTATCCAGCTCCGAATAATCCTCTTCCTTTTCCTTGACTTCTTCCTCTTCAACTTCTTTTAGCACTTCCGACAGGTACTTTTCTATTTCATCCCTAGTAAGTTTTCTAAACTTTTTGTCCTTTACAGTTATTACAGCCACTTCTATATTATCTGCACTAGGATTTTCCATTGTCTTTGCCAGTGCCATCAAAGCCAGCTTTATTGCATCTTCTAAATTCATGTCATCTCTATATTTTTCTTCGAAAATTGCCATTGCTGTGTTCCTTCCACTTCCTATAGCTACAGCTTTCCAAGCAAAATATGCACCACTTGGATCTGTCTCATAAAGCTCTGGTCTGTCATTTATACCCGCCATTAAAAGCGCTGCTCCAAATGGCCTTACGCCTCCATACTGAGTATGCATCTGCTTAAGGTCACAGATTTTTTTGACTATAACTGAAACTGGTGCTGGTTCACCATATGTTAGTCTATAAATTTGAGCTTCTAATCTTGCTCTGTTAACTAGAACTCTCGCATCGGCTATAATACCACTTGAAGCTGCAGCGATGTGATCATCAATTTGAAAGATCTTCTCATAACTGTCAGGTTCAATTAACCTGCTCGTTATCCTTTTCTCAACAGCTAAGACAACACCCTCGCCACACTTAACTCCCACAGCTGTAGCTCCTCTTTTTACTGCTTCCCTTGCATAATTTACTTGGAATAATCTTCCATCTGGACTAAAAACTGTAATTGCTCTGTCGTACCCAGCCTGAGGTGGAACAAATGCCATTCCGTTCACCTCCAAGTTAGCTTTATCGTGGAGTGTTTATATACCTTCCGTGGAAGCAAAGGTTTATATCTCTACCCAAAGGTATATTTGATGACATGGAAACATTTTTAATAATAATGTACCTAAAAGTATAATGTTGAACTTTGTTGGAGGGAGGCTCATGTGGGGGAAGATTGAACATTATTTTGATGAATATCCAGTTAGAAAGTTAATAGCAAAAACCTTGCTGAGGTATGGGCTAAGAGTCTCAGAGGACATGAAAATTAAAGCTGGTGAAATTGAAGTTCCCTATACTAAAATAGCAAAAGCATTAAACGTTGACAGGAGAGTTGTTAAAGAGACCGTAGCAATGATACTCAAAACACCAGAACTTAGAGATATCTACATGAACCTTGAACCTACAGTACATATGAAATATGTAGGAAAGCACGTGGGATATGGTGTCATAGAAATAGAACCTGAACCTAGAGCTATTGGAATTCTGGCTAAAATCGCTCAAAAGATAGCAGAAAGAGAGATAAACATTGTACAGGTTGTTGCCGAAGATCCTGAACTTTATCCAGAGGCAACACTTACAATAATTACTGAAAAACCCATCCCAGGAGATTTAATTAACGAACTATCAAAATTAGAAGGCGTAAAGAGAATATCGATCTATTGATTCTTTGAGCATTCTTTGAGATTTTAGTTTTTACCCATACATCCAAAAAATTTTTATAATTTCAGAATGCTAAATTATTTGACAAACGTAAAAATATGGTGATTAGTATGGAAGTTCTAGAAAAAGTACTTCGTTGGGCTGAAGAAAATATTAAAGCTGAGTATATAGAACTGCGTTATGAAAACCTCAAAAAGACAAGACTTACTTTAAAAGACGGAGTATTCACCAATTTTACTGAAAAATTGAATATGGGAGTAGCAGTAAGAGTCCTAGCAAATGGAGCATGGGGATTTGCTTCTACGAGCAATTTAGACAAACTCCAAGATGCGATAAAGGAAGCATATAAGTTAGCAAAGGCAAGTGCCGAGACAAAAAAAGAAAAAATTACACTCGCAGAGATAAAGCCAGTAGAAGATTTTGTAGAAAGTAAAATGAAGATCAAACCCAGGGAAGTAGATATTGAAGAAAAAGTTAATCACTTGAAAGAATTAGAAAAACTCCTTAAGGAAGATAAATCCGTAAAGAGCGTAAACGTGAGATACGAAGATGGTGGAGGCCAAAAAATACTCCTCACAAACGAAGGAACTCATATAGAGTGGGACTACAACTATCTATACCAAGGAGTTTATGTCACTGGAAAGAAGGAAGGAAAGCTAGCAATGGCGAGAGATAGTATCGGAGCGGTAGATTATGGCTGGGAACTCATGACAGAAAAGGAGCCAAATGAAAAGGTTGCAGAGAGGTTACTCAGAAAATTACATGCTCAGCTTAACGGAGTGCCACCTAAAAGAGGAGAATGGCCCATAGTAGCTGGCCCAATAGTTGTCGGAATAATCGCTCATGAGGCGCTTGGACACTTAGCTGAAGCAGACTTAACAATAAACTCTCCATTTAGAGAGTTAATTGGAAAGCAAATAGCACCAGAATTCGTAACAATGAGCGAGAGAATTGTAGAAGGTGGATTTGGAAATGACAAGTACGATGATGAAGGAGTTCCAGTAAAGGACATTCACATAATAGAAAATGGCATCCTAAAGGAGATAATGCTAAACAGAGAATATGCAGCAAAATGGAATATGGAGCCAAACGGGCATGCAAGAGCTGAAAGCTACAAGTATCCCCCAATAATTAGGATGAGAAATACTGTGTTTGAGCCAGGGGATTGGAGTTTTGAAGAGATGATTGAGGATATAAAGTTCGGATATTATGTAGTTGACTTCAGAGGAGGACAAGCTCAGTTAAATTCTGCCTTCCAAGTGGGTATCCAGGAGGGCTATGTAATTAGGAACGGAGAAATTGCAGAACCTATAAGAGACACATCAATTACTGGAGTTGCTATTGAAGCATTAAAGAAAATAACTGCAGTAGGAAAAGACTTTGGAATAGAAACAGGATTCTGTGGAAAGGGACAAATTGCATTTGTGAGCTCTGGAGGTCCTCACATGAGATTTGACGGAGGAATTATTATTGGATGAGGAGGGTAAGAAATGGAAGAACTAATTAGGTATGGAGAGAAATTTTTTGATGAACTAGAGATTGTAACAAGAGTAGGAAAGGATTTCAGCGTTGATATTCAGCTTAATGAAGTCTTTGGTGGAGGCGTAAGAGAGGACATTCTAACAATAATTAGAGGTATAAAGGACAAAAGAATTGGAATAGTTTTACTTGATACAATAGACAAAGAAGAGATCAAGAAAGGAATTGAAACTGCTGCTAAGATGGCAAAGCTTAACGCTCCCGATGAAAAGTGGTCATCTCTCCCTCAACCAGGGAAATACAGAGAAAAACCAAAGATTAGTGAAGATTTAAAGTCCGCCTCTTCCGATGAATTAGTTAACATGGCAGTGGAGGGAATAAAGTTAGCAAGGGAACTTGATAAAAATTTAACCGTTGCGGGGGGAAGCATTGGAACTTCATGGAATGAAATTACTATAGTGAACTCCCATGGCATAAACGTTACCCAAGAACTTGGAGTTGCCTATGCATTTTTTGAGTTCGTAGGAAGAAAAGAAGGTATTGTAACCCCAGGAATCTTTGAATTTGACGCCAAGGACAACCTCAACTTGAACATCGAAGAAACAGTAAAGAACGGAGTCAAAAAAGTCCAGTGGGCTTATAACTTTAAACAAGCAAAAAATGAAGAAACAACCCTAATATTTGGCCCCTGGGCAATATCAGGATTGCTTAACTATGCCCTATTCCCAGCGTTTAGTGGAGAAAGATTGGTTAAAGGCACAACTCCTCTTGCAGATAAAGTGGGAGAAAGAATTACAAGTGAAGTAATTACCCTTTACGACGACCCGTTCCACGAGTTAAGCATCACCAAAATAATCGCTGATGGGGAAGGAATACCAACAAGAAGGTATGAGATTATCAAAGATGGTGAATTTAAGGGATTCATCTGGGACAACTACTGGGCAAAAGTCCACGGAACTGAAAGCACAGGACATGGAGTAAGAGATTGGAGCGGGGGTGGAATAACTATTGGTCTTCACGTTCCTATCATCGAGAATGGTAAGAGGAGCCTTGAAGAGATCATCGGGGAAATTAAACATGGTTATTTAGTAGATGGCGTTCAAGGAGCACATTCAAGCAATCCAGATAATGGCAACTTTGCAGTAACGGCAAATCCTGCTTACATAATTGAAAATGGTGAAATTGTTGGATCAACAGTGTTCTTAATAGCTGGGAATATCTATGAATTGCTCAAAAAGGCTACAGAAGTTAGTAAGGAACAGAGAACTCTAGTAGGAATGACTAACGTCATTACCCCATACATAAAATTTGAAAACGTCAAGATAGCCGGAAAGAGTTGACTTTTCCCTTTTTTACCATCATTATTCCCGTAAATAGCCCAAGAGTATCAGCAATAATATCCCTAATTTTATTTCCCAGGGATTCTGTAATGAAAGAAATTTGGGACTCACTAAGCTTTTCTATACTTTCCCATCCTACTGCAAGTGTGTAGAATATCACTATTGAATAAAAGAGCACTTCCTTATTTGAAAGCTTGAGCTCATACAAGACCTTTGCAATTATTAGCCAAAGGACTAATCCACCCAAAAAGTGACTTATTATATCTGCATTTCTCCACTCTTTATGAAACAAGTCTATTGTTGTGAAAGGAAGATTAACTAGAGAAACATGAACAGCTCCAAAAAGAGCTAAAATTGCCATAATATCTTCTGAATAAAATGGAGATAGTAGGGCATCTAGGACCTTTGACCCAAAGGAAAAGCGCTTCCTTTGAAGCAAGATAATTGCCAAGAGTCCTAGAATCCAAGCGGTACATCTATATATGTGATCAACTCTTTTGTAATAAATTCCAGTTATGAGACCCAAAACTAGGATACCCAAAGAAAAATATATAATCTTCCTAAGATCCACCTTTTTTACCTCCAGAAACTTCAATAAGATAGTATAGTGTTCTTATTGGAATCCCGAGGGCCTTACTAATCTCCCTGGGGCTTTTTCCTTCTTCTCTCATTTTATTTATGAGTTGTATTACTTTTGGCGAGTACTTTTTTGGCCTGCCTCTTCCTTTTTCAATGGGGATAATTTTTATTCCAAGTTGCTCAAGTGCTCGAATAACCTTCTTCGACACCATAGGATAAAGGCTGGGAGGGCATCCAATAACTTTAACGTTCGGAGCATTCTCAAGTATTCTTACAACAACTTCCTTAGTGGGTCTTAAGTTTATGTAAACCTCGGTAACATCTTCATTAAGAGTCTCATCAATTTTTTTCAAGAGCTCCTTTACATTTCTCGCGGTTATCTCAACTCTCATTCTCTCACCCCTGAAGGAGCTCTAAAAACTTTCTAGCTTTGTCACTCTTTGGCATGAATTTTTCAAACTTACTAACATCTGCAAAAACAACTTTATGGAGACCAGAAACGACAAACTTTCTTATCCCAGCTTTGAGTTCTTCCAAATCTATACCCAAAATTTCGGTGACTTCTTCTTCTGTAAACGGTGAGGCACCATAAAGTAATATACCTCCAAGGATGTAGTTTGGTATCCTTGATATGTCACTTTTCTTTTTTACGAGCAACTTCTCAGCTTCACATTTTCTTATGAGCAACATACTCCCAAATCCCGTTTTAAAGTCTTTTCTATCTCTAAAAGGGAGATCAAATAAAGAATAGTGACAGTCAATACAACTCCTCAGACCAGGATATAGGCCTAGGTTTTCTCTCTCTTTTTCAGAAGTTAGGAAATAGTACCTGAAAAGATCAAGAGCTAGTAGTTTTGCCCCTTCTCTTGGATTTAGGGTTCCATAGGCTAAGGCCAAGTTATCCACGGTGTAGTGATTATTTATCAGGACTCCCATTGTTTTTACATAGCTTAAAACTCTCCATCTAAATCTCCTTCCATACCTTTTACGCAACTCTCCTTCTATGTCAGAATCCACTGGCAATTCCACCTTTTCTTTTTTTAATCTTCCATTTTCCAGATATTCCACCTCTATTCTAAATTTTTCTTTTCTAACAACTCCCTCCTCTCTGAGCTTACTCTTTATGAACTTAAAATGCTCTCTAACCTCTATTCCACGTTGTCCAAGAATCCTCAACACATCTCCGGAATAAGCCAAATAGGGGAGTATTTCCACCCTACCAAGCTTGATGTCTTTCTCTATAGCCTTAATCTTAGATAAATTCTCCTTTTTTAGCGCTTCTAAGGAGATTTCAGATCTGTTGATCTTAAGTATGTAGTTAGCCTCCAGTATTGAGAGAGCTATCTTGTGTGCAGTAATAGCAGACTTTAGCCTCTCAAGTGTCAAAACTCTGTAGTGTCTTTTCCTATATACCCAGGATAGATGAGGATCCTTGGATTTCTTGTCTTTTATAATTGGAGTAGGCCCCAGTTCACCAACTCTTCTTTCAAGTTCTTCTTCAAGCTCTTTCAAGGTCTCTAATCTACTCTTAAAGGTAAAAATAAGTTTTGGAACATCAAAATCTTCAAATAACCCAGGGGTATCTATCGCTATGTCATCGAGTATTTTGTTTATTCTTGCTATAAGCTCTTCAGTCGTTGGCATACTCCATCACGGTAGCAGTTTACCTTCTCTAATTTTCTCAGGCAGATACTCCTTTGCGACAAACTCTAGAGATTTGTTTGCCAATGCCTGTTGCTCTATTCTCACTCCCCACTTAAGAGCAAGCTTTAATTGTCTCTGCCACTCCTTGTTTTGGAACCATGGATAGTTGAGTTCCTCAATTAACCTCTTGTAGTCTCCAGTTGGTCCTCCTTTCTTGTCTGGAGGTATTCCTTTGAGCTTCTCTGTAACATGCTCAAGGCCGTATTCTTTTATGTCATCCATAGTCATTCCAACGAATTTTGCATCTGGAGTTGCTAGCTTTTCGCTGAGATAAGCTAAGTTTATGGATCCCTGCTTTATTGTTGAATATATGTACCAACCGTAGGGATCTCCATCCGTGAAGACAATTATCGGCAACCCCTCTTCATAGTGAAGCCTGTGAATTAGCCTTCTTACACCCCTTGAAGCCTGTCCCTGGGTCGCAATTATCAGTGCTCTTTCCCTCTTTGGATACTTTTCTTCTATCAATCTATCAGCCATTGCTGCAGTCTCAACAACTAGAACATAATCAACGTTTATCTCTGGGAACTGAATGTGCTCTACAGTCCCAGGAACTGCCCAACCACCCATTCCAAGCTTTGATGCGTTAAATTCATCTTCCCCATCCTTAATTACAATATCTCCATAAACATATCCACGTCTATCTGCAGTGATGTGCATCTCCTCTCTGAGTACTCCAAGCATTCTCTCGAGATCCTCTATAATTGGATCGCTTTCACTCTGATCTTCAAATGTATTTTCATGAGTACCCGGAATAGTGTGCTTGTTCGCATAATAGGCTTCTCTTAAGCTCGCATGTTTCCCTTCTGAAACTAACCTTTTTACATAGGCCATCAAGATCAACGTCTGCATAAACTTCCTTGCATGGGCAACGTTGAGGAAGTATCTCCTTGATAGCTTATCTCCTAGCTTAATCAATCTGGCCTCTTCATCAAAGTAGACATTACTTAACCCCCTTGTTGGAACATCGAAGTATGGATTCTTGCCTGCTTTAACCTCCTCTAGTATCTTATAAGCAAGATCCTCAAGCTTTTTTAATACCTTTTGAGGATCATATGAGAATTTTTCTTTAGGCTTCCCCCTCTTCAACTTCAACTTCGCTCACCCCCTCTTGTGCAACGGTGATTTTGCTTTCTATCAACCTAAGGAAATATTCCTTGATTTTCTCCTCAGGCTCGCCAGTTAAAATGTGAAGTGACCTTGCAATCTCAGGAAGGTATTTTTCGAAGATTTTCTTTCTCCTAATCTGATATAACCTCCTATATTTCCCACCAAGATATGCTGCAAGCCTTCTAGCAGCTTCCATTAAAGCCAACCTAATTTCATTGTAAATCTCATCAATGCTCGCAATGCTCTGCTTGCCAGTGCTAGTATAGGGCACGTGAACACTTACAACATTAACGAGGACAACAAGCGGAGCGTTATCAAAGGACTCTACCCTATATCTCCTCCAGTCTATGCTTCTGACTGCTGAAGTTATTACACATGAACCCGCATCAAACAGCAACGGCACCCTGTTAGCATATCTCAAAATTTCTGAGTTAGTAATTTCCCCTCCATATGCTATTCCCACCTCTACCTGGAAGGGAATTCCACCCGAATATACCTTTGGTGGTCTTGTCACTGCCGTTACAAACTCTGGCCTGAGAATTGATGAAAGTCCTTTCTCTATGTTTTCCTCCCCTATTGGCCTCAGTCCATAGGTAGGAGGAGCCAGGAATTTCATTAGCTTAAATGCCTCAACTATTTCTTCCGCCTCATGCCAGGTTAGTTTCTCTGGAGGCTTCTCCATTATCTTCTCGACTTCCTCAACGACTTTCTTCCACTTTCTCCCAAAAGACTTGAGAACTTTCTCTACCTCCCCATTAGCAAGCCTTTCAATGAGTTGAGACTTGAGGTTTTGATCTGTAACCTCTCTGTTTATTAGCCTCAAAGCAGCTATGTACAGTACCAGCTCGTCAACTTTTTTGTCACTTATTCTTGAAAATTCACTTACTAGGAATCTCCTTACAGTGCTCCTCTTACTTCTATGGGCCATTGTATATACATCGTCCGTCATTACACCCTTAGGATGAGGTTTCATTTCCACTGGTGGTTCTGGAATGTCCTCACTCGACCTGGGAAAGACTATTAACTTCCCGTCCGGCTCAACCAATTCTATATGAGCGTGAGGATTTGCAATCGCAGTTAACTTTAGATACCAATAAACACCCTGCTTTGAGCGAACATATTTAACGTTCTTAACTTCAAGCTCTATCCTTGTTCCTCTCCACCTTTTGGGATTTGGATGCTTTATCTTCTTCACAATTTTACCTTCATTTTTCTGAACGTCAATCTTCACCCAAGCTTCAACAATTTCATCGTCACCCGTGGAGGTTATTACCCTGGTAGCCTTTCCACTTGTAATTTGAGCAAACATTACAGCACCACTTATACCAATTCCCTGCTGTCCCCTGCTCTGAATGTTTCTATGAGCCTTTGTTCCGGCGAGCATTTTTCCAAAGACATGAGGAATGTAATCTTCTGGAATTCCTGGTCCATTATCCTCAACTATGACTTTATAATGCTCCTTTCCAAGCTCTTCAATTTCCACTCTAACATAAGGGAGAATTCCTGCCTCTTCACATGCGTCAAGGGAATTTGTAACGGCCTCGTGAATGACTGTAGTTAGCGACCTTATGCTTCCAGTGTATCCTAACATTGCTGCATTTCTTCTGAAGAATTCACTTACACTCTGAACTTTAAACTCCTTAAATAAATCCCTTGCTTCAGCCATATGCTCACCTCACAAGTTTTCATAATACATTGATCCTTCAAGTTCAAGGTCTTTCTTCCTTCTTTCTAAATACCTATACACAGTGCCGTGGGGAGAGCCTCTTGCAAGCTTTTCTATTGCCGTTCTTGCTATTTCGATCTGAATTGGATTCCCAATTATGGCAACTGTCTTTCCGTATACACTAATACTCGCCCCACTCATCTCTTCTATTATTTCCCTTGTCCGTCCTTTTCTTCCTATTATCCTGCCTCTAACCCTTGGGAGAGCATTTTTCTCATTTCCTATTATTATGTCAGTAAGGTTAATTATCTCCAAGTATTCGCCCTCATTTAGTAGTCTAAAAGCTCTCTCAGGCGAGAATCCTCTCCCTATAGCTAGTACAATGTCTCTCGCCTTCCAAACAGCCAGGGGATCAGTAGTTTCTTTTGTAGAGGTTATCCAGACTTCACCAGTCTCACTATCGACTTCAATCTTTGTCTTTGTTCTTTTCTCAATTTCTCTTTTTGTTTGCCCCTTTTTGCCTATAAGGACACCAATTCTCTCCTTTGGAATCTTAACATATTCTTCTTGCTTGAAGAATTCTTCCCACTCTTCATCCTCTTCCTCTTTAATAATCTCACCATCTTTACTAACCTTCTCAAATTTTTTCATAAGTTTCTCAAAGTCCTCTCCCATAACTCATCACCCGCCAACTCTCTGAATTTCTCCTCAGGATTTTCCACGCTAACACCCTTTCTACCGAAGTAATTAGTGATATTTCTAATATCTCTGTAAAGGAGGGTCAAGCTCATTCTATTTCTCTTTACAGTTGCTTGGGACCAATCTATAATTACAGGTTCGTTCCAGATAAGGATGTTGTATTCACTCAGATCTCCATGAACCATATCCCCTCTTTTCCACAATTTCTCTATACTCCCCATAGCAAAATCGTAGAGCTCTTCAAAGTCTTTAAGCTCCAAATCTTTCTCAATGTCCTTTAACCTGGGAGCTGGTCGATCATCTCCAATGTATTCCATTATAAGAACATTATTTCTAAACGCTATTGGCTCTGGTGCTCTTACTGCATACTTCATGGCTCTTTGCAGATTTTTAAACTCTCTTCTTGTCCAAACAAACACCAACTTTCTAATGTCTTTAGGTAGGTAGCCCACTCTTGGATCTGCTGCCAAATACTCCCAGATCCTTCTAAATTCGGTAGTGTAAGTCCGATATATTTTAACGGCAATTCTGTTTCCTTTTGAGTCGAATCCAGCAAACACATTAGCTTCTTTTCCCGTACTTAGAACTCCATAGAGACGTTCTATCTTCCCCCTTCTGTAAAAATAGCTAATGGTCTCTACTGTAGTTCTGTCAAATACTTCACTAAATACTTTAAAGAGCTCACTATCCTTCTCTCTCCTCTCAGTTAACCCAAGAACTTCTGCAATTTCTTTATCTAGCCATTCCATGTCCCATCACTCTAGCAGCAGAGAGCCACCTGTGAGAAATTCCTGACTGATCTTTCCTTTTCTAAGTAACCATTCCACTTGTGTTTGGGTATATCTGTAAACTATGTCACCTCTTTTGTCACTCTGCACAGGCCATGGTTCAACAATTACAAGGTCACCAACTTTAATCCACACTCTTCTCCTTAGTCTACCTGGGATTCTGCATCTTCTAACTTTCCCATCCTCACATCTAACGTCCATCCATCCTGCCCCTAAGGCTTGTTCTACTACCCCAAATAACTGGTTTCCTTCTGGTAGAGGAACTCTAATAACCTCTTCTCCCTCAACTTTCCTCTCTTTCTTAGGCATGAGCATCACCTCCTAATTTTGCAAAAATTTTTCTGTCTCTCTCTTCACATGAGTGTTTAAAAATTTTTGCATAGGACACACAATTACATGACCAACACCTTGCAAACTTATAAACTTTGATTTTGTTAGAGTGGATTAGGGGAAAAGAAGATGCCAGAGGGTGTGTGGAAATACATATCGTTTATCTTAGCTCTAGTCTTAAGTTTTTCAATAGCAGCAAATGCGCTTTTGTATCTTCAAGTTGGGGAGCTCCAGTCAACTACATATAAACTACAAAAAATTCTGCCATCCCAGACAAATATAACAACAAACTATACAACTCTGCAGCTAAAAATAGAGGAATTAAAGAAAGAAATTGAATATCTAAGAGCGTATATTCAAAAACAAAATGAAACAGCTAACGGAAGTTTAGCAATAGTCCCAATATTTGGATTAATAGACGAAAACATGGCGCTGGAGGTAGTTAAGAAACTTGAGGTTATAAAGTCAGATCCATCAATAAGGGGAGTTCTTCTCTGGATTGATAGCCCAGGAGGATATATAGGACCAGTCAGAGCTATATACAAGGAGGTAAAGGAACTCGCTTACATAAAACCAATTGTTGCATACATTAGTGGCTACGCAACATCTGGGGGCTACTATATAGCATGTGGAGCCGATAAAATAATCGCTGATCCCTATGCCCAGGTCGGGAGCATTGGAGTAATTTACGTTCATTTTAATGCTCAAAAATACTATGAGATGAATGGAATAGAAGTAGAAGTCTTTAAAACCGGGCCATATAAGGATATGGGAGCCGATTGGAGAGGATTAAAACCTGAAGAGAGAGAAATTATACAAAAGCAAATAGATGTTTACTTTAAGACGTTTCTAGATGTAGTCATGGAAGGAAGAAACCTCAACGAAACTAAAGTTAAAGAGTATGCAGATGGGAGAGCTTGGTTTGCATATGAAGTCAATGGAACCCTCATTGATGACATAGGAGATTTGCAGTACGCGATAGAAGAGACAAAAAAATTAGCAAACCTTAAATCTGCAAACATAGTAATATTTGACGTAAAACCATCAAACTTTGAAATTAGGGGAAGTTCAGCACTGTATCTCCCCCAAGAATACGTTTACAAGTACATTAGAAGGTGAGTAGTATGTTGTGCGAAGAGAAGCTAGAAGTCTTTGAGAATGGATTTAAAGACGACAAGCACAACATAGAGATTCATGTGTATGGAGGAGATGGCAGAAAAGTACTTCTGGCACTAATCTATGAGCTCTATTCCCCAGAATACGGGAGTGAGTACGTCTATCCTTTTGAATGTGCAAAAGAATTCTGGGGAATTTACTTAGATTCTTCAGAAGTTAAAGGTGAAGAAGCTGAGCTTAAACCACTAAAGTTCATTAGTGAGTCTGTTAAGTCCAAAATTGAGAAAGAGCTTGAAGATATCAAAGCGCCAATAGAAGTTGAGCTAGAGAAAAGTACAATCTATAAAGTAAAAGATGGCTACATAGTTTTGGGAAAGAACTTTCTCTTAGATCATAAGGGGAGACTCTTTGTTTTCAATAAACCACAGGTAGGTGAAATAATACTCAAATATATTTGGAAGTGGTGAGTGTGGAAAGGGAAAAAATATTTTGGATTGCAGTAGTTCTCTTGATATTATTTTTAGTTTGGGAAACGATTAAGTACCTAATTACTCCAATAGTATTTGGACTAGCTGGGACATACATTGCATATCCCTTCCAAAGAAAACTCAGCAAAAAAGTTGGAGAGAAAAAGGCCACATTAATAGTTCTTGCAATTGTTGCGGTATTATCAACTCTCTTTCTAATTGGAGTCACGCTTTGGATAACGGATACTTTAAAAAATCTATACTTGTACCTTGATAGGTTCTTTATTTGGTTAAGTGGCCTTAATATGCCAAGCTTTTTAGGTGCCTTGTTTGATGCTCTGGCCCAAAGTTTTCCAGAAAAATTAAGGAGTATTCTCTTACAATACACACTTTCTCTCCCCAAATTGGCCCTACAGCTAATAGTGTTCCTAGCAGTATTTTACTCTTCTCTCCTTAATGCCGACTTTCTGAGCAAAGAAATCTATACCCTCCTGCCCTCCTCTAACAATGAGTTAGGTAAGAAACTAATAGAAAAAACTAGGGACACACTTGATGCCATTTTAAAAACGTGGTTATTCTTTAGTGCGGCTAAAGCAATATTCCTCGCACTAGGATTTTATATTTTTGACATAAGTAACGTAGGTGGATCAATAGCAGCAGGTATACTATGCATGATTCTAGAGCTACTTCCAGTCCTTGGAGGATGGATAATGTGGATTGTAGGAGCTATAATTCTATGGCAAAAATCAATAATGCTGGCGATACTATTCGCACTATACGGAATTCTAACAGTTTCTCCCTTCCCAGATTATTTTATAAAACCAAGATTAGTCAGGAATAGAGCCAGTGTCAGCTCTGTCGTAGCTCTAGTTGGAATATTTGGAGGAATAATGGCCTTTGGTGCTGTAGGCATTCTTCTGGGCCCCATATCAATAGGATTGTTCTCAGCATTGCTAGAAGCTTGGAAAGAAATCGAAGAAAGAGAAACTACACAACCTTCCAAAGCTCGTCAGTCTCAGGACGCCTAAGAGGTCTCTCAACACCATTTTCTATTATGACCCTCTTCTTCTCAGCTAAAAATTCTCCTATTATACTTGCTTTTATTCCATTACTTTGCAATTTTTGAACAACCAACTGAGCGCTGTCCCTGGGAACAGAGATAAGTAAAGCCCCAGAACTTATCAGAGACAGCGGGTCAATGTCATAAAATGTGCAAATCCTCTTTGTCTCTTCTCTAATTATCAACTTATTCTTGAAAACTCTAAACCCCAAATCATTTATGTCTGCCATCTCATGAAGCCCATTTGCAACTCCTCCCTCTGTAGGATCGTGCATTGCAGTTGCAAATTCTCTAGCTATTAAAGCTTCCTTAACCACACTTATTTCATTGATGTATGATTTGGCCCTCTCAACAAACTCTTTTCCAAATATACTTCTCAGCTCTTTTTCCCTCTCATGAGCAATTATAGAAGTCCCCTCAATTCCAACTCCTTTAGTTAATATTATAGCATCTCCTGGCCTGGGATTTGGAATTACCAGCTTATCTTTTTCCACTTCTCCCAGCATAGTTCCAACAACTATTGGCTTCTTCAATCCTGGAGTAACCTCAGTATGTCCCCCAATTATTGAAACGTCCAGCGAAGAGGCTACTTCTCTTATTTCATCCATGATTTCCCTTAAAGTAGACTCATCACTTCCCTCTGGAAGTAATATGTTAACAAGAAACCACTTAGGTTTAGCTCCAAATGTTGCCACGTCATTGGCATTTACATGAACAGCATAAAATCCAATTCTCTCCTCAGCACCTGTGATTGGATCAGTTGAAGCAACTACTACGTAATCCCCAAAATCTAAAGCAGCAGCATCTATTCCAACTCCTGGGCCAATTATTAGCCTATGAGCCTTTTCCACGTTCAAGTTTTTAAAAACGATTTCTTTAAGTACCTCTGGTGGAACTTTACCTGCAAACATTTTGCTCCCCCAAATAGGAAGGATTCCCCAACAAAAAAATGTTTTCGGTGATAATAATGAAGGTGCAGTATGAATGCTTAGCATGTATAGCAAATCAATGCCAAAGAATAGCCGAGATGGCAACAGAAGACTTAAATTTTAGAAAGCAAGGGATGATACTCGCATCAAAGCTAATTGCTAATGAATATCATGAAAAAGCAATTCCAGCAATTGCTGGTAGTAGAATTTTTGTAGAGCTCTACAAATTCTTTGGAAGTGAGGATCCCTTTAAGAAATACAAGGAACTATCCAGAAAAAAGGCAAAAATCGTTGTAGATACTCTTAAGGCAAAGATAAAGATCGACATAGAAACGGCAATAAAGCTGGCAATTTTAGGAAATGTGATAGATTTTGCCGTTGGATTTTCCCCAGAAGACCTTGAAAAACAAATAGAGGAGATGCTAGATAAACCCTTGTACATCGATGAAAGAGATGAGTTAATAAAAGAAGTGAGAAAAGCAAAACAAATTCTATACCTTACAGACAATGTAGGTGAGCATTTGTTTGACAAGATTTTAATAGAGGAAATAAAGAGAACATCTAATGCTGAGATATACATTGCTGGAAAGGAAAAGCCAATAATAAATGACGTAACAGTTGAAGATTTAATTCGAGATGGTTTTGAAGCTTTGGGGAAGGTAGTATCTATTGGGACTCAAATAGTGGGAGTACCTTTAAATGAGGTTTCCCAGGAATTTAGAGAAGTTTACGAGAATTCTGATGTCATTATAGCGAAAGGACAGGGAAATTTTGAAACCTTAAGTGAGGTTAAAGATGAAAGAATATTCTTCCTGCTCAAAGCAAAGTGTCCAGCTGTAGCTAGAGAGTTAAAAGTTCCCAGGGGAAGCTTAATATGTAAAAGAAACGGCTAACTCCCTCCAAAGAGTTTTTCTAACTCTTCATCTTCAACATCTTCTTCCATGTATCCTAGCTCTTTTTTCTGGAGCTCTATTAATCCGGGAGTCAGGAGAAGCTTCCCATTCACTTTTGGAACAGCATAGTGCAAAGTTATCTCACTAAACTCGTCAAGCTTTATTGTCGGACTCTCTACATACTCTATCTCTTCAAGTCTTTTCCCCTCAGAAATTAGCTTTGCAATTATTGAAGCTCCGTCAATTGAGAACTGCACACTTCCTATGTGCCTCGCCTTTGCACCTTCAATTTTAGATGTTATGAATTCCTTAGTTTTTCCTGTAAATTCAAAATCCCCCAGTATTCCTCCAACTACAATCAAGGAGTCTTCTTCAATATCTTCAGGCTTTAGTTCCTCTTCTGCAAATGGATCAAGAATGATTAGCTTGGACTTGTCAAAAGGTAACTTTGTCACGCTTTCAGCAACAACACTACCAATCTCGGCCAGAATCTTTCGTTCTTCTGGCTCTTTAACATTGGTAAATATTAGCTTATCCCCCCACCACTGAGCAGTGTGTCTATACTCAAGCAGTAACCACTCACTTATCTTTTCTAAATGCTCAATTATCAGGTAAGGCATGATGTGGTGTTAAAAAGAATCCTTTTAAATTTACCTAATGCCAAATAAGAGTAGACATGAGGATTGGAGTAATAGGAAACTTGACAATCGATATAGTTAATGGGAATAGAAAGCCTGGGGGAGGGGCATATTATTCTGGACTAGTATTATCGAAATTTGCGAAGGTAACGATATATACAAAAATAGGGCCAGAATACCCTAAAGAGTGGATTGAAAATATAGAAAGCTTCACCAAAGTTGTGCCATTTGAAGGAAGCTCAACCACAACTTTTGAGCTCCTATATTCTGGGGACAGAAGGGAGATTAAAGTAGTCTCTAAGGGAGATAAATTCACTTACGAGGAGCTTGAGACAGTCAGTGAGAAAGAGGTAATCATAAATCCGGTCGCGAACGAAATAAAACCTAAAAATGTTTATATGTTTGAAAGACCATCCTTAGATATCCAAGGATTCGTTAGACAGCTTGATAGAGTTGTAACATTGAAAAGAATTGAAGGGAAATTTTTGGAAAACGCGTTTGTTGTTCATGCTTCAAAGGAAGAATACTCAATGATAAAAAACCCAGGAACTCCAGAAATTTTAGCTATTACGGATGGGTCAAAAGAAGGAGTAGTAATAACAAAAGGTGAGAAAATTAAATTTATACCAAAACAAATCGATGTTAAAGACCCAACTGGTGCTGGCGACTGCTTCTTAGCTCTTCTCGCTTATAGTGCTAGAAGATATAACTTACAAAAGGCCATTGAATTTACACTGGATGAAACTGCAAAGTTTTTGAAGTTAGGACTAGAGAAGTATTTAGAGGAGCAATGATGAAGCCTCGATTGGCTGATTTGATGATTGGGAGGGACTTGGCTGAGCGGTGATTAAAATGGATAGGTATGTGCTCCTTGTGAAGGCTCCAAAGGAATATGATATTTCAAAATTTAGAGAGGAAGTTGAAAAAATAGCAAAAGATTATGGGCTTAAAGTAGAGGCACACAAGTGCATTGGAGTTACAGTAGACATAGTGATTATTCACAATGGCAACATTGTCCTCATAGAGAGGAAAAACGACCCATACAAGGGATATTTGGCACTCCCAGGAGGCTTTGTTGAGTATGGGGAGAAGGTGGAAGAAGCAGCAATAAGAGAAGCAAAAGAAGAAACTGGATTAGATGTTAAGTTGTTGAGAGTTGTAGGAGTTTATTCAGATCCCAATCGAGATCCCAGGGGTCATACAATAACGGTTGCGTTTTTGGCCATTGGCCTGGGAGAACCAAAGGCTGGAGATGATGCAAAGAAAGTTCACCTAATCCCAATTGAAGAAATTGAAAAAATAAAAGCAAAGCTGGCTTTTGACCACGCTAAGATTATAGAAGATGCCTTAACGCTAAGATAAACATAAAAATGGACAGAGATAATTTATTTCGGTGAAATATCATGAAGGCCTTCATATCTATAGATTTAGAGGGGCTTCCCTACATCGTTAGTAGGGAGCATCTATTTGTAAAGGGAGCCCTATATAATGAGGCCCGAAAAATCGCCACAAAAATTGCAAAAATTGCTGCAGAAAAGTTACACGAGGAAGGATTTGAGGAGATAGTAATAGCAGATTCTCACGGCCCTATGGTGAATATAATACCTGAGGAAATGCCAAGTTATGTTTCCATAGTTAGAGGATTTCCCAGGCCTTTAAGTATGGTGGCATTTGGAAAAGGCTCAGATATTGCAATCTTCTTGGGTTACCATGCCAAAGCCGGGACGAGTTTTGCAACCTTTGACCACACCTACAGTGGAGCCACAATTGACAAGATAATCATTAGCGGCATTGAAGTTAGTGAGTTCCTTTTAAATTCCATGGTGCTCGGAGAGTGGGGAGTGCCAATAGGGCTTGTTGCAGGAGATGAGGCGTTAAAAGAAGATTTAAAATACGTCCCCTGGGCTGAGTTTATCCCCCTCAAAAAGGCTAGTGGGAGGTATTCGGCCCTGAGCCCCTCTATGGAAGCAATAGAGAAAGAGCTAAAAGCAGGGATTAAGAGAGCTGTTGAAAAGTTAAACAACAAAGAGTTAAGGGCCTTTAAAATAGAAACTCCAGTTGACGTTGAGATAAGATTCCTCAATAGTGCATATGCAGAAGTTGCAGATCTTCTCCCAGGTGTTGAAAGAATAGATGGAAAAACAATTCGATTCACCGCAAACACTGTAGAGGATGCATACAAAATTATGGAGGTTTTGACATTAGCTGCTGCAGGGGTTTCTTACATCGTGTCTAGATAGGTCTACCTATCCAAACTTTTATTATTTCTCTCCTTTTGGTTATTTCTTGATGTCTATGGGTGGTCGTTTTTGGTAGAATCGTGAACTTGTTTCAACTGCATGCCTCCAATTCTAGGAGGGAGTTTAGATGAAGGTAGTTCTTCCAGACGGTAGAATACCTAGGAGATGGTATAATATACTCCCCGATTTACCGGAACCCTTAGCTCCCCCATTGGATCCAGAGACAAATGAACCCGTAGACCCCAAGAAGTTGGAGAGGATATTTGCGAAAGAACTAGTTAAGCAGGAAATGAGCACAAAGAGATACATAAAAATTCCCGAAGAAGTTAGAAAGATGTATTCTAAAATAGGGAGGCCTACACCTCTTTTCAGAGCTACAAACCTCGAAAAATACCTAAATACTCCTGCAAGGATTTACTTCAAGTTTGAGGGAGCAACAGTTACAGGAAGCCACAAAATCAATACTGCCTTAGCTCAGGCATATTATGCAAAGAAGGAAGGAATAGAGAGGCTAGTTACTGAAACTGGAGCTGGTCAATGGGGAACTGCATTGAGCTTGGCTGGAGCCTTGATGGGCATTAAGGTTAGAGTATATATGGCAAGAGCAAGTTACGAGCAGAAGCCATATAGAAAAGTTTTAATGAGGATTTATGGAGCAGAGGTATTCCCAAGTCCCAGCGAGAATACTGAAATAGGAAAAAGATTCCTAAGTGAAAATCCAAACCACCCAGGAAGCTTAGGTATTGCAATTAGTGAGGCAATAGAAGATGTACTAAAAGATGAAAAGGCAAGATACTCCCTAGGAAGTGTTCTAAACCACGTACTAATGCATCAAACGGTAATTGGACTTGAAGCAAAGCAGCAAATGGAAGAGTTTGAGGAGCCCGATGTTATAATAGGATGTGTTGGTGGAGGAAGCAACTTTGCCGGTCTTGCTTATCCCTTTGTAAAAGAAGTCCTTGACGGAGACAATGAATACGAATTTATAGCAGTAGAGCCAAAAGCTGCTCCTTCAATGACTAGAGGAGTCTACACTTACGATTTTGGGGATTCTGGAGAGCTAACCCCTAAGTTAAAGATGCATACTCTTGGGCATAGATACCATGTTCCCCCCATACATGCTGGAGGATTAAGATATCACGGAGTTGCACCTACTTTAAGTGTACTCGTTAACAATGGAATCGTTAAGCCAATAGCTTACCATCAAACAGAAGTTTTTGAAGCTGCAGCGTTATTTGCTAAGCTTGAAGGTATTGTTCCAGCTCCAGAAAGTGCCCATGCAATAAAGGCCACAATAGACAAAGCCATCGAGGCTAAGAGAGAAGGAAAAGAAATTGTCATCTTGTTCAACTTAAGCGGCCACGGCCTACTAGATCTCCATGGATACGAAGAATACTTGGAGGGAAGGCTCCAAGACTACGAGCCTAAAGATCTTCCCATATCAAACCCCTTGAATCCTAAACCTTAGGATTGCCCCAAGACCTCCAAAGGCCCTATAAAACTGTTGGCCTTCCTCAGTGTCGAGAGATATAATTTCAACATTTGACCCTGCTTCCTCTGCTATTTTTATTAACTCTTCTGCTACCTCCCATTTTTCGAAGGTAAGATTCTGGCTTCCACACTTTGGACATGTTTGTATTCTCTTTTTGTATGCCTCGTACTCCTCCTCACTCATTGTCTTCAGCTCTTCCCATCCACAATTATTACACTTGACGTGAACCCTAACCTTGTCATAGCCTTCACTGATAAGGAGCGTATCCACAGCTCCAAGCTCAAGGGCCTTTCTTACTTCTCTCTCACCGTAGGTAGCTAGGCCAGTATCCTTTACTATGTGCTTTAGGAATTCATTGACAAGATTTCTCTCTCTTATGACTTCATGATCCCTTAAAATATCTGCAGCTTTTGCTACCAACTCTCTTAATCCATATTCTCCGTGATAACTTATATCTACAATGCCTATTATTTTCTTCTTGAGCTCGTGATGGAGATAATCCCCCTCTACAAACTCTTCTTTAGTTGGTCCTGGTCCTCCTACAATTATTCCCTTTAGCTCTCCACTTTCTAACAGAGGAAGGAATATCCTATTTGCATGCTCTCCAATTCTCTTCATGAACTCGTGGGTTTCCTGCTCTCTAATTCGCTCATATCTTCGAGCTGACTGACCTCCAGCTCTTGTCTTTCCTGGAACATTCGAAGTTAATTCATCTAGAACTTCTATTCTCTTTCCCCTTAAAATTCCTATTGTAGCTTCATTTTTTTCCACTGTTATTAATCCGTAGGCCTCCTTTACTCTCAGCATCTCTTCAAGAGGTTCCGTAACAAACGTTTGATCACATCGATAAAGTCTTACGTTTAACGGCTCAGGAGGAATTATTGCCCAAAGCCTTATGTCAGTAACTCCTTCCATTTCGCTCACGTTTCCAACAAACAGAGCTAATCCGTTCTCTGGTGTTTGCTTGTAAAGCTTGAGATGTTGCATTGCCCTTTCAAGAGCTCCTAGCACATTTTTCCTTGTTGTTTTTGATTTTATGTTCTGAGCCGTGCTGTATTCCTCTCTAAGCTGTTGCATAACTTTACTTAAGTCATATCCCGCTGGAATGTAGAGAGAGATAAGCTCTGTACCCCTCCCTCTTATTTTTTTCAGCTCATCAATCTTTTTCTTTAATTCATAAAGTTGAGCGTCACGAGAAGTCATAACTCTCACCCCATTAAACCTCTTTATCGCGTCTAAAACTTTAAAAATTGGCTGATTTATAAAGGTTTGGCATTGGTGGGAGGCATGATTCTGAGAGAAATCAAATTACTTTCAGACAACCCAGAGATAATAAACCTTTTGAGGCGATTAGGAATTAAAATCGGAAAAGACGAAGGCCTTCCAAAAATAGGAGAATATTTCATCGAATTCCAAGGAATTAGATATGAGGGGAACTCTCTTATAGAGCTTGAAAACATTCTCTCCAACCTCCTGGGCACTTACGTAGTTGTCCCCGCATACAATGAAGAAAAAACTATAGGAAAGGTCTTAGACGAACTTTTGGCGATTTTTCCCAGGGAAAGGATAATCGTGGTCAATGATGGAAGTGAAGATAGAACGGAAGAGATCGCAAAGAGTAAGGGAGTACGTGTTTTAACCCATCTAATTAACAGGGGACTTGGAGGAGCTCTTGGAACTGGAATAGAGTATGCTATAAAGAAAGGAGCAAAAATAATAGTAACTTTTGATGCAGATGGTCAACATCTTGTCGAAGATGCTTTAAAAGTCATGAAACCCGTGGTAGAAGGAAAAGCCGAGCTGGCAATAGGGAGTAGGTTGAAGGGGGATACCTCTCAAATGCCATTTGTAAAGAAGATTGGGAACATTGGTCTTGATGTAATCACTGCAATATTTTCTGGAAAGTATGTCTCTGACACGCAGAGCGGCCTTAGAGCATTTTCTAGAAGTTGTGCAGAAAGGATAAAAATTACATGTGACAGATACGCAGTCTCTAGTGAAATAATAGTGAAGGCTGCAAAAAACAAATGTAGAATTGTGGAAGTTCCTATAAAGGCAATATACACAGAATATTCAAAGAAAAAGGGAACAAACGTGCTTGAAGGGATAAAGATAGCCTTTAACTTATTTGTTGAAATATTTAGGAAATAGGGAGGTGAGTAAAATGTATGCTATCCAGCTAATTGCCATACTATTTTTGATTTGGATGGCGGGAGTGGTTGTTTATCAATACTACAAGAAACATTTCGAAATTTTTGACTTGGTTACTTGGTTGTTTTTTATTGGGATATTATTCATAATAGCTCTTGAACCCGTCAAGATATCCATGGAAATAAAAGACTTACTTGGCCTTGGTAGAGGACTTGATGCCCTCTTTGTCCTGGGAATTGGAGGAAGTTATCTGTTACTCTTCAAGCTCTATCTCGATATTGACAGGTTAGAAAGAGAAATAACAAAGTTGACAAGAAAAATTGCATTTAAGCTTGAGGAAATTGAAGAAGTGCTAGAGAAAGATAGAAAATAATAAAAGATTGTACAACTAATGATAACTGCAGGTGAGGGATGAAAAATGGAACCTGTGGAATTTAAGCTAAATCAAAAAGGCATAAAATCGATTCTCCCTACAATGGAAGCAGAGATTATGGAGTACATGTGGGAAATTAAAGAAGCAACGGCAGGAGAGGTTTATGAGTACATGAAAACAAAGTATCCAGAAATTAGACGCTCCACTGTGAGTATATTAATGAATAGATTGTGTGAAAGAGGCCTCCTAAAGAGGAGAATGGAAAAGGGAAAGGGTGGAATTAGATACGTATACTCAATAACTACAACAAGAGAAGAATTCGAAAGAAAAGTTGTTGAAAAGATTATTGAGTCCCTTATGATGAACTTTAGAGAAGCAACATTTGCCTATCTCTCAAAAATCAACAAGAAGTGAATAATATGTTATTATTATGGGCAATATTCTTGCTCCATATTGTCATAAATCTTGTGACATTTGGAGTTCTCAGGGGATTATTTATTACCATGCTGTCACTCCTGTTAGCATTTCTCATGTATAAGATCTCCCTAAAAATTAATTTACCTGTAAAAAGGTATTCAAAAATTCAATGGGAGGATATTCCTTGGTTATATGATGGAATAGCTAGAATGGCAAATCGTGCAAAAATACCAATGCCAAACATTTATATTGAAGATAATCCTCTTCCAGCAGCGTATTCCTTTGAAAACTCCATAGTAATCTCAGCAGGTTTGCTAGATATTCTTAACGAGGACGAGGTATTAGCAGTCGCTGCCCATGAAATTGGACACTTGAAGAATGGGGATACAGTGATATTTCCTCTAGCAAAATACTACAAATACATTATGGGTGGAACAACAATACTAACGATGGCTCTTATAGAGAGTAAACATATAAAATTCTTGGCTGGTTTGGTTTATCTTGCCTATGTGCTGCTTCTAAATAAGTTCTTTAGGAGTAGAGAATTTAAAGCTGATCATGTCGCTCTAAGAATAGCTGAAGTTCCGTACGCCCTCAAAACTGCTTTAGAGGAGCTAAAGTACTATGAAGAAACTATTAGCGGAAGGTTGCCACTACCAACAATTAGACCTTCCGTCGAAAGAAAAGAAGAACAGAGACAATATTGGGCTTTTGTAAGTACTCACCCCAGCTATGACGAAAGAATAGCAAAAATAATGGCAATAGTTGAGATGTACAGAAGCTTAGAGATTTAGGAAAATATTTTTAATTTGCTTTAATTATGCTTAAACATGAGCATTGAAATATTTCTCGACAAGGAGAAAGCCGAGAAAATCAAAAAAATTCGACCTACAAAGGATGAATACTTTATGCTCATAGCAAAACTTGTCTCACTTAGAGCTACTTGTCCCAGGTTAAGAGTGGGAGCAGTTGCAGTAAAAGATGGATATATCCTGGCCACTGGATACAATGGAGCTCCAAGAAGCATGGATCACTGTATAGATAAGGGATGTATACTGGTCAATGGGCATTGTCATAGAGCAGTTCATGCAGAGCAAAATGTTATAGCTATGGCTGCCAGAAAGGGGATAAGCCTAGAAGGAGCTACCCTATACGTGACTCATTTCCCTTGCGATACTTGTTTTAAACTACTTATAAATGCAGGAATAAAGGAGATAGTTTACGAAGAGATGTACCCAAATGAAGTAACAGAGATGCTTCTCAAAGAAGCCCAGGAAAAGGGGTTAATTAAAATAAGACAGTTTAAGCTGCCAAAAGAGAGAGTCTTGCAGTTTTTAGAGGAATTATTCCCAGAATTCTGTGGTTGTAAGAATGAAGAAAAAGACTAACGTCCAAATCTCCTTTCTCTCTTTTGAAATTCTCTAATTATTCTTAAAAAGTCAATTTTTCTAAATTCTGGGAAGTACACATCGACAAAAAACAGTTCACTATATGCGATTTGATATAGCAAGAAATTGCTTATTCTAACTTCCCCTCCCGTTCTTATAACAATGTCTGGGTCTGGCATATTAGGTACATATAAATACTTCCTCACAATTTCTTCATTTATATCTTCAAGCTTTAATCTCCCTTCTAATACATCGTTAACAATATCTTTTATTGCATCCACAATTTCACTTCTTCCCCCATAGGCCAAAGCAATGTTTAAGAAGTAATTGTTGTATTTCCTTGTAACCCTCTCCGCTTCTTCTGCAGCCTCTCTCACATTCTTTGGGAGAAGCTCCTTTCTCCCCATAACATTTACCCTAATCCCATATTCATGGACTCTTCTATCCGTAACTAATTCTCTAAATTTCTCTTCGAAGAGTTTCATTAGCCTATCGACTTCCTCCTTTGATCTCTTGAAGTTTTCCGTTGAAAATGCATAGACCGTTAATATCCTTATCCCCAGCTCATGACACCACTCAACTATTTCCTCAAGCTTCTTTGAACCAAAAAAGTGCCCATACCAAGGGGGTTTCTCTCTTTTTCGAGCCCATCTTCTATTTCCGTCCATAATTATGGCTACGTGTTTTGGGATAACCCCAGCCTTAACTTTCTCTAGGAGGTATCTCTCGTACAAGTCATATGCAGGTTTGAAAAATATTGAAGGGATATGAGAAATTATTCTGTAAATCATATCTTCTTTCTCCCCTTCATATGCTTTTCAGCGAGCTCCACATATACCTCTGCATTCTTCTTTGTCCACTCTATTTCTTCTTCGCTGAGTTGCCTTACTACTTTACCCGGCACTCCTATTACCAAGCTGTAGTCGGGGATTTCCTTGTTTGGTGGCACTAGAGCTCCAGCGCCAATAATTACATGGTTTCCAATTTTTGCACCATCAAGTATTATTGCCCCCATTCCAATTATAACGTAATTTCCGATTTTTGCTCCATGAACAACTGCATTATGTCCTATTGTAACATACTCCCCTATCTCGGTGGGATATCCGTGAGAGGTGTGAATGCTCACGTTATCTTGAATGTTTGAGTACTTCCCGACGTATATCCTCTCAATGTCCCCTCTTAACACAGCCGAGGGCCATACACTCGTCTTTTCTTCAAGCACAACATCCCCAATAATTACTGCATTCTCATCAACGTAGGCTGTAGGATGAATTTTTGGCTTTATACCATTTATTTCATACACGGGCATTTTAACTCCCCACCATACATAAGAAAGAATGCATTTTTAAACCTTTTAACTCTACTTCAAAATGGGCGATGAAGATAATTTCGCTAGCCGAAAAATAAGATGAGGAGTACCCTCGCAACTGAGCCTTACTTAAGTTTTTCAAGGATTATAGCTGGACAAACTTTAGTAACTCCCTCGATTTTTCCGATTTTATTTGAGATTATCTCCGCTAAATCCTCCCCGTCCTTGGCCCATATGACGGCCATAATCATATGATCTCCGCTGGAAAGATAAAGCTCCTTGACAAAATCGTATTCCTTTAGTTTTTCCGCAACTTCAAAGAGTTTTTCAGGTTTTGTGTCAACTCCAGTAATTGTTACTAGGGAGTAACCCAACTTTTTGGGATTAATTTTTATTGTATAACCTTCAATTATCCCTTTTTCTTCAAGAGCCTTGACTCTCTTCCTCACGGCAGTCTCACTAATGCCTAATTTCTTCGCAATCTCAGTGAAGGGCGTTCTCGCATCTTTTTCCAATATTTCAAGTATAATTTTGTCTCTCTCATCAATCATTTTTCGAACCACCTAGGTATAACATCAGCACTAGAATATATAAAGCTATGCCCCAAAAATTCAGAAGAGAAATAGAAAAATGTAGAGGAATCAGTGCTTGACCCATCCACGGTCAAGCATTGCTTGATAAACTCTCTGGACTGCAACTACGTAAGCTGCATCTCTCATGTGTATGTTCTTCTCCTTTGCTATGTTGTAGACGTCGTAGAATGCTTTTGTCATCTTCTTGTCGAGTCTCTCTCTAACCTCCTCAATTGTCCAGTAGTATCCAGTTATGTTCTGTACCCACTCGAAGTAGCTGACTGTAACTCCACCAGCATTACATAGGAAGTCTGGGATCTGAAGGATTCCTTTCTCGAATAGTATCTCATCAGCTTCTGGAGTAACTGGACCGTTTGCTACTTCTGCAACGATCTTAGCCTTAATGTTGTCTGCGTTCTTCTTAGTTATCACTTCTTCTATAGCTGCCGGAGCGAGAACATCAACCTCAAGCTCAAGTAGCTCCTCATTCGTTATGTTGGTTGCTCCTGGGAAGTCTTTAACGCTTCCATGCTCATTCTTCCACTTGAGAACCTCGTCAGCATTAAGACCATCGGGGTTGTATATTCCACCCTTGCTGTCGCTCACAGCTACAACCTTCATTCCAAAGTCTTCACTCATGATCTTTGCAAGATAATAACCCGCGTTACCGTAACCCTGGATTGCTATTGTCTTGCCCTTGAGGGTGTCCCATCCAAGAACCTTTGCAGCCTCTCTAATTGTGTAACTTGCACCTCTTGCAGTTGCCTCAATTCTTCCAAGTGATCCACCAATGCTAAGAGGCTTTCCAGTGATAATTCCAAAGGCCGGTGTCTTTCTCCTGCTTATTGTCTCGTACTCATCCATCATCCATGCCATTATTTGTGGGTTTGTATAAACATCGGGTGCTGGAATGTCTTCATATGGGCTAATAACATCATAAATTGCTCTAATGTAACCTCTTGCAAGCCTCTCCTTCTCTCTGTCGGAGAGCTTCTTTGGATCTACAATTATTCCACCCTTACCTCCACCATATGGGAGATCCATTACAGCAGTCTTCCATGTCATCCAAGCTGCAAGAGCTTTAACAGTGCTAAGGGTTTCTTCTGGATGCCATCTAATTCCACCCTTAGTTGGACCTCTAGCCCAGTTGTGTTGTACTCTAAATCCAGTGAAAACTTTTACAGAACCGTCATCCATTTCTACTGGAATTGTGACCTCAACAATTCTTTGAGGTCTCTTTAAGAACTCAAGAGCTTCTTCACTTATCTCCATATATTGGGCAGCTCTTTCAAGTTGCTTAATAACAATTTCATAGGGGTCTTGCTCAACCATGTTCATCCCTCCAAATTAGGTGATTGGCGATACATTTTTGGGCAATAGCCTATATAAAGCTTTCGGTAAACAAGAGTGGAAATCCTTTTGTTTATTTGATTAGGCTCAAAGAATCTAAAATTCAAAAATATAAAGGTGTTCCTCAAACATTTTCAAGAAAAAAGGAAAAATACGAACAATTTTACATACATCAATGCACATAATAGAGCCATAGTGTTGAACATTCTAGAGGCCCTCAGTGGGAAGTCGGTCATCATTAACTCAGCTCACTCCATTTTCAATCATCGGGTTCCTCTCTTTTTACTCTCTATTTTCTCCTTTCTATTTTCAAGTAATAACTTTTTCTGTGCTAAAATTTCTTCTCGGAATGCCCACTTTAATAATGGAGGAGTTATGAGGACTGAAATTGTTATGAAGATCAAAGTTGCTGCTATAAACTTTGGAGCATCATCAGGGGAAATTGCACCACCATGAATGGCTACCATTAGAGCGACTAACGCAACTTCAGTTCTTGGAATAGATCCAATTCCCATTTGAAAAGACATTCTGAAGTTTTCCCTAGTGAAGAGAAAATCCTTACCTCTTCCCCAGGCAGTTATCCAGGCTCCAAACCCCCTTCCAGCCACCTTCCCTACTATTGCAATTACACTAAGAACCACAGCCAGCTTAATTGCTTCGAGATTCTCAAAAACCTTAAAGTTCAGCATTGCTCCAGTATGGACGAAGAATATTGGAATAAGGAATCCGTAACCAATGCTTCTCACTTCCTCTAGAAGCCTCTTACCTTCAGCAGTCTTAGAGAGTATTAACCCCATCATAAATGCTCCTTCAATTGCAGCTGCAAACCATCCCTCAGCCAAAGCTGAGAATATTAACATCATTCCCAAAACAAATCCTAAAACGCCCTTTTCAACTCCTAGTCTTTCCGCAAATTTTAGATAGTGGTCAATAAAATACCACCCAACAACTCCCGTAATTAAGAAGAAAATGATGATTTTTATCCCAAGTCCCAGGAGTGAACCTGAGCCCACGGCAAATATTATTAGAGCAATACTTAGAAAATCATCAATAACACTCGCACTTAATGATGCAGCCCCAACTTCACTTCTTAAAACTCCTAGATCCATCATGACCCTAACCGTTAACCCTATACTAGTGGCGGTAAGAAGGACTCCCCCAGCAAATGCTTCTTTATTATCATATCCCAACCACCTAAGTCCTAGGTATCCAAGAATTAGTGGAACGAAAACTCCCAGAATAGTAGATACAACAGCCGTTATTCCAGTTCTTTTTATTAAGTTAAGATCCGTGTCAAGAGCCCCCAAAAATAACAGAAACACTACTCCAAGTTTTGCCATGAAATCTATAACTTCACTTGAACCAGCTGTTATTGGTAAATATTCACTACTAATAACCCCAAAATACACCAAATTTCCGAGAATAATTCCTACCAATAACTCTCCCAGTACTCCTGGGAGTTCAAATCTTTCAACTAGGGAGTCTCCTATTTTAGCTAGAATAAGAGATACACCCAATGTAAATAATATCCATGTTGCTGCTTCCATTATCCGCCACCTACCCTTATTAGCCTGAGAAATTCATTTATTAGAATCCTTAAGCTAATTTCTCCCTTAAGTTTCCCCTCTTCATCAATTAAGGCTAAAATTTGGATTTTGTATCTTTTCATTTTTTCAAGAGCTTCAAGAACCGTTGCATCTTCATTTATCGTCAGGAAATTTCTCTCCATTATGTCTCCTGCTTTTTCGGCCCCACTTAAGATTGACTTAAAAACTGAACTTACTGCACCCAATCTTGCCCCTTTTGGAGGAAGGAAAATGTCTATTATATCAAGATATCGAATTATCCCAACCAGCTTCATATCTTTCCTATTGTTAACTACCCAAACATGGTGTCTTGTCCTCAGTAACTTTAAAACATCAATAATTGGAGAATCCTCCTCAACTATAGGCATTTGAGAGCAAGGTGGAGTTAATTGGTTAACTTTCATTGAATGGAAAGCATTAAGTGCCCTTTCTAAATCCATACTAACCCCCCACTTGGAACAGGCATTATCTTTACAACATCATTATCTGAAACCTCAGCATCTTCTCTGGCAATTTTTCCATTGATTATTATTATCTTTTCCTTAATTTCATCAAATCTGGGAATCACTTCCCTCAAAACTTCCCCAACCTGCCTTTTTCCAGCAATGCGAACTTCAACTTCTTCAGCGCCTGCAAGGTGAGCAAAAACCCCCATTAATTTTATCTTCATTAACCCTCACCACTAAACCTTTATACTACATCAATTAAATTCTTTTCCATGTTTGGAAAATACAAGGTGTCCGTAATAATTCCAGCATACAACGAAGAAAAACGAATAGGAAATGTTCTGGCTAGAATACCAGATTTTGTTGATGAAGTCATTGTGATTGACGATGGTAGTTCTGATGCCACCTATGAAGTAGCCAAAAGATATACAGACAAAGCAATAAGATTAAATAAAAATATGGGGAAAGGAGCTGCTCTTAGAGAGGGACTTAGGCATGCAAGTGGGGATATTATTGTTTTTATGGACGCAGACGGCCAGCATAATCCTAAAGAAATACCAAAACTTCTAGAACCCATAATCAAGGGTAAGGCCGATTTTGTAATAGGAAAAAGGATCATAAAAACCGGAAAAAGACCCCTACCTAGGAAGTTAAGCAACTTTATAACAACAACTTTAATTAGACTAAAGACCAAGCAGAGAATTGAGGACAGCCAAAGTGGATTTAGAGCAATAAGAAGAGAATTTGTCCCCGAAATCACCAGTGATAGATATGAGGTAGAAACAGAAGTGTTAATTAAAGCCGTGAAAAAAGGTGCAAGAATTACAGAAGTTCCAGTCTCAACTAGATATGACCTGAAAACAGGGAAATTTAGAGTTGAAGACATCATAAGATTTCTAATTGCCTTGATAAAGTCATAATTTGAGAGGTGAATTACATGAGGGGAAAAATTAAAATTTTAGATATAGAAACAGGAAATCTTGCCATTTTTATAAATCCAGAAGACGCAGAACAATGGCGAATCCATCCAAACGACCTTGTAAAAATTGAAAGCGGGAAGAGATACATTTATGGAAGTGCTTTTATAGGAAACATTGTTGAAAAGGGAGAAATTGGAATATCAAAGGATGTTCTCTCAATTCATCAGTTTTCAAATGGAGAAATTGTTTCTTTAAGCCCTGCAGGAACTCCTGAAAGTGTTAAGTATATAAAGAAAAAGATGAGAGGAGAGAAACTGAAAAAGGTAGAAATTGAGACAATTGTAAGAGATATCGTCGATAGAAAGCTTAGAAATACCGAAATCAGCGCGTTTGTTAGTGCAATAGAAATAAATGGTCTTGACATGGAGGAAATTGCCGCTTTAACAATTGCAATGGCAGAAACTGGAGATATGTTGGACATAGAAAGGAAGCCAATAATGGATATCCACAGCATTGGCGGCGTACCTGGAAATAAGACCAATGTTATAGTTGTCCCCATAGTGGCGGCTGCAGGCCTAACAATTCCCAAGACGAGTTCAAGAGCAATTACAAGTGCAGCAGGAACAGCCGATGTGGTGGAAGTTTTAACAAACGTTACACTGACTCTTGAAGAAATAAAGAGAATAGTGGAAAAAATTGGAGCCTGCCTAGTTTGGGGAGGTGCCCTAAATTTAGCCCCAGCAGATGACTTGATGATACACGTAGAAAGGAGGCTAAGTTTGGATCCAAGGGGACTTATGCTTGCAAGTATAATGGCTAAGAAATATGCTATCGGAAGTCAATACATACTCATTGACATCCCCACAGGAAAAGGAGCCAAAGTTGAGAGCATGGAGGAGGCTAGATCACTTGCAAGAGATTTCATAGAGTTAGGGAAGAGATTAGGACAATACGTTGAAGTAGCAATTACTTACGGAGGCCAGCCCATAGGTTATACAGTTGGTCCGGCTCTAGAAGCTAAAGAAGCCCTCGAAACACTAATGACAGGTAGAGGGCCTGGAAGCTTAGTAGAAAAGGCCATAGGACTCGCTGGGCTACTTTTGGAAATGGGTGGAGCTGCTCCAAAAGGAAAGGGAAAAATCATTGCGAGGGAAATTCTAGAGAAAGGAAAAGCATATCAAAAGATGAGAGAGATTATAGAAGAACAAGGTGGAGATCCTGACATAAAGCCAGAAGACATTCCAATAGGAGATAAAACATATACAATTCACGCCCAGACGAATGGTTATGTCACCGCAATCGACAACAGAGGGATTACTGCAATAGCGAGAGAAGCTGGGGCCCCAGAAGATAAAGGGGCTGGAATTAGACTTCACGTAAAAGTGGGAGACAAGGTAAAAGAAGGCGATCCACTATTCACAATACATGCAGAAAGTGAAAGTAGGCTAGACAAAGCTATCGTGCTTGCAAGAAGGCTTGAACCCATAAAGATAGAGGGAATGGTTTTGCAGGTTATTGAAAACCTCTAACACTAGTGTTTCCCATGTCTCTCATACCATCCCCACTCTTTTTTTGGTCCAAAAGCCCTAACCCCTTTATGAACTAAAGTTACCCTTAATTCTTTGGCCATTTCTGGAGTTATTTCTCCATGCTCTTCCATCCAGTTAATTATCTCAAGAGCCTGCTCGTCAGTATCACATCTCCTCAAAAAGTCAATTATTGTGGGGTTGTATCCTGAAAAGTCTATTTTTCCTTCCTCTTCTTCTTCCTCCAAGACTTGATACTCATCTAACCTAATTCCACTAATCTCTATCCCTCTATCCTCTTCTAACTCACGAGCAAGAGCAGGAAAGCGTTGCCTAAATTCTTCTATATCATATTCCTGCCAAGGTAACTGGTCAATTGGCTTTTTCTTTTTCTCACCCTCCATATTCACTACCCTAAAGATAACCCATCAAACAATGCCTTATATGCTTTTGGTTTACATAACCTAACTCTTAAAATTCAAGATCAGCACTTCATTCTCCTTTATTCCCACTACATTATCTTAAAGGAGTCCCACCATTTTAACCGTTCTGGTTGGCCGTGATTTGTGTAATGTCGTTACGGCCAACCTTCCAGCCTCCCATTTTCATTGGCTGGCTTTCGGGGGGAACGGAGACTCCCCACATCTTCGGGATCCCGTGCCCATTCGGGCTTATCAAACCCCACATATCGGGCACAAGGTAGAAAGACTCCATTAATAAAGTATGACTCATAAACCTTACGATCTCAACTATTTACGAAACAGCCCTTCCACTTCAATACTCATATTTCTCCTCAGAAAAATAAGATGTGCTTTATCTATTCGGGCGGGAAGACCCCTTCCGATAGGGAGGGGATAAAAGCCTGCAACCCTTAAAAACTTCACCTATTAAAATAGGTGGTCGCCCACGTATCTCACCCAGAAAAACCACCTTCGAGTGGACAAGAAAACCTACAAACTCCTCAGGACGCTGACACACCTATCCAAAGACCTCTACAATCTCACCCTCTATACGGTTAAACAACACTACGAGCTTAATGGGACTTTTCTACCCTTCGTTAAGGCATACCATATGGTTAAAGATAGCGAACCCTACAAACTCCTGCCAAGCCAAGTTGCACAACAAACAATGAAAATCGTGGAGAGAAACTTCCGCTCATTCTTTCACGTGCTTAAAGAGAGAAAGAAGGGCAACTACAACAGACCCGTTAGGCCACCGAAATACCTTCCGAAAAACGGGCACTTCATCCTAATCTTCCCATACCAATCCTTCAGGGTAAAAGAGGACAGGATTATCCTCACCCTTGGAAAGAACTTCGCCGAGAAGTATGGCGTTAAACACCTTGAAATCCCGCTGCCAAAGAACGTTAAAGGCCACAGGATTAAGGAAATTCGCATTCTTCCAAGATACAATGCCCTATGGTTTGAGGTTGAATACGTTTATGAAGTCCTGCCTGAGGAGAGGGATTTAGACCGCTCGAAATACCTTGCCATTGATTTGGGTCTGGACAACTTCGCCACCTGCGTTTCCACCACTGGGACGGCCTTCATAATCGAAGGCCGGGGTTTGAAGAGCTTCAACCGGTGGTGGAATAAGGAGAAGGCGAAACTCCAGAGTCAGTATGATAAGCAGGGGGTTAAGTTTGGAAAGAGGATGGTGTGGCTTCTCAAGAAGCGGAAGAACGTGGTGAACGACTTTATGAACAAGGCGGTAAGCTACATTGTGAACTACTGCCTTGAGAACGGTATTGGGAACGTCGTCATCGGGGAGCTGAAGGGAGTAAAGCAGAATACCGACCTTGGAAGGAGGAACAACCAGAACTTCCATTATATTCCTTACGGCCTCTTCAAGCAAAAGCTCAAGGCAAAGTGCGAGCGGTATGGTATTAACTACATTGAGGTTGATGAGGCATACACTAGTAAGGTTGATGCCCTCACCCTCGAACCGATTGAAAAGAGGGAGAAGTATCTTGGAAAGAGGGGTGAAACGTGGACTGTTCCAGTCTTCCGCTGGTGTTTTAATAAATGCTGATGTGAACGGTGCTTTGAACATTTTGAGAAAGGTAGCCGGCGATTCTCCCGTTGGGGAGATAGCCGGTAGTGGCCGTGTGAACCGGCCTGTAAGAGTTAGGCTACCTTGGGGTGGCTTAACTCCTCACGAAACCCCATCCATAAGGGCAGGGTAGTTCACCACCCATACTGAACGAGAATAAAGGTATTTTTCCTAGGAATATGCTTTGTCATGCCCTCTTCAATTCTGCAGAGCAGTTAAGAGAAAACATGATTGATGTAGAGAGGTAGAAGATACCAATCAATATTCATAATTTTGGCGTATAACCAGCTCTAAAGGTAGAGTTTTTGGCATTAGTAGTTTTTTTCTAATCTTGTAAAAATATAGGCTATTTTTCTCTTCAATCACAGCTATTAAGGCCAAACATTCATCAAAAACTTCTACTCCCGTCACTACTGTTAGATTTGCAGGAGGTTCTTTGATAATACTTAAGCAGTACCCCTGAGATTCTATCTTAGCCACATATTATTTTAATAACTTTGAAGTTTATTAAACTTTTTACACAATCTTACTAAGTATCTTGACAATTGTCTAAAGGAATTACATCATAAAATATACAAATTGCTACCGCGGAGGTTTGAGTAGCTCTCCATGAACATAGGCAAAGCAAAAAGGAGAAAAGTATTTAACATGCTATTATAATACCAAAGTAGGCAAGTTATGTACATCCGTGATGGGGGGACTAGCATTGGAAGGTAGATCAATCGTCTTTGCTTCTGGAAAAGGAGGAACCGGTAAAACAACAACAGTAGCTAATATAGGAGTAGCCCTAGCTCAATTCGGAAAAGAGGTCATCTTAATAGATGCAGACATAACCATGGCAAATCTAAGCCTTATTCTGGGAATGGAAGACATACCAATAACTCTACACGACGTGTTAGCAGGAGAGGCAGAGCTAAAAGATGCCATCTACGAGGGGCCTGCGGGAGTTAAAGTTATCCCAGGTGGTCTAAGTTTAGAAAAAGTAAAGAAAGCAAGACCAGAAAGACTTCGTGAATTGATTAAAGAGATAAGCCAAATGGGAGACTTCATACTTATCGATGCTCCTGCGGGATTAGAGCTAACCTCAGTTACGGCCCTCCTAATAGGTAAAGAACTTATAATCGTAACAAACCCGGAGATATCAGCAATAACTGATTCTTTGAAGACAAAGCTAGTAGCAGAGAAGCTTGGAACACTTCCCCTTGGAGCTATCTTAAATAGAGTCACTAGCGAAAAAACTGAGCTATCAAAAGAAGAGATAGAAGCAATTTTAGAAGTTCCAGTGATAGGTATTGTGCCAGAAGATCCCGAAGTAAAAAGAGCATCAGCTTATGGAGTTCCACTTGTAATAAAGAACCCAACCAGTCCTGCCGCAATAGCATATAAGCAGATAGCCGCAAAGCTTGCAGGAATTAAGTGGACACCTCCCGAACCAGAGAGCCCAGTTAAGAGGATCTTCAAAGCACTGTTTGGAGGGAAGAGATGATGAACCCACTATGGATTATAGTTTTAGTCTCATTGGTTTTGAATATAGTGTTCATAATGCTGTATGTTTCAGCGAGGAGAAACCCGTACTATATAGTGTACGACGAAGAAACAAAGAGCCAACTTAAGAGGCGTGTTCTCCATCTCAAAGAAGACTTAGAATCAGAACTCGAAGAATTTGATGTCACTGAATGGGAGAGACAACTAGAGAAGTCTCTAGAAGAGGAAATAAAAGGACTTCAATAAGCCTGAACTCCTACTCTCGCTTTATATCCTTCTTTTCTAATAGAAGCTTGTATTGAGTAGAGTGCATCCCTAATATCTTTGGCAAATTTCTTCAAGGGCTCAGGTATAACGCCCTCTCCATATTCAGCATACCTCAGGACTTCTTCTAATGAAGCCTCTAATAACCTACCATCGAAGACGTACACTTTCTCTCCATCTATAACAACAACAGCATCTTGGTATCCCAATCTCACCACCATTTTTCTCACCACTATTTACTATAATTTATAGCTCCTATTTAAGGATTTCGACCACTAATATTCCATTTTTTCTTTTCTTCTCTTTTTTATTTCTTTTATATAGGGATATCTCATAATATGACCACATTCTAAGCATTTAACGACAATATGAGGCATTCTTTTTTGTCTAAGCCTAACTCTAGCATTAATTCCTGGAACGAGGAATGCATGGCACTTTTTACAGTACCTTCTTTTCCACTTCCTGGGAATTTTAACCTTAGCCTTTTGTTGAACTAGTAGGGCTAACTCAACATATCTCTTCGCTAATTCAGGAGAATAAGGGAAAACTCTCTCAGCTAAGCTAAACAAGATATCGATTCTCTCTTTTGCAATTCTCTTTTTTTCTTTTTTCTCATTGTATTTAGCCACTCTTCACCACCTTGTAAAACCCAGAAACAGGCTCATATATATAGCCATTAGCAACTAGCTTTTCTATACTTTCCTCAGCTTTGGCTTTCGTGAAACCCAATCTTAAGAGAGTCTCCATTATCTCCTCCTTACTAATTAGCCCATCAACGGAAGTGGAAGACAAGTCAAGTATAACTTGGAGAGCTTTTGGTAGTACTCTATCATCTCCCAAATAGTTTTTCTTGTATTCAGCCAGAAAAGCGTCTATTTCAGCTTTTGGAACTTCATTAATCCAAGTATCTAAGATTTCCTGCTCTATGTTAAGAACTAGGTTCATATAGCTCTTTTCTATCTTCCCAATTAACCTTGCTATAGAACCTAACACATTTAAAGATAACAAGTACCTCCTATTCAGGTTGAAGAGACTGTCCTTAACAAGGAGAGCATCTATAATTTCCCCATATTCATACCTATTTTTCCAGAGCCAGTGTTCAAAAAGCTCCCTAAATACCCTAATTTCTTCCGAGAGTGGGTTCAATGCTGGGAGTGTTGTCCTTCTCCAAAACACCGTTGCAAGAATGTTTGGAAGGTACTCTCTTAGTTCAGAGAACTCAAATTCTATTGGTTCATATAAGATAAAGGGAGTTTCCGAGTACTTTGCATAGTAATCTCTTATATCTGGTTTCGATTTCCTGGGAATAAAGTAGATAAATTCTTTCCTTTCAAACTTACCTTTGAGCCACTTAGGAAGGACATTTCTGATATTTTTGGGAGCATAGTATCTTATATCAGTGTTATTTGGGTTAAAAACTTTGAAATCGAGATCTAAAAACTCGTCTGCAAACATCCACTTGTCATCTCTTTCAACCCGCAATTCTCTTGGAAGTAACTCAGTAAACCCCTTAAAAAACTCAAAGAGGGACTTAACAATCCTCTCATTATTTTTCATGACAAATAAGTTGTATCCTTCCCTCCAATTTAGCGGATTCTTCATTATATATGGAGCACCAAAGAGAGAATACAAAAACGAGTCTTGAAGCTCAGCACTTGCATAAAGAGCTGAGCCAATGATTTTCCTAATTTCTTTAGGGGAGAGAGAATACTCCTTCAAGGCCCAATATTTTGAGAAATCTTCAGTGACTATTGAATCAGCTGTTATAACTCTCATATTGCCACAAGGATATGGCTCGACACGTCCTTCAACCTTTACATAACCACCACTATGTAGCCTTCCTTTTATCTCAGTCTTTTCCGTAATTCTAACAACGGCGTAGGCTTTAATCTTAGACTTGCTAATCTCACTTGGGGCTAAAGGGGACAAGAGATACTCAATGTATTTAAATGGAACATCACAGGGAGGTTTTCTTAAAATAATAAAGCCTCTTAGGGATACATAGTCCTCCCTAATCTCTGACAAAAATATTTTTACCCTTTTTTCAGGTGTCAAAGAAGGAATATATAGAAGAGGAAAAGTCATAGAACATCATCCTTTTGCCACTCCTATTGGCCTCATTCTTGCCACTAGCTTCGCTATTCCTGCCTCACTTACAACCTTAACTACATTGTCTACATTCTTGTACGCACCTGGAGCCTCTTCTGCAACCACCCTCATACTTGCCGCCCTCACGTAAATTCCTCTCCTTAGTAGTTCATCTCTTATTCTATCTCCCCTATATTGCCTTGTTGCCGCAGCCCTACTAAGAACTCTTCCAGCTCCGTGACATGTGCTTCCAAAAGTCTCAGCCATAGCTCCCTCAGTTCCAGCCAGAACATAGCTTGCAGTTCCCATTGAACCTGGAATTAGAACTGGTTGTCCTACATCTCTATAAATCTTCGGAATGGCCTCATGCCCAGGTGGGAAAGCCCTTGTAGCACCTTTTCTGTGGACTATAACCTTAACTTTCTTTCCATCTACTTCATGCTCCTCTACTTTACCTATGTTGTGAGCTACATCGTATACAATTTCCATTCCCAAGTCTCCCTCTGGATCCTGTCTGAACACCTCCTGAAAGCTCTCCCTAACCCAGTGAGTAATCATCTGCCTGTTTGCCCAGGCAAAGTTTGCAGCAGCTTTCATAGCTGAGAAGTACCTCTGTCCTTCTTCACTTTGGAATGGAACGCTAACCAACTCTCTGTCCGGCCAAGGTATGCCGTACTTTCTTATGGCTCTCTCCATTATTCTCAGGTAATCACTTGCAACTTGATGGCCTAATCCTCTTGATCCAGTATGAACCATCACAACAACTTGTCCTTCAAACAATCCATAGGCTTTCGCTATCTCCTCATCGAATATCTTATCCACAACTTGAACCTCAAGGAAGTGGTTTCCAGAACCTAATGAGCCAAGCTGAGGAGCTCCTCTTTGCTTAGCCCTCTGGCTAACTGCATCTGGGTCAGCTCCTTCCATTCTCCCTCCTTCTTCCAATCTCTCAAGATCCCTCTCCCATCCATATCCTTGATCAACCGCCCACTTTGCTCCATCAACTAAGACGTCATCAATCTGAGTCCAGTGAAGCCTGACCTTACCCTGACTACCAACGCCGGAGGGAACATTCTTAAATAAAGTGTCAACTAACTGTTTTATCTTTGGCCTTACGTCTTTCTCTGTAAGATTTGTTCTAATTAACCTCACCCCACAGTTGTGGACAACTATCCCATTTGCTATGAAATTATGAGCCTCATGGTAAACTCCGATATCATAGAACCGATCGTATTCTGGCTTTATGCGTTCAACTTTAACGACCTTTTCTGCAACAAAGCCTCCTTCATATCCTCTCTCTTTTGCAAACTCCTCAAAAGTTAGAAAGTTCTTTGGAACTCTTGGATTTCTTTCCCCTTCATAAATTGTCCTCTCAACAAAGCGTCTATTAACTATGTCCTTGACGGCCTTATATGCTCTATCTATGTTTCCAGTTTCTTCATATATCTTCTTGGATATCTCCATTGCTTTTCTTCTCTCTTTTTTCACACTCTCCTTGAACTTAAGGTAAGCATAGGCAATAAGACCCTTTGCTTTCTTCTTGGGATCATACTCATAGTTAATTTTACCCAGGAAGTTTCTGATGTTCTCCTCTCCTACAATAGACAGGCGATAAGTGACACTTTTCTTTGAATTAACTTTGTAAATCGTAGTCTTTACTCCAAACTCCTCAAGGATTCTTGAAATATCATGTAAGAACTCTTTTAGATTTTCTTCAAGTGCTACGTCTTTAGCCTGGGTTAAGTGTATTGGAAGTGGTGTAGTGCCTTTAAATTCAACAATGCTACCATCTGCACCAAAGAATCCAGCCAAGAAGTTTCTTTTTACCCAGAGAGGAGCTTCCATTATCCAAACTGGAATGCGATAAGCCTTCTTAGTTTTCTCACCACGAGGCATTCCTAGTTTTTCAAGTAAGAGAGCAAAACTTCTTGAGGAAACTCTTAACTCAGCTAAAACAGTTTTGCCACTATATTCACCACTTTCAGTCTTTATCCTGTAGTTCTTTTCTCGGACATAGAGATTTGCTTTAATACCTAGTGATTCAAGATCTTTCTTAAGTTCTCTAAGTGTTTCCTCTCTTCCATAGAATGCTAAGACTAACCTACCCCCCATCTCTCCTAGATGACCATCTCCCAGGGCAAAACCAAGAATCCTTGCAAGAGTTCCGATCTTTGGATCTTCCCAGCGAAGTGGTAGGAGGTTTCTTTCTTTAAGGAACTTTATCACCTGTGGATCTTCACCTTCAAAAGCGCTTTCGTCTATTATGATTCCCTTCTTTTCTTCGTATGGGACTCCCTCAAAGGGATACACTATAACATAGTCTCCTTCTTTAATGTTCTTGAGATAGACATAACCCTGAGGAGTAAGAACGGGGTGATCTTCACTTCCCTCTATTAATGTCCCAGTCTCAGTAACTATCCTTATTGCCGTTTCATCCTTTTCAATGTTCCTTTCAGCAACAAAGGCTACTCTAGAGAAGTCGTTGTGCCCTTCCTCGATATTATAAAGCCTCAGCCTCTGAAGCTTGAACTTTTCAGGCATCTCCTCGATTTTTAGCCAATAACCATGCTCTGTTAGGACTTTAGTCCCTGGAGCAAGACAGTTAATGTCGTAGCCGATTCCTCCAGGGCTTATGACTCCTTCTTTAATATCGAAGGCCGCTACACCACCAATTGGGAACCCATAACCCTGATGACCGTCTGGCATTACGATAGAGTACTTATATATCCCAGGAAGCATTGCAACATTTGCAGCTTGCTCTAATGTCCTGTCCTGCCTCATCTTTTCAATCAATACATCATCTGCATAGACTCTACCGGGCACTTTCATTCGCTTATCGAACTTTGGAATTTCCCATCTGATTTTGTCAATCCTCTTTAGGGGTACTGCCACATTCACCACCCTTAGAATAATCACAAAAATTACTTAAAAGGTCAGCGGTTTGATGCATAATTCTTAATTAATGTTACTTTTTCGATAATATTAAAAAGGGTATATAAAGCCTAAATTAAGGCAAAAAACAAATATTGTCGGCGAAATTTTTATAAACCAAAGTTACTTAAAAGTAGATTGGCCTTTGTAGGTCATTCTGACTTTTGTCTATAAAAGTTAATAAAAAGAAATTCACACCAATTTTAGCAAAACAGGAGGTGAGGACTGATGGTTAGGGTAGCAATTATAGGCCAGGGATACGTTGCAAGCATTTTTGCAGTTGGGTTGGAAAGAATAAAGGAAGGCGAGCTTGGATACTACGGCATTCCGCTTGCAAACGAGCTGCCAATAAAGGTTGAAGACATAAAGATAGTGGCTTCCTATGATGTGGACAAGACAAAGATTGGCCTACCATTGTCAGAGATTGTCCAAAGATACTGGAAAGGAAACGTTCCAGAAAGCCTACAAGAAGTATTTGTAAGGAAAGGAATTCATCTCGGAAGCCTAAGGAACCTTCCAATAGAGGCCACTGGGCTCGAAGATGAGATGACATTGAAGGAGGCAATAGAGAGACTCGTTGAGGAGTGGAAAGAAAAGAAGGTGGATGTAATTATAAACGTTCCAACTACGGAAGCCTTCACACCTTTTGGAAAGTTAGAGGAACTCGAGAAGGCAATAAAAGATAACAACAAAGAAAGGCTAACCGCTACACAAGCCTATGCATATGCAGCTGCCCAATATGCAAAGGAAGTTGGAGGAGCAGCGTTTGTAAACGCAATACCAACCTTAATAGCTAATGACCCAGCATTCGTTGAGCTAGCAAAGGAAAGCAACCTAGTAATATTTGGTGACGATGGAGCTACTGGAGCCACACCATTAACTGCTGATATCCTAGGACACTTAGCCCAGAGAAACAGGCACGTACTCGACATAGTTCAGTTTAACATTGGAGGTAACACAGACTTCTTGGCCTTAACTGACAAAGAGAGAAACAAGAGTAAGGAGTACACCAAGTCAAGTGTAGTTGAAGACATTCTAGGTTATGATGCACCACACTTCATAAAGCCAACGGGTTATCTTGAGCCTCTAGGAGACAAGAAGTTCATCGCAATGCACATTGAATACATAAGCTTCAACGGAGCTAGAGACGAGCTGATTATTGCAGGAAGAATAAACGACAGCCCAGCATTGGCAGGATTACTCGTCGATTTGGCAAGATTAGGAAAGATTGCAGTTGACAAAAAAGAGTTTGGAACAGTATATCCAGTTAACGCATTCTACATGAAGAACCCAGGACCAAAAGAGGCAAAGAACATCCCAAGGATAATAGCCTACGAGAAGCTTAGGCAGTGGGCTGGGCTACCCCCAAGATACCTCTGATCTTTCCATTATATTTTTAAATAAGAGCTGCTATTACTAATACGTGAAGAAAGTTAAGATATTTAGTATAGTTCTTCCATTGATATACACTTCCTTCATGTTATACGTGACCTATAAAGTTTATAACGGATTAAGGTATAGAAGTTTAGATCTCGGAATATTTACACAGTCTCTTTACTCACTAAGCGAGGGTAAACTGTTTTACAACACTGTTGAATTTCAGCTTTATGAAGTACACACTCATTTTGGTGTTCATTTTCAGCCGATTCTTTTCCTTCTTACCCCATTATTTTTGATAAAAAGAGATGCATACACACTAATAATAATCCAAACGCTCGCCCTAGGTACTTCAGTGTACCTTGCATATAAATTAGCTGTCAAAGAACTCGGGGAAAAGAAAGGGTTTGCTTTGGCAATTCTCTATTCCTGCAACTCTTCTTTAATAAGCATTAACGTCTTTGAGTTTCATCCCGTATCCTTAGCTGTTCCTCTCTTTCTCCTGGCATATAAGTTCCTTAGAGAGGAAAGTCCTTTGTTTTATGTTATTTCGACGCTAATTTTATTAACGAAGGAAGACGCTTTTCTTGGAGTGTTAAGTATTACAGCGTGGAAAATACTCAAAGAAGGACTTTCAGTTGAAACGCTCAAGAAAAACAAAAAGATTATCCTTTTCACAATCCTTACACTACTCTATGGGATATTTACGATTAAAGTTGTTATACCTAAGTTCGGAGGAGAATACATATACAGCAACTTATACATGGAACCAAGACTAGATCGGAGAAAGCTCACATACTTTCTCCTTTTCAACTTGACGTTTGCCCTACTCCCACTGTTAAACTTTTTTGCCATCCTTTCCCTACTTCCACCCTGGCTTGAATGTTTGCTGGCCTCCAGAGAGAGTCAAACAATGTTTGGCTTTCACTATCCATACATGCTTGTCCCATTGTCATTTGTTATATCCCTTGATGTAGCCAAAAAATTGGACTGGAAAATCCTCAGAAACTTGGCAATCCTCGGAGTAATATCTTCACTCATAACTTTGCCAATAACAAATCATCTACCAAAAGAGCAAAATCCTTTAGTATATCCGACCGTTATAACCCCAATCCCAGGAAAAGAAGCATCCTGGGAAGCTATAAAAATCACCAGAGAATTAGAAGGGCCAATTTACACCCAACCAGAATTCTATCCAGCCTTAGCAACTAGGTTAGATGTGTATGTCTACCCCAAAAATGTAAAGCCCAAAATTATACTGGTTAACCTTAACACGTACTACGGAAGAAGAGCCTTAGAAAGAATTAAGGCCTTCAGAGTTAATTTGAGTGAATACAAAAAGGTATTTGAAAAAGACGGAGTACTCATAATGGTTAGAAAGGATTAAAAGGAGAATATACTTGTGGGTATCCATGATCTTATACTTTATCGGAACTGGGGGAAGTGAAGGAATACCCACTCACCTATGCGAATGTGAAACATGTAGTGAAGCAAGAAGATTAAAATTCGCTCAGAGAAGGCCCTCAACCCTAGCAGTGATTGGTGAAGAGGGCGAGGTTATTCTTTTTGACGTTGGGACAGACATTAGAGAATTCCTAAACGTCCCCCTTGATGCAATATTCCTTACTCATTGGCATCACGACCACATCTATGGCCTTTACAAACTTAGGTGGATAGCCAGGGAAACAAAGCTTTACGCTCCAGAAGGACATGCAGACGCACTAATATTGCAAGATCCAAAGAATCTAAGGCCAATAACTATCAAGGCGAATGAGAAAATAAAGATCGGAAAGATAACAGTAACTAGTGTAAGACTAAACCACCAGGTCGAAACCTTAGGATATGTAATTGAAGAAAACGGGAAAAGTGTTGCTATATTATACGATACAAAGGGATTACCCTCTGAAACGAGAGAATATCTTCTGAAAATATCCCCAGTAAGGACAGCAATTGTTGATGCAACTTATCCCCCTGGGTTCATGGATCCATATCATAATAATGTTGACGAAGCGGTTGAAATGTCGATTGACATAGCTGAAAGAGTTGTCCTAAGTCACATCTCTCATAAGAATTTGCCCTTCCTAAAACTTGTAAAGTATACGAGGAAAAAATGGGGAGGAAAAGTTCTCGTAGCTTATGATAATATGGTATTTTATGTATAACTCGACATAAAATCCCTAAAAATCTCAAAGCTCCCAATGGCCATTTACTTAAAGTCTCAGTTTATAGCTTTTAAAGTAAAAATGCTTCCCCTCAAGCACTAACTCCTCCATAACATCACCTCGAAGATTTACTATCCCCAGAAAAGATTTCCCGATATAGCTTCTTGACATTTTTGTGCCTCTTCCATAACGCATCATAAAGCTCCTCATCGGTTGGGCTAAGTCCCTCCTTTATAAAGAGTTCATCGAGTATTGGCCCGTATTTTGTCAGGTACTCATAGCTCAGCTTCAAAGCATCCTCCACAAACTCCTTCAAAGGAACCGAAATCGTCCCCCTATACCTCCCCTCAAACTCAGGACACTCGTTGTATCTAAAGATGTCATCATTGTAGTAATGTAAGTTCACGGTATTGTTCACGAGTTCGAAGGTGTAATCCCCCATGTATACGCCCAAGCTTGACCAGAATAACCTCGTCTTTTCCCCCACGGGAAAACCACGCTCCCTAGCATGCCTCCTAATGTCCCCAACCATATAACCACCCTGCTCCTCCGTATCAAACAAGAAAAACTCACAACAATCAAGCAAATCCTGAACAGTGACATATGGGTCTAAATCAATTGGTGAAAGAACTTTTCTTCCTTCCTCAATTTTGCACGTGCCAGCAATTAACTCCCCATCAACGAGGATAATACCAAAAAAAGGAAAAGCATAATCAACAGGCCGATTAGTAAAAACCCTCACAGTAAAATGCTTCCCCCCAAACACCAACTCCTCCATAACATCACCTCCTCAAATCACCTATAGACAACAACTTTCGGACCATTTGGATACATTGTTATTAAGCCACATGTCTTACCCTTACAGGCAAAGATATACGTTACAGAGTCTATTCCAGATTTAGAGATACCTACATCGGAAAGCTTAACATCTAGAACAACTCTGCCATTCCTGAATTGTCTCCTGTATTTATCGAGTTTTAAAGCTTTCTGAAGGACGTCACTTGCAAACTCCGCAACTTCTTCCTCGTCCTTAAAGACCTTGGGCATTTCCAGGGTTTTGCCGTTAATGGTAATCCTCTGACCCATTGGTCAGAAGGATGTCTTATGTTTGACCTCTGCATCATAACCCCAGATGTGTCTGAGGAGCGAATGTATTAATCCCACCCTCTCGTTGCCCTTTGGAACAACTACTGTAAATCCGTTGGCCTCTCCTATTTTATATGCCGGGCCCCAAGGACTACTTACAATCTTAAACCTCCGTGCAAAGTACTTCTCGGCTTTTTCAATGCCCTCGTTTAAAGCTTTTAAACTTACACCATGCTTTACAGTGTTCTCTATTGCTTCCTTACAAGATTATCAAGGGCTTCTGCAGCCTCGTCTCCAAACTTGACTATGTCATCAAAGATGCTCGAGAATCTCTCCAGAACTTCGTCTGCATAATTTATGATTTTAGTTTTCTTGAGAATGTCATATATCTTCTTGGTTACTCCAAACTTGCGACCAGCTTTCTCAACAATCTTTATAGTTTCATCTCCAGGGAGAGCTAGACCTACTACAAAGAACGTTCCCGAGCCTAGGCATTGAATTGAATCAAATCCATAATTCCTACAAGTTTTATATGTATCATAAGCATCCCAAATTGTCCAACAACTACGATCACTCCAATTATTCCTGGAATTGCCTGGGGTCTTATTTCTCCTTGTCCTTCTCTTGTTAAGGAGAGTGTTGAGGTAGGAGTTAGCTTAATCCAAGAGCTCATGAAAACTCCATTTCCAGACGTGATGCGGAGTTTTACATATATGGGCTCCTTTATATTAAGGACAACAGCAACTCTTTTTCCCCAAGGCTTCAAATAACCCAAGTTAACGGTTTCTACTGTTGTCTTTCCATCCTTACTAATAAGAACTGTTCCCACTCCAGAGAGACAGTTTGGTGGAACATCCCATGTGACTATGGCAATATTATCCTTTTGCTCGACTCCTACAAGATAAATTGGATATACCCTGGAGTTCAAGCCAAAAATTGGGATTTCTGACCAGGGGAGCTCTGTTGCTTCTGCTAGAGGTAATACTAAAAGGATTAATAATACACTAATTACTTTGTATATCTTCATTTATCATCATCAGAAGATAGTAAAAAAAGTTATGAAAATATAAGTTTTTCTGAACATAATTGTTAGTAACTAAAAGTTTGAATACTATAATTATAAATAAACCCATTAGTAAAGCGAAAATGAGATAAAAATAGGGGTCAAGATAATAATGCCCGACGAGTACTTGGGTTGCGATGACGTCGGGACCCCCAGGGGGCCGACAGCTTAAATGGCCCCCGAAAAATCTTTAATTACATATCTCAACTAAGCAAAAATCATGATGGAACAGGTAATAAAAGACGTGAGGGAATTCGGCGAAAAAACTGGAATTATAAACAAGAGAGTACTTGTACTGTATTCTGGCGGAATAGACTCAAGTGTCACTCTCTACGTCTTAAAGAAGGCTGGGTTTAAAGTTTCTGCCCTAACTTTTTTCCATAAGTGGAGCTGGCCAGAGGTTTTGAGGTGGGGGATGAAATTTACAAAATCCCTTAATGTAGAACATTATCTCATTGACATTACCGATGCTCTATTAAGAAGGGCCGTTGGAAGAAAAGGACCAATCTGCATACACTGCAAAAAGGTAATGCTAGAAAACGCCAAATGGTTTGCACTCAACAACAACTTTTCCTATCTAGCAAAGGGTGATAATGCAAATGATAAAATAATTGGAACCCTTCTGGACCAATGCCCAGGAGACATAAGACTCTGCGAAATTCCAAAGATTGGAATTCCTATATTTAGACCACTAGTAAAATACAAGGCTGATTTTATTCAGAAACTTGCAGACGAAGCTAAGATAAAGCCCTACAGAATGTATGAGCATGGAAGGAGAAGACAGTGGCGAGAAGGATGTCCTCTCCAATACATTGACGAAGAGGAAAGAATAACTCCAGAGCTCATGGATTTAGCATTTAGGGTAAATTATGAAGTGAGCAAAATAGCAAGAAAGAGAAAAGTGAGGATTAGTGTAAGAGTTCCCAGCTTTGAGGTTATGTGTTGGGATTGCAATGATGAGGTAATAGAAGAGGTAAGAAAAGCTCTTGCTAGTATGGGAACATAACTACTGCAGCAACTGCAGCCGCTGGCTTGTCCTTAACCGTTATTTCAGCGGAGACTATCTTTATTTCCTTGAGTTTCCATCCTCTAACCCTAAAACCTTCCTCAACCATCTTCTTAACCATTTCCTCAGCCTCTTCCTTCTTGCAGTATCCTGAATATTCATAGATTAGCCCACCTTCATTGCCTTCGCTAAGCCCAATACCTAAAGCTGCGCTTATCGTTGAACCTGGCTCATCGCTCTCTATGTGGGTGTAGACTGTTGGTAACAACATCCCTATAGGAATGTTCTTTGGCAACTCATCCAGCCACTCTATATGAGCCGGTATAACACTGCTGAGCTTTACTAGGTTCACATTTCCAATTCCCATCTTTAATAGAGCATTATCGAAAGCATTAAGCTTTGTCCCGCCTTCAGCTGCCGCTGCAAGCATTATGGCCTTTTTAGGAGTTATCCAGCTCATTCTTCTCCCTCCTATATTCTCTCGCTAAACGGATACCAAATTTATTATCTTTTAAAGTTTTCGTAAGTAGGAGAAGTTTAATCTGCGGTGTTTTGTAGGAGAGATAAAGATTTAACCAAAGTTTAACAAAGTAAAGATCATGAAGCACCTTAAATGGTTAGGATTCATTGGTGGTATTGTCTATTGGCTTTTTGTATCTTGGAGTATTCACTATAATCCATGGTTCTCATTCTTTGAAAATGTCCTTAGTGACCTAGGAGATCCTGCAAAAGCTACCCCTCCATGGATATATAATTACGGATTGATAGTAACATCTCCATTTGTTTTAGCATTTTCAATATACCTCATATCAACTGCAGAAAATAAAATTCAGACCGTTGGAGGAGCATACCTAAGTATATCCTCGCTGTTTCTAGCTCTCATAGGAATCTTTCACGGAGGAACAAGACCTCATGTTTTTGTCTCGACATATTTCTTTGTACAGTTCTTTCTTGGAATGTTAATCTATGGGTTAGGGAGCAAGACAGATATACGCTTAACTTCCATTATAATATTTATCCTTGCCCTCCTGGGAATTTTCATCCCCTGGCCCTCTGTAGCATTAGAAGAGACTTACGAAATAGTCTTAATAATGTTGTTTACACTCTTCGTAGCAGTAAGAGGATGATTATTCCACCAATCATCCCAAGGATAAGAGGAATTATGTGGGGATTGCTTTCGGAGCATTCTGTACATCTTTGAATACTCCACATTAATTCCCCCAGGTAAACTCTGGATTGTAGGTAATTAAAGCTCTGAGAAGCCATCCATCATAGGAAAGTACTAGAATTTCAGAGAACTCTTTAATCTGAGTCTTTTTAAACTTGAATCCCCCAACTTCAATATTATCAAAAAGAGACTTTTTAAAGATATAAGAGGACGTAACTTTAAGAGGGAATCAAAATGCTGAACACGATAGTGCTAATTAGAACGGACAATTTTGACAAGGCATTAACAGCATTAGCTGACCTTGTTAGGTATGGAGGAATGAAAATAAGAGGAACTCCAAGGATAATACCCCCAGCTTTATCCGATTGGGCATTTGAGCAGATAGTAGGTGAAAAGCCCAAGAAAAAGGTCAAAGCTCACGTTGTTGCTCAAATTGATTTGCCTGCATCAAAGGCAATAGGAAGAATAAGGGATATTCATCCCCCAGCCCACATAATTGTGATTCCAGTCGGAAGTCCCGTCCACAAGGAGCTCCTTAGACTGTGGGGAACATTTAAAGAGCTAAAGGGATTTCACCCACCAAAGGAGATCAAGAGACTAGAAAACATTGAAAATGAGGAAGATTTAGAGTGAATACTCCCAAACAATTTTAGGGGGGAATTTTCCTCTTTTTATTTGACCTATAATTCTTTCTGCAGTATCATAAGCCTTGAGTAACTTTTCTCTAGAGATTATCCCATAATTAAAAGCCATCTCTAGTTCATCTTCGTCAAGCAAATAATATTCTCCCTCTGGGAATATAAAAATATCCAAGAATAAATCCAGAATCTCAACTGTGTTTCCTTCTCTCCTTGTATAGTCTAAAACATCCACATATAAACCTTTAAAATTGCCACTGGGATCATAAATTTTCAAAACGTCAAAATCTCGCCCAATAAAGGCAAAATATACCATCTTGTATCCGTTATTAATAACTTCAACTCCATTAACCCTTAGAGGAGCCAACATGCCAGTGAATTCTGATTTTGCCACTATAACGTCACCGAAGTCTTCAATTACTTCATCTTCTCTCATAATAACTCTGTTTGGGAACCTCCTATATACCAGACGAATTTTTCTCATTTTCCCACCAAAAAATATTGGATTTAGCCAAAAATCAACTCCTTTAATTTTCTTGGCACTTCCTCGATCTTAACCCTTATCTGCTCCCTGGTGTCCCTATCCCTTATTGTGACTGTGCCATCTTCTGGCGTTTGATTATCCACAGTCACACAGTAGGGCGTTCCGATTTCATCATAGCGCATATATCTCTTTCCTATACTGTCCTTTTCGTCGTAAACTACGATAAATCCTTCCTTCTGCAAGTTCCTATAAATTTCATAAGCTATTGTTGTCAAAGGCTCCTTTGCAACTAAAGGCAGAACTGCTACTTCAATTGGGGCCATGTCCTTCTTTATCTTTAAGTAAACTCTCCCATCCTCGTCAACAGTTAGTGAGTTCTCAAGGAGGAGATAGAATGGCCTGTCAATTCCAAAACTTGGCTCAAGAACATGGGGAACAATTTTTTCTCCTTGGATTTTCTCCTCTACTTCTTTTATTATAAGGTCTTCCTTCTCAAGCTCATGCCCCTCAATGATAACCTTTCCATTTGCATTAAGCTCTTCAACTAACTTACGTAGCTCTTCCTGGGACATTGATTTAAGCTTCTCATTTATCTCCTTCACTTTCTCCTTTAACTTTGGCCCAACCTTCTTCATGTTCAATGTTACGTTTAACTTTTTCACTATCTTCGGCTTGTCATAGTGAATCATTACGGTCAAATCTGCTCCACTCATTTTCATGTGCCTACTTAAGTCATAATCAGTTCTGTAAGCTAAACCAACGCACTCTACCCATCCAAATCTCTCACTGTATATCTCAGCATCCCAGGTGTCGGCAGAGTAGTGGGCCCTCTCTTCTGGGAGTTGTTGCCTAAACCTTATTTTGTCCTCAGGAATTCCTATGTCGAGCAGGATTCTCTTTATCATAACCATGTAATATGCAAAGAAGGTGTTCATGACGTAGCCTTTTTTCACTGCCTCCTCAGCTGTTAATTCAATCATTCCCAGGTCTTTCAGTTGGTGTTCTATTGGATATAACCTCAGAACTTCATCCTTAACCTCATCAAAGTGAGGATGCTCAGTTTCGTTAGGATTGAAAAATATCTCCACCTCAGCCTGGGTGAATTCTCTAAGCCTAATCATTCCCTGTCTTGGCGATATTTCATTCCTATATGCCTTCCCTATCTGGAAAACTCCAAAGGGTAGCTTGTTTCTAGCAAATGCATTTAACCTCTTAAAGTTCACAAATATCCCCTGGGCCGTTTCTGGCCTTAAATATGCTTTCTTATCCTTATAAGGCCCTATGTATGTTTCGAACATCAAATTGAAATACCAAACGTCACTCAGCTCTCCTCCACACTCAGGACATCTTATGTTGTGCTCTCTAATTATCTTCGTCATCTCCTCAGCACTCTTTCCTTCAACGTCAATTCCTAGAGTTTCCTCTATAAGGTGATCAGCCCTAAACCTTGCCCCACACTTCTTACACTCTACCAACGGATCCACAAACTTCTCAACGTGGCCACTGGCTATGAACACCTGCTCTGGGGTTATATCTGGAGTCTCAATCTCAAAGAACCCTTCCCTAATAAAGGCCTCTCTAATCTTTTTCTCTATTTTCCTTTTTATTGTCGCTCCTAGTGGCCCATAATCGTAAAATCCTCTCGCCCCTCCATATATCTCAAAGCTTCCCCAGGCAAACCCTCTCCTTCTCATTAAATCCTGAAGGTACTCATATTTATCGAACTTCATAACTCTACCCCTATCTGAAAAAATGCTAACACCTAAAAAGCTTTGTCTATACATGTTGACAAGATGATAAGACTCAAACTCCCAAACTCATACTTTGAAGAGCATGATGACATAATAAGGCTAGTTTGGAGAAGGACTTTAATAGCGGACTATGAAAAGAAAGAACTTGAAAGGGCAATAAAGAGAAAATTCAGGATTTCTCCAGAAATAAAAGTCGAAGAGGGCTACCTAATCATAAACACTGACAATGAAGAAGTTGAGAAATTTGTAGCATTCTTTATTCAAAACTACCTTGGAGATAGATTAAGGAATAGATTTACCAGAAGGAAAATCGTATACATACACGAAGGAATGAATGTTCCCTTGCTAGGCTACAACGCATTTGGATTAATAGACAGGGGAACTAATTTAATTCAGGTTAGAGGCTCCACTGGATGCAACTTAAGTTGTATATTTTGTTCTGTAGACGAGGGGCCTTATTCGAGAACGAGAAACTTAGACTTTGTTGTTGACGTTGATTATTTAATGAAATGGTTTGATTGGGTTGCAAAGGAGAAAGGAAAGGGACTGGAGGCTCATCTAGACGCTCAAGGTGAACCACTCCTTTATCCCTATATAGTGGAGCTCGTCCAAGAGCTAAGATCTCATCCTCACGTCTCTGTAATATCAATGCAGAGCAATGGTGTTCTCTTGGATGAGAAGCTTGTAGAGGAGCTCGCAGAAGCTGGTTTAGATAGAGTAAACTTATCAATTCACTCTTTAGATCCAGAAAAGGCAAAGATGCTAATGGGGATGAAAAATTACGACTTAAATCATGTTCTAGAAATGGCCGAAGCTTTGGTTAATGCTGGAATAGATGTCCTAATAGCTCCAGTAATAATATTTGGAATTAATGATAACGAAGCTGAAGCTTTTATTGAGTTTGCTAGAAGGATAGGGGCTGGAAAAAGATGGCCCGCCCTGGGCTTTCAAAACTACGTCCCTTATAAGTTCGGAAGAAATCCTGTTATAGCAAAACCAGTCCCCTTCAAAGAATTCTATGAGTGGCTAAGAATGCTTGAGGAGAAAACGGGAATGAGACCTTTAGTTCTAAAGCCTCATCATTTCGGCATGCATCCTAGGCCTTTCATTCCCTTAGCCTTTAAGAGGGGAGAAGTAGTTAAAGCTGAAGTCGTCCTTCCTGGGAGGATGGAGGGAGAAATGCTCGCCAAAGCTAGGAATAGGTTAATTCAAGTAATTAACACTCAGGCAAAGGTTGGAGACAAGATAAAGGTCAGAATTGTGAGGACAAGGCATGGAATTTATGTCGGAACGCAGGTTTAGATTTATAAGCCGGAATTCTAATTATATAATGGCGGGCTTATGATGAACTTTCCCTACGGCCTGAGCGTCACGCGATGAGGAATACAGCCAGGGCTGATGAAGGTGATTTAAAATGCCTATTGCCCTCATTTCTGATATTCACTCGAACTTGGAAGCCCTAAAAGCCGTTTGGAAAGAAATTAAAGACGTTGATTTTGTGGTTTGTCTTGGTGATTTAGTAGGCTATGGAGCAAGTCCAAACGAGGTTGTTGAGTTCATTAGAGAAAAATCCAAGAAAAAGAACATCCTATGCATTAGGGGCAACCACGATAATGCCATTGCATTTGGAATTGATTGGGGTTTTAATCCCTATGCCAGGGAAGCGGTGAGATGGCATCAGAGGGTTATGACTATAGAAAACCTAGAATTTTTAAGAAAATTACCCGTAAAGTTGTTTTTTGAATACGAAGGAAGAAGTTACCACATGGTTCACGGCTCTCCAAGGGCGCCTCTCGACGAATACTTATTCCCATGGCTCCCAGATTCCGAATTTTCCGATTGTTTAAAGTATATAAAAGAAGATGACCTGCTTGTAGGACATACTCATATTCCAATGCTTAAAATAATTGGAAGGAGGAGAGTTATAAACCCAGGTGGAGTGGGGCAGCCGAGAGATGGAGATTGGAGGGCTAGCTATGCAATAATCTATGAAAATGGAGAAGTGGAGTTCTTTAGAGTTGAATACGACGTTGAAACTGCAGCAAGAAAAATTATAAAAGCAGGGTTACCACCATTTTTAGCCGAAAGATTATTCGAGGGAGTTTAGAAAGTTGGAGGATCTAACTTTTAACTTTCCTTTAGCCTTTAATTCCAACAAAATCTCCACTATTCTCTTTCCAGCATTTCCGTCTCCAAAAGGATTCTTTGCTGAGGCCATCTTTTCATAGAATTCCTCATCTTCAAGAAGCTTTGTTACATAGTAAAGGACCCTCTCTTTTTCTAATCCAACTAAAATATTTCCTCCAGCTTTAACTGTCTCAGGCCTCTCTGTGTTGTATCTTAGTGTCAGGCAGGGGACACCTAGTATTATGGCCTCCTCCTGAATTCCTCCCGAGTCCGTCATTATTATCTTTGCATTTTTCTCGAGCTTCAAAAAATCTAGATATCCCAGGGGTTTAGTTATTATTATGTTCTCCTTGTTGAGCTTGTTGATCAACCCAAATTCTTCAAGCCTCTTTTTAGTCCTGGGATGCATTGGATAAACAACTGTAAGCGGAAGAGAAGTTAAAATATCAACTAATTTTTCAAGCTTTTCCCTGTAATCAACGTTCTCTTTTCTATGTGCAGTCACCAATATGTATTCTTTCTCTTTAAGCCCCAATTCTTTGAGAATTTTGCTTTTTCTTTCTGCAATTTCAGAATTCTGAAGAACGGCATCGACTATTGTATTTCCCACAACGTACACATTCTCAACTATTCCCTCTTTCTCAAGATTTTTCTTGGCTTCCTCTGTTGGAGCAAATAGAACTTCACTTGCATGATCAGCCAATATCCTGTTAATTTCCTCTGGCATAGTCCTATCAAAACTCCTCAATCCAGCTTCTACGTGAGCAACAGGAATTAACAGCTTCACGCTCGCCAAAGCTCCTGCCAGCACAGTGTTTGTATCACCCTGGACTATTGAGACATCAGGCTTCTCTTCCATCAAAACTTTTTCTATTTTAATCATTGCAATTCCTGTTTGCTCGGCCTGAGTACCAGAACCCACTTCTAGGTGATAATCTATCTCTGGCAATTCTAGCTCTTCAAGAAATATTTTGCTCATCTCGTAATCATAATGTTGACCTGTGTGAATTAGCAGTGGCTCAACGTTCTTCTCTAAAAAACCCCTTATTACGGGAGAGAGTTTTATTATCTCAGGTCTCGTACCAAAAATTATAGCTGGCCTCATACGTCCCCTCTCCCCACTCCCTTAAATATGAAGCCTTTTGGAGGATTGCTAACTATTCCCCTTCCATCGATCAATATTTTGTGTCTCATTAACCTCCCTATTTCTTCCCAATTTAACTCCTTGAATTCTGGGTGGTCTGTAGCTATAACTACTGCATCGGCCTCCACAATTGCATCTTCTAAGCTCTTATGCGTTCCTCCCACGTATGGATCATATGTTCTAACTTCAAGGACTCTATCCCTTATAAGCTTCACAAAGGTCAATGCGGGAGAGTTCCTTATGTCATCTGTTCCTCCTTTATAAGCTAGACCTAGGACTGTCACAACTGCCTCCCTCTCCTCAACTCCCCCTTCTTCTAGGGCTTCAAAAAGCAGAGTTGCTACAAACTTTGGCATGCTTTCATTTATTTTCCTAGCCAACCTTATTAGCCCAAATTCTTTTTTAGCGTTGGACAACAATAGGTAGGGATCCTTCGGCAAGCAGTGACCTCCAACCCCTATCCCTGGGAAGTGAATATTTACTCTTGGATGAGTATTTGCAATTCTTATTGCCTCAAAGATGTTTACACCATATTGATGAGCAAGAAGTGCAAACTCGTTTGCAAGGGCGATATTTACATCTCTGTAAGTGTTCTCCATGAGCTTTATCATTTCGGCTGTAGTTGCATCTGTAGCATATATCTCCCCTTTCACAAAGGATTTATACAACTTCACGGCTAGTTCAGTAGCTTTTTCACTAACTCCTCCTATCACCCTAGAATTGTAAACCAGCTCATAGAATATTCTACCTGGCATTACCCTCTCTGGGGCATGGGCCATGTAAAAGTCCACACCTTCTCTAAACCCAGTCAAACTTTCAAGAAGCTTAGCCATTTTTATTGTAGTCCCAGGGGGCACAGTGCTTTCTATAATTACTAGAGCCCCCCTATCAATTACTTCCGCAACAGATCTTATTGCGTTCTCCAAGTAAATTAAATTTGGCTTATTTCCCTCTAATGGGGTTTGGACACATATAATGAATGCATTTGCTCCTCTAAGTTTTTCAACCTTTGTAGTTGCCTTGAGCCTTTCTTCCTTAACGACTTTATTCAGCTTTTCTTCAATACCAGGCTCAACTATGTGAGCTTTACCCGAATTTATTCTATCAACAACATCCTTCTTTACATCAAACCCAATCACTTCATATCCCGCTTCAGCAAACATTATTGCAGTGGGAAGCCCTATGTAACCTAATCCTATAACCGCGATTTTCATTCTAACCCCCAGCTTATCAAATAGAACACAAAATTTAAGGATTCTCATGAAACAACAAAATTCTGATAATATCTCTGCTTTTACAAAGTTCAGGACTTAAGTCGGAATTTTTGAAAAAATAAGAGATTAAAAGCACAAAGAAACAAAAAGAAATTATGTGAAAGCTTAAAAAATCAAGAAGGAAACATTATCATCTAAAAACCCTTTTAACGCTCTACAGCCCCATAAATTATGGTTGAGTAAAATGAAGGTGTGGATAGATATAATGAATGCCCCTCATGCTCATTTTTTCAAAGGTGTAATTAGGGAATTGGAAAAGAGAGGATTTGACGTGCTAGTCACAACTAGGGAATTTGATGGTCTAACTCAAATACTTGACATGCTTGGGATAGAATACATAGTAATTGGAAAGCATGGAGGAGCCACACTCGAGGGAAAACTGCTAGCTAGCGCTGAAAGAGTATACAAGCTCTCAAAGCTAATTATAGAGGAAAAACCAGATATTGCAATTTATAAGAACAATCCTGAGGCTCCTAGAATTGCATTTGGTCTTAGGATTCCCTCCATAGGATTCGTTGATAATGAAACTGCAGTTCCTCAAAACAAGCTCATGTTCCCATTCACAACTAGACTCCTTTATCCTTCCCCAATTAGTGTCTATGATCTGCTAAAATGCGGAGCTGATTTAGATTCCCTAAGACCCGTAAATGGAATAGCCGAGATAGCTAACGTTTACGGTTTTATTCCAAGTGAAGATCCTCTAAAGGAGCTTGGCCTTAAGAAATACTCATATATAGTTATGAGACCAGAGCCAATTAAGGCTAATTACTTTAATGGGGATAAAGAGAGAAGCATTTTGGAAGATATAATACCTCTTCTTCCAGATATCCCAATCGTTCTCTTCCCAAGGACAGAAGAACAAGGGAGAATATTTGAAAAATTTGATAATGTGATAATTCCCTCAAAAGTTCTAGATACGCACAGCCTCCTTTACTATGCAAAGTTGATGATTGGAGCTGGAGGAACTATGAATAGAGAAGCATTGGTTTTAGGAACTCCAGCAATTTCAACTTATCCTGGGAAGCTATTGGCAGTGACCAAGTGGCTAATTAAGAAAGGAGTACTTTTCCACTCAACAAACCCCATAGAAGTTGCAACAAAGACCTGGGAAATAATTAGGAAAAACACAACCTACAGGAGGTTCATAAGAGAAACAATGGCATCAATGGAAAACCCTGTCGATGCAATACTAGATGAGGTAGAAAAAGTTCTAGAGTCCAGCGAGCTTGGGAGTTATGAAGGCCTCTATAAAAGCAGCTATAAGGAGAAGAACTATTGAGATTCCCAGGATCCGTAGCATTTTTTTAAATCCTATTTGAACTCTTGCCCCGAAGCTACCCTTTCCGTGTAGAATTTCTGAAAACCAGAGAATACCCGCTGTTCCAGCCAAAGCTAGGGCAGGAATTTCTATTATCCCGTGAGGAACTATCGAAAGCAAAACCTTTGTTATTGGGAGTGAACGAGATACATGGACAACTACAACCCCAACTACTAAACCATTAAAGAACATTATCAGAAGTGGCACTATACCAAATGCTATTCCCAGAAGTGCAGAAAGAATAGCCACTCTGGTGTTGTTTAGGAATATAAACACAAACATCTTGAATGGAGAGTTTAATAGGAAGTTATTTCCCCCACCCAAAATCTCTTTAATTCCTCTAACAGCTTCCTCACTTACCTTTGGATTGTAGTAGCCAATGAGTGCCCCAACAAAGGTTCCAAATAGAAATACAGAAATTAGAATTACAAAGACTTTTTTAACATTCATTTTTTGCCCTCCAATGCCTTTTTAAGGGCCAGCTTAAAATCCTCTACATTTACATAGGGAGTTTCAACATCATGCCTTCTAGAGAAGAAGTCCTCAATAATTCCTTCAAGCTCAGACACAGGCCTGCCTTCCATCTCCTTTTCCAACTGAAAAATAGCTTCTTCAGGATATACGAAGAAGTCACCAGTTATTAGAACTTTCCTCGCAATTCCATCCTCTTCCTCTATCTCTATTCTTATCAATCCTTTCTTTGCCTTATGCTCCCCAATGAGTTTCATATATCCTCCCCTCCCAATTCTATGCACTCACGCTTATTAAACTTTTTTGCTACTAGGAGAGGTACTATGAATGAACTTAAGTGATCATATGGATTTTTTGCCTAACATATTCTTTTTATACTTTTTTTGACTATCTTTCTAAGTGGGGGGCAAAGATGAGGTATCTAGAGCTTGCTCAACTTTATCAAAAGTTAGAAAAGACAACTATGAAACTTATAAAGACTAGACTTGTCGCCGACTTCCTGAAAAAAGTACCAGATGATCATCTGGAGTTCATTCCCTATCTAATTCTTGGAGAAGTTTTTCCAGAGTGGGATGAAAGGGAGCTGGGTGTGGGAGAAAAGCTGTTAATTAAAGCTGTAGCAATGGCCACTGGAATTGACGCAAAAGAAATCGAAGAGTCTGTAAAAGATACTGGAGACCTTGGAGAGAGCATAGCCTTAGCTGTAAAGAAAAAGAAGCAGAAGAGCTTCTTCTCTCAGCCCCTCACAATAAAGAGGGTATATCAAACCCTTGTAAAGGTTGCAGAAACAACGGGGGAGGGAAGCCAAGATAAAAAAGTAAAGTATCTAGCTGATTTGTTCATGGACGCAGAACCTTTAGAAGCTAAGTATCTTGCTCGTACAATCTTAGGAACAATGAGAACAGGAGTTGCAGAAGGATTGCTTAGAGATGCAATAGCAATGGCATTCCACGTAAAGGTAGAGCTTGTTGAGAGAGCTTACATGCTAACGAGTGATTTCGGATATGTAGCTAAAATAGCAAAGCTTGAAGGAAATGAAGGGCTAGCAAAAGTTCAAGTTCAACTCGGAAAGCCAATAAAGCCAATGCTTGCCCAGCAAGCTGCTAGCATAAGAGATGCACTTCTCGAGATGGGTGGAGAGGCAGAGTTCGAGATTAAATACGATGGAGCAAGGGTGCAGGTGCACAAGGATGGCTCAAAAATTATAGTCTATTCTAGAAGACTGGAGAACGTCACCAGAGCGATTCCAGAAATTGTTGAGGCTCTAAAAGAGGCAATAATACCTGAAAAGGCAATAGTGGAAGGAGAACTTGTGGCAATTGGAGAAAACGGAAGACCATTGCCCTTCCAATATGTGCTTAGAAGGTTTAGGAGAAAGCATAACATAGAAGAAATGATGGAAAAGATACCTCTCGAGCTCAACTTATTCGACGTTCTCTACGTAGATGGACAAAGCTTGATTGACACTAAGTTCATTGATAGAAGAAGAACACTTGAAGAAATAATAAAGCAGAATGAAAAGATAAAGGTAGCAGAAAACCTAATAACAAAGAAAGTCGAGGAAGCAGAGGCATTTTACAAGAGAGCACTCGAAATGGGGCACGAGGGATTGATGGCCAAGAGGTTAGATGCAGTCTACGAACCAGGTAACAGAGGAAAGAAGTGGTTGAAGATAAAGCCCACAATGGAGAACTTAGATTTAGTAATCATAGGAGCAGAATGGGGAGAGGGAAGAAGAGCCCATCTCTTTGGTTCATTCATCCTGGGAGCATATGATCCAGAAACAGGAGAATTCCTAGAGGTAGGAAAAGTGGGAAGTGGATTCACAGATGATGACTTAGTTGAGTTTACGAAGATGCTAAAGCCCCTTATTATAAAAGAGGAAGGAAAGAGAGTCTGGCTCCAGCCCAAAGTTGTTATTGAAGTGACATATCAAGAAATTCAGAAGAGTCCAAAATACAGAAGTGGATTTGCATTAAGGTTCCCAAGGTTCGTTGCACTTAGAGATGATAAAGGACCAGAAGATGCAGATACAATAGAGAGAATCGCACAACTTTACGAGTTGCAAGAAAAGATGAAAGGAAAAGTGGAAAGCTAAGGTCTAACAATAGTCCCGATACCATTTCCAACTATCGCCATTGAAAGTCTATCCTTGACTAAACCATTGATAAGCCAAACCTCCTCAGTATAATGGACTAGCTCACTCACTGCCTCCAATTTCTTCTTTATTCCCCCCGTTACATCAATTCCTGCAGAGCCCTCTAATTTTGTTAGTAGCTCTTTCAATTCACTAGCACTAATTTCTCTAATCAGCTCCCCTCCTGGAAACTTTGTATACAATCCATCAACATCCATAAGAAATATAACTTTTTCAGGCTTGAAATGCTTAGCTAAATAGACCATTATTTCATCTCCAGAAACTATCTCTATCCCCTTCTCTACATCAAATGATACATCTCCAAATAAAATTGGAACGAATTCCCTCCGTATTGCCTCTTCCACCGAATTAAGGTACCCACTCACGATCTTTCCTCGAGAAGTTATAAACACAGAAGAACTCGATATTGGAAATCCTGGAACGTGCTGCTCCAAAAAGCACTTGGCTATTCTTGAAGCCAAATCTACCATTGCCAAGTGAGTAACAACAAACCCATGCCTACTGGAATAATCCTTCAGCCCATCCCTTATTCGGAACTTCTGGGCGAGAGGATGACCAAAACTTCCTCCTCCATGAACAACTATAAACTTCTCCTCTGGAAAGAATCTCGAAATCTCATAGGCGATTCTCTTGACTACTTCTGCTCTGAAGTGAAATTTCCTTGTTTTATCGCTAATTACACTTCCTCCGATTTTTACAAGGATCATTTAATTACCTCCTCAATTTTTAACCCTTCTCTGCTGATTTCAGTTATCATAGGAGTTCCCCCTGCAATTCTTATAGCTGTAGCAACTTCTCTCTGCTTGTTCGGTGCCAAGGCATACATACAACCTCCTCCCCCAGCCCCAGTTATCTTAGCTCCTAGGGCTCCCGCAACCCTAGCCGCGTACACTAGTTCACTCAACTTTTTAGTTGAAACACCCAAAGCATCTAAAAGACCGTGATTAATGTTCATCAAAACCCCAAGCCTTTCAAATTTTTCCTCCTTATCAACATTTGAAAGTATTACATCCTTGGCTTTCTCGACAACTTTTCCCATAGCCTCTAATATGGGAACAATCAACTCGGGCATCTCCTCATATCTTTTCCTAACCATTGCAACTAACTCCTTAGTTGGACCTGAGGAGCCCGTGTATCCAACAACTATTGGAAGCTCCATGAAGGGAAGGTGTTCAAATTTACCCTTTTCATAGAATATAAACCCCCCTATTGCAGAGACCGTTGGGTCTATACCACTTGACGCACCTTGAACAAGTAATTCAGTCTTGTGACCCATCTTAGCTATTTCCTCCTTACTTAGCTCAAGTCCTAGTAACTTTGATACAGCCCCAATTGTGGCTACTGCCACGGCAGCAGAAGAGCCCAATCCAGCACCAACTGGAATTTGAGAAGTTATGCTAACCTTAATACCAACATTTTTCTTATCTGCCTCCTCTAAAACTAAATTTATTGCCTCTCTAACATAGCTCAAAACTTCAGCTGCTTTTCCATAATCTGTCTCGAAATATATCTCATTTTCAGAAAATGAAACCGTAAGTCCAGGAACTTTAATGTCATGAGCTTCAATTCTTATTTTTTTCTCCCGAATTAGCTCAGCCTCCACAAAAGTTCGTAAATCAATGGCAGCAGCTATCGCTGGCTTTCCGTAAACTACGCTATGCTCTCCAAAAAGAATAACTTTTGCGGGAGCTGAGGCTATAACTTTCATCTTAACCCCCTCAAGCCTTCCTCATTACTATGCTAGCGTATCCCACTATTGCATCTGTGCTCCGACTAACTTCAAAGCTCGTAGTGTAGTGAAGAAGCTCTGCTTCAATTGCCCCAGCAAGCTTAGAGTAGACTATTCCAACTCCTACTCCACCTGGGCCGCACATGGTATGATTCATAGCATTTATTTCCTCAAACATTCCCTCTACATCAAAGTCAAGTATCCTTCTAATTACTCTCATATCCCACTCCTTTACTAGGTTGGGTAATTCATCAGCTCTAGCCCTGAACGGAACGTAGCCATAAAATTCTCCATAGTGCATAAAGTCAGTGCTTGCTATAACCACAATATCTCTTCCAAGCTCCTGGGAAGCCTCGTAAATTGCTTTTCCTAGTGCATAAGATACTTCTTCATCTTGTATTCCTAGGGTTATTGGAACTATCTTAACATCTTTTCCGGAAAGTTCTGCCAAATACTGTATAAATGGAAGTTGGACTTCTATGGAGTGCTCGTATTTGTGAGCTAAGTCATCTAAATCTGCTATCTCGGAAAGTTCAGTGATTCTCCTTGCCAGCTTTTCATCAACCTTTATTCTCCCTAGCGGAGTTTCCCACTCACCTTTTGGATAGACAGCGATGGGCGAACCAAGTCCAGTATGATTTGGGCCAAGTATCACAAAGACCTCTGGAAGACCATCCTCATATATGGCCTTGTATGTTCTAGAAGCGGTGTAGCCTGAGAATATGTAGCCCGCATGAGGAGCAACACCTGCGGTGATTCTCCTTGAGTTTCCTTCCTCCCCTAAATCAGTGAAGAACCTTTTGAGCATTTCCACAAGCTCTGCATCATCTGGATAAAACTGCCCTGCAACAACAGCACGCCTTATCATCTTTCTCACCAAAAAATATTGTTATGCGAGATATTTTAACGATTTCTTCAGAAGGAACTGTGAAGTTTAAGACCACTTCCGGTAAGTGGGACTACGAAGGATTTTCCCTCATCTTCAAAAAATTTAAGGGCCGCGTATGCTACCGCTGACGTAGGTTCAACGATAAATCCCATTCTATAGAGCTCAGTAAGAGCTTGCCTAGTCACCCTTTCCCCAATACTTATGCACGACCCATTTGACTCTTTAATAATCCGAAACATCTCCTCTTTCCTGGGTGGATTAGGTATAGCTATTCCATCAGCCAAGACGTTTGCCTCACTATTACTCCTTTTACACAAACTTTCAAATCCTTTAGCTTGAACAGCTATCATTTTGGGGAGCCTAGATATCTCCCCCATTTCAAACAACTCCTTAAATCCCTTCCATATTCCTATGAAGAGCGTTCCACTTCCTGTTGGAACTACAACATATTCAGGCACTCCCACCTGCTCATAGATTTCATATGCCACTGTTTTTGTCCCCTCGAGAAAATATGGATTCAACCAGTGGGAGAGATAAGGAATGTTGTTTTCCCTTGAGTACTTAACGGCTTCTTCATGAACTTTCATTCTATCTCCTTCAACTATATGAAGCTCTGCTCCAAATGAAGATAACAAAGAGAGTTTTTCCTTTCTAGTATTAGATGAGACAAAAATGTGAGTTCTAATGTTGGAGAACGCTGAGTATACTGCCATGCTAATAGCAGCATTCCCAGAACTATCTATCACAATCTCCTTAATTTTTAACTCTTTAAGTTTTGCAACAGTTACATAAGTTCCTCTGTCCTTAAAAGACCCCGTGGGATGAAGATACTCCAACTTAAATATGACATTTTTAACTTTACTAACAGGTGTTACAGGAGGATGGAGATAGGGGAGAAATCTCTCATTGACAGGCAGATAGGGCAAATATCTTCTCATGTCAAAATATCTTCTCTGTGGAGCAAAGGATGAATACTTTCTTTCAACCAACAGAGTTCCTTCACACTCGCACTGAATTCTCAAATCTTCTTCATAAACTCTATTGCATTTTGTACATCTCAACAATTAAATCCACCAAGAAACAAAAGTAAAGAAAAAATAAAAATTTACCTTCTCACGATCTTCATCTCGAATTCTTCAACGGGTATCTTGAAGTCTTCCCTGCTCTGTATCTCTCCTCTGTTGTAGAGAATTTCTCTTGCGAGTATCCAATAAATTAAGGCCAAAGCTTTTCTTCCCTTGTTATTTGTAGGAATTGCAAGGTCAACATAGCTTAATAGATTTTCAGTATCTACTAGAGCCACTATTGGGATACCAATTTCAACGGCTTCTCTCATAGCTTGGTGATCAGCTCTTGGGTCTGTAACAATTAGAACATCTGGCTCAAAGAAGTTTTTAACTGCTGGGTTGGTCATCGTTCCTGGAAGAAATCTTCCTGGAATCGCTCTAGCTCCGGTAACTTCACCAAACTTCTTGACTGGTTTTTGGCCATAGAGTCTAACACTCACTGCAAGTATGCTCTGAGGCTCAAATTTTGCTAGGAACTTTCCAGCAACCTTTAGCCTTTCATCAGTCTTCCTGACGTCTAAAACGTATAGTCCATCTTGCCTTACCCTGTAGATAAACTTCTTCATGTCTTTGGTTTTTTGCTGTGTTCCTATGTGCACTCCAGCAGCCAAATACTGGTCGAGTGGAACTAGATACTCATCAGCCATTTCTCAACACCCCCTATTCTTCAAACGTTATTATCCTACCTCTTTCACCCAACTCTTCAGCAATTCTATTCAATTCATTTATTTTTTCAACAGAGTTCATGTGGATCAGCATGGCAGGACATCTCAAACCCAGGGCAAGGTGTGGTAGAGTTTCATCTGCAGGCTCATATTTACTTTCGGACAAAATTGGGGTTATTTTTTCTGCTTTCACATCATTCACGAAGTTGTATAGATCAGTGAGCGTTCCCAGGTTTATAGGTTTTATTGATAATGCGTTATAGTACTTCCTGTCGAGTATGTTATACTTCCTGTACAGGTACTCCCCGTCTATAAATACCCCATGGGTGCCAGCTATCAGCTCTAGAAATAGCTCTGGAGTTCCAATGGGCTTTATGTAAGCAATATTGTAGTCCTCAACAATTTCTAGAACCTTTTCGGTTTCCAGCTCTTTTCTCATTGTAATACCAAGGCTAACCTCCAAACCTAATTCCAAACCAACTTGCTCGGAAGCCTTTGATAGCTCTTCTAAGGAGAGGGAAAAATCTAGTAGGCGAACAACGGCATCTATGATATCAGTGACTTCCAGGAGGTCTCTCACTATCACGTGATATTCAAAATTTTCATCAGCTCCAAATGTAACTACTGGCACTGGGAGTTCGGTTGTGAATGTACCTCCTATATAAGAGTACAAGGAGATATTCCTAGAATTCGCGGCAGCCTTTGCCACAGCTACGGAAACTGCCAGTGCTGTATTTGCTCCTATATGGCTAAAGTTATCAGTACCATCAATTTCCCAAAGGTAGCTATCAATAAGCTCTTGATCAATTGCATCAAACCCTATCAACTCTGGGCCAATTATTTCATCAACTTCACTGACAGCTCTCCTTGCCTCAGCTATATAGAGGGCAGGATTTTCATCAATGGGAGCAGCGAACCTACCAAAACTTTCATCAGTAACAACGTCAACTTCTACAGAGTATTGTCCTCCCCTTAAAACGACAATTCTCCCAATTATATCTTGAATAATGCTCATCTTCCATCAGCTCGGTCTGATTACTGTTATTGGGATTACACCCTTTTCAAACTCCAAGATAGCTGCTTCAAGCGGTGTTATTCCCGGAGGCACGTCTATGAGGACGGGTGCTCCCATGGAAATTTGAAGGGCTCTTGCTCCTATAATCCTAGCTTTCTCAAACCTCGTATACTTGAACATGTACTCATCACCTTTGCGATATTTTGGTGGGGCCGCCGGGATTTGAACCCGGGTCTCCGGCGCCCCAGGCCGGGAGGATAGCCAAGCTACCCCACGGCCCCACTTAAATAAAGAAAGGGTGGTTTTTTCAATACACTCTGTAATGCATTATGTCATCAATTAGCTCTACATGACTTAGGAGCATTCTCCTACAGCAGTACCTTTCTAAACCCAAATCGTCAAGGACCTTTTCGGGATCTTCCCCAGCTTCTACCCTTCTTTTAAACTCATAGTATTTATCTCCAATCACCTTACCACATGTGAAACATCTAACAGGTACAATCACGGGACTTGCCCCCATCCGTTTTCGATAATAAAAGAGTTTTTAAAATTAACGGAAAGAGTTCAACGATAACTCTTCTGTCTCTTAGCTCTTGGACCCTTTGTAGATCTGTTTGGCTTGTGAGGTTCAGTTCTTCTTGGATCTCCTACAAGCATCGTTCTATCGTACTTCATGAATTTCTCCTTAAGGCTCATGTCCCCAGTCCACTCTACAAGAGCTCTCGCAATTGCCATTCTTGCTGCTTCGGCTTGTCCCATGAATCCTCCGCCTTCTACCTTAACATCTATGTCAACGCTGTTCCAAATCTCTTCTCCTGCAAGGATTAAAGGTTCTAAGATTGTAAATCTTGCAATCTCTGGCTCGATAATCTCAACAGGCTTACCGTTAATCCTAACTCTTCCCTTCCCCTCTCTAATAACAGCTCTAGCAATAGCAGTCTTTCTCTTTCCAGTAGTTTGAATGATCCTCATTATTCACCACCTCAGAACTTTCCTCCCAGGAATTTTGCAACCTCACCAACGGTAACATACTTTGGTCTTGAAAGCCTTGACACATGAGCCTCAATAATAGTCTCAAGCTCCTTACCTTGGAACTCCTTGGGAATTCCCACATAAACCTTAAGCCTCTTAAAGGCCTTCCTTCCCCTGTCGGTCTTCCATGGGAGCATGCCTCTTATTGTTCTTCTCACAATTTCGTCGCTCCTCTTGGGATAGAATGGTCCTCTCCTGGGGTTTGTTAATGTCCTTAATTCTGTCCTTTGCTTGTACTTCTTAAAGATTACATCTCTGTTTCCAGTGATTACAGCCTTTTCAGCATTAACTATGACAACTTCTTCACCCTCAAGGAGCATCTTTGCAACCTTTGATGCCAATCTTCCAAGTATTAAACCTTCAGCGTTAATAATCCTCATGGCCCATCACTCCATTATTCTTACTCCACTTCCAGTCGGATTTCTTTCAATGAGCTCTTCAATTGTTATAGCCTCCCCACCAGCCTCAATGATCTTTCTTCTAGCTGTTTCGCTGAACTTCCAAGCTGCAACGATAACTTTCTTTTCTAGCTTTCCAGCTCCAAGAACGCTTCCTGGAACAACGATCATTTCTCCGTCGTTGGCATATCTGTTGATCTTACTTACATTAACTTCTGCCCTCTGCCTTCTAGGTCTTTCTAACCTCCAAGCTACGTCTTTCCATATCTTGACTCCATATTCATTTGACTTTTTCCTAAGGTATCTAATGAGCCTCCTAAGATTTGGATCAGTTGGACCTGTTCTCTTCATAAATGCATTCCCCCTATCTTTTTATCTCGCCGCAGGGAAACCGACAAGGGCGGGGTGAGCGTAAATACTGGTGCGGGGGCGGGGATTTGAACCCCGGAACCCCTACGGGACGGGACCCTGAATCCCGCGCCTTTGACCAGGCTCGGCAACCCCCGCAGGGATCAAGAGGTCAATTTTTGAAGTTCACTTATAAACCTATCGGCCTTTCTCATCAAGATTTTAAGAGCTATGGATACTATTTCCTCTACGGGGAGCTCTCCGTTTGTTTCAACTGTAAATATGTAAGTATTTGGCACTATCTCCTCCCAGATTTCCTTACCTTCATACTCTTCGAAATCCTTTGGTATGTAGAAAGGTTTTATTGTTGTCACTAGTACTTCTTCCTCAGTTTCTTCCACAGGAAGACCCCTTTTCTTTGCAAGTTTTTTCAGCTCCTTCCATTCGGGGATTGACTTGCTGATATGAACGATAGTGTAGTACTTGTAATACACAAATCCAGGTTGCCACTTAGCATGATCCTTTCCTCTACCAAGCTTGGCATAGGCATTAAATACAAGTCTTTGTCCCTCAGCGAGCTTTACAATTGGAATGTTTGGATTTACAGGTTTTACATCCGGATCATCACTCTTTAAATCACCTGAATATACAATCCCTGGGCCTTCAGCTTCTAGAGAGAGAGTTACCGTGTAATCATCAAGTTCTAATGCGTCCAACTCAAACCTATCAACTGGAGTAGTTAGTGGAATCATTGCTAATCTGTGGGCAATGATTTCATCAAAAAGTGCTGAGTCGTTTTCATAAAATTCTACTTCATCAACTGCAAATGTTGGGACTTCCCCTAAAATTGTCCTTCTTAGTGCATTTGCAAACGAAACATGAACCCCCTTTAAGACAAACTTAATAGAATCTTCCTTTTTTTCAAGAATCTGAACTTCAATTCCGGCCATTTCCCCTCCTCCACAAAAATAAAGTTGAAAAGATCAGACACGCCTACCTCTTCTACCACCCTTTGGCCTAGTACCATCGTGTGGTATTGGAGTAACATCCTCAACTCTACCTATTTTCAAGCCTGCTCTAGCCAAAGCTCTAATTGCTGCCTGTGCCCCAGGTCCAGGAGTCTTGCTCTTGCTTCCTCCTGGGGCTCTAACTCTAATGTGAACGCCTACAATTCCCTTTTCAAGGGCCTCTTCTGCTGCTCTCCTTGCCGCAAGCATTGCAGCGTATGGAGAAGGCTCATCTCTGTCAGCTTTAACTACCATACCACCGCTCCATCTGCTTATTGTTTCAGCACCTGTTATGTCAGTAATATGAATAATCGTGTTGTTGAAGCTTGAATAGATGTGAGCAATTCCCCACTTCTCCTTCTTCTTAATGTTAACTTGCTCCTCGCTCATGCCTCACCACCTTGCTTAGCCTTTTCTATCATCATTCTCTCCGGGTGCTGTGGGTTAGCAAACGGAGATGTTCTCGCGTATGTTATTGTGTCTTCCTCTTCCTTAAGGACGAGATAGCTTGGAGACCTTATTATCTGGCCATTAACTTCAATGTGCCCGTGAACGATAAGCTGTCTTGCTTGCCTCATGGTTCTAGCAAGTCCCTTCTTGTATACGATAGTTTGAAGTCTTCTCTCTAGAATGTCCTCAATTGTTAGTGAGAGGACATCATCAAGAACTGCATCCTCTGGAAGTAAACCAAGTCTCTTAAGCCTAGCAAGCAATTGCTCTCTCTCAATTTCAGCTTGCTTACCTCTCGCAGCAAGCAACCTTCTTGCCCTTCTTCTGAAGTTCTTAAGTTGTGTTTCGTGCTTCCAAAGCTCCTTCTTGTTCTTGAGCTCGTACTTATCCATAAGGACTCTTTCTCTATCAAGCCTCTCCTTAATCCACGGATGTGGTGGAGTTTCATACTTCTTCCTTTGCCTCTTAGGATCACCCATATCTTACACCTCCCATCCTCACTTCTTCTTCCTGCTAACACCGACAGTTTGACCTCTTCTGAAGTTAGACCTAGTTCTCTGTCCTCTAACTGGGAGACCAAGCTCGTGTCTAATTCCACGGTATGCCCTAATTCTCCTGAGTCTCATGATATCCTCTCTGATTGCCATGTCAAGTTTTGCAGTGATGAGATGTAGATCCCTACCAGTCTCATAGTCCTTAGGCCTGTTAACTGCCCACCTAGGAATTCCATGAGCTACGGGGTCAGCTAGTATTTCTTCAATTTTCTTTACTTGCTCATCAGTCAAGTATCCTGCCTTCATAAATGGGTCTAACCCTGCAACTCTGCAGACCATTGTAGCGAAGTTTATTCCTATTCCTTTAATAGCAGTGAGCGCCCATCTTAACTGCTTATTTCCGTCTAAATCAACTCCCGCCACACGAACTATATGCCTAAAGTTAGCCATTTTATCACCCCTACACTTGTGTCGGAAAGATTTATTCTGGCGCCGGGACGGGGATTTGAACCCCGGCGGGCAAACGCCCACGGGCTCTCAAGGCCCGCGCCCTACCAGGCTAGGCTATCCCGGCATACACCCTATATCCCGAACCTTTGGCTAACTCAACTACTTCGGTGAAGGTGTCCTCCATGAGGGATTTAATAAATTTTGCCCCCAATTTAGTCTTAACTACTATCTGAAGCATGCCGCCATCGTGAAGGTATTTAGGAGCATTTATAACTATTTCCCTCAAAATTTCCTTTCCTGCATGAATTGGGGGATTGGTAATTATAGAGTGGAATTTTTCTCCCTTAACGGGCTCGTAAAGATTTCCCCATCTAACCTCGGCATTAGTGACATTGTTAATTTTTAAATTTTTTCTTGCGATTGATACAGCCCTCCTGTTTATATCAGACATGACAACGTACTCAACAAATCGAGAGGCCACAATACCTATAGGCCCATAACCACATCCTAGATCAAAAACTCTCCAGTTAGGCCTTAGAACCATACTCTCTATTAAGAGTTCAGTCCCCCTATCAAGCTTTCCAAAGGAAAAAACACCGCTGGCAGTTATAAACTTAAAACAATACCCTCTAATGCAGACTTCAATTGTTTTTGTCTTTAACGGCCCACCAGGAGTTTCTGAATAGTAGTGGCTCACATCCAAAAATATTTGTGAGAAGCTTATAAATGTGGGGGCCCACTTCTCCACAACAGTTAAAAATATTAAAATTTATAAAAACTTAGTGAAACATATGAATTCTAGATCTATGAATCTTAAAGCAATGCTCATAATAGGAATAACAATTCTTTTTCTTGGTTGTTTAGCTCAAAAAGAACAGGAAGCGTCCAAAGAGGGAATACTTCGCATAGGAGTCAAAATAGAAGAGAAAGAAGGCAACAAAGTTCTAACAAAGATTTTCATAAAAAATGTGGGAAATTCCACAGTCAGAGTAGCTAAGCCAATATACTTTGTTACCTTAAAGTTTGAGCTCTATAAGGGAAATGAGAGTATGAAATTCAGAGGTCCCGTACCAACTTACCTTCCCCTAACTAAAGAGGAAACAAAAGTTCTTAAACCTAGGGAAACCTTAGAAGCAGAATACATTGTTGACCTCTGCTGGTGGAATGTCACTAAAGGAGAATATACCCTCGCTGTTATTTATGATACAATAGAAACAAAGAGCCAAGGTGTAGATTTCGTCAGGCAAAGACTAGTCATAAAACAGAACGTCACGGCAAAAGAAACATGTTAACCTAATTTAAAGCTTTTCATTGCCATAAAGTATTGGTGTTCGCGAATAAGTTCATTTAATAACTCCTCAAGTCTCCAAGTTAGAGAGATAGGGGTAGTTACTGCAAATATAACGTTATTAAAAGCTGTCTTAACTGTTTTGATTATCTTCTTTATCTCTTCGGATGAAGCACCATGGATGATTATGAACCTTTGAAAATGCCAATCGCATCTACCTTCAAGTGAATCCCTTTGAATAATCTCCTCGACTACTAAATCTTTGCAATATTCGGGGATACATACTACATCTCCAACTAGCTCTCTTAGTTTTTCAACCTCACTGTCAGAAAACCCAATTGCAAGTATCCTCATGAAGCTATCTTTGTACAATCACCATTTAACTTTTTTGACTCGGGTAGATGGATATCTTAACCAACAAATTTTTATAGTAGCGAGAAAATATATCATGATGTATGTCCAGCTCACTATCCCAGTTAAGGAGACTGCTTGGGTACCTAAGAAACCACAAACTGGAATTCTTAACTGGCATTATATTAGTTGTATTCATGTCCTATGCAAGCAGTGTAATCCCCATCCTTATAAAAGAGGCAATAGACAAGGGGATCTCAACTAAAAACTATGAATTTGCCCTAAGATATAGTCTCATAATTTTGGGAGTTGCCGTTTTGCAAGGAGCTTTTAGCTTCACTGCACGTTATTTACTTGTAAAATCCGCGCAACACGCTGTTTATGACCTTAGAATGGATGCCTTTAGAGCCATACAGAGGCATAACATTGAGTTCTTTGACAAAACGTATTCTGGGCAACTAATAAGTAGAATAACTAACGATACAGAGAGAATAACGAGATTCCTATCCTTTAGAATTAGGATGTTCGTTTACTCTATGTTCCTCATAGCAATGTCCCTTTACTATATGAGCAGAATGAGTGGAATCTTATCAGCTGTAGCCTTTGTAACAATTATCATTGTTGTCCTAATAAACACAACATATGCAAAAAAAGTAAGGCCAATTTATGACAAGGTAAGGCATCAAACGGGAGTCATAGCTTCAGTAGCAACGGCCTCAATATCTGGTATAAAGACAATTAAGGCCCTAGCCGCTGAAAGATTTATTCAGGGGAAATTCTCAAATGAAAATGAGAAATTATACAAGTTCAACATAGATGCCACAAGGATAACGGCAATCTATGGAAATGCGTCATTTCTTGTTTTAGGGCTTGCAATGGGAACTATGGTTTATTATGGAGGAAAAGGAATAATTGAAGGATTACTAACAGTGGGAGAACTTGCAGCTTTCTTGACATATATGCTAACATTAATGTGGCCACTGAGAGCTTTAGGATTTACAATAGGGGACATACAAAGGAGTTTAGCTGCAGCCTCCAGGCTCTTTGAGATAATTGATAGTGCACCAAAGTCTATCGATCCTCCAGATGCTGTAGAGATAAAGAATCCTAAAGGAAAAATCGAGTTCAAGGATGTCTGGTTTACTTATCACACTGGGAAAACAGTGCTAAAAGGAATAAATCTGACAATAAACTCAGGAGAGAAAGTTCTAATAACTGGACCTCCTGGGTCTGGTAAAAGTACAATCCTTAAACTTATTGCCAGATTTTACGAGCCCACCAAGGGGCAGATACTAATTGATGACATTGACATAAGGAAAATAAAAACAGAAAACTTGAGAAAAATCGTTGCCTACGTTCCCCAAGAGCCCTTCATATTTAACAGAACCATTAGAGAAAACATTGCATTGGCAAAGCCTCATGCTGAAATAAATGAAATTATTAAGGCTGCAAAAATAGCCAAAATCCACGACTTTATATCTACTCTTCCAAACGGTTACGAGACCATAGTTGGAGAAAAAGGAGTTACGCTCTCAGGCGGCCAGAGACAGAGAATTGCTTTAGCGAGAGCATTACTTTTAGAACCCAAGATTATACTTCTTGATGATCCCGTGTCGAACTTAGATGCCAAAACAGAAAAAGAGCTTGTTGAGGATCTAAAGGATATTCTTAAGGACAAGACCGCAATAATAGTCTCCCAACGTCTTTCTTTGGCAAAGATAGTTGATAGAGTTGTTGTTATGAAAGATGGAAACATCGTTGAGGAAGGCTCCCCCGAAGAATTGGCAAAGAAAGGAGGACTGTTCAGCGAGATGCTAGCAAGTATGAAGGGTGAGAAAAATGGAGAGTAACTCAACACTTTTTCTCATCAAAAGATTCATCGGAGAAGTAACTAGGCAGAAGAAAATACTTGGAATAATACTCCTTTCAATAATAGGATTAACGTTAACAAACTTAGCTTCTCCCTACATTTTAAGAATTATAATTGACGAATACCTTGTCCCTAGGAAGCTGGAAGGCCTGGGGTTTATTACAGCACTGTACCTTTTAACGTTGATAGGCCAGTGGGCGTTTATGACTCTCCAAACCTACTACATTGAGGTATTTGGTCAAAGAGTGCTGAGAGAGTTAAGGAGTAAATTGCATGAAAAAATGTTAATCTCCAACCTTGATTTTTTTAAGAACAAATCTACGGGAGATTTAGTTTCTAGAATAATAAATGATACTAATATGGTAAATGATGTCTTGGTTTCAGGACTTTTGAGCGGGGTTAGTAGCATTCTAAGCCTGTCTGGAATAATCATAGCGATGTTCCTACTAGATGTTAGACTGACACTCGTAACATTGACAAGCGTCCCATTAATGGTAGCTATAGCCCTTTACTTTGGAGGAAAGATGAGAAGAGCTTATAGGGAGACGAGAGAGAAAATAGCAAGGATATCAACCATAGTAGAAGAAAGCGTTGCTGGTATTGAAACCATAAAGGCATTTGGAAAAGAAAGGGATGTAGAGAAGGACTTTTCCCTCGCATCAATAGAAACTATAAAGGCTTACCTCAGAGTTGCTGTATATATGGGTATCTTCTGGCCTCTAATGAACATAACTAGCCTACTTTCAGTTATAATTGTCATAGCCTACGGAGGATATTTAGCGTATAAGGGAGCCGTAAGCATAGGTGTTGTAGTTGCCTTCATTCAGTATGCCCAGAGATTTAGAGGACCAATTAATAACGTCGTAAGTATGTATGACAGCTTACAGTCTGCATTAGCGGCATTAGAGAGAATATATGAAATTTTAGACGATGAAAACGTTGAAGATTACAAAGGAATTAACGTTGAAAGATTAACTGGAGAAATAAAATTTGAAAACGTGTGGTTTGAATACGAAAAAGGAATACCCGTATTAAAGAACATTAACCTCCATATTTCACCTGGAAGCAAAGTTGCAATAGTTGGAAAGACTGGAGCAGGAAAAACAACTATGATTAACCTAATTTTAAGATTCTACGATCCTAATCAGGGAAGAATTCTCTACGACGGCATTGAAGGAAGAAAAATAAGTAGAGAAAGCCTTAGGAAGAGGATTGGATATGTCCCCCAAGAGACGTATCTCTTCCCAGGAACCATTATGGAAAATATTCTAATAGGAAATCCGGAAGCAAAAGAAGAAGATGTAGTTAGGATATGCAAAGAGCTTGGAATCCATGATTTCATAATGAAACTTCCCAATGGGTATGAAACTACGGCAGGAGAAGCTGGAAAGTTGTTGTCAGTAGGAGAGAGACAACTAATTTCCATAGCAAGGGCTCTCCTAAAAGATCCAGATATTGTTATTCTAGATGAGGCCCTCTCTAGTGTAGATCCTAAAACCGAAAGTCTTGTACAACGGGCAATGTTAAAGCTTATGGAGGGAAGAACAAGCATAATAATTGCCCATCGCTTGACAATAACGCAGTATGCAGACAAAATTGTAGTTCTCGAGGATGGAAAAATCGTGGAAGAGGGTAGCCCTCAAGAGTTACTTGAGAAAAGAGGATACTTCTACACCTTATACACCACCCAGGTTGAGGAAATCTAAAACTTGTTAAAGGAAACAACTTCTTCAATACTTTTCCTCTTTAGCTTTGGCTTCGGATCATCTGGGTATCCTACTGGGAGTATTACCTGAAGCCTCCATTCCCTGGGAACTTGAAGAAGTTCTTCTATTGGCCGTGTATTTGGAGGAGTGTAGGTAACTGTTCCAAGTTCTACCTCTTCTAAGGCTAAAAGGAAGTATCCCACAGCAATCCAAACTGATTGAAGCCAATAAGGAGCTTTCGTATATCCAAATACCAATACTAAATACGGAGCCTCTGTTAGAAAAGGTTTTTCTGGAGTGAATTCATTCTCCACTAACCATTCTTTCAACTCCCCCTTAATTCTCTCATAGAATTTTTCCTCCTCTACTTCACATACTTCTCTTATTCTGGCCTTTAATTCCGGATTGTCAATTACTACAAATTTCCAAGGTTGAGCGTTCATTCCACTAGGAGCTTCTTTGGCTGTCTCAATCGCCTTGAAAACTAATTCAATTGGAGGTCTATCCTTCGAAAATTTCCTCACTGTTTTTCTTCGCTTTGCAAGCTCTAGTACCCTCATGGGAGTAGCTTGAGATATTGTAAAATATAAACCTTACCAAACGTAAAATTTCTTGTCAAAAATTCATAAAAGCAACCATTAAATTTATTAAGGTACTAAAGAAGTCTAAGTGGTTTTGACCATGCTAGCCTTTGCATACCTACACCTTCATCATCATTGATCTCTATTCTCTCTTCACTTGGTTAGTTGGAGGTGTTTTCTATGTGGGCTAAGAGAAGCATGGAGGAGTATATTAAAATTGCTGAAATTGCAAACAAGCTTCGCTCGATTTTTCAACTCTGGGGATATAAAGAAGTGGTATTTCCAATTATCGAGGAATACTCACCTGAAATTAGAAAAGGAACAAAATTTGCCTATAATAACTTGTTCTATCTAATCTCCCCAGACGTCACATCAAGAATAATAAAACAGTTCAAAGACGGAAATGCAAAGGTATTCTACATAGCAGAGGTCCTAAATGGTGATGTTAAGGGAGAATGGCAGGCTGGAATAGAGTTCATTGGAGGAAAAGGTCTGGGAATGTATCTTGAAGCTCTTTCGATAGCAATAACATCCCTAGAAAGTCTTGGAATTACAGAATTCTACATCGACATTGGAAGCATTGAGGTTTGGAAAGAACTAAGCGGAGAATACTGGCCCAAAATAAAAGAAGCCCTAATAAAGCGAAACTTTGAGATAATAGAAAATATTCCAATTCCCAAGGACAAAAAAGACAAGATGTGGGAGTTATTTAATTTTAGGGGAAGAAGAAGTGGAATAGAAAAATTAGACACTATAGTTGATTCCATAGAGGATCCAAGGGTGTTTATAGACCTAGGAACTGTTCGTCCACTTCCCTACTATACCGACATAATATTCGAAATATACTCTCCCCAGGTAGGAAAACCAATAGGGGGAGGAGGAGAATATGAGGTTAGAGGAAAGCAGGCGATTGGCTTCGTTTTCTACTTAAATAGGTTGCTAAGTCTTTACAGACCGAAAGATAGGGCAAGAAAAGTTATTTCTGAAATAGATCCTAAGAAAGCATATTCCACAGCTAGAGAAATGGTGAGACTAGGAATTCCAGTGGAGGTGAGGTTATGAGGTTTGTTTTACCAAAGGGAAGGCTTTACCAAGATTCGATAAAAGTACTAGAACTCGCTGGAATAAAAGTTCCAAAGAGAGACGAAAGAGCTCTAATCTGGGGGGATGGAAATAACGAATTCCTTTTAGCTAGAGCGTTTGACGTTCCCGTTTATGTTGAACATGGAATTGATATAGGAATAGCGGGGAGTGATGTAGTAGAAGAGAGAGGAAGTGACGTGTTTATCCCCCTGGAACTACCTTTCGGAAAATGCAGGTTAAGTATAGCTGTCCCCAAGGAGAAAGTTGTAGACCCAGAAAATATGGATGGTTACAAGATTGCAACAAAATATCCCAACATAACAAAGAGGTACTTTGAAAATCTCAATATTGAAGTTGAAGTGATAAAACTCCACGGAAGTATAGAGCTAGCTCCAAGAATAGGAATAGCTGATGCAATAGTTGACATAGTGGAAACAGGAAATACATTAAGATCAAATGGACTCGTTGAAGTTGCAAAGATAATGGATGTTTCAGCGCTCCTCTTAGTAAATCGCATTTCTCAAAAGATGTTCTTTGAAGAAATTAATTCTTTCATAACAAAAATTAGGAGGTCTGTTTATGGACATTGAAGAATACGTCAGGGAGATTTTGAAAGATATCCGGGAAAGAGGATTAGAGGCAATAAGAGAGTACTCAAAAAAATTCGACGGATATGAAGGCCCATTTGAAGTCTCAAAGGAGGAGTTTAAGGAAGCTGAAGAAAGAATTCCAGAAAGGGATAAAGAAATTATAAAGAGAACTCTCAAGAGAATTGAGAAATACCATAGAAAACAACTAAAGCAGGACATTTTATACATCGAGAATGGCTCTCTCTATGGGCTAATATACAAGCCACTCAAGAGAATAGGGATATATGTCCCAGGTGGGAAACCGCTGCCTTCAACTCTAATGATGGTAGGAGTCCCCGCAAGGGTCGCTGGAGTTAAGGAAATCGTTGTAACAAACCCACCCAAAGATGGGAAAGTAAATCCATACATCCTGTACATAGCAAAACTCCTCAAGATTGAAGAAGTATACAAGCTCGGAGGAATTCAGGCAATAGCTGCCATGGCTTATGGTATTGGAATGAAAAAGGTCCAAAAGATCTTTGGGCCTGGGAATAAGTTTGTCAATGAAGCAAAGAGACAAGTTTTTGGAATTGTCGGGATAGACAGTTTGGCTGGCCCTTCTGAAATAGCAGTAATTGCAGATGAAAGTGCGGATAAAGATTTCGTTCTTTACGATTTGTTAAGCCAATTAGAACACGGAAAAGATAGCAAGGCATGGTTATTGACGACGTCAAAAGAACTAGCAGATTACTGTAATAGAGAGGGAATAACAGTTATCGTGTGTAGCTCTCTTGAGGAATGCTGTAAGAAAGCTAATGAAATAGCTCCAGAACACCTTGAGATAATAACTAGAGAACCCCTAAAATTGGTAGACTTAATTGAAAATGCAGGTGCGATATACCTAGGGCTATACACACCAGTTCCTGCAGCTGACTACTTCTTAGGAGTTAATCACGTTCTCCCAACGGGAGGTGCGGCAAAATTCATGGGTGTTCTCACAGTTTGGGACTTCATGAAGCCAATAAGCATTGCAATGGTTAGTAGAGAGGAGTTTATCTCTGAAAGAGAGCTGGGAATAAGATTAGCTGAAATAGAAGGAATGGAACTCCACAAAAAGAGCTTGGAGGTTAGAAAATGAGAAAGAAGGCTAATCATTGTGAAATCAACTGTGTAATTAAAGATACCTTTTATTGGGGTGAAGAAAGTGAGGAGAACTACAAAAGAAACGGATATAATTGTAGAAATCGGGAAAAAAGGAGAAATAAAGACAAATGACTTAATCCTAGATCACATGCTTACTGCCTTTGCATTTTATCTAGGAAAGGACATGAGGATCACGGCAACGTATGACTTGAGGCACCACTTATGGGAAGATATTGGAATAACCCTTGGAGAAGCGCTTAGAGAGAATCTTCCAGAAAAGTTCACAAGGTTTGGGAATGCAATAATGCCAATGGACGATGCTCTTGTCTTAGTTTCAGTGGACATTTCAAATAGACCCTATGCAAATGTGGATGTAAACATAAAAGATGCAGAAGAAGGATTCGCAGTTTCTCTCCTAAAAGAATTTGTTTGGGGGCTCGCTCGCGGACTTAGAGCTACGATCCACATAAAACAACTAAGCGGTGAAAATGCCCACCATATAGTAGAGGCCGCATTTAAGGGGCTTGGAATGGCTCTGAGAGTAGCAACTAAAGAGAGTGAGAGAGTTGAAAGCACAAAGGGGGTATTGTAATGGATAGAATTGCAATAGTCGACCTAGGAATTGGTAATCTAGCAAACGTAAAGAAGGCCCTAAAAGGATATATAACTAGCGATCCTTACGAGATAGAGAAAGCAGACAAAATTGTTCTTCCCGGGGTTGGCAATTTCGGGGCCGTGGTGGACAAACTCGCCCCAATAAAAGATATAATCATTGAGGGAATAAACGAGGGAAAGCCCTTCCTGGGAATATGTCTTGGAATGCAACTTCTTTTCGAGGAAAGTGAAGAAAGCCCAGGAAAAGAGGGACTTGGAATATTCAAAGGAAAAGTTGTGAAACTAAAAAATGTAAGAACCCCACATATTGGCTGGAACCAGGTGTGGATAAAGAAGGAATGCAAGCTCTTTGAGGGGCTAAAGAATGGCAGCTATTTTTACTTTGTTCACTCCTATCATGCCGTCCCACAAGACCCCGATATAATAGCAACAACTACAGACTATGAAAATGCAGAGTTTGTCTCCTCAGTATGCTTTGAAAACATATTTGGCGTCCAGTTCCACCCAGAAAAGAGTAGCAAAAATGGTCTTATACTCCTAAGAAACTTTAGGAGGTTATAAAATGAAGTTTAGAATTTACCCAGCCATTGATATAATGGATGGAAAAGTAGTAAGGTTGTATAAAGGAAAGAAGGACGAAGTAAAGGTGTATGGAGATCCACTGAAGTTTGCAGAGAAATTTTCAGAATACGTGGATAAAATCCACATAGTGGATCTGGATGGGGCATTCTCCGGCAAACCCCAAAATCTTGACATTGTAGAGAAGATAATTAGAGATGTTGGAGTAAGAGTGCAGATAGGGGGAGGATTTAGAGATTATGAGTCGATCAAGAAGGCGTACGACATAGGAGTTGAGAATGTAATTATAGGAACAAAAGCCCTTGATATCTCTTTTTTGGAAAGAATAACCTCAGAATTCGAGGGAATAACAGTCAGCTTGGACTCCAAAGGGGGAAAGATTTTCACCAAAGGTTGGATAGAGGAAGAGAGCCTTCTTGTAGAGGATGCATACAAAATGCTCCGAAAATTCGTTAATAGGTTTGTATACACAGTCATAGATAGAGACGGTACCCTCCTGGGAATAGAGAAAATCAAAAGGTTCTGGGGAGATGAAGAATTTATTTATGCAGGAGGAGTGGCAACACCTACCGATATAATTCAGCTGGCTGAAATAGGGTTTTCTGGCGTTATTATTGGGAAGGCTTTGTATGAAGGAACTATCTCTCTTGAAGAAGCTTTGGAGGTTGCTAAAAGTGTTGGCAAGAAGAATTATAGCAGCTCTTGACATAAAAGATGGTAGGGTTGTTAAAGGAATAAAATTCAAGAACATTAGAGATGCTGGAGATCCAATAGAACTAGCTAAAAGGTATGAGAGCGAAGGAATTGACGAGATAGTCTTTCTAGATATTACTGCCTCCTACGAAAAAAGGAAAATCCTTCTCGACTTGGTAGAAAGAGTAGCAGAGGAAATCTACGTTCCTTTTACGGTGGGAGGAGGTATAAGAACAGTTGAAGAGGCAAGAGAAATAATTAGACGAGGGGCCGACAAGATATTTATCAATACAGCCGCCGTGGAAAATCCCTCCTTAATTAAAGAGATCGCTGACCTCATAGGCTCAGCAAACTTAGTTGTTGCTATAGATGCCAAGTGGAACGGAAAATTCTGGGAAGTTTATACACACGGGGGAAGAAAGCCCAGGGGAATGGACGCTGTTGAGTGGGCCAAAAGAGTAGAAGAACTGGGAGCAGGTGAAATTCTCCTCACGAGCATGGACACCGATGGAACAAAGCAGGGATTTGACATTCCACTAACAAAAGCAGTTGTTGATGCCGTAAATATTCCCGTTATAGCCTCTGGAGGGGCTGGAAAACCAGAACACTTTTTAGAAGTATTTAGGATAGGTTCTGATGCTGCATTAGCGGCATCAATTTTCCACTATGGTGAATATACGGTAAGGGAACTGAAGATGTTTCTTGCCAAAAATGGAATTCCAGTTAGACTTGATTAGAGGTGAGCATATGGAAATTGAAAAGTTATTGGAGCAAGTAAACTGGGAAAAGAACAATGGGATTGTCCCCGTCATAGTTCAGGATGAAAAAGGAGAAGTTCTTACACTTGCATATATGAACAAAGAAGCCCTTAGAAAAACTCTTGAAACGGGAATTGCCCACTACTACTCACGTTCCAAGGGTAGAATTAGAATGAAAGGAGAAGTTAGTGGGAATATACAGACAGTTAAAGAGATAAAAATTGATTGTGACAATGACGCCCTCTTGCTAATAGTTTCTCCAAAAGGACCTGCCTGTCACACTGGAAACTATTCATGCTTTTATAGAAAGCTTGGAGAACCAGAGAGAGTGCTCCCAATAGATTATTCTCTTTCAATTCTAAAGGAGCTCGAAGAGATAATAAAAAGAAGGAAAGAAACCCCCGTTGAAGGTTCATATACGTCCAAACTTTTTAAGGAAGGGAGAGAAAAGATCTACAAAAAATTTGGAGAAGAAGCTATAGAAGTCCTCGTTGCTGAGAAAAGGGAAAGGATAATCTACGAAGTTGCAGACTTATTATATCACCTTCTAGTGCTCCTTACATATAATGACATTTCTCTAGGAGAGGTTATGAACGAGTTAAGGAGGCGGAGAAAGTGATCTGGGAAGAAATTCTAAACTTCGAGCCCTATAGAGCCGTAGAAGGAAACTACAGAATATGGCTTGATAAAAATGAAAGTCCCTATGACCTCCCTCCCCAACTTAAAGAGGAGATATTAGAAGAACTCAAGAGAATAGAGTTTAATAGATATCCTCACATAACCTCAGACCCTCTAAGAGAGGCCCTCGCAGAATTCTACGGACTAAAAAAAGAAAACATAGCCGTTGGGAATGGTAGTGACGAACTAATAAATTATCTTGTGAAGATGTTCAAGGGAAAGTACATAGTCGTTACCTCCCCCACTTTTGGCATGTATTCATTTTTTGCGAAGCTTCATGGAATTCCAGTGAAAGACATTCCCCTAAAGGAGGACTTCACAATTGATGGAGAGAGAATTGCAGAAGAAGGAAAAGCAGCATCAGCAATTTTCATAGCCTCACCAAACAACCCTACGGGAAACTCTCAACCAGAAAATGAAGTCCTCAAAGTTCTAGACTCTGGGAGAGTAGTTATACTTGATGAAGCCTATTCTGAGTTTTCGGGAAAAAGCTTCATACCAAAAATCAGTGAGTATGAAAATTTAGTAATTCTAAGGACGTTTTCAAAGGCGTTTGGACTTGCTGGAATTAGATGTGGATATATGATAGCAAATGAAAAGATTATAGATGCTTTATACAGAATACTCCCTCCATACAATCTTAATTCCTTGACAATGACAGTGGCTATAAAGATGTTAGAACACTATGATATTGTCAAGAGAAGAATTAAACTTATTGTAAAGGAACGAGAAAGAATTAGAAGAGAATTTATAGAATACTCCTATCCGAGTGAAGCTAACTTTCTTCTTATGAAGCTCGATGCATACGATTATCTTCTAAAGAAGGGGATTGTCGTGAGAAAGTTATCTGGAAGGCTAGAGGGTCACATTAGGGTAACAATAGGAAAAAAATGGGAAAATGATGAGCTGATTAAAGCCCTAAAAGAATTCCTGGAGGAGTGCAGATGTGGATAGTCTTTGATGTAGATGGTGTACTCATAGACACTAGCGAGAGTTATGATATGGCAACAAAGCTCACAGTAGAGTACTTTCTTTCCCACCTGGGAATTAAGAAGGAAGTTTCTTTAGAGATAATAAGGGACATGAGAAAGAAAGGAGTATTTTCGGATGATTTTGAACTCAGTGAAGCATTAATTTTAATGTATCTTTCAGGAGAAGACCTTCCAAAAGGAGAAGGAGTTGAATATTTAAGGCAGAAGTTAGGAATTGTACTAGATAGAAAAGACATCGAAAGGGTGTTTAATACGTTTTATCTTGGCGAAATATATCCTAACAGCATTTTCAAGTTTGAAGGACTTTGGAGAAAAGAGAAGAGAATTGTTGATATCGAATTATTAAAGAAGGCAAAAGAAACTTATAAGCTGGGGATAGTTACTGGAAGAGATTCCCTAGAGATGAAGCTTGCAGAGGAAATTATCCGCTTTAAATTCGACAAAGTTGTTACAAGAGATATGTTTGAAAAACCTGACCCCCGGGCCTTATATGAAGTTACACAAGGGGAGGAAGCCATCTACATAGGAGACAGCAAAGTTGATGAAGAGCTGGTCGAGAGGTATAGGAGAACATTCAAAGGCAACGTTACCTACCTCATGGTCGGGAGAGATGTCAATGATGTCAACGAAGCATTGAAAAAGATACTTTTCCAATCATATATAAGGTGATTTTATGGAGTTATATGACGTTTCAGAATTTTGGAAGTTTGATATGAGAGTTGGAAAGGTAATAAAGGCAGAAAAGTTAAAGAGAACTAGGAAATTGATAAAGTTGGTTGTTGATTTTGGAAAAGAAACGAGAACAATAGTAACTGGAATAGCAGATCAATATAACCCCAAAGATTTAGAAGGGAAGAAATTTATTTTTGTTCTAAACTTAAAACCAAAAGAATTCTCTGGAGTTAAAAGTGAAGGAATGCTAATAGTGGCAGAAGAAGAAAATGGAAAAGTTTACTTACTTCCTGTTCCAGAAGAAGTTCCGGTAGGAACAAAAGTTTGGTAGAGATCAGCACTTAAGATCCTCATCATCCCTTCAGAGCTGCGCGGGTTCATCATCTTTACCACAAGATCTGAAAGCATTTTTATATTTTTATGTGCTAAGTTGAATTGGTGTTGTATGATGAAAAAAGTTCTTGGTGCAATAGCATTAATTTTTGTAGTTGCAGGAGCATATGGAATAATGCACTATGCAAACGAAGAAATATACTATTCCCTTAGAGCAACTTTCAGGATGGCAGGAGTAGGATACAAGGGATATGAGCTGAGAGATGGAACTTTAGTGTTTAAATTTGAAAGAAAAGGAGATGTTTTTGCCCAAGTAATTGTTTCAAAAGAGTACACAACAAGTGAGAAAATTCCCATAAAAGATGTAAAGAAAGTAATTATGGAAATAACAACCAATGGAACAACGAAAGTTTATGAGGCTAAGTTTGTGGGACGTGAAGGAGAAAAAATGATATATGAAGCTATAGAAAGATAGCTACCTTTTAATTTTTACCTTCTTGAAGATAATAACTATCATCCCTCCCCCAACCACCAGTACTATTGAGAGGACTGTCCAAAGAGCACTTCCCTTTTCTGCTCTAAATCCATGTACTTCATATGCTTTAATTGAGAGGGGGTATTGAGATGGATATATAACAATGTAACCGTCGAGTGTTGAAACTACCGCAGAGTTCGTTGCATTTCCTATATATTTAGAATCTCTAATTAAGATAAGCGTTGAGTTTTCTAAGAAAACCTTCCCATCGACAAGTCTAGGTTCAGGAATATCAGCAAAGAGAAGCTTTCTAAGGTAGGAAACACCATTTCTATACATTTCAGAATCAACAAGTCCAACTTTTTCTAAAGCCCAAAGAACTTTCGAAGTAGATGTTATACCAGCTACAGACCCCTGAGTGTATGGAAATGCTCCTGTCTTATATTGTCTTTCTTGAAGTATTTTCAGGGTTATATTAAACTCCTCACTCATGTTGAATTCTTTAAACAGAATTAAGGCATATGCAAAATAGTATGTGGGTATTTTATAATAGATTGGAGCTCCTGACTCATCTTTTGCACTAACCATCCATGTTAGATTAGCCTTCAAGTACTCTATGGAGGAGGTATAATTGTAAGGGACATCCAACATCTTAAAGACTAAAATAACATATTCGGTATTGAAAAAGTCTTCCCATTTCCCATTTTCCTGAATGGAAAGGAGGTATTTAATCTCGTTGCTATAATCCAACCCAAGATAAGCTTTAATTCTTGCAACTTCAGCAATTTGCCATGGAAGTAACCCAGTTATATTTGAGGGCAATTCAGGGGAAACACCGCAGTGGAGATAATAATCTGCAAGCACAACTTTCTCCCATTCAAATTGAGGAGTTACTTTCTTGAGGTAGGGACATGCTACCGACGTAAGATTTCTAAATTCATTAATTTTGGAAACATCAATCAAATCCAAAACTCTATATCTTAAAACTCCCCAAAAGCCAAAGTTTTGAAGAGCAAGTAGTTTCTCCTTATACTTTTCTTTCCCAGTTGCATATAGAGCCATTGCAACTTCCATGGGGCTATTATAGTCTCTTACAGGCAAGTTTACACTCTCTCCTAAGTAGGAAAGAGCAAATGCTTTGTAAACCTCCAATTCTTCATTAATCCCTAATTTCTCGAGTGACTTTCTATCTTCAAGTGCCATTAACCCAAATATTTTTTCAATATCAGTGTGAGGAGTATTAGAGAGGAGCCACTCCCTAGCTCGTCTCACAGCCTCTTTAACTTGCTCTCTAATGTCAATATATCCTTGTGAGGGAAGGCCCAAGTATTCCTTTAAGGCAATGTAAGATAAGGCAGTGTCAAAGTAACTATCCCAGGATCCATCAGATTTTTGAGTGTAGATCAACCAGTATGCTGCATTTGTAATTGTGAGATAATATCTCCCGCGGGCAAGGTTTTCACACCTCATCAGCGCCATCATTGCCATTGCAGTATACTTAGGCTCATGCTTTTCTCCATATGCATAACCCCAAGAGTCAAAAGGTGTTTTAATTTGCATTAACCATTCACAACCCTCTAAAGCTCTTGCATATTCGCCTACCTTATATAATGCTATTACCGAAAAGGCTGTATCTGGAGTAGTAGGTTTGTAGACGTAGAGATATTCTCCAGCTTTCACTGGAGATAAGAGTAAAGTAATGATAATTACCCCTAAGAATACCTTTTTCACAAAAATTCACCTCCCTAAAACAAAAAAGAAAGAATAGTTAAAAGGCTTCAGCCATAATAAACTTTAGCCGTCAGCTCGTAGTAAGCCCAACCGTAAGTGTAGTAGGCATATACTAGGAAGTACCAGGTTCCTGGGGCGGGGTTTAAGTATTCTACGTGTTCGTAGCTGTTGGAACTCTCCGATCTATCTACAAGCTTCTGGTTAGGATCGTAGAGGTAAAGGTCAAGATCATGGTAGCTTGTGTCAAACACTAGGTCTCCAGTAATCTTTGTAGCCCCAGAGTTAACGGTCATTGTAAAGGTGTCGCTCCTGTCATAGTAGTAGTGAACGGATCCTTGGAACGTCTTTGCGTCTACTGTTGGTTCTGGTTGTGGAGATGGTGAACTTCCAGGCTGTGAAAGGGAACCATCACTTACCACATCTACTTGATAGTTTGCACTTCCGCTGTAGCTTACAACCTTAATTGTCCATGTTCCATCAGTTGGGTTGTAATAACCAACCTTTTCGAATCCATAGTAGGCGGTGTAAGAGTAGTCAACCTGGTTTCCATTGGGATCGTAGAGGTAAAGATCAAGGTCGCTATTGGCATTGTCCCAGTATAATGTGGCAGTTACGAACGAAGCTCCGCTAATAACGAACTGGTGAGTTTGGCTGCCTTTGTTGGCAACATATCCAGTGAACACTAGCTTTGCATAGTTATCGTAGTTTATAGCCTTGTATGCATTAACCCTACCTGCACCGTAGGCTATATCGGCTATTTCATCTGGCTTTACGATATCAGCAGTTTCTATGAGGGCTGTTTTTACTTTGTCTGGAGTCCAGCTCGGGTGTGCTTGGAGCAAGAGGGCTGCAATACCAGCTACGTGAGGAGTTGCCATTGATGTCCCAGGAGCTGCTGTGTAATAGTCATTAATTGGTTGACCCATGCTAGTTCCACTTGCTCTGGCAGCAATTATCCAGTTTCCTGGAGCAACAACCTCAGGCTTAAGCCTGCCGTCTGCAGTTGGCCCTCTGCTTGAGAAGCTTGTTATAACATCATACTTGTCAACGGCTCCAACTGTAATAACTTTGCTTGCAGCTGCTGGAGAACCGATTGTATACTTGTTAGGTCCACTGTTTCCAGCGGCAACCACAACAACTAATCCAGCATCCCACGCTGCATTAACAGCCTGACTTAGAGCGTCAGTACCATCTGAGCTCTGGCTTGAACCAAGAGAAAGATTAATGACCTTAATTCCGTACTTATCTTTGTTATCAACGGCCCACTCAACTCCCTTAATTATAGTAGATATGCTTCCAGAACCATCGGCACCTAGAACCTTAATTCCCGCCAGCTTAGCTCCTGGAGCCATTCCCTTGTACTTGCCATTACTTGCTGCTCCAGTACCAGCTGCTATTGAAGCTACATGAGTTCCATGTCCATGGTCATCGTATGGATAACTCCTACCATTGACAAAATCTACCCACCCAATTACTTTTCCTTGGAGATCTGGATGAGAAGCGTCAATTCCAGTGTCAATTATTCCTATTGTGATTCCAGAACCATCATATCCCAAGTTCCAAACGTAAGTTGCCATAACTTGAGCTGCAGACTCATCCAGTCCTTCTAATTCTGCTGAAACTGTAACTTTGTAGTCTTCCTGGATAAACCTAACACCTGAAAGCTTAGCTTTACCCCCTGTTAAACCTGAGATGACTAGTAAGTCTCTAACCTTAAGATCGGCAGCTATTGCGGGTATAATATGGTACACATACCTAACTTTTGCACCCATTAACTCAAGAACTCTTACTGCAATTTCTTTTTCCCTATGGTTTTCAAATACAATTACTGTGCTGATTTCCTCGTTAGGATTCAATTTTTGAATTTTTCTGAACAGTCCTGGCGTTAGCAGACCATAGTTCTTCTCAACATTTCTTACTTGTTCAACTTTCTTCTCTGGAGCTGCCGCTACGCTCCCTACTACCAAACCTAGAACTAAAATCACTAATATGAGAGCTTTTAGCCCCTTCATGTGGCACCACCGTACATTAGTGATCAAAGTTGCATGGTTATTTTATGCTTAATAAATATTTTGGTGTCAACAGTTCTAATGAGGATATATTACATATAGTCAAAATGTATAGATATTTTGAAACACATTGAAATAAAAATTCATAGAACTATGTCAAATATCAGGAAAAATTCTTATCCCTTTGTAACTTTTAGAAATTTACATGTTAATTTAACCCTGATAGTCATTAAAAGTTAACAATTTTATAACAATAATCTCTACTGTCAAAAATAAAGCCTCACATAAAAATCCCAATTAGGATAACTCCCACAAATGCAAGTATAATAGAAATGAAGATTCTTTCAGTTATCTCTTCTTTCAGAATAAATGCTGCAAGTATAGTGGCCATAATTGGACTAGACTCTGTTATGGGAGTTGCAATGCTTGAAGTAACAAGTCTTATCGCCATGACAAAAAGATACTGCCCAATAACGGTTCCAAGAAAAGTTATGATAACAATCCAGACATAATCTCTTATGCTAATTCTCTTTACCTCTTTTAAGACAGAAGGTACAAAAAATATAGCTCCAATACTCCCGCCTATTATACGTAGCCCCGTAATAAGAAGAGGGGACTCGTTTTCAACAAGCCAATCTGTCAAGAGAACAGCAACAGTCCACAAGGCCTCTGCCCCAAAGATCCAAAGAACGCCCTCAAACGAAGTCTTTGACTCTCTATTCCCGCTTTCACTAAGCAGGATTATAACAGCAAGAACTATGAGAAAGGCTCCAAGAAAAATTCCGGAATTTAAAGGTCTTCCAAGAAAATAATGAGCAAGTATCATCGTAAGTATAGGATGAGGAGTGACCAATATACTTGCCCTTGACACTCCAACTTCCTTCATTCCTTTTAGGAACATAAAATCAGCCACTGTAAAACCTAAAACACCTGAAGCTATAACGATCAGCCACCACAAAATTGGTTTGTTAGGAAATGGAAGTACAAGGAACATCCCCAAATAAACCAGCCCACTTATCAATAACCTAACAATATTTAAGGATAAAGGACTAATCCTTTCCATTATCATTTTTGAGAGAACTGAAGACAATGCCCAGGAAAATGCTGCCCCTAAAGCTAATAATATTCCTGCTATCACAAAACCACAGTGTAAAAGAATATTTTAAAAGTATTTTGTCCAAACTTACTAGAGGAAAATGGGGAGAGTGTATGAGGCATATAAAGATTTAAAATACTTGCTCAATAGGGGTTATAGGAAGTCCAAAGCTTTGGAATTTGTATGCAATCATTACCTTCTTCCTTCAAATGCAAGACATCTTTTGGCGAGATGCGTATTTCCCACAAAATGGATTGAAGAGACAAAACGAAAACTCGCTTCAAAGAATGAGATTACTGGAAAAGAAATCGGGATAGATGGCTTCAATGTTTTAATTACCCTAGATTCTGTAATTAGGGGAGAAGCTTTTAGATGTGAGGATGGAATAGTTAGAGATATCAGATACATAAAAAACTACAAATTTGACCAGAATACCCTCAACCTAATAAGAATTATCGCAGATACTCTATCCACTCTGGCCCCAGAAAAAGTTATCATTTTCTATGGTAAGTCAACGTCAAAAAGTGGGAGAATAGCAGAGCTAACAAAAAAGGAGTTAGAAAAAAGAAGAATTAAGGGAGAAGTTAAGGTCGTTAAAAGCCCCGATTTTGAGTTGAAAAAATTTGATATTGTTGCAACTGGAGACGTAGGAATTATTGAAAAAGTTAAGAAAATTTTTGATATTCCTGCATATTCTGCAACCCTCCTTGGGATACAAATTCCAGACTTTAAGGATGTCTTGAAGATTTTCGACGAAAAACTTAAATAAGTTAGGGAGAAGTCGATGACATGCTCAATGTAAAGCCCAAACTCCTACTATATGAAGCAAAGTTAAAAGATTACATTGAAGAAGAATGGTCTCAAGAAGAACACCATGAAAAGCCGGTTGTAAGGTTCATCGGAAGTGTAAAGAGAGCTCAGCCTTCATGACGTATAACTCCTCAAAAAACAATTTTTCCTTAGCCACAATCGCAGTTTTGAACCCAAGTTCATCAAATAACTTTCTTACGTTAATTTTAGTGAGTGAGCTATATAAAAGGAGAACTCTTCCCCCAGGAAGAAGAAAATCTTTCACGTGTTTTGCAAAGCGTTCAATTACTTCTCCACCAGTTTTACCCCCAATTAGGGCTAAATCTATAGGGTCTCTAATTTCTTCATCTTCTCCTAGGAGATATGGAGGGTTGAAAACTATTAGAGAGAATCTGCCCCTAATGTTCTCAAATAAATCGCTCTTTACAAAGATCACATTTTTTACGTCATTATTGACTGCATTTTTCCAAGCAATATCAACGGCTCTTTCATTTATGTCAACGCCGACAACAAATTTCGCTTTTTTTGCCGCTAAAAGTGCTAAGATACCACTTCCCGTCCCCATATCCAGTACAATGTCCTCATCCCTAACTTCCTTTAGAAGAACCTCAGCCAAAAGGAAAGAATCTTCCGCTGGCTCATAAACCTCCTCTGATATTTCAATTTTCAAACCCATATACTCCATTCTCATAGGAACAAAATAGAAAGAAGAATTTTGGCGCCCGGGCCGGGATTTGAACCCGGGTCGCGGGAGTGACAGTCCCGCATGATAGGCCGGGCTACACCACCCGGGCGCAAATGTTAGTGGCCGGCGGCGTCCCCGGCTTCCCGCCCCCTCTCGGAGGGCAGTACAACCGGGATCGCTGGGGGGCTTAACTTCCGGGTTCGAAATGAGACCGGGTGTGGCCCCCCCGCTATGGCCGCCGTACCACTACCAACTCCCCACAAACACTTTAAAAACTTTACGGTTTACCTCAGACAATAGTTCCTAGAAGCTTTTCGAATTCTTTAAGAACCTCTAGCTGATCCCTAGTTTCTACAGCACTTGGCTTCAAGGTCCTAACTTCCAAAAGTGCTTCTTTTAAAGGGAGCTTATACTTATACATTAACCAAGCCACAACCACAGTTCCACTTCTTCCACTCCCTCCATAGCAATGTACTAGAACTTTCTTTCCTTCTTTCACCTTTTCATCAATCCACTTCACGATGTATTTTAATTCTTCAATGCTAGGTGCTGTAAAATCAGGTATTGGAACGTGTAAAACCTCAACTTCCCTTTTAACTTTTTCTAGATCATATTCCAACTCAAATTCTTCAACCAACACAACGAAAGCATCAAACTCCTTAACTAACTCCCCAATCTCATCTTCATATGGCATTCTAGAAAACGCCACATAATCGTCAACAAAGCGAACCTCCATTATATCACCTGAGAGTTTTTTCACAAAAACGTTCTTAAGCATTTAGATTCCCCCTATTTCGGTGAGAGTAGTGAAGAAAATAGGACTAATTGGAGGAATGACTCCCGAATCTACGTGCTATTACTACAGAAAATACATTGAAATAAGCAGAAAGAAATTCAGAAAATATGAGTATCCCGAGCTTCTTATTTACTCCATAAACTTTCGGGACTTCTTTATGAATCCAGAGGGATGGGAAGGAAGAAAAAGAATCCTAATAAACGCTGCTAAAGCTTTGGAGAGGGCTGGAGCTGAATTAATTGCTCTTACAGCAAACACTCCCCATATAGTTTTTGATGATATCCAAAAAGAGATAAGCGTTCCAATGGTCAGCATAATTGATGCCGTTGCAGAAGAAATTCTAAGCCATGGCCTAAAGAAAGTTCTATTGCTGGGGACTAAAACGACTATGAGCTCCGGCTTTTATGTAAATGCACTTAAAAATAAGGGCCTAGAAGTTGTTGTTCCAAACGAAGAAGAGCAAGAGGAACTCAATAGGATAATTTTCGAGGAGCTTGCATTTGAGAATTTGAAGAGCAAGAGATGGATAATAGATTTAATAGAAAGGTATGCAAAAGAAGAAGGGGTTGAGGGAGTAATTCTTGGATGTACTGAACTACCTCTGGCTGTCAAGCGGGGTGACGTGAGTATAGAAGTCTTTGATTCAGCGGAAATCCATATCAAAAAATTAATTGAAGTTGCCTCTCAAAGCATTTAACATGTTTGATAAGAGGTCCTTAGAGAACTTTAGTAAATCTACTTCCCTCCCAAGTTCTTTTTTCAGTGATGTTGCTAATGGGTAAGTAACATCATTATTAACGTTTATCCCAACACCTATAATAACATACTCAACTATGTCAAGCTCTCCTTTGGCTTCTATTAGTATTCCTCCTATCTTTTTCCCATTTACAAAAATTTCACCTTTATCGTTTGCATTTCCTTCAATTCCTAATTTTTTCAAAGTATTAAGGATTGCAGAAGAAAGTATGGGAGCCAAATTCTTAACATCTACTAGTTTAATTTTTGGCCTTAATATTATAGAAAAATACAATCCTCCTGGTTTTGACTCCCATTTTTTCTTCAACTTTCCTCTTCCCTGGGTCTGTTCTTCAGCTATAATCACTGTAAAACTTTTTTCACCTTTTTCGGCTAATTTTTTAGCTACTTCCATCGTAGAGGTCGTCTTTTTGAGATAATATGATTGGACGTCAATTTCCCAGGGATAAGGTTTTTTCGGCTCATAAACTAGCTTATATCCCTTTTTATCGGCGATTATTCCATACCCTAGCTCCTTTAATTCCCTAATGTGTTTCCAAATGGCAACTCTAGATACTCCTAATTTTGAGGCTAAATAGTCTCCCGAAACCGTTTCTCCTTTTCTCAACTCCTCAAGTATTTTCCTTTTTGGTGCACTATCCTTCAACATCTTCAATGATATTCCCAAAATGCTTCAAAAATTTCATCCTTGTGGTTAACCAAAATATATTTAAAGGTTAACGAAATTGTAACGTGGGTGGTCATATGAGAGCTAGGGATATTGCATTATCAGGAGTATTTGCGGCATTAACAGCAGTTGGCGCCCAGATTTCTGTGCCTCTCGGCCCAGTACCGTTTACATTTCAAGTCCTCATGGTATTCCTCTCCGGATTAGTTTTAGGAGCGAAGCTTGGAGCTCTTAGTCAAGCTATCTACCTATTGCTAGGAGCGCTTGGATTACCAGTCTTTGCCAGGTTTAGTGGAGGAATAATCCACATCTATGGACCGACTGGAGGGTATCTACTTGCCTTTCCGATAGCAGCCTTTATTTCAGGCTATTTCTCAGAAAAAGCTAAGACCTTCTGGGGAAAACTGGGAGGGTGTCTTTTAGGATTAAGCGTAATTTATATTCTCGGATGGGCAAGATTGGGAATGTGGCTTGGTATGGACTTTAAGAAAGCATTTTATCTAGGAGTGGCACCTTTCATTGTTTTCGATATTATAAAGGCTCTAATGGCACTTGTAATTTCTGACAAAATAAAGAAGGCTCTTAGAGGATGACTCTTCTTTACATTTTTAAACCTTAATCTTGAACAAAGTAAACTAAACTATAGATGCACAAAAATTTTTTCGAATAAATTGACATTTAACCTAAATTTTTTCGACGTTTATGAAAATTCAAGAAATTTGTTCGACAAGACAAAAAATTTGCCGAAAATTTTAAATACCCATTCAGAATGATGTGAAGCGGGTGGTGTATATTAAGCAGGAGAGAAATATTACTACTGGATTCAACGCTAAGAGAGGGGGAACAAACACCAGGAGTTAACTACACACCAGAACAGAGACTTGAGATAGCTTTAGCCTTGGACGAGTTTGGCGTTGAGTTCATTGAAGTTGGGCATCCCGCAGTGAGCAGAGATGTATTCGAGGGGATAAAACTTGTAGTTCAGCAGGGACTAAAGGCAAATCTTCTTGCACATTCAAGGGCCTTAATAAGTGATGTTGACTATGTTTTGAAGGCAGGGACAGACTGGATAGGAATATTCTTCTGCCTATCAAACCACTGCCTAACCAAGAGGTTTGGAATAACACTAGAGCAAGCATTAGATAGAATCAGTAGAGCTATAGAATATGCAAAAGACCATGGATTAAAAGTTAGATTTACTCCAGAAGACACAACGAGAACTGAGTGGAAGAACTTAGTAGCCGCGCTTAATCTTGCAAAGGAACTAAAAGTTGATAGAGTTAGCATAGCAGATACAACTGGAAGTGCTCACCCCTTAAAATTCTACATGCTCGTTAAAAACGTCACAGAGTTTGGAATACCTGTAAACGTCCACTGTCACAACGACCTTGGCTTAGCTCTTGCAAATGCAATTATGGGAATCGAGGCAGGTGCAACACTGGTGGATGCTACAATAAATGGATTAGGGGAAAGAGCAGGAATTGTTGATTTGGCCCAAATTGCTACAGTTCTATACTACCATTATGGCATCAAAAAGTATAAGCTAGAGATGCTTTACTACTTAAGCCAGCTACTTACCAAGATAACAGGAATAAGACCACAGCAAAACTACCCAATAGTGGGGGAGAACGCATTTACACATAAAGCTGGACTTCATGTCTCTGCTGTAATAAAAGACCCAACTTTTTATGAATTTCTGCCAGCAGAAACCTTCGGCAGGGAAAGAAGGATCTATCTAGACAGATTTGCTGGTAGGGACACAATTAGATTTTATTTGAGAAAAGCAGGTATTGAAAACGAAAATATTGTTGAAGAACTTCTAAGAAGAGTAAAAGAAAGCAGAGAACCTTATACCTGGGAAAAATTAATAGAAGAAGCTAGGAGGTTAGCAACATGACATTAATTGAAGAAATTCTCGGTGGAAAATCTGGAGAAAGTGTTGTTAGAAGAGTGGATTTAGTATACGCTCATGATGGGACAATGCCCTTAATAATAGAGGCATTCAACAAGGTCTTTGCCACTGTAAGAGCAAGAGCATATATCTTCTTTGACCACGTGTATCCAGCGCCTACAGTAAAGATTGCAAACTTGCAAAAAGAGATTAGAGATTTCGCAAAAAGGCATAGAATTCCAGTAATAGAAGGTCAAGGAATTAGCCATCAACTCGTCGTTGAAATGGGATTAACAGAAAACTCAAAGATAGTTGTGGGAGCAGATTCCCATACTCCAACTCTCGGAGCACTTGGAGTTTTTGCAGTAGGGATGGGAGCAACGGATGTTGCTGTAATCTTAGGGCTAGGAAAGACATGGTTTAGAATTCCAGAGAGCGTTGGAGTAATCCTAGAGGGCAATCCTTCAAGATACGTTATGGCAACTGATGTGATACTTCATCTCCTCTCACTACTAAAAGACTACGACATGAACTACAGGGCCGTAGAATTCTTCAACGTTCCTTTTTCCCTTGATGAGCGTCTAACGCTAACGAACTTTGTAGTGGAAGCTAATGCAAAAACGGGAATAATAGGGGAAGAGTACACAGGAGATGGGTATGTAAAAGAGCTGGAGATTGAATTAAATTCTCTCAATCCCCTTGTTGCAAAGCCGCATAATCCAGCAAACGTTGTTCCAGTGGAAGAAGTAGAGGGAACAAAGATAGATCAGGTTTTCATAGGCTCGTGCACAAATGGGAGGTTTGAACAAATTTCCAAAGCTGCCGAGATTTTAGAGGGAGAGAAAGTAGCAGTTAGAACCATCGTAGGTCCTGCCTCTATGAATGTATACAAGAGAATGATAGAGGAGGGAGTAGCAAGAAAACTCATTGAAGCTGGAGCAGTTATTCTTCCCCCAGGATGCGGGCCTTGCTTAGGGAGGCATATGGGCGTAGTTGGAGATGGGGAGATAGTCCTAAGCACAACAAACAGGAACTTCAGAGGAAGAATGGGATCTCCCAATGCCCAAATTTACCTTTCTAATCCAATAACTGCAGCTGTAAGCGCCTTGTATGGAGAGATAACGAACCCGGAGGGAGCTATATGATAACAAGAGGTAGGGTATGGAAATTTGGCGATAACATTTCAACAGATGCAATAACCCCTGGAAGGTATAATCTAACAAAAGATCCAAACGAGCTAGCAAAGATAGCATTCATTGAAGAAAGACCAGAGTTTTCCAAAGAAGTTAAACCAGGAGATGTAGTTGTTGGAGGAAAAAACTTTGGAATAGGATCATCTAGAGAATCCGCAGCCCTAGCACTAAAAGCTGCTGGAGTAGGGGGAGTAATTGCAAAATCCTTCGGGAGAATATTCTTTAGAAACGCAGTAAACCTGGGACTTCCCCTCTTGATAGGGAATACTGACCCACTCTTAGATGGAGAAATTGTTGAGGTTAATTGGAGAAGTGGAGAGGTAAAGAAAGAAGATGGGGAAGTTCTAAAGTTTAAACCCCTTGACAGTTTTCTTCTCGCTATAGTCGAAGAAGGAGGTATTATTGAATACATTAGAAGGAGGGGAGATTTATGGATACAATAGCAGTCATTTGGGAGACTCTAAAAAACTTAGATGAGGATATAGAGGATCTTTGGAACGAAGAAATTAGAGTAAGCACTATATTAACTCGCTTTGATATGTAATATTTGAAACAAAATATTGATTTTCAGAACTATATGATACGAAATTATTACAAATACATTGTATTTGAAACCAAAGCCAGGAGGTGGTTGGAATGAGTGTAGTTGAGTGTCCCGTATGTGGAGCAGAGATAGAAGTTGACGGAGTGGAGTTACACCAGATAGTTGAGTGCCCTGTATGCGGAGCAGAGCTTGAAGTCGTTAGTTTGAACCCCCTAACACTGGAAGAGCTTCCAGAAGTTGAAGAGGACTGGGGAGAGTAGTTTCCCCAGCTTTTATTTTTTTATGGAGGAGAATCCTATGAAGATCGGAATTACATACACAATCTTGAGAAAAGAGGAAGTAATGATTAGAGAGAGAGCCAGTGAGTTTGGAGAAGTTATAATGTTGCACGAGGACGACATGACATTTCCCGCAAAATTTGACTTAGACGTTGTTATAATTAGGAATATAAGCCATTTTAAGGCCCTATACCTAGCAAAGTTGTTTGAAGATGCTGGAATTCCCGTAGTAAATCCGTTTAATATAATACTTGAAGCTGGAGACAAATTACTTGCAACATTGAAACTTTCAAAGAAAGTAAAGGTTCCCAGGTGGGGAGTTGCAATAAGCGAGAATGGCGCGAAAAATTTGGGGAAAAAGCTTGGATTTCCATTTGTATCAAAGCCTATCTATGGAAGCTGGGGTAGGTTAGTGACGAAAGTAAACGATATCGACGCCCTAGAGAGCCTACTTGAACATAAAACCTGGATGAAAAATCCCCTTTACAACATCCATTACTTTCAAGAGTTCGTAGAAAAACCTGGAAGAGACATTAGGAGTTATGTGATAGGAGGAGAATTCGTGACTGCTATTTACAGGTATTCTGATCATTGGATTACAAACACAGCTAGGGGAGGCAAGGCTACCCCCTGTACAGATGAAGATGTCAAAGAAGTCTCAATAAAAGCTTGGGAGGCATTTGGAGATGGAGCTTTAGCAATAGACATTTTTGAAAGCCCTCAGGGGTTGTTAGTCAACGAAGTTAATCCAAATATGGAGTTTAAGAACGCAGCCAGAGTTACTGGAGTTGATATTGCTCGAAAACTCGTTGAATATGCAGTGGAGGTGGCAAAGAGATGATCAAGGCTGCTGTTGTTGGGGCTAGTGGATATATCGGAGGGGAATTAGTTAGGTTACTCGCAATGCATCCAGAAGTTGAGATTACTGCAATAACCTCAAGACAATATGCCGGAAAGAAAGTGCATAAAGTTCATCCAAACCTTAGAGGACTTGACTTAAGATTCACAAACGACTACAATTTCGATGCAGATGTGATATTCTTGGCAGTCCCACATGGGACATCTATGAAAATCATAGAGGAGTTCTTGGGAAGTGCTAAGATAATAGACATGAGCGCTGATTTCAGGATAAAGAAAGAGTTGTACGAAAAGTATTATGGTCCGCACGAGAAACCCGAACTCATAGACAGATTTACTTACGGCTTACCAGAGCTTCACAGAAAAGAAATAAAAAAGGCCGAACTTGTTGCCAATCCAGGGTGTAATGCCACAGCAACGATCCTTGGACTCTATCCCTTCAAGGACTTAACTCAGGAGGCCATAGTTGACCTAAAAGTCAGCTCCTCTGCAGGAGGAAGAAGAGAGAACATTGCAAGTATTCATCCAGAAAGAAGCAACGTGGTTAGGGTATACAAGCCCTATCACCACAGGCACGAGGCAGAGGTTCTGCAGGAAACTAGAGTAAAGGCCATGTTCACAGTCCATTCTGTAGACTTAGTGAGAGGATTGTTAGCTACAATTTACTTCCGCTATGAGGGCAATGAAAGAGAACTGCTGAGAAAGCTCTTGATGTATAAAGACGAGCCCTTTGTAAGAATCGTAACTGATAAAGGAGGATTACAAAGGTATCCTGATCCAAAGTACGTCATTGGAAGCAATTTTATCGATATAGGATTCGCATACGACTCCGAAAACTCAAGGGTGATGGTATTCTCGGCAATAGATAACTTGATCAAGGGAGGAGCTGGACAGGCTGTTCAAAACATGAACATAATGTTTGGACTTAAAGAAACGACTGGATTAGAGTATTATCCTGTTTATCCCGTGTGAGGTGGTAACAATGAGAGTCGTGAAGATTGGAGGTTCCGTTATATCAATGCTAGAAAATCTATGGAGAGAAAACGGAATCTCAGAAATTCTGGGAAATTCAGTTATTGTTCATGGAGGATCAAGACATGTTGATGAACTTTCCAGGAAAATGGGAGTTAAAATAGAGAAGCTAACAAGCCCCTCTGGGGTAACCTTTAGAAGAACAACAAAGGAAGTGCTTAAGGTTTATGTAGCCGCAATGATAAGGGCCAATAAAGAAATTGTTGAATTCTTGAGAAATCAAGGAATAAACGCAATAGGCCTCACAGGACTTGACAGGGAGCTGATTATTGGAGAGAGGAAAAAGCTAATCAAAGCAGTTATCAATGGAAGAGTTGTTGCCATTAGGGATGATTATTCTGGAGTAATAAAGAAAGTGAACACTCAAATCCTAAGAGAGTATCTCAAGATTGGAACTCCAGTTATAGCTTCCATTGCCTATGACCCAATTGAGAACACTCCCCTCAACGTAGATGGTGATAAAGTTGCTTATCATGTGGCCCTCGCCATGGATGCAAAGGAGCTCTACTTCCTCTCAGACACAGCATTTATGGCTGGAGGAAAAGTAGTTTCAGAGCTCCCTGCAGATGAAATAGAGAAATACTTAATTTTTGCAAAGGGAGGAATGAAAAAGAAGCTTCTTATGGCCAAAGAAGCGATAAACAGTGGTATTAAGAACGTTGTAATTGAAGGATTAAACGGAAGGACGGTGATATATTGAGGGAAATGAGCTTGTACAGGAAGAGACTAAGGCTCGTAAAAGGAGAAGGAATTTACGTATGGGATTCCCAGGGAAAGAAGTACATAGACTTAATAGCAGGTATTGGAGTAAACGTTCTAGGACACAATCATCCCGAGTGGGTAAGTGAATTGCAGGAACAGCTAGAAAAGCTTGTAGTTGCAGGCCCAATGTTTGATCATGAGGAAAAGTACGAGATGCTTGAAGAACTTGAAAAATTTGTCACATACGAATACGTATACATAGGAAATTCAGGAACAGAAGCAGTTGAAGCTGCATTAAAGTTTGCTAGGCTTTATACCGGGAGAAAAGAGATAATAGCTATGACAAACGCTTTCCATGGAAGGACAATGGGGGCTTTAAGTGCTACTTGGAAACCAAAGTATAGAGAAGACTTCAAACCTTTAGTTCCTGGGTTTAAGCACATACCTTTCAACGATGTTGAAGCAGCAAAAGAAGCAATAACTACGGAAACTGCAGCTGTAATATTTGAGCCAATTCAAGGAGAAGGAGGAGTTGTTCCAGCAAATGAAGAGTTCGTCAAAACACTTAGAGATCTTACTGAAGACAAAGGAGCCTTGCTAATTGCAGATGAAGTTCAGAGTGGTCTTAGGACAGGAAAATTTCTAGCTATTGAGCATTACAAAGTGGAACCAGACATTGTAACTATGGGTAAGGGCATTGGAAATGGAGTGCCAGTAAGCTTAACATTAACAAACTTTGACGTGGAAAGAGGGAAACACGGATCAACATTTGGAGGAAATCCTCTAGCCTGTAAAGCTGTGGCCGTAACTCTAAGAATTTTGAGAAGAGAAAAACTAATCGAAAAAGCTGCTGAAAAGTTCATTGAAATAAAAGGAGAAAATGTTGTCTTAACGAGAGGAAAAGGGCTAATGATAGGAATAGTCATGAAAAAACCCGTAGCTAAAGTGGTAGAAGAACTTCAAAATAGAGGTTATCTCGTTCACACAGCGGGGCAGCGGGTTATAAGACTTCTCCCACCTCTTATAATTAGCAAAGATGAGATAAATCAAGCAAAATCGGCCATTGAAGGTGTTATTAATGATATCTACGGAAGAAAAAATTGAGTTTCTTAAACGCCTTGTTGAAATCTATAGTCCGACGGGAAAAGAAAATGGGGTTGCTAAGTTCCTCATTAAATCCTTTGAAAATTATGGGATAGAGGCATATCTCGATGATGTAGGGAACGTAATCGCTGTAAAAAAGGGAAAGGGACCACTAATCCTATTAGCTGGCCATATGGATACAGTTCCGGGCTATATTCCCGTCAGGATTGAGAACGGAGAGCTATGGGGCAGAGGGGCTGTCGATGCAAAAGGGCCATTAGCTACTTTCTTTTTTGCTACAATAGAAAGTGACGCAAACATAATTTTTGCTGGGTTAGTGGATGAAGAAGGATTTTCCAAGGGGGCAAAGAACTTAGAAGTTCCAAAACCTGATTACATAATTGTGGGAGAACCAAGTGGAACCAATGGAGTAACGATTGGATACAAAGGTAGTTTAACAGTTAAGTTTACAGAAACAGTAGAAAAAGTGCACGGCAGCATTGGAGTCGGAGCAGCTGAAAAACTAATAGAGAAATGGCTCACTATAGCCAAGTACTTCGGTGAGGGCTTTAACAGTCTGAGCGGAAGAATTGTCAAATTTGTTGCATATGAAAGGGAGTTTGACTTTTTTGGAGAGATGATAGTTAATTTAAGAACTCCTCCCGGATATATGCCTCCAAAAGAATGGGACATCATTGACTTTGTTCCAGCATATGAAGTAAGTAGAACTTCTCCCCTTGTAAGAGCGTTCGTTAGAGCAATAAGGAAAGCAGGTTACAAGCCGAAGCTAAAGAAAAAAACTGGCACAGCCGATACAAATATTCTCGGACCAAAGTATGGAGTGGATGCAATAGCATATGGGCCTGGAGATTCCAAGCTTGACCACACTCCCTACGAAAGGATAAAGCTCAGGGAATACCTAGAAGCTATTGAAATCCTTAAAAACGCAATTCTCGAGCTCAGCTCAAACGATTGACAAACCGCTACTTTTCTAATTCATATCTTGACAAATTTTGTCATTTGGATAGGAACAGTTGCCCAAGAATTTAAATACTCTTTTTATTTTCTTTGTGGATGGTGATAGGGTGATGCCACGCCAATTTACACAGCAAAAGGTGATGCCCCGCCAATGGGTGATGCCCTGCCAATATCAATAGATAACGGCGGGGTAGATGTTCTAAGAAAACTACTTCTTAGAGCTTTAAACGAAAATCAGAGGCTTATACTTGAAAGCATAAACGGCAAGCACAGGTCATTGAACGCTCTACTTGAGGAACTTAGCAGAAAGAAAAGGAAACCACTGTCAACCCTAAAGCTTAATGCAAGAATTCTGAAGGAGCTAGGATTGATAGAATACGGAACAAAGGATGATCCAAAACCCGTTAGATTGACTGAAGAAGGAAAACTTGTTCTGACAATTTTAAGAGGTGATGGAAGTGAGTGAAGTTCTTACAGTAAAGTTAAAAGAGATGCTAAAGCCTGTTAATGGCTTCCACATGAACTCCTCCTTAACTTGCCTTAGAATACTCCAAGCAGTTTTAGAACTAAAGAAGGAAGAAGATACGATAATAATAAGCAAGGGACATTCAGCCCCAGCATTCTACGTTTTGCTCTGGAAAATGGGACTAATAAGTGACGAAGAACTTATGAGCTTCGCAGAAATTGACGGACTTCCAAGCCACGTAACTAGAGGACTCCCCTTTATTGAAGTCTCTTCAGGATCACTAGGTCAAGGCCTCTCTGTTGCAAACGGTATAGCACTAGCTAAAAAGATGGACAACAAGAAAGGCAGAATATTCGTTATTTTAGGAGATGGAGAGCTAGATGAGGGTCAAATATGGGAAGCTGCCATGACAGCAGCTCACCACAACCTTGACAATGTTGTAGCAATTATTGACAGAAATTACCACCAGCTTACAGGACATACTGAAGATATACTCGCAAAAGAACCGTTAGCAGAGAAGTGGAAGGCCTTTGGATGGGAGGTTAGGGAAGTTGAAAATAATGTGGAAAAGCTAAAGGAAACCATAATCGAGCTAGAAAAGATCAATGATAGACCAAAAGTCATAATAGCGAGGTGGAATTGGTGATAGAAAGCTTCAGAGAAGCTTTCGGAAGAGCACTTGTCGAAATTGGGAAGAAAAGAGAAGAGGTTGTAGTAATTGATGCGGATGTAAAAGGCTCAACAAAGACAATATATTTCGAAAAAGCATTCCCAAAAAGATTTATCCAAGTCGGAATAAGCGAACAAGATATGATAGGAACTGCGGCAGGGCTTGCAATTGCGGGTAAGATACCAGTAGCCTCTGCATTTGCAGTATTCCTAATGAGGGCCTGGGAACAGATAAGAAATACCGTAGCAAGAGACAACCTAAACGTGAAGATAGTAGGAACCCATTCGGGATTTTCAGATTACATGGATGGATCATCCCATCAGTGTCTGGAAGATATCGCCCTTATGAGGGTTTTACCAAACATGAAGGTGGTTGTCCCAGCAGACGCATACGCAACAAAAGTGCTGCTCGAGCAGATTATAGACACTTATGGACCAGTATATATGAGGTTGGGAAGAGACTATGCTCCAAGGGTTTACGAGGATGGGACAAAGATAAAGCTAGGAAAGGCCAATGTGTTAAGAAAAGGAAAGGAAATACTTCTAGTGGCAGCTGGAACTTTAGTCCATACAGCGTTAAATGTAGCTAAAATGCTTGAGAAACTGAATGTAGATGCGAGTGTTATTGACATGCATACAATAAAGCCACTTGACGAAAAAACTCTCTTGAACTATGCAAAAAGAGCTGAATTAGTTATTACCCTTGAAGAACACAGCATTTATGGAGGGCTAGGAGGAGCAGTTGCGGAGGTTTTGAGCGAAAAACTTCCCAGGAGAGTAGTTCGGATAGGAACAGTAGAGTTTGGACAATCTGGTAGGGATTATCTTGCACTTCTAGACAGGTATGGATTAACACCCGACAAAATCTACCAAAAAATTGTCCAGGTGGTGATGTAATTTGAGCGTTATGAAGTACTCAAAAGAATACAAAGAGAAGACCGTAGTTAAAATCAATGACGTTAAGTTTGGTGAGGGGTTCACAATAATCGCAGGGCCATGCTCAATAGAAAGCAGGGATCAAATTATGAAGGTGGCTGAATTTTTGGCAGAAGTTGGAATCAAAGTTTTGCGTGGGGGAGCATTTAAACCAAGGACTTCCCCCTATTCCTTCCAAGGGTATGGAGAAAAGGCCCTAAGGTGGATGAGAGAGGCCGCTGATGAATACGGATTAGTAACTGTAACTGAAGTTATGGACACAAGGCATGTCGAACTCGTGGCAAAATACTCAGACATCCTCCAGATAGGAGCCAGAAATTCCCAGAACTTTGAACTCTTAAAAGAGGTTGGTAAGGTGGAAAATCCAGTTCTGCTAAAAAGAGGCATGGGGAACACAATACAAGAGCTGCTATACTCGGCCGAATACATTATGGCGCAAGGAAACGAGAACGTAATATTATGTGAAAGAGGTATAAGGACTTTTGAAACAGCTACGAGATTTACACTTGATATTTCTGCAGTCCCAGTGGTGAAGGAACTTTCTCACCTACCAATTATTGTAGACCCCTCCCACCCAGCAGGAAGGAGAAGCCTAGTAATTCCACTAGCCAAGGCTGCATATGCCATTGGAGCAGATGGTATTATGGTTGAAGTTCATCCAGAACCAGAAAAGGCACTCTCAGATTCCCAGCAACAACTAACGTTTGATGACTTCTTACAACTACTAAAAGAGCTGGAGGCCCTGGGATGGAAGGGATAATTTTTGGAGATCTTTCAACACTTCCCGATTTGCTTTCTTCTCTTTCTCCCTACAAGGTAGTAGTTCTAACTAACACAACTCTAAAGGAATTATGGCTCGAAGAAGTTCTAACGTGGTTAAAAGAGTTCAAACCCCAGACAATCGTTGTTCCAGATGGGGAAAAATACAAAGATTTAGATACAGTTAGATATATTTGGGAAAAATTACTAGAAATGGGATTTACACGAAGATCACTCCTAATAGGGTTAGGTGGAGGGGTTATAACAGACATTGCTGGTTTTGTTGCCTCAACATATATGAGAGGAACATACCTAGGTCTCGTTCCCACAACACTTCTAGCCCAAGTTGATGCAGCTATTGGGGGAAAAACTGGCATAAATTTCTACGGGAAGAATATAATTGGAACATTTTACCTTCCGAAATTCGTGCTAATTTGTAGGGACTTTCTCAAGACCCTCCCAATGGTGGAAATTCTTAATGGGTTAGCTGAAGTTGTGAAGTATGGAATACTAGACAAAGAAGTCTACAATGCAATTAAAACAATGAACTCTCCCAGGGAAATTGTAGAAAGGGAGGATATAATAAAGAAATCTGTAGCGGTAAAACTGAGAATCGTAGAGGAAGATTTAAAGGAAAACGGAAAGAGGAGAGTTCTAAACTTGGGTCACACAGTAGGACATGCCATAGAGAAAATTTCTGACTACAAAATAAAACACGGCTTCGCAGTTTCAATGGGATTAGTTGTGGAAGCAAAAATTGGAGAAATATTGTATGGCTTTGATTCAGGGAAAGTTGTTGAGATACTAACTAAATTTGGTTTGCCTGTAAAAATACCCTTTGATCCATACACAACTCTTCAAGCCATGAAAATCGACAAAAAGGCTTGGTACGGAAAGATAGTTATTGTTGTTCCGGTTGAGATTGGAAAAGCCAATATTGAGGAGGTAGATGAAAAGATAATTCTACAAGCGCTGGAGGAAGCTAAAAATGCCTAAATTGGCCGGAGTTATAATAGCTAAAACCATTGAAGAAGCTGTAAAAAAGATAAAGCTACATGAAGCCGACCTTTATGAGCTTAGAGTAGATTACCTGGAGAGCATGGAGAACATTGAACTCCTCTTACCTCATTCAAACAAGCTGATAGTGACCGTGAGGAAAGTAGAAGAGGGAGGAGCAAAACGCATTGAAGAACAAGAAAGGTTAAAATTATTTGAGAAGTTTGCAAAAATTAAACCTGCATATTTCGATGTTGAACTTTACTCAAATATCGTGGAGGATGTAATAAACCTCTCCTCAAAAATAGGGAGCAAAGTAATCCTATCATACCATAACTTTTCTAAAACTCCTTCATACCAAACTCTCCAATCAATTTTGGATTCGATGATAGAGCTTGAACCAGATATAATAAAAATCGTGACCTATGCGAGGGATTTTCGAGACAACATAGAGGTGATCAAACTCTACGAGAACAGCGAAAATCTAATTGCGTTTTGCATGGGCGAGAAGGGAAAAATTTCAAGAATATTTAGCGCCCTCTACTCTCCTTTTACGTATGTTAGCATTGACAATAGCGTAGCTCCTGGACAATTTACAGTTGGAGAGATGAGAAAAATCCTAGAATTGCTAGGTGAGACAAAATGATAAACGGAGAAACAAAAATTTATGGAATAATTGGCAATCCAGTAAAACACTCCTTGAGCCCAATAATGCACAACGCCCTATTCAAAAAATTTGGAATAAATGCCATTTACGTCCCATTCGAAGTGAAAAAAGATCTAAAGAATGCAATAAACGGTGTTAAGGCACTTGACATTCAGGGAGTAAACGTTACAATGCCCTACAAAGAAGAAGTTATAAAATTCCTTGATGAGCTCTCCGAAGACTCTCAAAATATAGGAAGCGTAAACACTGTTGTGAACCTTGAAGGAAAGCTAGTGGGGTATACAACGGATGGAATAGGAGCCAGAAGAGCATTGGAGCGATTTACTCAGGTAGATGGGGCCAACATTTTAATTCTAGGAGCAGGAGGTGCTGGAAAAGCAATTGCATATGAACTCTCAAAAGTTGCAAATGTCGTAGTCTTAAACAGAACCATAGAGAAAGCCAAGAGGTTAGAAAAGTTTGGAATAGTGGGAGACTCCCTAGAAGCCCTCCCATATTATGTCGAGTGGGCAGATATACTGATTAATGCAACCTCAGTTGGAATGAATGAAGAAAAAAGTCTAGTACCAAAGAATCTCCTAAGACCTGGGCTAGTTGTTATGGATATAGTCTACAAACCACTAAACACCCTACTTCTTAGATATGCTCAGGAAAAGGGATGTATAGCTATTGATGGACTTTGGATGCTAGTCTATCAAGGAGCAGAGAGTTTTAGACTTTGGACTGGAGAGGAGGGAGACGTAGAACTTATGAGGAGGGTCGCCCTTGCGTGGCTTAGGGAAAGGAAGTAGTGCAATAACTGTCGTTAATGCTTTTGCAACTGGAAAAGGCGGAGCTATTGGAATAGACCTATGGACTGAGGCCAAGGTAAAGATAACAGACGGAGAAGTTAAAGGGAAAATTCTTGTAAACGGGTTAGAATTCAACGATTTTAGAGTAGTAAATGCCGTTTTGGATGTAATGAGGAGGTATTCTGGGATAGAATTTGGAATAGAGTTCGAGATAAACTCTGAAATACCCGTAGGAAAAGGTCTAAAAAGTAGCTCTGCCGTAGCAAATGCTCTTGTAGAAGCAATAGCAAGGGCTCTTCGCTTAAATATTCCCGGAATAAAGGTCGTAAAGCTTGGAGTTGAGGCAGCGAAAAAAGCAGGGGTAACATTGACGGGAGCTTTTGACGATGCTTGTGCCTCTTATTTTGGAGGTTTGTGCCTAACAGATAATCTAAGAGTTGAACTACTTAAGAGAATTGAAATTGATGAGTTGCCAGTGGTAATTTTAGTTCCAAATGAGACAGTTCTTACAGAAGAGCTGAAAGGGGTAGATTTCCTAAAAATAGCCCCCTATGTTGAGGAAGCATTCAAGCTTGCAATTAAAGGGGAATGGAAAAAGGCACTTGTTTTAAACGGATTGATATACTCAACATTTCTAAGCTATCCTCCTGAACCCATATCCAAAGCCTTACATCTTGGAGCTGTAGTGGGGTTAAGTGGAAAAGGACCAAGTGTATTTGCAATTACAGATGAACCGGAGAGGATAGAAGAAGTTTGGAGAGAATTTGGAGATGTTATAATTACTTCAACAAGATAAGACGAAAAAGATAAATCCTGAAACATGATTTATTTTTGGTGATACTAAGATGAGAAAGGTAGGAATTACACTTTCTGTAGTTGCTCTAGTAATAATGGGATTTGTAGCAGGATGTATTGGTGGTACTCAAACCCAGGGAGAAAAAGTAAAGGTAGCAGTTCTCTTTGACGTTGGAGGGAGGGGAGATTTAAGCTTCAATGATATGGCATACTTAGGAGCAGAAAGGGCAAAGAAAGAACTTGGAGTAGAAGTTGAATACATGACTCCAAAGTCTCGTGAAGATATGGTACCTTTACTAAAGCAACTGGCTGAAAGCAAGGAATATGACCTCCTAGTTCTAATTGGGTTCCTTTGGACTACTCCATTAGATCAAGTAGCAGATCAATATCCAGATCAAAAGTTTGCCCTCATAGACTCAACTACTGGAAAAGTTAGGGAGAATGAAGTAGATATTCTCTTTAGAGAACAAGAAGCTGCAGCACTCATAGGCGTGATAGCCTCTGGAATGGCCTATGAACTTGGTGGCGATACCATAGGTGCTGTAGCTGGAATGGACATTCCACCACTTTGGAAATTCCACATAGGCTACCTCTATGGAGCAAAGTATTTTGAGAAGAAGACTGGGAAGCCCGTGAAGTTGCTCTGGCAGTACACTGGAACATTTACAGATACACAAGTTGGATACACTACTGGAATGCAACTGTTGCAACAGGGTGCCAAAGTTCTCTATGGCCTAGCAGGTCTAACTCACGTTGGAATGTTTGACGCAGTAATCGACTGGAATAAGCAAGGAAAGGGCAAAGCACTTGCTATTGGTCAAGACGCAAGTCAAGAGTGGTATGCACCAGAGTATATCCCAATTAGCGGAGCTAAGAGAGTTGACGTTGCTGTTTATACGGCCATTGAAATGGTTGTCAAAAATCAATGGAAAGGAGGAATAATGACCCTCGGTCTCAAAGAGGGAGGCGTTGGCTACTGGAATTTGGATGGAGTTAGGCAATTTGCAGAATTTGCCCAGGAGGGTGGAAAACTAAAAGACATGACCCCAGAAGATGTTGTTAGAATAGTAAAAGAGCAGAGAGAGAAGTACATAAAGCCAGAAGTTTGGGAGATCGTGCGTGAGCTTGAGGAGAAGATAAAGAATGGAGAGATAAAGTTCAAGACACCACAGAGCCACGACGAATATGAGCAGATAATTAAGGAGTTAGAGAAAGGTAACTTAGATGCCGCCCTCGAAAAAGAGTAACTTTTTATTACCCCTTTCTCTTCTTTTTTCAGGTGTGCCAAGTTATGAATGCAATTGAGATGGAGAATATAGTAAAGGTTTATCCAGATGGAGTTGTAGCCCTCAAGGGAGTCGACTTTAAAGTAGAAGCTGGGGAAATTCATGGTCTTCTTGGCGAGAACGGAGCTGGAAAAACAACGCTAATGAGGATCCTCTATGGGGAGATAAAGCCAACAAAGGGAAAAATAAGAGTTTTTGGAAAAGAAGTAAAATTTTCTGGGCCCTGGGACGCAATAAGATCAGGTATAGGAATGGTTTACCAGCACTTTACATTGGTCCCAACTTTTACTGTTCTTGAAAACCTTTACCTTGCCTTACTTCCATTAAATCCAAAAATTACCCTAAAAGAAGTCAAAAAACTTGCAAAAGAAAAGATGAAAGAAACTGGGCTCAAAATCCCCCTTGATGAAATAGTAGAGGATCTTCCTATTGGAATTCAGCAGAGAGTTGAGATAACTAAGGCACTCATGCAAAATGCTAAGATTTTGATACTAGATGAGCCAACATCAGTATTAACTCCAATTGAAGTTAGAGAACTCTTCAAGACACTTAGAAAGCTCAAAGAAAAGGGAATTACAATAGTGTTCATTACCCACAAACTGAAGGAGGTAAAGGAGATAACTGATAGAGTCACCGTAATGCGAAGGGGAGAGGTAATTGGAACAGTGAAGACGAGTGAAGTTTCGGAAAAGGAGCTAGCAAAAATGATGGTGCAAAGGGACGTTGTAATGAAAATTGAGAAAATGCCCAAGGAGCCAGGAAAAACAGTGCTTAAGGTAGAGAATCTTTGGGTAAAGGACGATAGAGGATTAGATGCAGTAAAGGGAATATCACTAGAGATAAGGGAAGGAGAAATACTCGGAATTGCAGGAGTTCAAGGAAATGGACAGAGAGAATTGGCTGAGACACTTGCAGGAGTTAGAAAACCAGAAAAAGGTAAAATTATCTTTGATAAAAAAGATATTACAAAAACAGGAGCACTTGAAAGATATAAGATGGGAATTGCATACGTTCCCGATTCCAGAAAAGTAGGATTAGTGGAAGAGATGAACATAGTAGAAAACACCATTCTCACAAATTTATTTGAAGTAGTTAAATCCGGAAGAATTTCTTGGGACAAGGGAAGAAAAATGGCAAAAGATATTGTAGAGAGGTTTGAAGTCATTACTCCATCCTTAGCCGCCAAAGTAAAACACTTGAGTGGAGGGAACCAACAAAAAATAATGGTTGGAAGAGAGATAATCAGAGAACCAAAGGTCTTCATAGTTGCAGAGCCAACTCAAGGGTTGGATATAGGAGCAACGGAATTCATAAGAAAAACATTACTGAATCTTAGAGATCAAGGAAAGGGAATTCTCCTAATTTCAACAGATCTAGATGAGATTCTTCAATTAAGTGATAGAATTGCCGTGATATATGAGGGTCAAATTATGGCAGTTGGAAAACCTGAAGAGTTCACCCTTGAGAAGCTAGGACTGCTAATGGGTGGTGTGCATGCTGAAAGTGAATGAGAAAACACTCGAAGTTATATCTTCGCTAATATTTGCATTCTTAATAGGGGCAATTGTCTTAACATTGTTGGGATATAACCCGGCTAAAGTTTACATCATACTATTTAAATACGGGTACGGAAATCTTGAGTATCTCCTTAATAAAAGCACACCACTTATATTGACAGGACTTGCATTCTCAATACCAGCTCTTGCAGGTGTTTTTAACATAGGGGGAGAAAGCCAACTTTATGTAGGTGCACTTACAGCCCTTCTAGTTGCTTATTATACAAGAAATCCTATTTTAGCCCTAATCCTCGGAGGAATAGCAGGAGGTGCCTTAGGACTTTTCATCGGAGCACTTAGAGTTTACAGAGGCATTAATGAAGTGATAACGGCAATAATGATAAACTGGACAATGTTCTACATTCTAGCGTACCTCATATCAGCCAAATACCACGATCCAAAAAATCCTCATGAATCCGTTCCAGTCCCATCTGAAGCAAGAATAGGGGGAATTTTCATAATTGCAGTTCTTATTGCTATTCTCTACTATTACCTCCTTAATTTTACGGAACTTGGGTACAAGTTGAGGGTGTCAGGATTGTCACCTAAATCTGCAAGGTATGCAGGGTTCAATCCCTCCAAGCTAATTCTCTCTTCAATGCTATTGGGTGGTCTAGCTGCGGGCCTTGGAGGGGCCCTCTTAGTCCTGGGAATAACATATGCTATTGATGACACTCTCTCCACAGTATATGGAGTTGGATTTACGGGAATAGGAATAGGGCTCTTGGGAAGGAACAATCCAATAGGAATAATATTCTCGGGAATATTTATGAGCGGACTGATAATTGGAGGGCAATGGGTTGAGTTAAAAACAGGAGCCCCACCAGAGCTTGCAGATACGCTAGTAGGTGTAATAGTGATAACCCTTGCAGTTCCCCAGCTGTATAGAGAAATTTTCAAGAGAATTAGGAGGGAGAAGCATGCTTGAAGATGTATTTGTGCTTCTCTCAAACACATTATTTTCAATGGTCCCATTGGTTCTTGCTGGGGTTGGAGAAGTAATAACAGAGCGCTCTGGAGTGGTTAACATCGGGCTAGAGGGGATATTCATTCTCTCTGCCTTCCTCACAACTGTAGTTACGTTTTACACAGAAAATCCCTATCTGGGCCTCATAATTGGAATATTAGTTGGAGCACTCTCCGGACTTCTCCACGGGATAATCAGCGTATACTTGAAAGGTGATCAAATAATTGCAGGAGTTGGTTTTAATTCTCTAGCCTATGGAATAAGCATACTTTCACTTGTAGCCCTATGGCACAGTCACGGCTCCTCTCCTTCTGTAGAAAAGATGCCCGTAATTATTATCGGCCACCTTACAATTCCCCCAATGGCAATAGTGGCAATATTAGTTGGAGTAATTACATGGTGGTGGCTATATAAAACTCCAAGCGGTTTAAAACTGAGAGCTTGTGGAGAGGATCCAAGAGCTGCTGAGGCTATGGGGGTTAACGTTCACAGAACTAGGCTATATGCAACGATGGTGGGGGGAGCTTTAACTGGGCTCGGAGGTGCGTATTTAGTTGTGGGATGGATAGGGCAGTTTACAAAGTTTATATCGGCAGGAAGAGGATTCATAGCCCTAGCAAATGTAGCTTTCAGCAATTGGAATCCACTGATGGCAGTGGTGGGGGGAATTATATTTGGATTCTTTGACGCACTGTCAATATACGTACCAATAAAGATCCAGAAAACCACTGGAAGAATAATAACCGCAGAATCAAATCTCTTTAGGATAATCCCATATATAGGAACATTATTAGTGGTCACAATAATCATGAAAAAAGTTAAAGCTCCCAGGGCTCTTGGGAAACCTTATATCAAGGAGTAACTTTCTTTCCCTTTTTAAATTCTGGCCAGCTCCACTAATCCAAAAAACAATAAATTCATTGGAAGTAGCATTCCACATGCTTAGAATTGTTCCACCAAAAGAAATTCAAGGTGAAGTAATAGCCCCGCCCTCAAAGAGCTACACCCATAGGGGTTATTTTTTGTCCCTCCTTGCAGATGAAAAAAGTATAGTAGAGAGACCCCTAATTAGTGATGATACCCTTGCAACCATAGATGCAATTAGAGCTTTTGGTGCTGATCTCATAGAAGAGGTGGTCTATCCTCCCGAAGAATTAAGGCCAAACTATATATTTGCCCGAGATTCTGGAACAACAGCAAGGATTTCAATAATAGTTTCTTCCCTAGCTAAGGGTGTTAGTGTAATAGATGGTAGGGAACAGCTCCGTAGGAGACCAATGGAAGATGGAGTATCTTCTTTGAGAATGATTGGTGTAGAAGCAATTGGAAAGAGACTTCCAGTGAAAGTCTTTGGGAGGGGAAGAATTAGTGCCAAAGAAGTCTCCATAGTGGCCGAAAAGTCCTCTCAATTTGCAACAGGCTTTCTAATACTAGCAGCGAAGATCGGATTGAAAGTCGAAATAGTGAAACCAGTCTCAAAGCCTTATATTGAGATGACACTAAAAACCATGGAAGAGTTTGGCGTTAAATACGATAAAGCTCAAGAAAATGAGAGACTAGTAATTTTTGTTGACCCAGGAGTTAAGGGGACAAAATTTAAGGTTCCAGGGGATTATTCCTCAGCGGCAAACTTCTTAGTTGCCGGTGCACTCTACGGCAAGATAAGGGTCAGAAACTTGATGAGGGATGACGTTCAAGCAGACAAAGAAATCCTCAACATATTGAGGGAATATGGAGCAAAAGTTAAGGTAAAAGATGAGTATGTAGAAGTTGAAAGCAACGAAAGAAATCCATTAAATGTAGATTGCTCAAACTTTCCTGATTTATTTCCCCTCCTAGCTGTTCTTGCGGCATATGCCGAAGGAAAAAGTGTGATACGAGGGAGACAGTTGAGGATTAAAGAAAGTGACAGAATCCATGCAATGGCGGTAAATCTTTCAAGAGCTGGAATTAGAGTTAGGGAGCTTAGTGATGGACTTGAAATCTGGGGTGGCCAACCTAAGGGATTTAGGGGGAAAACATTCAATGATCATAGGATTACAATGGCTTTAGCAATCCTCGCCCTGGGGGCTAAGGGCGAGAGTATAATTCCTGAAACTAAAAGTATTGCAAAGTCCTATCCAAACTTTTTCGAGGATTTAATGAGGGTGATAAAATGAATGGGAAAATGTTGTCATTTCACTTATTTGGAGAGAGTCATGGGAAAGCCGTAGGAGTTCTAATAGAAGGAGTGCCTCCTGGGATAAGAGTTAACCTGGAGGAGTTAAAAGCCGAACTTGAAAGAAGAAAGGGGATTTCCAAATTTTCAACTGCCAGAAAAGAGAGCGACGAACCTATAATAATTTCCGGAGTTTTTAGAGGATACACTACTGGAGCTCCAATAACAGTAATTGTGGAAAATAAAGACGTAGATTCTTCATATTATGAGGAGATCAAAGATACTCCTCGACCTGGGCATGCAGATTATCCAGCAAAGATCAAGTATTTTGGCTTCAATGACTATCGAGGAGGAGGAAGGTTTTCTGGAAGGCTAACTATAGGCTTTGTAATCGCCGGATATTTCGCCAAGAAGATTCTCGAACCAGTGGGAGTAAAAATTAAAGCCTATATAAAGAGAGTTGGAAAAGTGGAAGCTAGAAACATGAGCATCGAGGAAATATTCAATTCTCCGAACCCTTACTGCCCAGATGAAGATGCATTTAAAGAGATGCTTAAGGAGATGGAAAGTGCAAAAAAGTCTGGAGACAGCGTTGGTGGAGTGGTAGAGGTTGTTGCAATAAACGTTCCCCCAGGATTAGGTGGACCTTATGAGGATGATATAGAAGCTGATCTTGCCTCAACATTTTTCAGAATTCCAGCTGTAAAGGGTGTTGAGTTTGGACTTGGATTTAAGGTTAGTGAAAAGAGAGGTAGTGAAGTAAACGACCCTTATGTCATAAAGAACGGAGAAATACAGACGGTAACAAACAATCATGGAGGCATTATAGGAGGAATAACAACAGGAATGCCAATAGTAGCTAGAATAGCGTTCAAACCAACTCCCTCAATATACCTTCCCCAAAAAACCGTAAATTTAAGAGAAATGAAGGAAACAACTATAAAGCTAAAGGGGAGATTTGACTCCTGCATAGTTCCTAAAGCTCTTCCCGTGGTTGAAGGTGCAATGGCCTTTGTGCTTGCAGATCACTTTCTTAGGAGGTTAGCCTGGGAAAGATATGTCCACCTATCCAAAGAATTTTAAATAAAAGGACAACCAAAAAGTGGGGATGGTGATGCCACGCCAATATCAACGAATTTAGATGAACAAATGACAACATTAAAACTCCTTAGAAAGGAGATAGATAAAATAGACAACCAAATAATATCTCTTCTAAAAAAGAGACTTGAAATAGCCCAAGCAATTGGGAAAATAAAGAAAGAGCTCAATCTCCCCATAGAAGATAGAAAAAGAGAAGAAGAAGTTCTAAGAAGAGCTGGCGAGTTTAGGGAAATTTTTGAAAAGATTTTGGAGGTTAGCAAAGATGTTCAACGTTTATGAGCTATTTAATAAGATAAATGAGGTAAAACCAGAGATTCGACTTGATGCAGGACAACCAGATATCCCCGTAGCTAACGAAATAATAGAAGAAGCCATAAATTCTCTAAAAAGGGGAGAAACTGGCTATGTAAGTACAACTGGAATTAACGAGTTGAGAGAAAAGATAGCAGAAGTAGAAGGAGTGAGCAAAGAAGAGGTAATTGTTGGGCCTGGAGCCAAAATATTGATAGCTGCAGAGATAGCAATGGCCAACAAGATTGGAGTAATTGCCCCCTACTGGAATGCCTACCTATTGATAGCCAAGAACTTTGAAAAAGAAGTTAAAATAATTGAGACAACATTAGAAAACTCCTGGAAGCCTGAAATTAACGACAACTTAGATGTTGACCTCCTAATTCTCAACTACCCCAATAACCCTACTGGAAAAATACTCCCAAGAGAAAAACTCAAAGAACTCGTAGAAGTTGCAGAAGAGAAAGGAATCAAAATTCTTTCCGATGAAATCTATGCTGAAATTTCTTTTAAGTCATTTACTCCTGTTCGAGAGCTCTATGAAAACACGGTCACCGTAAAGGGGTTCTCCAAACTGTATTCAATGACTGGCTTTAGGCTTGGATACGCTATTGCCGATAAGGAAGAGATAAGGAAAATAAAAACATTCATTGAATCAACTGTCACCTGTGTTCCTCCTTTCGTTCAAAGGGCTGGGATCAAGGCTTTGGAGCTTAGAGATGAGTTAATGAAAAAAGTGAGTAGGGAGTATAAGAGAAGAGCAGAACTTGCCTCCAAAATCTTGAGGGGATTAGAGTTCTATGAACCCGATGGAGCATTCTACATATTCCTCAAAACACCCATTGATGGGTTGGAATTTGTCTATAAACTACTCGAGAGGGGAGTTTCAGCATTCCCAGGAATAGCGTTTGGAAATTATCAAAACTTCATAAGGATCTCACTAACGAGTGATAGGCTTGAAAAGGGACTAAAAATAATCAAGGAGGTAGCAGAATGCGAATCACAATAAGTGGGTACGGCAAAATGGGAAAACTTTTTGGAAGAGTCATTTCTAAGGAATTAAACGCAGAAGTGAAATTTTATTCCAGCCACACAACATTAGACTTTTCCTCCCTCAGCGAGGCCTACGAATGGAGTGATGTCATAATACTTGCCTCCACAATAGAGAACATAAAGGCCCAGATTAAGGAGTTGAGAGAAGTATCATCAAATAATCCAAAAGATATTATGATTTTTGACATAGCAACGTTCAAAAAAGACGTACTTACCGAGTACCAAGGATTTCCCAGGGAGGTAAAAGTAGCAAGCGTCCACCCAATGTTCGGCCCAGGAGCTAAGAGTTTTAGGGGGCATTTATTTTATCGTTGTCCCTGTAAAGGGCAGGGAAAAAGACGCCGAAGATGTCGGAAAGTTTATCGAGAAGCTGGGTGGAAGAATTGAATTCATGAGTGCGGAGGAGCATGATAGGATTATTGGATTCGTTATTGGAGTGCCCTATCTATTGGGCATTGCCTATCTTAAACTCTCACTTGAGAACAATCTAGAAAGGTTTGGGGGAACTTCTTTTAGATTTCTAACAATTTATGGAAAGGCAGTGCTAAATGATGGTCCAAGGTTTATAGAAGAAGTCATTAGAAGATCTAGAGAAGAGATAGCAGAATTCCTAAAGAGTATAGATTCTGTAAATGTGCATGAACTATCTAAAAAAGTCTCAAGAGAAGAGATAGAGAGGGCATATGAAAAGTTTTACAAAATTTTAGATCCCTAAAAGTTCCTCTACTTTCTTCTTTAAGAATTCTGTGGCCTCTCTTCCCTTTTCTCCTATTATTTTTACCAAAGCGCTTCCCACAACAACTCCATTCGCACCTTCTTTAAGTAAACTCACAACGTGCTCCCTTTTAGACACCCCGAATCCCACAGCAACCTTGTTTCTGCATATCCTTTTAGCTCTTCTGAGCAAATCATAAGCAGTTTTGGGTATTTCCTCCCTAGCTCCTGTTGTTCCATATAGGGAGACTAGATAGACAAACCCAGTCGTCATGTCATCAATAACCTTGAGCCTTTCATCTGGAGTATTGGGAGCCGCCAAAAATACTGTCTTAATGCCTTCTTCTCTAGCAATCTCTGTAAACTCTTTAGCATGAAAAACTGGAAGGTCCACAACTAGAATTCCATCGACACCACTAGCCTTTGCCTCTGCTAGAAAATTCCTAACCCCTGCTCTGTATATTGGATTGTAGTAAGTCATCAGGACTATTGGTGTACTGGAATGCCTTCTGAATTCCTTAACAATCCAGAAGGCCTCTCTCAACTTAAATCCATTTTTTAGTGCCCTGTAGTGCGACTCTTGAATTGTCTTACCATCAGCTATTGGATCACTAAATGGAATTCCCAGCTCTATTGCCCCAGCATACTCATCAAGAGCTAGGAGAAAATTGAGAGTAGACTGCTTATCAGGGTCCCCCGCTGTTAAATATGGAATTAGAGAACCATCCTTAAACATTTCCACTCACCTTCAAGACTATATCAAGATCCTTGTCTCCCCTTCCAGATAGGTTTACTATAATTATCTCGTCTCTACTCATTTCTTTTGCAAGCTTCATAGCATAAGCTACTGCATGTGCTGATTCAAGAGCAGGAATTATACCTTCAGTTCTTGAAAGTTCGTGAAACGCTTTCAACGCCTCTTCGTCAGTTACAGTAACGTATTCAGCCCTTTGGATTTTCTTAAGATATGCATGTTCAGGCCCCACTCCTGGGTAATCGAGGCCAGGAGCAATGCTGTGTGTAGGCTTTATCTGTCCCTCCTCATCCTGTAAGAAGTAGCTAAGCATTCCATGGAATACTCCAACTTGACCAGCATTCAGAGATGCCGAGTGTTTCCCACTTTCCAAACCCTTACCCCCAGCCTCAACTCCCACAAGTTTAACCTTCTTATCATTTACAAACGGGTAAAATATCCCCATTGCATTGCTTCCTCCTCCAACACAGGCCACTATTACATCAGGCAACTGCCCTTCAGCCTCAAGAATTTGGGCCTTAGCTTCCCTTCCTATTACGGACTGAAAGTCTCTAACTATTGTTGGATATGGATGGGGCCCAACCACGGAACCTATTAAGTAGTGAGTGTATTCAAACGTGGCCACCCAATCCCTTAGGGCTTCATTTATTGCATCCTTTAATGTCCTAGAACCAGAATTTACTGGAATAACATTTGCCCCCAATAGTTTCATTCTGAATACATTCATTTTTTGTCTTTCAACGTCCTCAGCTCCCATGTATATATCAACCTTCATGCCAAGTAAAGCTCCAGCCATTGCCGTTGCAACACCATGCTGACCAGCTCCGGTCTCAGCTATTAGCCTAGTTTTACCCATAAACTTCGCTAACAAAGCTTGCCCTATTGCATTGTTCGTCTTGTGGGCTCCTCCGTGAACTAGATCTTCTCTCTTTAGATATATTTTTGCCCCACCTATCTTTTCAGTTAGTCTTTTGGCATAATATAGAGGAGTTGGTCTGCCAGCCCAGGTTTTAAGATAATAATTCAACTGCCTGTTAAACTCCTCATCGTCTTTAAACCTTTTATATGCCTTTTCTAATTCTTTTAATGGTTCTATTAGAGTCTCAGGCACATATTGACCTCCAAACTCACCAAACCACATTTTTGGCCCTCCTTACAAACTCTTCAACTAACTTGGGATCTTTTATTCCATATTTCTCAACTCCAGAAGAGACATCAACACCATAAGGCTTCACAACTTTAATGACTTCCTCAACGTTTTCAGCATTTAAGCCTCCAGCTACTATAACTGGAATTTTTCTTGCGACTAGAGAAGAAACCCTTAAGTCATGAAGCTTCCCACTCCCCGCTCCTGTATCAAGTAGTACCATATCAGCGTTGTACCTAGATATTTCTGAGAGAAGCCTGTTGGCATCTTCTTCAGGATTCTTGGAGATAGTTGGAACCCTAAACGCTTTCATAACAAAAACCCCGAACTCTTTTTTCAATGTGTCAATTGTTTGAGGCAAAGCATTAGAGTGAACCTGAATGTATTGAGCTCCAGTTCTCTCGATTGCCATGGCCCATTCAGAAAATCCAACCATAGTAGAAACTAGAAACACTGGAATAGCAGAGTTTTCTATTATTTCCCTAGCTTTTTCAAGCGGTATTCTCCTCTTAGAGTTTGAATTGACCACAACTCCTGTAGCATCTGCATGCTTTTCTACGATTTCAAGCTCTTCGAGACTTTTTATTCCGCATATTTTTACGAACATTATCTTGTCATCTCCACGAAGTTTTGTATAATCCTTAATCCGTCCTCTCTCTTTGTCAAAACGCTCTCTGGGTGAAATTGGACTCCTTCTATTGGGAGAGTCTTATGCCTAATGCCCATGATTACTCCATCATCCAGAGAAACTGATGTAACTTTGAACCCTTTTGGGGGCTCTAAAACTGCCAAAGAGTGATATCTTCCGGCTAAAAATGGATTATCGAGTCCTCTATAGACACCCTTGCCATCATGTCTAATAAGGCTAGCTTTCCCATGTTTTGGAGTTACCCTTCCAATCTTCCCCCCAAAAACAGCTCCGATTATTTGGTGGCCCAGACAAACTCCCAAGAGGGGAACCTCTGATTCCAAAACTATTTCTGGTGAATTGCCGACTTCTCTTCTATCAAGTGGATGACCTGGGCCCGGTGAGATTATTATACCATCGGGATCCAGCTTTTTAACTTCACTAAGGGTTATCTTGTTAGAAACTACTACTGCTTCATCAAAGAATGATACGTATTCAGCGAGATTCCAGACAAAAGAATCTCTATTGTTGATTATTAGAATCATGCTACTCCACCCCAAAGGCTTTTAGAACAGCCCTCATCTTGTTTTCAGTTTCATAAAACTCCTTTTCTGGAATTGAATCTGCAACTATACCTGCTCCCGCTCTAATGTGAGCGTGCTTATCTATTTCCGCCATTCTTATCGCTATGGCAAAATCTGCATAGCCTGTTACGGAAAAATATCCAACAGCTCCTCCATAAACTCTTCTCCTGCTTTTTTCCAGTTCATCTATAATTTCCATTGCCCTAATTTTTGGAGCTCCTGTCAATGTTCCAGCTGGGAAAGTTGCCTCAATTGCATCAAACATGTCTTTATCCTCGGCCAACTCCCCAATTATCTCACTTTCAATGTGCTGGACATAGCTATACTTGACCACATCAAAGTACCTCACTACCTTAACACTCCTGGGTTTCGAAACTCTCCTAACGTCATTTCTAGCTAAATCCACTAGCATTACATGCTCCGCTCTTTCTTTCTCATCAGAGAGTAGGGCTTTTTCAAGTGCCTTGTCTTCTTCCTCGTTCTTTCCCCTTGGAATAGTTCCGGCAATTGGGTTTATCTTAACAATTTTTCCTTCAACAGAGCCCATTGTTTCAGGAGACGCTCCCACCACTACTTTTTCAAATTCAAGGAGAAAAGTATAAGGCGATGGATTAATGTCTAGCAATCTAAGGTAGATTGTAAAAGGATCTAAGTCCGTCTCAACTACGTACTCTCTCGAAAGGACTACTTGAAATACGTCTCCTGAAAATATGTACTCTTTTCCTTTTTCTACAATTTCAACAAACTCTTCTTTATTTGCATCAGTTTTTAAAATTGAACTTCCTCCATCCTCTCTGGGAATTTTTGCCCTTTTGGCCTTTTCCACTATAGCTTCTGGATCAAATGGCGGTTCTTCTAGGGAAACAAAGTAGAGTTTATTTTCTAAATGATCATAAATGTATGTCCATGGATAATAGCCAAAAACTGAAGGCTCCTCAACATTCCCCTCTATGTAGTTGTGAACGGCATCATAAGCTATATATCCAACCAAGCCGCCCATGAATCTTTCTCCACTTATTGAGTGCTTTATAAAGCCCTTTAACCCCTTAAATGGATTTCTTTCTTTTGATACCTTTTTTCCATCTAAATAAGTTCCTCTCTCATTTATACTCACAATGAATTCAGGTGCTGCTGAGAGGTAAGTGAATCTGGCCTTTTTGCTATGCTTTTCTGCTGACATTAGGATAAAAGGATACTCAAGTTGTCTGAGAATAAGGTATAAGCGAAGAGGAGACACTCGATCTAACTCTTTGATAAGCATGCAATCTCCTCCAATTTCTTTATTATTTTTTCTCCTAGAACATTCTCAGCCAGTTCTACTCCTTCTTTCAAATCAGAGGCGATCCCTATTGTATAAAGTGCCATAGCCGAATTTATTAAGACAAAATTCCTGTCTTCATTTTTTCCATTTCCACGCAAAACAGCTCTAATTCTCTCTGCACTTTCTTCTGGAGAATAGCAGGGGATAACTTTAGTTCTAGCCAATCCGAAGTCTTCAGGAGTAACAGTGTAAAAATCTATGTCACCTCTATTGACTTCGGCAACTATAGTTTCTTTCTCTGGACTAATCTCATCCAATCCGCTACCATGAACAACTGTAGCTCTTTTAACACCGAGGTAATTTAGAGCTCTTGCCATCTTCTCTACTAGGTCTCTAGAATTAACTCCTACAACTTGATAAGCTGGATTTGCTGGATTTGCTAGCGGTCCCAAAATGTTGAAAATGGTCTTTATTCCCAATTCTTTCCTTACGGGCATTATTCTCTTTAGGGCTGGATGATACATTGGAGCAAATATAAATGTGAAGTTAACTTTTTCAATCATCTCTTTAGCCTTCTCTGGAGAAATCTTGATGTTTATTCCCAGGGCCTCTAGAAGATTTGCAGAACCACTTCTTGAAGTTACGGAGACATTGCCATGCTTAGCTACCTTTGTATATTCTGAAAGAATAAGGGCTGATGCAGTGCTTACATTTATCGTGAATGATTTATCTCCTCCAGTACCAGCAGTGTCTAGAACCTCCCCAAGATCCAACTTAATTGCATTGTCTCTCATTGCCTTTGCAAATCCCGCTATTTCCTCTGAAGTATACCCTTTAGTTTGGAGAGCCGCGAGATATGCTGCAATCCTAACTTCGCTTTCTTCCTTGAGGATGTTAAATAAGTCGTAAGCCTCCTCGAAGGATAAATGCCTATTTTCTACTATCTTCTCCAGCATTATATCTCAGCCTCCACGAATTTTTTGAGAAGTTCTGCGGGATTTTCAGCTTTCATTAAAGCCGTCCCAATGAGTGCAGCATCAGCAACCCTTAAGGCCCTCTTCAAATCTTCCAATGTTGCTATTCCGCTTTCACTAACTTTCACGAATTTTCCTGGGATTTTTGGAGCTAAAATTTCAGTTAGAGAAACATCTCCATCGTCCATCTCTAGCTTTCCAATGTCCCTATTGTTTATTCCTATCATTGTAGAATTTGTTTTAATTGCGAGCTTTAGCTCATCTTCGGTATGAACTTCCACTAGAGTGTCAAGCCCATGCTCTTTTGCATAATCCACAAACTCTGGCAGCTTATCTTTCAATATTCTAGTTATTAATAGAACAGCAGAGGCACCAACTTCGGCAGTTTTTTCAATTTCCTCTTTGCTTGTTATAAAGTCCTTCCTCAGCACTGGGAGGGTAGTTTCCTTACATAAAACTTTTAGAAAGTCAAAGCTCCCTTTGAAATACTTTTGATCTGTTATGTAAGAAATCCCCACAGCTCCAGCTTCTTCATATGCCCTCAAAATCCTTAGAGGATCCCTGCCCCGTAAAAGATCTCCATATTTTGGAGAATAGACTTTGATTTCTGCTATAATAGGATTTTTCTTAGCCTTTCTAATAGCCCTGCTCAGTCCAAAAATCACCACCCATTATACTCCACCACTACGACAAAAATAACATGATAAATTTAAACATTTGGACAGCTCTATCAAGCTAGAATTGAATACACATGTTTGATGAGAATTTGATCTAAAGAAATTTAAACAAATTTATTATAATCAGAAATTTAGGAGGGAGAGAGCATGAAAAAAGAAGAGGAAAAGCCTAGTATAGCAAAGCTTGTAAAGGAGTACATAGAAACAAAACCCTGTATAAGAGAACTTATGATCCTCGGGATAGTAAATTATAGTGCTCTAGCGAGATTTATAGAGGGAGAATTCAAGAAAAAAGGCATAAAAGCATCCACCGGAGCTATAAAAATGGCCCTTATAAGACTGGGTGAAGAGCTCAGCGAAGAAAGAAGTGGGTTTGAGAAAGCTATAAAAAATGTCATCTCAAAAACGGTTATCCAACTACAATCAGATTTAGTTGTAATTACAGCAAGAAGGGACATTGTTCTTTCAAAAATAAAAGAATTGGTTGAGGTGGCAAAAGATTCGAGATTCTTCCAGCTGACTCAGGGAATTGAAACTTTCACTATAGCGATGGCAAACGAAGAAAAGGAAAAAATATTAGAACTATTGAAGGGTGGAATAATTGACGTTCAAGAAGGGCAAACGGCTATTCTCCTAATAAGCCCATTGGCAATAATAAACACCCCAGGAATCGTGGCATTCATTACCACGGCTCTTGCTGTCAATGGGATAAATATAACCCAAATTATTTCATGTTATAAGGATACGATACTGTTAGTTGATAGGAGAAATGCCCCTTCAGCTTACACTATTCTTGAAGATCTAATTATCAAGATGAGAGAGCTATAAATTTTGTTCTATTTGCAACTTTCTATTATATTTTTGCAGTTGATGTTACAAAAGAAATAAAAATCAGAAAAGACTGAGGGCAAGAGGGCATTTAATGGGGGTGCACAAAAAAGGATACTTAGTTTTGGAAGATGGCTCAGTGATAGAAGGGAAGGCCTTTGGTGCAGAAACAGTCAGGTATGGGGAAGTAGTCTTCACGACAGCAATGGTAGGATACCCAGAGTCCCTGACTGATCCTTCATACAAGGGACAAATCCTAATCGCCACAAATCCCCTAATGGGGACTTACGGAGTACCATCTAAAAGCCTAAAGGAGTATGGGCTTCCCCTACATTACGAATCAGACTCAATTAAAGTAGAAGGATTTGTTATATCTTTTCTAATGAGGCCTAATCACTGGAGCAGCGAAATGACTCTAGATGAATGGTTAAGGAGGGAGGGCGTTCCAGGGCTCTATGGAGTTGATACTAGAGCCTTAGTCAAGAAGATTAGAGAGGAGGGTGTAATGAGAGGAGCAATAGTCACAACAGAAACAGATTTAGAAGAAATTTTAGAGAATATTAGAAAAATAAGCTATGAAAGTACCAATTTCGTTGAACTTGTATCGCCAAAAAACCCAATTGTACACACACCAAAAAATGTCAAATTCAGAGTTGTGGTTCTTGATTTGGGAGTGAAGTTTGGTATTCTTAGAGAGTTACTCAAGAGGGGAATTGAAGTTGTTAGAATTCCATGGAATTGGGACATATTGGAGGCCTATTACTCCTACAACGCAGATGGCATATTCATAAGCAATGGGCCTGGAAATCCTACCCTCTTAAAAGAAGTTGCTAAGAGGATTAGAAAGGCATTCAATGAAGAAATTCCGATGATGGGAATATGCCTTGGCCAACAACTTTTAGCCTTAGCAGATGGGGCAGAAATATACAAGCTTAAATACGGTCATAGAGGGATTAACAAACCTGTTAAAGATTTAGAGAGTGGAAAAGCATTTGTTACTACTCAAAATCATGGCTATGCAATTGTTCCTGAAAGCCTAAATGAGTTTAAGGTATGGATGGTAAACCTAGATGATAACTCTGTAGAGGGAATAAAACACGAAAGTTTACCTATTATAGCTACCCAATATCATCCCGAGGCTTCTCCTGGCCCCTGGGATTCATTGTGGGTTTTTGATGAATTTGTAAAGATTTTGGAGGGGAGAAAATGAAAATCGATGTATCAAAAGTCATTGTTATTGGTTCCGGTGCAATAAAAATAGGTGAAGCAGCTGAGTTTGACTACAGTGGAAGTCAAGCATTAAAAGCATTAAGGGAAGAAGGGATAGAATCAGTGCTAGTAAATCCAAATGTTGCAACTATTCAAACTAGCTATGAGCTGGCAGACAAGGTTTATCTTCTTCCATTGAAAACCGAGTTCATAGAAAAGGTAATTGAAAAGGAAAAGCCTGATGGAATACTAGTCGGTTTTGGAGGACAGACTGCACTCTCCCTGGGAGTTTCCTTGTACAAAAAGGGTATATTAGACAAATACAACGTAAAGGTCCTAGGAACTCCAATTGAAGGCATTGAAAGAGCACTCGACAGGGAGAAGTTTCAAAAGACCATGAAAAAAGTAGGCCTACCAGTTCCCCCAAGCGATGCAGCAAAAACTCCAGAGGAAGCCATCGAAATTGCTGAAAGCATAGGATTTCCAGTAATAGTAAGAGTAAGCTTCAACTTAGGAGGCAGAGGCTCTTTCATAGCTAGGTCCAGAGAAGAGTTTGAGAAATATATCATAAGAGCCTTTGCTCAAAGCGAAATAAGGAAAGTTCTCGTGGAGAAGTATCTCAACGGATGGAAAGAGATAGAGTTCGAAGTTGTTAGGGATAAAGCTGGAAACTCAGTTGCTGTTGTATGTTTAGAGAACGTTGATCCAATGGGAGTTCACACAGGAGAATCAATAGTTGTAGGCCCTTCCCAAACCCTGACCAACAGGGAGTATCAAATGCTGAGGGACGCTGCAATAAGGGTTGCGGACGCAATAGAGTTAATTGGAGAAGGAAATGTCCAGCTCGCGTTAAGTCCCAACTCAGAGGAATACTATGTTATCGAAACAAATCCCAGGATGAGTAGGTCGTCGGCACTAGCAAGCAAAGTTACTGGATACCCTCTCGCATACATAGCTACAAAGTTAGCAATAGGATACACCCTAGATGAACTAAGAAACACTGTTACAGGGATCACAACAGCAGCCTTTGAGCCAAGTCTTGACTATGTAGCTGTTAAAATTCCCAGGTGGGATTTTAAGAAGTTTGAGGAGGTTAACAAGAGCATAGGAAGTGAAATGAAGAGCATAGGAGAAGTTATGGCAATCGGAAGGAACTTGCATGAAGCGTTTCAAAAGGCAATAAGAATGCTTGACATAGGTGATGAGCTCATTGGAAAATACTACTTGGAAGATGAGCCTCTCGAGAATGTCCTAGAGAGACTAAAGAAAAAAGAACCATACTTATTGATGCACATAGCCAAGGCCCTTAGGCTCGGAGCTACGGTTGAAGATATCCACAAGATAACAAAAGTTGACAAGTTCTTTATCTATGTAATAGAAGACCTTGTTAAGATAGCAGAGGAATTAAGGAAGAATCCAACAGAGGAACTTATTAGGGAAGCTAAAAGGCTTGGATTCAGCGATTGGGAGATTGAGCTCCTAACAAAAAGAAAAGTAAAAAAGAAATGGAAGCCAGTGGTTAAGAACATTGACACGTTGGCTGGAGAATTTCCAGCAAAAACAAACTACCTATATGTTACGTATGATGGTGTTGAAAACGACATTCCAAAACCAAAGAAACCCAGCATTCTAGTCTTGGGAGCAGGAGTGTTTAGGATAGGGGTAAGTGTTGAGTTCGATTGGGCAGTTGTTAACTTTGTAAATGCCATAAGGAAGAGGGGAATAGAAGCAGCAATTCTAAACTACAACCCAGAAACAGTGTCAACTGATTGGGACATGAGTGATAGACTATACTTTGAGGAAATAACACTTGAGAGAGTTCTTGATATATATGAATTTGAAAGACCCATAGGCGTAGTGGCATTTGCAGGCGGCCAATTAGCTAATTCTCTAGCAAAGAAATTAGAAAATGCTGGAGTGAAGCTACTCGGAACTTCAGGAAAGAGTGTGGATAAGGCAGAGAATAGGGCTAAGTTTTCAAAGTTATTAGAGAAGCTCGGAATTCCTCAACCAGAATGGATCTCAGCAGAGAGCATTGATGAGGCTATAAAACTTGCAAAGAAAATTGAATACCCAGTCATAGTGAGGCCAAGCTACGTCTTAAGTGGAACAGCAATGAAAGTTGCTTGGAATGAGAAAGAGCTAATAGACTTCTTAAAAGAAGCTGCTTCAGTTTCACCTGAACATCCAGTTTTAATATCCAAGTTTATCCCAGGAACAGAAGCTGAGATTGACGCTGTTAGCGATGGAAAGAAAGTTGTTGGAGTAACACTCGAGCATATCGAAGGTGCAGGGGTTCACAGTGGGGATTCAACAATGGTAACCCCGTGGAGAACTTTAAGTGAACGAAACGTGAAGAGAATATGGGAAATAACATACGAGCTTGCCAAAGAGTTAGAAATTAAGGGACCCTTCAATGTTCAGTTCGTGATAGACAAAAAGCCCTACGTCCTAGAACTTAACCTAAGGACTAGCAGGTCAATGCCATTCTCCAGTAAGTCCAGAGGAGTAAATCTAATGGAGTTATCTGCCCAGGCAGTGCTAGATGGAGAGTTAAAAATTGGAGTTGAAGGGAAATATTATGAGATCCCACCTGTAGCCTATGGAGTAAAGAGTCCACAGTTCTCCTGGGCCCAACTCCAGGGAGCATATCCATTCCTCGGCCCAGAAATGAGATCAACAGGAGAGGTTGCGGCCCTGGGAACACATTACGAAGACGCCTTACTGAAAAGCTGGCTCTCAGTAAAGCCGAATGAACTTCCAAAGACATCCGCTTTAATCTATGGTTGGGAGAAAAAAAATATCCTAAAAGAAACGGCAAAAATTTTAGAGAACCTCGGAATTACAACATATTCAATTGGTGGAGACATTGGAGAAATTAATATTTCAAAACAAGAGGCAGTTAATATGATCAAAGAAGGAAAAATAGATATTATAATGACCACAGGATATGCAAAAGATAAGGATTATGAAATTAGAAGGCTTGCAGCAGATTTAAATGTTCCCTTGGTCTTAGATGCAAACTTAGCTTTGGAGCTAGCAAAGGCTATAGAGTGGAAAACAAAAACTCAAGAAGAGTTTGAAATCAAAGAACTGAGAGAATACTGGATCAGAAAAATCGAAGAAAATGTTGAAGAATATGCAGCTTCAGTAGTTTTAAGGAGATAACCTTGTGGATAAGATCTTTGATTTTTTAGTTGCTGCATCAATGGCTTTCATTATTGTTGTTCTAATTTTTCCTTCCTCCAACTCAAATATCCCATCTATCGTTGTTCCTCCGGGGGTAATTACCATATCTCTAATTTCAGCAGGGTGTCCCTCAAAATTTAGTAAGAGCTTCGCAGTGCCTAAGAGGGTTTGAGCGGCCGCAAGTTTTGCAATATCTCTTGGGAGTCCAACCCGTAAACCGCCATATATCATGGCTTCTAAAAACACAGAGACATAAGCTGGTCCAGAGCCACTTAATCCAGTTATGGCATCCATATATTCTTCGTCGATTCTTATATACTTCCCAAAGGACTCAAAGATTTTTTCAACAGTTCTAATTTCCTCTTCGCTTAAATCTTCCGTTGCATAGGCTGTAAAGGACTCTTTTACGAGAACAGCTATATTTGGCATAGCCCTCACAAATTTTGCATTTGCAAACCTCTTAAGAAGCTTTATTGGAATTCCCGCCGCTAAAGATATCACAATTTTACTTTCAACTTCTTCCTTTATTTCTTCAAGAACCTTTCCTACTTTATTTGGCTTTACTGCGATAATCACGATATCCGCTTCCCTACTGGCTTTTTTGTTGTCTTTTTCAAGTTTTACCCCATATTTCTCCAACCATTTAACCTTTTCAATGCTTCTCCTTGTAGCAATGACTTCGTAATTACTTTCAGCCAAGGCCTTTGCAACAGCACTCCCAATTGTTCCCGCTCCAATTACAGCAACCTTCATTTATTTCACCTAAACTTTGGAAATAATGTAGAATGTTTATAACTCTTCTTGAGAATACTTCGTCATTTATCCCAACATACCCTCAAGTTCTAGCTTTTTCTTTTGTCTTAGAAACACAACTGGAACCCCTGCTTCCCTTAACCTTTTTCTCAATTGCTTATCATTAGTGCAAACTATCACATTGTCGTTTGAAATCGCAAACTCATAAATTAACTCATCTGTAGTTTTGGACATGAACTCCCCTATGTAAACTGTGGGAAACCTTTCAGCTAACTTAAGTGCCATTCGAGCAGCAATTAGATCTTTTCCTCTAAGCTTACCTTCTTTGAGAATAGTCTTTAATTCTTCCAAAACTACGTTCGGTATCACAATTTTGTAGTTCACGTCAAGTATTCTTTCGAGCTCAGATATTATGTCCACGCCAAATTGCCCAGGGATAAAAAGAAAATTTGTATCAGGAATAACCAGCCAAACTCTCTTCATTGCCTTTACTCCTTAATTATGCCGTATCCTATCAATCTCCATCTTGACCCTATTTGCCTGCTAATTGCAACTCTTTCTCCAGGTTCAGCACAAACTGGTATCTGGAGCTTAAGCTCTATCTCATCCTTACCTAGAGCTGTAACTAAACCCATTGTTCTAGCCGTTCCAACGTTTAAGAGAAGAATTTCCTTCCTTTTAATTGGCTCAACATTCAGCTCTTGCTCAGTACCAACGACTCTCTCCAGTAGGTGAACTTCAAGCCTCAGATCTGTCCAGACTGGTGGCAGTTTTCCAGGTTTTCCAACCACGTTTCCTGCCATTAGATCACCCTTAGTTAAGTAGGGATCGAGCTTTGTACCAATACCCACAAGTCCTCCTGGGTATGCCTCCTCTACGAATTGTCCTCCTGCCTGTAATGATACAATTTCGGTAGTTATTGGCTCATATTTTATCCTTCCGTGCTCTTCATAGGGAACTCCCGGCCTAATTTCTATCTCATCCCCAACTTTTAGCTTTCCTTGAACTATCGAACCTCCCAAAACTCCTCCCACGAGCTTTTCTGGAGGAGTTCCCGGCTTATTTACGTCAAAGCTCCTAAGCACGAGCATCTTTGGAGGCTTATTTGAATCTCTCTTTGGGGTCGGTATAAACTCCTCTATTGCCTTGACAAGCACATCAATATTGGCCCCATGAAGGGCAGATATTGGAATTATTGGAGCGTTTTCAGCTACAGTCCCCTTGATGAACTCTTTTATCTGTCTGTAATTTTCCAAGGCTTTCTCTTTATCAACCAATTCAATTTTGTTTTGAGCAATTATTATGTTCTTTTGCCCAATAATTTGGAGAGCCATCAAGTGCTCTCTCGTCTGAGGCCTTGGACAGGGCTCATTTGCAGCTATAACTAAAATTGCTCCATCCATTAATGATGCCCCAGCAAGCATTGTGGTCATTAACGCCTCGTGACCGGGAGAGTCTATGAAAGAAACTCTCCTTATGAATTCTGTCTCGTGACCACAGTAAGGACATATCGGTGAAGTTGAATACCTGCCACAGTTAGAACATCTCCTTATCTCTGCATCTGCAAATCCTATCTTAATTGTGATACCCCTTCTAAGCTCTTCACTGTGAGTATCTGTCCAAACCCCCGTAAGAGCTTTTGTAAGGGTTGTTTTACCGTGGTCAACGTGACCAACCATCCCTATATTTACCTCCGCCTGCCTAGTTTTTCTTTTCTCACCCATTGTCCTCTCCCCCAAAATGGTAGATAGCTATTCCATTTATAGCTTTATTCCTGGGAATTCAATGTTTAATAAACCTCCCCTCCAGTCCTGTTCCAGAAGGATCTACATCGTCTCTCATAATCAAAACTACCCTACTTGGTTCATATTCATCTTCAATGTGATAACCCGGAAGATACTTGACCAGTGCTTCAGCGAATTCTCTTATGTCTTCATGGCTTGGCATGTTGTTTATTGTGAGCCTATTCCTTGAAAATCCTACAAACATGTAAGCCTTTGCCTCAACGAACATTGGCCTCGCTTTCATTATTAGCCTAGCGTATCCTTCTGGATTGTGCATGTTCTCTCCCTTAACTAGTGTTAGTCTAACAACAGTTCTCGTTGGGATATCTCTCATCAATTCTAGGAACTCCAGTATCTTCTCCCACCCATCTGGGATCATAGGAATATTTACTTTGTTATAGGTTTCTATATCCGGAGCTGTCAGAGATACATAGAGCTGAGTTGGTAGCTTATCATCCTTTATCATCTCCCTGAGGCTTTCTGGGACTGTTCCGTTGGTAACTATAAATGTCGTGAACCCTCTCTTGTGGAACTCCTCTACCAGATCTCCCATATATGGATAAAGCATTGGCTCCCCTGAAAGACTTATTGCAGCATGCTTTGGTTCCCAAGCTTCCTCAAATTTTTTCTTGTCAACTTTTGGATTACCCTTGTACCCCACCAACAGCTTTCTTTGGGCCTTTATACTCTCCTCAACTATGAAAGCTGGGTCATCCCAGGGCTCTGGAACTTCAGTACCTAAGAAAGTCTCCATTGGACGCCAGCAGAAGATACAGTTGTGGGTGCACCACGCTAGCACTGGAGTCATTTGAAGGCAACGGTGAGAGTGAATGCCATAGAACTTCTGCTTATAACAGAATCTCCCTTCCGTTAGACTCTTCTTCAACCAGTGGCAAAGTTTAACCCCGCTGTGCCTACCTACGAGTTCATAGTGTTGTTTTCTAAACAAATTAGCTATCTCTTCAGGCATGTTTGGATTAGCTTGAACAGTAATTTTTCCAGGCTTTATATCCATTCTCACTCACCTCCAGATTAGGCTCGCCTAACTTAAATACCAGAATAATCATTTAAAAAGTTATTTACCTTCATTTAACCAACAACATTTTTTGAAAACTAATTCATTAAACAGTATTGTTAACCCAAAATGCCTTAAAGAAAAGCCACGAATAAAGTCTTTGGTGATAGGAATGAAGATACTGTTCTTGAGTGCAAACGAATTTGAAGATGTAGAGCTAATCTACCCCTACCACAGGCTCAAGGAAGAAGGTCACGAAGTTTACATAGCGAGCTTCGAGAAGGGTGTAATTACAGGAAAGCACGGATATTCAGTCAAGGTGGACTTAACCTTTGACGAGGTTAACCCCGACGAATTCGACGCTTTAGTTCTCCCAGGAGGAAGGGCCCCAGAGAGAGTAAGGCTTAACGAGAAAGCAGTTGAGATAGCAAGAAAAATGTTCACCGAAGGAAAGCCAGTGGCAACTATCTGTCATGGTCCTCAGATATTGATTTCCGCTGGAGTGCTAAAGGGAAGAAAGGGAACAAGCTACATAGGAATAAGAGACGACATGATTAATGCCGGAGTAGAGTGGATAGACAGAGAGGTTGTTGTTGACGGAAACTGGGTTAGTTCTAGACACCCAGGAGACCTTTACGCTTGGATGAGAGAATTTGTTAAATTACTTAAGTGATCATTGTAAGTATTCATAATTCATAAATTTTTTATATTTTTGTTAGTCCTTTTTCATTGGTGAATACTAGTGAGAAGGGGGCTATCATTACTTGGTTTTATTATTGGTGCAGTTATTGGGATAATAATAGGAGCACTAATTTTAGCAGGAATATTCCTCCTAGCTTTAGGGAGCACCATAAGTTTTCTAGACTTCCCCAACTGCCACTGCACATGTGAAACTATTAATAATGCAGGTCCTATAAAAGAAATAGGAGCGTATAATGCAACATCCCTTATCATAGAGGACGTAATTGGAACGGTAAAAATAAAGCCAAGTAACGAACCACAGATAAAGGTTCTCTCCAACCTTCCGATAAATGTGTCCGTTTCTGAAGACTCGCTGGTTATAACGTGCTCAGAATGTCGCGAAAAGAGCTTTAAAAACGGAGAAATAATACTCATGGGAAACTTATCGAGCATAAAAACATCAGACATCCTGGGAAGACTTATAGTTGAAGTACCAACTAAGAGAATAGAGGTTGGAGACGTATTAGGGGAAGTTAATATTCAAGCATACACAGAAGTGTTTGAGAGCGAGGACATTCTTGGAAGAGCCGAGATCAAGGCAACAAGAGAAGTTCAGATTGAGGATGTCATAGGAGAGGTAAAAATCACGATACCAAAGAATTCTACCGCCAAGATATCATATTCTAAAATTATCGGAAAGATTGCTGATCTTTCAGAAGATAGCAATAAGATTGTTAAAGTAGATATTGAAGACATTCTGGGTGAGCTAACCGTTGAAAACGAAAAGTGAAATAGTAAGGGCATTCATCCTAGGAAGTCTGTTAGAAGTAGCTATTCCAAAGCCTGGAAACGTTTCAAGATATAAGGACTTTGAAGACCTAACATTCTATCATTTTTTATTTGGAAATACTGCCCTAATCGGACCTTATTTTGAGGCTACTGAAAGAGGAATTCTGCTTAAAGAAGGAAAAATTAACGAGAGCGAGGTCGGAATTGGTGAACTTATAAGGATGGCTGTAGCAGCGACAAAGAAATATCAGGATGCAAATCCAAACTTTGGGATAATAGTGTTGAGTATTCCCTTAATAGTTTCACTGTCTTCAGGAGCTTCTATAGAGGATGCCGGTAAAATGGCTACCAGATTGATTTCCAAATCAACGCCCTTAGATACAGTAGAGCTCTACAAAGCGATAAGAATTGCCAATCCAAAAGGTATTCCAAGAGGGGTTAAATATGACGTATACAGCGACACTTCGTTTGAGGATCTCGTTAGAGATGGAATTAATCTCTATAAGTTGGCAGAAATTAGCTGCGAAAGGGAATTAGTGTTTTGTGAATGGTTAAATAACTATGACCTAACATATGAAACGCTAAAGCTTCTTGAAAATAATTTAGAGAAAGAAGATCTTGAAGGTAAGGTAAGAAAAACATTTGTTGTTCTCTTATCCAAATATGAAGACACTCTCATAATAAGGAAGGCTGGAATTCAAGAAGCTAAGAAAGTTAAAGAAATGGCCACCCAGTTGCTTAAAAATAAGATAACTGAAGAGGAATTTGAGAGGTTTATGTATGAAAAAAGAGACTTAAGAAACCCAGGAAGTTTAGCCGACATTATGGCAACGGCACTGTCTCTGCTCATGCTAAAGGGATATCGCCTAGAATCAAAATTTTTGCGGAAAATATAACCATTATTTTACACCAAACATGAAAAGAACCTCCTACCCGGGACTCACCCTCTATCCTATAACTGACCCACTATAAGGCACATCAGAGATGTAAGTGCCAAAATATCAAATAATTATTAATTAGATCTCCTTCTAATAGCCCATAGGAGGATTAGGCGGCAAAAATTTGCGAAAAGTTTATATACTTTTACAGCCCTATTTTAAACGAAAGAACCTTGTAGGAGGTGTGGATGATGGGAGAATTACCAATTGCCCCAGTTGACAGACTTATAAGAAAGGCTGGTGCTCAGAGAGTTAGCGAGCAAGCAGCTAAGGTACTTGCAGAGCACCTTGAGGAAAAAGCTATTGAGATCGCAAAAAAGGCAGTAGATCTTGCAAAGCACGCAGGTAGAAAGACCGTTAAGGTCGAAGACATTAAGCTCGCAATTAAGAGCTGATTTCTCCGTTTTTACTTTTCCTTTTGTCCCCCTTGTAAGACCTTTAGTGTTTTTAAAGGGTTTCTTTTAATGTTTTCCCATGGATTATGAAGTTGCAGTAAGAATTACTAGAAGAAATCATAACGCCTTTGTTCACCTTCTTGCAGCGTTAGAGAGCCAAGGCTATGATTTGTCCAACGTGTTAGTTTCTAACAATTTAGATGAAATAATTGAGAAGAGGCCAAAAGTGATTCTATACTCCTTCTATAGCCAAGAAGTTGATACTGTTAAAAAGGAAGTTGAAAAAATTAGGAAGAATATCAACGCAATTTTGGTAGCAGGAGGATATCATGCAATAGCGATGCCCAAGCATACCCTCAAAGTCCTGGGATTTGACATTGCCGTTATAGGGGAAGGAGAAGAAGCTCTTTATGACCTCCTTACAAAGCTTAGAAAAACAAACTACACTATAACAAAAGATCTCACTGAAGTGAGGGGACTTGCTTTTTATCTTGGAGATGAATTTGTATTCACGGGATTTGCAAAGGTTGAGGACTTTTGGAAATTCCCCCCATACCCAGAGGGATTAAAGTTAATTTCGCCAATGGAGATAAGTAGAGGATGCCCCTTTGGATGCTACTATTGTCAAACTCCTTACGCAAAAGGTTTCAGAATGAGACATAGGCCAATTGACCAGATAGTAAAGTACTCAAAGAGAATGAAAGACATGAGATATATAACCCCAAATGCATTCGCATATGGGAGTCCTGGGGGAATATTAAAAATTGAAAAAGTCGAAGCGCTTCTTCGGGCGTTACAACCTCTTAGAAGAGAAGGAAGAAGACTGTTTTATGGAACATTTCCAAGTGAGGTGAGACCAGAATTCGTTACTAGGGAGACTGTAGAGCTTTTAGTTAAGTATACAGACACAAAAAGGCTAGCAATAGGAGCTCAAAGCGGAGATGATAAAATGCTGAAAGCAATGCACAGAGTACATAGAGTGGAACACGTGATTAATGCTGTTGAACTCTCCCTTGAGTATGGGATAACCCCTGTAGTAGACTTTATAGTAGGTTTACCAGGAGAAACCGAAGAGATGCAAAGAAAAAGTATTGAACTAATGAAATGGATTATTAAAAAGGGTGGAAAAGTCAGGGCTCATTACTTCATGCCCCTACCTGGGACCCCCTGGGCAAAATGCAAGCCATCTCCCCTTAGCGAAGAAATGAAAAAATTCTTGGGGAGAATGGCAGCGGAAGGAAAAATTGAAGGAGCATGGGGAATACAGATAGAAACCTCCAGGAAACTCCAGAAACTTATAGAAGAGTTCTATGAAGAGCCGTTTAGCTATGTGGGAAAAGTGAAAGAAATTTGCTAAATAGTTAAAGGCCCAGGCCCAAAAATTTATAACTCTAAACTTCGCTCAAAATATCCGATAGTTATATGTATCCCGAAAACTATGAAAAGTTTGAAAAAATAATTGAAAGGTTGCGAGAATTCAAGGGGGTTATAATAGTAGAGGGAAAGCGAGATGAAGATTCCCTACGCAAATTGGGGGTCCAAACGGAGATCCTCAGGCTCTCCCGATCATCCCTTGCAGATGTAGCGTTACTAGCCTCTGAACATGAAGAAGTAATGATCCTAACAGATTTCGACGAAACTGGAGAGAAACTCGCAAAAAGGCTCTACGACCTCTTAGTAGGTCTAACAAAAGTCGATATGGAAACTAGAAGGGAACTCCAATTTATTGCCTCAAAGGACGCTAAGGGGATTGAAGATCTCTATGATTTGTGGGAGAGCCTGAGGCTCCGTTTCTGGGCCCCTAAGGAGGGTGATTAATGAAAAGAAAGAAGACTGTGATCCACCAGTTGATTTCCGAAAAACAAAGATTTGAAAAAGCTAAAGAAGGTGGGAATATGGCAGCAAAAGATGATTTCGGAACGACAAAGTATATTATTCATGCTGAATTTGAGGCTAATGGGGTTGTCGAAAGACCAGATGTAGTGGGGGCAATTTTTGGTCAGACGGAAGGACTTCTTGGGGACGATTTAGATCTAAGAGAACTTCAAAAAACTGGAAGAATAGGAAGAATCAAAGTTGAGGTACACACAAAGGCAGGCAAAACTTATGGAACAATTTTAGTACCCTCAAGCCTAGATAGAGTAGAAACTGCAATTATAGCAGCAGCCCTTGAAACCATAGATAGAGTAGGTCCTTGCGAAGCAAAAATAAGAGTGATAAAAATAGAGGATGTTAGAGCCACAAAAAGGAAGTATATAATCGAAAGGGCAAAAGAAATACTCGAAACACTCATGGAGGAGGAGATCCCAGAAACACAAGAGCTAGTTGAGGAAGTTAGAAAGGCAGTAAGAGAAATGGAGCTTATCGAATATGGTCCTGAGAAGTTACCCGCAGGACCCCATGTCCCATTTTCTGACTCAATAATAGTTGTTGAGGGCAGAGCAGATGTCCTTAATCTCTTAAGGCACGGGATAAAGAACGCAATTGCTGTAGAAGGAACATCAATTCCTGAAACAATAATAAAACTAAGTAAGGAGAGAATAGTAACAGCGTTTACCGATGGAGACAGAGGAGGAGAGCTAATTCTAAAAGAGCTCCTCCAAGTTGCTGATATAGACTACGTAGCCAGAGCTCCAGAAGGAAAAGAAGTTGAAGAGCTAACTAAAAAAGAAATTATAAAGGCGCTAAGAAGTAAGGTCCCAGCGGAACAAGTTATTAACGAATTGTTCAACAAAGGAAAGAGCTTTTATGAAATAGTTAAGGAAAGAGAAAAGGAAGAAGAGGACGAGAGAGCTAGAAAACAAGAATATACAGAAGAAAAGGAAAGTTTAAAACCCCAACCGCAAGTTCAACCAAATGAAAAAATTGTAAAGCCCCTAAAAGTACTAAAGCCAGACTACAAAGAATTTGAGGAATTCATCGAGAAGGTAAAGAACGACTCAATAGCTCTCCTAATAGATGAAAATAAGAACATAATAAAAGAAGTGCCAATAAGAGACATGTTAAGTGCAATAGAAAGCTCAGAAAGTATATATGCTGTTGTGTTTAACGGAGTCATAACCCAAAGGTTAATTGATATAGTGAGCGAGAAAGGAGCAAAATACTTGATTGGTGCAAGAAAAGCTAATGTAGTTAGAAGACCCATAACCCTTAAGATCATAACTTTCGCAGAATGAGCTCTTTTTCTCTTGACTTCTATTTTTTGAAAAAGAAATAAAAAGTAAAAGTAGAAGAGGGCTTTAGATTTCTTCTTCACTTTGTGGAGCTATCTTTTCCCACAACAGAGCTTCAATAAATAATATCACCACTAGAGCCAGCGAAATGTAATATCTAATTTCAATTATGTGCTTGATTTGGAGGCCAAATCCTATGAGGAATATTAAGGCAGATATCCCTGCCACTACTTTTGCTATTGAGAGCTTTTTCTCTGTTGTAATGATTGGTAGCAGTTCAAAAATTGCTACAATGAACACCATCGCTGATACACACTTAAGAAACATGTCAGATATTTCTGGAGCAGAATTAGTCAAACCTACTAGAAGAACTATCATAAACAACCAGAGAGCAGCTTTTGTTCTAGGTTTACGTGTTAAATGTTGAATTATCTGAAGGGCAACCTCTGAAGTTGGCAAGATACTAGTCAACCCTGCCAGGAATACAGCGATACCTATCAATGCCAAAATTAGGGTGCTTGAGATTATAGTGGGTAAATAACCTAAGATTGCAAGTGCTTCCTCTTCTTCTCCCTGAGCATATTCCTTTAGTATCATTTCTCCACTCTCAGACGCTCCCAAGAAGTTTATGATGGCAAATGTTCCAATGATCCCAAGAATTAGCTGAATGAGAATTCCAATACTTATAATTTTTTCAGGTGAAAATCTCTTACCAATAAAGCTTCCAAGCATAATATAGAACCCAAACCCTAACCCAACTGCATATATTGCCCTATCTGCAGCTACCCTTATCATGTCAAACGTTATTGGCTTGAAGCTTGTAATCATCTACTTGCCTAAGCTAGTAATCTCTGCAATTCTAGAAATTTGATAAGAGGAAACTGCAAGTAAGAGAGTCAAGAATATAAATGCCATCGAGCCTATGGCCATGATCGTGAAGGTCTTTTCCCTTGCTCTAGCTAAGATAACAACTATTATTGCCAGAACTACAATCTTTGATATCAATCTTCCAAGTGTTTCAGTTCCCAGATAAGGAGCAAGTACCGATAGCCCCACGTTTGCTGTGTAATATGACAGGAACAACACAATTACTGAGAAAATTAGCAAAATTATTCCTGGTTTCCTAACGACTTTCTCGTAGAATTCTGCAAAAAAATAATCTGACTCTCCAATCTTCTTAGTTTCCATAATGGCAAGATATGTGAACATGGCCAAGAATACTAAGTGCAATATAAGACCAGACATGCCATATTTTAGCCACATCTGTGGGAAAAGGCCTAGTGTTCCAATTCCTGTCGCATATCCAGCAACGAGGGTTATTAGGTATATCTCCCACTTCTTAATCTTCATTCTTTCCCCCCATTATCATTTTACTAAACCACAACATATAAAACTTCTCTTTAACTAACTAAAAAAGTGGAGAGGGAGGTAAAATGCAGGCAGTAGTTCTAGCAGGAGGTAAAGGAACCCGCCTATTGCCACTGACAGTATATCGACCAAAACCAATGATACCATTTTTCAACAGGCCAATAATGGAATACATTGTAGAAAGCTTGGTTAAATTTGGAGTAGATGAAATCATTGTCCTAGTAGGGTATCTGAAAGAGAGAATTTTTGAATACTTTGGAAATGGAGAAGAATTTGGAGTAGAAATAAAGTACTCAAATGGGGAAAATCTAAAACTTGGAACTGCGGGAGCTCTAAAAAAAGCTGAAAAACTTATCCAAGACACCTTCTTAGTAGTTTCGGGAGATATTCTAACAAATTTGGACTTTAGGAGTTTAGTTGAATACCACAAAAAGAAGGGAGGCCCCGCGACAATAGCCCTAACAAAAGTGGAAGATCCCAGTGCGTATGGAGTAGCGGTATTAGATAAGGAAGGGAGAATATCATACTTCAAAGAGAAACCAAAAAGGGAAGAGGCTCCAAGCAATTTGGTAAATGCAGGAATATATGTATTTGAACCAGAAATTTTTGATTTAATCCCGAAGGGTAAAAACTTCGATTTTTCCTTGGATCTCTTTCCAAAAATGCTAAATGAAAACATTCCTATCTACGGATATCCTTTTGATGAGTACTGGAATGATATAGGAAGACCCTCCACATATCTCCAAGCTACTGAAGATGTATTTTTGGGTAAACTAAGGCTACCTCAAATAAATGTTGGATCACTAAAAGGAAACATTGAAAAAGGGGGAAGTCTATTCACGGGAAGTAGGTGCATACTAAGAAGACCAAGAATCATCGGCTTTGCAGTCTTGGGGAACAATGTTGAAATCAGCAAAGATGTAACAATAGAAAGGTCAGTTATATTCTCCAACGTTACCATAGAAGAAGGAGCAGAAATTAGAGAGGCAATAATTGGAGAAAACGTCTACATAGGTAAGGGAGTTGTTATTGAGCCAGGAAGTGTTATTGGAGATAACTCAATAATTGAAGACTTTAGTAAAGTTGGTGCAAATGTTAAGATTTGGGCAGATTCGAGAATTGGTAAAGAAAGTATAATACTACCCGACTGAGGTGATGGAAATGGAGTTATATTACTCAGAAAAGTTCAATCCAGAAGAACTTGCCCTCCTGGGAAGAGCTATAGGAACTGCTACCCAGGGGACAATTGTAGTGGGGAGAGATGGAAGGGCCATATCAAGATATGGAAAGAGGGCTTTAGTTGTAGGAATAGTGAGTACGGGGTCAACAGTAATGGACGTTAGGCTAATTCCAATGATAGCTCTAAGGGACTTTGCAAAGAAAAAGGGATACCCATTTGTATACGTCTACTACTACGGCGGAGTTAGGGTTGAAATAAGTGGGCTTGAAGTCGAAGAAGTAAAGGCAATTGCCGAAAGTAGGGCCTTTGTAGAGGCACCTCCAAATGACATTGGGGCCACTGTGTACTATCCAAATGCTTTGGATGACCTCCTATATGAATTGTTTAGGCACTATAATTTCACCATAGGTGGAAAAGCTCTTGTAGATTGCATGAACACTCCAGCAGCCCTTCTCTTCCCACGACTTAACGAAAGGTTTGGATTTGAAGTCGAGCTTATCAACGATATGATGACCAGTTATCTTCCACCAAAACCAAAGGAAGTATTTCTTCAGAAGTTATCCAAAGGCGAGTACGACTTTGGTCTAAGATTTAGACCTGATGGAATAGCTGAAGTCTATAAAGACAATGAAGTGAAGGAGTTCGATAGCTTATGGAAGCTACTTGATCACTTGGCTAAATTTTAATGCTTGGTGAAAATAATGAAGAGAGGGCTCTTCATAGTCCTCGAAGGGATAGATGGCTCTGGCAAAACAACACAGGCAAGACTACTAGCAAGATGGTTTGAGGACAATGGATTCAAAGTCGTACTCACAAAAGAACCTACCGACACAGAGTTTGGAAAGATCATTAGAAAGCTAGTGTTAGAAGGAAGCATAATAGATGGGGGTAGAATAAGCCTAGAGGCTGAAGCTTTGCTCTTTGCAGCAGACAGGGCCGAACATGTGAAAAAGATAATAGAACCAGCCCTTAGAGAGGGGAAAGTAGTAATTTCAGATAGATACTTTTATTCCTCTCTAGCATACCAATGGGCGAGGGGATTAAACCTGGAGTGGTTAATAGAGATAAACAAATTTGCCCCGCATCCAGATATAGCAATTCTCCTTGACATACCTCCAAGGGAAGGCATAAAAAGGATCAAAAAAAGAAGTTCACAGACGGAATTCGACAAGTTATTTAAGTTGCAAGAGAAAGTAAGAGAGAATTATATAAAACTTGCCAAGATGTTTGATGAAATTAAGATAATTGACGCAACTAAAAGTGTAGAAGAGGTCCATAGGGAAATAATAAGTTCGATAAAAGAAATCTGGGGGAAAAACTATGGTTCTAGATAACCTAGGGAAAGCACTTGCCAACACTCTAAAGAAGATAGCCAGAGCCAGCAGTGTGGATGAAGCTTTAATCAAAGAGTTAGTTAGGGATATCCAGAGAGCTCTAATTCAAGCTGACGTAAACGTTAGACTAGTTCTTCAACTTACAAGAGAAATACAGAGAAGAGCACTGGAAGAGAAGCCTCCTGCAGGAATATCTAAGAAAGAACACATTATAAAAATAGTCTATGAAGAGTTAACAAAATTCCTCGGAACAGAAGCAAAGCCAATAGAAATCAAGGAGAAACCAACAATTTTGTTAATGGTTGGAATTCAGGGAAGTGGAAAAACTACAACGGTTGCAAAACTTGCGAGATACTTCCAAAAAAGAGGATATAAGGTCGGAGTTGTATGTTCAGATACCTGGAGACCTGGGGCTTATCACCAGCTTAGGCAACTTCTAGATCGTTACCACATAGAAGTGTTTGGAAATCCTCAAGAAAAAGATGCCATAAAGTTAGCAAAAGAAGGAGTTGATTACTTCAAATCTAAAGGAGTAGACATAATAATAGTGGATACCGCGGGAAGGCACAAAGAAGACAAGGCGTTAATTGAAGAGATGAAGCAAATAAGCAACGTAATACATCCTCATGAGGTTATACTTGTAATTGATGGAACAATAGGACAACAAGCATACAACCAGGCCTTAGCCTTTAAAGAAGCAACACCGATTGGCTCCATAATAGTCACAAAGCTCGATGGATCTGCCAAGGGAGGAGGAGCCCTTTCTGCAGTTGCCGCAACAGGGGCTCCAATAAAATTCATAGGTACGGGAGAAAAGATAGATGATATCGAGCCCTTTGACCCACCGAGATTTGTTTCAAGACTCTTGGGACTTGGAGATATTCAAGGATTGCTGGAAAAATTTAAGGAGTTAGAGAAAGAAGTTGAAATAAAAGAGGAAGACATTGAAAGATTCTTAAGGGGTAAATTTACACTTAAGGACATGTATGCTCAGCTTGAAGCGATGAGAAAAATGGGGCCCCTAAAACAAATACTGAGAATGATTCCCGGGCTGGGATATTCCCTTCCCGATGACGTGATCTCAATCGGAGAAGAGAGGCTAAAGAAATTCAAAGTAATAATGGATTCAATGACAGAGGAAGAACTGCTAAATCCCGAGATAATAAACTATTCCAGGATCAAGAGAATTGCAAGAGGATCAGGAACATCTACAAAGGATGTAAAAGAACTTTTAGATCAATATAGGCAGATGAAAAAGTTATTTAAGAGCATGAACAAGAGACAATTGAGCAGACTTGCCAGGAGGTTTGGTATGTAATGGAAGCATTCATTCTAGTAATAACATATCCTGGAAAGGAAAAAGAGGTATATGAGGCACTAAAGGCTAGGCCAGAAGTGAAGGAGATATACAGAGTTTACGGTGATTATGACATAGTAGCTAGAGTTGAAGTAAAAGACCTAAAAGACCTCGATAGATTCCACGATGAGGTTTTAAGAAAAATCACAGGTGTTGAGGTAAGTGAAACCCTTATTACAAGCTCTTACCAATAGGTGAAGAGGGTGGAGAAGAAATTTATAGCCATTTATGATTTAGAAAGCGATAAGATTGAAATTATTGACGACAAGTTTAGATTTAAGTGCATAGAAGATTGCGGAAAGTGTTGCATATATAATGAGATCCCTCTCAGGGAAGAATATATCCAGAAAATCTTATCCCTCGGATATGAAGAAGAATATTTTGTTGACTATACAAAGATGTTTTACAGAGGGCCAAAGTTCCTGGGATATGGAATGAAAAAAAGACCTTTTGATGATGCCTGTGTATTTCTAGATCCAGAAACGAAGAAGTGTAGGATATATGAGCATAGACCCGTTGCTTGCAGAATATATCCTTTTGTATTAGTTAAACATGAGAAAAAACTAGAGATTTATGTAAAGGAAGATCCCCGATGCCCTGGAATAAATTCTCCAGATGGAGAAGGTATTGTGGAGATAATCAAAAAGTATTTTATTCCAATTATTGAAGAATTAAAGGGTGAAATTAATGGAAATCGACGATCTCGACAGGAAGATTTTATCTCTTTTAATAGAAGACTCGAGACTGTCGTATAGAGAAATAGCAAAAAAACTCAATGTTGCAGTTGGTACAATATACAACAGAATCAAAAAACTTGAAGATATGGGAGTAATTCAAGGATTTACAGTAAAGTTGAACTATGAGAAGTTAGGGTACGAGTTAACCGCAATTATTGGAATTAAAGCCCAGGGAAAGAAAATTAGAGAAATAGAGAGAATAATTGCAAGAGATAAGCATGTAACATGTGTGTATGATGTGACAGGAGAATATGACATAATTGTTATTGCAAAGTTTAGATCAAGAGAAGATATGAACAGGTTCGTAAAGAGCGTGCTAAGCGTTGATGGAGTTGAAAAAACAAATACACATGTTGCATTAGAAATAGTGAAAGAAGACTTCAGACTAGAACCTTAGAGGTTAACCAGTGCCTCTACTGGAATGTTGTATTCTTCTTTGAGCCTTTCTACAATATCACCAACACTTATTAAGAAGAACATTCCAACTGGAATTGCTCCTGCCTGCCTGCAAAGCTCTACTAGAGCTCTTTGAGTTTCTCCACTTCTGACAACATCATCAACTATTAAAACTCTCTCCCCCTTTTTGAGTGCCCAGGTGGGAAGATAAAGGGTTGTGATACTTCCTGAAGCGCTTGGAATATAGTTAACTTCGTAGAATCTTTCAACTCCAACCTCTTTCTTCTTCTTTGCATAAACAACATCAACTCCTAATTCATTCGCAATCTGAACTGCTAAAGGAATGCCATCGGTTGCCGCGGTTAATATTTTTTCAACTCCCACCTTCATGTACTTCAAAGCAACATCCTCAGAAATTAGAGCCAATAAGTTTGTATCACTTAATACGCTCATAGAATCAAAGAATCCATGCGAATCAAATCTCAGTCTCTTTTTCACTTCTTCCTCCAAGTTTAAATAGGGGGATAGCTTTTCAAACAACTCTCGTGCTCTCTCAACACTAGGAAGAACTTTCCCTTTCACATATCTATTGAGAACTGTTACTGGGAGACCAGTAATCTCCGATAAATCTTCATATGTGTATGTTTTCTTTAAAACCCTTAACATCCTGATTACCCTAAGCTTTTCTCTCACCGCTTCAAGTTGATTCATTCTCCGCCACCCCATCTTAAGTTAACAAAAATTTGTATAAATGAGTTTCGGAAAGGTTTGGAAAGAAAGCAAAGAAGTCTTCGAAATCCTTAAAAACCCATTAGGAATCATCGTAAGTGGGAAAGGGCCCGTGGTCTAGACTGGTTATGACGCCGCCCTCACAAGGCGGAGGTCCGGGGTTCAAATCCCCGCGGGCCCACCAAAAGCGCAGAGATGATGACCGGTTTCGGATCCGATGGATGAGGACATCAGCTATCGCTGATCTCTCATTCTATTCTAATTCCCCAAAATCCAACTCTGTGACCTGGCTCCAGCTGAGGGGAATGGAGTATGTTTGATAAAGTCTTATGGAAAACAAAATAAGCGCTGCTCTTTTCCATCCTCTTTGCAGCCACACTTATAAACTCCCTCTTAAGCTCTGAATTTTTGTCGAACTTTATAAGTGCTGAAAACTTCTCTTCTGTGTCTAGGTCTTTGAGTGTTCCTAGGTATAAAGAAGGCGTCCCATATGCAAATCCAACAACATCAATTCTTTTTGGAGGATTAACCTCCCTTTTCATTTTTTCTGTGATAAAGCTGTATACACCCTCTCCTATTTTTGAGTTGTACTTGATTTCTTTCTTTACAACTATTCCCTCAAGGGTGTTAAATATCTCCAGCCTACTAACCATCAACTTCGGATATTTTTTCGATTATACTATAAATTTTTCCGAAAATTTTTTGACAAATTGTTAAACGAGTTAATTACCTCATATGCAGAACCCAAAGAAAAACCTACAGGAGGATTAGGTAACGTTTATATCTTTTTTGAATGTCATTTTTCCAGGGGAGAAAGATGGAAGTAGAAAAGCTTGCACTCAAGTACGCTCTAATAAATGCAATAGAGCACGACGGTAAAGCTAATCCAAAGGCAGTCATAGGGAAAATACTCGGAGAAAACCCCGAGCTCAGAAAGAAGGCCAGAGAAATTGTTCCAATAGTTAATAAAATTGTAGAGGAAGTTAATACCCTCTCACTGGAAGAGCAGAAAAAGAAACTTGAAGAAATTTATCCAGAGTACTTCATGGAAGGCACTAAAAAAGAAAAAGAGGAGAAAAAGCAACTCCCCCCACTACCTAAAGCAGAAAAGGGTAAGGTTGTAACAAGATTTGCTCCAAATCCAGACGGTGCTTTTCACCTGGGGAATGCTAGAGCAGCAATATTAAGCTATGAGTATGCCAAAATGTACGATGGAAAGTTTATTCTAAGGTTCGATGACACGGATCCAAAGGTAAAGAGGCCAGAGCTAATATTCTACGACATGATAATAGAAGACTTAGAATGGTTAGGGATAAAACCAGACGAAATTGTTTATGCAAGTGATAGGCTTGAAATTTATTACAAATACGCAGAAGAGCTCATAAAAATGGGAAAGGCATATGTATGTACTTGCCCACCAGATGAGTTTAGGAAGTTAAGGGATCAAGGAATTGCTTGCCCCCATAGAGATGAACCCGTAGAGGTGCAACTGGAAAGATGGAAAAAAATGCTAAATGGAGAATATAGAGAGGGAGAGGCCGTAGTTAGAATTAAAACTGATTTAAACCACCCAAATCCAGCGGTTAGAGATTGGCCCGCTCTTAGAATTGTTGATGAGCCAAATCACCCAAGGACTGGAAATAAGTATAGGGTATGGCCTCTCTACAACTTTGCTTCGGCAATAGATGACCACGAATTAGGAGTTACTCACATCTTCAGAGGGCAAGAACACTCAGAAAATGAGACGAGGCAAAGGTATATCTACGAGTATTTTGGATGGGAATATCCAGTAACAGTTCATCACGGAAGACTGTCAATTGAAGGAGTAATTCTCAGCAAGTCAAAGACTAGAAAGGGGATAGAGGAAGGGAAATATCTAGGATGGGATGATCCCAGGTTGGGAACCATAAGGGCCTTAAGAAGGAGAGGAATCTTGCCGGAAGCAATAAGAGAGCTAATCCTGGAGGTTGGACTTAAAAAGAGCGACGCAACCGTAAGCTGGGATAACCTAGCTGCAATAAATAGAAAACTCGTTGATCCAATAGCAAATAGATACTTCTTTGTTGCAGACCCGATTCCCATGTATATAGAGGAGGCCGAAGAGTTTGAGGCAAAGATACCTCTTCACCCAGATCATCCAGAAAGGGGATACAGAGTGCTAAAATTCGAACCGGGAAAGCCAATTTATGTCTCAAAAGACGATCTAAGCTTGTTAAAGCCAGGAGGATTTATTAGACTAAAGGACTTATTTAACGTCGAAATTTTAGAGGTAGGGGATACAATAAAGGCGAGATTCCACAGCCATGAATATGAAGTCGCGAGGAAAAACAAGTGGAGAATGATTCACTGGGTTCCAGAGGGTAAAGAGTGTGAGGTAATAATTCCAGAAGGAGAAGAGCTAATAATCAGAAAGGGCCTACTGGAAAAGAATGCCAACGTAAAAGAAGGAGAAATAGTGCAGTTTGAAAGATTTGGATTTGTAAGGATTGACAAAATAGAAAACGACAAAGTTATCGCAATATATGCCCACAAATGATTTTTCTCCCTTTAATTTTTTCTGTATAGGGATCTTCCCTTTGAATCTATAGAGACTAGTAGAGGCATGTCTCTCACTTCTAATTCCCAAACTGCATCAGTCATTCCCAAATCTTCCCAATAGACGTCTCTCACCTTAACTATAAATTCCCTAGCTAAGCTACCAGCTCCTCCTGGGTAAGAAAAGTACACTGCCCTACCTTTAAATTTCTCATGATTCATGCCCCCTTTCCCTATCACCCCTCTAACTCCGCGATTGAATAGGAAATCTAGGTACTTTTCCATCCTAGCACTTGTGGTTGGGCCTGCCGAAACTACAATGCCATTTTTAATTAAAGGGCCGCAATGATATATCACGGCACCTTCAGGGTTGAAAGGGAAGCCTTCTTCAAGAAATCTCCTATGAGCTAGATCCCTAGCAGTGTAAACGATTCCAGAAAGAAGAACTCTATCTCCAATTTCCAAATCCCTAATATCTTCCCAGGTTAAGGGAGTTTTTAGCCTTACTGCCATATCACGACCTCCCCATCTTCTTTCTCTTCAATAAATGCCCTTCTATGTGCCCAACATTGGATGGCAATCCCAACTATAAAACTCGCAGGGTGTCTTTCTCCCACTTCAATTTTCACATCTAATGCCGTTGTCTTCCCTCCCAATCCCATGGGACCTATATCCAAGAAGTTTATCTCCTCCAGAATTTCCTCTTCCAGCCATCCTAACTTTTCATGCCTCTCGCCAATTTTTCTGAAGAGCGATTTCTTGGCCAAAGTTATAGCTCTTTCAGCAGGACTTGCAATTCCAATGCCAACAATTATAGGAGGGCAAGGCTTTCCGCCACACGATCTAATGTGATCAATAATTTTCTTCTTTACTCCTTCAAACCAGTCCCCGGGGGTTAAAGGAAATAGTGCAGAGCAATTTTCACTTCCACCTCCTTTAATGAGTATGCTAATTCTGTTTCTTTTCCCAGGTTCAATATGAATTTCTGGCACATTTCCCACAACTTTTCCCGAAAGGAGACAAATTGCATTTGGTCTTAGAGGTATTTCATCTGTCGCCCTTTTTACAGCTTCAGCTATAGTTTCATAGATCTCCTTAACGTTCCAAGTTCCATCTGTTTCAACAAAGAAGATCGGAGTTCCAGTATCTTGACAGAGAGGAACCTTTTCTTTTTTCGATGTTTTTACAGCTCTAAGCATTATTTCTAGGTTATATTTTGCTATTTCGTAGTCTTCCCTTTCATAGGCATTCTTTAGTGCCAAAGCTACATCCTCAGGAAGGTTTGTAACTGCGAGCTTAAGGGCTTCCACTATGTCCTCCACTTTGATCAATTACCTATCCCCCCGCCCTAGCTTTGCTTAACTCTTCTAAGAACTTCTCAACTTCCCCTTCAATTTCCACAACATATAGAACTAAAATTTTTCTCCTCTCTACGTTAATCACATTTATTCCAACATTTATGTTTCTTTTCTTGGCAATTTCCAAGAGTTCTTGAGGAGGAACAGCTGTCTTAATTATCATATAGGAGAGAATACATAAGCGTTTTATAAAACGATTGCTCTATATTGTATGGTGAACATAATGGATGAGATTATTGTTGTAACAACCCCCACAATCCCAGGATACAAGATCATCGAAGTGAAAGGAATAGCTAGGGGCGGAATTGTTATGGCCACTCACTTGGGAAGGGACATATTGGCACTCCTCAGAAACATAAAGGGAGGGGAAGTAAAAGAGTACACACAAATGATGGCAGAAGCTAGAGAGGAAGCTCTAAGAAGAATGATTGAGCACGCAAAAAAGTTGGGAGCAAATGCAGTAGTTAACTTTAGATTCGCAACTTCAAATGTTGGCGGAGGAATGGCTGAAGTTTATGCATATGGCACAGCAGTTGTAGTTGAGAGGGAGAAATAATGAATCCAGCACCTTTTCTTCTCCTCGGGGGAGCATTAGCCTGGCTAACCTTATATCTCCTGGGAGGAAGAAAAGTCAAAGCAGGAGAGTTCATCTTAGGAGCAATTATCTTTCCATTATCTATAACTCTCCAGAACATAGTTCAGCAACTTCCCCTTTTGTGGGTGGGTATAAGGCCAGATATAACAAGTCTGGGAACTTCGGAGATAATCGCCATAAGCATATGGATGGGCCTTATAGCGGGAATCTTTCAAGAACTTTTTAAATACATATTTGTTAGAGGGAAGAGTGCTGGTTATGCATTTTCCGTAGGTCTCGGATTTGCGATAAGCGAGGTAATCTTCATAACTGCCCTTGTTACTCTCTCCGCTAAAGGAGGGACACCTTCCCAACCTTTTGCGACAAATCTCCTTTCCCTAGCGGAAAGATATCTTGTCGTTCTTTTCCACGTAGGAACAGCAATTATGTTAACCCAGGGCACAAGAAAAGTCTTAATTGAAGTCATTGGATTGCATGCCCTAATTGATTCAATGGCCGCCTATTACCAATTAATGTCCGCAGTATACATTAAAACAAACAAAATTTACATGATCCCAAGGATTCTTCTTCTGACGGAAATAGTTCTAGCCGTAATAACAGTTATTGTCTTAATAGCTTCACTTCCAAAAATATCTCAAGTAAAGGAAGAAAAAGAAGAAGTCATTTGGTAAGGCTGAATTTTAGGTTCTCTGATTTCTCTTTTACTTGAAGCCTGAACTGGCAAGCTTTACATATTTCTCCACTTGTGGGCTGGCCACAAATCTTACAGCGATTTAGTTTTACTTCCTTGGCATATGTTTTTGCTAAGAGGGGGAATATTTTGTCGTAGCTCCTCAACAGCTGATATTTAGTCCCAGGATGCTTCTCCTCCATTTCATTGAGCCAATCTCTAATTTCAGCCCTAAATGCTTCAGTTGCATAAGGACACTCACTTAAATCCACTTCAATGTTGTTTAAAACTGCATAGAGAACGATTTCTTTCTCGGGAACCTCCCTGAGAGGTTTTATTCTAGGAACTAACCCTTCATGAATTACCTCATAGTAAGGACCAGTTCTTCCTAATCTTGCCACATCTCCCCTCATCAAATTCATTAAAAATACTTGAACTTCATCGTCCAAGTTAAGTCCTAAGGCAAGCTTATCAACTCCCAATTCCTCAGCTGCCTTGTTGAGCAACCATCGTCTCCATACTCCACAATAAGAACAGGCGCCCACTCTCTCTTCTCTAGGCCCCATAATTTCCACAGTTTCATCTAATGTGAAGCCAATAAAATCCTTAAACCTGTAAATGTGATGCTCCACTCCTAAAAGTTCTGCATTTTTTCGAGCAACTTCAACACTTTTATCTCTATACCCTTTAATCCCCTCATCAATTGTTATTGCAACCAGCTCAAAGGGAAACTTTTTCCTTAGCTTTGCCAAAATGTGCATAAGAACTACGCTGTCCTTTCCTCCGCTCACCGCAACTCCAACTTTTTCCCCTCTTTTTATCATCCTGTACTTTCTTATAGTTCTCTTTACCTTTCCCTCCACTAGCTCATTGAAGTGCTTGTGGCAGTAGTATCTACCCTCGTATCGGGCAAAATATATGGCCTCTCTTCCACACTTTGAACACTTCATTTTAACTCGAAAGTAAAGGAGAGCAAAAATTTTTAAAGGTGGTGGTCAGCCCATGCGAGTCTCTTCACACCTCTGCCGAAATCTCCTTCATCATCCCTTATGCTCTAACTTCAAGGTTAAGATTAAAAACCTTGCTAATGAAGTTAAAACGAATTACCTCCTTTACAATGGGAGGATGGGAGAGTGTGTGAATATACTTATCCAAATGGGCAAAAATGCAAAAGAAAACCTCTAAAAGGTTCAAAATATTGCTCTCTCCACATACCTTTCGAAGAGGGAGAGCTTCTCTATGGAGATAAAATTAGAGAGATAAAAAAGAGAGCCTTTGAGAGAACCCTTGAAAGGGGAGTTAAAACGTTTGAAGGGGTAAAACTATACGATGTTGTAATCTTAAGCAAGAAGATTGAAAACCCCATAATTTTCAAAAATTCAGAAATAAAACGGCTTATAATTGGGAATTCACAGCTTTCAAGCTTAACAATAATAAACTCCAAAGTAGACTCGATAATTTTGGCAAATTCCAAGATTAGCTCCCTATACATAAACAAGGTTGACGGGTATGGAGTGAGTATCTGCTCAGCAGAATTTACGTCAGCAATACTGATTAGGAATTCTGAAATTAAATACATCCTCATAAACTCAACGAGATATGAAAGAAAGGAGGTAACAGCAGAAGAAACCTTTGGAGAAGCTGGGAGAATCGCAGGAAGGATAGAAATTTCAAACATAAAAGGGGTGAGGAGAATAGCCATTAACTCAAGATACCCTCTACTAGAAATTATTGAAAAAGAGCTAGGAGTTAAGTTTGATACAAAAAAGAAGGAATATGTGAGAGCTAGTATCTTGAACATAAGAAACATAGGGTTTGATGAAAATCCCAGGTTCAAAAGACAAATTAGAGTGTATATTAACAGGTTCTCTGGACAACTACTTATAGAAAACTCTACAGTTCCTGGCCATGTATCAATAGTCAACAGTAGAGTTAAATATCCAGAATTCGTCCATACAACAGTTTTAAACAACTTAATCATGAGGAACTCAAAGTTTTACAGCGATGAGAATTGGAATCTAAGTTATCTCCCTAATTTATTAGCCGAACTCCAGGTTTTAGGATTTATAGTAATTGAAAACTCGGAATTTAACAATCCCTATCTAGCAGAGGTCTTCTACAGAATAGCAAGAACTACCTGGGAAGCCAGCGGAGATAAGGAGAAGGCGGATGAGTACTATTACCTAGAGATGCTTGCAAGGAGAAACAGAGTCCTCTCCCACTATAAGAGAGGTCCAAAAACAGTGAAGAAGATTTTCAGACTCACGGAAGTTTTCTTCGAATGGATGTTTGCGGACTTAACTTGTAAATATGGAACAGACTGGAAAAGACCCGTATTTTTGTGGTTAGGGCTAGTTATCTTTGGCTTTCCCATACTTTATGCGGTAACACAGAGCATAGAACCTTTGAATTCCCCTCTTGATTATGTATACTTTAGCATAGTTACTGCAACAACACTTGGCTATGGGGATATTCATCCCACAGGAGTTGGAAAGGCAATTGCATCTGCTGAGGCAATATTTGGCATGTTCATGTGGGCAGTGTTCCTTACAGTATTTGCAAGAAAATACATGAGGTGAGAATAATGATAGGGCTAATAGTCAATCCCATTGCAGGAATGGGGGGTAGAGTTGCTTTAAAAGGAACTGATGGAGTTGTTGAGGAAGCAATCAAAAGAGGTGCTACACCCGTCACTCCTAATCTTGTTAGGTTATTCCTTCAAGAGCTTGCCAACTATGATATAAAAGTGAAATTTCTAACTGGCCCAGGCCCCCTGGGAGAAGATTTCCTAAAAGAATTTAATTTTCCATATGAAGTAATTAAGCACAGAGAGATCTCATGGAGGGAAATAGAAGGAGTCAAAATTCCGGATACTACGAGAGAAGATACAAAATATCTAGCGAAACAGATGATTAGTAAGGTCAAAATTATTGTTTTTGCTGGGGGAGATGGAACCGCTAGAGATATTGTTGAAGTAGTAGGAAAATCGATTCCGATTTTAGGAATACCGAGTGGAGTAAAGATGTATTCAAGTGTGTTTGCAACATCTCCTGAGGATGCTGCGAAGGTATTAGTTGAGTTCCTAAAGAATAGTGCAAAATTGGAGGAGAGAGAAGTACTTGATCTTGATGAAGAAGCATATAGAAGGGACGAACTGAAAGTGAAGCTCTATGGATATGCCGTAGTTCCAGTCGTAGAAACACTCGTACAAGGAAGCAAAGAAGCAACAAAAGTTGACGAAAAAGAGGAGTTAGAAGCATTAGCAGAGGCTGTAGCAGAGGATATACTCTCAGAAGATGGAATATACTTCCTTGGTGCAGGTTCCACTATAATGAGGATAAAAGATAAGTTAGGAATTGATGGGACATTACTGGGTGTTGATATCGTTGAAGTTAAAGATGGAAAGGCCAAGTTATTAGTTAAGGATGCAAGTGAGAAAGATTTGCTAAAGTTTATAGACAGAAATCCCAAAGTTGTTGTAACAGTTGTAGGTGGTCTAAACTTTTTATTTGGAAGGGGTAATCAGCAGTTCTCCCCTAACGTATTGAAGAAGATCCCGAAGGAAAACATCATAGTTGTGGCAACACCTTCAAAAATAAGCGAAGGTTTCGTTAGGGTATACACTGGAGACAAAGATGTTGACAAAAAATTCAAGGGTTTCATAAAAATCAGAGTATCTCCATGGATGGAAAAGTTAATTAGAGTGTTATGAAACGGCAGAAGAAAAAATGGAATGCCAAGAAACACTTTGAAACTTTTTAGAAACACGAAATTCCTTTTTTAGTTCTTGGCCTTACATTAAAATGGTGATGGCCATGAGAGGTGTGCTAAGTCTGTTGGTAGTAGCAATGTTGGTTTTAAGTATGGGTGTAGTGCCAGGAGTTACAGCAGCTACATCAACAACTGCAGAATACAGTTCAGTAGTAATACTTGTAAGTGACAACGAGGCAGATGTAACATTAGCCGAAAAGATAGCCGAGGTACTTAATGCATCTGTAGTTGTTACCAAGTGGGGGGTCTATGAGGAGAACGTTACAGCAGAGATAACATCACTAGATCCAGATCTAGTAATAATAATAGGAGGTCCAAGAGCTGTAGTGAAGGCTTACGAGGAAGACCTTGAAGCTTTGGGAATAACATACATAAGAGCCTGGGGCAACACTAGAGTCGAAACTGCAGTTGATGCAGTAAACAAGATTTCACAAATGTTCCCAGGGTTTGAAAAGAAGGTAAGAGTGGCAATAGTGCATGGATGGGACTTAGCAGGGATAATCCACCTTAGAGGAAAGAAGTTCATGATTCCAATATTCATAAAGGACTCAAATGTCAGCATAACAATAATTAACAAATTCAACGGTGTTGAGATAATAAAGAACAGACAACACGAGAAAATAATGGAAAAAATTAAAGAAAAAATCCGCGAGAGAGTGAAAAATGTAACAGAAGAAGTTATTGAGAACATAACCCAAAATATTGCTGAGAGAGCAATAAACCTTGCAGAAGAAAGGGTAAACTTAGCTGAAGAATTAGTAAACAATATGACACAACAAAACGTAACAATTCCTGGAGTCATTCCACTACTAGAGAACGCTAAGAGACACTTAGAAGAAGCCAAGAAGGCATATGAAGAAGGCTACTACGGAAGAGCTTATGGACTTGCAGTTGCATCAAAGAACATAGCTGAAGTAGTCATAAGGAGAGTTAGCGAAAAGTTTGATGAAAAGTTTGCAAAGGACATAGCATTCAAACTTAGAGTTAGGGTAAGAGTGCTCGAAATGGTAGCCCTAAGACTACAAGCCAAAGGAGCCAACGTTACAGAGATATTAGATAAGATCGAACAGGCAAAAGAGGCACTGAAGAACAAGGACATCGATACAGCCAGACAACTTATAGCAGAAATAGAAAAAGAGTTAAGAATGAAGATTAGGGAAATGATTGTACACAAAAAAGCTGAGAAAAAAGGTGAAGAAGAATGAAGTTTAAGCCTTTAACTCTCCTCCTTTTATCTTTCATTATAACGTCAACAATTCCAGGAGAAGTCGCTTCTCAAGTTCATGGGATAGTTATCCTAGTTAGCGACAATGAAGCAGACTTAACTCTTGCAGAAAAAGTTGCAGAGGTTTTAAATGCGGAATTAGTTGTAACGCCTTGGGGATTATACAATGAAAGCGTTGTGGAGGATATTTTAGAAAAAAATCCTTCCTTTGTTATGATAATTGGAGGACCAAAGGCCGTTGTTCCAGAATATGAAAAAGTACTTGAAAGTTTAGGGGTTCCAAGGACCAGAATTTGGGGTGAAACAAGAGTTGAAACTTCAAAGGCAGTAGTTCAATATCTTTTAAAAGATTATCCAGACATATTCAAGAGAGTTAATATAGTTATAATCCATGGGTGGGACCTGCCTGGAATAGTAAAGGCCAAAAAAATGAAATACTCTATTCCAATATTTGTATCACAAAATACAACTGAGATACCCAAGATTCCCTCCAGTAAAATTACAATCATTGAAAGCCCATATTCAATGGCGATTATGGCGAGATTTAGAAAATATCTACAAAATGCCACGTATATTGAAGTAGAGATAACTCCAGCCATTGCAAATGAGGCAATAAAGAGAGCAGAAATAACAATAATAAGAGCGGAAAAGATATTAGGAGAACCAAACCCAGAACTTCCGTCTCCCGTGAATCTTCTCGATCAAGCAAAAAGACTGCTAGGAATGGCAAAAATACAGTTTGAAAGAGGCAACTATCAAAAAGCGTACATTCTCTCTCTTCAGGCCAAACTGTTAGCAGAGAAGGTGATTTTGCTAGCCAACATATCTCCAAAATCTCCCGGAATTGAAATCCAGGTGGAACTAAGAATGCTGCAAATTGTAACATCTAGATTAGAAAAGCTTGGATACGACGTTAGTGAAGTAAAAGACCTCCTTAACAAAGCTCAAGAAGCCCTAAAAGCTGGTAGAATAGCTGAGGCAATCCAATACATAAACAAAGCTAAGAAAAAGCTAAGGGAAATTAGAACAAAACAATGGAGAGGAAGATAGTTATCTCGCGTGAATTTCCACTATATCCCCATCTTCCAAAACATGGTCTAATCCAACCCTCTGCCCTGGGAACTTTACACTCTTCCCCCACACTCTCGCGTATTTGAAGTTTTTCACTAAATCTTTATGAATCCTCTCAGCAACATCCTGGACTGTTGCACCTTTTCTCAAAGCAATGGGTGGATAAGCTGGCTCTTCCCCTGGGCTTTTTGTGAACACCCTAATTATATCTGCAATTTCATATATGGCCTCCTTCACCGCCTCCAAGTTTATTCTCTTCTTGGCGGAAACTGGAATTATTTTAAACCTTTCTCCAAATGCTTTCACTAATTTTTCGTAATTTGCTCTGCTCCCAGGGGCATCTCCCTTGTTTGCTATTATAATCGCCTTCTTCCACACAAGACTATCATCTAAGGCATCAGCAAACTCCTCAAGAGTAACTGGTTCCATAACTGTTATCTCCGCAGAGTGTATCTTTTCCTCTCTTAACATCTTCATGACTTCATCAATATCTCCCTTAATGTTCTCAATTCCATTAATCACAATTCCACCGCTTGGAGTTTTCCTTATTTCAACTTTTGGCTTCTTTTTGTTGACCTTAATTCCCGCCCTTTCAAATTCTTGAAGGAGAATATTCATCTGACGAACTGGATCTTCGCTCAAATCCACAACAATGGCGATAGCATCGGCATTTCTAACAACTGCAAGAAGCTGAGGCCCCATTCCTTTACCAAGGGCAGCCCCCTCAATTAGCCCAGGGACTTCTACCAACTGAATTTGAACATCTTTATAATTCAACATTGCTGGAACAGGCTCAGTTGTTGTGAAGGGATAATCAGCACTCTCAACATCGACTCCCGTTAGGGCCTTTAAAAGTTCAGACTTGCCTACATTCGGCAATCCAACCAACACTATTTGAGCCGCTCCCTCCTTTTTTACAGCTAAAGAATAACCTCCACCCTTTCTCTGCTGTCTCTGCTTTTCTAGCTCTTTCCTAAGCTCTGCAAGTTTTCGTTTAATTTGTAATCTAAGCTTTTCTGTTCCTTTATGCTTTGGAACTAAGGCATACATTTTCTCAAGTGCCCGAATCTTCTCTGGAATAGTCTTGGCATTCCTATATTCCTCTTCCGCTGCTAGATATTCAGCAGTAACGTTCGTTGGCATTGCTGAACACCCTCAGAACTTCTAAAAGATAGAAAATTAGAACTTTTATAAAGCTAACCACGAAAAGTTTATAGTAAGCTTTTGTTATTATATTCCTGGGTGGTGGAGATGGTGAAAGTAACATTTCTCGGACACGCAGCTTTCTACATAGAGGGAAGCAAAAAAATCCTAATAGACCCATTCCTAAGCGGAAATCCAGTCGCAAGCGCTAAGCCAGACGACTTTAAGAGTGTAGACCTAATTTTAGTCACCCACGCCCATGGAGACCACCTCGGAGATGTCGGAACTATAGCTAAGAGAACAGGAGCAAAGGTTGTTGCAATGTATGATCTGGCAAACTACATAGCAGAGAAGTACAAGGGAGTTGAGACAATAGGGATGAACTATGGACCCACTAAGGTCGATGAAGTGGAGATAGTTCAAGTTCCTGCTTGGCATTCAAGTAGCGATGGAAAGTACAGCATAGGAAACGCCTGTGGGTACATAGTGAAGCTCGACGGAGTAACAATATACCACGCTGGAGATACCTACGTATTCAAAGACATGGAGTTATTTGCAGAGCTATATGGCCCAATTGACGTTGCTCTACTTCCAATAGGTGGTCACTTCACAATGGGTGTTAGAGAAGCAGCAAAAGCTGTTGAACTCCTAAAGCCAAGACATGTCATCCCAATGCATTACAACACCTGGCCACCTATTGCTGCTGATCCAGAAGAGTTCAAGAAGTTGGTAGGAGAAAAAGCAAAGGTTGTCATTCTAAAACCAGGGGAATCTTTAGAGCTCTAATTTCTCTATCACTTCTTTCTTCGTAATTCCTTTTATAAGGAGATCTTTCTCTCTAGAGGTTTCACCTCTTACTATAACAACTTCTGCCCCGAAAAGTTTTTTGAAGAACTTCATTAACTCCTTGTTTGCTTTTCCTTTTACTGGTGGTGCCGCTACATTTACTTTCACTCTACCCCTAGTTCCATCTATACCAACAATTTTTGTTTCTCTAGCGTTGGGAGCTACTATGACTGATAAAATTACTCCTTCTGAAGTTTCTCTAAGCATTTTCCTCACCAAATATTCTCTCTAAGAACCATTCCTTTTCAAATGGTCTTAGATCATCGTATCCTTGTCCTACTCCTACAAAGAGGATTGGAGCATCTATTACATAGCTGATGCTTAAAGCTGCTCCTCCCCTAGCATCTGCATCAAGCTTTGTTAATATGATCCCATCGATCTTAACTGCTTCGTTAAACTGGCGAGCCTGTTCAACGATGGCATTTCCAGCCAATGCATCCCCAACAAATATGACAAGATTTGGCTTTGTAACTCTTGCAATTTTCTTCATTTCATCCATTAAATTCCTGTTTGTCTCGCTTCTCCCCGCTGTATCGATAAGAACGACATCTATTCCCCTAGCTTTGGCATGTTGTATTGCATCATATGCAACAGCCGCAGGATCAGCTCCATAGGAGTGTTTTATTACTTTTACACCAATTCTTTTAGCATGCTCCTCCAATTGCTCTATTGCCCCTGCCCTAAAAGTGTCACTTGCAGCTATAACGACACTAAATCCGTGATTTTTAAGCCAATTAGCCAGCTTTGCTATCGTGGTTGTTTTTCCCGAACCGTTGAATCCCACAAACATAATAACGTAGGGCTTTTCCGCTTTTCTAATTTCCTCAATTAGGTCTATTCTCCTAGAAGTCTCCAAGATTTCGGAAACTGCCTCCTTAACGGCCTCTTCTATTATTTTTCCTTTATCAGTTCCAATTCTAACTTTTTTACCTACAAGCTTTTGTTTTATCTTTTCTCTTAATGCATCGACAACCTCAAGAGCGACGTCAGCTTCAAGAAGATCAATTTCAAGCTCATCCAAGGCTTTGTCAACGTCCTTTTCCTTAATTTCAACAGTCAGTATTCTATCCAATAACCCCTTTTTCTCAACTTCCTCCTCTTCCTTTTCGACTTCTTCTTCAACTCTTTTCACGAATGACTTTAGCTTCTCTCTAAGCTTTCCAAACATTGTACTTCCCCCGTCTTTGGTAGTATGAAAGTCGCTTTAACTTTTACTTTTTCCATACTACACCTTTCCATTATTAATACTCATGATCATTGTCCCTTTTTTGAACATCAATGCCCATTTACGAAAGCTTTAAATGTTTACAAATGTAAACTCTGAAGGGGATTACAAGTGGGGGAAAATGTCCAAATTAATAAAGATGGCTATCTCGTTATTGGAAAAACAAACGCCGTTGAGATCAGTATTGATACTTTTCTCTGCAAAGGATGCGGAATATGTGTAGAAATGTGTCCCAGGAAGGTTTTTGAATGGAGCAAAGAGCTCAGTGAAAAGGGTGTCCACTATCCAATCCCAGTTCATGCAGATAAATGCGTAAGGTGTAAGCTCTGTGAATTATTGTGTCCAGACTTCGCCATTGCAGTTAGGTGGTAGAAATGATAATAAGGGGAGATGAACCTGAACAAAAAGCCCTTCTTAGAAAATTGTATAGAGCGGGCAATTATTTCATGATGGGAGATGAGGCCATAGCTTATGGAGCCATTTTTGCTGGATGTAGATTTTATGCAGGCTACCCAATAACCCCCTCAAGCGAGATTGCCGAAACAATGGCGAGGGAACTTCCAAAGGTAGGAGGATATTATCTGCAGATGGAGGATGAGATCGCAAGCATAGCAGCAATTATTGGAGCTTCATGGACTGGATTAAAGGCCATGACTGCTACTTCTGGTCCTGGGTTTAGCTTAATGCAGGAGAACATTGGTTATGCGGTAATGACCGAAACACCAGTAGTAATAGTAGACGTGCAGAGAAGTGGGCCATCTACAGGTCAAGCCACTAAGGGAGCCCAAGGAGACTTCTTCCAAGCGAGATGGGGAACCCATGGGGATCATCCTATAATAGCTGTCTCTCCCATAAGCGTTGAAGATGCATTTTGGGAAACTATAAGAGCATTTAATATAGCTGAACAATTAAGAACCCCGGTGATAGTTCTTTTTGATGGAATTCTAGGACATACAAGAGAGCAGATAAGAATTCCCGATCCCGATGAAGTTGAGATATCATATAGAAAGCTTCCCAGGAATGAGGAGGAGGCTAAGCTGCCATTTGGAGATCCTCACGGAGATGGAGTACCACCAATGCCAATCTTCGGAAAAGGATACTTTACCCACGTAACTGGCTCAACCCACAAAGAGAACGGGCTCAGAGATGTTTACACTCCTGAAGTTCATGACAGATTGGTTAGAAGATTACACAAGAAAATTGAGAAAAACAGGCATATTTATGAGAAATACAACGAGTATTTCACTGACGACGCAGAGATTTTAGTTGTAAGCTGGGGAGTTTCTGCTAGACCCTCCCTAGGAGCTGTAAAAAAGGCGAGAGAAGAGGGAATAAAGGCTGGTCTTTTCGTGCCAAAGACCGTTCATCCCTTCCCAGGAGAAAAAATGAGAGAGCTCGGTAAGAAAGTGAGAGCAATTCTCGTTCCAGAAATGAATTTGGGGCAACTGATCTTAGAAGTTCAGAGATTTGTAAATGATGACGTTATTCTAAAGGGCGTAAACAAAATTGGTGGAGTTCCCATAACCGTTGAAGAAATTTTGAGAGAGATTAGGGGTGTTGCTTGATGGCCAAAGAGATTTATTCTAAGTATCCGATGGTTAAGTATCTCAGAAAAGAGGCCCTCCCAACAGCTCTTTGCCCAGGGTGTGGAGGAGGAACTGTATTAAATGCTTTTGCAAATGCAATTGACCAGCTAAAGATCGATCCGCGGGACTTAGTTGTTGTAAGTGGAATTGGATGTTCCGCTTGGATAGCCTCACCTTACTTCCTTGCAGACACTCTTCATACAACTCACGGGAGAGCGATTGCATTTGCCACTGGAGTTAAGGTAGGACTTCCAGATAAGTATGTTGTGGTAATAAGTGGAGATGGGGACCTGGCAAGCATTGGGGGAAATCACTTAATTCACGCTGCAAGAAGGAACATAGACATTACTGTAATCCTTGTTAACAACTTCATTTATGGAATGACTGGAGGACAGGTAGCTCCGACAACGCCTTTCGGTGCAATAACGACCACAACCCCATATAGGAACATTGAACACCCTCTAAATATAGCCGAGACAGTTGCTGCGGCTGGAGCTTCTTATGTGGCTAGGTGGACTACAGCTCACGTCTATCAATTGATTGAAAGCATAAAGAAAGCTATTACAACCAAAGGATTCTCCCTAGTTGAAGTTATTTCTCAGTGTCCAGTTCAGTTTGGAAGGAGAAATAAAATGAAGCAGCCAGCAGAAATGCTGAGATGGTTCTTAAAGAACTCTGTCCCCATAAGCAAAGCAAAGAATATGAGTGAAGAAGAGCTTGAAGGAAAGTTTATAGTTGGAGAATTCGTCAACAGAAGAAAACCTGAGTTTGTAGGGGAATTGAACAAGCTCATTAGGGAAGTTCAAAGTAAGTTTAAGGAGGAGTGAGAGATGCAAATAAGGTTTGCAGGTATTGGAGGACAAGGTGTCGTTTTGGCAGGGGTAATATTAGGGGAGGCCGCTGCAATAGAAGGATTGAGAGTACTTCAGACTCAAGATTATAGCTCAGCTTCCAGAGGAGGGCACTCAATAGCTGATGTAATAATCTCTAATGAGGAAATTTACGATGTAATGGTAACTGAAGCTGATGTTCTTGTGGCATTGCATCAGCTGGGTTATGAAACAGCGAAGTCCAAGTTAAAAAAAGATGGAATCCTAATAATAGATACTGACCTTGTAAAACCCGATAGAGAGTACATTGGCGCCCCTTTTACAAGAATAGCAGAAGAGACAACAGGCCTAGCCCTAACAGTCAACATGGTAGCTTTGGGGTATTTAATAGGAAAAACTCAGATTGTAAAGCCCGAAAGTGTTGAAGAAGCGATAAGAAGGAGAGTTCCAAAAGGAACTGAGGAGATAAACATTAAAGCATTTAGAAAGGGTTTAGAGGTGAGCATGAATGAATAAAAGATTTCCCTTTCCTGTGGGAGAACCTGATTTCATTCAGGGAGACGAGGCCATAGCAAGAGCCGCAATCTTAGCTGGATGTAGATTTTATGCAGGCTACCCAATTACACCCGCAAGCGAGATATTTGAGGCTATGGCCCTTTATATGCCCCTTGTAGATGGAGTAGTTATACAGATGGAGGATGAGATCGCAAGCATTGCGGCAGCAATAGGAGCCTCTTGGGCAGGAGCTAAGGCCATGACTGCTACTTCTGGTCCTGGGTTTAGCTTAATGCAGGAGAACATTGGTTATGCGGTAATGACCGAAACACCAGTAGTAATAGTAGACGTGCAAAGGAGCGGACCATCAACGGGACAACCCACTCTGCCAGCACAGGGGGATATTATGCAAGCTATATGGGGAACACATGGGGATCATAGCTTAATTGTCCTAAGCCCCTCCACAGTTCAAGAGGCCTTTGACTTCACGATAAGGGCCTTCAATCTATCGGAAAAATACAGAACTCCCGTTATTCTTCTAACAGATGCCGAAGTTGGGCATATGAGAGAAAGAGTATACATTCCAAATCCAGACGAGATAGAGATAATAAATAGAAAGCTTCCCAGGAATGAGGAGGAGGCTAAGCTGCCATTTGGAGATCCTCACGGAGATGGAGTACCACCAATGCCAATCTTCGGAAAAGGATACAGGACATATGTTACAGGATTAACTCATGACGAGAAGGGTAGACCCAGAACAGTTGATAGAGAAGTCCATGAAAGGCTAATTAAGAGAATAGTGGAGAAGATAGAGAAAAACAAGAAAGATATCTTTACCTATGAAACTTACGAACTCGAAGATGCAGAGATAGGAGTTGTGGCCACCGGAATAGTGGCAAGATCAGCTCTTAGGGCTGTAAAAATGCTCAGAGAAGAAGGAATAAAGGCAGGACTTTTAAAAATAGAAACAATATGGCCTTTCGATTTCGAATTAATAGAGAGAATAGCCGAAAGGGTTGACAAGCTTTACGTTCCAGAAATGAATTTAGGGCAACTATATCATTTAATCAAAGAAGGAGCAAATGGAAAAGCTGAGGTTAAGCTCATTAGCAAGATTGGTGGGGAAGTTCACACTCCAATGGAAATTTTCGAGTTCATAAGGAGGGAGTTTAAATGAAACTTGTTTCTGCTTATGAAATTAGAGACAAATACCTAAGAAAAGACATGCTCCCCACAATCTTTTGCCCAGGCTGTGGAATTGGTTCAGTTCTACAATTTACACTTAGGGCAATTGATGACCTGGGACTTGATCCAGATAAAATAGTTTGGGTAAGTGGGATAGGATGTTCTTCGAGAGTTCCTGGATTCGTGAACTTTGATGGCCTCCACACTACCCACGGTAGAGCGTTGGCCTTTGCTACTGGAATTAAGCTAGCGAACCCAGAGCTAAAGATAATAGCTTTTATGGGAGACGGGGATGCGGCTGCTATAGGAGGAAATCACTTAATTCATGCAATTAGAAGGAACCTAGATGTGACTGTTATACTAATCAACAACTTCACCTACGGGATGACTGGAGGACAAGTCGCACCAACAACTCCAAAGGGACTTAGGGGAACTACAGCCCCCTATGGACAGTTTGAAAATCCATTTGACATAGCACAACTTGCAGTCGCTGCTGGCGCAAATTACGTGGCAAGATGGACAGTTTTCAACTATATTCAAGGAATAAACAGCATAAAGAAAGCACTCAGCAAGGAAGGATTTACTCTCGTGGAGTTCCTCAGCCCCTGTCCAATTAGTTTCGGAAGGAGAAACAGAATGAAGAGTGCTCCAGAAATTATTAGATGGTATCAAGAGATAACAGTTCCTATAAGCAAAGCAAAGAACATGAAACCTGAGGAGTTGGAAGGAAAGATAGTTATTGGGGAGTTCGTCGATAGAGATAGGCCAGGGCTCGTTAGAGAATACATGGAGTACATTAAGAGAGCAAAGAAGATCATGGGGTGGGAAGAATGAGGAAGGAAATTCTTTTGGGAGGATTTGGAGGCCAGGGTATAATATTGGCGAGTGTAATTCTTGGAAGGGCTGCAGCTGTCTATGAAGGACTATATGCTGTTCAGACTCAAGCTTATGGCCCCGAGTCAAGAGGAGGCGCGAGTAGAGCTGAAGTTGTGATAAGTGATGAGCCTATAGATTACCCAAAAACAGTTAGTCCAGATTATGCAATTTTGCTAAGTCAACAGGCGTACAATAAGTATTTGCCCTTAGTTAAAAAAGGAGGTATTGTAATTCTAGAAGAAGACTTAATCCCCCACAGAGATCCAGAACTAGAAAAGGACAAAGAAGTGCATGCCCTTCCCCTAACAAAAATAGCAGAAGAAACAACTGGTCTCAGTCTAACAATGAATATCCTCACCCTAGGATATTTTGTAGGGATTACTAAAATTGTGAAAAAGGAGAGCATAGAAAAAGCCGTTTTAGACTCCGTCCCTAAAGGCACCGAAAAAATAAATTTAAAAGCTCTACACAAGGGTTTCGAGCTTTCTGAGAAGTAGTTTCTTCTTGGATTTTTTATCCAAAACTTTTTAAACTATTCTCTTTACTGTTGGATGATTAATCCAAGGAGGGAATCACATGAAAAGAGCCATACCTGTATTTCTGCTCATAGTGCTTGTGTGGATTAGTGGATGTATAGGAGGAGGTACCTCAACAATTCCAACAACTCCATCAGCACCAGAAACAACAACAATAACAAAAACAGAAAAAGTAGTGGAAACAGTTACACAAACAGTAACGGTAACCCAAACAATGACTCCCCAGAAGTATCCAATTACAATAGTCGATTCACTTGGAAGAGAAGTTAAAATAGAAAAGGAGCCAGAGAGGATAGTTTCTCTTGCCCCCAGCATTACCGAGACTCTGTACTTTATAGGAGCACTTGATAAGGTGGTGGGAGTTACAAAGTTCGACGATTTCCCACCAGATGTAAAGGAAGGAAGGACAATAATTGGAGGATTTTCTGATCCAAACATAGAGGTAATTGCATCCTTAAATCCTGACCTCATAATAGGAACTAGTATGCACATGCAGTATCTTGACAAGTTACAAGAAATCGCTCCAGTAATAATCGTTGATCCAAAGAACATTGACGAAATCTACGAGTGGATAATCAAGTTAGGAAAAGTTGTTAACAGGGAGGAGGAAGCTGTCGGAGTTGTAAACTATATGAAGGCTATAGTGGAGGATGTAGAGAGTAAGGTCTCAAATGCCTCCAGGCCAAAAGTCTTCTACCTTTTAGGTTACTGGGATGGATACTGGACGACAGGAAAAGGAACATTCATAGATAGCTTAATAACAATGGCTGGGGGAGAAAACATCTTTAGCGATATCGAGGGATGGAAGAAAGTCAGCGCAGAAGACATAGTGGCGAGAAACCCTGAAGTGATCATAATTTCATACCACGCAGGCGTTAATCCAGGAGATCTATGCAACACACCTCTAGCAAATACAGACGCTGTGAAGAATGGGAGAGTTTATGTAATTAGTGATGACAACATAATATCCAGACCTGGGCCAAGAATTGTTCTAGCACTTCAAGAGATAGCATATTTCATTCATCCCGAAGCATTTAACTACGCTTACCAACCCAAGGCTTGTGCCGTTGCTTCTTCATGACTTTTTCTTTATTTTTTAATGAAGACTTATTGTGGGTAGAGTGGTTATAGCTAAGCTTAAGAGACCACCAATTAAGAGTGCGGGAATTGTAGATTTTTTATCTATTCCCAGGACATAGGCAGCTAATGAACCAGTCCAAATGCCTGTCCCAGGGAGAGGTATTGCAACAAAGACTACTAAACCCAAAAAGCCCCATTTTTTTACATATGGACTGGCTTTTTTCCTAGTCCTTTCTAAATAATAGATGTAAAGCTTAGATATTTTTCCCAGGGGGGTAGACATCAAAAGCTCCATGATTTTATCGATGTAGGGAAGGGCATAGGGAAGTACCAAGGATAAGATTATAACCCCTAAGATAGCAGCCATTATACTTTCAAAAATTCCATATCCGCGTTGGATTCCATAAACAACAGCATACCTCCCTTCAAAAGTTGGAATGAGTGACATCACAAAAACTTCTAAAAAGCTCATATGTATCACCCCCTCTAAATTAGTCCAGCCTCGTAGAGAGAATGATATGCTTTTAAAAGAGCTTGTTGGAGCCTCTTAGGACCAAAATTCTTTGCCGCTTCTCTCAACCCCTTTTCTAAAATTCTAGTAAGGATTATTCTAATGTCTTCACCCAAGTTCAGCCTATCAAAATTCTCTAAAGTTAATCTCGTAATTTCATAGGGATCCCTATAGTTTAACCCTTTGAGAAGTTTGAGAGGTATTCCTTCCTTTAAAGGTCTTATGTCCTCAAACTCAATTATTGTAACTTCATCTTCTCCGTAAAGCTCTCCGTATATTCTCGATAACTCCCTAACTAACTCTTTCACATCCGAAAACCCATCTAACTGGGCGTCCTGGGTTGTTAGCTCCTTAACCTTCTTTACCCTGACATCTTTTATTCTGGCCTTAGCTATTGCAGTGTCACTTGGGGTTATCACTATGTACACTTCACTCCCAGGTTTCGCCTCATACTTCCCGTATCTGATTGTTGTTACCTTATCACCCCTCAGGATTTTCCCTTTGTATTTATTATCCAGAAGAATGAACTTCCTTATCTGAACCGTTTTCACGTTCTAGCACCTCCAGAAGCTGAGGAAGTTCTGTAATTACATAATCAGCGTATTCCTTGTACTCCAGATCTAATTCAGCATACTTTCCATACTTAAACCAGACCGTCTTCATGCCCACGTTTTTAGCTCCATATATATCGGAATATAGCCTATCTCCAACCATAATAGCCTCCTCTGGTTTCACATTGAAGGCCTTTAAGGCCTTCTTAAATATTTTTGGATGAGGTTTCTTAACTCCCTCAAAGTCTGAAATTATAACGTGCTCAAAGAAATCATCAAGCTCCAATCTCAGAATTTTTTCCCACTGTTTTATTGGATTTCCATCTGTTATGATCCCAGTCATGTAACCTTCTTTCTTGAGTCTCAATAGAGTTTTCCTAGCCCCAGGAACTTCTCTAAGATAAGTGAACTTTGTATTGTGATAGGCTATAACTCCAGCCGCAACCCACTTCGGATTGTATTCCAAATCTAACCTCCTGAGAAGATAATCAAAGTGATAAGGGAAATTACTTCCATACTCTTTTATTAGTTCCAAAAGCTCGTTATATGCGGTATCAAAATCAACAGGCATTCCATGCCTGATCATGTTTTCAATAGCATTCTTTCTAGCTACTTCAGCTAATTTGCTAGTATCAACCAAAGTATCATCCAAATCAAAAAATATCACCTTGATTCTCCTCATGACAACTCACAAAAATAAGTGAGAAAAAAGAAATTAAAAACTTCACTCCTTCATTGGTAGGCCATAGTCGAAGGAGTAGTAAACCTTCTGGTACTCTAGCCTGAAGTAGTAGACATCCTTTCTGACCTTCTTTGGATCTTCCTTATCTATTAGAACTCTCTTGATGAAGTGGGCGATTTCTCTCATTTCATCTTCCATCATTCCAACTCTTGTCATCTCTTGAACTCCAATTCTTAATCCACTGGGCTCGTTGACTTTTTCAAGTGGATCCCATGGAAGTAGGTTCTTGTTGAGGATTATTCCAGCTTCTTCAAGAAGTGGAGCAGCCCATCCTCCACCGGCTGGGTGTAGGTCACTTACGTCCACTATAACTTGGTGGCTCTTTGTATAGCCTTGATCTTCACCGATAACCTTGAACCCCTCTTCAGCCAAAGCTTCAGCAAGAGCCTTAGCATTCTTAACTATCTGCTTTGCATACGCTTCACCATACTCCAACATTTCTGCTGCTGTAATAACCTTACCAGCCATGTGGTGAAGGTGGTGATTGCTCACTACTCCTGGGAATATTGCCCATTGTAACTTTGCTATTGTTTCATCGTCTGCAAACTTTTTGTAGAGTATAACTCCACCCTGAGGACCTGGGAATGTCTTGTGTGTTGAAGCTGTCATTATGTCTGCTCCTTCCCTAAGTGGATCCTGGAACTCTCCTCCAGCTATGAGACCTAGTACGTGAGCGGCATCATAGACAACAAAGGCACCAACCTCCTTAGCCACTGGAGCTAGTTCCTTTACTGGGTGTGGAAATGGGAATAGTGAGCCACCAAACATCACTATCTTTGGTTCTAACTCCCTTATCATTTTCTCTGCCTTATCAACATCGATGTTAAAGCTCTCAAAGTCAAATGGCCAAGTGTGTACTTCTAGTCCTCTCATTCCAGCAGCTCCGAAGGGCATGTGGCTTATGTGACCTCCGTGGCTAGTGTGAAGAACTATAACCTTGTCACCTGGTTGTCCAAGACCAAAGAATACCGCCTGATTTGCATTAGTTCCAGAAATTGGTCTTAAATCAGCGTAATCACTCTTAAATAACTTTGTGAATAGCTCTACTCCAATGAGCTCAACCTCATCAACGTATTTACATCCCTGATAGTACCTCTGCTTCGGCCAGCCCTCAGCATACTTGTGCATGAAGCCTGAAGCAACGGCTCTGTTTACACTCGGGGATGTTATGTTTTCACTTGCAATGAGGTTTATAGTGTGGCTTCTCCATTTTTCATGCTCCTCTATAAAGTTTAGAACCTTGTCTCTATACTCCTTATATGTCATCGAAAATTCACCTCGATACACTATTTCATGATCATATAATTTAAAGGTTTGCCCAGGAAATTCGATAATTGTTGAGTTTACTATCTTTTTCACAATCTTTACTAAGAAGAAAACTTGACAAAATGTCTTTTAAAAACTGATGCCAAGACAAAAACTATGGGGGGAGAAACAATGGAAAATGTTATTGAAGCAGAGGATCTCACGATAACTTACAATGGAAAAGTTGCGGTGAAAAATTTAACATTCAAATTAAAAGAGGGAGAAACACTGTTATTGCTTGGGCCAAACGGAGCTGGCAAAACTACACTATTAAAAGTTATAGCCGGAATTCATTCGGAATATACTGGAAAAATAACTGTTTTAGGGAAATCCCCAAGGGAAAGTAGAGGGTATGTGGCATATGTTCCCCAAACCATAACCTTGAATTCGGAAATTCCCCTAACAGTGCTAGAAGTCGTGACCATGGGAGGATTGTATAAAGAAGGAATCGTCCACTTTAACGTTCCAAGTGAAATAGTTAAGAAAAGCTTGGAAGTTCTTGGATTTTTAGGAATTAAAAACCTGGCAAATAAACCATTTAGAGAATTAAGTGGAGGACAAAAACAGCGAGTTATAATAGCAAGAGCCCTAATGTCTGATCCAAAAATATTGTTGCTAGATGAACCTATCTCCGCATTAGATCCAAAGGCAAAGGCCACAGTTACTTCAACGCTCTCCAAGATAAAGGAGGAATTAAACCTAACGATGATAATAACTACTCACGATGTTAATCCCCTCATAGAAATTGGAGACAAAGTTATGCTGATAAATAAAAAGTTGGTGGCCTTTGGAAGTCCAGAAGAGGTTCTGAGAGATGAAGTTATCAGCACAATTTATGGCCCCTCATCTAAAACCGTCAAAGTTGGAGAAAGGGTGTACTGCATAATTGGTGACGTTCATTTAGGAGGTGGGAAAATATGATCGACGAGTATCTAGTTAGGGCAATATTTGCAAGCCTAATTACAGGAGTTTTGCTCGGTTTTCTTAGTCCCTTGATAAATATGAAAAGAATAGCCTTTTTAACCCATGCAACATTTCATTCCCTTTTATTAGGAGCCATCTTGGGAATGATAGTGGGGTTAGTAACTAACAACTTAGAGCTAATTTTTCCTATTTCCCTAGTAGTTGTTGTTATTACCACCTTAATCATTGCCAAACTCGAATTGGCGGGCTATTCCCCAGATACTTCAGTCGGAACTATGACTGGGATTGTTGCAGGGCTAACTCTTCTCGGTTTTGGAGTGTTATATAAAGTTATGGCTTCCAAGCCATACTTCGGTCTATCAGAGAGCATTGTGAGTTACCTTACTGGTGAAATATTCTTAACTACTTTCAGAGATCTCTGGATATTGACAATTGGGGGCGGAATAGCATTAATGCTAATGCTTGCCTTTTATAGGGATTTTGTTTACCTAAGCTTTGATCCCGAAGGTCTCGAGAGTCATGGAGGAAAGCCGGGGTTATATCTTGTGATTCTATATCTTTTAGTTGGAGCAATCGCGGGGTTGATTGTAAAGACAGTCGGTTTAATAACACTCCAAGTACTTTCAGTCTTGCCTGGGGCCATAGGGATAAGGATCGCAAAAAACATCAGAGAGCTTGTTTTCATAAGTCTCTCCTTAACATTAATAATCCAACTTTTCTCGGTAATTTTTGGCTATTACTCTAACATTCCTCCCAGTGGAGTTGCCACAATAATCTTGGGTATAATCTATGGAGGAATAATATCCAGGAGGAGAGAATAATGAAAATAGGGGGAATTGACGAAGCAGGAAGAGGACCAGCGATAGGGCCATTAGTAGTAGCTACTGTCGTCGTTGATGAGAAAAACATTGAGAAGCTCAGAAACATTGGAGTAAAAGACTCCAAACAACTAACACCCCATGAAAGGAAGAATTTATTTTCCCAGATAACCTCAATAGCGGATGATTACAAAATAGTGATAGTATCCCCAGAAGAAATCGACAATAGATCAGGAACAATGAACGAGTTAGAGGTAGAGAAGTTTGCTCTCGCCCTAAATTCGCTTCAGATAAAACCAGCTCTTATATACGCTGATGCAGCGGATGTAGATGCCAATAGATTTGCAAGCTTGATAGAGAGAAGACTCAATTATAAGGCGAAGATTATTGCCGAACACAAGGCCGATGCAAAGTATCCAGTAGTTTCAGCAGCTTCAATACTTGCAAAGGTTGTTAGGGATGAGGAAATTGAAAAATTAAAAAAGCAATATGGAGACTTTGGCTCTGGGTATCCAAGTGATCCAAAAACCAAGAAATGGCTTGAAGAGTACTACAAAAAACACAACTCTTTCCCTCCAATAGTCAGACGAACCTGGGAAACTGTAAGAAAAATAGAGGAAAGCATTAAAGCCAAAAAATCCCAGCTAACGCTTGATAAATTCTTTAAGAAACCTTAGAAAGTCTATCCACAACCTTCCATATTCTTTGATCCACTCCCAGTAGATCTTCAAAGATTTTTCGAAGTACTCCCACTTTATTATTTCATAGCTAATGACTCCCATGGCAACAGCTGCAGGCGGAATTAGTGGCGTTGCATAGAATATAAATTGCGTTTTTCCTCCCAAAAGATACTGAAGTGCAAAGAATCCCACTATTGACCAGAACATCCAGAAGATTTCTGCAAGTCCTTTTACTTTTCTAGAAACATAAGGAACTGCAAATAGAAATGCAATCATTGAGACCATAAGAATTGGATCTGTAACTGCGTATACATCTGGATTGTAATGGAATGGGAAGGGTTTTGCAGAGAAGAACCACATCCAAAATGGAGCTTCTGCTGGATGCTCCCCCTTATAACTTAAATGCCAAGCAAAGCTTGATAAAAATTCTTGTAGCCATGGAATAAACCCAATTGCCTTTATAATTGGCAACTCTGGTATTAAAAAGCCAATTATTGGGAGTATTATCCCAGATATGAGAAGTTCCTTTAGCCCTTTCTCCCTAATAATTTTTACCCAGAGAACTGGAAAGACAAAGGCCCCGCTCAATTTACTTGCTGCAGCTAACCCAAGGGTAAAGCCCGCAAGTCTAAGTCGATTTAGAACAATGAAGAACAAAAACAACCCAACAAAGAACGCTACATGAATATCAAGCATGGCAACTATGCCCGTTGAGAATAACAACGGATCTGCAGCTATAAAGAGGGAGGATATCGAAGTTGCAAGGTAACTCTTTGTAAGTCTATATGTAACGTAAGCAACAATAATTACCAATATGAAATGCTCTATTATACCTGGAACCCTCCAATAGAAAGGCTTATCCTCAATCAGCATTCCCAGAGCGATTAAATCTTTTCCCAGGAATGGATGCTCAGTATTTAGATACTTGTGAATGTTCTCCTTATCTGGATACCTATACCCGGGAATTACAATTATTCCCTCTATCTTCTCCACATCCCTCAGAAATGCTTCAAAATTTCTCTCTGGAATTTTGTAGTATACCGCGGGAAACTCACTATAGTATTGATACTCAACAAAGACATGCTTATAAGCTACTTCCCACACTTTGAGCTTCAAATCTTCCCATCTGCTTTCGTTACGAGTATAATTGAAAGGAATTATCTCAACTTTAACCCCAAGCTTCTTTGCGAATTCTGGGATCTCGGGATAATTCCTATACAGCCCTTCAAATTTTAAACCATGGAAATTGACTATAACTTTTCCCGAATATAACGGTTCTTTAAATATGATATTTACACCCGAAGTATCGTTTTCCACGTAGCTAACTTTAATACCCAGGAGGGCAAGCATGTTCCTTGTTGCAGAAACATACCACACTTCATCCCCCATATAGTCATCGACTTTAGCCCACTCAACCATATAATAAGTGGAACCAATAAGAAGAAGAGATAGGTAGGAGAAAAACAGTATTTCTCTCCACTTTTTCTTTAATATAGAGTCACCCATACTTCTTCACCTCTACGGTATCCCTCCACATCCTCCGGAACAACAAGGTAGGCATTGCTTTGGACAAGGGAACTTATAATTCCGCTACCTTTCTTCTTTATCACTTTTGCCTTTCCATCCCTATACATTACCCTTACAAACTCATATCTGCCCAGCTGACTTGGGACGTCATCTTCAAGCACGGCCCTAACCTTCACTTCGTAATCCTTAGCTCCAACAAGCTTCGCCAAGGCATGTTTAACGAACAAGTGAAACTGAGTAAAAACAGCTACTGGATAGCCACTCATTACGAAAACTCTTTCTCCATACCCTATGGGCCTTCCAGGCCTTATTGTAGTTCCATGGAAGAGAAGATTAACAAACTTATGGGCATAATCCATGTCTCCAAAGGCAGAACCTCCTGTTATTAGCACAAGGTCGCATTCCCTCTTAGCTTTCTCTAGGGCAGATCTAATCAGGTCTTCATTGTCTGGTACCACTCCGTATAGAATGGGTTCCCCAAAGTATCTCTCGACTAATGCTGATAGCATTATTGAATTTGTATCAACGATTTTGCCTTTCTCAAATTCTTCTAAACTTGGCTCTTGCACAAGCTCGCTTCCAGTAATAATTATCCCAACTTTAGGTTTCACCTTTACTGGAACCTTTCTAATACCCAAAGCCTTCAGCAAAGCCAAGTCTTGAGGCCTTAGTATTGTCCCCTTTTTGAGAGCAATATCTCCCTTCTTTACATCTTCCCCAGCAAAAGATATGTTCTGCCCAGGAGCTACTGGTCTTAGAACGTAAATTTTGCTACCTTCTCTCTTGACCATCTCCTGCATTATAACAGCATTAGCACCCCTGGGAATTTTACCTCCTGTTAAAACTTTAATTGCCTTTCCAGCTATTACTTCTTTGTTTGGGTTCTCTCCAATTGGGACTTCCTCTATAACCTCTAACTCTACTGGAGAGTATTCCCTCGCCTCAAACGTATCCTCAGCTCTTACTGCATACCCATCGACTGCAGCTCTGTCAAAGGGAGGCAAGTCATATGAAGCAACAATATCTTCTGCCAGAACTCTTCCTAGAGCATCTTTAAGCGGAACATATTCAACTTCTTCTATCTCTTTCAAGTCGTTGAGAACAATGGACAATGCCTCTTCATAGGGAGTAAGCCTCTTGAACTCCATTTTACCACCAAAACATAAAAGTAATATGAAGATAAAGAGTTTACTGATGCCTTCTTAGGAGGGAGAGATAACTGAGAAATGTCCCAGTTGAGATAGTATCACCAAGGCCAACCGTAGATACTGGATTTGGAACGAGTCTCGTTGGCACTATGACAACTTTGTATTCTTTTAGTCTCAATTTTCTTTTTGCCTCTTCAAATCTCAGTTTTATGTATTCACTCCTTTCATTATAGGGAACACTCATTCCAACTTTCACATCTCTTGGGTCATTTATATCTCCTAGAGAAGCCCTAGTAGCTGCAAGTATAGTTCCAAAGTCAAGACTCCTCATTAATTCTTCTTCGCTTAATGGATTGTCCCTGTGAGTTATGTACATGAGGTAATATATCGTGTGAACTTGCAAGATCTCAAAGTTTAGCTCATCAAGTATTATCATTCCGCCAAGTATCGCATCCTCAATCCTGTTGTACATAAATATCCTATCAGCTAAATCTGAATACCCTAGGACACTTAGGATGTAAGCAATTTCTGCCTCATCCATTCCAACGCTATCCACCATTGGAAAGATATTGTTCACGACCTTCTTCCTCAGTCTTCTGTCTTGAATTGACGCAAATTCAACGTGGATCTTAATATCTTTGTTCTTCTTAAGCAGTCTGATGTCCTCTTTTGCTCTTCTAAGATAGTAGTTTGCATCTTTACCATCCGAATATTGAAGCCTTATTCCCTGATATCCAGAGAGAATTGCACCATCAACCATTTCACCAATTTCTGGCAAAAACTTTCTCAATTCATCCTTAGTTTCTATCCTACTAATTGATTCAAATCTTGAAGAGACAATAAATCTTCCCGAATGGGGAACTTCGATAACCTCGTCTCCGAGCTTAAACCTTGTCCCCTTCCTAAATTCAAATATCCTATTAACCTTCAGGGGATCACCTTCTCTATAAGCACTTTGAATAGGCTTCAGAACTAGTTTGTCTTCCTCGACTACTGGATACAGTATCCCTTCCTTGAAGAGTTCTGCAAGTCTCTTCGGAAGAAAGGGGGTGTAGGCTATTACCTTTTTAACTTTCAACCCTACAAGTATATTCGCAATAATTCCCGCCTGCCCACCTATTCTCTCTGTATCATATTTGAAAGTCTTGTCAAACCATTGATGTAACTCCTCGTTAACGAGGGGAACTGCCATGGGCTTTCCTGTCTTGAGTGCATGCACAAGTCTTGCGACAAAATCTAACGGTTCATTAATTTCTCTGGGATATTCTTCTAGCCTTCTCTTTATTTTATCGGGACCAAATTCCTCTATTAACCTTTGAATTATTTCAGCATTCAGGTTTACGATAGCATCAACATTTGCATTATAGGCAGTATATATTCCGAGCTCTCTGACTTCATCTATCATGAATACCACCCTCAGTGTTATTTGACCAGGGATATAATAATGAGATTATTTAAAAAACTTTTTCAATTTAGATGCCTAGGGAGATAAAAGAGATCCAAAGTAGGTGGTGGAAGTGGCGAGAGACGAGGTAAGAAGGATACTTCCAGCAGATATAAAAAGAGAAGTTCTAATTAAAGATGAAAACGCGGAAACTAATCCTGATTGGGGATTTCCTCCAGAAAAAAGGCCAATAGAAATGCACATTCAATTTGGAGTCATAAACTTAGACAAACCTCCAGGACCAACAAGTCATGAAGTAGTTGCCTGGATTAAGAAGATACTAAATCTCGAAAAAGCAGGACACGGAGGAACTTTAGATCCCAAAGTTAGTGGCGTGCTTCCTGTGGCACTTGAAAAAGCCACAAGAGTAGTCCAGGCCCTACTTCCTGCAGGAAAGGAATACGTAGCATTAATGCATCTTCATGGGGATGTACCAGAGGACAAGATAATTCAGGTAATGAAAGAGTTTGAGGGAGAAATAATTCAGAGACCCCCACTTAGAAGCGCTGTGAAAAGAAGACTTAGAACTAGAAAAGTTTACTATATTGAGGTTCTTGAAATAGAGGGAAGAGATGTTCTCTTTAGAGTAGGAGTTGAGGCAGGAACGTACATAAGATCACTTATTCACCACATTGGCCTGGCCCTTGGAGTTGGCGCCCATATGTCTGAGCTGAGAAGAACAAGAAGCGGACCATTCAAAGAAGATGAAACTTTAATAACCCTTCACGATCTTGTGGACTATTATTACTTCTGGAAAGAAGATGGAATTGAAGAGTATTTTAGAAAAGCAATACAGCCGATGGAAAAGGCGGTTGAACACCTACCAAAGGTCTGGATAAAAGACTCAGCAGTTGCAGCTGTAACTCACGGAGCTGATCTGGCAGTTCCTGGGATAGCTAAGCTTCATGCAGGGATAAAAAGAGGTGATTTAGTGGCAATTATGACATTAAAAGATGAGTTAGTAGCTTTAGGAAAGGCCATGATGACGAGTCAAGAGATGTTAGAAAAAACAAAAGGAATAGCCGTTGATGTAGAAAAGGTATTCATGCCTAGGGATTGGTATCCAAAGTTATGGGAAAAAAGAGATAGAAGCTAAATTCATGATACTCTTGTTTTTTCTTTTCTCAATGAATATGTGAGTCCATAAGCTGGCCATAACCCAGGGGGCTGAGAATAGTGATGGAGGTTCCTTAAAATTTTTTCTGCATCTTTTCTTGTTTTGGCTTTTATTATTAGCTTCCCTGGCCTTAAGATAACTTCCGCTCTTGGGAGATGTAAAAGAATCTTATCCCCCATAATCTCTGGCTTTGCTCTCATGAGCAACTGCCTAAGTTCAGCATAGGCATCGTCAGTTATTTCCTGTTCAAGAACTTCCTCACTGGATTTCCTAAAAAGCCTGCTCAAAAAACTACTCGACTCTTCCTCCTCCATTGCCGTTCAATACCCCCCGGAAATTGTATACTTTCCAATTTTTATTGAGGACAACACTCTTTTTAAGGTTTTCTCAATATAGAAATAAAAAATTACGAAAAGAGCTAAAGAATCATCCTAGCATCTACGGCAATTGCTGAATCCTCATATGCGAAGATTGGATTTATGTCAATTTCCTTGATTTCTGGCAACTCTAAAGCTAGCTCTCCAACCTTTACAATTATGTCAGCAAGAGCTTCAATGTTAACGGGTTTCTCTCCTCTAGCTCCAGCAAGAATTGGATATGCTTTAATTTCCCTAATCATTTCAAGAGCATCTTCTTTTGTTATTGGCGCCACTCTGAAGCTAACATCTTTAAGAATTTCCACAAATATTCCACCAAGACCAAACATCACTGCAGGTCCAAACTGTGGATCTCTTATCATACCTACTATAACTTCTCTTCCCAGGGGGAGCATTCTGTAGATTATAACACCCCAGAGATCTGCATCGGGCTTGTAATTTCTTGCGTTTTGCATTATAGTTCTAAAAGCTTCTCTAGCTTCCTCGTCATTCTTGATGTTTATCTTCACTCCACCAGCATCGCTCTTGTGGATTATCTGAGGTGAAACTATCTTCATGACAACTGGATATCCAATCTCTCCTGAAAATTTTACAGCCTCTTCCTCGTTTCTAGCAACTTTAAACTCAGGTACTGGAATTCCATAAAGCTTCAGAATCTCCTTGGCCTCTGGTTCAACTAGTGGTCTATTTTCAGCTTTTGCCTTTTCGATAATTTCCCTAGCCTTAGCAACCCTGTCCATCTCAATTCACCTCATAATCTTGACAATTCCAAATAATTTCATGTAGTTAAAAGTATTTCCATTTTTTAAACCATTCAAGTGTTTCCTTTAACCCCTCCTCTAGAGAATAAGAAGGCTCGAATCCAAGCTTTCTAATTTCATTTATATCTGCAACACTTCTCTTTATATCCCCAGGCCGTTCAGGAGCAAATAAAATTTGAGAAGAGGAGCTTGTGAGGTCTATAATCTTTAAGGCCAGCTCAAGTATCGATGTTTCCTTTCCAGTGGCAACGTTGAAAATCTTTCCATTGGCTCTCTCTTTCTCAGCAACTAATAAATTGGCCTGAACGACGTCTTTTACATATATAAAGTCCCTCGTTTGCTTTCCGTCTCCAAAGATAACTAAAGGTTCATTTTTAAGGGCATTCTTCATGAAAATGCTTATCACTCCAGCATATGCTGAACTCTGCCTTGGACCATAAACGTTAAAATAACGAAGAATAACACCAGGGACTCCATAGAGCTCGTAAAATACCCTAACATAATGCTCTCCTGCCAATTTGCTAACTCCATATGGAGATATCGGCTTCGGTAGATAATCCTCCTTAAGTGGAAGGTTCTTATTCTCTCCATAAACAGCAGCAGAAGATGCAAAAATTATCTTTCCTGACCCCTCACTTAGGGCTTTCAAAATATTCAAAGTTCCAATAACGTTGACTTCATCCGTAAAGATAGGATCCCTAACACTCTCCTCAACGCTTATTTGAGCAGCCTCATGGAAAACATAGTCGGCTTCCCTTATTATCTCAGCTATTGAAGAGTAATCCCTTATATCAGCCTCAATGAATTTTGCACCCTGGGGGATGTTTTCAATTTTTCCAGAGTACAGGTTATCAATAACAATAACTTCATTCTCTTCAACCAAGGCCTCAGCTATGTGGGATCCTATGAACCCCGCTCCTCCCGTTACAACAACTAACTTATTCTTCATTTTTCGAACCCGGAACTGATTTAAGTTTCTGAGATAAAAGGATTTTGGGGTTTGAAATGATCAAAGGGGTTATATTCGATGTAGATGAAACACTAGTTTATTACGAGGGCTACTCACTCAAGGAATGGTATGAAAAGATAGCAAAGCCCACAATGAAAAAGCTGGGGATTTTAATTGACTGGGAAACTTTTAGAAAGATGGCCAAAGGAGAGCTTCCAAGGAGTTACGTTGAAGAATTCGGGATAGATCACGTGACCTTCTGGAAAGCTTTGGATAAAGCGAATAGAAGATACAGGGAAGAACTATTAAATGAGGGAAAAATTCGCACATATGATGACGTCGAAGCAATAAAAGAACTAAAGAAGTTGGGATTGAAGCTTGCCGCAGTAAGCAACGCTTCTCAAGATAACACAGAACTTGTCCTCAAGGCTTTTAATCTTCTCGACTATTTTGACGTAGTTTATGGAAAAGATTACACCTATTTAGATGGTGTGAAACCGAACCCATACCTAATAAATAAGGCCCTAAATACCCTTGGCCTCAGGCCAGATGAAGCTATTCTGGTAGGAGATAGTGATCTGGATATAATTGCAGGGAAAAGGGCTGGAGTTACCGTTGTTCAAATAGTAAGGGAGAAGAAATACGAAGGAGCAGACTATTATATTCAAAATTTGTGGGAATTGGTGGATCTAATCAAAAGATCACGATGTTAAAGACTCTCTCACAGGAAACGAAAAAGCTTAAAATTAAGTTTTACTTACAATATGTTAGAAAAGCGAGAATAGGGTGAGGTGAGATGGGAGAGGAGCTAAACAGGTTATTAGATGTATTGGGGAATGAAACAAGGAGAAGAATACTATTCCTGCTTACTAAAAGACCTTACTTTGTCAGCGAGCTAAGTAGAGAATTAGGAGTAGGACAAAAAGCAGTCTTAGAGCATCTAAGGATACTAGAAGAGGCAGGGTTAATCGAGAGTAGAGTTGAGAAAATTCCCAGGGGGAGACCAAGAAAGTATTACATGATAAAGAAAGGCCTAAGGCTAGAGATACTTCTCACACCAACCCTATTTGGTTCAGAGATGTACGAGGCAAAAGGAGTAAGAAAGAGCCCAGAGTATGAGCAGGCAAAGGAGTTAATAAAATCTCAAGAACCCATTAATGTAAAAATGAGAGAGCTGGCCGAATTCCTCCATGAACTGAATGAAAGGATAAGAGAAATAATCGAAGAAAAGAGAGAGCTTGAAGAGGCCAGAATACTAATAGAGACGTACATAGAAAACACTATGAGAAGACTTGCAGAAGAGAATAGGCAGATTATCGAAGAGATATTTAGAGATATTGAGAAAATACTTCCCCCTGGGTATGCGAGAAGTTTAAAGGAAAAATTCCTAAACATTAACATTTAAAATTAGTTTAAAAATGGAAAAACAGGGTGAAAAAATGAAGAGGTTGGGAAAAGTTTTACACTATGCAAAGCAGGGCTTCCTAATAGTTAGGACTAATTGGGTACCATCTCTAAATGATAGAGTGGTAGATAAAAGACTGCAATTTGTGGGAATTGTAAAGGACGTTTTTGGCCCTGTAAAGATGCCATACGTAGCAATAAAACCAAAAGTTAGTAATCCAGAAATATACGTGGGAGAAGTATTGTATGTAGATGAGAGAAAGAGAAAAGAATCTCCTAAAAAGAATAAGGAGAAGAGGATGAAAAAGAAGAAAAGGCTGAATAGATGATGAGAGGGGACCTCTCTGATGAAAGTTGGAGTGCTTAGTGACACCCACATTCCTAAAGCATATTTTCCTCCTCAAATATTTGAATTTTTAAAGAAGAGAAACGTTCAGTACATTATTCATGCAGGAGATATAACGAGTAAAGAGTTTTTAGAAAAGTTAGAGGAAGTAGCTCCAGTGATCGCAGTTAAGGGGAATATGGATAGAATTGATTTACCAGAAGAAGAAAAAATCGAAATTGGAAATTTCTCAATACTAATTTTACATGGACACCAGTTTCTCTCGCTAAACTTAGATAATTTAACTTACAAAGCCTTAGAAGAAGAGGTTGATATACTCGTTTTTGGACACACTCATAGGCCTTACTATAACGTAGTTAGAAGCTATGGTCGTGAAATAATTTTGTTAAATCCCGGCTCACCAACCCTTCCCAGGATGAGCGAGCCTACATTCGCTATATTAGAAGTGAGCAATGAGGACATTGATGTCCATTTTTATAACGTCTTTTCACTATAGAAAGACAAGAAAGACTGTGAGCAAAGGTAATTATATGGACAAAACTTACATGAAGGCCCTTTCCAAGCTGGTGGGAGAGAATCCTCTTTTATATACAATTTAAGTTCATAGAAGAATTTCACAGTCTCCTTAAATAGCGTTCCATCGTAGGGAACTTCGAATACCCTAAGGTGTTTTCCCTTAATTCTTGGAAACCCTCTAAAATCAATGCTTTCTACAATCCTCTCTGGATTATCGTGAAGTTTTACATAATAAATGAATCCACGCTCAGCTTCGGCCCACCTCAAATATATGTTAAGCTGAGCCAAGTGATATTCAAGAGGAAATCTAGGAAGAATGGACTTCCCTTTAATCTCAATAGGAAATTCCTTGTATGCATCCATTCTCCCATGAATCTCAAATCCCAACCTAGGAAACCTTAGTATCATGTGCTTTTCCAATTCAAAACCAAATTCGTCCCTCAGAATTTTACCCATAACTTCATGGGTCTTTACCCCTTTGTTCAACCTGGGAATAGCTATCTCGGGCCATTTTTCTGGAAAACCTTTAATTCTAAACCAAACCCTTCTTGGACATATTAAAGCTTCACTCGCATAAAATTCTATCATTTATTTCCCTCCGGAAAAGCGTCAGCTAATACCGACATCATCACCTTTCAGGCTGGGCAAGGCACATCATCCGCTAATCCTCTATACCGTAAGTGTTTTTAAGAATTTTATTGAATAATTTTATGCCGACAGCGAGGGTACAATACCCTCGCAAGGGCTCGGTCAACCCGCCCCCGCAAGGTTTCGGGTTCGATGAGCGGGGTGTGCTCACGCCGAGCCTACAGGGCCGGTGCATCCGCCCGCGGGATCAATGACCGCTGGGTCTCTGTTGCCGGCCCACAAAAGTATTTTAAATACACACTCTTATCGATAACTGGAGGTTATTGAAACATGGTTATCATCCCAAGACCAATAGATCCAAGGGATATTAGAAGGATAAGAAAGGAGTTAGGAATAACCCAGGAAGAACTAGCTAGAAAAGCAGGAGTTACTCAAGCATATATTGCAAAGTTAGAGGCTGGAAAAGTTGACCCTAGGCTTTCAACATTCAACAAAATTCTGAGAGCTTTGATAGAATGCCAAAAAGCAAAAATCACAGCAAAAGCAATAATGTCATCTCCAATAATCTACGTAACCCCCACTGACAAAGTCGAGAAAGTCGTGAAGTTAATGAAGAAGTATAACATTTCCCAGGTGCCTGTAATAGAAAAAGATAGGGTTGTTGGCTCCATAACTGAGAGAATTTTAGTAAGAAGAAGTCTAGAAGAGGAGGACATATATTCAAAATCTGTAAAAGAAATAATGGAAGAACCATTTCCTTTAGTCTCTGAAGACGAAGATTTGGAAGTTATAAAGTATTTGCTCGAAGAGCACCCTGCAGTTATAGTTCAAGGTAAAGATGGAAGGCCTATTGGGATAATAACTCGTTCAGACATATTTAAGTTGAGAACCTAAAGTGAAAAACGTTTGTATTAAAAAATGCTCATAATAAATTTTTTGATATTTTATCTAGGTGAAATTATGAGAATAACAGATCATCCTATTCTTGATTTCAAGAAAAAGAGAACGAGAAAAGTAACGATATATTACAATGGAAAGCCCATCGAAGCTTACGAAGGAGAGACAATAGCAGCAGCTCTCCATGCAGCGGGTGTAAGGACACTCAACTATTCCAGAATAAAGAAAAGGGCTAGGGGCTTATTCTGTGCAATAGGAAAGTGCTCCTCTTGTTTAATGACGGTAAACGGAATTCCAAATGTCAGAACGTGCATAACGCTAGTTGAAGACGGTATGAAAATTGAGGAGAACAAACCAGTTCTCCCCCCAGCTAACTCCAACGGGAGCAAGGCAAAAACCGTGAAAGGAGATATAATAGTCATTGGAGGAGGGCCTGCTGGTTTAATGGCTGCAATAAGTGCCCACGATGCTGGGGCTAAGGTAGTTCTCATTGACGAAAATCCAATCCTAGGAGGTCAGCTGGTTAAACAAACCCACAAATTTTTTGGAAAAAGGGAACAGTTCGCTGGAATAAGAGGAATAAAGATAGCTCAGATCCTAGAAGAAGAAATAAGAAAGAGAAACATTGAAACATTCCTCGAAACTTCAGCCGTTGGAATTTTCCAAGAGGGAAATGAGAAGATTGTGGTTGGAGTTAGAAAAGAGAAAGAACTCATAGAATTTAGAGGTAAAGCGATAATTGTTGCCACTGGCGCTATGGAGAGAGCAATACCCTTTGAGAACAACGATCTCCCAGGGATATATGGGGCAGGAGCAATTCAAACTCTAATGAACACTTACGGAATTAAGCCAGGAGAAAAGGCACTAATAGTGGGAGCTGGGAACGTTGGATTAATCCTAGCTTACCAACTTCTTCAGGCGGGAGTTAAAGTTGAAGCGATTGTAGAAGCAATGCCAAAAATAGGAGGATACTTTGTTCATGCAGCAAAAGTGAGGAGATTAGGAGTGCCAATTCTTACTAGACACACAATTCTTAGAGCTGAAGGAAATGGAAAAGTTGAGAGAGCGGTAATTGTGGAGATAGATGAAAACTGGAATCCTATTCCAGGAACAGAAAAGGTTCTTGACGTTGACCTAATTGCAATAGCCGTAGGACTAAGACCAAGCATAGAGTTACTCCAACAAGCAGGGTGTCAAATTAGATATATTAGGGAACTTGGAGGACATGTTGCAGTAAGAGACGAATGGATGGAGACAACAGTAAGGGGAATTTTTGTGGCAGGAGATACAGCGGGGATTGAAGAAGCAACAACTGCAATGCTGGAGGGAAGAATAGCGGGGGTTGCAGCAGCTCTTAGGCTTGGGATTGCAGACGAATCTTGGGTTAGGGAAATAACTAAAACACAAAAGGAGCTCGAAGAATTCCGCTCTGGACCTTTTGGGAAGCATATAGTTGAAGGCATTAAAAAGCTTCTGGAGGGATCATGATGGAAATTCCCAATTATTTAAGGAGAGGTTATATAACCCCCGATGAACTCTTTTCGATCATCCCAAGGCCGAGCGAAGAAAGACTCAGAAAAAGACCCGTAGCAATACCAGAGTGCCCTCAGCAAATTCCATGTACTCCATGTAAGGAGATATGTCCAGTTAATGCAGTAATGATGGATCATCCAAACGATATACCTAAAGTGGACTATGAGAAGTGCATAGGATGTTCTCTATGCGTTCAAGTTTGCCCTGGGCTTGCATTCTTCATGATTCACTATGTGGGAGACAAAGCTAGAATAACAATGCCCTATGAGCTATTACCCCTTCCAGAAAAAGGAGAAGAAGTCATTCTTCTTAACAGAGTTGGGGAAGAAGTTGGGAAAGGAAAAGTACTTGCAATTGTTCCCAGGGAGAAGTCAAAAGGAGATACTCCTATTATAACTGTTGAAGTTCCAATAGAGCTCGCGTGGGAAGTTAGGGCAATTAAGGTGGTGAGAAAATGAAGATAATTTGCCGATGTAATGATGTCACACTTGAAGAAATTGAAAGGCTGATAGATGAAGGGGTAACGGAGTTAGAAGAGCTTAGAAGACTACTAAGATTGGGAATGGGACCTTGCCAGGGAAGAACTTGCATTCCGTTAGTTATCTCAATTCTCGCAAGAAAAACTGGGAAAAAGATAGAAGAGATCCCCCTTCCAAATGCTAGATTTCCAGTGAGACCTGTAAAAATAGAGGCATTTGTGGAGGGAGAAAAATGATTGGTATCATTGGTGGAGGTATTATAGGAGTGGCTACAGCCTATGAATTAGCGAAGCTTGGAGAGGAAGTAGTCGTATTTGAAAAGAGGTATTTTGGTTCTGGTTCAACCTTCAGATGTGCCAGTGGTATAAGGGCACAATTTACAGATGAAGCTAACATAAAGCTGATGAAGTATTCAATAGAGAGATGGAAAACATTAAGCGAGGAACTCGGTCATAACATTATGTTCCAACAAACTGGATACTTATTCTTAGCCACCACTGAGGAGGAAGTAGAGGCATTTAAAAAGAACATAAAGCTCCAGAATAAATTTGGCGTTCCAACAAGACTAATAACACCAGAGGAAGCAAAAGAAATAGTTCCTCCTTTAAATGCTGATGCATTCCTTGCTGGAGCATGGAACCCAGAAGATGGCAAGGCAAGTCCATTCCATACTCTCTATGCTTATAAGAAAGCAGGTGAAAGGCTTGGAGTGAAGTTCTATGAGTACACGAAAGTAGTTGGGATAGAAAAGGATGGAAGTAAGTGGAAAATAAAGACTACAAGAGGAGAGTTCAAGGTAGACATCATTATTAACGCCACAAATGCTTGGGCAAGAGAAATTAACAAGATGATTGGTAAAGATATAATTCCCGTAACACCATACAAGCACCAACTGGTAAAGACTGAGCCTATAGAAAGAGGGCAAATTGAACCCCTTGTCTGCCCCCCAGCATGGAATGATAGCTATGTGATTCAAGATGGAGAGGATGGAGGGGTAATCTGCGGAACGGCTTTAGAATACGAATCTTCTCCCGATGATGTAACTCCAACATATGAATTCGTTAAAGAAGTGCTAAAGTGGGCAGTCAAGATAATACCAGCCCTTAAGCACGTTCACGTGGTCAGACAATGGGCCGGCCATTATGCAAAAACTCCAGATAAGAACCCAGCAATTGGAATGATTGAAGAGAACTTTTACGTTGCAGTGGGATTCTCGGGCCATGGATTCATGATGGCTCCTGCAGTTGCTCAAGCGTTGGCAGAAAAGATAGTTGAGGGAAAAACAAAAGTTCCACTAGACTGGGAGTGGTTCGATCCATGGAGGTTTGAGAGGGGTGAACTGAGAGCTTCTGCCTTCCAGATAGGCTAGGCCATATCTAATATTTTTCTTAGTATTGATCCAACCACATAACTGGTTAGGAAGTACCATCCTATGAATCCCAGCTCATCTGGTTTAAGAGCAGAGTGATACATTTTGTGGAAGATGTCGAAGAGGAAGAAGCTGAAAGGATACTTTACTATAGCCACCTCAACATACCATCTCCTGAGCCATCCCCAGAATATTATAATTATTGGCCAGCTGATGAGCATTGGCTTAAAGAATGCATTTACCATTAATTCATTCTGCATTTTTAGGAGTTCTAATTGCTTTTGTTGGATTTTTCTAAGCTTCTTCTCGTCTTTAGCTTCCATGGCTTTTCTATATTCTTGCTGTATTTCCTTGGCCATCTTCTGAAGTTTCTTGAGTTTTTCTTGATCAACAAAAATGTAGTTTAGTAAAACGAAGAACGCTCCAAGTATTATTCCTGCTACAGTAACAACCCATATTGGGTGAGTTTCGACTATTAATGGACCAAATAGCTTGTCAAGTGCTAAATAAATTCCCTCAAGCATATTCATTCACCGCCAAATCTAATATCTTGACCAGCTCATTAACAGCTTCCTCTAAACCTTTATCCTCATGATTTTCTATAATCTTGATGAGAGCATTTGAGTGCATTGCATAAGCTATCGCGGCAGCCCTATTTAAGTCTTGATGCCTCTGAATCTGCTCTTCAGTCTCAACATCCCTGTCCCTCTTTAAGTCCCTTAGGCGCCTTCCCAGAATCTCCGAAGGAGTAGCCTCAATTATTACAATGAAGTTCGGATTTAATGTTTTAACTACCTCATAAGGCAGGCCCAGCATATAGCCGTGAGGAGTCTTTATTGTTGCATGAGTATCAACGAGTATTGGATGCTCTTTTGCCATTTCCGTTATTTTCTTTGCAGCCTTCATTTGAAGCTCTCTCTGTATTTTAAGGGGAAGCTTCCTCATCTCATCTCTATGCTTAACCAACCCTGCCTTGACAGCTTCCTCAAACATTAAATCTCCAAAATTTATTAATCTAAATTTAGCTTTCGTTCGCTGGAGTGCGAGTCTCGTGATAGTGCTTTTTCCAACCCCAGGAATACCCGTAATGATGACCACAAAAGGCATTTCTCACCCCAAAATTTTACAATTCTGAAAGTATTTAAAACTATTATGGAGAAAGTTAAGAAAAGGCAAAAAGACTAAGCGCCAAACAATTTCCTCAAAGCTGGGAACATCTCTGTTATCTGTTCTCTTGCAATTTCCTCGTAGAACCTGTAGAGGATACCGACCGTAAGTAATATACCAGTTCCCGTTCCAAGAGCTCCAAGGAAGTCTGCCAACACAGCTATTAAAGCTACTGTCAGTGAACCCCAGAAGGTCACATATGGAATATATCTTTGCAAGACCTTCTCCAAAGTTCTTGGATCCCTTCTAAATCCTGGAATTTGAAGTCCAGCCCTCTGGAGCTGCCTTGCTATTGACCTTGCATCGAGTCCCGTCAGTTCTACCCACAGGTATCCAAATAGCAAACTGAAAATTACCGTCAGGATGAGATATACTATCGCCCTAACGGGGTTATCTATAACGCTGAATATGTTTCTTGGAGGTATTACGTAGAGTACAAAGCCCGAGATTGGAGAACCTGTAGTGGGATCAAATCTTCCAAGCCATGGATGGCCAAGCCTATCAAGCACTCTGGCCCAAAGCTGAATGTTAGCGTAAAGGGCAAACGTTAGGATTATCGGAATGTTACTTACATAAAGGAATCTTATTGGATAACTTCCCCTCACTGTTACCCCTCTATATCCCAATGGAATTTCAACACGCATGCTCTCAAAGTAAACCACTATAAAGAACACCACTATTGTTGCAACGACGCTTAACATATCTGGAGCTGACCCTCCTCTATATATAGCCCCCCATAGATCTCCTTTAAGGATGTGCTGGATGAAGTATGGGATTGCACCTACTATTGCAGGTTGTCCTGTTAAGGGGTCAATTATGTTGGGATCAGTTAATGGATTAAGGCTTCTTGTGAGTATAGTTTGAGACACTCCAGCAGCTATGAAGAGACTTATACCGCTTCCTATTCCCCACTTACTAACGAGCTCGTCAAGGATTATTAGGACTATACCACCCATTGCAAGTTGAAGTATCATCAACACTGCTATAGCATACGTAACATCAACTCCAACCCTACCAAATGCCCCGCCTAGTATCCACACTGCAGCCTCAAAGAAACACATAAACACTGAGAAGACTCTCTGCAGTGCTTGGTAAAATCTTCTATCTTCGGGATTTGCCAGGTCAAGCTTTATTATCTCAGAACCTACAAGAAGCTGGAGAATAATTCCCGCGGTAACAATGGGCCCAATTCCTAAAGTTAATATTGATCCATTTCTTCCAGCCAATACCACTCTTAAAAACTGGAAGTAGTCCTGAATTCTTTCAGGGATTCCATAGACGGGAATTTCAGCGAGAACATAGTAGAGAATTAGTGCAACTCCAGTCCACATAAATCTTTCTCTTAATGGAACACGTCTCTTTGGCCTTTCAACCTCGGGAAACCATCTTTCTAGAGCATAAATTATGTCCCTAGCTCCCATGTTTCAACACCTTTGCTCGTTTATTCTCATGAAGCAAAAAAATAAGGGAGATTAAACGAGAACAGCTTCTCCTCCAGCAGCCTTAATTTTCTCTTCTGCCTTTGGAGAAAATGCCCTTGCCTTAATTACTAGAGGTCTAGTGAGCTTTCCAGTACCTAAGACTTTATCAGCAAATTGCGTTACATCGACGATTATTTTTCCTCCTTCTTCATATGCTATGCCCATTTGCATTAGCTCATCGAGGTGTTCATCGATAAACTTTAGGTTTACAACTCTAACTTCCCTCTGGACTTCTGGGGGTCTTGAAAATCCTCTCTTACCCAGGTGGTCGGGGGCATATTTTATTGTCCAAGTCCACTTGCTCTTGTTTCTCTTTCCAGTTCCTGCCATACCTCTACCGCCCTTGCTACCTCCTCCCCTGTGCTTCTTCTTACATCCCCATCCGTGAGTGTGACTGCCTCTCAACTTTCTGACCTTCTTCCTTCTCCTTATCATCGCTTTCACCTCACAGCATTCTCTCAATTAGTTCATTAATTTTCTCGCCACGATAACCCAGGGCCCCTCCTTCTTTGAAGGAACGCTTCTTGCTTCCCCTGAATCCACCTCTTGGTGGGTGAAGTCTGAAGACTGGCTTAAGGTTTGGAAGATCCTTCAAGCTCATCTCGCCATTGACGACCTTTTGGGCAAATTCTTCGATTGTCATTCCTAGCTTTTCTTTCACATACTCATCAGTTACTGGCTTGTTCCCTATGAGCCTGCCTCTCTTTCTAATTAGCTTTGCTAGGGTTTCTGCATTAATCTCTCCCCAAGTTATGTAATCCTTTGCCTTTTGGAGCATTCCCAGGTAGCTGGGAGTGTCATCAACTATAACACAGTGATTTACCCTATGAAGTCTTAACATTGCAAGTGTATCTCTCACGGGCCTCTTAACATTCACTCTACCCCTGATCCTAATTACAGCTAATTTTGCCATTCTCAGTCACCTCATTCTAATGTGAACGTTGTTGGCATAGCTCTTCCAACAACGATACCGTATCTCTCAATCATCTCAGGGCTAATAGCTACCCTGTTGGTGTTGTATAGGGCATTGAACACTGCCTTTGCGAAGTTCACAGTTGTTCTAGTTTCACCAAATGTCTGAGACCACACATCCTGCACTCCAGCAAGCCTTAGAATCTTCTTTCCTACGTCACCTATAACGAGTCCAAGTCCTCTTGGTCCTGGGATTAGTCTAACTCTCACGCTTCCTTCCTTCCCCTCAACTGCAAATGGAACTGAGTGAGGTCTCCTACACCTGCACTCCCAGGATCCACAGCCCCTCTTTATCTCGATGATGTTCAGCTTTGCATAGTTTATTGCTTTTCTTATTGCAATACCAACTTCTTTTCCATGCCCAATTCCAAGTCCAACGTAACCATCTCTATTACCAACAGCAGCTAAAACCCTGAACCTAACTCTTCTTCCACTGTCAGTCATTCTAACCGTCAAAGCTATATCGAGAACTTCCTGGTTCTCTCTTGCATTAACTTCTGGCAAGAGGACATCTATTATTTCAGGCTCCTTGATCTGATAACCTCTTCTGAATATTTCATGAATGTCAGTTATCTGCCCTTCCTTAACCATCATTCCGAGCTTAGTCTTTGGTTCCCACTCATCTAAAACCCTTTTAGCGTATTCCTTCCACTCCTGGCTCATTCTCTCGCCCCCTCACCTTCAAACTTTTCAATTATTCTCGCTTTGACTTCTTCAAAGTGCTCGGGAAGCTTTTCAGGGTCTAACCCTTTGACAAGATAACCACCAAACTGCCTTCTAAACTTCTCCTCATCTTGCTCCTTAAGCATCTTTGCATATTCAGCTATGTGCTCTCCTCTAATTCTGTACTCATCTGGGAATATCTCTGGACTGTGCGGAACGTTAAGTCCAGCATCAACGGCACCTTTTAGCACGGCAAATACTGAGCTACCCCTAACTGGAGGGTGAAGGCCTATATCGAGTATAGCCTCTTCAATTCCAGCTTGCTTTGCCTTATACCCAATGAGGAGTCCCAGGAGATATGCTGAAGGAGTATTTCCACAGTGGCCCTTCCATCCGAAGTCTCTAATGAGCTCTCTTGTGTGAGCTGAAACTAGAGTTCTATCACCTTTTGGATCATAGACTATTATCTGAGCAATGTGGTGGTTAAGGGACTTTCTAACAACTAACCTTGGCTTGCCTGACTTGAGGAGCTTGAGTCTCTTTCTATAGTTTGTCTTTCCTTCTCTCCTTCTTCTGAATGGAACTCTATACCTAGGACCGTGAGCCATTTTCTTTCACCTCACTTCTTCAACAAACCATGCTCTTCAAGGAAGAGGTATAGCTGGTGCTTGTTCTTGAATTGTCCACCCTTAGCCCTAATGTAGAGCATTCTGTAAGTCTTCCTATCAATCTTCTTCTGGGCCTTAAGCTTCCTAAGTTCCTTTCTTAGGGCTCTAATTGTCTTAATCCAGAGCTCCTTCTTACCCATTCTTGCTGTCTTTTTACCCTTTCTACTTCCTGGGCCTCTGTGTCTTCCCTTCTTCTTTTGTTCGTGCCTAATTTTAGCCCTATATCTGCTCTGCCCCTTAATGGGTTTCTTTTTGATGACCCCCTCTTTTATGAGCCTCTTGATATCTTCCCTTGTTATAGCAGAAGCAACATCATCAATTCTCTCAGGGTCAATCCATATTCTATTCTCACCACATTTGAGGATTTCAGCAGCTATTCTTCTTTGCATCTTGAGAGTGTTCATACTTTTTCACCTCACACCCTGGGGTTCAAGACTTTAATTCCAAGTTCCTCAGCTCTCTTTATAATCTCGATTCTCTTCTTCTTTCCTACGGTGTGTGCAATTCTCGCGGCCTGCCTCTTTGGATCAAGAGCCTCAAGTTCCTTTACATTGTGAACGAGCACTTCCTCGTATCCACTTGGGTGTAAACCTCTAACGAGCTTTGGAGAGCTCCAACCGATGCTTGGTGATCTTGGCTTTCCTTTTAACTTGAGCCTCATCTTGCTATCAATACCCTTTGGTCTTCTCCATTTGGGATCATTCTTGAACTTTGGATACCTCCACCATTCTTGTCTTAGGAACCTTGGCTTCTTTCTCTTGAGTCTCGCTCTAACACGGAGGAGCCTCTTAAACTCCTTCTCATCCATTTATCTCACCTCAGAATGTTATGGGCTTTCCAGCCTTCTCAACAATGTATATTCCATCCTGGAATATTCTTCTATCCCACTTAGTTATCCTTGTAGCTTGTTCTATATTGGCCGCAGTTTGACCAACAGCCTCCTTATCTATTCCTTCTACAATAATTTCCTGTCCTCTAACTTTTACAGTAACTCCTGGGAGTATCTTTGCTTTTCTTGGCGCTTTTTCACCAAGGAAGTTCTCAATAATTACCTCATCTCCCTGAACTTTCACTGAAATTGGGAAGTGGCTGTACACGACCTTCAACTTGTAAGTAAAGCCCTCAGTAACGCCCTTTATCATGTTCCTTATGTGAGCTGCAAATGTACGAGCTATTGCAACATCTTTTCTTCTTGGAAAGTCCTTGTATATCACTACATTTCCATCTTCAGTGAATATCTGAATTCCTGGCCAGAAGAATTCTCTCTCTAGCTCGCCCTTTGGACCCTTAACTTTAACCTTGTACCCTTCAACTGTAACTTCAACACCTTCTGGAATTTCAACTTCCTCACGAATCCAGGCATCTACTGGCATTCTTTCTCCCTCCAATCAATCAATATACATACGCTATTAACCTTCCTCCAATTCCCTTCTCGATGGCCTCTTTGTGACTCATGACTCCCTGGGACGTTGAGACGATCAATATTCCAAACTCGAATGCTGGAAGGAATCTCTTCTCCCACTTTTCGAACTCTGAAACTTTCACTGGGAACCTAGGCTTTATTGCTCCTGCCTTGTTTATTCTACCCAACAACTGAACTCTGTAAACTCCTGCTCTTCCGTCGTCGATGAACTCGAACTCTCCAATGTATCCATACTTCTGCATAACCCTCAAAACTTCTCCAATTAACTTTGAGGCTGGCTTAATGTAAACCTCTCTCTTTCCAACCCTCTCGCTATTTGTTATGTGAGAGAGAGCATTTGCCAATGGATCCAATAGAGTCATTTCATTTCACCTCGCTCACTCATATTTTCTAAATCCAAGCTTTGGAGCGACTTCTCTAAAGCAGTGCCTACAAAGCATTAAGCCCTGTATCCTTATTATTGGCCCATATTGTCCACATCTTATACATCTTCTCGCTCCCTTCCCAAACTTTCTAGGCTTCCTCTTGTTATAATCAGCCTTCGCCATTCCCTCATCCCTCCACTATTTCAACCCCAAACTCCTCCATCATGTAAACCATTCCCTCTTCCTTCGTAAGCTTGTGCCTTGTGGGGATCTTAGCCCTCTTCCTCTTTCTTCTAGCCACTCTAAACCCAGGTCTCTCGAGGGTGACACAAACGTCCATACCAAATATTCCAATCTCGGGGTCATACTCCACTCCCGGTATGTTTATGTGCTCTTCAATTCCGAAACATACATTTCCGTGCTCGTCAAAGCTTGAAGCCTTTAGTCTGTTGTCCACTGCAGCAAGTAATCTCTTCAGTAGCTCGTAAGCCTTTGGCCCTCTTAGAGTCACCTTTACAGCAATTGGCTCTCCCCTTCTGATACCAAAGTCTCTGTTTGTCTTCTTTGCCTTCCTCCTAATTGGCTTCTGACCTGTCAATTGTTGAAGCATTATCTCCGCCTTAGTTAGTCTCTCACCGCTCTCTCCAACACCTATGTTTATGGTAACCTTCTCTATTCTAGGCCTTCTCATTGGATGAGCTTCCCAATCAGCTAAAATTTGCTCCTTGTTTGGTATCTCTACTGCCATCTAGCCCACCTCACGGAAGAGAAATCTTTGGCTTATCTGTGCCAACTACAAATGCATACTCTTTTAACGTGTCGAAGAGCTCTCCTTCTTCATCTTCAATTGTGACTACATCTGGCCAACCCATTGGGAATCTCTTTATTTCCACTATTCTACCTTTCCTAGCAACGTTCTTACCTTGGGTTACGAAGACGTAAGCACCCTTCTCGAATGGTAGCACTTCAAGGATTTCCCTCTCGGGAACCTTCATCAACACTGTGTATGAGGTGAAGTAGTTGTCCTTTTCGGCTATTGAGACTATGTGGTTAGTCCCATCGTGGAAGTTAAGCTGAACCCTAGCTCCCTTTATCATTCTCTTGTTTCTAATTCTCAGAGGCTTTATGAATGCCTCATCTTCAGATATTGGGTGAAGGATTAGCTTGCCTATTCTATTTGGCAAGACTCTGTAGTGCTCTCCTGTTTCTGGAATTGAGACAACATCCATTATACCGACAGGGAACTTGTAGTCCTTTCTAACCCTTCCATCAACTAGGAACTTGCCCTCGTTTAGTATTTTTCTTGCTTCTCTAGCAGTCTTTGCGTACCCCAAGTAGTCTCTTACTATGTATAGGAGAGGTATTGATGTTCTCATGTTGTGAGGTCCAGGTCTGGGCCTAACAGCCCATTTGTAGGCCTTCCTCTCAATATACCATGAAGTTGGAGCAGCAAGTCTCTTAAGGTGCCTCTTAGGACCCTTTCTCGCCATTATCCAGCCCTCCTCTCAATTATTTTCTTTCTCTTCTCATCCTCTAAATTTAGCTCAATAATCATCACGTTTGAAGGGTGAATTGGATAGAAGACCTCTGTCCCGTTTGTCTTTCTTAGAGTAGCTCCTTCAACATATATCCTATATCTCTTTAGGTCAACTTCGACTACTTTCCCTTCATGACCCTTGTAGTCTCCCCTCATTATCCTAACCTTATCACCAACCCTCACTGGAAGGTTTCTTACCTTGTACTTCTCCCTTAACTCCCTACTTAAAGGAGCAGACATCAACTTTTGCCTCACGTGAAGGGGAGCATTATATAGGAACTTTCTCTGCTTCCTGGGTTGCTTTGAGCTTATCTTCATTATTACCACCTCACACAATTATGCTAGCTATACTTCCTATTCTAACCCATCTTTCTGCAGCCTCTCTAGCCACAGGACCTCTAATTTCAGTTCCCCTTGGAACTCCTTCGGGCGTTACAATGACAGCTGCGTTGTCCTCGAACTTTACTCTCATCCCATCAAGCCTTCTATATTCTTTTCTCTGCCTTATTATTACAGCCCTAACCACTTGATGCCTCATGTCAGGTCTTCCCTTCTTGACTGTAGCAACTACCATATCTCCAACGCCAGCTGAGGCAAGTCTCCTCCTTGTTCCGTGGTATTCAACAACTCCAATTATTTGGATAACCTTTGCTCCACTGTTATCTGCTACAGTAAGATAAGCACCTACAGGTAATGCCCTAGTTGGTCTTACGGCAGATACACCCCTAGTTGCACCTGCACCTTTCTTTGCCATTTCCTTCACCTCCTCTCTTCAGCTCTTTCAAGGACTGCAACTACAACGAAGTGCTTGGTCTTGCTCAAGGGCCTTGTCTCTGCAATTAGCACTTTATCTCCAACCTTTGCGTTTATGCATGGTGGGTTGTGAGCGTGTATCTTGCTTCTTCTGAGCTCATATCTCTCATATTTGTTTAGATAAAAGTAGTATTGTCTCTCCACGGTAACCGTCTTTCTTGGCTTGTCGCTGACTACTATTCCCTCAAATACCCTACCGTGTATCTTTAGGTTTCCATGCCAAGGGCACTTTGGATCGTCACATTTTTCAGCGGGAGGCTGTACTCTCAAACCTATATCTCTCATCATTTTCTCCACCTCTTCTTTAGTCTCATCTCGGGTCTGCCCACCAATTTTTCACCAGATATTTTAATCTTTGTCCCATCCCATGTTTCAAACTCAAATATGCAGACATCCTTGGGAACTTTCCAAACTTTGTTTTCCCCAGCTATCACGAGCATGTTTCTTGTTTCATCTATTACGTATCCTTCTATCCCAACATATCCAGGATGGGTAGAGTTAACTACCCTAACTTTCAGTCCGATTAGTTCGTGCCATACTATATTTTTCTTGTTTACTCTACCTCTATGAGCTCCTCTGAAAATCCAAGTTCTACCAATAATTTCTTGATACGATCCCTGTGATCTCCCTGAAGTTCTATTCTCCCGTTCTTCGCTGTTCCTCCACATGCTAACTTCGCCTTGAGTTTCTTTGCTATCTCCTCGAGGTCAAACTCTTTTTCATCAATTCCTTCAATTATAGTCTTTATCTTTCCGTATCTTGCCCTTTCTGTGTAGACTCTAATCCTCTGCTGCTCCTTTAGTACCTCCTTAAATAGCATTTCATCCAAGGGGTTTACAATCCTGGGCACCAAACACCACCTTCACTTTTTCACCTTACCTTTTTCTCTTTCCCTAAGCTTCTCCTTCTTAATTGTCAGGAGGCGGGCGATATCTCTCCTCAAATTCCTAATAACCATAGGATTTTCGAGAGATGTTCCCATTGTTAGGAGTCCCCTCTCCTTTGCAAGCTGAAGCCTTAACTCCCTAATTTTAGCGTCAATCTCCTCAATACTCATTTCTCTGATTTCACTCGGCTTCATTGCTCACCACCTCTTCCTCAACTGGTTTTTCTATGATCTCAATTTCATCGGGAAGTCTTGCTCCTGGAGGCATAATTGCGACTTTAACTCCAATGACTCCAAGCTTAAGCAATGCCTGAGCATAGCCTTTACTTACCAAAGTTTCCGCAGGGTTACCTACTTTTGCTAGGTATCCTTGGTAGAATCTTATGCTCTTAGCTCTTTCTCCCGTAAGCTTACCGCTAAGCCTTATCTCTACTCCTCTTGCCCCATTGTTCATTATTGCTCTAAGTGCTGCATATGCCGCCCTTCTGAAGTGAATACCTCTTTCCAAGGCCTGAGCCAACCTCACTGCTTGAACTTTAGCATTAAGGTAGGGATTCTTTATCTCTTCAACTTCAATTTGTGGATTCTCAAGACCAAACTGCTTTTCAAGTATTCTGGTAAGCTCTCTTATTCTTCTTCCTCCCCTTCCTATTACGTATCCTGGATTTGCAGCAAAGATTATGACCTTAGTTCCCAAGGGGGTCTTCTTAATGTCAAGACCCCCATAACCTGCCCTTCTTAACTCTTTTTCAAGGAATTCATCGATGAGCATCTCTCTTACAGCCTCACGAATAAAGTACCTCTCAATTGCCATATGCTCACCTCCTAATTTCCTCGACGACAACTTCTATGTGAGTAGTTTGTTCATTAAAGGGTGTAGCTCTTCCAAATGCTCTAGGATACCATCCTCTAAGGACTGGGCCCTTGTGAGCGGCAATGTGAATAATCTTAAGCTTGTCAGGATCGAGACCTTTTTGCACAGCATTGTTTTTTACATTAAGCAGGACTTTCTTTATGGCCTTTGCCACCTTAACTGGATATCTTCCAGGTCCAAATCCTTTACCAGGCTTGTGGCCCTGACTGTCGTTGTATCTCTTTAGTGGAACTGGTCTCTTTAGGGCAATTACATCATCCAGATATCTTAGAGCATCATTTAGCATCATGCCCCTAAGCTCTCTGCACACTTCAACTGCGAGTTTTGGAGATATTCTAAGATCTCTCGCACTAGCCCTAGCCATTCTCTTGGGGTCAAAATTTTGGAAAGAGTAGCCAAAGCGCTTTGCCATTTAAACCACCTCACTTCACTGCGACGAACATTGATGATCTTGTAGCACCAACACCAGGAGCTCCGTGCTCAACCTTCTTTCTGGTTGGTGCAAATTCTCCTAGGTAGTGACCGATCATTTCAGGCTTTATTTCCACTGGAACGAATTCTTTTCCGTTGTGGACATAGATTGTCAGCCCTACCATCTCTGGAAGGATTATCATGTCCCTACAGTGTGTTCTTATTGGCTTTTTGTATTTGCCCTTCTTTGCAAGCCTAATTTTTCTAAGCAACTTCTTCTGTTCTGGTGTAAGTCCTCTCTTAAGGCTTCTCCTCTGTCTTGCAGGGAATAATCTAGCCAATTCCTCAAGAGACATATTCATCAACTGCTCAAGGGTATAACCGCGATATCTAAACTCTTTCCTCGCCATCTACACCACCTCACTTCCTTCTACCAGTTCTTCTCGCAGCAATATGACCAACCTTTCTTCCTGGTGGAGCCCTTCTTGAAGTTGTTGTTGGCTTACCTGGATGGTGCTCCTTACCACCGAATGGGTGGTTCACAGCGTTCATCTTAACACCTCTTGGAGTTGGCCAGAACTTGTTCCTTGCCTTGTACTTGTAGTAAGCTTTACCAGCCTTAACCAATGGCTTTTCTAACCTTCCACCACCAGCAACAACCCCAATTGTTGCCCTACACATTGGGTTGAAAGCCTTAAGCTCACCACTTGGAAGTTGTACTATTACTTTATCTGGCTCTCTAGAGACTACTAAAGCGTAAGTTCCTCCTGCCCTCACGTATTTTCCTCCATCTCCAGGAATGCCTTCAATATTATATACGTATGTACCTTCAGGGATCTTAGCCAATGGTAGTGTGTTCCCCACGGCAATTGGAGCGTCTGGCCCTATATAGATTTCTTGTCCCACGAGTAATCCTTCTGGGGCAATTATCAACTTTTCAATACCATTCTCAAACTTAACTCTTGCCACTGGAGCAGTTCTACCGGGGTCATGCATGATTTCCTCTACTACTCCCCTGAGAGTCTTTTCTTGAGTATAGTTGAGTGGGATATACTTCACAGCACCCCTAAACCTATGAGAGGGGGATTTAAATGTGGGACTTCCTTTACCTCTCCTTTGCTGAATTAAACTCTTACCCATTTTCCATCACCTCAGAACAATCCTAATCTCGCAGCTACTTCACTTGCACTATACTCTGGCTTGAGCTTCACATATGCCTTCTTTTCTCCTCTTGGGGTAATAAGAGTGTTAACTTTTTCAACTTTTACATTGAAGATCTCTTCTACAGCTCTCTTAATGTCCTGTTTTGTGGCTCTCCTGTCAACTATAAATGTAAGCTTGTTCTCTTTTTCAATTAACGATATCGCTTTTTCCGTAACAACGGGCCTAATTATAACCTTGTAAGGATCCATTTTCATCACCCATACAACTCCCTAAGTCTCTCTATAGCACTAACTGTCCAAACAGTTAATCTACCTGGGTGAGTTCCAGGAGCCAAATGTTCAACTCCGAGGTTGTCCACAACCACTACATCAACACCTGGGTGGTTTCTTGCTCCAAGGACAATTCCCTCATTCTTTCCAACTACGATCAATGGACCCTTGGCCTTCTTGTACCTTCTTCCTCTCATTTTACCCTTTCCAGCTCTTACTCCAGACTTCTCTTTTGCTCTAACGATATCATCCCATATTCCAAGCTTCTTGAATATTTCTCTAGTTTCCCTTGTCTTCTGAACCTTTTGAAGATCATCCACAACTATCAACGGAAGTTGAGGAACGTTATCAATTATGTGGCCTCTAGCTCTTACTAAATCATAGTTAGCGGTAGCTGCTATTGCACTCATTAATGCCAGTCTCTTCTCCTTCTTGTTAATATCTTCCCATATTATCTTCTCAACCTTTGGTGGGTGCGTTCTTCTTCCACCTCTGGCAAATGGGACAAATGCTGCATACCTTGGAGGTGTCTTTAGCCTTTCAACTCTTGCCATGCTGTGTCCCTTTCCAATGTTTTCGGTAACTCTCCTTTTACCAGCCATTGGATCTCTTCCTTGAGGTTGAATTCTGTGAGTCCAGGATGCAATAACAGCTCTTCTAATAAGGTCTGGCCTAAAAGGAGTGAAGAATACCTTCGGAAGCTCTATTTCGCCAACAGGTTGACCGTTAAGGTCAAAAACCTTTACCTTCATTTATCTCACCCCATCTCACTGCTTTGATTCTACACTTACATAAGTTATCTGAGGCCTTTGGACAGGTGGCTTCTTCTTTGGAGGTCTTATAGCAGGTCTTACTCTAATTATTCTTTTTATTGCTCCAGGAACGCTTCCAGCTATCATCATGAAGTCGCTTCTAACAATTCCATAGTGTGGAAATCCACCCTTTGGAGTAATTTCAATCTCAGTATTCTCGTCGAGCTTGAGCTTACCGTTTTCTCCGATAGCTATTAGTCTCTTATTAAGCTCAGTCCTGTGGTGGAATCCCATTTGTCCGGCCATTGGAACAGTCCACATTACTCTTGCTGGATGCCATGGACCAATTGAACCTACTTTTCTTCTTCCCTTACTATCCTTGTGGGCTCTAAGCTTAATTCCCCATCTCTTTACAGGACCCTGGGTTCCCTTACCCTTTGTAACTGCAATAACATCAAGGAGTTCCCCTTCCTTTAGGACTTCTCCAACCCTTAGCTCTTTTCCTAGTTTTTCCTTTATGTAGTTAAACTTCTCCTCCACGCTAGTTCCACCAATAGCATATTCCATAACTTCGGGCTTCTTCTTGAGCTTAATAACCCAGGGCTGAGTTGCAACTATAGCCCTAACATCAACTATCTCTCCTTCTTTTATCATGTCCTCTAACTGGCCAAGCTTCTGTTCAAACATTTCCTGGGTGTAATTCTTTGGAAGAGTAGCTATTCTTCTCTCTAGTAGCTTGTAGAAGGTCATTTTTGGCTTAGGTTTGCCTTTTCTTTCTTTTGCTGGATAGTTGTCCAATGGAAAGTCTGGAACTATAACTTCTGTGGCTGTTTCAAGTCCCAGGTATCCCATTCTATAAGCTCTAATTCCGAATACCCTGAGTGGTGGAGTCTCTATAATTGTCACAGGCATAAAGATCTCTTTCCCGTTAGTCAGCCCTGGCTCGTCATCTATCATTAATATGTGAGTCATTCCAGCCTTGTATCCAGCGAAACCTAACATCCTTACTTCAGTTTCCTTTGGCCAACTCCTAATTCTCGGAACTATACTTTTTGCCCTTTTTCTTGGGCTGAATCCCAATGATCCCCTTCTTGGTCTGTGAACCTTACCCATTTTTAATCACCCCTTTTCCTCATGAAATTAAATATCGCCAATGTAGCAAGCAAGGCTTCCTCCGTTCTAACGGTCTTTGTTTTTTGTTCAGGGATTGTATTTAGGATTAAATCAAATTCATAATCCTCATTGTACTCCTTTAATATCTCTATTACACCTTTTTTTGGAGAGCCGAATACTATTCCTACCTCGCCCTCCAAGGGCACTTCGGCACTTCTCACATCAACACCCTTCCTCGAGGTTGCGATGACCACGTCGAGGTTTGCCTTTTTAAGTGTTTTTGCCAATGTTTTCCTACTGAGATGTACCTTGTATCCCCAGTACTCCGAAGGTTCTGCTGGAATCACTCTTAGAGGGTTTACTGATATTATCTTAAAGGTTCCTCTCCCTTCTCTTGCAACTCCCTTGATCAAAGCTGGTCTATCTAGCCCTATATCTGCAAACAGTTTCTTTCCTTTTCTGTAGGCATAGCCTTCTCGTATTTCCCCTATCCTTGGTGGAGCCTTTGGTTTATGGCTTGGAATTTGGAGGGGTGGAATGACTCCTGCATACTTTAACTCTGGAGTAATAGGAAATATTCTTTTTCTCAGGTACTGAGGGGTTTCTGCATATTCTAGGAGGAGTTTGATAAATTTCCCATCCTTTCCTCCCGCCTTGTATATCCATATGTGCTCTACTCCGAAGATTGCACATGCCCTTGCTACTTGGCCTACTTTGTATGCCTTTATTTTGGGGTCATTTGCTTCCTCCAATAGAGAGTCTGGAATGAAGACATGCCACGCCATTTCTGCTCTCCAACACCCTTTTTAATCATGAGAGCTGTTGTGGTGTTTCAATAATAAATTTAAAAGGGTTTCGAAGGTTTCCACCCTCACAATTCAAAAATTTTTAAAAAATTTTTGCAATTTTCAAGAAAAAGGAGAAAACCAAAAACTACTTAACGAGAACCTTTAAAAGATCAAAATCCCTTATCAAACCTACTAAATCCCCATCTCCTCTAATCACAGGAAGTTGTTCTATTTTATATTTAACCATTTTTCTTGCAACTTCATGCACAGTCATGTGAGGAGTTGCCACTATAACATCCCTAGTCATAATATCCTCGACTGGCTTATTTGGCAATTTAAGTTCAAACTTCTCAAAGAGCAGGGTTGGATGGCTCTCAAGAATCCATTCCTCTTCACTTGAGGCGGCAAGTTCAGTGCTTTTCATAATCCTAACGATTTCGCTATCTCTAAGGAGATCAGTCTCATCTACTATTCCAATTAACTTACCGTCGTCATCAATTACTGGCAATGCCATTGCGTTTGACAACAGCAAAGCCTTAAGTGCTGCCATAAGAGGAGTTCCTCTCCAAACAACACTCACATATCTCTGATAATAGGGTTCAATTTCAACATCTTTGTATTTTTCGCTTTTTGCTAGATATCTCCTGATGATATCTCCAACGGTTAGTATACCAACAGGTTTACCTTCCTCATCAATAACTACAACCCTTCTATAGTCATACTCGAGCATTAATTTGGCGGCTTTCTTTAAGGTATCATCTGGCTTAACTGTGGGAACGTCTCTTTTAACTAGCATTGCTAGTTGTTCCTCATCTACGTTAGTTAGCACTCTTTTTATGCTTATTATTCCAACTAATTTTCCTTCTTTATTAACTACTGGGAAACTTCTTACCTTATGCTTCCTGAAAAGCTCTAGTGCATAGTTTCTAGTAGCAGGAAGTGTTATAGTCACTGGATTTGGTGTCATTATTGTTTTAACTTTCACTGTCTACCACCCAAATGAGACTACGGGATTTTAGATATATTTAAGTTTTATCACAGAGGTAAAAAGAAACAACATAAAATACTGAGCAAAGAAAAAGAAGGTATTTACTCTTTCGCAATCTTAATTTCTGGAGGAGTTAAGATTACCTTTAAAGGACTTCCGCATATCTTGGCATAATCCCCTCCTATGATTGAGGCTGTTGTCATTAATTGTTCAGCTATTTTCTTCAGTAATTCAGGCTTCTGTTCTAGCGGTGTAAGCTCTACAATTACTATATTACCACTTTTTAGCTCGTCACTAACCCTCTTGAGATCAGCATGAGTAGAAATCACAATTTTCTTTATGTATACTACCTTTGGCTTTACTAACTCTTTTGCCAAAACCTCTTCTTCCACTGGTACAAGTTCAACTTCAGAGGGCTCTTCCTTTATTCTACTCTTAAGAGATGAGGGAACCTTTTTCTGAACTTCCGCCTTTTTAAGCTTGTCAAATAGCCCCACTTTAACCACCCCAGTTTAGTAATTAGAGTGCTAAAGAAAATTTAGTTTGCAAGCTTATAATCTTTTTCCATTTTTTCAATACTTCTAAAAGATAACTTTTCTCCAAACACTTTTTACTTTCTCTACATAATTAGGGGGTGTTGCTATTATAAGGATCCATCTAGGAGTTTGTCTTCTCTTAATTGCAGAAGCTAAAGGAGTAACCTTTGTTAAAGGTTCTTTTTTTCCATCACCAAGAAGAATTGATATTTCGATTTGCTTAAGACGAGGCTCGCTTATGATTAATTCAGGAACAGAGAGTTCAATTATCACTTCTCCTTCGCTTGCACCCACTCTATCAGCAAGTTCATTTTCCAGCTCTCTTATTTTTTTGGTATTCTTGTAGAGAGAAGCTATTATTCTTCTCTCGTCCCCCGTTAGATCCTGAGGCCCTACAATAACTGCTGGTTTATACAACTCCCTTCTCCTAATTTTTTGTATAATTTCACTCGGAAAGCCACCAATATCTTCAAGTTCGACTATTAGCCTATCATCAGTCATTTTCCAAAAATCAAACAGTTCTCCACTATCTAGAGCAAATTCCACACCCTTTATCAACATTGCCTCGGCTATCTTAACAGTCCTATGGAAATATACCCTAGAATACATTAGAGATCTAGCAACCAGCATACCTTCAACGGCTTCAAGTCCTTTTTCATCAACAACAAGTTCATTATCGTGTATTTTCATCACATTTAAGAGTCTCTCCAAGTCGATTATCCCATGAGCAACTCCAGTATAGTGAGCATCTCTAGCCAAATAATCAAGCTGGTCTACATCAATGTCTCCATTTATTATCATGCTTAGATACTTCTTTTTATGTACTCCACATATTAATTCCCCGACCTCTTTTGGACTATATCCTAGATCAGAAATTATATCAGGTATCTCCCCACCATTCTCAACTATATCTATTTTCCCCTCAATAATTTTCCTACTAATTTCCATGTGGTCCCCAATCTTTAACCTTTCTTTGTAAACTCTCTCAAAAGTATGACTAAATGGCCCATGTCCTATATCATGAAGTAATGCAGAAATTTGAACCAGCAAAGCTTCATCCCTTGGGATGTCCAATTCACTGCTTAGCTTTTTTGCTAAATACCAAACACCTAAAGAGTGTTCAAACCTAGAGTGGTTAGCTCCAGGGTATACTAAGTTAGCGAGCCCCAACTGGCGAATATATCGCAACCTCTGAATCTCAGGAGTGTCTACAAGTTTAATTAATTCCTCAGGGATTTTCATACTGCCATGGACTGGATCGTGAATTATTTTCCCATCGCTCACGCTATGCCCCCAGCTAGATTTAGGAAGTAATTTATTTTAAGTTAACTGTCTTCAAAACTAACATGATTAGATTGCGAGACCTAGTGGAAGACAAGGGAGTTTTACTTCTTATTGGAAATCCCCGATGGCTACTGAAGATACTTGTAGATAAATGGAGCAGAGAAAAGAAAGTCATAATATTTGGTAAACTTATTATAAGCCCACAACATCCAAAAAACGTAATAATACATTCGGACATTCCATCCTCTACAACTGATATCTATCCGACCGTAATAGAGGGGTACTTTGATAGAAAAGATATCGAAAAAGAAAGGATACTAACGTTTATCAGTAACAATTATAGAAAAGCTCCAGTAATTATTTATGAGGAAAAGTACTACTTTAAGAGAGCCTTTAAATCAAAATTATGCCATTATCTTTCTTATATAGCAGCCTACAAAAGAGAAACTGTCAATTTCGACAAAATAGAGATTTTTAAGTTAGAAAATTGCAAAATAATCAACAGAAGTATATACATAAGAAGGTTGTAATTTTGTAACTTTGAAGAGATAATGGGGTAAGTAATGGTAATCGGCAGGGATAAGACAAAAATGAAATTTCCTAAAGGGAAGACCAAGAATATATGGCATTTAATCATGGCAATCTATTTGGAAATCGCTCTGAATCCGAAAAGTTTATATATCTCTTTTTTCAAAAAACAAAATGCAAATCCCTTACAAACAAAAGGTTCGGAGGTGTAGGAAATGGGAGAATTGCCAATTGCCCCAGTTGACAGGCTTATAAGAAAGGCAGGTGCTGAAAGAGTTAGCGAGCAAGCAGCCAAAGTCCTAGCAGAGTACCTCGAAGAGTACGCTATTGAGGTCGCAAAGAAGGCAGTAGAGTTCGCAAGGCACGCAGGTAGAAAGACTGTTAAGGTTGAAGACATTAAGCTCGCAATTAAGAGCTGAAATCTTTTTTAGCACTTTTCTTTTTCCTTAAATTTTCGCAAATAATTTTTAACTATGAGGCTTATCTTTTTCTAGGGTGAGAAAAATTGACAATAGAAACACAAGAAGAGCCTCCCGAAATTAAAGTATATCTCCCAAGAGTTGGGATAACAAACTTAAAAAGTGTAGCAAAGATTGAGTGGAAGGGAAGAATATACACTTTTATTCCCACATTTGAAGTTGCAATAGACCTCCCCGAAGAGAAAAAAGGAATTCACATGAGTAGACTTGTAGAAAGCATCACCGAAACAATGAGTGAAGCTGTTGAAGAAGAAGTAAAGAAAGTTCACACTTCACTTGAAGATCTTGCCCTATGTATCATAAGAAGAATAGAAAAGAAACACTCCCATAAGAGAGCAGAGGTATGGATAAAAAGCACGCTAATTTTAGAAAGACAAACTCCTGCAAGCGGAAAAACTAGTTATGAACCCTATGACGTAGAAGTAGGAGTGATAAAGAACTCAGATGGAAGCATAAAAAAGGTACTAAAGGTAAAGGTTATCGGAAATACAGCCTGTCCTCACGCAATGGCAAACAACCAAGGAAAAACTCACATACAAAGAGCAATCGCCGAGCTAGAAATAGAGACGCATTTCAATGAGGATATAGCTCTAGAGGATATGATCGAAGTTGTAGAAAGCTCATTTAGCTCTCCAACTTACACCCTTCTAAAAACTCCTGACGAAAATGCTGTTGTGAGGAGAATGTACGAGAATCCAAAGTTTGTAGAGGACGTTGCTAGAGAAATAGTATACAAGGCAAGGAACAGATTCAAGGGGAAAATACATGTGAAGGTAATAAGTCACGAGAGCATTCACAAACACGACGTTATAGCTGAAGTTTGGGCATGAGCTCTTCCTTATTCTTTAATTTTCTCAAGCAGGTATTGCAATATGTAGGAGTCCTAAGATCCCAGTCTTTGATATCTTTTGGGGGATTCATTACACAATCTTCATGACAGTGTGAGAGCCCATATAAGTGGCCGATCTCATGAAGAACGCCCTTAAAAACCCTTTCGATAAACAAATATTTATTTTCTGTAAAAAATGGCTTTATTGAAAGAGCCAAAACATGATAATCCCCAACATTAACTTGGATTCCAAGGTACTTTTTGTATATGTCAAAATATCTATCTCTTGAGCCAATAGGAAACGTCGTGATTCCAAAAATCTTTGTTATGCTATCGTCATTTACATCGTCTCTCATTTCGACTAACTTCCCATATAAAGCCTCAACAACTGCCTCAAAAGAATACATATTAACAAACCCACTTGCAGTCTCAACTCTAATTAATGTCCCAGGAGGAAGGATAATTTTTCCAGCATAGACAATGTTTATTGGTAATCTAACATCTCTATAGAACCGCCTCACTCGATCATATACTTCAAAAAATAGCCACTCATACTCTTTTCCGCCCATATATGCAAAGGCTATTGTATCCATACGAGGAAAAAAGACTTAATCTTGGTTTATATTATTTTCCACCATGAAGGCCAAAAAGATGCTCCCCATAATCACAGCAGTATATTTTGCCGTTGGTCTTTCGATAGTTATTTCAAATAATCCGTGGTTCTTATTCACTAAAAATGCTCTCAGCGACATGGGGTCAATACAAAATCCCAAGGGATGGATGTTCAATACCTTTATTGTAATTCTCGGGATTTTGGGCGCTCTAACTGCCTTGGTGCACAAGAGAAAAATCCTCACGATGGCAATGCTCTTCCTAATAATGGTTGGCATTTTTCCTGAAGAGTACACCCCTCATACTCCATCAGCAATTCTCTTTTACATCCTCTCCTTCATAGATATAGCGACTAATGGAAAGAAAGCAGGGTTATTGGCTTTTGCAACTTTTCTCACAATGATAGGGTTGGTAGCAGTGGGTATTGGGCTAGCAATTCCAGAGCTAATAGGAGGTACAGTAATTCTTGGATACATGATATATCTGGGCTTGCGAGAAGAAAAAATATATACCAAAAACTCAACCTCTAACCCATGAAGGTTGTAGCCCTCCTAAGCTCAGGCATAGACTCTCCCGTTGCAATTCATCTTATGGCTAGTAGGGGGGTAGAAGTTTACCCTCTTCATTTTAGACAGGACGAGGTGAAGGAGAGAAAAGTTAGAAAAGTTGTCAAAAAGCTCCAAGAAATTCATGGCGAAAAGGTTAAAGATCCACATACAGTGAACGCCTACGAAGTTCAAGCTCCTGTTTTCGAAAAGCTTAAGGAAATAAAGAAAGGCAAGTGGACATGCGTGTTTTGTAAGTATACTATGTATATTGTTGCAGAGAGCTATGCAAAAAAAGTTGGAGCTAGTGCAATAATTACGGGAGATTCACTAGGCCAGGTGGCTTCCCAAACTCTTGACAATCTCCTAGTCATAAGCACAGCTACAAAATTGCCAGTAATAAGACCACTAATTGGGCTTGATAAAGAGGAGATAGTTAAAATAGCAAAGGAAATTGGGACGTTTGAAATTAGCATAGAAGAAGAACCTCCTTGTCCATTCGTTCCGAAGTTCCCAGTGGTTAGAGCTGGATTAGGAGAATTTCAGAAGATTTTATCTCAAGTGAAAGACAAACTTCCCAGGGGAGATTTATGAAACCCTTAAAGCTTGCAACTTATCTTCTAATCTTAAATTCCTTTCTTCTGCTTTTATATAGTTATTCAATCTACTATGCATTCGCAATATTTAGCTTTGTTTTAGCAATTGGAGTTATGAAAAGAATAAGGCTTGCAATAAAATTAGCTCTAATTTATGCTGGGATAGAATTGTTTTTCTCACTTTTATTTTTAATGGCTGGAAACATTGCATCGGCTGTCGACGCTACAATAAGCCTATTAATACTTCACGATATAATCTCGTATGTACAAGAAAAAGGGTAAAGAAGAGGCTATCCCTTAAGGATTATTCTTGCATCAACAACTACTGCTCCCTCGCCTTTTCTATATACAAACACTGGATTTAGATCCATCTCCTTTATGTAGTCCTTAAGATCATCGACAAGCTTTGAAACTTTTAGCAACATGTCCACTATAGCCTCTATATCTGCTGGTTCTTCCCCTCTAGCTCCTGCCAGTATTGGATAGGCCTTAATCTCTGTAATCATTTTTCTTGCATCTTTTTCTGTGATTGGAATTATTCTAAATGTTACGTCTTTCAGGATTTCCACGAATATTCCACCAAGTCCAAACATTATTGCATGCCCAAACTGTGGATCCTCAGTAACACCGATTATCACTTCTCGCCCAGGCTTAAGCATGGGAGCAATTAGGACACCAAAAATCTCTGCATCTGGCCTATATTTCCTAGCGTTTTCGTGTATTTCTTCCCATTTCTTCTTTAATTCTTCTGGACTTTTGATATTTAACATGACAACTTTTGCATCACTTTTGTGGAGAATTTGAGGAGACATAAGTTTCATAGCTACTGGATATCCAATTTCCTCGGCATATTTAAGGGCCTCATCAAGAGTTTTTGCCAGCTTTTCTTCTGGGACGGGTAGACCGTAAGCTTTTAAAACTTGCTTAGCTTCATATTCAACCATCGCCGTCCTTCCTTGTGCCAACACTTCCTCTATTATCTTAAGGGCCTCCCCCTTCATCTTTCATTCCCCCATCTTCCTCAAATATTCAGCATATCTAACTAACCCAGCGAGAGCTCTAACACCCCTCTCAGGGGTTGGATAAACAGGAACTCCTTTTTCCTCCAACATTTTAGCATATCTGTCTGTCTTGTAACCTCCCATTGATACAGCAACTATCGGTTTATCACTCTTCTTCGCATAGTCTGCAATGATTTCAATGACTTCCTCTTCATCCAGTAATGGAACCTGGAAGAGGACTATGACGAGAATTGCATCAACGTTTGGATCCTTTGTGAAAGCCTCTAGAGCTAACCTGTATCTTTCTGCATCAGTGTCTCCAACGACATCAGTTGGATTTCCAACAACTGCATGAGGTGGGAACTTTTCCCTTAGGAATCTTAGGGTCTCTTCACTCAACTCAGCTAATTTTAAGCCAAACTTTGCAACGGCATCACTAGCCATTACTCCAGCTCCACCACCATCTGTAATGATTCCAATTCTGTCTCCCTTTGGCAACTTACATTTTGCAAAAGCTTTTGCCAAATCAAACATGTGTTCAAAGTCTTCAGCCCTTATTATACCTGTCTGCTTGAAAACTGCGTCGTATATGACATCTTGACCCGCTAAGCTTCCAGTGTGAGACGAAGCAGCTTTTGCTCCATACTCTGTTCTTCCACTCTTTAAGGCAATTATTGGCTTTATCTTTGTTACTCTTTTGGCAACTTCCATGAATCTCCTACCATCTTTGACTCCTTCAATGTAAAATGTCATCACTTTAATCTGTTCATCCTGGGCAAAGTATTCCATGAGGTCAGCATCATCTACATCTATTTTGTTTCCATAACTAACCATTTTTCCAATCCCAATGCCCGCCATCGCTGCCCAGTCAAGCATTGCTGCAGCGAATGCACCACTTTGGCTAACAAATGCTATTGGACCACTCTTCGGTCTGTCCATCTTTTCTTCTGGTAAGAAAACTGTATCAACGCCAGTATCGGGAACATAAACACCTACACAGTTGGGCCCTATCACCCTAATTCCATGAGCTCTTGCTATTTCCAGTATCTCTTGCTCCATTCTTTTACCTTCTTCCCCGAGCTCACCAAATCCTCCTGTAATTATTACAACGGCCTTTATTCCCTTTTCTGCAATTTTTCTCATGGTTTCTGGGACTGCAGGGGCCGGAATTGCTACAACAGCTAAATCAGTGTCGTCTGGAAGTTCTTCGACACTATGATAAACCTTGTATCCATCAATTTCGTCAAGTTTGGGGTTAACTGGGTATATGTTGCCCTTGAATATTCCTCTCTCCTTGTTTCTCTTGAAATTCTCAAAAATAACATTCCCAACTTTTCCTTTCTTGTTTGTTGCTCCAATAATCGCTACAGCCTTGGGATCAAAAAATGACCTTAGTTGTTCTTTAATGTCCAAGTTGTTAATCATAATCTCCCCTCCTTCATGAAATTTTCCATAAATTTCCAAAAAGTATCTCAAAAGAGCAGATTAAAAGTTTTATGTGTATAAAATGATTATAAACGAAAGGTTTTAATGCCCCTATTCAACCTCACAATCATGACGAAGTACATATTTGTTACTGGAGGAGTTGTGAGTGGGCTTGGAAAGGGAATCACAAGCGCTTCAATAGGGCTTCTCATGAAAGCTAGAGGCTACAAAACAACCAACATCAAAATTGATCCTTACATCAACTATGATGCTGGAACTATGAACCCCTATCAGCACGGAGAAGTCTTCGTTCTTGACGATGGTGGAGAAGTGGATCTTGATTTAGGAAATTATGAAAGATTCTTAGACACAGAATTGACTTTTGACCATAACATAACAACTGGAAAGGTATATTCTACTGTAATAGAAAAGGAGAGAAGAGGAGAATATCTCGGAGCCACTGTCCAAGTTATTCCTCACATCACAGATGAAATAAAGAGGAGAATAAGAGAGATAGCTAAGGATTACGAAGTCGTTGTAGTGGAGATAGGAGGCACCGTGGGAGATATAGAAAGCATGCCTTTCCTCGAGGCAGCGAGACAAATGCAGCTAGAAGAAGGAAGAGACAACGTGGCATTCGTTCATGTAACATACGTTCCAAAACTCAAGGTAGTTGGAGAACAGAAGACAAAGCCAACCCAACACAGCGTCAAAGAGCTCCGCTCCCTGGGAATACAACCAGATGCAATTGTTGCCAGAAGTGAAGATCCCCTTGAAGAGGCCGCAAGAAAGAAAATAAGCCTATTTACCAACGTTCCAGAGGAAGCCGTTATCAGCGCGTATGACGTTGAAGATACATATGAAGTTCCCCTCCTACTGGAGAGAGAAGGACTCGGAAAATATCTAACAAAAAGGCTCAAGCTTGAAGATAGGGAACCAGACCTAAAAGATTGGGAAAAGATGGTTGCAAAATACAAGGCCCTAACTGAAACTGTTGAGATTGCAATAGTTGGAAAGTACGTCAAATTGCAAGATTCTTACCTTAGCATTAAAGAAGCATTAAAACATGCCAGCGTTAGTAATGAAGTCAAGGTAAAGATAAGATGGATTGAGGCCGAGGACGTTGAAACTCATGGAACGAAGCTTCTTGAAGGAGTTGATGGTATTATAATCCCAGGAGGATTTGGGGCAAGGGGAGCTGAAGGAAAGATACAGGCAATAAGATATGCAAGAGAAAATGACATCCCCTTCCTAGGCATATGCTTTGGCTTCCAACTAACAGTTGTTGAGTTTGCAAGAAATGTTTTAGGAATGAAGGGAGCCCATTCAACTGAAATAGATCCCCAAACTCCATATCCAGTTGTTGACCTAATGCCAGAGCAGCGAAACCTAGACAGGCTTGGAGGAACTATGAGACTTGGAGCTTACCCAGTAAAGATAAAGAAAGGAACCTTAGCATATTCCCTTTACAATAAGGAACTCGTATATGAGAGACATAGGCACAGGTGGGAGGTCAATCCTAATTACATTGAAGCTCTTGAGAAAGCTGGATTAGTGTTTAGTGGAGTTGCGGGGGACGATGAAAGAAGAATGGAAATTCTAGAATTGCCAGATAAGAGATACTTCATAGCAACTCAGTTCCACCCAGAATTTAAGTCGAGGCCAATGAGACCAGCTCCAGTCTTTCACGGACTCGTTAGAGCAGCAAAAGAATACAAACAGGAGAAAAATGTTACTCACTAATCATGCTAAAGAAAGGATAGCTAAGAGGTTAGCTAAGAAAAGAAAAATTTACAAAATTTACTCTACCTTATTTTCTTTTCTAAAAAATTCGATTAGGATTGAAGTAGAGGATACCATACTCTTTACTGATGGCAACAAAACGCTAGTTGCAACTAAGCTTGATGGTGAACTTTTAGACCTTGGAGATATCGTTAAGAGAGTTAAGGATATCGAAGAGAGCTACGAATGCGTGTTTTGGGATAAGAAAATTGCGAAAATAACAAAACCAATAAAATTCCTTCAGGAGATTCCTCCAGGGAAATACTATTTTTACATAAATAAGGAGAAGAAGGTTCTTTACATTGGTACTCATGAGCCTTTGTTAGCCTTAACTTTTAGACCCGCAAAAAGATGGGAGAGAGCTCTATTTTACTTCAGCTGAAATATCCTTAGCTTTTATCATGCTCCCTATCGCAATAATAGCCGTAACAACGATTCCACCTATCCCAGCATTAAAGAAGAACTTCCAAAGTGGATAGCTCAACATTCGGGTTAAGTAAGAGCAGAAAAACTCCCAGAGAGATGCTAGCAAAAACGCTGAAACGGTAGAATACCTAAATTCCTTTTTTGAAACTGTAGAAATGATGACCCAAGGGACTAAAATAGCTAGAACAGTGCTCACTAAGGCTAAAGCTACTGCCATTGGCAGAGAATAATACTCAGCTAATGAAATGCTTATCCCTATCAAAAATATAAAGGAAATAGCCAAAATGTACTTTTTTCCAATTTCCCTCATATTAACACCTCCACATCCTAAGGTCTTGGTTCAGGAAAAATAGACTCGCATTTGCTCCCTTTTTCGGTACAACAGCTCTCACCACATAACATTCCAAGGCTTAGCCAGCTTCCAGAAATTCCTGTTTGTGGTAAGTTAAAAAAATATATGGATTTTAGACCAGTTCTTCTGAACTCTAGCAATAGGTCTTACAACTTTAAAAGGATTTATACAATTATCAACTTCTGGATATTTGGGATAACTGAGCACGTAGGCACTATAGGCTACAATTAAAATTAAAATTATACTAATTGCCAGCAATACATGTTTTCTCATTGTCTCGCCTCAACAAATACTTTCTGCATTCAATATTTATAAAACTTTCCTATTTTACATTGGAACTACTAAGATCTCGCCAAAAGGCTCTTCTTGGATTATCTCAACCCTCCCCATATTCTCAAGGAACAAGAGATATAGAAAAGTTCTCGCTATTATCTTTGGCTCAACATCAGGAACTAAGTCCCAGAACTTTATTGGTGTTCCTGTTTTTTCGTAGATTTTCTTAACAACCTTGTAAAGCTCTTCAACGTATTTTTCGATGTCCACTCTAAAGTCATCAATAACAAATATCTCCTCATCAATCTCGACTTTCTTCTTTTTCTTTGGTTTTCTCCTCTCAGCTTCTTCCAATGCCTCCATTAGAGCGTCAATTAAGTCATCCAAGGTATAGTATCTCTCAACCCTCCTTAATGGTGGAACTAAGGGATCTACCTCCACCCTTATTCTTTCCTCTTCCTTTTCTTCTTGCTCCCTAGAGTCTTCATTTAGCAAAGCCTCACTTTTCATCCTAACTAGTATTGCAGCAGCTAAAATTGCCCTCGCTGAAATTCTCAAGTCTAGCTCCTGCATCTCCCTAAGCATTTTAATGTACTTTTCAGTTAGATCGACAATATCGATATTCCATGGATCAACTTTTCCCATCTTAACAAGCTGAAGCAAAATGTCTACAGGAGTAACCTCAATTTCCATGTTCCCACCCTTGCTTCTTTCTTATCTCCTCAAGTATCTTCATTGCCTTCTCCAGGCTTAGAGAGACCACCTTGCTCACTCCATCTCTCATGCTTACACCTATTATCTTGTCTGCATTTGCCATCATTACATCTCTTAGCGTTATTACTATGAACTGGCTCTCCTTTGATGACTCTTTTATCAAGTCTGCAACCCTCTTGACGTTTGCATCATCTAAATGAGCATCTATCTCATCGAAGAGATAAAATGGAGCAGGCTTAAATTTCTGAATTGCAAACACAAAGGCCAATGCCGTTAAAGCTTTTTCCCCACCACTCATAGCTTCAATTCTCTTGACATCTTTTCCGGCTGGCTTGGCCTCTATTTCTAACCCTCCGGAGAAAGGATCCTCTGGATTTTCCAATATTAGTCTAGCTGATCCACCTGGGGAAAGCTTTGCAAATATCTCTGAGAAATTCCTCGAGATTGCCTCAAAAGTCCTCATAAAGACATTTTTCTTTTCTTTTTCGATTTCATTTATGAACTCTATTATGCTCTCCTTTTCTGCTTCTAACTTTTCTCTCTTGCTCTTAAGCTCTAGATACCTTCTCTCAACGATCTCAAAATCCTCAATAGCTTTCATGTTAACAGGCTCTAGAGACCTTATCTCCTCCTCCATCTTCTCAATTTCCTTCTTAACCTTCTCTAAGTCGAGAGGAATTTCCTTTATCGACTTAATGAGGTTTTTATCATAGTGCGTAAGTTGATACTTCTTTTCTTCCAGCTGGGCGTTCAGTTGAGCATCTCTTACTTTTAACGTGTTAGCTTCAATCTCGAGCTCTTGAAGCTTGCGTTGAAGCACTTCTTTTTTCTCTCTAAGCTTTGATATATCTTCTTCGAGCTTTTTCCGCTTTTCTCTCAATGTTCTAATCTCACCCTTAATGTTTTCTTCTATGGACTTCAATTTTTCAAGCTCCTTGTTCAGAAGTTCTAAAGCCTTCTCATTTTCAGATATGTTGTTCTTAAGGGCATTTATCTTGTTAACTAATCCTTCAATTTCCTCCTCTAATGAAGCTTTTCTTGGAAGTAACTCCTCATTGAGCCTAGACTCTAGACTTTCTATTCTACTTTCAATTCTGCTAAGTTCTTCCTTGAGAGAGGAAATTTCTCCATCGATTATTCTTATCTTTTCCATTAGCTCTCTAGCTTCTGGATTTTCTAGGGCTTTCTTAAGTTTCTCTTTCTTCCTTTCAAGCCTCTGAATTCTACCCCGTAACTTAGCTAGCTCACTTTTCTCATTTTCAATTTTCTGCTCAATTTCTTGTATTTTCCTCTCAGATTCTTCAATTTCTTCCTTTACTGCATTCTCCTCTTCCAACAACCTGTTTAGGTCTTTGCTAGCAAGTTCAAGCTCCTTTTTCTCATCACTAAGCTTTATTCTCAACTCAAAGCTTGCATTTTCTAAACTCCTAAGTTCGATTTTTAGGGAATTTAATTCTCCCTCCAAAGCTTCTTTCCTCCTCCTTAGAGATTCCACTTTTTCCCTAAGTTTCGTTGTATCTACTGCAAGGCCTCTCGCTCTAAAATGTCCTCCTGTTATTGCGCCACTTCTTTCATAGAGCTCTCCTTCAATTGTTACCATTCTAACCTTTCCTATGTGAGGTCTAGCTTCCTCCATAGAGTTGACTATAACTGTATCTCCAAGAGCAAACTTTACAGCATTCTCTATTTTTTGATCATACTCAATAACATCAACAGCTGGTAATCCTACGGAAGAATCAACGTGTTTAGGTTTTATCTTGTTAAGAGGGAGAAAAGTCAATCTACCTAGCTTATGCTCCTTCAAGTATTTTATCGCCTTTTCAGCCACGAGCTCATCTTCAACAACTACATTGTCTGCTCTATTTCCCAGGGCAACTTCGATTGCGAGGGCATAAGCTTCGTCTTTGACCTTTATTAACTCGGCGAGTGTTCCATAGATCCCGCCAATCCCAGAACGCTTTAACTCCTCGGCAGCCCTATTTCCTCTCACTTCTCTTTGGGCCTCAGCAGCTATTAATTCTCTCTCTGAGGATTCTAACTCTTTCGAAACTTTTTCTAATTCATTACTCTTTGCCTCAATTTCCTTTTCAACTTTAATCCTTTTGGCCTGTATTGTTGAGAGCTTTCCTTCTATTTCACTAATTTCTGCCCTTTTATCTTCAACAACTGCTTTAAATTCATTAATTTTTTCCTTAATTCCTGGAAGTTTTGCTCTTAGGAACAATATTCTAGAGTGGAGCTTTTCTTTTTCTTCTTGGAGTCTCCTTATATTCCCTTCGATTTCGTACATCTTTCTCGTTGTTTCCTCTAGTTCCTTAACAACTGAGTCAAACTCTTCTCTTGCAGCTCCAAAAGTTTTATCAATTTCCCCAAGCTTAACTACGAGAACGTTTCTTTCCTCCTCTTTCTTTTTGATTTCATTTATCAGAGCATCTCTCCTCTTTTTCCATCTTGTTATAGCTCCTTTTGATTTCTCTATTTCTGATAGAACTTTTCTAAGTTCCTCCTTAGTTTTCGCAAGCCTTCTTTGAGCATCCTCCAGTTCCTCTTTTGCAACCTCAATGTTCCTCTTTGTCAATTCAATTTTTGATGTAACTTCTCCAATTTTCTTAGTTATTTGAATTGCCTCTTCCCCGCTTTCTTTCTCAATTCTTTCTTCAATTTCTCTTAGAACTTTTACTTTTTCAACAATTTCTTTTCCAATTTTTTCTATCTCTTTTTCGATTTTCTGAATTTCCTCTTCTATTTCAGCCCTTCTCTTTTCCCCTTCTTTTATTTGAGTTTCTAGTATCTTTATTTCACCCAGGAGAAGAGAAACTTTAGCTTTCTCAAGCTTATCTTTTAAATCTAGATATCTAAGCGCGTCATTTCTTTCCTTTTCAAGCTTGTCAAGTTGCTTCTTTACTTCTTTGATCAGGAGATCCACCCTAGCTAAATTTTCCTCAGCTTGCTTTAATTCCTCTAAAGCTTTCTCTTTCTTAGAATCATACTCAGCAATTCCAGATATGTCATCTATAAGGAGTCTCCTCTCTAAAGGACTCATCTTAATGAACTTCGTTATATCTCCCTGGAGAACTATATTATAACCATCTGGGGATATCATGGCAGCGGTCAAAATATCAAGAATTTCACTTCTTGTAGCTCTTCTCCCATTTAACCAGTAAGAACTCCTACCGTCGGGGTAAACCCTCCTTCTAATCACCACTTCATCTTCATCAATTGGAAAGCCTCTATCCTCGTTGTTAAAATATATTGCAACTTCAGCATACTTAGCTGGGGGTTCATTTTTACTTCCAGCAAATATGAGATCACTGATTCTACTGGCCCTCATGGCCTTTGCTGATAACCCTCCCAGTACAAAGAGAATAGCATCTCCAATGTTGCTCTTTCCAGATCCATTAGCTCCTACTATTGCCGTGAATCCTTTTGAAAAGGGTATTACCACTTTCTTGTTCCCATAAGATTTGAATCCCTTTAGTTCAAGCTTCTCTATGTAGGGCATTATTGTACACCTATACTGGTATGCGAGTAGAGAAGTATATAACTTCTTTCCCCTAATGTTGAAGGGTGGTTTCATGTACAAGGGATTAGCTATAATCTTTGGATTTCTATTTCTGGGAGAATTAATAGAAAGCTTAGGAATTCCAGTTCCTGGGAGCGTTCTTGGAATGCTATTATTGACAATTGCGTTGATAACGGGAATTATAGAAATTAGAGATGTAGAAAAAGAAGCAGAATTCCTTGTGAAAAACATGAGCATAATGTTTATCCCCCCAGGAGTTGGGATTATCCTATACTTAGATCTCCTAAAGGAAAACATTGTGGCAATAGTAACTGCCCTCATTTTCAGCTTTCTGATAACTCTGTGGGCAACAGGAAAGGTTGTGGAGGTGCTTAGAAGATGAACACATTTGGAATATTTCTCACAATCTCAGCATATACATTTTTCTCCTGGGCATATTCCAAGAAGAAAACTCCAATATTAAACCCAGTTCTCCTCTCAATACTTCTAATCGCTCTCATTCTTAAAGTTGGGAATATTAGCTACGAGAAATATATGGAATCAGCGAGATTTCTGAGCTTTTTACTAGGACCAGCTGTTGTAAGTTTAGCTATCCCCCTATATAAGCAAATCAATATTGTGAAAGAATATAAGAAGGAGATTGCAACTGGGATCATCACGGGTGGAACTACGGCAATTCTTTCAGCTGTATATATCTTGAAAGCTTTTAATAGCCCAGAAATTCTCCAGAGAACTATTGCCCCAAAAAGCGTGACAACGGCAATTGCAATGGGGGTTAGTGAAAAGATTGGTGGAATTCCAGAACTAACAGCAGTTCTAGTAATCTTAACGGGAATTCTTGGAAATGCCCTTGCTCCAGAGTTACTTGACTTCTTCAAGATCAAAGATAGGGTGGCGAGAGGACTAGCTACGGGAGTTTCTTCTCATGGCCTCGGCACCGCAAGAATAATACTTGAAGATGAGTTATCCGGAGCAGTAAGTGGACTAGCTATGGCTCTCAACGGTGTTTACACGGCCTTCCTGCTTCCTTTAATAATAGAACTAATAGTGTGATTGGAGATGATGAAAGAATACGTAGCACCACTAATCCTACTTCCTCTTTCCTTTATCCCAATTTTGGCTAGAACCTTCTACTTCTGGGTAGTCTTAGTCGTCATTTTTTACCTTATAATTCCAACAATAATTTATCAACTTCTGGGGATAACTCCTAGAGAAGTTGGCTTTAGGACTCCAAATAGCTTGAGATCCACTGAATTACTTCTGGTTTTTGCATTCTTGCTGGGTTTTGCTGGACTAGCAATTCCTGAAATGAGAAATTATTATCCAATATTCTCTTACTCAAGTGCACTGGACTTTGCTTTGAAGGAAATCCTTATAGGAGTAGTTATGTTTGCCCACGAAGCATTTTTTAGGGGATTTTTACTGTTCCCTATTGCAAAGAAATCTCCAACAATTGGTATTATTTTCCAAGATATCCCATACACAATCATCCATGTAGGAAAACCCACTATAGAGATCCCATATTCATTTATCGCGGGCATAATATTTGCAAAAATAGATTTAAAAGAGGAAAGTATAGTACCAAGCTTTTTAGTTCACTGGATTGGTTCACTTTTCTTTGACATTCTCTGCTCAATCACTTGAGCATTCCTTCCACCTTCTCTACAAAGGCTATGCTTCTCTTCACGTCTGCGAAGTATTCCCTAGCCTTTTCAACGTGCTCTTTCTCAACCCTCTTTCCTCCAGCAATTATGCTAGCTGGAGCCAGTAGTTGCACTGCATATCTAAGGCTCGTCTGCTCACCCAGCTCTGCTAGATATTCGAGAGCCTCTTCGCTAAGCTCTATCTTCTCTTCTCTTGCTCTTATCTTTACAATCTCCCTTATCTCTTCCTTCTTGTATGGTTCGGTATTTATTATGAGTAATCTGTCAAGCATGTCAAGTGGAATTCCATGTGGAGACTCTATGTCAGTTCCTCTTATCTTTGTCATACCCCTGTTCGTAGCTAAGATTAGGATCGGAGCAAGCTCACTTTCCATGGCTCTAGCCAAGAATGAGAATGCTTCAATATCTAACATGTGACATTCATCAATGAAGAGCACTCCTGGGACCAAAGTTGCCTTTCCTTCCTCAACCCACTGTTTAACTGTTTGATCTACTCTCTCCCTTATCTCGTCGTTAATTTCCATTCTACCTCCAAAGAGAAGGCTAAATATTCCACCAGCTCTTGCATTAACAACATCCAAATCGTGAAGAGTAACAGTATATGTAAATTCCTTAATCTTCAATACTGGACCAGTGGGCATCTCAACTTTCTTTCGGAAGAAGAGCCCTTCTTCCTCTTTAGTAGTCCCAATTCTTGAAACTCTTCCAGTTTCAGCATCAATTTGAATAACATCTCCCTCTTCAATACCCATCTCAAGTATTTGATATGCTATCTCTCTTCCTGCCCTTATGGTCTTTGAGTCGTCCTTTGTTTTTAGAGTTAGGACTACACTTTCCGGAATTTCTATGTAAGGATTGAAGGGATGCCTTGTTCTTCTTATTTCAATCTTTTCTACTTTTCCTTCGTATACTTTCCTTTCCTCACTTATTCTCACACCTATGGCCCTTCTCAAAGCTTGCTTGAGGAATTCTGTCTTTTTCATCTCTGCTGAATATATTTCACTCCCGCTTATTTGAACAAATGGAACGTCTTCACCAAGCTCTCTCGCGATACCCATTGCAATTGCGGTTTTTCCACTCCCTGTTGGACCTACTAAGAGAATTCCCTTTCCAGCTAGTTTACCTTGTTTAATCAATTTTACCGCTATTCCCGCCGCTTCTCTCGCCTTTACTTGACCAACCATTCCATCTCCAATGAACTTTGCCTTACCATTCTCATCTAGTCCAAGGCCCTTTATGTGGGAGTGCATTCCTACTCTCTCAAACTTCACGGTTGGAATCTCTTCTATTACTGGCATCTACTCACCTCCTCAGAATTTTTGTTCCATTTTGTTATTAAAATATGCAAATTAAAAAATTGACGGTAGAAGAAATCATCTCCCAAGCATTTTATGAGCCCTAGCCAAATGTTTGGCGGCAATTGCGGCCAGAAGAGAGAGCTCACCAGCCAAAACCGCACCAGCAACTATCTCCGCAAATTTCTTAGCATTCATCCCTGGAGGATCTCCTCCTCCAGCAACCCCCATAATTTCTAGAGCTTCTCTTTGAGGAGGTACTCTAGTCCCACCTCCAACCGTCCCTATTTCTAGGCTCGGCATTGTTATGCTTATGTATAGATCTCCATCTTCAGTGACTTCAGCGAGGGTTATTCCATGTGCACCTTCCGTAATTTGAGCCTCATCCTGACCTGTGGCTAGGAATATCGCCCCTACAATGTTGGCAAAGTGAGCGTTAAAACCGTAGGAACCTGCTTGGGCCGAACCCACTAAGTTCTTTAGGTAGTTTACTTCAGCGATAAGCTCTGGAGTGGTCTTTAGCTTTTTCTTAACAATCTCTCTAGGAACTACAGCTTCAGCAATAATGGTCTTTCCTCTTCCCAGGATGAAGTTTAAGGCGTTTGGCTTCTTATCTACGCACAGATTACCAGAAAGAGCCAAATATTTTACATCGGGGAATTCTTCTTCTATTACTTTCATTATCTCTTCGCTCGCTATTGTAACCATGTTCATTCCCATGGCATCTCCAGTTTCGAATTCAAATCTTAAGTATAAGTTTCTCCCAACGATAAAAGGCTTTACCCCCCTAAGCTTTCCGTGACGAGTAACCTTACTAACAGCTTTTTCTTGGAGGTAATCCAGATTATTCTTGACCCATTCAGCTACTTCTCTCGCCCTTCTGGCGTTTGGACATTTCAATAGAGGAGCTCTAGTCATCTTGTCATCTATTAGGGTTGTGTAAACTCCACCAGCCTCTGTTAGAGCAGAACAACCTCTGTTTACTGAAGCAACCAAGGCCCCTTCAGTTGTGGCTAGGGGAATGTAAAACTCACCTTTTGCATATTCACCATTAATCTTTAGAGGACCCGCAATACCCATGGGTATTTGAACGACACCTATCATGTTTTCAATGTTCCTTCCAATAACTTCGTTTGGATCAATTGAGTAGTGGCCAATGTGCTTTAGCTGTATTCCAAGTTTTTTCTCCAAGGCTCTCCTTCTTATCTCAGTTGCAAGCCTTTTATCCCCATTCACATAGTTTTCTACTTGATGAAACTTGATCTCTCCCCTAGCAACTTTCTCTATAATCTCCTCTATTTCCATCATAGCACCCCCTAACTAAGGAGAAGACTCAGATGATCCAAAAATCCACTCTTCAGTTATCTGTCCACACTCTTTAAAAGCTATAGCGGCCTCACTCCTGGGCTTATATACTATAACTGGAATTCCAGCATTTACAGACTCTGGCACTGCCTCATCAAATGGAATAACTCCAAGAACGGGAACTCCTATCTCCTCTTCAATAACTTCAACTATCTTGTCTATAACATCTGCAGCTTCTCTAACCTTGTTGAGCACTACACCCACTTTTAACCCAAATTTATCCCCCAGAGCCTTAAGCTTTAGAACTTCATTTTCCACCATAACTTCAAAGGAGTAAATAGGAGACCTCTCAACTTCCACTACAATAATTTGGTAGTTTGAAATTTCAAACGCTGGAAGGGTATCGAAGGGAACTCCTGTTGGAGAATCTAAAAATATAAGGGGATACTTATACTTGAGATCCTCCAACACGTCTCTCAACCTTTGAGCTGAGACTCCTATCACATCCTCAAGCCTAGGACTTCCAGGCATTACGTAAACTCCAGTCTCTCTATGTCGATAAATTGCCCATTCCGGATCAATATTGGGATCTTTGACTACTGAATGAATGGTGTATTTTACATTGTCTAAAGCGAAGTGAAGCCCTAAATTTGGAAGATACAAATCTCCATCCACCGCCAATACTCTATATCCTCGCTGAGCGAAATAAGTACTCAAGTTAGCAGTCGTTGTGGTCTTTCCTGCTCCTCCTCTTCCAGTGACAACTATTATTGACATAGCTTAACCTCTCCTGCCAAAGTTGTTCAAAGCTAAATTATCTTGATTAAAGGCAAGCATATAAGATTTTTGTCTAAAAAACAAGGGGAAGCTTTTCCACAAAAATCTTATAAATTACAACTTTCCTTTTATCGTTTAGATACAAATTGTAATTGGGATGATGCATGAGTGAGCTAAGAAGGAAAATATGGAGCCTAGCATGGCCAGCAATAGCTGGGAACATAAGTCAAACATTGCTCAACCTAGTCGATATGATGATTGTAGGTCATGTCAGCGCTATTGCCTTGGGAGCTGTTGGACTAGGAGGACAGATTAGTTGGTTCATGTTTCCAATAATGATCGCTGTTTCCACTGGAACTTTAGCTATAGTAGCTAGAAGGGTTGGGGAAGGAAAACTTGAAGAGGCTTCAAGGGTAGCAGAGCAAAGTATGTACTTAGCTTTTCTTCTTGGTATTCCAGTAATGCTTTTCGGAATTTTCTTTGGAGATGAAATTCTAAGAATCATGGGTGCCAAAGGAGAAGTTCTCGAGATTGGATACGAATATCTAAAAGTGTTATTCCTATTCTATCCAATTAGATTTGTGGGGTTTGTATTTTTCTCAGCTCTTAGGGGAGCGGGAGATACAAAGACCCCAATGAAACTCAATATTCTAATGAACGTCTTAAACGGCGTGTTTGATTATCTTTTAGTTTTTGGAAAACTTGGATTTCCCAGGCTTGGCCCAGTAGGCGCCGCCTGGGCTTCAGGAATAGGAATTACAGTCTCGTTTTTAATTGGAATGTTGTTGTTTTTGAATGGCAAACTCGTCATTAAGCCTGTGATAGAGTGGAGGTTGCATCTTGATATAGTTGAAAAGATATTGAGAATCGGCACTCCCGCTTTACTTGAGAGAGGGCTATTTAGCTTCTACAACTTCCTTTACATGGCTATAGTCACAAGGTTCGGAGAAATAGCATTATCGGCTCATCAAATTGGGCTGAGAGTGGAGAGCATAGCATACATGCCAGCATTTGGATTTAGTATCGCAACTTCTGCCCTAGTAGGACAGAGCTTAGGAGCTAAAAAGCCTGATGAAGCTGAAAAGATAGTTAAAGAGTCTCTAAAGATGACAACGATCTTTATGAGCGTAATGGCTTTTGTGTTGATGGCATTCCCAAGTATCCTAGTTAGGCCATTTCTATCCCCGACAGACCCTTACTATGAGGAGGTTAAGAGACTAGCAGTTATATACCTCATAATAGTTGGGATAAGCGAAATACCTTTGGGAGTAATCTTCGTGTTGAGTGGAGCCCTTAGGGGAGCTGGAGACACAAAGAGTCCCCTATATGTAACAGCAATTAGCAAACTTCTCTTTAGAATTATGCCCTCCTATATTCTGGGATTTGGAGTTTCACTTCCAAGTCTAGGCTTGGAATTCAAAGGGTTGGGAGTAATTGCCGCCTGGATAGGAATGAGCCTTGAAACATTTATTTCAGCCGGGCTGTTCTGGATAGTATTTAGAAAAGGAAGATGGAAAAAGATAAAGATTTAGGTGCTACTCCTTAGCTCTTTAATAATCTCCATTAGCTCATCCACGTCCCTAACTTTATTGAGAATGTCTTTAGGAATTATTGGAACTTTCCCAACAACTTCCGTTTTCTTTTCATTTAGAACAAATACACCCTCACTTTCTACGAATTCTGCTATTTGGTTAACTAATCTTACCCTCCTAATTGTCGAGGGGGTCTTTTTCTCATCAATTCCAGTGAGTAGATTAACCTCTTCATCTTCCTCTTTTGTGACTGCATTAAAGGGAGCCCTCTTTATTTTTACAACACTCATCCCAAGTCTTTCTAACCTATCAAACACCTCTTTCTCCAATTCATTTTCTGGAGGGGATGACAATGTTACTTTCTCGATTTTTGCCTTAAATATATCTATTGGCTTTACCAATGGCTCGTCGAAGATTTCTTCAAGCCTTATTGCCACATCTATACTTACCATGCCCTCCCCCTTTTCATACCTTTGAACGCTCTTTCTCGATACTCCAAGCATTTCTGCAAGTTCGGTTGTAGAGTATCCATATTTTTCCCTAAGCTCTCTTAGCCTCTCCCCATCAATTCTAACGAAGAATCCTCCCCTCTCAGCCATTACAAGAGGATATTCAGTTCCTGCCAATATGGAAAACAAGGTCTCTGGGTTAACAGCATATATTCCGAACCTCTCATAAACAACTCCATCTTCCAATTCTATGTTTTTAGTTCTTAACCCTACTAAAAGAGCTGAGGCTCTAAAGAGTTTTGCCAACCTCTTTAAATCCTCAGCTTGTTCCTCTGTGAATTTGTCAATATTCACCAACGTCTTTATAAATAGCAAGAGAATTTGCCTGGTAGCAACTAAGTCAAAGCATCCTCCCCTAAACGACACTCTGGCAGTTTTAAACCCTATACTATTCAACATCTTTTCAACTACTGTCGTAAGTTGCTCTTTGTCCATCATTTAAAGATTAGGAAGAAAAGTTTATAAAATCTATCTAACACTGAGTTGCGCTCTTCGAAATGTCTCTAAGGGAAACAGGATAAGAAAGTCTGATATTTAGGAATGCATGCTCAGTTAACCATGCTTTTATCTCTTCAGCTACTTTTCTACCCTCTCTAATTGCTGTTCCTATATTCCTGGGAGATATAACGTCTCCAGCGAAAAATATTCCAGCATTTTTGAGAATATCCTCATTCGAACATAGAACTTCTTTTATAGGATTTGTGGGGATTTGACCTATTGCAAATATAATGACATCTGCAGGGATAGTTCTTTTCTCTTCTGTTGTAATCACAGATCCTCTAACTACCTTTGTTTTAGCAAATTCAACTTCTCTAACATTTTCATCTCCAAAAATCCTTACAGGAGTTACATATTCAAGGAACTTAACTCCCTCTTTTATAAGTTTTTTAAACTCATTTTTTGCGTATGAATCCTGTAGACTCCTTCTATATGCAATCGTTACTGATTTTGCCCCCAGCAACTTTGCTTCTTTAGCAACGTCAACTGCAGTATAACCTGCACCAATTACTACAACCCTCTTTCCCTCGAAGGAAGGCATTTTTGTTTGAGGTAGATATCCAATTCTAGCTAAGTTTATCCTTAAAAGAAGTTGAAGAGCATTTTCAACACCTTTAAGCTCTTTCCCTGGAATATCTAAAATTCTGGGCCGCCATGCTCCAGTGGCAATTAAGATTGCGTCATATTCCTTCATAAGTTTCTCTAAAGACACGAACCTCTCAGCAAATTCATCTCCAAGCTCCTTTGGAGAATCATACACAACCTTTGTTCTCATATGAAACACTACTCCAAGCTCCTCAATTTCTTTAACTGCCTGTCTTACTTTACTTATTGGAATTCTCCACTCAGGAATACCAAAGGCCACCATTCCTCCAGGTTCAGGCATTTTGTCATATACATGAACATCAAACCCATCACAAGCTAGTGAGCATGCTGCCGATAATCCTGCTGGACCTGCTCCTATTATAGCTACTCTGAGTGGTTTAACTCTGCTATCTTTTTTCTCCCCACAAAAACAAAACTTCATCTCGCTCACCCTCTTTTCCATAAGAAACCTAGCTAATTTAGGTTATCCAAATTACAATAGTCAATTTGACAAATATATATAGTGATCATCCATCTAATTTCATTCTCTCTAAGACAATTTAAAATAAATTTCAGTCAAAAGTTGACAAATTCTCACGTTTGTGTAATAAAAATGACCACATAGGAACGTTTTAATAGGGGAGTACACTAATGTCAATCGTATGAACATTTTAATAACAGCTTCTTCAAGAGGAATAGGCTTCAATGTGGCCAAGGAACTCCTCAAAAAAGGACACAGAGTAGTAATATCGTCTAGCAATGAAAAAAATTTAGAAAAAGCCCTAGAAGAGCTAAAAGAATATGAAAAAGTCTATCCGATTAAAGCAGATCTCTCAAAAAAAGAAGAAATTAAAAACATGGTAGAAAAGGCCTGGGAAATTTTAGGAAAAATAGATGTCCTTGTTTGGAATGCCCCTAATGTAAAGTGTGAACCCTGCATGATTCACGAATTAGATTATGAAGATTGGGTAGAAGGAGCCTTGCTTCACATAATTGCCCCAGGCTACCTAACAACTCTTCTCCTTAATAAATGGTTGAAAAATAACACAAGAGGGATAATAATCTACTTAAGTTCTGCTTCAGTTTTAGAGCCAATGCCTCCCCTCCTTCTCGCAGACAGTACTAGGGCAGGATTAATTCAGCTTGCTAAAGGAATATCTAGGGCCTATGGAAAGAGAGGAATAAGGGCATACACAGTACTACTTGGGAGCTTTGATACCCCAGGAGCTAGAGAAAACCTAAGAAGACTAGCAGAAAAAAGGGGTGTTGATCCAGAAGAGCTATGGAAAAAGGAAGTTATTGAAAGAACTCCTCTTCAAAGAACTGGAAAATGGGAAGAACTAGGAGAATTAATAGAATTCTTACTTAGCGATAACGCCGAATATATGCTAGGCTCTACAATTCTCTTTGATGGAGCAATGACTAGGAGCGTTCTTCTTTAATTTTCTCTACAACCCTTATCTCCTCTATTTTAGTATAGGGATATTGGCCTTTCTCATCTTTTTCTACAGCCTTTACCATGTCCCAAATCGTTAAGAGAGCCACAGAAACCCCTGTTAAAGCTTCCATCTCTACTCCAGTCTTGTAAATAGCTCTAACCTCACATGTAACTTCAATGTAGTCTTCGCCAAAGTCAAAGGTTATATCAACCCCAGTTAATGGAATTGGATGACAAAGAGGTATTATGTCAAAGGTCTTCTTCACAGCTAATATTCCAGCAATTTGAGCAGCTGCTAGAACGTTTCCCTTCTCAATTTTTCCCTCTCTAATGAGCTTTATAGTTTCAGGCTTAAGTTTAATTCGACCCTTTGCTATGGCTCTCCTATACATATCCTTCTTATGTCCAACTTCTACCATCTTAACTCCTTTTTCATCTACATGAGTTAGCTTCATCTTTAACCCCCTGGGATATTATTTTTAAGCATCCCTTAAGAGCCTTTATCGATGCTCATCCACATAGGTATTGACGACACCGATTCACCAAATGGAATGTGCACTACATATATTGGGGCTATTCTATATAGGGAAATTTCCAAGATAGCTGAGCCTCTAGACTTTCCAAGATTAATTAGGCTAAATCCAAATGTTCCTTACAAGACCAGGGGAAATGGGGCCGTTGCAATGAGTTTTAAAATCGATGAAGAAAAGATAAAGGAAGTAAAGACACTTGTAATACGGTATGTAAGGGAATTGGCCGATATAGATCACGAGAACACAAATCCAGGGATTGTTTTCTTAATTGGGGAAGTGCCAAAGGAATTAGAAGAGTTTTCTCTAAGAGCATTAAGAGAGCACGTTACAATCGAAGAAGCAGAACATGTAGCTCGAAAAGTCAACGCAGAAGTTTACAAATTCAAGCTCGGAAGAGGAATAATTGGGGGATTAGCAGCTATAGGCTATCCTCTAGAAAAGTTCACTTACGAATTACTTGCCTACAGGAAAAGAGAGTACTGGGGAACTCCAAGAAGAGTTATTAAGGAAAGTGTATTTTATGCAGACAAATGGAGCTATCCGTTCACCTACGATAACGTTGACCCTTACAAGAGAACTGTCCTAATAACTCCTCATGGAAAAGACCCAGTTCTTGTGGGGATAAGAGGAATTGATGTAGGAAAGATTCTTCAGGTCTTTGAGATGATTAAAATAGAAGAACCAATTGAATTCTTCCAAGTTTACAAAACAAATCAAAATACCGACGATCATTTGGTTGTTAAGAAGATAAAAGATGTTAAGCCTTATGATAACGTTGTCATAAGGGGAAAAGTCGCTGGAAAATACTGGGAAAAAGGAAGACATGTATTTTTTGAACTTGAGGATGAAACAGGGAAGATTAGAGTGGCAGCTTTTGAACCAACTAAAAAGTTTAGAAACTACGTGAGGAAACTCCTCCCAGGAGATGAGGTTATAATAGCTGGCGGAGTCAAAGAATTCGAAGGAGTATTAACCGTAAACCTGGAAAAATTTTACCCAGTAAATCTTGTTCCCAAAGTGGAATATGAAAAGCCAAGATGTCCAAAGTGCGGAGGAACGATGAAGAGCAAGGGAGATTATCTAAAGTGTAAAAAGTGCGGATATAAGATGGAAAAAATATTGACTCCAGTTAAGAGGCCAAGAGACTTAAAGAAGAAGATTTATGAAGTTCCTCCAGATGCTCGGAAACATATTTCTCGCCCCTTAGTTCTCCCAGGAGGGGAAGATAAGATATTAGAGGCTCTATAAAAAGAAATGTTTTTATTTTTAACATGCAAAATAGGCAACCGTATGGTCAAATTAAGGACATTTATAAACATCTCAGAAGATCTCTTCGTAATCAGAAACTTAATTGGAGCAATTTTGCAGGGTATTGGATTAGCTTATTTAGTTCCAGTTTTGCTTGCCTGGTTTTATCCAGAAGAGATACCCTTGGTAATCTACTTCGCAATTCCTGGGTTTTCCTGTATTATTTTGGGGTGGGTGTTATCTAAACACATGGAAAAGATCGAAGACGTAAATCTAAGACAGGCAATGATGGCGTCGGCATTTATTTGGCTTTTCGCTTCCTTAGTTAGTGTTATTCCCTTTATGGGAATAGCAAAGATGAGATTTGTAGATTCATACTTCGAAACAATGAGCGCATGGACAGGGACTGGACTAACAATGATGAGCAACCTAGAGAGCTATCCAAAAATTCTCCTCTTTTGGAGAGCTTGGATGCAATGGCTTGGTGGGATAGGAATAGTTTTGGTTGCACTAACAGTTCTCATAAGACCTGGTGTAGCTGCAGCTAGGCTATATAAGGCTGAGGCCAGGAGCGAGAGAATATTGCCTAACTTTGTAAACACGGCAAAAATTATAGTTCAGATTTATGCAGTCCTAACGCTCCTAGGCATTTACTTGTACTATAGCAATGGGATGAGTTTGTTTGATGCAACAATTCACTCAATGACTGGCCTGGGAACTGGTGGTATGAGTAGTCATGACTTGAGCATTGGATACTTTAATTCTCTTGCAATAGAAACAGTTACTGTATTCCTCATGATAATGGGTGCCACAAACTTTACTGTCCATTATAGGATGTTCAAAAATCGTTCTCTCAAAGAATTCTTCAGAGATATTCAAGTTAGGTATATGCTTTACTTTATTACTTTAATAGTGGCTCTAATGACATACTCTCTGGTCTTTTTTGGACATTTAACTCCAATAAGGGCACTAAGAGAATCAATATTTCATGCAGTTTCAGCAATTACATGTACTGGATTTGGAATAAGCAATTTGGCCGAATATCCAGAGATAGATAAGATACTCCTGGCAATATTAATGGTCATAGGAGGAAGTGCAGGTAGTACTTCTGGTGGTATAAAGTTGATTAGAATAGTTCTCATGTACCAAAGCCTTAAGTGGACCATAGAACAGGCAATTCTTCCCAAGGGGGCGGTAATAAGAAAGAGAGTCAATGGATATGAGTTCACAGAAGAGGAAATTCAAGAAGTTTTAGGCTTTACAATGACGTACATAGCATTTCTCCTCCTGGGAACTTTATATATTATGCTAAGGCTAGGAGTTAGATTTGCAGATGCACTATTTGAAGTAGCCTCCGCAATTGGAAACGTAGGGCTTAGCGTCGGAATAACGTCTCCACTGCTTCCCCTAGACATAAAAATTCTTCTCACAATATTAATGTGGGTGGGAAGGCTTGAAATATTCTCGACGATAGTCTTTATAGTTGGACTAGCAATGATTTTCTCCAGGAGGTCCAAAGAGTGAAGATAATTGAAGTTAGGGATGTTAGCTTCAAATATTTTGGAGCTAAACAATACTCCCTAAGGGATGTTAATTTAACTGTTAGAAAGGGGGAATTTTTAGGAGTAGTCGGTCCAAGCGGAAGTGGCAAATCAACTTTCTGCTTAACATTAAATGGTATTATTCCTCACTCCATCAAAGGTGAGTTTTCGGGAGAAGTAATTGTGGATGGATTAAACACCCTTAATTATCCAGTTTCAAAACTTTCTCAAATTGTCGGTCTTGTGTTTCAGAATCCAGAGTCACAGCTCTTCAACATGACTGTGCTCGAAGAGGTGGCCTTTGCACTTGAAAATCTTGGAATAGAAAGAGAAGAGATGTGGAAAAGAATAAGATGGGCCCTAAAGCTAGTAGGGCTTTGGGAAAAGAAGGAACACTCTCCCCTAGCACTAAGTGGTGGAGAAAAACAGAGATTAGCAATAGCCAGCGTTCTCGTCATGAAGCCAAAAGTGCTAGTGCTCGATGAGCCAACTTCTCAGCTAGATCCCTTAGGGAAAGAGGAGATCCTAAGTCTGGTTAAACTATTAAACAAAGAGGAAAAAATTACTGTTGTCTTAGTTGAGCACAACACTGACTTTCTACTTGAACATGCAGATAGAATTGTTGTTTTTGACAAGGGGACTATCATCCTAGAGGGAAAACCCGAAGAAGTTTTTGAAAATGTCGATATTTTGATGAGTATAGGTATTAAAATTCCGACAAGGATAAAGGTTGGGTATGAGCTTAAGAAGAGGGGAGTTGTAGACAAGAGCGTTCTATCATTAAATGAAATTGTCAAAGTGTTAAGATCTTTGAGAGAGAAAAAATTGCCGCAATCATAAAATACATTAGGCAATGTCCCGCCCTTATATTGGTGATCAAAAGATGAACGTATTTTCAAGTACCTTAGAGCTATTCGAAAAGTACAAACCAACTCCACTAGTGAAGCTAGGAATAGGGAGGGATGTTTTTTGCCAAGCTTGAGTTCTTTAATCCATTCAGTAGAAGCATCAAAGACAGGCCAGTCTACAACATGATAATGAAAGCAATTGAAAGCGGAGAAATCGATGGAACAGATACTTTATATGAGGCAACATCTGGGAACGTTGGAATTGCTCTTGCGGCATTGTCTGCAGTACTTGGACTTAAATTCAGAGCTTATGTCCCAAAACCCACTCCAAAAATAACTGAAATTCTAATCAAAATGTTTGGAGCAGAAGTAATCAGGACAAAATTCGAGACTATTGATCCAGAGTTCATAAATTTTGTAAAAGAAGAGGCCAAGAAAGACAAAGCAGTGAATTTAAATCAGTTTGAGAACGATGCAAATTTCGAAGCCCACTACTATGGAACTGCCAAAGAACTTGATGAACAACTCAAAAGCATAAAAAAGAAGCCTGAAGTAATAATAGCTGGAGTGGGAACCTCTGGACATATAGCGGCCCTTTCAAAATATTTCAAAGAAAAGTATGGGACTAAGATCATAGGAGTTGTACCTGCAGAGGGAGAAAAAATTCCAGGGATAAAGAGAATAGAAACGAAACCAAAATGGTTCTTCCAGGTAAAAGTTGACAAAGTCGTTGAGATCACAACAAGGGAAGCTGTTGAGGGGGCCTTACGAGTAGCTCGAACAGATGGCTTAATAATAGGGCTGAGCTCAGGAGCTGTAGTTAAAGCTTATGAAAAAATAAATCCCAAGGGAACTACAGTATTGATCTTTCCCGATGACGGGTTTAAGTATGTCGAGATCTTTCAAGCTTTTCTACAAGAAGCTCAAGATACGACCTCCTCTCAAACTGCTCGACACCAATCTCCCTAAGGATTGCCTCTAGCTTTTCCACTGCCTGCGGGATTTCTTCCTCATTTTTTACAAGAGTTTCAATCTCAACAAATTTACCTAACCCTTCAACATCGTCTAAAGTTATCGTTACTCCTTTCTCAACATAATACTTTTCCCTGGTTTTTGTTATGGTTAGGATTTCTCTAAATCCTAAGAGCTCAAGCAATTGAGAATACTTATCGACGTCATCAATCTCAACCTCAATCTCTAACCTTGTCTTTGACCTTTCATCAATTTTTGGACCTTTGTATGTAAGAAAGGCCTCAAAATGGCCGTTGAATCTTTTTATTCTAATTCTCAAGGCTTCATCTGTCTTGGAAAAATCCCTACAGGGGTGTTGATAATAAATATCCTCATGAATCTCTCTCCTCATAAACTCAAATTTCTCCCTAACTCTCTCAAATATCTCATCGTTTGCATATCCTTTAAGTTCTACCTCGTACATAGCCCCTCCCCAGCCTCTCTTCAAGTTTCCTAAGACAGTTCTTACAATACATCCAAGACTTTATATCTGTATCTATAATTGAGTTTGAAAAATGCATTACACACTTGGGATTCGGACAATGTTCCAAGCCAAACACGTGACCAAGCTCGTGCATAGCCTCTTTCAATGCCCTTTCCTTCAAAAGTTTTCTATCTGGGGGTTCTCCATAGAATTCTGGATAAAGCCTGTGAAGAGAAATTAAAGCAACTCCAAACCCAGGGTGAGCTATGCCAAAGATAAAATTTAGGCCAGACTCATAAAGATCAACTTCCGTAACTCCCATTACTGCCAAGGCTTTATAATCCCTTCTTATGATGGAAAGGGCTGGTAAAAAATGCCTAGCTAAATACTGATTTCTATAAAAGTCATAGGCATGAGAAAACGCCGAGATTGGAAGGCTGCCAATAATCTTAACTCCTATTCCAAACTTCATGTAAAAGCTTTCAATATTTTCAGAAAGAAAAGAAAGAACATCGCTAGGAACTTCACCAATTGGGACTACTATTATCATATCCCTCACGGTGTAAAGTCCATTGGCTTTAGCTCCTCAAGTAACGCCTTAGCAAGTTTTATTGTATTGTCAACATCTCTAGCATCAGCTAATTCAACCTGGGAATGCATATATCTGATTGGTATACTGAGAACTGCCGTCGCAACACCTTCTCTGTTTATCTGCATTACATTTGCATCAGTTCCAGTAGGCCTTGGACTTGGTTCAACTTGTAATGGGATCTCATATTTCTTTGCAACCTCGTCAGCAAACTGCCTTAGTTTTGGATTAATATTTGGCCCAACATCCATAACGGGACCCTTACCCAACTCTGGAACTATCTTTCCTTTGTCATTTGGTTGCTTTGCAAAGGTGACATCCATAGCAATTCCAACTTCTGGGTCTATAGCAAAGCTCGCGACCCTCGCTCCTCTGAGCCCAATCTCCTCCTGCACAGACGCTACAATGTATATATCTGCTTCATGCTCTCCTAATTGTCTAGCAGCTTCAATCATCGCATATAGGCATATCCTATCATCCAAATAGGGGGTGGCAAACCTGTGCTCGCTAAGCCTTGTGAAGTTTGGTGCAAACTCTCCAATTGTCCCAATTCTGAATCCCATCTCTTCAGCTTCTTCCCTGCTAGAAGCTCCAACATCCACTATAATGCTATCCCAATCTATCTTACCACCTTGATCCTTGGCTTCCCTTCTCAAGTGAGGAGGCAAAACTCCTACAACACCATATCTCTCCCCTTTTTCTGTGAAGAATCTTATCTTCTGAGCTATTAAGGTTTCAGGCAAAACCCCACCAATTGGGACAACACGTAGATAGCCATCTTTGTCAATATGATTTACCATGAGTCCTATCTTATCCATGTGAGCAGCAACCATTACCTTGGGAGCAGAGCCCTTAAAGTGGGCAATCACATTCCCAAGCTTATCAATTTTTACTTCATCCGCAACATCTTTAAGAATATCTACCACAAGGTCTCTAATTCCCAGGTGTTCATACCCAGAAACTCCTGGAGATTCTATTATTTTTTTCATTAGTTCCCAATCTACCATCCTTTCACCTCCATTAAGATCTATTTCTCAGTGCAAATAAAGATATTTAAATACTTTGCTTGCCTAAAATACTTGACTTTATCAAAAAGAGAAAGAGAGCTAAGATACCAAAAAGCAAAAGGTTTGTCTAATTCTCTTCTTTAACTGGACCCTTTCTACAAACAAGAACTTTTCAAAAGAGGAAAATAAAAATGGTACAATGTACAACTTATTAGAACAAAGAGTATACCAAATGATAAAAGTATTAAACTCCTCTACTATAAAAAGAGGGGGGATGAATAATGGATTATCACAGAAGACATCCGTATCATCATAGCATAAAGAAGAAAATGAATGTTGAGTATGAAGAATATGCATATGTATTAGACTATCTTCCAAATGGTTATCCTGATCTAAGAACAGGCCACTATCTTGGAAAACCTGTAGCTCAGGTGATAGGAGAAAAAGCATTCACATTGCTAGAAGTTACCCCCAAAGTTGACCTAATGTTGTATGAGAGGGTGTATGTGGGAAAGGGGGAGAGAGACAAAGTACTAAAAATTAACAAAAAGCTAACATACGATGAACTAACAGACACTGCAAAAGCCGAACTCCCTTATGTCCTGGAAGAAATTGTTAAGAACAATGAAGATAGATTTGTAAAGTTCTTCAACATAGCTCCTCCAATAACAAACAGGTTGCACAGTTTGGAGCTCCTCCCAGGAATAGGAAAAAAGCATATGTGGGAAATCATTGAGGAAAGAGAAAAAAAGCCATTTGAAAGCTTTGAAGATCTTAAAAAGAGAGTAAAAGGACTTCCAGATCCAGTAAAGATGATTGCAAAAAGAATATTAGAAGAGCTGCAAGGAAAAGACAAATACCGACTATTTGTAGGGAGTAATAGAATATTCCGTGAATAGACATGAGAGACAAACTTTTCTATTTCCTCTCCAAATACAATTTTTCTCCTAGAGACAAAATAGGCCAGAATTTCCTAATCATGAGAGATGTTATCATAAAAGCCGTTGAAACAGCTGAAATCAAGAAAAGCGATGTAGTTTTAGAAGTAGGTCCAGGGTTCGGCTTCTTGACAGACGAGTTATCAAAAAGAGCTGGGAAAGTCTATGCAATAGAGCTGGATAAAAGAATCATTGAAATCTTGGAAAATGAATATAACTGGGAGAACGTTGAAATCATTCAGGGAGATGCTGTAAAAATTGAATGGCCCGAATTCAACAAGGTTGTTTCTAACATTCCCTATCAGATTTCTTCTCCCTTTACCTTCAAACTGCTGAAGCATGATTTTGAAAAAGCTGTTGTTATGTACCAACTGGAATTTGCAAAGAGAATGGTTGCAAAACCTGGAGATAGAAACTATTCAAGACTTTCCCTAATGGTGAACGCTTTAGCAAATGCTAAAATTGTAATGAAGATAGGAAGGGGGGCATTCTATCCAAAACCCAAGGTGGATTCTGCATTAGTTCTTATCGTTCCAAAACCTAAAGATGAGAGAATAGAGTTAAATGAGAACTTAGTAAAAGCTCTGTTTCAGCATAGGAGAAAGCTAGTGTCAAAAGCCCTCAAGGAGTCATGCCACATGCTTGGAATAAACAAAAAGGAACTAAAGACATTAAAAAACATTCTAGAAAATGTACCGCATGCAAAGAAAAGAGTGTTTGAACTTACCCCAGAAGAAGTTAAAGAGATTGAAGAATTTCTAAAAATTCAAGGAATCATTAATTAATAATTTTTTCAAAAAGTTTATCTATATATTATGAGTAAAAACTACCTGGCGAGCAATATGGCATATATCTCATATTTTAAGTTTCTAACCGAAACACTTTTAGTTATCATTTCAACAATTTGGATATATTACATTCTCAAGCACAAACATTATACTCCCCTTAACCAAAGAGAGCACTATCCCCTTCTCATAGGGGCCCTTTTAATATGGATAGGCTTCATAACAAACCTCGTAAATGAGTTTCTACCTCTCCTAATGGAACTTTCTCAAAATGCCATAATTTTTTCAAAGATAGCGGATGACATATTTGTATTTTCAGGGATAGCAACTCTCACACATTATTTTTATCAGAGAAGCAAAATAGAAATAAAAGTTCAAATTAAAGATGGGAAAAATTCTCCAAACCTAAAGCCTGGTGGATATATAGTTAGTGCAAGCAAAAGCTTCAGCATAGATTATTCAAAGGCTGTAGCTATAACAAGAAATCCAGAAATTTACAAAAATATTGGAATACCCTACATATGGATATCTAAGGTTGAGGGAGAGAATGCTATCTCCCCAACAAATCTCCCCAAACTTCTCCATACGATGATATCCCTAAGCAAGAAACACCCAGGAGTTACGTTTATCATAGATTCGGTAGAATACTTAGCCCTAGAAAATGGTTTTGAAAGTACCTTTAAATTCCTAATCTCTGCAAAAGATCACTTGATGCTCAATAACTCTTCCTTAGTTTTGATCATAGAAGATAAAGCTTTCAAACCTAATGAACTTGCTCTGCTAAAAAAGGAATTTAAGGAAATTAGCTAGAACACAGAGATCTTGTCCTCGAGAATCATCTTCTGAACTTTTGTTATATTTGCCAACCACTCGTCAGCTATTGAATACGCATCCTTTTCGAATTCCTTCACGCTATGTCCAGGCTTTGGAATTACCTGTATGCTAGCTACTAATGGCTGGTCAATTGGCTTTCCGATCTGACTTAATATTCTCACATAAACTTCCTCCACTGGAAGTGTCTTAGCTATGTCCTCTGCAATTAGCATTGCGAGAATGTTGTAGATCTTTCCAACGTGGCTGACGGGGTTCTTACCCGCAGCAGCTTCCATGCTCATGTGCCTATTTGGGGTTATAAGACCATTAACTCTGTTTCCTCTTCCAACCGAACCGTCATCTCCTGCCTCGGCACTAGTTCCAGTAACTGTTATGTAGTATATCCCTCTCTCGGGATCGTCAGCTGTGTTGACGTATATGTTAACTTTTCTCGAGGTTATCTCTTTAGCTAATTCTTCTACGGCCTCTTTTATCTTGTCCTTTACTTCCAGGTATTCTTTGGGAGTTGCCACTTCACTATCAACAATGGCAGCTGCTATAGTCAAATCGATCTCGTTTCCTCTTCTTAGACCCATTACCTTAATGTCCTCTCCAACGGCTGGGTATTCTTTCTTGAACTTCTCGCTGTTAAGCAACTTCTCAGTTTCAAGAACTAATCTCTCTGTCTCGCTCAATGGGGCGTATCCAACTCCAAATGAAGTATCATTTGCCAATGGAATTGGGTTTTCCCTTGCCTTGTTAAATACACTTACAAGATCAACGCTACCCTGCCCAATTCTTGAATCAATGATAACATGGTTTTCAACGTCTAAGTGTCTAATTGCATTCTTGAGATAGTTCTTTGCAGCCTTAATGGCAACTTCATGAACTGGAAAGAGTTCTTGATCAACTAGCTCAACTGCTCTACCTGAAAGTAAAATGTAGATTGGCTTTACAACCTCTCCACCACCAAACCTGGGATACGCCCTACCGCCGACAACCTCAACTTGATCGGTGTTGTGATGAAGAATTACTCCATACCTCCTAATATACTCCCTACATAGAGCTCTGCTAACCGCTTCAGCGATTCCATCAGCTATGCTGTCTGGATGACCAATCCCCTTTCTCTCTACAAGTTCAACCTGCTGCATCTCCACTGGAGTTCTAACTATCTCCTCAACAACTATGTTCCTCGCCATGAGCGTCACCTCGCTTATCCAACTTTGTCAAATGTTTATATAATTTTCGGCATATAAAATATTCAATCCTTATTACTCCCAGTTATTTAGACCCACAATGCTTAATAGTCCGTCAAGAAAATCAAGTTAAAGAGGGAAAAACCGAGGTGAGGGGAATGACGATAGTTGATGTTAGGATTCTTGTTGAAGGAGCAAGTGACGTTGAAGTTGTTAGTAAAGCTTTACAAGGTTTAGCCCTGGGAAGTGAATATAACATAACCATTTCCTCCATAATTCCGACAACAAACATAGAGATAGCAAAAAGTGCAGCCGCAGGGGCCGATTTGTTGATAATAGCAACCGACGCAGATAGAGTGGGCAGAGAACTTGCAGAAAGACTATTCACAGAGCTTAGTGAGATGGTAGGGCATATAGAGCGGATGAAACTCCCCCTAGGACATGACTTGGAGCATGTAGATGTTGAACTTGTCAGAAAGGAGTTAAGGAACGCATTAGTTAGGGCAGGTCTAAAAACACTCCAGAGAATTCCAGAATATATGGAGCTCAGAAGAGACTATCTCGACTTAAAAGGTAAATATGAAGAAATTGAAAAAGAAAAAGAAGACCTATTACAAAAAATCGAAGAACTTAAAGCAAAGCTTGAAGAGATAGAGGAAGAATATGCCAGGGTAAAAGAAGAAAATCTTGAATTAAGGGAGCTCCTCAAAAAAAGAGCCAAAGTTTACAAGCTAGAAGAGAAGTGGAAAGAAATGTTCCCAGGAATAAAGATGCCATCAATTGACATATTTAGCAGGGCAATAGAGACACTTGGATTTGCAGGAAAAATAATTGTGGGACAAGGTCATGTGTATGCTGAGGACGACCACATACTCGAACAACTTTTCAAAACAGTCTATCTAAGCCTACAGCTCACACAATCAATTGAAAGGGAGGAAGAGAACATTGAGGTAATTGAAGGGGAAGAAGAGAAGCTTGAAGAAGAAGTAGAGGTCATTGAGAATGAGGGAGAAAACATTGAGGAGTGAGGTACTAGAGGAATTTGCAACGTATCTTGAGCTAGAAGGAAAGAGCAAGAACACGATTAGAATGTACACATACTTCCTCTCTAAATTTTTGGAAGAAGGCTATTCTCCGACAGCAAGAGATGCCCTAAGATTTCTAGCAAAGTTAAGAGCCAAGGGGTATTCAATTAGGAGCATTAATCTAGTTGTACAAGCCTTAAAGGCCTATTTTAAGTTTGAAGGACTCAACGAAGAAGCTGAGAGGTTAAGGAATCCAAAAATCCCTAAAACATTACCAAAAAGCCTGACTGAAGAGGAAGTAAAAAAGTTAATTGAAGTTATTCCAAAGGATAAAATTAGAGATAGACTCATAGTTCTTCTTCTCTATGGAACAGGCCTAAGAGTTTCCGAGCTCTGCAATCTTAAAATAGAGGATATTAACTTCGAAAAAGGATTTTTAACTGTGAGAGGGGGAAAAGGTGGAAAAGACAGAACAATCCCAATTCCACAACCCCTCCTAACCGAGATAAAAAATTATCTGAGAAGGAGAACTGATGACAGCCCATATTTGTTTGTAGAGAGTAGGAGAAAGAATAAGGAGAAGCTCTCTCCAAAAACTGTGTGGAGAATATTAAAAGAATATGGGAGAAAAGCAGGAATAAAAGTCACACCTCATCAACTAAGACATAGCTTCGCCACTCACATGCTTGAGAGGGGAATAGACATAAGGATAATTCAAGAGCTCCTAGGCCATGCGAGTTTGTCTACAACTCAAATTTACACTAGGGTGACAGCTAAACATCTGAAAGAGGCCGTTGAAAGGGCAAACCTATTGGAAAATTTAATTGGAGGTGAGTAAATGCTAATTAGAGCCTTTGTTCCGGCTCATATAACAGCTTTTTTTGTTCCAATAATTAGAGATAACCCTCAAGATTCAGGCTCCTTAGGAGCGGGGATAAATCTTGAGAAAGGAACAAACGTATTTCTAAACATTGAAGAAGGGCTTGAAAGACATATTCATGTTGCGTTTAATGGTGAACCCGTAAAAAAAGAAGAAGCACCTATAACCATGCATGTGGCTAATAAAATAGTGCCAGAAGACTTTGTCGGAGAAATAGAAATCTGGCAGTATTTTGATTTCCCAACTGGATATGGATTTGGCAATAGTGCGGGGGGAGCCCTTGGTTCAGCCTTAGTGCTGGGATATAAGTTTGGAGGAACAGTGCTTAGCCTAGCAAAAATAGCTCATGAAGCTGAGGTTGTCCATAAGGGTGGATTAGGAGATGTAGTAGCTCAACTCACCGGAGGAATTGAAATTAGAATAAAAGAAGGAGGCCCAGGAAAGGCTATTGTTGACAACATAATTAACCATGAATATAAAGTTCTTGCAATACCAATCGGAGAGCTAAGAACAAAAGAAGTCCTCGATGATGATGTTATAAGAACGATAGAAAAAGAGGGCAGAATAAGTCTTCAGAGATTACTTCAAAATCCTACACCAGAAGTTTTAATGAATGAAGCTCGAAGATTTGCGGAAGCAACTGGACTGTTAAGCAATGACTTATTGGAAATTGCAAGGGAGATAGACAAGGTCATATTCCTCCCTTCATCAATGATAATGCTCGGAAAAAGCATATTTGCACTTCTTAGAGATGAAGAAGAAAAAAAAGTAAAAGAAGTCCTAAAAGATCTTGATCTGCACTATGAAATTTGTAGGGTGTATTGGGGAAAGCCCTTAGTGGAGAGGTGGATACCAAATGAGTAAGGATTTGCTTTTCTGGCTAACTATACTTCTAGTGTTGATTTCAGGATACTTGAGTTATAGAAAGAAAAGAATTGAATCACTAACTACCGCCGGACTTGCAGGAGGATTTGCACTTTCATTCATGCTGTATGAAAAGTTCCCAGTATTATTTTCATTCCTCCTAGGTTTTATAGCAACTTTTGCATTTGAATGGACAAGAAAACGCTAATTTTTCCTCATTACTTCAACAAAAACCTCGTAAGGAGCGTTAGTCTTTATTCCAGTTGGAGAAAAGTGTGTTCTCGTCGCCTCATACCCCATGCTTTTTAGCTCTTTTATTATTTCTCCAAGTTTCTTTGGTTCTATCTTGAGCCTTTTTCCCAGGGCGTGGGTATCATAGAATAGAGGGATGTCTAGCTCTTCATGAAGCATGTGGAGTAACTTCAACACTTCTCTATAATTTGCAACTTCAAATCCAGACACCAGGAGCTCCAACATTTCACCCACAACTTTTTCATTCTTTAGAGGGCCAAGCCAAAGAGGACCATAGGCGTTTGGGCGAGTCGAAAGGAAAGATTTTTCCACTTCAAACCTTCCAGTCTTTTCATCAAAGTAAACATATCCAAGATTTTCTAGAGTCTCATCTCCTTTCTTTGCCCCATCTTTAAGTTTTACAAATGCTCTAAAGTAATGATCCTTGTAATATGCAAGGAGCACTTCCATTCCCAGGTCATACTTTGCAGCATACCGAGCTATCACTCCAACTAAAATCCTTGTTCCAACCTCATGACACAGTTCTCCCCTCAAGGGAACTGCTAGGTACTTCCTCAAGCATGCCTTTGGATGAGCTCCACAAAGAGGAGCACCGTCGGTAGCGGTAACTCCCAATATCCCCTTTCTTTTGACGCTCCTAAGAGCGGTATCTAAAAATTCCATTGGAGACCCAAAAGGGTCGAGATCTATGAAATGAAAGTACCTATGCTTTTCTGCCATAAGCCTATTTGCATCATCATTATTGATTACTATTGTCTTTTCACCTTCAAAAATTGCCCTTTTAGCGTTCTCTTTTAATGTTCCCTTAAAGTTTAATAGGACGTTCTTTTTCATGAGTTCATAAGCTAATTCATTAATGTCATTCATCCAAATTTCTTCTGCAGGAGTCTCTAAGGCAAACCTAATTCCCCGAATTCCAGTTGCAGAAAGTGCATCCAAAACAATCTTAGGTTTTAGAACATTCAATAGCAAAACAACTACATCCCTATTTGGAGCCATTCGAGGATTATAAAAAACAGGAGAATCATAAATAGTTTTTGCTTTGGGAACTAAAACTTTAGCTTTCCCCTCATGAACTTCAAATAATTCCATAGACATCCCATTAGACTATTTCCACATAATCTCCTAAGGCCTGTCCTGGAAGTCCTTTTTCAAACCTGGCCCTTACTGCCCCCTTTGTCCCATGAACTCTAACTATTTTGCCCTTCAAAATCTTTCCACTTGGACTCTTCCAGAGAACAAGTCTCCCTATGAGTTTTGAAGCTTCTTCCCTACTGTTGACGTCTAGAGGCTTAATTATCATTACATTGTTGTGTTGGTTCTCCTTACTCCTTCTGTAACTTAGAACGACTCCCTTTATCCTCATTCTCTCACCCCAGCCTAATTTTATTATGTTGTTTTTTAAAGATTATTCCCAAGCAAAAAACATTTATAGGTGACCATTCACTCATGCAAACATGAAAGATTCTATGTTCTTGTATGAATTTGATCTATTTCGATACTCGAAGGATCTCACAGCATTGTCCTTTTTACTGCTCATAGGCTCCTCTCTTACAGTGCACTGGGTTTCTTTATCAATGAGTTCTTCTAGGGATCTCCTACATTATCTTGTTCTTCCCCTAATACTTGTTGTAATCCTCCACGAAGGCCTTCATGCCCTCACAGCAAAACTTAGCGGAGCCAAGACCAGCTTAGGAGTATTAACTAAATATGGGATCATTTTAGCCGTTTATGTTGGCATTAACACTCCTCTTCCAGTTAAAAAAATAAGATACATCACTATAGCTCCAATTATTATATCCATTGTGGCGTTCTTCTTTTCCTGGGTTACATATTCTCCCTTCTGGGCCATATTGTACATTTTCAATACCACTGGAATAGTTGGTGATCTGATAGTCTTCCTAGTTCTTTCAAAGATGCCCTCCGATGCCATTGTTGTAGATGAGGGGACTATTATGAAGTCAAATGCAGAATTTCCAGAACCTTATCCATCTTGGTTCTCTAAGCTTATCATTGGGCTTGCAGTATTGGTATTCCTCTATATTCTCACAAACATTAGAATCGAATTTGAAGTTGTGGGTACTCTTCCTAATCAGACAATGCCAGTAAATAGTCACTTTGAGTGAAAACAACCCTTAAAATTTCATTTTATAATCTAAATCTGGTGAGGTAAAGTGAAAATAAAGGTCGGAATTAATGGATATGGGACAATTGGAAAGAGGGTAGCCTACGCCGTAACTAAGCAAGATGACATGGAGCTCATAGGAGTTACAAAAACTAAGCCTGATTTTGAAGCTTACAGAGCAAAAGAACTTGGAATCCCAGTATACGCCGCAAGTGAGGAATTCCTTCCAAGATTTGAAAAAGCTGGATTTGAGGTTGAAGGAACACTCAATGACTTGTTGGAAAAGGTAGACATAATTGTAGATGCAACTCCCGGAGGAATGGGAGAGAAAAATAAGCAACTCTATGAGAAGGCGGGAGTTAAGGCTATTTTCCAAGGGGGAGAAAAAGCTGAAGTTGCTCAAGTTTCTTTTGTAGCTCAAGCAAACTATGAAGCTGCCCTTGGAAAAGATTACGTGAGGGTTGTCTCTTGTAACACTACAGGGTTAGTGAGAACTCTCAATGCAATAAAAGATTACGTTGATTACGTATATGCCGTAATGATTAGGAGAGCTGCCGATCCAAACGACATTAAGAGAGGACCAATAAACGCTATAAAACCGAGCGTAACAATTCCTTCCCACCATGGACCAGATGTGCAAACTGTAATCCCAATAAACATAGAAACTTCTGCATTTGTAGTCCCAACAACAATTATGCATGTTCACTCAATAATGGTAGAGCTTAAGAAACCCTTAACCAGGGAAGATGTTATTGACATTTTCGAGAACACAACGAGAGTACTCCTTTTTGAAAAGGAGAAGGGATTCGAGAGCACTGCTCAGCTAATAGAATTCGCTAGGGATTTGCACAGAGAATGGAACAATCTTTATGAGATTGCAGTGTGGAAAGAAAGCATAAATGTAAAGGGCAATAGACTCTTCTACATACAGGCAGTTCATCAAGAGAGTGATGTAATTCCCGAAAATATAGATGCAATAAGGGCAATGTTTGAAATTGCCGAGAAGTGGGAAAGCATAAAGAAGACAAACAAGAGTCTCGGCATACTTAAATAACTTTTTCCCAACAAATTTTTTAAGCTTTGAATGCTATGTTAGTATGCGTGTGAGACATGGAGAACAACAACATAATGTCCCAAGTCAAGGAAATTATTGAAGCTGCAATAAAGGAATTAGAAGATGACGGATTTGAGCCAGATATAATCTTAGCTGGCCCTATCTTTATAAGATATCTACCCGAAGATGTCAGACTGAAAGTTTATGAAATTGAGGAACTAGGAAGTGATGCAATTATAGCAGATTCTAAGTATCTCGGCCAAATTAAGAAAGCAGCCAAAAGAATATCAATTGATCCTCTTCTCCAAGAAAAAGAATGGGAAAAGATAATTGAAGAGATACCTACTCAAGAATAGGACCTATTCTCTTTTTCAGAATATATCCCAGTCCTCCACCAATTATAATTCCAGACACTGCCTGAACTATGTCATTGTAGAATTCAGCTACGGCGCCACCTGGGCCGTATAGAACGTATGCTACAGATACATAACCGAGAACCATGACTATGCCTCCAAGAACGGTTCCCAGAAGAATTCTTCCATAATTTGTGGTTCCTTTAGAGAACCAGCCCACTATTACACCTTCAGTTCCTTTTATTACCAGCGTAAAGAGGGCCCAGGATGGATAACCAATTACATCTGCCAAAGCCGAACCAACTCCTCCAGCAAATCCTCCAACTAAAGGTCCAAAGAGAACTGCAACTAGCATTATCATTATATCTCCAAAGTTCAAGTAACCCTGAGACGCGGGAATCGGAATTCTAACAAGCATTGTGGTTACCGTTACTGCAGCTGCAGATAGGGCTGAGATCGCCACAATTCTTGCAACCCTAAACTTCTCCCTGTTAATGAATATGTAAGCAAAGTACCCAATCGCTACTAGCACGACAATTATCTTAAAGTATGTAGCATAAGCCTCTAACGTTGCCTCATTCATTGGCATCACCATTAAATTAAAACTTGACGATAAATATAAACCTTTAACTTGTTATGGTGAGGAAAGATGAAAGAGACCGAAATCATCAAGTTGTTTCAAGAAGAATTGAAGTCAAAAGTGCTTGGAGACGATGCAGGATTTATAAAACTTGGGGACAGATGGCTATTACTAACAAATGACATGTTAGTGTGGAGAACAGATGTTCCCGACTTCATGACCCCCGAAGAAGCTGGAGCAAAAGTTGTTACAATGAACGTAAGTGACATAGCAGCCATGGGAGGAAAGCCGATAGGATTCTTCTTTTCTCTGGGACTTCCAAGAGATATTAACGAAAAAACACTAAGAGAAATTGCCAAAGGAATTAAAAGAGGGACTAAAAGGTACAATGTGGAGGTTCTAAGTGGAGACACAAACGAGAGCAATGAGCTTGTTATAGACGGAGGAGCCATTGGAGAAGCAGAAAGAATTCTCTTGAGAAGTGGTGCAAAACCTGGAGAGGTGGTTTGTGTTACTGGAGATCTTGGTAGGCCTCTAACTGCCCTTCTACTATGGTTGAAAGGAGAAAAAATTCCCAGGGAGATAGCTGAAAAAATGAAAAATCCTATTGCAAGGGTAAGGGAAGGGTTAGAATTAGCAAACTACGCAAGCTCAGCAATTGACATAAGCGATGGACTATCGAAGGAACTCTGGGAGATATCAAAAGCGAGTAAAGTAAAAATAGTTATAGACCCAAATTCGCTTCCAGTACATGAAAAGGTTAAAGAGATCGTTAAAAACCCAGTAGAAGTTGCTCTTGCCAGTGGAGAGGAGTTTGAACTTGTGTTCACGATATCCCAGGAGTATTTGGACATCCTAAGCTTTGAATTTTCTATAATTGGAAGAGTCGAAAAAGGAGAAGGAGTGTATACAACAACAGGAGAAAAAGTGCCAATGCGTGGATGGGAACATTTTGCTGGTGGTAATAATGATATTGGAAGTTAGGAAATTCCAAGTAAAAAATAAAGCAGTTTACATAGGGACATTAAGTGAGGACAAGATTTTTGGAATTATATTTTCTATAGATGAGCCGGAAGTTATAAGGCATAGAATACCAACGCTAATTAACTTTCTTGAAAAAAGGTTAAACAAAAAACTTGAGATAAAGGAGGGAAATAGCGGATTTTCGGATGTTGTCTTTAAAACCCTTATAGGAAAAATAAGTAACGAAGAAGCAGCAGAGTTCATTGAAGTCTCCTATTTAACAAAATTTGAAAGAAAGCTGTATATCTATTTAGTGGAAAACGTTAAAAGAGGAGAGGTAATAACCTATGGAGAGCTTGCAAAGATACTAAACACTTCATCAAGAGCAGTTGGAGCAGCTGTAAAGAGAAATCCCTATCCAATAATAGTCCCCTGTCATCGAGTAATAGGCAGGAAAAATCCCTACTTGTATACTCCAAAACCCGAATATAAAAAGTTCCTATTGGAGGTGGAAGGATGGACAAGCTAAAGTTGTACGTAGCTGGATTTCTCGCTCTAATTATAGGTATAGCAGGATTTATAGTGTGGAAGTGGGGCTTTTGGATGCTAATTAGAATAATTTTAAGCCTGGGATTCCTGGGACTAACATTAATGCTAGCGTTTTTCTTGGCCCTAACAATATATGCAGAGAGCTGGAAATATGCTCTCCTCCTCCTGCCATTCACAATTATTTCAGGATATGCTACTTATCTTTCAATAACTTGGCAGAAACTCAAAGTAATTGGAGGGATTATATTATTCTTCATAGCCGTCTTAGCTTTCGGGATATGGTACATAAGCGAACCCGACCTAAGCATTACCGATAGGTTCAGGAGTGCAGAAAAGCTAGAAAGGATGGGGAAATATAAGCAGGCAGCAAGAAAGTATGAAAAAGCTGGAAACTATCTAAAGGCAGCGGAAATGTACCTAAAGCTAGGATGGCTGGAAAGTGCTGCCTGGGCATATGAAAAGGCTGGGGAGTATGCAAAGGCCGCCGAACTCTATGAGCAGCTCTATGAGAAAGAAAAGGACACCTACTATCTTAAGGAGGCCCATGAATACTGGAAAAAAGCAGGAAACATGGAGAGAGCTGCAAAAGCTTTGGAAAGATATGCTCAAGAGGAACCATGGTTCTGGGAGGATGTAGCTAAGTTGTACGAAGAACTTGGAAATCAGGAAAAAGCCCGAGAAGCATGGATGAAAGCATTAGAATATTACAAAGGAGAAGCTCAAGAAGAGGGAGTATTTTGGGAAGATGTGGGCAACATAGCGAGAAAGTTGGGGATGGAAGAATTAGCAAGAGAAGCTTATCAAAAGTTCCTAGAGTACTGCCTAAAGGAAGCCGAAGAGGATCCAATGTGGTGGAAACATGTTGCTGAGGCTTATGAATATTTAGGGGAGAAAGAGAAAGCGGAAGAAGCTAGAAAGAAGTATGAAGAATATAGGCAAAAGATAATGAAGAGCAACGAAGAAACGTCAAACTTCCCCTCATAATCTCTTTTTTTGAAGTCAACATTATAAACGTCTTAATGTAAAATAATTAACGCCCCCGCAAGCGAGGGCTTGGCTGATCTTAATGAGGCCAGGTGCGACGCGGGGGCAACAGCCCGGCCTCAGCGAGGTCCCCTCGGGAGGTGCCTTCCGCGTCACGGAGTGCCGTGACCGGGGGTAACCCTGGCCGGGCACAGGCCCACCTGGGTTAGCCCGCCTGAGAATGCATACATGCTACGATGAGGGCGGGTGTTACGGGTGGGCCACATATAAAATTCCAGGTGAGGGGTATGATTCGCTTCATCCTAGATACCAGCATTTTCGTTAATCCAGACGTAAGGAAGAAGTTTGGGAATACCCCAACTGAGGCCATGAAAACCTTCCTCAAATACGCTGAGAAGCTCTTTGGAAAAGTTGAATTTTACATGCCCCCTGGGATCTACAAGGAAGTCAAAAACTTCTTGGAAGATATTCCCCCCGAGATGGAACTTTACATAATAAAAAAACCTCCAAATGTTCACGATATAAAAATCCCCGCATTCGTAGTCTATGAGCTAATAGAGGATATAAGAAGGAGAGTTGACAAGGGACTTAGAGTAGCAGAGAAGGCTGTTAGAGAGAGCGTAATAGACACCAACAACGTTGACAAAATAATACAAAAGCTGAGAAGAAATTACAGAAAAGCTCTAAGAGAGGGAATTGTTGACAGCACTGAAGATTTTGAGCTTATACTGCTAGCAAAGGAGATCGACGGGATTATTGTATCAGCTGACGTTGGAATTCTCACTTGGGCAGAGAAGATGGGAATTAAATGGGTTGATGCATTTAAATTTAAAGAACTATTAGATGAGCTAGTAGAAAAGGTTGAAAGTGAAAAGGAAAGGAAATGAAATCAGACCTTTCTCTCTAGAACGATCTCAATAGTTGAAGTGTTTGTTGTTCTACCGTCTGCAGTTGGAAGCTCCTCAGTACCGATCTTAATCTCCTTAATGTCAACGGTGTCCTTGAGGAACCTGTTTCTGACGATTTCTGCTACATCAACAGCTCTGCTAATAGCCCTACCACGGGCCTTTATTGAGACCTCCTTTGCTCCCTCGTTGAACTGGGTTATTACGGCTAGGACATAGTTCATAACAGGCTTCTTTCCAATGTAAACAACGTGCTCCTCAGCCATCTCTTGCCACCTCCTGAGTTTGTCATCAACGAAATGTTGAGATACAGTTAAATACTTTTCGGTCAGCGTCCAAATTAATGTTGAAGAAAAAGGTAAAGGAAATCAGCCTCTGGCCTGCTTGAACTTCTCTTGGACTTTGAGGTAGTATTCCATGGTTTCTTTACTTACTGAAGGTCCAATCTTCTTTAATGCCTCTTCAAAGTCCTTCATTGTTACCTTAGCCACTTTCCTTATTTCGTCAGCTTTCATGCCTTCCTTGATTATTCCTTGCTCAAGGGCCCTTCTCATGGCATTTAGTGCTGCTTCTCGGCAGACTGCTGCTATGTCTGCACCAGTGTAACCTTCAGTCCTCCTGGCCAACTCTTTCAAGTCAACGTCATCAGCCAATGGCATGCCCCTAGTGTGAACCTTGAAAATCTCAAGCCTAGCCTTCTCATCAGGAGCTGGAACTAAAATAAGCCTATCAAAACGCCCAGGCCTCAACAAAGCCGGATCAATAATATCCGGCCTATTAGTAGCACCAATAACCACAACACCACTATTCTCCACTATACCATCCATTTCTGTCAGTAGCTGGTTGATTATTCTGTCGGTTACTCTATTGACATCAGTTCCTCTTGTTGGTGCGATTGCGTCGATTTCGTCTATGAAGATTATTGCTGGGGCTGCTTGTCTGGCTTTTCTGAAGATTTCCCTAATCCTCTTCTCACTCTCACCAACCCACTTACTCAAAACCTCAGGCCCACGAATGGCAATAAAATTAGCCTGACTCTCAGTAGCAACAGCCTTAGCCAGCAAAGTCTTACCAGTCCCAGGAGGACCATACAACAAAATCCCCTTAGGCGGAGTTATTCCAAATGCCCTGAAGGCCTCTGGGTATTTGAGTGGCCATTCTACTGCTTCTCTTAGTTGTTGTTTTACTTCTTCTAGTCCTCCGATATCGTCCCAGTGGACGTTTGGAATCTCAATGAGAACCTCCCTAAGAGCAGAAGGCTCCACCATCTTCAAAGCCTCATAGAAATCCCTCCTAGTTACCTTAAGCTCTTCTAAGACCTCTCTTGGTATCGTTTCTGCTTCAAAGTCTATCTTACCCTCTCTTATGAGCCTCCTCAGTGCTGCCATTGCTGCCTCTCTTGCCAATGCGGCCAAGTCAGCACCAACGAATCCATAAGTAACCTCAGCCAGCTCCTCTAATAGCTTGTCAATAAGTCTTGCTTTAACCTCTTCATATAGATCTTGGCTTATTCTTTTGAGCACTTGCTGAATTTCTTCTTCTTTAGCCTTGCTGACCTGATCTATTGCCCTGTCAATAACATCCTTGAACTTCTCCTCCCCTCTTAGCTCTTCGAGAATCTTTAGAACATCATCCTTCCTAAAGTCTGGCTCTATTGGCATTCCTCTTGTGTGGATTTGGAGGATTTCCTTCCTACCCTGCTTGTCTGGAATGCCTATTTCTATTTCTCTGTCAAACCTTCCAGGCCTTCTCAAGGCTGGATCAATGGCATCTGGCCTGTTTGTGGCACCTATGACTATGACCTTTCCTCTGCTCTTTAATCCATCCATTAAGGTCAATAACTGAGCAACAACTCTCTTCTCTACTTCTCCAGTAACTTCTTCTCTCTTTGGAGCAATTGCATCAATCTCATCAATGAAGATTATTGCTGGTGCATTTTCTTCTGCCTCTCTAAACACTTCTCTTAGTCTTTCTTCGCTCTCTCCATAGTACTTGCTCATTATTTCCGGACCATTAATTGCAATGAAGTAAGCATTAGCCTCATTGGCAACAGCCTTAGCCAGCAAAGTCTTACCAGTCCCAGGAGGACCATACAACAAAACACCCTTCGGAGGCTCAATACCAAGCTTCTCGAATAGCTCTGGGTGCTTTAGTGGAAGCTCTATCATCTCTCTTATCTTCTCTATTACATCTTTTAGACCACCAATGTCTTCGTAAGTAACTCCTGTTGTTATTCTTTTCTCTACTTCTTTTACAGGTCTTTCACTGACATCAAAGTCTGTAAATTCTGTAATCTGAACAACTCCAGCTGGCTGAGTTGTTGTTACTACAAAAGTTAGCTCCTGACCAAGAACACCTACCTTAATGTAGTCTCCTCTAACTACTGGCCTTCCAATTAACCTTTCGTGTAGCCATTCAATGAAGTCCCTTCCAAATCTTATTGGCTCTGTTGGAGCCAATACTACTTTTCTAGCCTCTTTAACGTCAGCTTTTCTTACAATTACTTCATCGCCAAGTCCAACTCCAGCATTCTTTCTTATTGTACCATCCATTCTGATAATTCCAAGCCCCTCGTCTTCGGGGTATGCTGGCCAAGCTATTGCTGCTGTATTCTTAGTTCCTATGATCTCAACAACATCTCCTGGTGATATTCCTAGCTCTCTCATCGTTTTCCTGTCTATTCTTACTATGCCCCTACCAACATCTCTCTGATAAGCAGAGGCAACCTTAAGCTTAACTTCCTTCTTCTTCTCACTCATCTTTCCTCACCTCAATATTTTGATTACCAATGGTTACTAAAACTCTTAAGGTTTATAAAGTTTTCGATATTGGTTATGATCCAAGGATTTTGAAAATAAAAGGAATTAATTGATAATAGAACCAATACCTCCAAAAATATTTCCAAATATCAAGAAAGAAGGGTACTAAAGCTATTCAACTTTAACTTCGAATCCTTCACTCTCCTTCTTTGTTGGGTGCTTCTTTGGAACTCTGATCTCAAGCACTCCGTTGTTGTACTTGGCCTTTGCCTTCTCTGGAATAACTTCTTCTGGAAGCCTGATGGCTCTTCTATACCCTGTAAAGTATCTCTCTATTCTCACTGCTCCTTCTCTTTCTAATTCTTTCTCCCTCTTAACTGTGGCCTCAATGTATACTGTATCCTCTGTAACCCTCACTTTGATGTCTTCTTTTCTCACTCCTGGAAGCTCTGCCGTGATTACAAACTCATCTCCGTTGTCAAAGATATCAACGAATGGCTCTCTCCAGACTTCTCCTACTCTCTCCTCATACATTGCTGGCTCGCTCCACCTTCTGTAAGTCCAGAGCCTTGGCCTGCTGAAGAATTCATCGAACATTGCATCAATTTCCTCTTGTATTTCCCTTATTAGGTCGAATGGATCCCATATGTCCCATCTTCTTATTCTCCTCACCATCTCTCTCACCCCCTCCCACTTTTGGTTACCATTAGTTATTAAATTATTTGGGGTTTATAAATATTTCGATAAGAGTAGAATTTACCGAACAATCAAAAATACTCCAAAAAAGACCTTAGAATCTAAAAAGCATTGATTAAATTATTTCTAAAGCGTTTTATTTGGTTAAAAGAGAATGCTAGAGGTTTAGCTTTATCAGTGTTTTCAAAAATTATTGTGAATGGAAATACTTATAAACACAGCGAGGAGTAAAATAGAAACAGTAAATTCTCTCCACGAAGAGCATAGATCTCCTATAGGTGTTTAAAATGAAAAAGAAAAGATTGTTTAGTCTTATAGCGTTCTTGATTTCTCTGGCGTATCTTTACAAAAGTATAGATCTAAAGGAGCTTCCAAGCGCAATAAGTGAGGCCAACTATTTCTATCTAACAGTAGCTTTTCTATTGTCGATTCTCACAGTATTGCTAGGAGCTCTTAGATGGTATCTAGTTATGAGAATGGTTCAGAACACCAGTTTCAGGAGAACTCTTCAAGCCTTTATAAGTGGATACTACCTCATGGCAGTTTTGCCTCCAACATTGGGACATATAACAAAGGTAAAACTTGTTGGAGGGGATTATTTTCTAGCTCTTTCTTCTCTTGCGTTTGGAATTGCAATTGAGATAATTATCGTTCTCTCATTTGCCTTGATCTTGTTTGGGTTCACAAAATTAGGACTTTTTGGTTTGGGTATAATCATTCTCGCCTTTGTCTACGACAAAATATTCCACAGGGCAGCCCTTATAGTTTTTAAACTTTGGGAAAACCTGGGGCTCAAGAAAGTTCCCAATCTCTTAAAAAACTGGTGGCAAAGGCTTTATCTTGGGTGGAAAAAAGCAAAGGAAAGTAAACTAACATTTGTATCAACTTTTTTAATTTCATTTGCAGTAATAATTCTCCAAGTTTTTGGCTTGGTCTTTGTAGGAAAAGCATTTTTACTGGATATACCAATCAAGAAGGCATTCTATGCTTTTATAATGAGCGTTGTTTTTGCCTCTCTAAGTGGGATCCCTTCTGGAGTTGGGGCTAACGAATTTGGAATTCTTGTAGGAATTGGCTCTTCTACAAAGGCTGCTCTAACTGCCTTCATCTACAAATTCATATTCCAATACCAGTACTCAATAATTGGCGCATTTGTATTCTATAAACTTCTGAGTGGTGGAAATGAAAGTAGCTCTAGTTAGTGATTGGTATTACCCAAAGATTGGAGGAGTAGCGAGTCACATGCACAATCTAGCAATCAAACTCCGAGAGAGGGGACATGAGGTTGGGATAGTTACGAATAACAGAGTTACAGGGAAAGAAAAAGAACTTGAAAAGTATGGAATAGACCTCATTAAGATTCCTGGGGTCGTGAGCCCTCTTTTGGAGGTAAACATTACCTATGGATTAAAATCATCAGAGTTAAATGAATTTTTGAATAATTTTGATGTAATTCACTCTCACCATGCGTTTATGCCACTTGCCTTAAAGGCTGTAAAGGCTGGAAGAACCATGGAAAAAGCAACACTACTCACAACTCATAGCATTTCTTTTGCCCACGAGTCAAAACTCTGGGACACTCTAGGGCTTACAATACCTCTCTTTAGGAGTTATCTGAAATATCCCCATAGGATAATAGCGGTAAGCAAGGCCGCAAAATCTTTTATAGAGCACTTCACATCAGTTTCTGTATCAATTGTACCCAATGGGGTTGACGATACACGCTTCTTTCCAGCTAAACACAAAGATAAAATAAAAGCCAAGTTTGGACTCGAAGGGAATATAGTCCTTTATGTAAGCAGAATGAGTTACCGTAAAGGTCCTCACGTCCTTTTAAATGCATTCTCCAAAATAGAGGATGCTACTCTTGTAATGGTAGGAAGTGGGGAAATGCTTCCCTTTTTAAAGGCACAGGCCAAATTTTTAGGAATTGAAGAGAGAGTTGTATTTATGGGATATGTGCCAGATGATGCTCTTCCAGAAGTTTTTAGAATGGCAGATGTTTTTGTCTTACCCTCAGTCTCAGCAGAAGCATTTGGTATAGTTGTGCTCGAAGCAATGGCATCAGGAGTCCCAGTTGTAGCTACAGACGTTGGTGGAATACCTGAAATCATAAAAGAGAATGAAGCTGGCCTTCTAGTGCCCCCTGGGAATGAGCTTAAGCTGAGAGAAGCCACTCAAAAGCTTCTCAAAAATGAAGAATTAAGGAAATGGTATGGGATGAACGGGAGAAAAGCTGTTGAGGAAAAATATTCTTGGGACAAGATTGTTGTAGAGATAGAGAGAATTTACAGCGAAGTTTTGGAAGAGCAATCTTAATATATTTTAGCCTTACATCTTCTCTTATGAAACTAGACGTAATATGCATGGGAAATCTCAACTACGACATAACCTTTATGCTAGAAAGATTCCCTGAGTTCCACGAAAAAGTAAATGCCAAAAAAGTTTACACAGGCTTAGGAGGTTCTGCAGGGAATACAGCAACTTGGTTGTCCTTCCTGGGATTAAGAGTCGGGTTCATTGGAGCTGTAGGAAATGATGACTTTGGAAGGCTACACTTGGAATTTTTCGAAAAGATAGGGGTAGATACCAGGGGGATTAAAGTTGTAGATGAACCAACTGGAGTTGCCGTAATGATGGTAATTGGAGAAGATAAGAGGATTGTCAAATACCCAGGAGCTAATAGATTTAAGGAAGTAAAGGAAAATTACCTAAAGCTCGCAAGACACCTTCACCTTTCTTCAAACCCTCTTCCACTTGTTGAAAAGGCCGTAAATTTAGCCAAAAATCTTGGTCTAACAGTGTCCTTCGACCCAGGTGAAATGGAGGTTCCTAAGCATATTGAAGAAAAGATTGACATTCTAATGATGAATGAAGACGAATTCAAGAGGAAGTACGGAAGCTTAGAAAAAATAACGGAGTTAAAGTCCAGAATAGCTATAGCAACTCTCAATGGTGGTGGAGCTTTAGTTAGGGATGAGAATGGAAATGTTTATGAGATAAGAGGACTATCTGCAAAGGCCATCGATACAACTGGTGGAGGAGATTCCTTCGATGCTGGATTTATCTACGGCTATCTAAATGGATGGGATGTAAAGGATTCTGCCAAACTCGGAATGTTACTCGCCTATCTAACTGTCCAAAAGGTGGGAGCGAGAAGTGCAGTAATTCCACTGGATGAAGTCAAAAAGATAGCAAAAGAGCTGGGCCTAGATCTACCATTTCAATAACTCTTAAGTCCAATCTCTCTTGCCCTTCTTTCTGCCCACCTGTAAGTGAGAACGCCCAACAATGTGTATATAATTGATATTAAGCTCAGATACATTATTTCTCCTGCACTCTTTGACAGCCCCACCAACGCCACTTTTCTTACAGCTTCCGTTGTTGGAGCATAGGGAAGTAATTTTGCCATGATTTGCAGAGGTTTAGGAAGGATTTTCACTGGATACATAGCCCCACTCAGAGCAAAAACGAGCATTTCTAAGATGTTTACAAATGGCCCAGGGTCTTTTAGATAGATAACTATTCCAGCCGCCATAAGTCCAAGACCAATCATTCCAAAGGCTCCAACTATTAACACGATAATTCCCTTAAGCAAATTTACAAAATTAATTTCAAGGCCAAAGATTACCCAAAATAAGGGAATATATACTCCCAGGTACAAAAGGTCTAGAATTAGCCCAACTACTATACTTCCCAGGAAAAACGTTATTCTTCTCATGGGAGCGGCAAAAGAACTTTCAAGGGTTCCTGCATATAGCTCATCAACAATACTCCACACAAAACCACTCATAAATGTCATTCCAAAAGCTAGAACCATAAACCCAAGTATTGCAAAAGTTAGATAATCAGAATATCCCGTAAGCTCAGCCAATGCTTCTGAAGTCCTTTTTCCTGTCAACCCAAGTCCAATCAAAAGAGCATTACCTGCGAAGAAGAATCCCATTAAGATATCGCTAACAAACCACGCCTTATAACTCAAAAATATTTTCCAATTTTTTCTCGCAACACCTTTTAGAGCCTCAAGTTCTTCAGTAACCCCCATATCCCATCATCCTCGTTACTTTTTCTGCCCACTTGAACACTGCCAAGCTTATCGCCCAATAAACAGGAAGGAGAATGAGCATGGCTGTTATTTCATTAACTACAGATGAATAGCTCAATCCAATAAAAATCTTCCTAACGGCACTAGTTGCGTGAGTTAGGGGAATAATCCAAGAAATCTTCCTCACAATTTCAGGTAACGTGGATAGGGGAAAGAAAACTCCAGAAAGGAAGAGAATAACAAATTCAAAGATATTAGCTAGGGGGCCAATATTTTTGAGCATCATAACTAAGCCAGCAAAAACTATTCCAAATCCGAGGAAAGTTACGAAGGCAAGCGCTATTATTGGGATAGCTTTTGCAACATAGATTGCAGAGACTTTTATATCAAAAATTACGACGCCAAGGGCAAATACCAGGAGCATTATAATAGAATCCATCATCATCCAAGAAATTGCAAGACCCATTATCATTTTTAAAATTCCAATTGGAGCCATGACATTGCTTTCGAAGGTTCCCCTCTGAAGCTCTCTTCTAACTCCCCATACGGAGGCTTCCATAGGAGAAACTGAGACCCACCAAAGAACATATCCAATAAGAACATAAGTTGGATAATCCCCAACTCCTGTAGCTTCCTCTAATAGTCTAGAGAATCTACCTCCTAAAATAGCCTGGCCAAAGTAAACGAACTGTAGGAGAAATACTAACCCAACTAAAATTGAGCTTATTACCCTTAAAGGATACCTAAAGAACATCCTGAATTCTTTGTCAATTATGGCCAAGAGGCTCAATCTCTAAGCCCCCTACCAGTGAGCTTTATGAAGACATCTTCTAGAGTGGGCTCCTCCACTTCAACGGAGAGAACCTTCGCATTATTTTTGACCAAAAACTCCACTAACCTGGGAATTTCTTCCTCATCAATGCTTCCCCTAAGAATCGCGACCCCTTCTTGCTCTTCAACCTTTGCCAATCCAAAAGGATTACTGCCAGGATAATTTCGTACCTTAACTTCCACTATTGTATTATCCCTCACCATCTTTTTCAGGCCTTCAGGAGTATCAAGGGCTATAATCCTTCCATGGTCAATTATTGCTATCCTATCACAAAGTTCCTCAGCCTCCTGCATGTAATGAGTTGTTAGAAGAACTGTTTTTCCTTCTTCGTCAACCAATTTTCTCACAAGTTCTCTAACGAAAACAGCGCTCTGCACATCTAGCCCCAAGGTTGGCTCATCTAAGAAGAGAACCTCAGGGTCATTTATGAGGGCTTTAGCTATGGCAAGCCTTTGCTTCATCCCCCTAGAATAGTTCATTACAAGATCATTCCTCCTCTCCCAAAGCCCCACCATTTCAAGAAGTTCCTTTATTCTTTTCTCAGCTTCTCTCCTGGGAACATAGTAAATACTCGCAAAGTATCTAAGGTTTTCATAACCCGACAAACGCCAGTAAAGTGTCCTCTCACCTTCTGCAACTAGATTTATTCTCCTTCTAATCTCTCTGGGTTCTTTAACTACGTCATAACCCAAAACTTTGGCAACTCCAGAAGTTGGTTCAAGTAGAGTTGTAAGAATTTTTATGGTAGTAGTCTTCCCAGCTCCATTTGGCCCTAAAAGGCCAAAAAGTTCACCCTTCTTTACGCTAAATGTTATCCCCTTAAGGGCCTCAAAGTATTCGACTTTTCTGAAGGGAAGAGGAATCTTTTTGGGATAAAGTTTTCTTAGATCCTTTACTTCAACAACTTTCATCTCTCTTCAGTTTTGTAAAGACTTAGAGAATTTTAAAAATGTTATGTGATTTTTGTTGATAGGTTTTATTTCTTAAAGTTTAGAGAATGAAACCCTTCGTCAGAAACCGTCACATTAAATTCAAATGTTGTTGGCTCAAACTCTTTGCTTGGAGATTTAATGATGATCATTCTCTCTTTTATTTTATCTTCTTTTCTTTCCTCTAATAATGACTGGAAGACTATAACTATATCAGACAAGCTTGCTGTCCAGGCAATAAACTTCTTAGACACAATATCAGTGTTTAAGAGGAAAATATCTACAATCTTCCTCTTTTCATACATATTGGCTATCCACGCAACCTCAGTATTGAGTAATTTAATTGCAACATCTTCCCCAACCATTGTAGTGAGCCCATCCAGGATATATACTAACTTCACGATCTTCCTATCCCCTACAACTGGGAATATCTTCTCGTAATATATGTTGGTAATCTTTGGATGTAGTGTTTCGGGAGTTAAGTCTGGAATCTGAAAACTCATTCCATTATAAGAAGGAACATTGTACTTTGAACCAAATACATCAACAATTAATAACTTGTTCTTTTTTGCTACCTCGTGAATGTCCAAACCTACAAACATAGCTCTAGAAGCCAACTTTATTACAGGTAAGGTGTAGTTATGGATAACACCAAAGGAATTCTTATGGAGTAATTTCTTGAATATTTCAAATCCTAGGGCCCATCCTAATGAGAATGCATCATACATTATTGTAACAATGGTACCTTTACCCATAAGCTCGCTTCCAAATATGTAATCCAACTCCTCCACATCAAATAGCCTTGTATCTTCTTCACTTCTCTCATACATTACCATATTTCCCCTCAAACATTAGTTTTGGACAATATTTAAAAAGTTTTTGCAAGTTATGGATTATATGCAGATATATCTCAAATTCTGTTGGCCCATGAACATTTAATTATGTAACCCTTATCTTTTATCCAACGTGTAACAGGGAACTTTATTCCGATGATACTATCTTGATAAGCCTTATTATGTCCTTCACCTCAAGAATACCATGAACTTTTCTTTCCTCATCTATAACTGGAAGGTGATGCTTCCCAGTTTCAACCATAAGTTTTATTGCATTCCCTAAGTTATCATCAATTTTAATTGTTATGGGCTTCTTAACCATGATATCCTCTACTCTCGAAGCTCTTGTAAGTCCGTATTTTTTCAGCAAACCAATTCCAACTATAGAATACCTCCTGGGAGGCATGAAGTAGTGAAGAATGTCCTTCATGGTTATGAATCCAACAAGTCTGTTCTCATCATCAACAACAACTGCTGATGTCTCCTCAACGTTAAACATGGCTATTAACTCAAAGAGAGGAGTTTCAGGCTTAACCTTAAGAAAATCTCTATCCATAACTAAGCTGACAGGGACTTTCGAGATGTACCTCAGATTATGGCTTAGCTCCTCTTTTCTAGCGAGCATAATTAACTTTCTTTTACTCATAATTCTCGAAATTTTCCTATTTTTCATTACACTACCCCCAGGAAGGAAGTTAAACTTCTCTGCTTAAATCTTGTAAGGGTCCAACTCTTCTTGAGGTATTCCTCTAGGGGATGTTCTAATATATTTCCTATCTGATTTAAAGCTTCCGCAAGATTTTCAAACTTAATGGGCCCTTTTTCTAATGCTTTCTTAACCCCAACCCTAATTTGCCAAACTCCAACTGGGGCATAGTATGCAGGCGTTACCTCCCTAAACACTATTATTCCTGCCTGTCTTTTTCTCTTCCTTAAGTATTCAAGAACGCTGAGGCGAGCAGCGTAATAAGCCCCAGTAGTTTGCTCTGCATATCCTTTAAGACCCCTAAAGTCTTCATAGTCATGAATAACCGAAGGTTTGGAGGTCCCAAAGAGAGAGCCCTTAAGCCAAACTTCAAGTAATTCAAAAGAATACGTCATCGGAAGAAGCAAGACAACGTACCTGTTTCCCAGGAATTCATGATGATAAACCTCGAAGTTATCAATTATAGGATTTTTCAAAATGTTTTTGCGAAGATAATTCCCTATTGTATCCTGAACTGCAGTAATACTCCATCTAGTGGGAACTATTCTCTTTTTCACGCCTAACAGTCCAGCCGAAAGCAGTCTAATTATATAATATTCATCAAAACCCGACTCATATAAGCCAATAATTGCTTCTCTTGCCTTAAGTTCATCAGATATCGTTTTATCTACCTTTCTCGGCACTTTTGGATTATCGACGACTTTGAACACCTTTAATTTCCCCCTAGGCCCAAGAGGAGGAGCAAATTCTTCTGGTAAAATATTAATGGCTGGTTTTTCCTTAAGAATAACTTCACTATCCACAGGCTTTATAGACATGGCTAGCTCTTGAAGAGAATCAATGAGCTTGGAGGATTTTCTAACGTCCACATTGACCTTTGCCTCTCCCAAAACTAAGAGAGACCTAAACCTGATTACATCCTCTATTCTCACATTTTCCCAGGATAATGGGCTGTCCATATATTGCGTATCTCCTTGGATGGGTGGAACGAGGGGACCTACTCTTACGTAGGGATATCCATGCTCACCAACAAAAATACTTGGAGGAGAAGAGCCAAAAAAATCTTCCCTGTTTACTAGAGGGGAGACTTCCTTTATAATTCTAACTTTCTGCAATATCGGGCAGACAGGCCTTCCACACAATAATTTTCTTCCTTTACATAAAGCACATAGTTGAGAGTTCATCTTGCATTTTATAGAACTTTGAGAATTTTAATCTTTTGGACATAGAAAACGATATAAGCTGTTAGATCTAATGACAATTGAAAACCTGACAGGTGATGAAAAATGGTGAGGGCATATATTTTATTGACAGTTGAGATAGGAAAAGTACAGAAGGTTATTGAGGAAGTAAAGAAAATACCGGGGGTTATAAATGCTGATGCAGTTACTGGGCCTTACGATGCAATAGTCCATATTGAGGCTTCTGACCTAGGAGAACTAACAAGAAAAATCCTTCATGACATTCATAACATAGATGGAGTTATAGACACAACAACTGCGATAGTTGTTGAGATGGAGGAAGAAGAGTAACTACGCACTCCTTCTTCTAAACTCTCTAATTTTCTGAGCGATTAATTTTAGGGATTTTGACTTACCATACGGACTTTCCAAAACTATCATGCCAAAAGTTCTCAATTCTTCATCAATTCCAGAGAGCCTAGGGTTTAGTTTATCTTCCTCTACTCTAATAACTTTGAACTTTAATTCCTCAGCAGCCCTTACTATTTCCTCTACCCTAGGACTTTCGACTGCTATCGACCTGGGAACTATTCTACCATACTTCCTTGACAATCTTGAGTCAAGCTCACTTGGCCATACTACAAACCTTCCCATTTATTACCCCTCAACATTTAAAAGCTATAACTTTAAAAACGATTTGGAGGGGATAAAATGAACTTGCGAGTTTTGGGAAAGATACTATTAGATGAAATGAGAAACGGAGATGTTGCAATAGTTGAATACTCAAGCTCATCACCAATCCACAGGCTAGTTTGGGGTGAGATAATCCTAAAATACGTTGATAGATATGAGTTTGTGATAGACGACTTCTTTGGAATTGGTGATGTAATGTTTAGGACATATTTAAGGAGGATATCGTCTCCAGATGAATACACTAAAATCATGGAGAAAACAAAGAATATAAAGGCAATAAAAATTGGGCCCGGAAAGATTAGTTATGCTAGTAAAGTCGAAGAATTACCCCTCACGTATAACCTTTCAGAATTCATAAAACTTTACTACCCAATCATAAGAGATATCTTAGCAAAATCTTCCAAAAGAGTGTTTTTTATAACATTGGGACTTTCACAATACCTATACCTCGGAGAAGCCAAAGCTTTAGAAACAATACTTTTGAGTAGAAGTGTTTTGCCAATTGAAGACTGGACCTCAATATACTTCCTAAATACGGACGTAGCTCCTGAAAAAGCCGTCGCGGCATTAGAAGAGATTAGCCCAATAGTGATCCAAGTTAGAAACAATGAAATTCTGGTGAAGAAGATATGATTAAAGAAGGGGAAAAAGTTCTCCTCGTTGATCCCAGGGGAAAGAAATACATTATTACTGTAGGAAAAAAGGATTTCCACACAGATTTGGGCATACTAAAGCTCGAAGAGATAGTTGGCAAGAATTATGGGGAGAGCATAGTAAGTCATAAGGGATATGAATTCAAGATCTTAAAGCCGAAAATTGTTGATTTAATTGAAAAAATGAAAAGAGGCCCTCAAATAGTTCATCCTAAGGATGCTGCACTAATTGTGGCCTATGCAGGAATTTCCCCAGGAGATTTTATTGTAGAGGCTGGGGTTGGGAGCGGGGCACTAACGCTCTTTTTAGCCAATATCATTGGCCCCACGGGAAGAATTGTTAGCTATGAGATCAGGGAAGATTTTGCAAAGCTCGCTTGGGAAAACATAAAATGGGCTGGATTCGATGACAGAGTTGAAATCAAGATAAAAGATATCTATGAAGGAATAGACGAAGAGAACGTTGATCATGTTATTCTTGACCTTCCTCAACCTGAGAGAGTTGTAGAGCATGCTGCAAAAGCTTTAAAGCCCGGAGGTTATCTTGTTGCATATCTCCCCTGTGCGAACCAAGTAATAAGGCTTCATGAAAAACTAGCAGAATTTAGGGATGTATTTCTAAAACCTAAGACCATCGATGTTGTTGTCTTTGAACAAGAGGTTAAAAAGGAATGTATAAGACCTAGAACGACAATTCTAGCTCATACTGGTTATATAACTTTTGCAAGAAAAAGGTAATCAGACGAGAGGGGGCTCATCATCGTTTTTAGAACTCAGGGTACCGTGAAGTTCATCATCAAGCTATAATCTCTAAATACCCTCTTAACATTACCGAAATTTTTATATATGCTCTGATTTGGTAGAGTTATGGGCGGGCCCGTGGTCTAGCTGGTTATGACGCCGCCCTTACGAGGCGGAGGTCCGGGGTTCGAATCCCCGCGGGCCCACCATAAAGGGAACATTAACAATCTGACAAAAATTTTCTGTTATCATTCACATTTATCTGCCACATTATTATTGCCTTTTTAGAAAGCTTTTTATTCCACTTTCCTTCAAAAGGATTGAGGTGATGATGATGAGGAGGGATCGACTTTGCTAAATTACCCAAATCTGCCCAGCTAGTTCTGAAAGTTCTTGAAGAACCCATGTCTTCCAAGGAAATTGCAAAAAGAACAAATCTTTCTGAAAGAACTGTTAGGTATGCAATAAAGCTTCTAAAAGATTCTGGAATCGTAAAGGAGGTTTATCTTTTGCAAGATGCGAGGAAGAGAGTATATGTTTTGTCAGAGAACTTTAATGACATCCTCGAAGGTAGTCCTACTTAGTTCTTCCTCAAATTTTACTCCCAACTCAGCTATTTCCTCTGGAGTTATAACTTCCCCCTCCTGGGAATTTATTCCTGGGCAACTCTCGTCATAGTATAACCACAACATTCTTCCCTTATATTGAACGGGTTCCTCTCCTTCAACTCCAAGTGGTCTTTTTGACACCATAAACGGATAAATTCTACAGATTAGAGGCCTAATAGGATGGATAGTGCATTTTCCAGTCCCAGGGTCATGGAAAATACATCCAAGATCCCATTCCCTCACACTTAAAACAAATCTAATATTCCCACCCTCAATTGAAAACGTGAGGAACTTTTGGGGATCATGCCCAGACCCAACTAATCGTTTAATATCCGACACCGTAAGATAGACATGTCTTCCCCTACAACAATCCAGACAAAATAGGCACTTAAACCTAACAGGAGTTATGAAAGGTCTCGGCTTGAATCTCATGGAAGGCCAAAATGGATAACCTATATTTAACACTTTTCCCTAATACTTATGGGTGAGATTGATGAAACCCATATGTGAGTTGATTAGCCTCAAAGGTAAGAGGGCCCTTATAACTGGAGCAGCATCAGGGATAGGAAAAGCAACTGCATTCAGATTTGCTGAAGCTGGTGCTGATCTTTATCTAGTGGATATAAATGAAGAGGGTTTAAAACTTGTAAAGGAGCGAATACAAGAAAAATACGACGTAAACGTTGAAATATTTAGAGTTAATTTAGCTAAGAAGCAAGAGATAGACATACTTTGGAAGTTATTAGAGGGCAGAGAGCCAGATATTCTGGTAAACAATGCAGGTGTTTATTGGTTTAAGGATTTTGTTGAAGTTGATGAGGAATTCTACAGGAAAGTTATGGCAATTAACCTAGATTCAGTTTTCTGGATGTGCCAGCATTTCATTAGGAGAAGAAAAAATCGGGGAGAAGTAATAATAAATGTGAGCTCAATAGAGGCTTTTCTACCCTTTGCAAAAGGTTTAGTCCATTACGACACAGCAAAGCTCGGAGTCGTGGCTTTAACTAGAGCAATAGCTAGAGAATATGGAAAGACCATTAGAGCGAATGTTGTAGTTCCTGGAGGAATAGAGACCGAGGGGGTTAAAAAGCTAAAGAAAGAGGCAATAGCAAAATTTGATATGGAGAAGATCTCAACATCGCTCCACTTTAACGCTAGATTACCTATGGGCCGCTTTGGAGATCCCGATGAAGTAGCAAGAGTTATTTTATTCTTAGCCAGTGACATGGCAAGCTACATTAATGGGGCAGTAATTCCAGTTGATGGTGGCTTTCTGTCAGCCTAGAGATATAACTCCGCTAGCAACAATTTCATCATCTTTCTTTACCATAACCTCTACTGTATTTTCTGAAATCTTTCGCGCATAGACTTGAAACTCTGGAGTCTTAGTGCCAAAACTTCCCAGTAGTACCTCTCCAGAAATTTCATCTAGTTTTGCCTTATAGGTGAACTCTCCTCTTTCCTTGGGGATTATTCTTACTTTCCCCCTAAAAGTCTGGTTGTTGTAGGCTATAGCTACGGAAACTTCATCTGCTAAAAGATACATCGTATTCTTTAATTGCCTTCCATCTACAGCAACTTCAAAGTCCTGTGGAAGGAAAGAAGGCCGAAACTCATAGAATGTTAAAGACAGTGTAGAATTGTCCAAGATAACATTCACGGTAAATCCTTTCACACTTGCTTCACTAAACAGCTTCTCCACCTCTTCTCGAATTTCTTGAGGGACCTCAAAGGATCCAACAACTTCATTAGTCAGGCATACTCTCTCTACCTTTTCCCCAATTGCTGTTTGTGTAGTTACCTTTGTATTTATGCATCCACTACTAAGAATGATAGCAATAATACCCAATATAAATATAGTTTTTGCTGACTTCATATTTGTTTGTTGTAATTTACTACTTATAAAGATTTCTAATAAGACAAACATTTTAAAGGCTATGCCAGAAGTGTATGAAGAAATGAGCGATGAAGCTTTCAAGGCTGCAATAGAAGAAATTGTAAACGCACTCCTGTCTGGAGAGATAAAGAGTAGGGAAGAGTTAGAGAGGATTAAGGTAGAGGTGGCTAAAAAGTACCACCTTCCAAAGTTTCCAAAGAACTCCGACATATGGAAAGCCCTTCCCAAAGATGCAAGAGAGAAGTTTAGAGACCTTCTAAAAAAGAAACCTACAAGAACGATAAGTGGAGTAGCAGTAGTTGCAATGATGACGAAACCCTTCCCATGCCCCCATGGGAGATGTATTTACTGCCCAGGTGGACCAGCAGTTGGTTCACCTCAAAGTTACACTGGAAAAGAACCCTCAGCTTTGAGAGCCTCTCAATACGCTTATCATCCTTACATAATAATGATGGCCAGGCTAAAGCAACTCTACGATATTGGCCACCCAATAGATAAAGTCGAAGTTATAATACAAGGCGGGACATTCCCTGCAACTGATCTAGACTACCAAGAATGGTACATCAAGTGTGCCTTTAAAGCCATGAATGATTTCTGGTACTTTAAGGACATAGAAAACTTGGAGGAAAAGCTAGTTCGCCTAATTCTGCTAAAAGATGAGTCGGTTCTTAATGAAGATCCAAAGTTTAGGAAAGCCTGGGAAAAAACCCACAAGAAAAAGTTCTATTATTTAGAGGAGGAGCAGAAAAAGAACGAAAAAGCAAAAGTTAGAATGGTTGGTTTAACAATTGAGACGAGGCCCGATTGGGCATTTGAGAGACAAATTGATAGGATGTTAGCTTTTGGGACAACTAGAGTCGAGCTTGGAGTACAAACAATTTTCAACTTCATTCATGAAAGGGTAGGAAGAGGGCACGGAGTTGAAGAAATAATTAAGGCTACTCAACTCCTGAGGGATGCTGGGTTAAAGATAAATTATCACATAATGCCCGGACTCCCTGGGAGCAACTTTGAAAGGGACCTTTACGTTTTTAAGACGATATTTGAAGATCCGAGATTTAGACCCGACATGTTAAAGATATATCCAACCCTCGTAACTAGAGATGCTCCCCTCTACGCATGGTATAAGGCTGGTCTGTATAAGCCTTACACTACAGAAGAGGCCGTGGAGTTACTTGTTGAGGCGTATAAGATATTCCCCAAGTGGGTTAGGGTCATGAGAATACAGAGGGACATCCCCTCCCACTTAATTGTTGCGGGTGTTAAGCACTCAAATCTAGGACAACTTGTATTTGAGGAACTTGTAAGGAGGGGAATAAGACCCAGGGAGATAAGGTTTAGAGAGGTAGGCCATCAAATGCAGAAGTTTGGAAAGATGCCCGAAATAGAACACATTAAATTGCTTAGAGAGGATTATGAAGCTGGGGAGGGAACAGAGATATTCCTAAGCTTTGAAGATGTGAAGAATGACATACTCATAGGTTTCCTAAGGCTGAGAATTCCGAGCGAAAAAGCCCACAGAAAGGAGATAAACTGCTGTCCCTCAGCCATAGTTAGGGAGCTTCACGTCTACGGACCCATGGTTCCAATAGGGGAAAAGCCGAAGTACGAATGGCAGCATAGAGGGTATGGAAGAGAACTCCTAGCTGAAGCTGAAAGGATAGCAAGAGAGGAGTTTGATGCAAAGAAAATGCTTATTATTAGTGGAGTTGGAGTTAGAGAGTACTACAGAAAATTCGGCTATAGAAAAGATGGACCATATGTAAGCAAGAGACTCGACAAGAGGTATGCAGATTACAAGAGGACAAATAGGTTTGACGCCGAGCTAAATACTTGACCTTCTTCTTTTTGATATTCTAACCTCACTAGTCCCAGAAGAAATTAGTTCATACAATATTGCCTTTTCCTTTCCTGGAGCCGGTCTTAATATCCTCCCAAGCCTCTGGATAAATTCTCTAGAAGATCCAGTACCACTGATTATAACTCCCACACTGGCATCAGGAACATCTATTCCTTCATCGAGAACTTGACTACTCACTATTGCTTTATATTCTCCTTTTCTAAACTTTCTTAGAATCTCACTTCTCTCCTCTTTATTGGTTTTGTGAGTTATCGCAGGAATCAAGAACTTTCTAGATATTAAGTAGACTAAATCATTGTGCCTAGTAAAGATTATTATCTTCTCTCCCCTATGCCGCTCAAGAATTTCTCTGAGCTTCTCTAGCTTTTTAGTTGAATTAAAAGCAATTTTTCTTGCCTGTTCTAAGGCTCTTAGGGCTTTAAATGCCTCATTATCATTTGCAGTACTCAAAACTATCCGCTGGAAATCTTTTAGGCTGGTAAACTGAATTCCCCTCTTTTCAACATATCTCTTAAACCTCTCATAATATTTCCTATACTCCTCCCTTTCTTCCCTTGTTAAGGGAACATGGATCCTCACAACCTCATAGTTTGCAAGGTATTTTCCAACAAGTTCAGAGGGCCTTTTCTCATAGATTATTCCACCTATCAACTCGGGAAACAACTCATGAAGATTGTCAGCTCTTTCGGGAAAGGCAGTCAATCCAAGCCTATAGGGGGCGATGCTCATCTGGGCTATGTTTCTATAAGCTTCAGATGGTAGATGATGGCACTCATCAAATACAAGGAAGAGAAATTTATCCCCAAGGAGCTCAGCATTTATGTAAGCAGAATCATAAGTAGTTACAGTTATTGGCTTTAGTTCTTTTTTTCTCCCCGAAAACTCTCCAATTTCTCCAAATATGGACAATCTTTCCTTCCACTGCTCAAGAAGGGCCAAAGTTGGTACAACTACCAAAGTAGAAACCGACAACCTCCTAATGATCTCCAGAGCTACTATCGTCTTCCCAGCCCCAGTAGGCAGTACTATTATTCCTCGCCCCACTCTCATGAACTTCTTTACAGCCTCTCTTTGATAATCCCTAAGCTCAAAGTCAAACTCAACATCGTAAATTGGAGATGGAATAATGTTATCTATGACATGATCCTCAAAATCAACACCTTCCGACTTTAGAAACTCTACAATATCCTTATACTTGTAGGCCAAAGCTCTATATGCTTTCACTCTTTCATCCCACTTGGCCATGGGAATGTGAACCCTTCCCTTAATGAGAACTGTCCCCTTGTCATAATATAATTCAACCTTCACATTCCCAGGGTTGAGAAATTCCTTTTAAATCCCTTTACCCTATAAGCGATGTGTTGCCTAAGGAACTTTTAGATGCAACAAGAAGAAGAGGGAAGATTTATTTAAAATTTGCAAGTGAAGAACACTTTAGGCTAGCTAGAGCAGTAATTCTTGCGTTTAAATCAAGTGTTGGACAAAAATACGAAGATCTTCAAGAGAAGTTAAGGCATATGGAGAGGGCTGAGAACTATAGAAAGGTTAGAGGATTTGCAAAGATTCTTGAGAGAGAGTCGGAGTTTACAACATCTTCATCCTTAGATCCATTGGAGGTCAGAAGGTTCCTCTTTAGCAGGGGGTATGTAACGAGTGAAATTGAAAGGGCTAAGATAATTGCAGAGGCCGCAACTTACTTCAACACAACTCCAGAAGAAATTGAAAGAGCTATGTTTGCAGATAGAGAAGAGGAAAAAATCCTAACAAGAGTTCCAGGGATAAGTGAAGAAGAGTTAATAAGAAGATACAATCTCTCCCTTCTCCAAACTCTCATGTTTAACTCTGCAAGAATGAGTTTTCGGGTCTCAGAAAATCACAAGAGGATTTTTAGGCTAATAAAGCTCTTGGGTTTGATGTATGAGATAAGTGGGGAAAATATAGAAATCACAGGGCCTGCATCAATTTTAAAGATGACGAGGAAATATGGAACTTCTATGGCAAAACTAATTCCAGAGATAGTGAAGGCCAAAGAGTGGGCGATAAAGGCCGAGATAATAGAGGACAAGAGAGTTTACTTCTTTGAACTCTCAAGTGAAGATGATATCTTACTACCCAAACTCGAAGTAAGTGTGGAGTATGATTCCTCCCTTGAAAGGGAGTTTGTAACTAAAATAAAGAGAATCCTGGGAGTGGAGGTCATAAGAGAGCCAGGGATAATTAAGGCTGGCCAATATGCCTACATACCTGATTTCCTCATCAGAAAGAACGGAAAGGAAGTTTACGTTGAAATTGCAGGTTTCTGGACTAGAAGTTATATTAAATCAAAGCTAGAAAAACTTTCCAATGTTGACGTGAAAATGCTAATAATAGTCAATGACGAGCTTTTGGCAGATAAACTTGGTAAAATTCACGACGTTATAGTTATGAGAAAGGGAAAGATCCCTTATAAAGAAGTCATCTTAAAGCTAAAAGAGATGCTGAATTAGTCAGCTCTGATGGATTTCATCACATCTCAGCTCCCCGATTCCTCATCATACATTAACTTTATTTTTTTGAAGGTCTATTTATATTTGGGGGATAGCAATGAAAAGATTTTACATTGCTAATGAAGATGAGATAAAGGCGGGAAAAACTACTGATGTCTATTTCTTGAGAACAAAAAAGATCCTCGAGGTTAAGAACATAAGAAAAAAGGTTCTTGCTGACGTAACAACAACCTCCCTCCCAAACAATTGGAGATGGGGAGTTTTAGTCGGGGTTGAAGAAGTAGCAAAACTATTGGAAGGAATTCCAGTTAACGTTTATGCCATGCCAGAAGGAACTATCTTCCATCCATATGAGCCAGTGTTACAAATAGAAGGGGATTATGCAGACTTCGGTATCTATGAAACGGCCCTCCTGGGAATGCTAAGTCAAGCTAGCGGAATAGCAACAGCAGCCTTAAGAATTAAGATAGCTGCTAAGTTTAAGCCAGTGTATTCCTTCGGAATTAGGCATATGCACCCAGCAATTGCTCCGATGATTGATAGAGCCGCGTTTATTGGAGGATGTGACGGAGTTTCTGGAGTTTTGGGAGCAGAAATGATGGGAGAAAAAGCTGTGGGAACTATGCCCCACGCATTGATTATAACTGTTGGCGATCAAGTTAAAGCCTGGAAATACTTCGATGAGGTCATTGAAGAGGAAGTTCCTAGGATAGCCCTAGTAGATACATTTTACGATGAGAAGGTCGAGGCTGTTATGGCAGCTGAAGCCCTCGGCAAGAAACTATTTGCCGTGAGACTAGACACTCCAAGCTCAAGAAGAGGGAACTTCAGGAAGATAATTGAAGAAGTTAGATGGGAGTTAAAGGTTAGAGGATATGACTGGGTGAAGATATTTGTCTCAGGAGGACTTGATGAAGAGAAAATAAAGGAAATAGTTGACGTTGTAGATGCTTTTGGAGTTGGAGGAGCTATAGCAAGTGCAAAGCCAGTAGACTTTGCCCTAGACATTGTGGAAGTTGAAGGAAAGCCAATTGCAAAGAGGGGAAAGCTTAGCGGTAGGAAGCAAGTGTATAGATGTGAAAACGGACACTACCATGTAGTTCCTGCCAACAAAAAGCTTGAGAGATGTCCAGTTTGTAATGCAAAAGTTGAACCATTGTTAAAGCCAATTATCGAGAATGGAGAAATTGTAGTTGAGTTTCCAAAGGCTAGAGAGATTAGAGAATACGTACTTGAGCAAGCTAAGAAATTTAACCTCGAGATTTGACTTCTATATTTTCCACATTATTCCTCGTGTAATACTTTGTTGGCAATTGAAAATGAACTACTCCATGGATACTATACTCCCTTCTTTGGTATTATATAGATAACTTATCCAAAAAATTTAAATATTTTAAAATTGAGTTAGTAGTTAAATATTTGTGGTGGTGGTGTTGGGTTTGAGGTGGGTTATTGTTTTGTTACTTGGTTTTGTGGTTTTGGGTTCTTTTGGGAGTGCGGGTAATGATAAGGCCTGTCAGCCAGTAAAATATTGGGTTTTTGAGAATGGCCAGTGGGTTGAGAAGAGTGAGCCTAGAATCTGGTGGTATTGTCAAGAACCCGAGAAAATTAAGAATTTTGAAGGATTCGCATTTAAAGAAAAACCCTACGGATTACTCAAGAAACCAGAATCAATAATATTACATCAGGCTGCAAGAGAGTTAAGCCAACTAGTGGGGATTGACGAGCTTAATGGAGAATCCTCTAGAAACCTCTCATCTTACGGAGGAATGTTCATTGACGAGAATAAAGGGTTAATCTTTGTCTACGTGAGAGATGAAAAAGATAAAGAGAAAATAAGGAAAGCATTAGAAAAATACAAAGGAAAAGTAAACGTGGCGTTTTTAAAAGGCAAATACAGCTTCGAACAACTAAAAGAAGAAGGAGAAAAAGCGAAAGAACTATTTAGGAGTAGGGAATTAGGCATTACGTGGTTGAGTTATCAAAATTCTAAAAATCGGCTGATTATAGGACTAGAGAGTGTTTCCCCTAGGAATCTGGAGTTACTTAGTGGACACCTTGATAAGTTAAGAATACCCAAGGAAGCAGTTATTGTAGAAGAAATCGATCTAAAGCCTTTGAATATAGAAAATTATGGTAAACTCTCATTAATACAACCTCTTTCTAGGAATGATGTGATACGGCCTCTAATGGGAGGGATACAGTTTCAAGTCCCAGGTCATAATTATTGTACTTTAGGTTTTCCTGCAGAAAAAAATGGAATAGTCGGAATGGTCACCGCAGGCCACTGTACTGATGAAGGTGCTCCCGCGTATCAACCAGACACTTCCGACCCAAGTTACTATATAGGAAATGTTGAGATAAAACTTTGGTCTCCAGCCCAAGGAGACATGGCATGGATAAAAACAACAGTAGGAGTCACTCCTAAAGTTTATCCTTACTTTATTATTAAAGGATACAAGCCATATAGATATCAATATGTTGGCTCCACTGTTTTGAAGAGTGGAAGGACTACAGGACTGACTGGTGGCATTATACTCGATATCTCGACCAGTTTAGAAATCCGTACAACTATGGAGGTGGCTCCTGGAGATAGTGGATCTCCAGTATTTTATTGGTGCCAAGGACAGGCCTATAAATATGTACAAATCTATGGACTACTCTATAGGTGGGATCCTGATGAAGAAACGTCCACGTATCTATCCATTGATGACGTGCTTAATAACCTTGGAGTAGAGTTAATAACCGGGTGAGGTGAAGAAGTATGAAAAGAATTTTTAAAGTCACTTTCATGTTTTTTATTCTCCTATCTCCTGAACTAACTATAGCATATACCACAGTAAACCCCCTATGGAGCCTAAACACTCAAGTAAAAAGCATTGATGTTTCTAAAGACTATGTCCTAATAATCTCAGACGCCTTATATTTATTCGATAAGGTCGGAAATGAAATCCTAGAAATGCCAACTCCTCTGTGGGCTGGGCTTGTAGATGAAAATCTAGTAATACTCGAAAATGCAAATAAAACTATTCACGTTACTTGGATAGACCTCGCGAATAAATCCTCAACATCATACGCTATAAAGATTAAGAACTTTCCTCCATGGATTATCGCAAAAGGAGAAAAATACGTAGTGGTTCTTGATTTTGAACCTGGGGGGAATTCCACCTTTTATGTCCTCGACAAGTATGGGATAGCATGGAAATTGAGATATGCCATGGCTGTAAAAGAAATTAAGGTGAAAAATGAGTCAATTTATGTTCGGAGTTTCAGCAATATTTACAAATTTAAAGAAAAGCGAGAATGGGTGATCGATTTCCCAATATGCATTTTCCCACGAAGTTTTGATGTATACAATAATTTTACTGCAGTCTTCCTAAATAATGGAACATTACTCATGACAAAGAACGCAAAGAAAGTTTGGAGCAAGAACATTGAATTTAATTGGGCTAGGATATATGAATGCGCTTATGCAACATATCTCTCACCCCTATATGCCAACTTAGGATTTTTAGGAGATAAGTTGCTAGTTGCTATAGACAACAAGATTATGCTGTACGATATCAATGGAACTATATTATGGAGTTTTAAACTAGATGGAAATATTACAAAACTAGTAACCTCTAATTTCCTGGCCATTGCAATAACTTCCAATAGGATATATTTTATCTCAAAAGATGGAGTTCTAGGAAGCTATTTAATTAATGTTAAGCATGCTAGGGTTTCCAACCTAAACGCAGTGATAGTTGACTCTAAAACAATATATTTCTTCACCTTTGAACCATTTGTGACTATTACAGACGTTGACAAAAATATAGGGAGGAAAATATTTGCCAATAAACCAATAGATCTCCAGATTGTGCTTGGAAAAGCCGCAGCAAAATTTGTTAACGCAACATTCACTAGGGATACAATGAAGTTTAATGGAAATATTTACAGAAGCATTTGGCGAAAAAAGGATTATTGTATAATTCAACCCGAAGATAGGAGGATATTCATACTAGGAACACATAGGTTTGGAACCGAGGCTTGTCTACTTTATTATAAAGTGAGGAAGACAAAAGAGATTACACTACTTAAATGGGAAGATTCAAATGGAAACAGTAAAGTGGAATTAAATGAGATCGAAGTTATTATTCAGTAATACTTATTCATAACCTCAACAGGTTTTTTAAAAACAGAATCAAGATTTTGACTATATGTCAAATTTTTATCTCCCATTTAATTTATGTCTTGTAATATTGGCAAATATAAATTAAAAAAAGTATAAATAAAACAATGTGAAAAATAACTAATACAACAATTTAGCAGGAGGTATAAAATATGAAGAAGTTATCTGCATTATTTGTTGTATTGTTAGTTATTGGGACAGTAGCACAAATAGTAGCTGCTCAAACAGCAGATAGTAGAGAAGTTGCTCCACAAGATGCAGGTGGGTATTGGGAGTTGTGGAAAGTAGAAAATGTGAAATATGTTGGAGTAACTTACGGATTCTGGAAAACTGTAAAAGAAGCCTATGGATATGCTGGCCAGGAATATTCCTTCAGCAGTTGGATAGCATGGTCACATAAAATTAGTGGCAGTGTGATGGTAGCATATAGTGTGCTTTCTGCATCCCTAGGTTTTGATGTGACTGCTACTGGAGTTGTTAAAGTATCTATTAGTGGGAAATTTGAGCATGATGCACAAGTTGTAGCTTTCCAAATAAGACCGAAATATGAAGAATATGAGGTTACCCAGAGAAAATATATTCATATTGATGGACAAAATTATCCAACTGGAGAAATAAAAAAAGCATTGGTTAAAAAGTTCCTATTTTATCAAGTACGAGTCAAACCTCTAAATTGAAGGTGAATAATATGAGAGCAAAGAAAATTAGTATTTTCATATTTCTTTTTCTTATTGGAGCGAGCTACATTTATTCACATGTTCCAAACGAGAGTGTATTTCTAGTCCCAGATGCTTACATTTATGGTGAACTCAATGACACAGTGCTAATTAGGGTCTACTGGATTGGAACAGATTTCAAAGAATATAACATTATAAAGAACTCTAATTTAAGCATTATAGGTTTAGATGGCTTTGCGACACTTAAAAAAGCTAAGATAAAAGAAACACTAAAGTACCATGATCCAATGATTAGGGAGTTAACATTCGGAATATATCTCACGTTAAACAAAACAGGTATTTATAAGAAGAATGTCACCCTGATAATAGAGAATAAAAAAGAAAGTTACCATAAAGAACTCAGTGCGAAATGGATCTTTGAAATTTCTCCCAAGCAGAATCATTCTCTAAAGATAACTGATATGATTGAACTAGAAGTGGGCTTTTTTGGGAGAAATGTTTCTCCCGAGTGTATGTTTGCAGTGAAAAACATAGGTACACAACCGCTAACTGTATTAGGGGTTCAATACAACATATCTGATCTTCAAATTGAGGAGGTAACATACATCAATGCAACTAATCTTGACGAAATCGAGAACAATACAAAAGAAATCAGATTACCACTAAAAGGACTAACACTTAACCCTAATGAAAGCAAAGTTATAATAGTCCACTTTAAAAAGGACGATTTCAGGTACCCAAGAAAGCCAGCCGCAATTAGATTTAAGATAGTCTACAAAGAAAAAGACAAAATTTATGCAATTCCACTTGTATATACCTACGAGATCGTGCCAATTCCAGCTCCAGAGCAACTTAAAGAATGAGTATATTTTACTTCTCTTCCCCTTCTTTATGCTTCCCATTTTATTCCTTGAGATATAAAAATATAAATGAAAAAGAAATCAAGCCTCCTCAATAGTAATAGCACTAACTGGACAGGCCTCCATAGCTTCCTTAGCACAGTTGTAGAGCTCTTCGTCCTCAATAACCTCTACCTTTGGTTGGGCCTTTCCTTCATCGTTCATCTCAAAGACGTCTGGACAGAGGCTTGCACAGATGGCATCTCCTATACAGGTGTCTTGGTCGACAGAAACCTTCCACGCCATTTGCCGTCACCAGAGTTTTACTATCATCCTGGAGATATAAACCTTTCGTCCTAAAAAGGTTATAAGAAAGAGGTGTCAATTTCCTTTCTTGCTTAGGTATTGGTGGATGGCTTTTGCTGCTTTTCTCCCGTCGCCCATTGCTAGAATAACCGTAGCCTCACCCCTAATAGCATCACCACCAGCAAAAACCCCAGGAATACTAGTCATCAAATTCTCATCCACAACAATCCTACCCCACTCATCCACCTTAAGCTCAGGAGTTGCCCTCCAGAGAACCTTATTTGGAGTTTGGCCAATCGCTATTATTACTGTATCTGCTTCCACAGTTATGTATTCTCCTGTTCCAACTATTTTTCTTTTTCCTCTACTGTCCCTCTCTTCCAGTGGCTTCATCTTCTCAAACTTCACCGCCTTAACATTTCCATTCTCATCTCCAATGAATTCCACTGGATTAACAAAGAACATGAACTTAACTCCCTCTTCCTCAGCATGCTTAACTTCCTCAATCCTGGCTGTCATATCCTCCCTGCCTCTTCTGTAAGCAATAGTAACCTCCGCTCCAAGCCTCAGTGCTGACCTAGCAGCATCCATTGCAGTATTACCAGCTCCAATAACAACAACCTTCTTCCCAACAACAATTGGAGTGTCGTATTCTGGGAATTTGTAGGCCTTCATTAGGTTAATTCTCGTGAGGAACTCATTCGCAGAATAAATACCATTAAGGTTTATTCCTGGTATATTTGGCAATTTTGGTGTTCCAGCTCCAGTTCCTATAAATACTGCATCATATTCCTGAAGTAACTCTTGAATTGTTATAGTTTTACCAACTATATGGTCCGTTTTTATTTCTACACCCAAAAGGCTTAGCTTCTTCAGCTCTTTTCTAAGTATTTCTTTTGGTAGTCTGAATTCTGGGATTCCGTATGTTAGTACTCCTCCTGGTTGGTGGAGGGCTTCGTAGATTGTTACCTCATAACCCATTTTTGCCAGGTCTGCGGCACAAGTTAGGCCAGCGGGCCCAGCTCCAATGATTGCGACTTTCTTCCCATTCCTCTTAATCCCCTTAATCTCCTCTAGTAATAATTCATCGTCAATCCCATGCTCCCTAGCATAATCAGCCACGAACCTCTCCAATTTTCCAATGTTTATTGGATCACCAACCTTTCCAACCACACAAGCACCCTCACACTGCTCTTCCTGGGGACAAACCCTACCAGTAATTGCTGGTAACGTATTATCCCTCCAAATAATCCTAAGAGCCTCCCTCACAGCCTTACTAGGATTATCCCTATTCTCCCTCAAGGCTTTAATGAAACCCGGAATGTTAATATGCACAGGACAACCTTTAATGCAAGGGGCATACTCAACAGGACACTGGAGACAACGCTCAGCCTCCCTCAAAGCCAACTCCCAAGAATAACCAAGATTAACCTCACCAAAATCCCTAACCCTCTCCCCAACAGACCTCTCAGGAGTAGGAACCCTCTCTTTAATAAGCCTAGGCATTCAAATCACCCCCTTAGCCTTAAGCTCTTCCATATATTTCTCCAGAGCTAATTTTTCCAACTTGGCATAGAACCCCACTCTGTGAATCAGCTCATCCCAATCTACTTGATATGCGTCGAATTCTGGGCCGTCTACGCATGCGAATTTGACTTCACCACCAACTGTAACCCTACAAGCCCCACACATCCCAGTCCCATCAACCATGATGGGATGGAGGTCAACCTTCATTGGGACACCATACTCTTTTACAACTTCAAATACCTGCTTTTGGTCTCCAACTGGGCCGACCATAAATACTAAATCCCAGTCTTCACTTTCTAAAAGCTCTCTAACCTTTTCTTTGAGTCTTTGAGACACGTTTTTCATGTTAGCTAAGAAGTCCTGATTTGGATTCAATGGGACAGGTTCTACAATGTGCCTGGTTACTGCCTTCTCAAGTTCTTCCTTGAGAATTACCATTGGCTCGAAAGTTACGTGAAGTGTTGTTACGTCATTTCCTATTTCCTGCCAGGCTTTTGCAATTGGATACACTTCCACTATTCCAGTATAAGCACCTATTGCAAGTATTTTTCCAAACTTTTCCATAGGAACTGGCGTCCCTAGTGGTCCCGCTACGTTTAACAGTGAATCCCCTTCCTTAAGCTCCACTGCCATCCTCATTGTTGTCTTTCCTCTTGTAAATACTATTAGAACTATCCACCCCTCTTCTCTATCCCACATTACAGGAGTCAAAGGAATTCTTTCTCCGTTCGGAAAGGCTCTAACTATGACGAACTGTCCTGGCTGAACTTTTTTAGCTACGTGAGGTGCGTAAACTTTATACCAGGTATTTCTCATTGCGATTTCCTTTTTCTCGAGGATTTTATACATGATGAACACCTCCGATCACGTGAACATTTTTGAACATACTCAAATGTTGTGAACATTGAGTGTTTATAAAGATATTGTAAACCAAAGGTTATAGAGCATAAGAGAAAATTACTTAAAATCCCTTGAATATGAAGGTGCGATGACAAAAGTATACATTGAGAACTATGGATGTGCGAGAAATAGAGCAGATGGAGAGATTATGGCAGGCCTACTTTTGTCTTCAGGTTATGAGATAGTAGAAGGAGAAGAAAATGCTGACATTGTTGTTGTTAATTCATGTGCCGTAAAAGATCCCACAGAAGTAAAGATTGCGAGGAGAATAAGAGAGTTATTAGATAGGGGAAAGAAAGTTATAGTTACAGGATGCCTTCCTCACGTTAATCCCGATGCTATTGATGAGAGAGTGTCAGCAGTTTTGGGAGTTAAAAGCATAGACAGAATAGTTCAAGCAGTGGAATATGCCTTAAGAGGTGAGAAGCTCATAAGTGTCCCTGACTGGAGAAAGAGAAATCTTGATAAGCTAGATTTTCCCAGGTTAAGCCCGAGAGGAGTTCACTTTATTCTCCCAATTGCTGAAGGGTGTTTAAATGGTTGTACCTACTGTGCCACTAGATCAGCTAGAGGAGTCCTCAAAAGCTACTCTCCAGAGAAGATTGTTGAATGGGTAAAGTGGGCCATTAGACAAGGGTACAAAGAAATTTGGCTTTCAGCGGAGGATACGGGATGCTACGGATTCGACATAGGAACTAACCTAGCAAAGTTATTAGATGAAATTACAGCAATAGAAGGCGAATTTAGGATTAGGGTTGGAATGATGAATCCAAATCATGTATTGAAGTTCCTAGACGAGCTTATAGAAGCATACAAGGATGAAAAAGTTTACAAGTTCCTTCATTTGCCAGTTCAGAGTGGAGATAACGAAATTTTGAGAAGAATGGGGAGAACATACACAGTGGAAGAATTTGAGGAAATAGTTAACGCTTTCAGAAGAGAGTTTCCAGATCTAAATTTACATACGGACATAATAGTTGGTTTCCCAGGAGAAAGTGAAGAAGCATTTCAAAGAAGTTTAGAGCTAATCAAGAGGATAAAGCCCGATAAAGTAAATGTATCTCGCTATTCCCCAAGACCTGGGACAATTGCAGCTAAGTGGAAGCAACTCCCAGGATGGGTCGTCAAGGAGAGGTCAAGAATTATGCACAGGGTGAGACTTCAGATAAGCTATGAAATCAACCAGAGATACGTAGGTAGGAAAGTCGACATTCTCGTTCATGGAGAAGGAAAGAAAGGAAATGTTGATGCCGTAACGATGAATTACAAGCACATAATAATCCCAAGAGGAGAAAAAGGAGAATTCGCTAGGGCAAAGGTAAATGGAGCCACTTCCACTTATCTTCTTGGCGAGATAGTAGACTAAACTTTTTAATCTTCAAATTCCAAATTTATTCTAGGGGATGACAATGAAAGGGCGGTTGCAAGCTCATAACATTAGGATTAGAACATTCATCCACGCAACTGAGGATCCAGAGAAAGTTCTTGAAGCATTGGAAACCTTATTCCCCGAAGATATATCGCCAAAGGATGTAGAGTTTGAAATTATAGAAACTGAAGGTTATTTCGGAAACCCCATATTGGTTCTTGATGCTGAGCTTAAGCATTCAAGAAATATAAGAAAATTTCTCGAAAATCTTAGGAACCTCCTAAGCGAAGAAGACAAGAAATACTTGTTAGAGCACATAGAGGAAAAAGTAGACGAAACTGGAACATTCTACATTAGGTTCGATAAGCAAAAGGCCTATTTGGGAGAGGTAAAGGTCAGTGAAGGAGAGGATGTTATTCATTTAAGAATTAAGGTCAAAGCATTTCCAATGAGGAAGGAAAGCGTTGTTGAAGCAGTGAAGAAATGGCTGGAGGGAGAAATGGAGTGAAGTTTGTAGAGATGGACATTAGAAGCAGAGAAGCTTATGAACTTGCTGAGGAGTGGTTCGATGATGTTGTTTTTTCGTATGAAATCCCTCCAGGAGTTTTAGATAAAGAGAGACTTAAAGAAATTAAGAAAGAATACGGAAATGTTGCGATTACTTTAATTAATCCAAAGCCTTCTCTCGTAAAAGAGGCTGTTCAGAGATTTAAACAAAATTATCTAATCTACGTGGAAAGCAGCGATCTCAGAGTTGTGAGGTATTCCATCGAGAGAGGTGTAGACGCAGTTATATCCCCCTGGGCAAATAGGAAGGATCAAGGCATTGACCATGTCTTGGCTAGGATGATGAATAAGAGAGGGGTGGCCCTGGGATTCTCTCTAAGGCCTCTTTTACATCAAAATCCATATGAGAGGGCAAATGCATTAAAATTCATGAGAAAGGCATGGACACTCGTAAATAAATATAAGGTTCCACGATTTATTTCTTCCTCAGCTAAGGGAAAATTTCAAGTCAGAGGAGTAAAAGAATTGATCAGCTTGGGGATAGCAATTGGGATGGAAGAGGTACAAGCCAAAGCATCACTCTCCTTTTATCCACTTGGAATTCTGGAAAGACTTAAATAACATTTTTATTTATCCAAACTATAAAGGAGGGTGGGGATTTGGAGATAGATCCAATGTTTTCTCCTCCTGAGGAAATTGAGAGAGAAGCTAGAAAGCTATTAAAAGAGGGTAAAATCAAAGATGGTATCACACTCCTAGTTAGAGCTGCAAAAAAGTATGAAGAGAGTGGAAAACCCAGGGAAGCTGCTACCCTCTACAAAGAAGCTGCTCTCCTTTTGACACACAATTTTGGACTTAAAAAGCAGGCAAGACCTTTAATGGTGAGAGCAGCATACCTCTATGTGAAACTCTTAGAGAGGGAGTTAGATCGTTCAGAGGTAAGCTTAGAGAGACTAACTGGGTTAAGTCTAAATGTTATTGAAGCATTTACCTTCCTAGAAGATAAAGAGCACGTCAGAAAGTATGCCACGGAGTTTGCAAACCTATACGCCGATTTAGGAGCTAATTATGAGGAAGCAGAAGAGATAGAATCTGCAATTGTAGCTTATGAGGCCTCATACAGATACTATGATCTCTTGGGAGATAAGGAAGGAGTTAAGAAAATAGCAAGTAGACTCGTAGAAATTTTCAGCAGGATAGCGGAAGAGGCCGTGGCAAATGAAGATTATGTAAAGAGTGGGGAAACCTTCGAAAAGGTTGGAAATTACATAAAGAGCATTTTTGGATACGACGAGAGATATACTGAGCTAATGGAGACAGCAGGAAAACACTATGAGAAAGCTAGTAAGCTTGCATATGCAGAAGGAGACTTAGAAACTATGGCGACCCTATTACTAAGAGCCCAATATGCATACCTCCTAGCTAGAAACTTTAACAGAGCTAACCTTATTGGAATAAATTTAGTGAAAATCTTAAACCAAGTAATAGACACTCTCAGGGCAACAGAAAGGTATAGAGATGCAGGAGACAAGCTCATGGAACTTGCAGAAGCGCTAATAGGGATAGGAAGGTTCGAAAATGCTATGAAAGCATACAAAGAGGCCTTATACGAAAGCGAAGGGAAAGTATACTTCAGGGCAAGAATAAGGATGGCAATAGTGAAATATCTTGCAGCAAAGGAGAAAAGCCTTGAATACCTAAAAGCTCTAGATGCTATTGAGTTTCTAATGATGCACAACAGATTTCTGGAGGTAATTGATCTAGCGGAGAAAATCATTAAGAAACATGAGGAAGGAGACAGAATATTGAAAATGTTGTATGAAGCGGAGGGATATCATCTCGAATGACCAAACCATCTCTCAATTAGGTAATCCTTCTGCTCCAAGAACACCTTTGCCCTCCTTCTTACTAATTTTTCTGCTTCTACTGTTGGCATGTCCATAGTCTTTATTACAAAGTCTGCTGTCTTTGCAAAGTAAAGAGGAATTAACGGTTCAGCATTCTTCAATATTCCCAATTTATATGCGACAGCCCCATCAAACAGCACTTTAGCCCATAGTTCATCTGGGAAGTCAAAACTCTCAAGAACCTTTTCCACTCCGAAATATGTTTCTGGAGCCAATGCTTTTTTCAAAATTTCTTTCTCTTTATAGAACAATTCCCTAGCCCTCTGCTTTAGCAGCTCAAGATTGACTTTAACTTCCTCTGGCTCCCCAGAAACTTCTTCTCCCCATGTCTCAACAGGTTTAATTTCTTTGACATTCTTCCAAATGTTCTCATATTTCTTCATTAGCATGTAAAGTGTTCCCACTACCTGATTGAACATTGGGCCCAAAGATGAGGCAGGATCCTTTGGATTGTGGATTTTCATTCCTAGGCTTACTTGAACAACTTTCTTCTTATTGGCTATTGCCGTTGTTGTTAGGAATATGTCAACTCCAAATCTAGCAACATCGGTCTTCCATACTTCCTCATCTTCTAGATAAAGGTCAATCATTTTTGCAGAGATTCCAAAGTCCCCACCTATTGGCTGTCTGATGTCAAACCCATACAGCGAAGCTGTCATTGGATAGGCTATGTTATTTGTTATAGTTCCATCCCATTTATGTCTTAGATAGAGAGGAGCCACAAAATCATACCCTTCTTCAATCGGTTTTGCAAATTTGTAGATCCACTCAGGAGTAATGCTCCTCAAATCACTATCCACAAATACTACAGCATCTGCATCTCTTTCTCTTGCAAATTCCATAATTTCCTTCATAGCACTCCCTTTCCCTGGGATTGGCCATTTATAGACAAAGCTATGCACCTCGACGCCTTCAGGGACGCTAGTCGAGAGAACTACATCTCTAGTTCCATCAGTGCTTCCCCCATCTGCATTAACTATAATCCCTCCTCCAAAGTACTTTTTGAGACCTTCTGCGGCTTGCTTGACAACAAAGCCAATTGTATCAGCATTGTTGTAACTTGGTATTCCCACGACAACTTTCATGACACTCACCCCATGAAAAACTTAGCTTTGGTAACTAAAAATTTTTTTGTGCTGAATTTGGCAATATCTTTTTAATCATGGGGGAATAATATAATATGGTGGTGAGAATGGTAGAAAGGTTAAAAGTAGGTGTTGTGGGTTGTGGAAATATCTTTAATCTCGCTCACAAGCCAGCATTGAAAGCACTAAGACACCTAGCTAAAGTAGTGGCTGTGATGGATATTAACGAAGAGGCTGCAAAAAAAGCTGGAAAAGAATTGAATGCCAAAGTATATACAGACCTAGATGAATTTCTGAACGAAGACATGGATGTAGTAGAGGTTTTAACACCAACATACACCCACGCTGAGATAGCAATAAAAGCCCTAAAGGCTGGAAAGCACGTAATCGTTGAGAAGCCTATAGCCTTAACGGTAGAAGAAGCAAAAGAAATGATAAAAGAAGCAGAACAACAAGGCCTTAAACTCTTTGTAGGTCATGTGAGAAGGTTTGACAAGAGATGGATCCAAATAAAGGAGGTCATAAAGTCCAGGAACATACTACCAGTGCAGATAAGAAAAACTGAAGTTCAACATCTTCCATTCCCAGCCGACTATTGGTACTGGGATGAATCCAAGAGTGGAGGAGTTGCACTAGATTTAGGGGTTCACGTAACTGACTTTCTTAGATGGTTCTTTGAAAGCGAACCAATAGAAGTTTTTGCCGTAGGAAAGGCCATAAGAGGCGAAGCAAGAGTTAACAAAACCTTTGATCACGTAATAATGTTCATAAAGTTTGAAGGAGAAAAAACTGGAATCGTCGAAGTGAGTTGGAGCTATCCACTCCCAGCCAAATATGGAGTCTTCTACCACCACCTGGACATCATAGGAAAGAATGGAAGAATTAGATATACACCCTTAGATGCTCCAGTGGTGGGAGTTGTAAAGAGTAGTTTTGAGATGCCTCGCTTTTCCCCAATGCTCTCAACGTTTCCAGAAGCCTTTGAAGCTGAGCTAAAGCACTTCTTCGAATGCATTAGGTCAGAATGTGACCCGATCGTTACAGCTAAAGACGCATTGATAGCCTTATATATAGCTGAAAAGGCAAGAGAGAGTATAAGAAAGGGCGAACCAGTTAGATTGAACGTGGAGGAGCTGACCTCCTCCTCGCCGTGAATGGCGAGGGTTCCCACAGGGAACACCCTCCCCACGGTCGCCCGTGCTTCATTGGGCAGGTTGGTGTCATCGGGCACGGTCAGAGGCACCCTCACCATAAGGTAAGCGAAAAGTATTTAAAAGCTTTACGCAAAAAACATAATGAGTGCGTGAGATGAAGCTCACGCTAAAGATGAAAATGAGACCATTAACAAGGAGCAAAGAATGGATGCTAGAACAATCTATAGAAGCCTTCAAGGCCTGTGTAAATGATTGGCTTAGTGCAATTGCTCAGCTTGGGGAGAAGCCCAACAGGGGCAACCTCCATAGATTTGCTTACAGAGCAATTAGGGACAAATACCCCCAGCTACACAGCAATGTTGTCCAAGATGCCATGAACTTGGCAATCGAAATCTATCGCTCTTGGCTCAAGAACGGAGGAGAATTTCCGAAGTTTCGCTCTGATGTTATTTACTTTAAAGGTGTTGATGTTAGGATAGAAAATAACGGATTGGTTGTCCCTTTAATGGGGAGGAGGGTTTATTTGCCACTATACGTTCCAAAGAAGTACAAGAAGTATCTTCAATACAAACACGGTAGAGTTATTATAAAACGTGTTGACAAAGATTGGTATGCGTTGGTCTCGGTCAATGTTCCAGAAAAAGAACCAATAAAGCCCGTTGGAACAATTGGGGTGGACTTGGGATACTACAACTTGTTGGTGGCAAGCGATGAAAAGGGAAGAGTAGTTATGAGGGTTCAAGGGGACATATTAATAAGGCATAAGGAACATATGGAAAGGTTGACTGCTAGAAGGCAAGAGAGGCTTATGAAAAAGTTCGGCATTTATGCTAGGACAAACCACAAAGACAGGAGGTTTGTCAATGACTTAAACCATAAAATTGCTAAAGCACTTGTTTTAAAGGCAAAGCAGTTGAATAGGGCTATTGTCCTTGAGAAGCTGAAGGGGCTGAAAAAGCAAAGGAGGCCGAAACTATTGAGGAAAATTTTACACCTTTGGAGCTATGCAGACTTGATAGCAAAAATAGTTTACAAGGCAAAGCTATACGGTGTGCCAGTAATTTTTGTAAGCCCGAGAGGGACTTCAAAGACGTGTTCAAACTGCGGTTACTACGTTAGAACTTTCAAAGATGATAGAGTGTTTAGGTGTCCAAAGTGCGGCTTTGTGGCTGATAGGGATTATAATGCCTCAATAAATATTGCGAAAAAAGGTTTGGAAGAATTAAGAAAGCGGACTTTCCTCCCCACCCTAAAGGACGAGGCTTCCAGCCCACAAGGATGGTGATGTGAGATGGTAAGGTTTGGGATTATAAGCTACGCTCACCCTCACGCGTTGAGGTATGCCCCCGTAATTAAGGCGAGCAGAAGGGCTAAGCTTGTTGCAATATCAGGAGATGGGCCGAACTCTGGAGTTGCAAAGTTAGAAGCTAAGAAGTATGGAGCAAAATTCTATCCAACATATGAAGAATTGTTAAAGGACAAAACAATAGAGGCGGTTTACATTGCTACTGAAACATACAAGCACAAAGAAGTAGCAATAAGAGCTGCAGAAGAGGGCAAGCACATACTCCTAGAAAAGCCAATAGCACTAACTCTAGAGGATGGGAAGGAGATAATAAAAGCGGCAAGAAAAGCTGGAGTTAAGCTAATGGTTCCATTCAATCCCAGGTTCACTCAACCATTAAGAAAGGCCAAAGAAATGATAGAAAACAACGAGATAGGAAGGTTAGAGTACATCTATGCAATTTCAGAGTATGTAAAGCCACCAATGTTCTTAGAGGGCCTAGATACAAGCTGGTTCTTTGACGTAAGGAAGAGTGGAGGAGGAGGCTTCATGGATACGGCACCCCATGGAATAGATTCACTCTTCTGGCTTACGGAGAGTGATCCAGTGGAGGTTTATGCCGACATAGGAGCAAAGATATGGGGATTTAAAGTTGACGACATAGGAACCGCACTCATTAAGTTCAAAAACGGAGTTGTTACCCTACTAACAGCAGGGTGGGCGAATCCGAAAGGATACCCCGTGGGACTAGAGATGAAGTACTACATAGTCGGTGACGATGGGTTCCTTGATATAAGAACAGCTTATCCAGACTTCACAGTATATCAAGACAAGACCGAAAAGATTTACTGGGAGAGGGCAGATATAGAGGGGATAATTAACTCATTTATAGATGCAATTCAGCAAGATAAAGAACCTCCAATAACGGGAGAAGATGCACTCAAGAATTTAGCAGTAGTCCTTGCAGCATATGAATCCTCAAAAACAGGAAAAACAGTAAAGATAGAGATTTAGCTTCTACTCCTTAATTATTCCCGAAACAAGATCCCATATCGCCTTCTCTGGATCTTTTGCTTTTGTTACTCCACTTGCTAAAAGAACCCCTACCGTTCCAAGCTCTATTGCCTTCTTAACGTCTTCTCCCGTGGATATTCCAGCTCCACAAAGAACCTTAACCTCAGGATTTACCTTCTTAACCAACTCCACTGTGTTGGTTATCACTTCAGGCTTGGCCTTACTGACTGGGATACCAGTTCCTATCAACTCAGGAGGCTCTACAGCAACATAATCTGGGTTCAAAGCGGCTACAGCCGCCGATACAGCAGGATTATTAGAGCAGACCATTGTCATTAGACCTACTTCTTCGGCCCTCCTTATTGCAGCCTCGAGATCTGCAAGGATCATTCTATTCTCAGAGTGATTGAGGAGAGTCCCTACCGCTCCAGCTTCCTTCACAGCCTCAGGAAGAACGTGTCCAGTATGACTCCCAGGTTTTATCGGGTCTATATGTTGAGCGAATACAGGTATTTCAACGCTTTCGGCAATCATTCTTAGATCTACAAGCTGGGGAGCAACCACAATTGTTACACCTGTTTCTTTGTACACTTTTTCAGCGGCCTTTGCTATTTCTAAAGCCCTTTTTCCAGTTGCCTCTATGTACGTCTTAAAATTGATTGCTATAATTGGCTCCTTGAGTTTAGCCATAGCTTATCACCAATCGTGAAAATTTACTTCAATATTCTTAAATGTTTCTAACAATACTCTTCAAAATTTCGAGAACGTCCCTCAGATCCCTAGCTTTATAATCTCCGTCAATATCTCCCAGAGAAATGGAAATATCAGCTTCCTCAAACATTGATTTGTCATTTTTCCAATCCCCAACGGCGATTGTAACATTTGGATTGACTTTTTGCTTTAGCTGTCTTAAAATCTCACCTTTATTGTCAAATGTAACTCTAACTATCACCCCCTCTATCCTTCCCTGGGAATCAAACTTTAACTCATTAGCTACAATGAAATCCACACCTAACTTTTCTCCCACCTTTCTTGCAAGGCACATCAAACCCCCGCTTATTATAGCAGTTTTGAAGTTGTTCTTTTTCAACCATTCAAAGAGCTCTCGGGCGTAGGGTTTAAGGGTAACCTGAGAAAAGGCCTCCTCAACTTCTTCTCTCCTTCTACCTTTCCATAATCTCACATCCATCTCAGCCCATTCATGATAAGTTATCTTTCCCGAGAGAAAAAGAGAAGTATGAACCCTAGCTTTATCACACGTCCCAAATTTCTCGTGAAGAATTTCCCAACTTATCATATCAGTTAACGTCCCTTCTAAATCAAAGGCTATAAGCCCTTTCATTCTTTCCACCCGTATTCCCCTATTAAAGGAACGAAGGCTACCCCACCATGGTTTTTGATCTTAATGCCATCTTTAGTTTTCCTAACTTCTAAAAGCTCTTGCCAGAGGTGATAGCTACCTACAGGAATTATCAACTTTCCACCAATTTTTAACTGTTCAATAAGTGGTTCGGGAATCTTTGGAGCACCAGCTGTGACGATAATAACATCATAGGGAGCCTTGGGAGGAAATCCTTTACTCCCATCTCCCAAAATTACATGAACATTCTTTACGCCTGCTCTCTCCAAGTTTCTTTTTGCAAATTCCACAAGTTCAGGGATCCTTTCTATTGTGTATACATCCGTTTTGACTATTTCAGAAATCAAGGCAGCATTCCACCCACTTCCAGTTCCCACTTCAAGAATATTCATTCCAGGTTTTAGATTAGCGATCTCAAGCATTATTGCCACCATATGAGGAGCCGAGACTGTCTGGCCTGCTGGAATTGGAAGAGGCTCATCAATGTGAGCGTATTTTTTGTACTTATCTTCCACAAACAAGTATCGAGGGTATTTTAGAAATGCTCGCTCCACTTCCTTACTTCTAATTATTCCCTCAGCCTTCAACATTTCCACTGTTCGCATCCACTTTTCGTAAAGTTCTTTCTCATCCATCATTAGAGGAAAATCTGAAGAGTATAAATGCATTACTATATTCTTTGTTTGTTCCAAAATAATCTTTATAAATTCCAGCAGAAAAGGTACAATTCTGACAGGTGCCATAAAAGTGTTTGCCCTTATCTCCTTTATCCTTGTAGTCGTGCTTTCGATAATCATTGTCAGGATTGGAGCAATAGCCCTTGAAATGACTGGCTTATCTAGAGATGTAGCTGCTTTTCAGGCTCAATCTGCCTACTCTGGCACAGGCTTTACAACTAGCGAAAGTGAATACGTAGTTTCCCATCCAGTGAGGAGAAGAATAATTAGAATCCTGATATTTTTGGGAAGCGCAGGAATAACATCAGCGATAGCCACATTAATACTTACTTTTGTTGGAAAGAGTAAGAGTGAGGCATTAACTTCATTGGGAATTCTTGTAATAAGTCTTGTTTTCCTTTACTTCTTCTTCACCTCAAAAAGAGTTGAGAGATGGATGAGAAGAGTCATAAAGAAATTTCTCGAAAAACAATTCCCAGAACTTAAGGTTTACGACTATAATCAGTTGTTAGGACTCTCTAGAGGTTACTCAATCTCTAGAATCCAGGTAAAGGAAAACAGTTGGCTGGCAAATAAAACATTACGGAAAGTTGAACTCGACAAAGAGGGAATCCTTGTACTTGGAATATATAGAAAAACGAAAAATGGGGAAATCTATATTGGCGCTCCAACTGGAATCACAAAGATACTTCCAGGAGATGTTCTCATATGTTATGGACCAGAAGACTCATTACTTAGACTTTCAATGCGTGTGAAAGGTATCAAAGGCGATATAGAGCATAAAGAAGCTATTAAGGAAGCACAACTCAGGAAAATTAAGGAGAAAATGGAAATAGAAAATCAATAACCCACAATAAAAGGCTAAAAATGCAAAGCTTAAAAGATTCAACTTGGGTGTAACTATGAAGGCACCAGATTTGGGAATTAGGATAGGCGTTTTTGAGCATGGAAAAAGAAATAGCATCTCTGATGTCAAGGGAGTTAAAGTTGGTCACGTTACTCTCATAAAAGGAAGGGGAAAATTGATCCCAGGTAAAGGACCCGTAAGAACTGGAGTCACAGCTATTTTACCTCATGATGGGAACATATATAAAGAGAAAGTTTTAGCAGGCGCTTTTGTAATGAATGGATATTCTAAGCCAGTAGGGTTAGTTCAGCTGTGGGAACTCGGGACCATTGAAACGCCAATAATTCTCACGAACACCTTAAGCATAGGAACAGCAATAGATGGGTTACTTGACTATGTTCTCAGGGAAAATGAGGACATAGGGGTCACAACAGGGTCAGTGAACCCTCTTGTTTTGGAGTGTAATGACTCTTACCTCAACGACATAAGGGGAAGGCATGTAAAGAGAGAGCACGTTGTTGAGGCAATTGAAAGTGCTTCAAAAGATTTCGAAGAAGGGGCAGTTGGGGCAGGAACTGGAATGAGTGCATTTGAATTTAAAGGGGGTATAGGGTCTTCCTCAAGGATTGTGGAGGTGGAGGGAAAGAAGTATACAGTTGGAGCTCTAGTCTTGAGCAACTTTGGGAAGAGGGAAGACTTAACAATAGCAGGAGTCCCAGTGGGATTAGAGCTTAAGGACTGGCCTGGGAGAGGTGGTAGTGGAAAGGGAAGCATAATAATGATTGTGGCTACAGATGCTCCTCTAACAGCAAGACAGCTCAACAGATTAGCTAAGAGGGCTGTCGTTGGGTTAGCAAGGACTGGAGGTTATGCCTACAACGGAAGTGGAGATGTAGTGGTTGCCTTCTCGACAGCAAACAAGATAAAACACTATGAGAAGCAAGAGATTTCCATTAGAGCTCTTCCAGATTCGGTGTTATCTCCCATATTTAAAGCTACAGCTGAAGCTGTTGAAGAGGCAATTATTAATTCCCTCCTCCAAGCTAAAACTATGGATGGAAGGGACAATCATATAAGGTATGCTCTTCCCAAGGAAGAGTTAGTGAGGATAATGAAAAAATACGGGAGGATTGAGGAATGAAGTTCATAGTTAAAACCCAAATGGACATGGAAGCTGTGGCTGGAAACTACATCAAAGAAATTCTCCCAGACGCTAAAGTTACAATAGCCCCAGAGGGATATCCTGGGATAGTTATAGTAGAGAGTGACAATGAGAAAGCTCTAGAAAAGATATTGGAGGTTCCAGAGGTCGAGAAAGTTTATCCAGTTTTAATAGAAGTTCCAGCAACACTCGAGGATATTAAGGGAGCTGCAGAGGAGATAGTAAAGTACATAAAAGAAGGCGAGAGCTTTGCTGTTAGAACAAAGAAGAGAGGAAAGAGGGACTTTTCAAGCGTGGACGTGAACGTTGTACTTGGTGCCAGGATCAAAGATTTGACAAATGCTGAAGTGAACTTAAGCTATCCAGACAAAGTTGTTCAAGTTGAAATAATTGGAGACAAAGCGTATATCTCAGTAATCCCAGGAGAAGAATATCTTAAGTGGAAAAAATATCCCAAGGACAAGCCAGACTGTAGGAAACTGTTCAAGAAGCTAACAATCGTTCAGATGCCCTATTGGGGAGATTATAAAACAGCTAGAGCTTTTGGAGAAAAGATAGGCAGGGCAGCCCAGGCCTTTGAAGTTAAAGAGCTAATAATAGCACCCAAGGAAAAGATGAACGCCTACGAGCTTATGGCGTTTATAAGGGGAGTAAAGGAGGGACAAGAGAGCAGATATCAAATTCAAAAGGAAGCCTACCCCTGGGAAGTTGAAAAAGTTCCCGTAAGTGTTTGGGACCTCTACCAGGTAATTAGAGACAAGAGAAGGAGCAGGAGGTTAATCATAATTACAGATCCAAAAGGACCTACTCTTAACGAAGTCAAAGATAAGCTTGCAAAGGACATGTATTACGCCAAGGAAGTTGTGGTTTTCATAGGGTCAAGGGAGGGCATTCCAGTAGGCTTGTTTAGGTTTGCAGATTATGTAGTTGATTTAGCCCCCTACATGACTTTTGCAACCGAGCATGGGATCCCAGCAACACTAGTGGCTTTGTGGACTATATATGAAGAGGAACTTAGGAGGAGAGGTGAGATTAGTGATAAGGAAGATTAAAGAGATAATAAGGCTTTGGAGATCTAAATGTCCATTTATAAGAATTATTGAGGAGTGGAGAATGAAGAAAAAGACAAAAGAGTTCAAGCTTAGCTAATCCTCTATCCCTTTTTCAGTTATTGAGAATACTGCCTCTCCCTCTGGCAAGTGTGGGGCATCAATTAGCCTAGCTATTCTCTTTCCACCCTTTCCTTTCCTTAGGTAAACTCTTAGCGTGGCACTGTGGGCCAAGATGTGACCACCTATAGGCCTTGTTGGATCTCCAAAGAATGCATCAGGCCTTGCTTGTACTTGGTTAGTTACGAAGACGGCTATATCGTATAGATTTGCTAGCCTGTGCAAGTCAGCAAGGTGTTTTGCAAGCTTTTGCTGTCTCTCTGCTAGGGCTCCCCTACCAATGTATTCACTCCTAAAGTGACTCGTTAGTGAGTCCACTATTAGGAGCTTAACGGGCCTATCTGTGTTGAGCAACTCCTTTATCTTATCTTCAGCTTGTTGAACAAGAAGCATTTGATGATTGCTATTAAAGGCTCTAGCAACGTAAATATGCTTTAAGACTTCATCTGGATCCAACCCTCTATTCTGGGCAATTTCCCTTATTCTCTCAGGCCTAAATGTGTTCTCTGTGTCTATCCATATTACAGAACCGTTAAGCCCTCCTTCTTCTGGAGGCAATTGAACCATAACTGCCAGTGTGTGGGCTAGCTGAGTTTTTCCACTACCGAACTCTCCAAACACCTCTGTAATTGCCTGGGTTTCTATACCACCACCAAGAAGCTTATCAAGGCTTTTACTCCCCGTGGAAATTCTCCCTATTGTAGCTCTCTTCTTGAGATATTCATCTGCTCTCATGAATGTTCCCAGGTTAGCTGCCTTTCTTGCAGCTTGAATTATCTTTAATGCTGTTCCCTCGCTTATTCCAGCAACTTCCTTGAGCTCTATTGGGGAAGCTACAGCTATTGCCTCTAAAGTATCGTAACCAGCTTCTCTAAGCTTTTCTGCTGTAGCCGGTCCAACTCCTGGAAGATCTTCTATTGACCTGATTATTTTCTCCTTCTTCTTTTTCTTAGGAGTTTCTTCTGTAGCAGGCTCAAATCCTAATTCCTCAAACTCATCTATCTCCTTAACTTCCTCACCAGCCATCTTCCATCACCCATATGATCGTGAGTCTTCAAGGTGGGTATGACTGAGGGAGTTATATATTTTACTAAGGGTTTTTAAAGGGAAAGATTTTGAGAAATATTTCCTAAAAACGTTTTTTCTAGAAAATGCAGAAATAAAATTACTGATTCTCAGCAGATATCGAATCATAGCCCTCATAGATTTTGAGCTTTCTTCTCGCTCTACCTTTTATTGCATGACCCATTAGCCTTACTATGTTTTCGGCCTTGGCCTTGCCACTCCTCATGAGCTTCTTCTCTGTCTTTATCATCTCAACTTTGAAGGTGTAACCTCCAACTTCTATTACTTCTCCCACCACGAATTCTTCCTCTCTATCCACAACTACCTTAAATGACTGAGTTATTCCTCCTGGGAGATATATTGACACTCCGAAGACCTTTGGGTATGTTAAGCTCTCGCCCCAAATTGTCTGTATCTCTGCTACTTTGGCCTTTCTCACTCTTTTTCCTCCTGGAAGCTCTATGCTAAGTACTTTCACTTGGTCGTTTTCTATCTCAATAACATCTCCTACCTTTATTACCTCATCCTCAGGGAGCACAGCCTTCTCCCTGAAGCTTCTCTCATGTTTGCTAACTATTACTGGAATCTCCCTCAATTTTGGGAGTGTGATCATCCATACGTAACCGCATTCGTTGCACCTTAGAGTCACCTCTCTCCCCCTCTCTTTAATGACCTCTACATCCTCACTTCCACACTCAGGACAAACATAATACTCCTCCATTTTGCTCACCTTAAAAAAGGCTAATTAATTAAGTTAAGAACTTTTGCATGGTGAGGAAAAATGAAGGTTGTGATATTGGGCTCAGGTTCATACAGTGGGACACCAAAGCCATTGTGTAACTGTGAGAATTGTAGCATTGCAAGGAGAAATCCAGCCTTTAGAAGGACAAGATTTTCTCTCTACATAGAAGAGGGAAAAATACTAGTGGACCCAAGTCCAGACCTTCATTATCACCTAGAGCGCTTAAACAAAAAAGTAGAGAATGTGTTTATAACCCACGCTCATTTTGATCACATATTTGGAGTACCAGATCTTCAAGTTTACAAAAAACTTATTATTTCGTCAAATACACTTGGCATAAAAGTTGCAAAGGAACTCTCTAGGCTTGCCTTTGGAAGTGAAGTCCCTTCTGGCTATGAGTGGAGGTATGAGGAGCTTCAATTTTGGAATGAATATTCATTTGACAACTTTAGGGTAATTCACTTCCCAGTTATTCACTCTCTCGAAATTGCTGGGGGTTATCTCTTTGAAATCAAGGGAAGGAGAATAGGGGTTACAGGGGATACAGGGCCAGAGATACTGAAAGATGAAAAAGTTAAAAAGCTACTAGAGGGAGTTGATATCCTTATAGTTGAGATGACAAAGAGAGAGTCAATTCCAGGAGTCCACCTTGGAGTTTCAGACTCCATAGAATTTGCAAAAGTTGTTGGAGCAAGTTATACTGTCTTTGCTCACATAAGTCATACTAACTATTCACATGAAGTTCTAGAAAAGAGAGTTCGAGAATCAGGAGTACAGGGAGAAGTTGCAAGGGACTTTACAATCATTGAGGTGTGATCAGCCCCTAAGGTCTTCATCATCCTCTCAGCAATCCGCCTTTTCATCACACCAGTAGGAGGAACAGCGCCATTCCCAATAGTCCTCCTAAGAGAGTTGCTATAAAGTTTGTCATGTTGTTCCCAAAATACCCATTCTTTTCAAAAGTAGCTCCAATTAAACTATCAATATTTGCCCCTATTAAGCCAGCCAAGGTGACAGAAACAATCATCTGAATTCCATACTCAGTTAGAGATAGTCCAAAGAGAGATATTACAAAAGCTCCTAATAAAGCAGCAAATTCGCCTGCAAAGCTTACTGCTCCTTCTTCTCCAGGTTTCGCAGGTTTCAAATTCGTTATAATCCTGGGATTCTTTCCAAAAACTTTTCCAATTTCACTTGCAAGAGTATCAGCATTCGCAACTGCTATGGACGAGAGAACTCCTGCCCACCCAAAATCCTGCTTTATTATAAACTCTACAATGACAAAAAGCAATGGGGCTAAGCCGTTTCCAAGAACGTTTCCTACGCTCCTGATACTTTCATCTATTAGACCCATCTTTCTCTTTTCTCTGTACCTAAATTTTGTTGCAAGAGTTCCCATAACTAGAAATGCCAACAATGCAATAAAGGGTATAATTCCTCCTAAGGTTACTATAATGACCCCTAAGAGCAGGGCAGCTATTATTCCCTTTATGTCAAGCGCTTTTGTTTTGTAAGTGACATAGGCCATCGCTAAGATTGCTAGATAAGCCCACATTGGTAGTTTCTCACTATCCGTGCTATTTATATCTTTTTCCTCCTTTATTCTCCGTAAAAAGTATTCCCCACCAATATAGTAAGCTCATAAGGGGTGGTTTTGGTTAATTTTTGTAATTTTGTTCATCAATGAAAGCCCAAAATTAAAAAAGACTAGGAACTATCAGATTTTTCAAAAAATTGTCGAAAAGGATAAGAAAAAACCCAAGAAGGCATGATATTTACGGGACAAAACTAAAATATCCCGATAATTTCTTTTCACTATACCAAAAAACTTTAAAAGTATCCCCATTCCAGTATCAAAATGTAAATAGAAGGTGGGGAGGTGAGAGAATGGATACAATAGGATATCACTATGTTGTTGAAGCTGCTGGTTGCGATCCTGAAGTCATCGCTGACCCAAACAAGATTAGAGAGATCTTTCTCGAAGCAGCAAAAGTAGGAAACATGGAAGTTAAGGCTAGCTACTTCTTTAAGTTCTCACCTATGGGGGTAAGTGGAGTTGTCATAGTTGCCGAAAGTCACATTTCCGTCCACACTTGGCCCGAGAAAGGATATGCTGCTTTAGATGTCTATACATGCGGTGAAAAAGCAGATCCAGAAAAGGCCGTTGATTACATCTTAGAGAAGTTTAAAGCAAAGTACGCTCACGTATCAGAATTAAAGAGGGGGATTGAGGAGGAAGATAGCACATTTACTCATACCATCCTAACCTGGGAAGAAAAACTTGACAGAAGAAACGGCAACAAGTAATTCTTCTCTTCCTTGGCTTTTTCTTGATGCTTTTCTATTTCTACCTAATATGGGTTTTAGGGCTCAATGTTTTTTTTTGTGATGAATATTCCAAGGTAGAAACACTTAAATATTCTTGGCAAATTATAGTATATTGAAGTTAGTAAAACCTATAGTGCCTAGTGCGGGGGTGATTAAGATGGTAAGAAGAGTTAAAACCGGAATACCTGGAATGGACGAAATTTTACACGGTGGGATACCTGAAAGAAACGTAGTTTTACTAAGCGGTGGCCCAGGTACAGGAAAAAGTATCTTTAGTCAACAGTTCCTCTGGAATGGCCTCCAAATGGGAGAACCAGGAATATACGTTGCTTTAGAGGAACACCCTGTCCAAGTTAGACAAAATATGGCCCAATTTGGCTGGGATGTCAGAAAATACGAAGAAGAAGGATTATTTGCAATGGTAGATGCATTCACAGCTGGAGTGGGCAAAAGCAAAGAATATGAGAAGTACATCGTTCATGACCTTACAGACATTAGGGAGTTCATAGAAGTGCTTAGGCAAGCAATAAGGGACATAAATGCAAAGAGGGTGGTGGTTGATTCAGTTACAACACTCTACATAAACAAGCCTGCCATGGCTAGAAGCATAATTCTTCAACTCAAGAGAGTTCTAGCCGGAACTGGATGTACAAGCATCTTTGTTAGTCAGATAAGCGTTGGAGAGAGAGGTTTTGGTGGCCCAGGTGTAGAGCATGGTGTTGATGGAATAATTAGACTGGATCTTGATGAAATAGACGGTGAACTTAAGCGTTCTCTCATAGTTTGGAAGATGAGAGGTACAAGCCATTCAATGAAGAGACATCCTTTCGACATAACTGACAAGGGAATTATAGTATATCCAGACAAGGTATTGAAGAGGGGTAGGATTTACGAACTCTAAAGGAGGTGAGGAAAGATGAGTGTAGAAGTTCCCCTAAATCCAATTACAAGAAGTGAAATCCACCAGTTAGAGAGCATACTACTATTCGCCACGCTATTTAGGCCAGAAGTTATTGAACTAATAAAGGACCCAGCAGAAAGATTAACATGGGTCGACAGCCTAGCAGTGGCTGCAGGAGCCATAGCAAGAGAGAAGGCTGGAATGACAGTTAGTGAAATAGCCAGAGAACTAGGTAGGACTGAGCAGACGATAAGGAAACACTTAAAGGGAGAGAGCAAGGCTGGCCAATTGGTCAGGGAGACCTACGAGCTAATAAAGCAAGGAAAGCTTGATGAGTTGATAAAGACCATTGAAATGATAGAAAAAGGTGGATTAAGAGAGGTAGTCGCCAAAGAAGAGTACGAAAAATTGTTGCAAGAATATGAAAAGTTAAAACAAGAGTATGAAGCAATAAAAGAAAAAGTTGAAGCAGCAGAGCTTGAAAGCTTAGAAAAAGCCAAGGAAGAAATAGAGAACCTAAAGAAGAAGCTTCAAAAGTTAGAAGAAGAGAAAAAAGAGCTAGAGAAAGAACTCAAGGAACAGAAAGTAAAACTTATAGAATATGAGGCAAAAGCTAAGAGGGCAGAGGAGTTGGAGAACAAAGTCAAGGAGCTTGAGCAACTAGCAAAGGAAAGTGAAGAACTAAAGAAGAAGCTTGAAGAAGTACAAGCAGAGGCAGAAAAGGCAAAGGAACTAGAAAACAGGATTAAAGAGCTTGAAGAAGAAATAACAAAACTTAAGGATGGAATTAAGAAGGCAAAAGAAATTTTGGAATCCCTTCTCTAAAGTATTGCTTTTCCTGTTTTTTTGTTGAATATGTGGATTTTTTTCATGTCGAAGACAATGTCTATTTCGTCTCCTTCTTTGACTCTTGATTCTCCTGGGAATTTTGCTGTTACTATCAATCCTCCAATGCTTATGTGCACGATTTTTTCTCCACCGAGGTTTTCGATTATATCAACAACGCCCCTAGCCATATTCTCCCCGGGAATCTTTACTTGGGCAAAGAGTGCGTCGTAAATGTCTTCAGGCCTAATGCCAAAGATGACCTCCTTCCCAACGTAATCCTGCAGGACTTCAAATTGATCTGGGAGTAATTTAAGCCTAAACTCACCAAAGTCCAAGAACCCATCCTCAGTAATCGTAGCATCCAGGAAGTTCATTGGTGGTGATCCAATGAAACCAGCGACGAAAGTATTTGCTGGCTTTTCATAAACCTCCTCTGGAGTCCCAACTTGTTGTAATACTCCTTGATTCATCACAGCAATCCTATCACCCATGGTCATTGCCTCAACCTGGTCGTGGGTTACGTAGATTGTAGTCACGCCCAATTGCTTTTGGAGTTTTTTAAGTTCAGCACGCATCTTCACCCTTAATTTAGCATCTAAGTTTGACAATGGCTCATCCATTAGGAAGACTTGAGGTCTCCTAACAATGGCCCTTCCTAGTGCCACACGCTGCCTCTGCCCACCACTCAACTCTCTCGGCTTTCTATTTAAAAGCTCGGTCAACCCAAGCATTTCTGCAACTTCCCTAACCCTCTTGTCAATCTCCTGCTTTGGAACCTTCCTAAGCTTTAGTGGAAAGGCGATGTTCTCATAAACAGTCATGTGGGGGTACAATGCATAGCTCTGGAAGACCATGGCAATATCCCTATCCTTTGGTGGAACAAAGACTCCCTTCTCTGGATCAGCGACGAGCTTATCCCCAATGTAGATTTGACCTTTTGTTGGTTCCTCCAAACCAGCAATCATCCTTAAAGTTGTAGTCTTACCACAGCCCGAGGGGCCGAGGAGGACTAGGAATTCACCATCCCTAACCTCCAGCGTTAAATCCTTCACCGCAGTAAAACTCCCAAACTGCTTCCAAACACCCACAAGCCTAACACCAGCCATTTCTCTTCCCTCCTTGAAAAAATTTAAAGTAAAGTGAAGTCAGCTCCTTCTTCTTAAAACACCTAGAGCTGCCAATAGTACAATCAATCCAGGACCACATATTCCCCCTTGCGTTTCTGTTCTTGCAGGTTGGGTAGTAGTGGTTTGTGTTGGTGTCTCTTTTGTTTCTGTTGGTGTGGTAGTTGTCGTTTCAGTTGGAGTTTTGGTCTCAGTCCTAGTTTCTGTTGGCGTCTGGGTTTCAGTCTGAGTTGGGGTTTCCTCTTCTACCTCCTCCTCTTTCTCACCACTTCCGCTTACTAGTGTTATCATGTATACTGTAGCCAGCTCTTTCTTCTCTACGTCATAACTACTTAGTTGCTCCTCCTGGGTGGGCTTAAATCCTTCTGGAACGAGCATATCAACTACTCTAGGTGCAAGGTTGTCCACTACAGCCTGCGGATCTGCCCCTCCAAGCTTCCATTGCTCTGCTTCAACAGCAACTGGCCTCCACTTGTCAGGCCCATAACCATCTTGAGAACCTACTAAGACTGCTGCATAGAGCCCATAGTCCCCAATTGAGAGATACTTCTTTGGAAGTTTCACTATTACTGCATTCTTAGTTGGATCTGCGCTTATCTGCATCTCACCTTGATAAACAGTTCCATTAGCCAGCACTATTAGATTACCATAATCCCACCCAGCAATTCTTAAGGCAACATCCCAGGGATGTCTTGGATCTAGCTTTACATTAGCTCCTGGCCCATCTGGGAACATCTTGATTGCTGAAGTATTACCTCCCTCTTTGAAGTCAAGATACACTTCAATGATTTGCAAGCTGAATCCATTAGGCCCATTCCATGGGTTTCCACCAAGCTCCTTGAAGTAGAATTCCATCTGCCAATACTCGTCTCCCTCGACCATCTTGAACTTCAATAGGTCAAGGTGCCCAGGAACAAATACCTTGTCTGTTGGATAAGTGTATGTTCCTGGCCCGTGATCATCTCCCTCTGGATCAATGACGACGATACCTTGCTTTAGTAATGGTAAAGCCTTAACTGTTGCTAGAATTCCCTTCTCAGCATCGTAACTACTTAGTTGCTCCTCCTGGGTTGGTTTGAATCCTTCTGGAGCTAGGAGATCCATCACTCTTGGAGCAACATTGTTTATAACTGCTTGTGGATCAGCTCCACCCACTTTCCATTGCTCCGCTTCAACACCAACTGGCCTCCACTTGTCAGGCCCATAACCATCTTGACTTCCTGTTAAAACTACTCCCCACAGACCGTAGTCTTCGTTAATCTGAATGTACTTCTTCGGAACCTTTACTATTATCGCATTTCTGGCAGGATCTGCACTTATCTGCATCTCGCCTTGATAAACAGTTCCATTAGCCAGCACTATTAGATTACCATAATCCCACCCAGCAATTCTAAATGCTACGTCCCAGGGGTGTTCTGGGTCAAGCTGAACATTTGCACCAGGTCCATCTGGGAACATCTTGATTGCTGAAGTATTACCTCCCTCTTTGAAGTCAAGATACACTTCAATGATTTGCAAGCTGAATCCATTAGGCCCATTCCATGGGTTTCCACCAAGCTCCTTGAAGTAAAACTCCATGACGTATGCGTCGGTCTGTTCTAGCATTCTGAACCTAAGCAAGTCAAAGGCCCCCTCTACAAATACCTTGTCTGTTGGATAAGTGTATGTTCCTGGCCCGTGATCATCTCCCTCTGGATCTGCTATATCTACCAGCACCACTCCTTTTACTTGGACTGGTAGTTTGAGGTTAACTGGAGTAGTTATTACCTCTAACATTCCCAGCTCATCTACTGTTGAAACTGCGAAGTAGAAGTCTTCTGGAGTCTCTAGGTATTCAAATGGAACAATAACTTCAATTTCATCCCCATTTACGCTTACCTGAGCCTCTCCAATCTTCTCATAACCCTCATAGTCAGTGGCGTTGTATATTTCAGCTTTTCCATCCTTGTATACAATGTGCTTAGTTATCATTAACCCAACGCTATCCCTTACAAATGGGAACACATCATATCTAATCTTATCGGGTTTCTTCTGTAGAAGTGTAAAGGTGTTGCCAATCCTCTTGTCCTTCTCATAAATGCTTATTTCAAACTTATCAAGGCTACCTTTTATTATGAAGTGAAGTCCCTGGGAATCAAAGAAGACTTTTACCCCTTCAGCCACTGGAGATAAGCTTGAGTACTCTTTCACATCTCCCTCTTTTAGCCCTTCTAAGGCTCTTACTGTGTAAGGAGCACCATCTGGGAAGTAGTTTCCATAGAGATAGCTTGGAGGCTCAACTCCTGCTAACTTGTAGATTTCGTAAAGATATGTCTTGAAGTATCTGTCAAAGGAGTAATCTTGCCCACTATCTTGATCATTTCCATACCACCAGAACCAGTCACTTGCCTCAGCCCTGAGTAAGTACTCATAAGCCTTTTCCCAGGAAGCGCTGTCCATTTTGTCTTTGTTCTCCATTAAGGTTCTTCTCGCTAAATATAGCCAATACCATGCATAGTTTTCTTGTGGCTCACCTATCCATGTCGAGAGCGTTCCATCAATCCAACTTGACTCTGGCCACTGCATTTCTTCAGTAACTCCTGCGAGATCATAGAGCTCACCTAGGGAGTTAGCCACTTTAAGAGCTTCTACTCTCTCTTCTGTAGTAAAGTCCAACCTCTCCATCATCTGAGGAGTGAGCTTGTTTGCCTTGTCTCCGTAGAGCTGAATGTACTCGGTGGGAGTTAGAGTTCTAATTAAACCAGCCTCTTGAAGCTCTGATAGCCTCTTGTACAGTGTCTCAAGGAAGAGTTTCCCATCATAGGGATAGTGCTCCCAGGGATTCTCTCCATCCAATGTTATTACATAGACCAAGGAACCATCATAGTTGTACTTTTGAATCTTAAGGAGCTCATTTATGAAGTCTTCAACGGCCTCATATTGGTTCATTCCGCTGTATCTGAATCCAACTCTGTCACTTAGATCGTGATTTCTTGGGAACAAGTATATCTTCTTTCCATTGAACTCCGCTACCCACGGTCTATAATAGTTTTCAATGCTATATGGAATGCCCATTCTCTCCAGCACCATTTGATCAGTCATTACCCATTGCCAGCCATTCTCAGCCAAAATTTCTAACGTCTTGTCATTAAGTGCCGATTCTGCAGCCCAACCTCCCCTAGGAGTTGCTACTCCCCCTCCGAGGTACTTCTTGTATAGCTCGTGAGCCTTCTTTACATGGGCATCAAAGTCTTCACTCCATCCAAAGTCGTTAAGTATTGGGCCAATTGGGTGAGCGTAAGGAACAACTGTAACTTCAACGTTTCCATTTCCAAGAAGAAGGTTTATTTTCTCATGCTCCTTGAAAGTATTGTTTAGCAACCACATCTGGTGGTAGAGAACTGTCTTTAAGTCTTCCCTTGTGTATCCTCCTTCATCAACTTTGTCGTAGAGGGCCTTTAATTCAGGAGTGCTGATTATGTAATTGTAATCTATCCATGCAAGGTTGAAGAGAACCGCAAGGTCAATGTAATCTTGCTCCGTGAATTCGTTTGTAACTGCAACTTTTTGCTCCTCTAGAGGGAGGTTGGCATACTTTTGCTTTGCAGCTAACATCTTGTCTTTAAGCTCAGTATACCTATCCCAGAAGTCTCTTATTGGGTTGCCATTCTCGTCTGTAACGGGCTCTCCATTCCAAGGAATTGTGTGATCAAAGAACCCTCCTGGGGCCTGAAGCATAAACCATTTCTCATCATAAGTTAGAGGCTCACCATTGGCGATTTTCTCCGAAATTATCTGGTAGATGTCCTTTGCTCCATTCATGTAGTCAGCTAACTGAGCTATCAGAGACCCAGATAAGTCTATGGTAACGTGAATGTCTGGAAATTCCGTTAGGTAGTGTGCCATCTTCCAATAGTTATTTGCCGCATGTAGCCTAACCCAAGGCCTAGTATAGATGCCCTGCACGGGATCATAATAGTAGGGTTGGTGTTGGTGCCAAACTATTATGACGTTTAATGGCTTTGGCTCCTCAGCTTTTACAATGTTGTTTGCTCCCAGCATGCTTCCAAAAATTAGAAATACTAAGAGGAGAGAAAGCTTCCTACTCATTTCCACCACCTCATTCTTTCAATCCACCGACAGTTAGGCCACTTCTAATGTAGTTTTGAGCAAGCATGAACATTATAAACACGGGAAGTGCAAATAGTAACGCTGCAGCTGCAAAGTAGTTCCAGTCAATTCCCCTTCCAATTCCACCCATTAGGGTGTATATCCACACTGAGAGAGGTTGATTCTCCTCGGTTAACAATAGGCTTGCAAGGATGAATTCTGTCCACCCTCCTATGAATGACATAACTGCTACCGTAGCAATTCCTGGAAGAGCCATTGGGAGTAATACGTATCTTATTATCTGGAGATAGCTTGCTCCATCAACAAGTGCGGCCTCGTCAAAGTCTGGACTTATAGAGTCTATGTAACTTTTGAGAAGCCAAGTGTTGAATGGAACGCTACCTGCAGCGTATATTATGGCCAAAGCTGGAAGCTTGTTGTAGAGGCCTAGCTTTACGAGCATACCATAAAGGGCTATCAATCCCGCTATTCCTAAACCTCCTGCTACCTGGGTAAACATCAGGTAGAAGTATAGTATGTGCTCTCTTCCAAAGAACTTGAGCCTTGAGAATGCATATGCAGCCGGAACTACGAAGAGTAAAGTCAGGAACACAGTTAATGTTGCAAGAATTAAGCTATTCCTAAGGTGGTGGAAGAACTTTGAGTTTACGAACTTCCCAATCGCTGTAAGTTCAGCCTTTCCAGAGTCTCTTATTCTTATAAATCCAGCTAATTTTCCTTCTGAGATTTTTAACCCATTGACTTCCCCTGACTTCAGGGTAACGTTCTTTATTACACCAAGCCCTATGGTACCGTCTGAATTAACCCTAGTTAAGGAGATTATTCCACTAATCTCAGCCTTTAGATTTCCTTGAACTTCATTAACCTGTTGGGATAACTCAAATGACAATCCACTAACTGGAACTTCAAATCTTATACCTGTAAATGGACCGTATTTAACTTCACCTTTTATAACTCCGTTTTCAACCTGAAGCTTTCCCCCAACTATTTTTGCCGATCCTTCTAGTGTCCCTGTAAATTCTTCTGAAATTCTAGTTCCCTTTAACCCAAAGAGTACTTCCCCATAAGCTTCCCCAGTAACTTTATCAGGTATTAAATCTAATTCAGTTGTTGCTATTGTCGCAGCCGGTTTTATGGAAACCGTGAATATGTAGTAAACTGGGAAGAGGATTAAAAACATGACCACTATTGCCAAAAAAGTCATTATTCCAGATTTTATAAGCTCATCTCTCCTCATTCTTTAGCACCCTCCTGTAATCTTGTTATCTTAACATTCACGTACATGTAAATTGCCAGAATTATTGTGGCAATGATCATCACGGCTGTAGCCCTACCATAATAGGGAGTTGCTCCAAATGCTTGTCTGAATCCGTAGAGTAGTATGAACCTATCTTCGAAGAGACCTGCGTTGTAGATGTACGGAACCATGAAGTACTGAAAACTGGCCGCACTTGTGAGTATCGTTGCAAATGCTATTGGCTTTCCAACTACGGGAAGAACTACATGCCTGAGCCTCTGCCAGTAGTTTGCTCCATCAATAATTGCAGCCTCTATTAGCACATCTGGCACTGACTGAAGGGCTGCAGTAATTACCGTCATCATGAATGGATAAGCCAGCCAAACTTCTATTATGTTGAGAGCGATGAACCCCCAAAATGGATCATTTATCCAGTTAGGCCCCTCGACACCAATTGATTTTAGAGTTAGGTTTATTGGCCCAAATACAGGATCAAACATGAACTTCCACACCGTAACTGAGAACAGGAGAGGAAGTGCCCAGGGAATAATGAGTAGAGACCTATAGATAGTTTTTCCTCTCACATACTTACTATTGTACAGGAGGCTTAAGAATAGACCAGCAAGAACTTTTAAAGTAACGCTTGTTGCCACAAATATCCACGTCCACTTAAATGCATTAAGAAACTTTTCTTGCTTTAATAACCACTTAAAGTTCTCCAATCCAACAAACCTCAAAGGTTCGGCTGTAGGGGATTGAATTGGGAAGTTCCCTAATTTTGCATTGGTAAAGGCTAGGTAGATTGAGTATACTATTGGCCACAAGTTGAAAAACAAGAACGCCGCTATTCCTGGGATTATTAACATGAGTGCAGCTACTGTTGTTTTTTTCATTTTTCCACCTCCAAAATAAAAATAGTAAGAAGAAGGAATCATCCTTGCATGTTGTTAAGGATTTCTTGTTGATACTTCTTTAGTATTCCTTCAATGTCAGCGTTTTGTGGATCTTGGAGGATTTCGTTAATTGCCCCATCAACTCCGCCCCAAACAGCACTCATCTTTGGACTCTTTGGCATTAGGTATGCGTGCTGAACTGCTTGTCCAAAGCCATAGATTACTGGATCATTCTTAATTTCTGGATCATCAAGAACCTTCGTAAGAACCGGTATGTATCCCAGCTCTAGTGCCAATGTCTTAATTGACTCTTCGCTTGTGGTAAGCCACTTTGCGAACTTCCATGCAGCATCCTTGTTCTTTATTCCCGCTGCGAAGTAAATCAACTTAACTCCACCGTAAGGCCTTGGCCAGTACTCCTTACCATCCTTGATTATTGGAGGTAGTGGAACCACTCCAAAGTTTATTCCTGCCTTCTTAACGTCGTTAATGCTCCATGGACCATTAACCATCATTGGGGCTCTACCCTCGAGGAATATACTCTGTTGAGTGTTGTAGTCTCCAGTTGGAGCCATGTATGGCCATATTTCTGTGAAGAAGAACTTAAATCCTTCGATTGTCTCAGGCTTATCTAGTCCCGGTTGCTCTGTTTTGTCGTCAAAGTAGTAACCACCAAAGGCCTGAGCAATTGCTGAGATAAAGTAGGCATTAATTGGCCAAGCTATTCCATACTTCTCATTTGCTGGATCATAGTACTTCTCCATTATTGCCTTCATCTCATCAAAGGTTTTCGGTGGCTCGCTAACCATTTCTTTGTTGTAGATTATTGCAACTGTTTCAGCGGCGAATGGTAGAGCATAGTAGTGACCTTTATACTGCATTGCATCCTGGGCCATTGGAGCAAACTCGTTAAGGAGATCTTCAGTTACATATTCATCAATTGGCTCAAGTAATCCTGCCTCAGCAAACTTTCCAATCCAGTCGTGAGCCCAGATAAAGAGGTCAGGACCTTGACCTGTGGGTATTGCAGCCTTAAGAGCATCTTCCAAGTTTGGCTTTTGTTCAAAAACTATCTCAACTTCTGGACAGAGTGCCATGTATTCTTCCGCTAAGCTTTGGAAGACCTCAAGCTCATTGGGTTGCATTGCATGCCAAATAACAACTTTTCCACTTCCACACTCCACAGCCTGTGTCTCAGTCTGTGTTGGAGTTTGTGTTGTGGTTGGTTGAGTAGCAGGGGAAGTTTGGGTTGGTGTTGTAGTTCCTCCACCAATACATCCACTAGCCACTACTCCAAGAACTAAAATGGCCAAAAGAGCAAAGGCGTATGTTGCTCTCCTCATATGTACACCTCCCATGTTAGTATCATCGATAGTGATACATATTTTAAGGCTATATATATCTTGTGCTAATGTACATAAATGAACGTCAAAGAGAAATTTTAGTACTTTATCAATTTCACTTTATCTTCATTAATTATCACGCCCGAATATTCAGGAATTGTTATTCCTAGTTCTTTAACGCGTGAATTTGAGTAGTTAATGGCAACGATAGTTCTCTCTCCCATGTGTTCCCTCTTGTATACCATGAATTTTCTTTTAAACTTCACCGGGACAAAATTACCAAAAAGGAGGGCTTTATTGTTTTTCCTAATCTTTACTAGTGTCTTTGTTATCTCCAAAATCCTTTGATCCCACTCTTCTTCATTCCACAACATTGGTGCTCTGGAAGATTCCATTCCTTGGAGATTAATCCCTCTCAACCCTATTTCATCTCCGTAGAAGAGAGATGGAATACCTTTGTAAGTCATCAAGAAGACCAAAGCACACACGTACTTCCTCTTATCCCCAACTATATCCAAAAATCTCTCAACATCATGATTGTCTAAAAAATTATACATTAGATACTCTGCTGGGCCATAATACGAGCTTAAGAGCTCTAGTTCATTTAAGAATTCCTCGGCTGTAATCTCCTCATATCCAAAAAACCTTAAGATTGCATCATAGAGCCGATAGTTCATGACTCCATGGAATTTATCAAACAGCCATAACCTTGCATCATCCATAACTTCTCCAATTAAGTACTTTTCTTTTGGCAATGCTTCTCTAACTTCTTTCCACACTTCTGGAGGAACCCCATGAGCAACATCCATTCTAAATCCATCGACCCCCTTATTTGTCCAGAAAAGAATCACATTCTTGATAAACTCTCTAACCTTTGGATTATCGTGGTTTAATCTCGGCATTATCCAAACTGAGAAAAAGCTCTCGTAATTCCAGCCAAGGGATTTTATCTTTTTGTACTTTTCTTCCCAGGAAGATTTTGAATGGAGGATTTGAAGAAATTCTTTTGAGACTACTGGAAATTTAATAATCCTGTAAAAGTTTTTAAAGCTGCTATTTTCCCCCTTCCTTACAACATCTTGGAAATATGGGTGGAAAAAGCTCGTATGGTGAAATACCCCATCAAGGATAACCTTTATATCAAACCTTTTAAGCTCAGATAACAAATCCACAAAGGCCCTGTCTCCTCCAAGTCTCCTTGCAACGTGGAAATAATCAACTATGTCATATCCATGATATGTGAGGGAACTGAAGATTGGAGTTAAATATATTGCATTTATTCCAAGGTTCACAAGGTGGTCTATCTTTTCCTTAATTCCGATTAGATCTCCTCCCCAATATTTATCTTTTGGATAGGCAATTCCTTGAATTTTCCTAGACCTAGCAAATTTGTCTGGCATTATTTGATAGAATACCCTGTCAATAACCCAGGTTGGAAATTCGATACTGAAGGGTCTCGCCTTAAATTGACCATACTCAAATTTCGCTCCTTCCATTGTTAATACTTCAAATGAATAATTTAACCTCTTATCTCCTCCTTCTACGATAACCTCAAAGTAATCAAATAGCTCATCAGAAGCCTTCTTCCTCATAGGAACATGCTTCTCCCCCAGGAAAGTTGCCCCTTTTATTACCCCCTTTTGTGTCCTTAAAAGAACGTGAACCCTCCCAAAAATTTCATACAGATACAGGAGAGAAGGAGTATGGAAAACCAAATCGTCACTTTTGACAATTCTTGCAACATTAACTTCTCTGTGGAATTTGTAACCCTTTCTAGTATATACTCTTCTTTCAGGATTATCTGGATCTAAGACGAATTTCCCATCTATTGAAAAAGCATAGTGCCATACCCCTTCTGGAAGGGCGATTTTAATCTTCCAATTCTTTCCTTCTTGCTCCATTCTAAAACTTCCCTCATTAAATGCATTAAAGTCACCAAGGAGGTATGCATAGCTTCCTTCTCTTATTAGGGAAAATTCCACCTCTGCAACTCTTCCAAAGATCTCGCTATCTCTGAAACTGACGAGCTTATACATGTTTGTAGCAATTGCTTAAAGGAATAAAAACGTTTCAGTAGTTAAGTTAGAATATATACAAAGTGGATCTCCTTAGTGGATTTCTGGGGTCTTTAATACAGTGGTTTTTGTTTATGTACCTCTTACAATGGCCACGGATGCAATATAGACAACAATTTGCTAAAGCAAATCTCCTAGAGAGACGTGCTAGAAAGGAAACTCCACAGTCACAACATTGATTCATAAACAATGGCCCATTTGGAATTCCAATATATAGGTTCATTAGCATTGAAGATAGTGAGGAAGTTCTAAAGGCTATAAGAATGGCCGTTCTGGTTGGCCGTGATTTTGTGTAAAGTTCGTAAATATCGACATGGCCAACCTTCCAGCCTCTCATCTTCATTGGCTGGCTTTCGGGGGGAACGGTGACTCCCCACATCTTCAAGTCCCAGAAGAGGTCTACGCACTTATGGCTATAAGCAACCCGTAAGGCAAAGAGGAACAGTTGAATTCGCTTCTTTCCCAGGGAAGCAGGAAGCTAAGTAATAGTTATTTTCTTAGAAATGCTCCTACATCTGTTATATTTTTTATGAACTTTTCCTCGTTACTTGGGTTTATTCTTCCTATTCCAAGAACGTCCCCTAACTCGTTCATAACTACAATTTTTTTGCTTCCTTTCCAAACTAGCTTTCTCACTGCTTTTTTAGGAACGTCTTTTCCAGTAGTAAACAGAAAAGATGCCTTAGGGCCAAGAACAGCATAGTTCTTTTCAATATCAACAAAGGTAAAGAACTCTATGGCTGGATAAAATTTCTCAACGAGGTTCTCGTCAACTTTTATCATCCCTACAAAGGTTCCTAGCGCAAAAGGTCTCACTGTTAAATCCTCAATAATCTTCCAAACTTCATTATTTACCGCATAAACGTCTCGATATTTCCCTTCAACTATGGCAAAAAAATTATGGACAAGTGTCCCAAATTTTTCCGCTTCTTTGAGTATGAGATCTATCTCCCAAGAAGATGCTCTTCTTGCTATAATTTCACCATTCATCCTCTTCTTCTTCCTCCCACTCCTCCTCTTCCCACTCTTCGTCCCAATCTTCTTCCCAATCTTCCTCGTATTCTTCTTCCTCCCAGTCTTCCCACTCCTCTTCTTCCGTCCAATCTTCCTCCATCTCTTCTAAAAGCTCCTCTTCTTCTTCAAACTCTTTCTTGATTTTCTTTCTTGGTTGCATGAAGATCCCTCAGATTATACTTCTCGATAATGAGTTATAAACCTTTCTCAAAATAAAAATCGCCAAAGAGCTCTTCTTCTTGAATATAGGATCTTCTTATTTTTAATCCAGTATATGCCTTCTCAAGCTCCCTACCAAGGTAAAATGCATGCCGAGGGGATATCGAAAAATGCTCTAGTATTGTGTCTATGATTTCATTTGGTTCCTTTCCGATGATCGTCATAACAGGATTTGTTCCTTTATATGCCGTTACAGCAAGCTCTGTTCCAACAACGTAAATTTTAAAATACACTTCTTCCAACTTTACAGGCTTTTTCTTTGCCCTAATAATTGTTTTAGCGAATTCAATCTTTTGCTCCTTCCTTCGTTTTTCTTTCAGGATAAGCAGGTTAATACCCACGTCTTTTACTCCTCCCAAGAGAACCATGTCAATACCTCTTTTAAGCTCTCTAACGCTTCCAGTAGCTTTTGGGCTTACTTCCGTCGTTAAAAGGAGCGAAATTTTAAGCTCACCAGCTATACTTGCCAAGAGAGCATTTAATCCCACACTGTCTGCATCCATCATTTCGGTAATATTTCCTACCCCCGCGAGGAGAATATCCTGAGGATTTCTCATCCTATATAAGTAAAACGCCACTAGAGACCTGGAAAAGTTCGGATAATGCTCTAATATAGGGTCAAGTATCAACCCCTTGTATCCAAGATTTAGGGCCTTTTCCTTAAGTTTTTCTAACGCTTTTGCCCTTCCTATGGGATCTTCTATAAACTTTCCTTCCTTCATATTCGTTGGAATTAAAACTACTGGCTTTGAGGGCAATATTTCCTCAACTGTCCCAAAATCAACGCTCAAAATAAGATCTACTTCCTTCTCCCCAGCTTCAATTTCCTTTGGGTTAAGCGTATCCAAGGAGAGTGGTGCATTTATTTTCTCCTTGATTTCTGGAAGAACACTTTCAAGGAATTCCACATTAGTTTTCCCACTTTCCATTCCTATGTCGATTATATCAGCACCTTCCCTTAGATAGTATTTTGCTTTCCTCATTATTTCCTCTATTGTTAGAGAAGGAGCGTCAACAATCTCAGCCACTATCCTTGTAGGGAAATCAAGCCCTACAGGGAGAGTTCCAATTAATATATTTCCAGGCCTCTTCAGAGCCTTCTCTATGTATCTCTTGTTTTTAGCCTTGTTTCTTATGTCTTCAACTTTCTTTAGCGCATCCTGAGAAAATAACTCATCTGCTGGCACTATCTTGCTTAGCTTGAATCCCTGTTTTATGGCTTTCAACACCTGGGGAATATCAACAGCATTCTTTGGACCTTTATATGCAGGAACCCCAAACTCCCTCTCTATAACTTCTGCTGATCCTTTTACAAGACCGGGAATCAATATTAGGTCATATTCCTTCACGTTTATTTTGGATTTTTTCAGATAGTACACTATAAGTTCGGGGGTTAGAAAAGCAGCTACCGTAACTGGAGTTACAAAAACATCACATCCTTTTCCGTATTTTCTAACTAGAGGTTCCGCTAATCTACCAGTAACAAGAAGAATTCTCAAATTATGTGCCCTCCCTCATTCCCAGGGCCTCTAAAAACCTTTCCGTTATCGCCTCCTCAACAAGTCTTAGAAGGGATGCCTTATCCTTTGCAAGCTTAAATATTCCTAGGGGTATTCTCGCTCCTCCAGCCTGAGGATGTCCTCCACCACTTCCAAGAGAACCAAATGCCTCCTTCATTATTGCGCCTATGTTAACCCTTACATCCCTTGTTCTTGCTGAGATTTCAATTCTGTCATCTACTATCCCAAAGACAAGAACAGTTGTTATTCCCTCAAGTCTCAGCAAAAAGTCTGCTGCTTCCGCTATGGCATCTCTATTGGCAATGAACCCAACGTTACTTATTATTACGTTCTTGTATATTCTCCTGTTTAAAATTGCCCTAGCAAGAATCTCTGCAGTTTCTGTGCTAATGTCTGGGAACTCAATTTTATCTAGGAGGTCATAATCCACATGTCCACTGAGAAATTCTATGGCCTTTATATCTATCTTACTTAGCTTGGAGAACTTTTTGGTATCTATGTACATTCCATAGAAGAGGGCCGTGGCAAGGTTTTCGTCAATTGGTATTTCGAGGGACTTCAGGTATTCCACCAAAATTGAGGATGTAGAATTTGCCTCGGGCCTTATATCGACAAAACAATTATCGGGAAGCTTTTCTCTTAGATTTTGAAGGATTTGATGATGGTCTATAATTATTTGGACCTTTGCTATGTCCTCATCGTCCAAGATTGAAATGTTTCCATTTGGCTGGGCATCAACGATGGCAATCGCCGAATGCCTCTTAATTTCATAACTTCCCCTCGAAACTTTCCTGAAATCCATTCCAAGAATGTTAACCATGGCTCTGTTCTGATGGTGAGTTATATCTCCCCCGTAAACTATTACTGTCTTTAAACCTACCGTCTGAGCAATTAGGGAGAGAGCCGATGCGCTTGCCATACAATCAGGATCAGGATTATCATGCATAACTATCAAGAGTGTGTCAGTATTTTCCTTTATCTCATTTAGCTTTTCTATGAGTTTCATAGAATTCTTTTTCTCCCCAATTTTTTCTATTGTATCCACTACTGCCCTAACAATAGCACTTCTTGGATTTATTACATAGTCAACTTTGACGTCAGTATCGTATTTCTCCTTTGCTATCGACGCAATTTCCTCTAAAGAGGTATCTTCAGGCAAAATTAGAAGAACAGCTGCATCTTTGTTGTTATTTTGGATCACATGAAGAGTCTTTGCTATTACCTCTGGATCACTTATCGTAATGACAATGAGGTCTGCTTTTTCGATATGAGCCTTTAGCAAGGTAGCTGTGTAAGAAAAGTCACCCTGAACTACTTGCAACCCTTTTTCAGCCAGAGTCTGAACTCTAACCTCGTCCTTCTCCACTACAATAACCTCAAACTCTCCAAATAGACTTTCTGCTATGGCTCTTCCCAGTACCCCTCCTCCAAGTACTAAGACTCGCATGAGCGTCACCTGGAATTCAATAATGTTTAAATATTGTCTTCGCTAATCTAAATTTAAGGCTGGAACATCTAACTGTTATCATTACATTATGGGTATATATCTCTAATGGTGAGGGACATGGAATTTGGAAATCTTAAGCCAGGGGTAGAAAATTCAGTATGCCTCTCCGCTGAAGATCTTTTAAATACTGTACTCAGCGTTATAAATTCAACCAAAGCTAGGGGTGCATACGTAAAAATCTTTGGTAAGGACATGGAAGACAATTATCTCCTGGAAATGTTAGTGGATGGTTCTAGGATTCTCGCAATAGAATGTTCCTATGTCCAAGCAAAGAAAAAAGTCGTTGGAGAGGAAGCAATTAAAAAATTAGCTGAACTCGTTGAGCTTCCCCTAATAGTTTCTGTATATCCTTTAGATGACAACCAGTTCAGGTTAATTCTTGCAAACAACTTGGAAGTGTATTCTCAAACCCCAGCTGTTCCACTGAGTAGTGTTTTCAAAAAAGGAGCCACTAGGACTATAGAATCTGCAATAGAAGAAGCAAAAGAAGAAAAAGAAGAAGAAATTCAAAAGATAATGAAGAAGACCGAAGAAATTGTCACCGAAGAAAAGAAAAAGAAAGAAGAGAAAAAAGAAGCTCCAATAGAAATACGAAAAGAAAGCAAAATTGAGGTTGTTGGAGATATCAGCGAAGAAGTAAAAGAAAAAATAAAGAAGGCAATAAGAAGTTACGTAGAGACTGTTAACAACGAGATTACAAGTCAGTTAAATGGGGCAAAGATATCTTCCTACGACCTCTCTGCCCAAGTTGGAGAAGGAGTCATTCATATAAGCGGGGAGTTTTACGTGGCTTCTCAAGAAGGAGGCAATCCTGAAATTCTCAAAAGAAGAGTTATGTTTACTATACACAAACATCTTCCGAAAATTAGGAGAGATACCGATTATAAGCCTCTAATTAAGAGCATAAAGGTTAACGTTATTGCAGGGGGTCGTGTGGAATCTATTGAAGAGAAGGAAAGAGAAGATGTAAGCCTTTGGAGATTAACTAAGCCAAAAGCAGAACAATTAGCTCCAAACTTATATCTAGCCGTAGATCCGCAATTTAGACAGTACTTTGTGAGGTTTAGTAGAACGTTGCTAAAAGAGATAGAAGCCAACGGAGTTCTTGTTGATAGATTATTCATCGAAGTTCTAGGAGGAGTTCGAGAATTTGAGATAAACATTGAGTTAGAAGGAAAATCCAAAGAGATGGATGAAGCAAGGCTCCAGGCTTTAATCGTTAACTTGGCAAGAAGACATGCCTCAGAATTGAGCAAGATAGTAGGGAAGTACGTATGGGTTAACAAAGTTGAAGTGAGTCTTTCTAAGGAAGCCGAGCTATCTACAAAAGCAGTAGAAATTCTCAAAAAGAAAGAAAGCCTAGAAAAAGAAGTTGAAAAAATGCTGAGAGAGGCTGGAATAGAAGAGTTGAATTATCTACTAGAAGACAAAAAGAAGGAAGTTGAAGAAAACGTCTTGAAAGCACGAATAGAAACTTCAGTCCAAATGTTAAGGCAGAAAATGCAAGATGAACTTAGATCAATACCTCGCGCTAATTTAAGGTGGCTTAAGCTCAACTATGAGCCAAAAGGTTCTTCAGTTGAACTAATAATTGAGGCTAGTCTTGCAAAAATTGAAGAAGAGGGATTATTTGGGGCATTATCCTCCATTAGCGATGAAGAGATAAAGAGAAGAGCAACTGAGGTAATACTCAGGGTTATAAGAGAAGTTAGTCAGGAAACAGGTGTACAGTTTAAGATAGGGAGACTAAGTATAATAGTTAGGTGATCAGCACTCAAGATCCTCATCATCCTTCAGGACCTGCCGAGTTCATCATCTCAACCCAACAACCCTAGACTGAACGTGACGCTTGGGAAATATTTGACTTGGATCATGTCCTTTTCTTCTTATCAACTCTCTTAATTCCGTCTCATAATCCCCCTTTTGAACCTTTTCGCTTTCATCCTCAACAACAACAAATATTTCATTTACAAGCTCTCTAATTGTTTTGTACCCTAATCCGAGAAGAGGCCGAATATACGCCACATTATATCTATCTTCAAGTGATCTTGCCTTTGATAAGTCTAAAAATGGCACTCTATCATCTCTCCTAGTTCCATCACTAATCCTTTTCACTTCTTCACGGGAAGCGATATATTCAAGAGCTCTTTCATGAATGTATTGGATTGCATTTCCCGCCCTTCCTTCCTTTATGCACATTTCCGTAGCTTTCTCTAAGATCCCTATTGGCATTTCTATAACTTCATGGTCAAAACCAAGTATTTCCGCCGTTTCTCTTGCAAACTTCCAATTATCTAAGACTCCAAAGGTTATCGTTATTAGCTTAACCTCATATCCTAATTTTTTGAGTATCCATGCCGCAAGTGAAGAGTCTTTTCCCCCACTAAAGAGATGATAAACCACTTTCATGGAATAAGCTAACAGCATTTAAATAAAAATCTTGCCTTGTTTAGGATAAAATGTCCAAATTCTTTACATTTAGCAACCTTTAAATATTATTTCACGTTAGTAAAACTTGGGGGAAGATAATGGTAGAGAGATCTAAAGTTAGAGTCCTAATCGCCAAGCCCGGGCTTGATGGACATGACAGAGGAGCAAAAGTTGTGGCAAGAGCCCTTAGAGATGCTGGTTATGAAGTTATATATACGGGAATTAGACAGACTCCAGAACAGATAGTTGAGGCTGTCATTGAAGAAGATGTTGACGTTCTTGGGATAAGCATTTTGTCAGGAGCTCATATGGTTCTAATACCTAAGATACTAAAACTGTTGGAGGAGAAAGGAATAAAGCCTGGAGAAGATATTCTAGTTGTTGCTGGGGGAATAATTCCACCAGATGACGCCGAAGAACTAAAGAAGATGGGAGTTGCAGAAGTTTTTGGCCCCGGAACTCCTCTAAAAACCATAATTGAGTTCATCGACAAAAACGTTGAAAAGCTCAAGAAGTTCAGATCCTCTACTTAATCCTTTTATATTGTTCTTGGATAATTTCTCCAGTGATGATGTATGATAGACGACCTTGTAGAGAGAATGAGAAAAGGGGACAGAAGAGCCGTTGCTAGGCTAATAACCCTAGTAGAGAATGATGAAAAGAAGGCAAGAGAAATTATAAAAAGGATATACCCTCTAACTGGAAATGCCTATATAGTTGGAATAACTGGTCCTCCTGGCTCAGGAAAGTCTACTCTGGTAGATAAATTGGTGAAAGAAGCAAGAAAAGAAGGACTAATAGTAGGTGTAATTGCCGTAGATCCAACATCTCCCTTTACAGGTGGAGCATTGTTAGGTGATAGAATTAGGATGCAAGATCACGCAACTGACCCAGGGGTTTTCATTAGAAGCATGGCTACTAGAGGGAGCCTAGGAGGATTAGCGAAGGCTACTAACGATGCAATAAAGATTCTAGATGCATATGGTTGTGATATAATTTTTGTTGAAACTGTTGGCGTTGGTCAAGTAGAAGTTGATATCGTGAAGACCGCTGATACTGTTGTTTTAGTTACAGTTCCTGGGTTAGGGGATGATATTCAAGCTATAAAAGCTGGTCTTATGGAAATAGCTGATATATTCGTTTTAAACAAGGCTGACAGGGAAGGAGCAGACGCAACTTACTTTGAACTCTCCCTTACCTTAGACTTAGAGAGCGAAAAATGGGAAAAGCTCGGCTGGAGGCCACCTATAGTTGAAACAGTTGCAACTCTTGGAAAAGGTATCAAAGAACTTTGGGAGCAGATAAAGAGGCATAGAGAGTTCCTAGAAAAATCCGGAAAATTAGAGGAAAAGAAAAGACTAAGAGTAGAAGAGGAGATAAAGACCATTGTGTCCGATATGATAGCGAAAAAGGTTGAGGTTTCAATTAAGGCTGGAAATCTTGAAGATATTTTAGAGAAGGTTATGAAAAAGGAACTAGATCCTTACTCTGCCGCTTCCCTTATCATGGAAAAAATAATTGGAGGTGGGAAGAGTGTTTAAGAAAATTGACCACGTTGGAATAGCTGTGAAGAATTTAGAAGAAGCCATTAAGATTTGGGAAGGGCTAGGACTAAAAGTTGAGGAAATAGAAGAAGTTCCTGACCAGAAAGTTAGAGTCGCCGTTATAAAGATTGGAGAGAGCAGAATTGAGCTTTTAGAGGCAACCAGCGAAGATTCTCCTATTGCAAAGTTTATTGAGAAGAGAGGAGAGGGAATACACCACATAGCTCTTGGGGTTGAAGGAATTGAGAAGAAGCTCGAGGAGCTCAAAGAGAAGGGGTACAGGTTAATAGATGAAAAACCAAGAATAGGAGCAGGAGGAGCTAAGATAGCCTTCATTCATCCAAAGAGCGTAACGGGAGTTCTTCTTGAGTTATGCGAAAGGAAGGAATGATTACTTCTCCTCTCTTTTTATATATGGCTTTCCTATAGCTATTGTGAAGTCTTTGAATGAATCATCTTTTCTATGGAACTCAATTGCTAATGGTAGATCATTTTCCTCCTTCACAACTATTCTTATTATTCTCGCTCTCGGATGGTTCTCTAAGTAGTTTTCTTTTAGATCTTCATAGCTATCCAGAACTTTTCCGATTTCCTCTTTGTTCATCTCATATATTTCTCTCGAATAGTTGCTCTTCTCTCTGATGTCTTTTATCGCTTTTTCCTTATCCACTACTCACACCTTCGTCCAGAAGCCGTTCTCAAACTTAAAAATCTTCCGCTTTTCTGCCATTCTTAAGGCTTCTTCTAGTTTCTCCCTGGGAACTTCAATGCCGTGTAGCTCCTTGAACAGAGAAATTATCTCGTCTGTTGTTAGCTTGTCCTTCTCCTCAAAGAGATTGTTAGTTAAGTTTATCATGTCCTCAACGAAGTTCCACGGAAACACAACCCAGACCCAATCTATGTCCTTGGCGTAGTAATCCGGAACGAATTTTGAGCCCTTTATATTGAGAAGGGTCGCAGTTCTAATCTCGGCAGGATTCCTAGACTTCATGTACTCATACGCTAAGCTCATGCTCTCTCCCGTATCAGTTATGTCGTCAACAATTAGAACCTTCTTGCCCTCAAAGTCATATTGAGCCCCATATTTTAACCTAGCTCTTCCATCGGGCGTTGCAGTTACTCCCCAATGCTCAACCTTAATACTTACAAGGTCTTTAACTCCCAAGTAGTCACAATAAAGCCTTGCTGCTATCCATCCTCCCCTTGCAAGTCCTACTATTACATCGGGCATCCAACCGCTCTCAAGAACCTTCCAAGCTCCTGCCTTAGCCCAGTTCTCTATGTCTTCCCAGGATGCAAGGTACGCGGGAAACTTCTTCATGGTGTCCCTCTCAAAAGATGGAATTGAGAATTTAAGATTTTTGCTTTATATGACCGCAGGTATTCCCGGAATCCTTGGGAAAGGTTGCACTTCAGCTATGTGCTTTGCCCCTACTATAAATCTAACAAGTCTTTCAACTCCAATTCCTGCTCCTGCACTTGGTTTCAGCTTTCCAGCCTTTGCAATCTCCAAATAGGGTCTAAAGGAATCCTCATTTAGACCGGCCTTCCTTATCTTTGCTACTATTTTTTCGTACTCCCATTCCCTCTCTCCACCGCTTGCCACTTCTCCATAACCATAAGGAAGTATCAAATCATAATTTCTCCAGAAGCCATCCACCTCTCTATCATAGAACTCTCTAGGAATGTTAATTATCCAGAAGGGCTCTTCCATTTCTTGACTAGCCTTTTCATCGCTCCCAAATTCCTCTAGAACTTCACTATACTCAAAGACCTCAAAGCGCTTCGTTTTGGGAAATTCTCTTCCTGTCCACTCTTCAGCTTTTCTAAAGAGGCCATAGACGAGTCTTTCAATTAACCTCATAATATCTTCCATCTTTGCCCTTTCTACTTCAAAGTCCAATTGAGTAAACTCATAGGCATGCCTTCCATCATCTTTTTGCCTGCTTTCCAATCTTATGTTTGGTGATAGGACAAATATCTTTTTCAACCCCATTGCTATTGCCAGCTGTTTATGAAGGATCATGCTATGGGTTAGTCTCATCTTTACACCATAAATTTCCACTTCCGCGGGCTCCATGCCTTCTCCTGCTGGATCTGGCCATAAAGGATCTGTTATTGGACTAATGATAACTGGGAGGAGCCACTTAAAGCCTTCTTTAACGAAGAAATCCGTCATATATTCAAGGATTTTTGTCTGAATGTCTAATGTTGGAGATATTTCTCTGGATATTATCTCAACAGCATTCATGTTTTTCACCGTTTTGTCATCTCTCAAAAATCCTTTATGTCATTTATGCATGAATTTTTGAAAATTATGCAAAAAAGATAATTAAAAACGAAGAAAATAATCAAAATGCTAATTTACTTAAAAACAATGTTGACAGTCATCTAAAGCTGACTACCCTCCTCAATTCCCTTAATAACTACAAGAGGACAGACCTCCATGCACTCTCTACAGTGAATGCACTTTTCAGGATTAACGATTATCTTCTTCCTCTTCTCATCTATCTCTATTGCCCTTTTGGGACATTTTGTTACACAAACTCCACATCCAACACATTCATAAGCTCTCCTTATGAGAAAATAGGAAAGGTATGCCTCATCCAGAGTAGGGGCGAGAATTAAGTTCCGATCAGCATCGAAGATAACATCCCCAGCTCTAAGGACGCTTTTTTCTTCTTCTACTGGGCCAAGTATAGGAGCAACCTCCTTAATCCTCTTTAAATTTACTTTAGTGGATATCTTAACTTTGAATTCTCCATTTTTCTCCTCTATTGTGTACTTAATGGCATTCCATCCTCTTTCTTCTGGAATGTAAATCCCCAATTCTCTTGCTATCACTTTCTCCCTCTTCCCAATTCTTCTCCATCTCCAGAATCCATATTTAATCCACTCTTCAGGAAGATTGAGTCTCTTTCTCCACTTTTCCAACTCCGTATACCATTTTTCCCATAACTCTGGTTTTTCTTTCTTTAATCTCTCTATTTCAGCCAAAGATTGACTTGGACAAAGGAAGCATCCTATTCTATCAATCCCCCTCTCGTACAGCTTATTATACTTTAATTTTCTGGAAAATATGTAAAGCCAAACCTCAAGTGCAGTCCAATGGAAAATTGGGGCTGCACCAATTTCGTTCGGCACCCATATATTTCTCCACACCCTTCCCTGCTTGTATCTCTTAAAGCTTTCAAACTTTCTCTGACCCACAAACATAAGAACTCCCTGGGGAAAGTGCTTATCTATAGCCAAAGTTATTGGGCCAAGCTTAGTAACTTTACAGCACCACCTATAATCCATCCCAGGGGGAGAAAATACGTTTATTGCCCTCCAAAAAGCATCTTTTGCATCTGCAATTACAAAATTTATTCCCTTAGGCTCCAACTCTCTTCTAATTTCCTCCACATTCTCTAATGTTTCAGGAAACTCAATTCCTGTATTGTTGAAAAAGACAGTGAACCTTTCAAAAGTCTCCAATGCAAGTCCTAGAACAGCTAAGCTATCCTTTCCACCAGAATATGCAACGGCAATAGGCAAGTTGTATTTTTCTTGAGTTTTCCTCATAAACTCTTTAGCCTCTTCTACTTTTTCTTCCAATGCCGTCCTGTTTGCGCGTATAACATCTTCAATGCTTGCCTTTCTATCCTTTACTCTCTTTCCACTTCCCCAGGCCTTTCTTTTCATTTTTATGCCAGTTCCTCTCTCTTTCGAAACTAATCCCGCGTAATCCTTCTTTGCTATTCCTACCCCCACAACTTCCCCATCTTCGCTGACAACTATTACTTCCTCATTTCTCTTGATGCTCTCTTCAGCTTCCAATATCCCAACTGGAAGAACATTAGCTCCCTTTTTGACAGGTTCAACAGCACCCTTATCTATGATAACCCACTTTTTCAGCTTTTTTCCAAACTTTTCCCAGAGAAGTTTTGCACCTTCAATCTTTAAGCTAGGCCTCCATTCCAGCTTTATTGGATCAAATATGATATTCCCAAAAATAAACCCATCAAAGATAATTTCATAAGCATCATCTTCACTTGGTATCTTGTTTAGAAGGACAACTTTTCCCTCCAAAATTTTCGAAATGTCTACCCCATAATGCTTCTTAAAAACTTCCACTATTAGCTCGATGTCCCGTTTAAATGCAAATCTAACGTCCCCTGGAGGGGTTAGAGTTATCTTGAACACACCTTTCTTTCCATGAATGTCACATTTATCTGAAATTAGAGGAACGTTACACTTCTCGCACCAATGAATCCAAAATCTTCCAAGTATAACAGGACCTTTTTTCCTCACCCTCTCACCACACTCTCCCTTCACATAATCTTTTTAAATTTCTTTACCTATCACTAAGTGAATAGGAGGGATCATCATGGCTCAGAAGATACTAGTGGAACAAGTTGTCAAAAGAAAAGCCATTGTTGTACAACCCAAGGATACAGTTGATAGGGTTGCAAAAATTCTCTCTAGGAACAAGGCCGGAAGTGCTGTTGTGATGGAAGGAGATGAAATTCTTGGAGTTGTTACTGAGAGAGATATTCTCGACAAAGTCGTTGCCAAAGGAAAGAATCCCAAGGAAGTCAAAGTTGAAGAAATTATGACAAAGAATCCAGTAAAAATCGAGTATGATTACGATATCGAGGATGTCATTGAATTAATGACGGAGAAAGGGGTGAGAAGAGTCCTTGTAACCAAGTTCGGAAAACCTATTGGATTTGTAACTGCAGCTGATATTCTTGCTGCACTAGCATCTCATAATCATGAGGAAGAAGAGGAAGAGAGGGAGGAGGAATCTGAAGTTTATGGAATATGTGAAGTTTGCGGTCAATATGGAGCACTATACAAGGTTTATCACGAAGGAAGAGAACTATGGGTTTGCGAGACATGTAAAGACTTAATTGAGGGACGATGAAGAGAAAGCACCTCCACGGATAGATGAAGAAACGCCCACGGACTGAGTCTTCACTCTTTAATTACAATTTCTATCTTTCTTCCCTCTCTGTAACCTTTCATGGCAGAAAGCATTCCCTTGATTGTCTTCTCTACAAGCTCTTGAACCCAATCTTTTAGGGGTAAAACCTGTCCATCAATTTTTATCGTAACTTTTGGAGTTGAGCTCAAAACGACACAATCCTTAACTGTCTTCTCTCCCTTGACAATTAGCTTCGCCATTTCCGCACAGTTGTATCCACACAGTCCACAATCTATATTTGGAAGCATGAAACCCTTCTTCTCCACTAGTTCCGCCAATTTTTCTGGTTCCTTTGTTGCATTTATTACTGGAAGCCCATCTATTTCCTTTATTCCTTTATTTGCAATTACCCCACTTACTGCAATTGCAAGGCCATTATTTAACTCCCTTACTTCCTCTTCACTTTTCGCGCAGATAACTTTTGGAACATGTGTTATACTTTTGAATCCTTCTATGAGCAAAATGTCCGCCGAAACCATTGAAAACAATGCATTTACATCTTTAGCTTTGAACAGTAAACCGTCTATGTCCTGGGCATGAACTATCACATAATCAGCTATTCTAGAGAACTTCCACGTGTCAGTTTCCTCTTTGTCAAAGTTTGAGTGCATGCTTTTGGCTATTGCAACTCTGTACCCTTTTTCCTTTTTTAATACTTTGGCAACGTTTTCCACACATGTCGTCTTCCCGCTCTTCTTGTATCCAACAAACTCCATAGCCTTCATTTTCTCACCCTACTCTAGTAGCATTATCCAGTTTATATCCTCCAACCCTATAAGCATCTGCTTTCCTCTATTTCCTATTACATCAACCACATCCTTGAGAAGGATTACCTCCTCATCAAAATCCTCTAACGTTCCAGTAAACGAGTGATCCCCTCCAACGGAAACTGCTACTTTATGCCCTTTCCATTCCTTGAGAACTTTTTCAAGTAGGCTTTCCATACCCATCCCTCCACCTTTCCCTGGGATAATAAGTTATAAGCTATTCTCCTTAAAGTTTGAAAAAGCTTTTAAGTTATAGAGCTCAATCACGGTAGGTGATACGTATGGAGGCCCCTCAAAATGTTGGAATTAAGAGGAGGCTAAAAAGATTCTTTAGGAGAGATGGAAGAGCTTTAATCTTCGCCATGGACCACGGCTTTGAGCACGGCCCTACGGACTTTGAGCCAGTTTGGGAGCATGTAAATCCAAGGGTTATAATCAGGAAAGTAGTAAGAGCTGGAATCGATGGAGTCATGATGCTCCCAGGACTTGCGAGAATAGCTGGTGACGAGGTTAAGCCAGAAGTTGGATTAATGATAAAGCTCACAAGCAAAACAAACCTGAGGCCCAAGCCAGAACAACTATTGCAGAGTCAATTAAGTTTTGTTGATGACGCAATAAAGCTTGGTGCAGATGCAATCGCCGCAACAGTCTACTGGGGTTCTCCTCAAGAAGATGTCATGATGAGACAGTTTGCAGAAATAGTGAGCTATGCTCACGACCTTGGTTACCCAGTAGTCCAATTTGCATACCCAAGAGGGCCCTACATTGACGAAAAGTACGGAAAGAAGGAAGACTACAGGGTAGTTATGTATGGAGCAAGAGCTGCTGCAGAAAGTGGAGCAGATATGATAAAGACCTATTGGACAGGATCAAAGGAGACGTTTGCAAAAGTCGTAGAAGCTGCCGCTGGTGTTCCAGTTCTTTTAAGTGGTGGAGCTAAGACCGAAAATCCTGTTGACTTCCTAAAGGTTGTCTGGGAAGTTATTGAAGCTGGAGGAGCTGGAGCAGTTGTTGGAAGAAATATATTCCAAAGAGAAAACCCAGAACCAATGATTAAGGCCCTCATTAGGGTAATCCACAGAAATGAAGATCCAGAGGAAGCTGCTAAGGCAGAAGGTCTCATTTGACTTTTCTTTTCTTTTGATAAAATTCTTAAACTCTTCTCTAGCTCGTCTTTTTGGTGATGACATGCTGTTACATACCTACAAATCATTTGATATGGAACTGCCACTAGTCAACATAAAAGATGCCGACTACGTGATTCTGGGCCTTCCCTATGATGGGACTACAAGCTATAAGCCAGGTGCAAGGTTTGGTCCAGTTTTAATAAGGCAAGCTACTCTAAATTTTGAGAGCTACATTTTGGATTATGACGTTGATTTAGCCGAAGCTAAGATAGCTGACGCTGGAGATGTAGCACTACCTGTGAGTATAGAAGAGGCACTAAAGGTCGCTGAGGAAACTGTGAGAGAGTTGAGAGAAATAAATCCCAAAGCTTTGCCAATATTCCTAGGTGGAGAGCATTCTATGACGCTAGCCCCAGTAAGAGTCCTCAAACCTAAGAGTTATGTAGTCTTTGATGCGCATTTGGACTTAAGAGACAGCTACGGGGGTTCAAAGTTCAACCATGCTTGTGTTGCTAGAAGAATAAATGAGTTGAGAGTAGAAGTGGCAATATTTGGAGTGAGGAGTGGGACTAAGGAGGAGGTGGATTTTGCACGGAAAAACGGAATAGAGTGGATTCATGCAAGAGACTACAGCTTTGAAGCGTTTGTAGATATTGTTAGCACTCTACCAGAGCCCATATACCTTTCAATTGACATAGATACCTTCGATGCATCTCTAGTTCCTGAAACTGGAACCCCAGAGCCTGGAGGATTAAGATTCTGGGACGTTGTGGAAGCTTTAGAATGGTTATCAGAGAGCAGGGAAGTCATTGGGATAGATATAATGGAAGTTGGAGGAGAAAAGCTGGGCAATGTAACAGCCTTAACTGGGGCAAAGCTCCTCTTCTACCTCCTGGGAATGTTCGAGGGGATTAAGAAATGAAATTCCTCGCCACATGCCCCCCTGGGAGAGAAGGAGATGCAATGCTCGAGCTCGAGTGGGCGTTGAATGCCAAGGTGAAAAGAACAAGGTGGGGGGGAGTTTTAATAGGAGAGACCCCGCTAGGAAAGCAGGAGGCAATAGAGAGAATAAAGACGTTTGAAACTTTCGCCCTTCAACGCTTTATCCCCATCGATTATGTAGTCCCTCTTGAGGAACTTGAAAATAAGATCGAAGAAATTGCCAAAACTATTCCCAGGGGGAAGTTTGCAGTTAGAGCTAAAGTTAGGGGAGCGAAAGTTGGGGAAAAGGAGCTTGAGAGAAAGTTGGGAAGCATAATAAAAAAGATAACTGAAAACCCAGTTGATTTAGAGAACCCCGATGTGATAGTTTTTGTCAATGTGTTAAAAAACAAAGCGTTGATCTCGATTTTAAGACCTGGAGAGATTGTCAAGAAGAAAGTTGAAGATTGAACTTAAAGCTTATATTTTCCTTCTTCCACTCACTGTAGGTGATTAAAAATGAAGCAGAGAAAAGGAGTGCTTATTATTTTGGATGGCCTTGGAGATAGACCCATAAAAGAGCTCGGAGGCAAAACTCCTTTAGAGTATGCAAATACACCCACCATGGATTACCTTGCCAAAATAGGGATTCTTGGGCAACAAGATCCAATAAAACCTGGCCAACCAGCAGGAAGTGATACTGCCCACCTAAGCATCTTCGGATATGATCCCTATAAGAGTTACAGGGGGAGAGGATATTTTGAGGCTCTTGGTGTTGGTTTGGAGTTAGACGAGGACGATCTAGCATTCAGAGTAAATTTTGCAACTTTGGAGAATGGAGTGATAACAGATAGAAGAGCCGGAAGGATTAGCACTGAGGAGGCTCATGAACTAGCAAAGGCAATACAGGAGAATGTAGATATTCCAGTAGACTTCATATTCAAAGGCGCAACTGGACACAGAGCTGTTCTGGTTTTGAAAGGAATGGCAGAGGGATACAAAGTTGGAGAGAACGATCCTCATGAGGCAGGAAAACCACCCCACCCCTTCACCTGGGAAGATGAAGCGAGCAAGAAGGTTGCCGAAATCCTGGAAGAGTTTGTCAAAAAAGCCCATGAAGTCCTTGATAAGCATCCAATAAATGAGAAGCGCAGAAAAGAAGGGAAACCAGTGGCAAATTACCTCTTAATTAGAGGGGCGGGTACTTATCCAAACATCCCAATGAAATTCACGGAGCAGTGGAAGGTTAAGGCCGCCGCAGTAGTTGCAGTAGCTTTGGTAAAGGGAGTTGCAAAGGCCATTGGATTTGACGTTTATACTCCAAAAGGAGCTACTGGAGAGTACAATACCGATGAGATGGCCAAGGCTAGAAAGGCAGTTGAATTGCTGAAGGATTACGACTTTGTCTTCATACACTTCAAGCCAACAGATGCAGCTGGCCACGACAACAATCCAAAGCTAAAGGCAGAGCTAATAGAAAGAGCCGATAGGATGATTAAATACATAGTGGATCACGTTGATCTGGAGGATGTAGTCATAGCAATAACTGGAGACCACTCAACTCCATGTGAAGTTATGAACCACAGTGGGGATCCAGTTCCACTTTTGATAGCTGGAGGAGGAGTTAGGGCAGATTACACGGAGAAGTTCGGCGAAAGAGAGGCAATGCGCGGAGGCCTTGGAAGGATAAGAGGGCACGACATAGTCCCAATTATGATGGATTTAATGAATAGGACTGAGAAGTTCGGCGCCTGATCTTTCTTATTTCTCTTTCTACTGAAATTACCTTTTCGTTTCTTAACTTAGCGTTTTGGTAGAAACCTTAATTAAGGTGTATATCAAAACTATTTTGGTGTGAAATTATGAAAAGGGTAAATGCATTCAACGACCTTAAGCGTATAGGAGATGATAAGGTAACGGCAATTGGAATGGGAACATGGGGAATAGGAGGGAGAGAGACCCCAGACTATTCTAGGGATAAGGAAAGCATAGAAGCAATAAGATATGGACTTGAATTAGGAATGAATTTAATCGACACAGCGGAATTCTATGGAGCTGGTCATGCTGAGGAAATAGTTGGAGAGGCCATTAAAGAATTCGAACGTGAGGACATCTTCATAGTGAGCAAGGTCTGGCCAACTCACTTTGGGTATGAGGAAGCAAAGAAGGCTGCTAGAGCAAGTGCTAAAAGGTTAGGAACTTATATTGACCTTTATTTGTTGCACTGGCCCGTTGATGACTTCAAGAAGATAGAGGAGACACTTCACGCTTTGGAAGACCTCGTAGATGAGGGAGTGATAAGGTACATTGGAGTTAGCAACTTCAATCTGGAACTTCTCCAGCGCTCCCAGGAGGTCATGAGGAAGTATGAGATTGTAGCAAATCAAGTTAAATACTCAGTGAAAGACCGCTGGCCCGAAACTACAGGACTTCTCGACTACATGAAGCGTGAAGGAATAGCATTAATGGCGTACACACCTCTAGAAAAGGGAACTCTTGCAAGGAATGAATGTCTAGCTAAAATTGGAGAAAAATACGGAAAAACAGCTGCTCAAGTGGCTTTAAACTACCTGATTTGGGAGGAAAATGTTGTAGCAATTCCAAAAGCAAGCAACAAGGAACACCTCAAAGAAAACTTTGGAGCTATGGGATGGAGGCTTTCAGAGGAGGATAGAGAGATGGCAAGGAGGTGTGTGTGATGTTTGGGTATAAGGGAAAAATTGCAAGGGTTAACCTCACAACTGGGAAAGTTAAGTATGAAGACCTTCCAGAAGAGATAATCAGGAAGTTTATAGGTGGAAAAGGGCTTGGATATTACATTATCTACAAGGAAGTTCCTCCTGGGACAGACCCCCTAAGCCCCGCAAATAAGTTTGTATTTGCAACTGGAGGGTTAACAGGCCTAGTCCCAGGGGGAAGCAAGGTAATTGCAGTCTCAAAGAGCCCAACCACTAGGCTTATCACAGATTCCAGTGGAGGAGATGCTTTTGGCCCAAAGCTCAAGGGGCATTTTGATGCCCTAATAATAGAGGGAAGATCTGAAGAGCCCGTCTATCTATACATTCACGACGGAAAAGTTGAAATAAACCCAGCTGAGCACCTATGGGGTAAGGGCACTTATGAAGTGGCAAAAGAAATCTGGAAAGATCATCCAAGTGCTAGCATAGCAATGATAGGACCAGCAGGAGAGAAGATGAGTAGAATGGCAAATGTTGTTTACGACACCGAGAGGGCCAGCGGAAGGGGAGGACTCGGCGCAGTGCTCGGAAGCAAGAGAGTTAAAGCTATCGTGGTAGAGCCTGGGGAGAGACCAAAAGTCGCTCATACTGAAGAGTTCCAACAACTGTGGAGTGAGTTTTACAAAAAGTTCTCTACTGATCCAAAGTACGCTGACACTAGAAAATACGGAACTACAACTGCTCTCCTGTGGGCAGCTGAAGTTGGAATGGGTTCAGCTTATAATTTCTCCAAACCGCACATTCCTGAAGAGCTGGCTAAGAAGCTTTCGGGCCTCGAAATCGAGAGATATGAGATAGAGCCTGAATGGTATATCCACGGAAAGAGCTGCCCCATAAAGTGCAGCATGTATATGGAAATTGAGTACAAAGGGAAGAAGATAAGAGTTAAGCCCGAATATGAAAGTTTGGGAATGCTCGGAGCTGCCACGGGAGTATTTGACTTGCCAGCAGTTTCTTACTTCATTTGGCTGGTTAACAACTATGGACTCGACAGCATAGCTACTGGAAATACCATTGCATGGTTCTTAGAACTGGTTGAGAGAGGACTCATTACAGAGGAAGAAATTGGATTTCCAGTAAAGGGATTTGGAGATGCAGAGGCAGTGGAAAGGCTAATTCACCTAATAGCGGAGAGAAAGGGAATAGGCGCAGTTTTAGCTGACGGTGTTAAGAGAGCCTGCGAAAGATTAGGAAGAGGATGCGAATTCGCTGTTCATGTTAAAGGATTGGAATCCCCTGCCTGGGATCCCAGGGGAAGGAGAACCTACGCGTTAAGCTATGCTACAGCTGACATTGGTGCTTCCCACTTGAGGGGATGGCCAAGCCCTCACCAATTGCCAAACGATGGACCAGCGAAGGAGTTAGTCCCATCGCTCATTGAGGACAGAGACTACATGTACATTATAAACATGCTAGGTGTGTGCAAGTTCGTCCCGTACACGCTTGACGATTTGGCTAAGCTATATTCCCTAGCTACTGGAGAAGAATGGTCAGTGGAGAAGCTAAGGAGAGTTGCGCAGGCTGTAGAGAGCATGGCAAGAATTTACAATGCACTCGAGTGGATTACACCACCATTAGATGATACAATACCACCACGCTGGTGGGAGCCAGAAAAAGATGGTCCAGCAAAGGGAAACGCAGCATTCATTGATTACAACGACTTCTTGGAGGCAAGGAGAGAGTTCTACAGGCTAAGGGGATGGGATGAAGAGTTGGGCGTTCCACTACCAGAAACAATGGAGAAACTTGGATACCCAGAGTTCAAGGAAGATGCAAAGAGAGCATTGGAAGTAGTTAAGAGGAGAATGCTCAATACTGCTCTCTCATAGTCCTTATAACAGGGTCGTGGATTAAAGTTGACGCTATGCTATCCACCATCCTGAAGAACTCTTCTTTTCCTTTTTCCAAGTCTAAATTTTCCACCTTAATTATTTTGCAACTCTTTCCCAACACCCACTTCCCCAACACTATTTTTTCCTTTCCATTTTTCTTAGCATCCACTCTCGCAAGCCCGTAGGGAATATCTGCAGTCCACCAGTTTGCACTAAAGGTTACATCCCATCCGCTCTCCCTAATAGCTCTCTCTAATATTTCCAAAGTATCTCTTGGCCCATAAGGAGTCTTAAAAGTTATCACAAGCCAAAGCCCATCCTTCTCAATGTTTTCTCTAATGATGTCATTTATTTTCACAACTCACACCCCCTTAGTAAGAGCTCCCGCTAAGAAGCTTATAACTGCTACGAAAGTTGCAATTTTCAATAATTTTTGACCTTTGCTGGCCGCTTTTGGATCTCTAAGAACATCAATGCTTGCTTTTATAATAATAATGTCCACAATTATTATGGGAGCATACCCAAGACCTATTCCTACCTTTACTGGAAGGAAAGAAGCTATTACTGTAAGAAATCCAAAAATCGCTGCTATTATTGCAGCTTTCTTCTCTCCTATTATTATGGGAAGGGTTCTCGCTCCTAAAGCTTTGTCTCCCTCAATATCTTCAATATCCTTCATTATTTCCCTTGAAACGTTAACTAGGAACGCACAAATTGCCAAATACCCAGCTAATCCTATTCTACCCACTCCAATTGCCCCATATATTGGAGTTGCCGCCGTTAAGGCTGCTACTGTTATGTTCCCAACGAGGGGGAGAGGTTTGAGCTTCCATCCATATAAGAACGTCAGGAAGTACGCAATTGTGGCAAAGACAAAAGCCCTTATATTTAGGAAATAAGCGAGTATACTTCCAATAGCATATTGAAGAAGGGCATAGTACAGAGCTGCTCTCCTGGACATGGCACCCCTGGGAAGAGGCCTGTTCGGCCTGTTTATTTTGTCAATTTCATAATCAAAGTAATCATTGGCGGTGTTCCCTCCAGAACATCCAAAGTAAACCACCCAAAAAATTAATGTGAGGGTTTTAATGTCTGGAATTCCTTCATAGGCCACCAATGCTCCCAAAATTCCAACTATTCCGGCAAGGATACAATTATGAGGTCTCATTATCTCTATGAATCCCTTGACTTCCATCTCTTGCTCGCCCATCTAAATATAGGAAAAGTTTTATAAATAACATCCCTAACCCGATTAGCAGTTAGAGAAAAAACCTCTACTTCTGGAGGTGTAGGGAATGGTTGAGATGAAGTTTGAGATACCAGTATGTACCTCATGTGGAAGGGAGATAACACCCAGGGAGCACGCTACTCACTTTATCTGTCCAAACTGCGGTGAGGCAGTAATATGGAGATGTGAAAGCTGTAGGGTTTTAGCAAAGCCCTATAAGTGCCCCAATTGCGGATGGGAGGGACCCTGAATGGGCGACTTTAATTTGGTTGGTGTAATTAGAGTGATGCCAACAGATCCCGAAGTGAACTTGGATGAGCTTGAGGAAAAGTTGAAGGCACTAATTCCAGAGAAGTATGGACTTGCAAAGGTTGAAAGAGAACCCATAGCCTTTGGACTAGTAGCACTGAAGTTCTACGTTCTTGGAAGGGACGAGGAAGGGTACTCCTTCGACGAAATAGCAGAAAAGTTCCAAGAAGTAGAAGAGGTAGAAAGTGCAGAAGTTGAAACTGTCTCAAGAATTTAAAGTGACAAATTGACCTTTGGCTTCTTTAGTTCATCTAAAAATTCCTTCATTTCTTCATTTTCAATTTTATTGTAAAGCTCTTCAAATTCCTTTTTAGCTTCCTCTTTTCCAAGCTTCCATTCTGCAAGCTTCTCTATCGCCTGGAAGAAGAATTTTGTATCATCTTCGAACAGCTCTGCAAAGAGCGAAGCTACCTCTTTTAACTCCGCATACTTCTCTTCATTGTACAGCTCTTCAATGAATTCTAGAACTGCCTCAAATGCCGTTTCAAAGAGATATTCATCATCTCCAGATCTTAAGAGGGCATTTCTAAGGGAGAGAGCTGCCTTTTTGTAATTTTCCAATGCAGAGTGAATTTCACTCTCTACAAGTCTCCCGTGAACCTCTATTTCATCATCAAGGGGATTTCTAAGAACTTCTTCTATTATCTGCATGGCCTTTTCATATTCCCCAAGCTCGTAATAGAAGTGGGCCAAGTCTATTAGGGCTATGTGGTAATTCTTAGTGTCATTAATTTTCTCAAAAATATCTTTTGCCTCACTCATTAATTTTATTGCCTCATCTGCCTCTCCAAGCTCATCTTTAACGACAGCTATGTTAGCCAAAGTTAAAGCTATCTCCCTCTCATTTCCCAACTCTTTTTCAATTTCTAAGAGCTCCTGATAAATTTTCAAAGCCTCTTCAGGCATTCCCATGTGCTCATACTCTTCAGCTAAATAGTATAGAGCTTCAGCATATTTTTCCTTATCTCCTTTCCTTCTCTCAACAATTTTCTTATAGAGCTCAATTCCTTTTTCAGGCTCTCCTAAATGCTCGTATAAGTGAGAAATTTCGTGAATAATGTCGAAGTCTTCACACTCAACTGCCGCTTCTCCAATCTCCTTTAAAGCCTCTCTAAGCTTTTCCTCATCCTCTATCTGCTCTAAATACTCGTCCAGCAACTCAAGTATTGTTTCACAATCCCTGTTTTTTATTGCTTCTTTGATTTTTTCTTCAACCATTTCTCTCACCTAGATGTTGAAAAATTTAAACATGTTAAAACCTTTATTGTTTGAGGTAAATTAAAACTAAATCATGTCTATATTTACCAAAATTTGGATTGTTAATTTCCCATTGATCAATTAAAGGCCAAAAAGGGAAAAATAAATAAAGGTTAGTATAGTTAATGTAATATGGTGAGCTAAGATGAACAAGAAAATTAGCATGCTATTAATTGTACTTCTAGGGATAGCAGTGTTTGCCAGTGGATGCATTGGAGGGGGAGGTGCAAAGATAGTCTGGGCTTCTACCCAGCTCAACCCACCAGAAGAGAGAGCGTTTGTTTTAAACGAGCTAATTCCTCCATTCAAGGAGGAGACAGGGATTGACGTAGAGTTTGTTCCACTAAGCTATGCTGACCTCTCAACTAGACTTGAGGCTGAGATGAGCTCTGGAGAAGTAACCCTAGATGTGGTTGCAGACCTTCACGGGGGATTGGATTACTTCAACTCCAAAGGATGGCTAACTGATCTTTCCGGAAAGATAAAGGAACTGCAAGGAAGAACATTTATTGAGAGCTACCTACAATACGCCACAGATCAAAATGGAAAAGTATTCTACGTTCCATGGATGAGTGCTACCTACGTAATGGTGGTCAATAAGGAAGCATTCAAGTACCTGCCTGAAGGCCTAACTCAGGAAGATGTAATGAAGGGGACGGAGAAGTGGACTTACGATGCCCTCCTAGAGTGGCTTGAGAATATATACAAGCAGACTGGAAAGAAGGCCTTTGGATTACCCGCTGGTCCAAAGGGACTACTCCATAGGTTCATCCACGGCTACCTATACCCAAGCTTTACTGGGTATGAGACAAAGAAATTCGATAGCCCTGAGGCCCTAGAGATGTGGGATTACTTCAAAGACCTCTGGGAGTACACTAACCCAGCCTCAACAACGTGGGATGCCATGGCAGATCCTCTACTGCAAGGGGATGTTTTGATTGCATGGGATCACACAGCTAGAATAAAGAATGCAATAACCACAAAGCCCGATCAATTCGTTGTAGTCCCAGTTCCCAGGGGGCCAAAGGGAAGAGGATTCATTGTTGTTCTAGCCGGACTTGCCATACCCAAGAATGCTCCACACCAGGAAGAAGCATGGAAGTTGATTGAATACTTAACAAGGCCAGAAACCCAGGTTAAAGTAATGGAGAAGGTAGGATTCTTCCCAACAGTTAAGGAGGCAAGCAATGCAGTTCCTGAGGGCCCACTAAAGATTTTAGTTAACGGAGTTACTGCCCAGTCCTCAACAAGCGATGCCTTAATCGTCATGATCCCCAACCTGGGAGAGAAGGGTGGAGAGTTCAGCGCAATTTACAGAGATGCCTTCACTAGAATAGTACTCAACGGAGAGGATCCAGAGAGTGTGCTGAAAGAGTTGGGTCCAAAGCTTCACAAACTCTTTGAAGAGGTAGGAGTTCCAGAGCCTTGATTTTATTCCCTTTTTTCTTTCTTTTTAGGTGATGGGCAATGAAAATAAGAAGTTCTCATATTCCCTACCTTTTAATTTTACCGGCCGTGGCTTACCTAGCGTTTTTCATTGGCTATCCTCTGATTCAAGCCCTTTACCTAGCTTTCACTAAGAATGGCGCGTTTTCATTGGATACAGTTAGGAGAGCCACTTCTGATCCAATGTTTTGGCAGGCGCTAAAATATACAATTCTACTGGCTATAACCATAGTTCCCCTCCAACTTATCCTCGCATTGATACTGGCTTTGGCCGTTAATGGGTCATTTAAAGGAAGAGATTTCGCTATATACGCCCTAGTTATACCTTTAACGATAAGTGATGTAGCCGCTGGCTTGATTTGGTATACAATGCTTGCCGATTATGGATTTTTAAATAAGCTTCTCTTGAACCTGGGATTAATTTCAGAACCAATTCACTTCTTCGGGTATGAATATAGGATGATGGAATTCCTAGCCATAGTTATTGCAGAAGTTTGGAGAGCTACTGCCATAGTCTTCGTAATTTTGGTTGCAGGACTTCAAATGATAAGTAAGGAGTATCTAGAGGCTGCTGAAGTTTTTGGAGCTGGCTACTGGACAAGACTTAGGAAAATAGTAATTCCAATGCTAAAGCCCAGCATTCAAAGCGCCCTCATTATTAGAACGCTCTTCGCCATGCAGGTCTTCGGTATTGTCTGGATATTAGCGGGAAGAGACATCCCAGTGTTGGCCGGAGAGGGATTCTATCAATTGGTGGAGATAAAGGATTATGGAGTGGCCTCAATATACGCCTTAACAATAGCTGCATTATCAATACTCCTCGGAGCATTGTACATTAAGTTCCTGAAAGCTGAATATCTGGAGGTGAGAACATGAACGAGAAAACACTTTTTATGCTTAAAAAAGTCCTATTTTATGCGTTCATCTTTACCGTCGTTGCCTGGATAATAATTCCCCTCATTGTTTCAGCCCTCTACGCGTTCTCAACAAAGACAGATTACTATGACCCAAACAAGGTAATACCCACCAGCTTTACTTCGGAGTGGGTAAAGATAATCCTCTTTACACTTGGGGCCTGGGATGGAATCAAGAATAGTGTAATTGTAGCTTTACTAACAATAGCAATCTCGTTTTTGCTGGGAGTTCCAGCGGGATATGCTATTGCAAGGTACGTATTTAAAGGTAAGGACACAATAAAGCTTTCCATAATAGCACTGAGAATGTTTCCAATTCCAATAATGGCGATTCCATTGGTTGTCCTCTACATAAAATTACATCTAGTTGATACACTCCTGGGTGTTGCGTTAGCTCATACTGCTATGGCATTACCCTTTGTAGTATTGATAACTTCAAGCATATTCGCCAGTGTTGATAAAGAGCTGGAAGAGGCTGCGATGGTCTTTGGCCTAACTAGATTTGGGGCATTTAAAGCGATAACTCTACCTCTAGCTCTTCCTGGGTTAGCCGCGGCTGCAATGTTCACCTTTGTAATGAGCTGGAATGAGGTATTTGTTGCTTCAGTATTAACCCTCAAAAACAGAACCCTACCTGCTCAAACCCTCTCCATAGTTGCGGGCGCAGCAGGAGGTGCAGCTCCTGCCTACTACAAGTTCGCGGCCGCCTTTATAATGGTTCTACCAGCAATGTTGTTCATATTCTTCGCTAGGAAGTACCTGATAACCATGTGGGGAATAACACTGAGGTGATAAAGATGGTTGAGGTAAGGTTAGAGAATCTCACAAAAAAGTTTGGAGATTTTACCGCAGTTAATAGCTTAAATCTCACGATTAAGGATGGAGAATTCCTAGTGTTATTGGGCCCCTCAGGATGTGGAAAGACGACAACTTTGAGAATGATTGCAGGGCTTGAAGAACCAACGTCTGGGAAAATATACTTCGGGGATAGAGACGTCACATACCTCCCTCCAAAAGATAGAAATGTAAGCATGGTTTTCCAGAGCTATGCCGTGTGGCCTCACATGACAGTTTATGAGAACATAGCCTTTCCGCTTAAGATCAAGAAGTATCCAAAAGATGAGATAGAGAGGAGAGTCAAGTGGGCTGCAGAGCTCCTGCAAATTGAAGAATTACTTGACAGATATCCAGCACAGCTCTCTGGAGGACAGAGGCAGAGAGTCGCAGTTGCCAGGGCCATAGTTGTAGAGCCAGATGTATTGCTTATGGATGAGCCGTTAAGCAACTTGGATGCTAAATTAAGAGTCGCTATGAGGGCTGAGATAAAGAAGTTGCAACAGAAGCTTAAGGTCACTACAATCTACGTAACCCACGACCAAGTTGAGGCAATGACTATGGGAGATAGAATTGCAGTAATGAACAGAGGAAAGTTACTCCAAGTTGGCTCGCCTACTGAAGTTTACTTAAACCCCAACTCCGTCTTTGTAGCCACCTTTATAGGAGCTCCAGAAATGAATATTTTAGAAGTTTCAGTAGGCGAAGGATACCTGGAAGGAGAAGGATTTAAGATAGAGCTCCCAGATGACATAATGGAAGCATTGAGGAACTATATAGGGAAAACCGTTCTCTTTGGAATACGTCCCGAACATATGGTAATTGAAGGGATAAGCGAACTTGCCCACATGAGAAGAACTGCAAAGATAAAGGGAGTTGTGGATTTCGTTGAGGCACTGGGAACAGATACAATAGTGCACGTTAGGTTCGAGGAGTCAATTATAAAAGTTAAGCTTCCTGGCCATATTCCTTTGGAGATAGGAAAAGAGGTATCTGTGCTAATAGATCTAGACAAGATTCATATATTTGACAAGAATTCAGAAAAGGCCATAATTTAATTGACATTTTTTCAAATATCCTTCTTTCCTTGTTTCTTTATCATGCATTGATGGTGCAACATTAATTGTCTAAATGCCAGCTAGGTAGTTAAACTCTTCACCAATTTACTAGAGTCATTTATGGATATTTTAGCCAAATGCTAATTTTCTTTCCACAACCCATAAAAGCTACATATTTCCCAGGGTATGATTGGACAAAATATCCAAAGGGGTGAAAGCATGGAAAAGGTGGACATCATCCACGAGTATGCAAGGTGGGGAAGTCTTGACGTTCTGGAGAACGCAAATAGATACCCAGGACCTAGTGGATTCTTTGCCTATGTAATGGAAGAAGCACTAAAAAGTAGCTTAAGCTTAATTCCAGAGGTCGGATTAAGGGCTCACTTCTCAGGAGATATTTACATCCACAAGCTCCCCTACAGTCTCTACATACCTTATTGTACAGGGCACAGCATTGCTAGATTACTAAAGAGAGGGTTGAGGACGCCAACAATAACTTCTAGACCAGCTAAACACTTCGACACCTTCGTTGATCACATTGCAAACTACCTAATAACCCTACAACACTACTTCTCTGGTGCACAGGCTTTCTCAAGCGTTGAATGGTATGCTGGACCATTCATAAGGAAGGAAAATCTAGATCTAAGAAAAGTAAAGCAAAATATTCAAAGGTTAGTCTATAACCTAAATTACCCAACAAGAATTGGCCTTCAGACCCCCTTTACGAACTTTACGGTAACTCTCGATGCTCCAAAGAAAATGCTTGAAGGAGATTACGCAATATACAATGGAGAAGAAGTAGCTCCTCTAGGTGAATATGAGAGAGAGGCTAAGATGTTCATATTGGCTCTTACCGAGGTTCTCAGAGAAGGAGATGCCCTAGGACAGCCTTTCACGTTTCCAATCCCCACCCTTATGGTAACCGCGGATATGATTTGGAATGACCCCGAAGTTTTTGAAGCTATCTTTACCACAGCTGCTAAACGAGGAAGCTTCTACTGGTTGAACACCAACGTTGTTGATCCAGATGCAAGCTATGCAATGTGCTGTAGGTTAAACATAGATAAGAGAGAATTCACATATACATTCTCGCTAGATGAAGATGTAGAGAAGCTCGAAAGGCAAAGATTTGGTGGATTATGGGCAATGCCCGATGTTACTGGTTCTGTAAACGTTACAACAGTTAACCTTCCCAGGATTGCCCTCAAAAGCAGAGATGAAGATGAGTTCTGGGAAGAATACGAAAAGACCCTCGAGATAGTTAGGATAACAACCGAATGGTTCAGAAACAGGTATGTTAAGTTGCTCTCCATGTATCCCCACATGTACAGCATGATAAGGGACTACTTAGAGGAATTTCCATCAAGCCACTTCAACACCATCGGAATCCTGGGACTTCCAGAAGCTGCCGCATTATACCTAAACTCCCCAGAGTTGTGGAAAGAAGGAAATAGAAGGGATTGGATCGAGGCTGCAAGGTTAATGAAGAGAATGGTGGAGTTTGCTACAGAAAAGGCCAGAGAATGGATGAAAGCTACAAGAGTTCCATGGAATGTTGAAGAAGTTCCTGGGGAAAGCGCAGCAGCTAAGTTAGCTCTCAAAGATATGAAGGACTTTCCAGAGTTAAAGGAATACCTAGATGACCCCGAGAATCCTATCTACTCAACTAGCATAGCCCCCTACTACGGCCCACTTGAACTAGGAGACAGGATTAGAATTGAGGAAATCGTCCAAGGAAGCTTCACGGGAGGGGTAATGATGCATATCTTCCTGGGAGAAGAGCCAGATCCTGAGGCATTAGCTGAGCTAACTAAAAAGCTAATGAAGACCAAGCTAGTATACTGGAGTTACACTCCAGCTTTAACGGTCTGCAACTCGTGTAAATCCTCCTTCACAGGATTATATACGAGTTGCCCCAAGTGTGGAAGCCACGATGTAGAGGTATGGAGTAGAATAATAGGCTATTATAGGCCATTGAAGAACTGGAATCCATATAGGAAGAAAGAGTTCTGGAGAAGGAAACACTACTTAGCCTGAGGTGTCTCTATGCTTATCGGAGGATGGAAGGCAGTAAGCATGGTAGACATTCCTGGGAAGGTTACCTTTACCCTCTGGCTTTGCGGATGCAATCTTAGATGTCCATTTTGCCACAACTGGAAGTTAGCCCAGGGAATGGAATGCTTTAAACTAGAGAAAGAGGAGTTAATTGCAGAAGTCGAGGAAAATTCATACCTAGTGGATTACTTTCATGTAACGGGAGGAGAACCACTAATTCAGTGGAGGGAGTTTCAGGAACTTCTCAGGGAGGTTAGAGAGTATCTTCCAGTAAGTCTTAACTCAAACCTAACATTAGTGAAACCGTTGGAGAAGATAATTGACCTTGTGGATCATGTGGCCACGGATCTAAAAGCTCCACCAACTGAACTTTATGGCTTACCAGAAAATGTTTCCCTCAAGCTCTGGCAACTATTTTTGAAGGGCTTAGAAATAGTCTCCGAAAATTCCATACCTCTAGAGCTTAGAATACCCGTAAGCAAGGGATTTGATATTCAAGAGATAATGAGATGGATCGAAGAAGGCCTAGAAAAGATAGACACAGATTTCTATGTTGTGCTACATCCCTTAGTGGGACCTCCCATAACAAATCCCAGGAATAAAGAGTGGTGCAACAACCACTGTTGGGCCGACAGAGAAATCGAATTAATAAAAGAAAAGCTAGAAGAGAGGGGGGTAAAGAAAGTTATCGTCAGGAAGTATTCTTAAGCTCTTCCCTTATTCTTTCTATTTCAGCCTTAGCTTCATCGAGATTGTTTTTGATAAACTCATATTTAATCTTCTCAATGAACCCCTGGGAAGTCTCCATAACAATTTCAACCTTTGAAATTTCTTTCGTGTTTGAATCAAAGGTAACGTTCCCTTCAATGTACTCAATCTTCCATACACCTTGGATGTCGTATAGAACCTTGCTGTCCTCTTTAACTATCCTTAGCACGCATTCCCCGTCACACTTTGTCTCCACTTTTGTAGAGTTAAATTCCATGTTATCAAGTAAGAGAAGCTCAATTTCTCCCCCTGGAAAAGCCATTTTCCTAGCTATGGTAACGTTGAATTCTTTAGAATCTTCATACTTCTGAGTTGTGTTATTTATCGTCATTACGAGAATCAAACTACCCTCATTGTTTTCCCATGTTATGACAGACTTTGAAATCCAATTTTCTCCTTCACTTTCCCTATAAGACAGGACTAGATTAGGATATATTACTGCCTTGCCCTTTGAAGTTGCGAGAACTTCTCTTGTTGTAGAGTTTAAAAGCTCTAAGTTCCACAAAACTCCAAGCGTTGTTGCATTTTCCAGCTTTGCATAAAGTTCTTCTTTTGGTACTTCTGCCGTTGATGTGCCTCCTCCAATACATCCTGCCACGATAATGCTAGAAACAACGACCAACACAAGCAAGGAAATTTTCCTCATAAACTTACACCTCTTCCCTCTCCAACCTTTATACTATATAAGGATTGACCGAAAAATTTATAAGCAATCCAAAGGAACCTATAAGTGGAAACTACAACAGGTAACTAAAACCTGAGAAAGATATAAAACAATAAATAAAGGAGGTGTGGGAAAATGGCCCAGTTAGCAGGCCAACCCATTCTAATTTTGCCTGAAGGAACCCAAAGATACGTTGGTAGAGATGCCCAGAGAATGAACATTCTTGCTGCTAGAATTGTTGCAGAGACAATAAGAACAACCCTCGGACCAAAGGGAATGGACAAGATGCTCGTTGATAGCCTTGGAGACATCGTAATAACAAACGACGGTGCAACAATTCTCGATGAGATGGACATTCAGCACCCAGCAGCTAAGATGATGGTTGAGGTCGCAAAGACCCAGGACAAGGAGGCCGGTGATGGAACAACAACCGCTGTAGTAATTGCAGGTGAGCTCCTAAGAAAGGCTGAAGAATTACTAGACCAGAACATTCACCCAAGCATAATCATCAAAGGTTACACCTTAGCAGCACAAAAGGCTCAAGAGATCCTCGAGAACATAGCCAAAGAAGTCAAGCCCGACGATGAGGAAATTCTCCTCAAGGCTGCAATGACATCAATTACCGGTAAGGCCGCTGAGGAGGAGAGGGAGTACTTAGCCAAGCTTGCAGTAGAGGCAGTTAAGCTAGTTGCAGAGAAGGAAGACGGAAAGTACAAGGTTGACATCGACAACATCAAGCTCGAGAAGAAGGAGGGTGGAAGCGTCAGAGACACCCAGCTCATAAGAGGTGTAGTTATTGACAAGGAAGTAGTCCACCCAGGAATGCCAAAGAGAGTCGAGAAAGCTAAGATTGCACTAATTAACGATGCACTTGAGGTTAAGGAGACCGAGACTGATGCCGAGATAAGAATTACCAGCCCAGAGCAACTCCAGGCCTTCCTCGAGCAAGAGGAGAGAATGCTCAGAGAGATGGTCGAGAAGATCAAGGAAGTCGGAGCTAACGTAGTATTCGTCCAGAAGGGAATTGACGATCTAGCACAGCACTACCTAGCCAAATACGGAATAATGGCCGTCAGAAGAGTCAAGAAGAGCGACATGGAGAAGCTCGCCAAGGCCACAGGAGCTAAGATCGTAACCAACATTAGGGACCTCACACCAGAGGACCTCGGTTACGCTGAGCTAGTAGAAGAGAGAAAGGTTGCTGGAGAGAGCATGATATTCGTCGAGGGCTGCCAGAACCCCAAGGCTGTGACAATCCTCATCAGAGGTGGAACTGAGCACGTAGTCGATGAGGTCGAGAGAGCCCTAGAAGATGCAATAAAGGTTGTGAAGGACATCCTTGAAGATGGAAAGATCCTAGCTGGCGGTGGAGCACCAGAAATCGAGTTAGCCATTAGACTCGACGAGTACGCCAAGGAAGTTGGTGGCAAGGAGCAGTTGGCAATTGAGGCCTTTGCAGAGGCTCTCAAGGTCATTCCAAGGACACTAGCAGAGAACGCTGGTCTCGACCCAATCGAGACACTCGTTAAGGTCATCGCTGCCCACAAGGAGAAGGGACCAACCATCGGTGTCGATGTATACGAAGGCGAACCAGCAGACATGCTAGAGAGAGGAGTCATCGAGCCACTAAGAGTCAAGAAGCAAGCTATCAAGAGTGCTAGCGAGGCAGCAATAATGATCCTCAGAATCGACGATGTCATCGCTGCCAGCAAGCTCGAGAAAGAGAAGGAGAAAGAAGGTGAGAAGGGAGGAGGAAGCGAGGACTTCAGCAGTGATCTAGACTGATGTCCCAAACTTTTCTCCCCTTTTTCTAATTGTCTTTTCTTCAGGAGCATTAACTTCTAGAATCTTAAATTCTTCGTCTTTTGTTTAAAACTTCTTCCAATATCTTTAAATATGACTAATTAGCTCGATCTTGGAGGGCATTATGATACCAAGAATAATGAGTACTCAACATCCTGACAACTATTCAATACCATTTTTCGCTAGCTCCCCCATACTAGAGGGAGAAGATGAGATAACGGAGGCATTCTATGCCTTCAGTGTCCTTGGAGCAGATGAACAAATGTGGGACTTTGAAGGAAAAGAAGTTGATGAATTCGTTGTTAAAAAACTTCTCGAGAGATACCCAACATTTTTCAAGAACAATATTCTTGGAAAGGATATTCGCCTGACCCCAAGAGTTCCAAACCCAAGTGTAGAAAAAGAAGAAGCAAAGTTACTTCTCGAAACCCTTCAAGGAATCGCAAGAAGTGCGGATTATGCAAGGATATTCTATGGAGATAACATAGCTCCAATATTCGAAGTAATACTTCCCATGACAACTAGTGTAGAGGAAATTGAGAGAGTATACTGGCTCTATAAGAAGGCAGTAGTTTGGATAAGCAGAGAGAAAATCTATGATATAACAGTAAGGGAGTGGATCGGAGATTTCTTCCCAGAAAAAATTAATGTAATCCCACTGTTTGAGACGAAATCCGCTCTAATCAAAGCTGCAAAAATAACAGAAGCTTACATACTAAATAGGAAGAATGACATTGAGTATCAGAGGGTCTTTTTTGCTAGAAGTGATCCCGCAATGAACTACGGTCTAATTACAGCAGTCACTTACGTTAAAAGGGCACTATATGAAGTTCTAAAGGTAGAAGAGGAGCTCAGCATTCCAATATACCCAATTATCGGAGTTGGTGGTCCTCCCTTGAGAGGAGGAATGAGACCAGATAACGTTGATGCAGTAGTAAAGGAATATCCAAGTGTCCAAACCTTCACAATCCAGAGCTCCTTCAAGTATGACTACCCAACCAAAGACGTCGTTAAGGCGGTAGAGAAAATTAAATCGACAAAAAGAAAGTTGCCAATTCCAGTTGAAATTCCTCCATTTCTGGTTAACTATGAGGCAGAATACCAAAAGCAGATTAGAATTCTAGCCCCATACATAAACAGCGTAGCAAAGAGAATACCCAGGAGAAGAAAGAGGAAGCTCCACATAGGATTATTCGGATATTCAAGAAATGTGAACGGGATAACTCTGCCCAGAGCAATCACATTCACTGCTGCCCTTTACTCCATCGGAATCCCCCCAGAACTTCTTGCATTAAACTCACTCACAGACTCCCAACTCGAAACAATTTCAGAATACTACATCAACGTATATGAAGACTTAGAATTTGCCATGAGATTTTTCTCTCCAAAAGTTGCTGAAAAGGTAGGATTGAAAGAGCTAGCAGAAAGGGTCAAGGAATTCAAACCAGAGCAAATCCCTGAGTACATTGAGGAGGCAGAAATAGTGTTTAAAGGGGAAGGAGATGTGATGAAGCTGGCCCAGTTAAGAGGGTTTCTTGGATAAAGCCCATATACCTCTACACTTTTTTCTCTGAGAGGGAGAGGAAAAATGAAGGTGGCAGTAGTTGGGAGTGGCCTCGCAGGTTTAACCGCTGCAATGTCATTGGCAAAAAAGGGAATTGAGGTTACAGTATTTGGCCCAAAACCCAAGGAATCAAATTCATATCTAGCCCAGGCGGGGATAGCGTTTCCGATAAGTGATGGAGACTCAATTATTTCTCATGTCACAGACACCATAAGAGGGGGAAAATATCTAAACGATGTTACCGTTGTATGGAATGTAATCTCCAAGTCAACAGAAGCCTATCACTTTCTTACTTCCCTGGGAATCGAGTTCACTAGCAGAGAGCTTGAAGGGGGCCATTCTTTTCCTAGAATATTCACGATTAAAAACGAAACTGGAAAGTACATAATCCCCGTATTAGAAAAGCACGCAAAAGAAATGGGTGTGAATTTCATAAGAAAATTTGCTGAGGAAGTAGCAATTCATAACAAAAAGATTGTTGGAGTTTTTGTTGAGGGAGAGCTACTTTATTTTGATGCGGTAATAATAGCTTCAGGAGGATTTTCTGGCTTATACAAATTCACCGCTGGCAACCCTTGGAACTTAGGAATTCCAATAGGAGATTTAGCACTAAAGGGAGTTCCGTTGAGGGACATTGAATTCATCCAATTTCACCCAACAGGTTTCATCGGAAAGAGAACTTACCTAATAAGTGAGGCTGTGAGGGGAGCTGGAGCAAAGCTTGTAACTGGAGAAGGCGAAAGGTTCGTAAACGAGCTAGAGACGAGAGACGTTGTTGCTAGGGAGATATACAGAAAGATGCTCGAAGGTAAAGGGGTTTTCCTAGATGCCACTGGAATTGAAGACTTTAAGAGGAGATTCCCATACATATACTCCTTCCTCAGAAGAGAAGGAATAAATCCAAAAAGAGACTTAATCCCCGTAACTCCCGTGGCCCACTATACGATTGGCGGGATAAGTGTAGATATATTCTACAGAACACCCATCAAGGGATTGTACGCCATAGGAGAGGCAGCATGTAATGGATTCCATGGAGCGAATAGACTGGCTAGTAATTCACTTCTAGAGTGCATAGTTTCGGGAATAGAGGTCTCAAGAACAGTTATTAGAGAGAAACCCAGGGGAGAAAGGAAAGAAGCCAAGTACCACGGATATGAGCCGGGAAACGTTGATGAAGTTAGAGACATAATGTGGAACCATGCAGGGATAATAAGAAGAGAGGAATCCTTAAGGCTTGGTCTCAAAAAATTAGAAAAGGTTGAGGCCGATCCAAGAGTAAAGATTCTGGCAGAAGCTGTCTTAAAGTGTGCCTTAGCGAGAGAAGAAAGTAGAGGAGCTCATTACAGAGAAGACTATCCCTATTCAAGAGAGGAATTTAGAAGGCCGAGTATTTTCCGTGTAGAAAATTGCATGCTCTAAAAAAGTTATTAAGCACAATTCCCTAATCTTCATTGGGGATTGTTATGGAAAAGGTTGAGGAGCTTAAGAAGGAGATTGAAAGGTTGAAAAAAGAGAGAAACGCGATAATCCTAGCCCATAACTATCAGCTCCCTGAAGTTCAGGATGTAGCAGATTTCGTTGGAGACAGTCTTGAGCTCGCGAGGAAGGCCACAAAAGTTGATGCAGATGTAATAGTTTTTGCTGGAGTTGACTTCATGGCGGAAACTGCCAAAATATTAAACCCGGATAAGATAGTTCTCATCCCAAATAAGAGAGCTACATGTGCAATGGCCAACATGCTTAAAGTTAAGCATATACTCGAAGCTAAGAAAAAGTATCCAAATGCCCCAGTAGTCCTCTACGTGAACAGTACAGCTGAGACCAAGGCCTATGCAGACGTCACCGTAACCTCAGCAAATGCAGTTGATATCATTAGAAAGCTCGATTCTGACGTAATTATCTTTGGTCCGGACAAGAATTTAGCTCACTATGTGGCTAAGGTCACTGGGAAAACCATAATCCCCATCCCACCGGAAGGACACTGCTACGTCCACAAGAAGTTCACAATTGAAGATGTCGAGAGAGCCAAAAAGCTCCATCCCAATGCAAAGCTTATGGTTCACCCCGAATGCAATCCAGAAGTCCAAGAGCATGCTGATATAATAGTCTCAACGGGGGGAATGATAAGAAGAGCATGTGAGTGGGACGAATGGGTTGTTTTCACAGAGAGGGAAATGGTGTATAGGCTGAGCAAGCTCTATCCAAACAAGAAGTTTTATCCAGCCAAAGAGGATGCAGTGTGCGTTGGAATGAAGGCCATAACACTGCAACATGTGTATGAATCCCTAAGGGATATGAAATATGAAGTCACCGTTCCAGAGGAGATAGCCGAAAAGGCAAGAAAAGCCATTGAAAGAATGCTTGAGATGAGTTGAGGTGTTTCTATGGAGATTCCAATTTCATACCTCTTAAAATTTGTTGAGGAAGATGCTCCTTACGGAGATATAACTAGTGAGGCAGTTATTCCCAGGGAGATGAGTGCTAAAGGGGTAATAATAGCGAAGCAAGAGGGGATCATAGCGGGAGTTGATGAAGCCAGAAAGCTCTTCGAGTACTTTGGAGTTGAAGTCAATGTAAAAAAGCAAGACGGCGAATTCGTCAAGAAGGGAGATGTAATAATGGAAGTTAAAGGAAACGCCAGGGCTATTCTGCTAGTAGAGAGAACCGCCCTCAACATAATAGGAAGAATGAGCGGAATTGCCACAGAAACTAGGAGACTAGTTGACATTGTTAGAGAAGTAAATCCAAAAGTAAAGATAGCGGGAACTAGGAAAAGTTTGTTGAGGCTTCTAGATAAGAAGGCCATCATGATTGGAGGAGGGGAACCTCACAGATTTTCCCTGAGCGATGCAATACTTATCAAGGATAATCACCTTGCCCTAGTTCCCCTAGAAGAAGCAATAAGAAGGGCCAAGGAATTCAGCGTATACAAAGTGGTGGAGGTTGAAGTTGAAAGTCTGGAGGATGCAATAAAAGCGGCAAAAGCGGGGGCCGACGTAATAATGCTTGATAACATGACGCCCGAAGAAATAGAGAGAGTTATAGAGGAGCTCAAGAAGTTGGGATTAAGGGAAAAAGTTAAGATTGAAATATCGGGAGGGATAACTCCAGAAAATATAAGAGAGTACGCAAGACTCGATGTGGATGTTATAAGCCTCGGCTACCTAACTCATTCCGTGAAGAACTTCGATGTCAGTCTTGAGATTGTGGGATGAGAGGCTTTCTCTTAACTGGCCCCCTGGGATACTCCTCCTCAAATATCTCAGCCGTAAACTTGTACACTTTTGTATCTTCATCAAGCCAGCAGTCTGGTGGCAATCCAGCTTTCCAGCACGTCTCTGCTAGAAACTCCTCCTCATCCCAACCCCACTCCACTGCCACTTGGGGAAGAAGAAGGCCCGTGTAAATTCCCTTTTCCACTATAAGCCCATCCCTTCCAACCTTTATCTTCTTAGGCCTCTCCTCCGGTGGACCCTCAATAAGTTCTGGAGGAGTTAGAACGCTGACCTCTACAACGATGTTGTTCATCTCCTCAAGCTTCACCGGTGGAAATCTTGGATCGTCAACAGCTGCGTATATAGCGGCTTTTATTGTTGCCTTAACTAGAGGGTAGATCGGCAAGGGGAACCCTATGCATCCCCTCAATGCCGCTTGTGGTGGAACATTGTGCCTGTTTAGGGTAACAAAGACTCCCATCTTTTCCCACAACTCTGGAGGGATATCTTTAGGGGGCTCTATCTCCCTCCCCGTCCTGAGGTATTCCTCTATAGCCCTCCTTGCGAGCCTTACTAGGAACTCTCCCCACTCATCCTTAATCCTATACATCTTCCCTCACCCGTATCAAGTTTATTATATCCATAACATCCTCAACATCCATCCCAAGGATATTTCTTAACTCCTTTACATTAACTTCTTTTGAAACTTTCCTTATCTCATTACTTTCAAGGAGAAAGAGTTTTATATCGTTCCCATAAGGCAAAAGATCCACTATATCCTTTCCTTCAACTATGATCACGTCTTCCCTCTTTCTAGTTTTGATAATTTCTGCTATCACCATTTTCAAACTTTCAACTTCATCTTCCTTTCCTTCAAGGATGTCCTTCAACTCATCTACAGGAGACAAATCTCCAAGGCTTACTGCCATTAGAACATCTTCCAAAACTGAGGTTGGAAGATCTCCTCTCGTTATTATGTCAAAGAGTTCCACTAAAAGTTCTTTGGGAGTACTGTAAAATTCGCCACTTGCAGTCTTTTCTCCGTCCTCAAAAACCATCTCTTCAACTTCACAAATTATTCCTTCAAGGGGAAACACAGCTTGGATGTACCTTGCAGTGGAGCGAATACCATAAAAGATATTTGAGACTTCGTCAACGTTAACAAGCTTCATGAATCCTCCCACTGATATCTTTACTTTATATGTACTGGTGGGGCCGCCGGGATTTGAACCCGGGTCGCGGGCTCCCGAAGCCCGCAGGATGGGCCAAGCTACCCTACGGCCCCTTCAAAATGGACAGGAATACATAAAATTATAAACTTTTCTCACAAGCTCTCCCTCACCCTCCTTCTTATGTTAGGATCTCTATCAGCCAGCTCCTTCAAGAATTCTTCAAAGCTCTTCCAGTCCGGAACTTCCTCATCAAGATAAATTCCAGTCCTGCCAATTCTGTCCCTTCTTGTGAGAACCTTAACCCTCTCCTCCACTATATCTACGCTAACTCCAAGAATCTTTGCCACTTCTGCCTCCCTTCCAACCACCTCCCTTTCGATGTGTCCTTTATCAGTTGGAATTATCAGAATTAACTTTTTGTTAACCCCTGGGACTCTCTGCTTGGTCTTCACTCCCCACAAGTCAAGCATTCCTCCCCACTTGTAAAACTCAAGCTCCCTATCAGTTGGATCGACTAAGAAAAACGTTACAGTTGTTTCTTCATCGATCTCTATGTGCCCCTTAATTAAGTGCCACGGAGTAGCCATTACTATTCTTCTCCTCTGAATTAAATCTCCCAAGGCGAGCTCAATTAAATAGCTTGGGACTCTATAAGGAATAACTATGTCTATGTCACTATCCCTCCTCACATCTCCCCTAGCTACGCTCCCATAAACATGAGGATCAAAATCCTTGAGGAGCTCCATTATCTTGAGAGCCTTCTCCCTCTTCTCCCAGAGAATCCTCCACCTCTTAGGAGAGTAAACTACTTCCCTCTCATCCCAAACCCTAACAACCTTTTCCCTGGGCATCAATATTACTACTTTTTCCCCATTTAATAATGTTTTTAACGAAGAAAGCTTCCTTGAATGGGGGGAGATAAATGAAGGTAATCATGACAACTAAGATTGACAAGGCTTCAATGAACATAAGGGAGAAGCTCATTGAAAACTTCGGCTTTACGGAGAGCAACCTCACATTCGATGGGAATAGGGTTTATGAGAAGGAAGACATCCTAATTCTCACCACAAACGAAGAGATGATATACTACGACTACCTCGACAAGGAGATTGAAAAGCAGACAAAGATAAAACCTGAGGTTATAGTTTTCGCATCTAGACACTCAAGTGCAAAAAAACTTCCTTCCCTAACCACCCATGTTACTGGAAACTGGGGAAAGGCAATGTATGGGGGAAAAGATGAGAGCTTTGCCATAGCATTTCCAAGCGCGATGAAGTTAGCCCTACTAAAAATGCACGAACTAAACGACCTCGGTTGGACAGTTTGTTATGAAGCAACTCACCACGGTCCAAGTGAACTGGAAGTCCCTAGCCTCTTCATAGAAATTGGATCCAGCGAAGAGGAGTGGGTTAATGATAGAGCTGGAGAAATAATAGCCGAAACAATAATGTATGTCCTTAAAAAGAGGGAGAAGTTTAAGGTCGCCCTAGGTATTGGAGGGGGACACTATGCTCCAAAGCAGACAAAGGTAGCACTTGAAAGTGACCTTGCATTCTCCCACATTCTCCCAAAATACGCACAGCCAGTGAAGAAGGAAGTTATCCTTCGCGCACTTTCAAGGTCGACTGAGGAAGTTGAGGCAATATACGTTGACTGGAAGGGAAGTAGGGGAGAGACTAGACAACTAGCTAAGGAATTAGCAAATGAGCTGGGGCTTGAATTTATAAAGGATTAATTTCATCTGAATAGTTTATTTCTTTATGCGTGCTCAAAGTAATAAGTATGAGTTCAATTTTATCACTATGTTTGTTTTTTATATAGAAATGTTTTTTAGTACTATTTTGGGTTGTAATTTTGGTGATTTGTGGTGAGGAGGAGTATTGTATTCTTTGTTATAAGTTTGTTATTGGGAGGCCTAGTTAATCCTAGTATTGTCCAAGCTAGTACTCAGGATCCCTATGAAGAGTTTTGGGAAATACTTTGGAGGGAGGCTAGGCTCGTTGGGGAGGCAGAATCTGGAAACACTACAGCAATAAACGAGTTAATAGAGAACTCCAAGGCTGGGGCTGAGAATGCCATAATAATCTCAACCCAAACCTGGCAAACCCTTCAAGAATTAAAATCAGCGGGAGTCAAATTGTACTATACTGAAGACGAGCTTAAGGAAATGATTGAGGAGATAAAGGCTAAAGGCCTCCCGCAAGAGACTGTACAAGCCTTAAAAAACGAAGGTTGGAGTGATGAAGAAATCGAGGAGTTCGAGCAGTACTTGATTGAGCATGCTGATGAAGTCAAGGGCGACTTTAACATGAGCAAATTCCTAACAGACTTCTCAAACGCATTCATTAGAATAGCATTCAAATACAACAGTTACGAGGCGAGGGCACTAGAACTAAAATACTGGAAAGACTACCAATCAAAGCCTGGAGATACTCTAATAACCCGCGAAATCCCACCACAAATTGCAAGAGAGTGGATTAGTTTTTACCGCGCTTACCTCTTTGAAGGAATTGATGAAAAACTCTCCACCATTGAAAGGTTAAAGGCTAAGGAAGTTGAAGTGATAAAATCAAACCCCAAGGGAAGGGATGGGCACGTCATAATAAGAAATTCAAACTTTTCAATTGTCTTTAACAAATTTAAGAGGATTCCAATCATCAAATGCACGTACTGGTGGAATGCAATCAAAGCCTACAACCTAACACTACAAGTTGAGTCGATATTAAAAGCCCAAAAGCTGGGAAACTCTAACCCAGAATTAAATTACCTCCTGAATCACAAGGTGGTAGAACTGGCGAGGGCATTAACGGCTGAATGTTATGGGGATGGAACAACACCAATTCCAAAGCCAATAATCACAATTCCAAAACCACCAAAAGATACGGATCTGCCATTAAATGATCAAATTGCCCGGGAGGCTTTAATGGTTGGGGAGAGTGAGGGGATTCTTGTAATTAAGGCAGTCCGCGTGAATCCAGTTGAAGTCACGAGTGAGTACGCCACTTATCAAGTTGAGGTGGAGATTGAGGCTCAGAATAATGCAGTTTACGACATTAACGTTGAGTTTGATGGAACATCACTCGAGGACACTGAAAAAGTTGGCATGCTGAATAAGGATGAGGTAAAGGTGATTAAGAGTACTGTCAGTGGGAAGGTTTACGGGAGTGGTAGTGTTACCGTTGCTGGAACAGTAAAAATCACTTACAAGTCTTACCGGGGGAATGCTCCAATGGCCATTCAAACAACTTCAATGAGTAAAAAGACCACTGAGAGAACTTATGAAGAGACAATAAGCTTGAAAGATCCAGTGGATCCTAGCAAGGTTAGCGTCACACTTTCCATTGATGGGGATCGTGTGGAGGGTAGTGCCTTAACCTTCAAGGCTCGCGTGAGGAATGATAATGAGGTTGGGATTAGTGGGTCTTGTACACTCAGCCTTGAAGTCCCAACTTCAGGCACGAGTAGGAGTTCTTACCAGAAGTCTGAAAGCTTTAACGCTGAGGGTAAGAGTACTGCTTTAGTCAATTTTGGCTCGGTTACATACTCTCGCTCTGGAACTTACAGTTACGTGCTAACTTGTAAGTTTGGACAGCATTCTAAGAGTGTAGATGGCGAGTTCACTGTAAGGAAAAAGTCTAGTGGCTCGCTAGGCATTACTACTGTAACGATAACTCCAAACTTGCCCAGGGCTGGGGAAATTGTTACATTCAAGGTTGAGGTTAAGAATTCCTACTCTAGCGGGAGGAACGTTAGCGTAAAGTTGTTCATTGATGATGTTGAGGTTGACTCTACTAGTGCTTACATTCCCCCAGACTCTACTAAAACCCTAACCCTCCAGTGGAGTGCTGAGGGTGGAGAGCACTCCTATGAAATTAAACTCTACAATCAGGGAGTAAAAGTTGAAGAAAAGAAAGGAGAACTGAACGTTTCTTCGGTAGAGTATGGGCTTTCTGGTTGGCTTGAGGTTGTTCCAAACCCGATTGAAGCGGGTAATAATGTGAGTGTTATCATTACTGTGAAGAATTCAGAGAATTACAAGCAAACATTGCCTATCGAGTTAGTTGATGATACTGGGAACGTTTGGTGGCCTCATGAGGATTATTACGGTGTTAATTATTCAATCTCGAATGGGTATTTGACAATCTACGCCAACAAGACTGCAAGAATAACTGCAACCATAGGACCCTTAACTCAAAACACGACCTTAATACTAAAAATAGGCGGGCGCCAAATGGCAAGTGAGGATGTTAAAGTCTTGGGAAGGGTTAATTGGTTAGAGTTGTCGAGAGTGTCTTGTAATGATTTGGTTTTGAAGGTTGGTGGAACTCTTGACTACAAGGGTACGGCAACGTGTGTAGTTGAGCTTAGAAATCCAACTCGGAGTGGGGTTGCCATCGAGTTAGACGAATCGAGAGTCCTCTCAATAGACTTCCCAATGGATCATTCTAATGGGGTGATAACTCTGGATACTACTACAACGATCAAAGCTGGGGAGACTGGAAATGTTTATATTACCTTTAAAGCTTGGACTTCAGACTTCACGGCATTTGCACGCTACTGGCTTCGTGGTTATTATCACCTGCCAGTAACAATTGAATTCGAGTTGAAAATGTCAAGGGGTAATAATTTCGAATACTCAAAATACGAGAAGTACAAAATCTCAACTCAAATCCAAGTAAAAACAAGCGACACAATCTACCTTGCAGTTTCAGCAGACATCGGATCATTCTTTACAGGTGGAGAAGGATTAAGGGGAATTGTAGTAGCATTTAAAGAAGGAAAACGAGCAAAAACTGTTTGGGAGATATTTAAGGTAGCACAGGCATTTATAAGAGGAATACTAAAGAAGTGGTGAGTCAAAATGGTGGGGAGTGTTTATACTCTGTTTCTTTATTTTTCCATTATTCTTGGAGTGATTGTAGGAGTTAGAACAAGGTCTTTCCATTCCTCCTTGGCGGTTTTAGTATTTTCCTCAACCTTTGTTGCGGGAATTAAGTATAACAATTCATACATTGCAATCATCTCGTGGCTTGCTCTATCTACATTATCCTCTTACTTATTCCACTTGAACGTCATAATAAAGTCCAGGAAGGATGAGAGTGTTAGCAACGTGCTTATGGGGTACCTCCTAGGATTCTTTATATTACTTACCCTCAAGCTTCATGGAGCAGGATGGATATTATCCATCTTGGCCAGTTACTGGGTCTTCTATATACTCCTAATGTTTGATTATAGCAAAAACAGAAGAGCTTATTATCTTCTTAAGACCCTCTGGATCATCTTCTCCTGGGGAGCGTTGATTGAAGCGTTTGGACTTCAGAAAGAATTGTTGCCCTTCCTTGTAGTGTATACTTTGATTTTTATCCTCTGGTTCAAGAGGCAAGAGTACAGCCCTACATAAAGTTTTTGAAAGTTAAAACCGTTTCTAATTGTTTTTCTTTTTGTGTAATTTCATGGAAAATAATGGAAAGGGTGAGTGTGCACTTTATATATATGGAGAGGCATTATACTTTGAAAGAGGCATCAAAAATCCTTGGAGTTACTGTAAAAACACTTCAGAATTGGGACAAACAGGGAAAAATCAGAGTTATCAGAACACCTGGTGGGCGAAGAAGCATTCCAGAAAGTGAAATAAAGAGGATACTCGGAATCCACGAGGAGAGAAAAGTGGTTGGTTATGCAAGAGTCTCAAGTAGAACACAAAAAGATGACTTGAAGAGGCAAGTACAGGCAATCCAACAGTATGCGAAAGAAAAAGGCTGGAATGTTGAAATCCTCAAGGACATTAGTTCGGGATTGAATGAAAAGAGGAAAAACTCCTCAAAATGGTGGCAAACAAGAAAGTGTCAAAGTCATCATCACACATCCCGACAGACTAACAAGATTTGGATTCAAAACACTCAAAACACTCTTTCAAGCCCTTGGAACAGAGATAATAATAATCAACGAAACTCAAAAAGAGCTAAGAGAAGAACTCATTGAAGACTTGATAACAATCATCTCGCACTTTGCTGGTAAATTATATGGAATGCATTCCCACAAGTACAAAGAGGTTGTAGAGAATGAAAAACAACTCCTCCAAGAATGAAACCATCGTCAAGGCATACTCAATCCCACTCCAACCTGATAAGATTATCCTAGACTTTATTGAAGAGTATCACAAACTGGCAAAAATCACTCTTGAAAAAAATCCTTAGTACTGAAAAATTCACGAAAGTCGAGAGGAAGCAACTCCGAGACAAACTCCTCAAAGAGTGGAATTATGCCGCCCACTACGTTGACTCCGCAATAAACCAAATGCTTGGGCTTGTAAAGTCCTACAAGCGGAAACTCAGGAGGGGCAAGAAAGTTCGGGAACCAAAGCTGAAGAAGAAATTCGTTTATGTAAAATCCACACTCTTCACCCTCAAGGGTTCAGTGCTGAGGATAACAATAATCCCAAGAAAATATTATCTAGAGGTGAATCTGGCAAATTATCCTTACCTACTCCCATTCCTGAAGGAATTGTTTGAGGGAAAAATAAAACTCGGTGGATTGTTTTTGTTTCCAGATAAACTCGTTTTGAACTTTGTAAAAACTGTAGAGTACTTCAAGCCAAGGGATTGGATGAGTGTGGACATAAACTTGACCAACGTTACCGTTTTGGCCAATTTAACAGTTTACAATTTCGACACTCGCGAACTGTATCACATTCACCGTGTTTACGAGGTAAAAAGACAGAAAATCCAGAAGATTTCAGCGTGGAATAAAAAACTGAGTGAAAAACTCTTGAAGAAGTATTCAAGGAGAGAGAGGAATAAGTCAAAGGATTTCCTGCACAAGTTGGCCAACAAGATTGTTGAGATTGCGAGGGAAAGAGGAATGGGTATAATTCTCGAGGATTTGAATGGTATAAAGGAGAATGTCTTGAGGGGTTCAAAGGGTTTAAATAGAAAACTCTCCAAGTGGAATGCTCGTGAATTGCAAAGGTTGATAGAGTATAAGGCTAAGTGGTTTGGTGTTCCTGTTTGTTTATGTTAATCCGAGGAATTCTTCCCGCACTTGCCCCGTATGCGGGGGTCGATTAATACCCCAAGAGGGGCGGTTAATGAAGTGCTCGAATTGTGGTTTGGTTGAGGATAGGGATTTTATTGCCGTCTTAAACCTTCGGATGTGGGGCCCTGGGGTTGCCCTGAAAGGGTTGGAGGTTCCGAGTCTCGATGAAGGGCCGATGAAGACCAATCCCTACGGGGTTATAGCAGTAGAAAAACAAAGAATTGGAATAAAATTCCACAAAATCACACCAAAACCCCCGTAGGGAGAACCCCTCACCAAAAGATTAGACTTTGAGGAAAAGATAACCTTAATAAGCTCCTGCACTTCTTCTTTCTTTGGTGACGTGAAATGGCTATACTTGGACATAACATAATAAGAGTAGAGTTTGAGAAAAACCCTGTTCCTGGGGGCCAGGTTGAGGTTTCGCTAAACCCCAAGATTGAGGAGCTCAGGCTAGGGGAGATAAATCTTCCAAATGGCAAAGTTAAGGGTATAGAGGTGGAGCTAACGTACAATATCATTTATTCTCCCGAAGTTGGAAAGGGAATGATAAGAATGATCGTCTTTTATCTTCCCAGGAATAGAGAGGATGTAGATAACATTCTCGACAACTGGGAGAAGGAGAAAAAGCTACCTGGAGAGCTCGTTGCTGAGGTAGTAAACTTTGCAAACAACTTGCTGATTCCCTTCGCTATGATGATAACAAAGGAAATGGGAATGCCATCTCCAATTCCAATTCCTAGGGTTGTAGTTAGACAGTAGGGTGAAGTTTATATATTTTTGTTTACCAAATTTTTACCCAGAGTGTCAATTAACGGGGGGTTCGAAGTATGCTAAAGCTCGTAGAGAATGTCGTTGGAAGAGTCTCCGAAGAGGAAAATAAGGTCCCTGAAGTTCAAGTTCCTCAGTCAAGCATAGATGAGGAGTTAAAGAAAATAGTAGAGCAGATAAAAGCAAGGATTTACGTTGTCGGTGTCGGTGGAGCTGGATGTAATACTGTGAATAGAATGATGGAAGTTGGTGTTACCGGAGCAAAGATAATTGCCGTGAACACCGATGCCCAGGACTTGCTAAAGGTTAAGGCCCACCAGAAGATACTAATTGGGAAGGAATTGACAAGGGGTCTTGGGGCAGGTAACGATCCAAAGATTGGAGAAGAGGCTGCGAAGGAGAGTGAGAGGGAGCTTAGAGATGCACTTGAAGGGGCCGACATGGTATTCATCACCTGTGGACTTGGAGGAGGAACTGGAACTGGTGCCGCTCCAGTTATAGCTGAGATTGCTAGGAAGATGGGAGCATTGACGGTTTCAGTAGTTACTTTACCCTTCACCATGGAGGGAATTAGAAGGGCCAAGAATGCTGAATATGGGCTAAAGAGGCTAGTCAAGTATTCGGACACCGTGATAGTAATTCCCAATGATAAGCTCCTGGAGGTGGCACCAAAGCTGCCGATTCAGATGGCATTCAAGGTTGCAGATGAAATCCTCGTTCAGGCAGTAAAGGGAATAACGGAGCTCATAACCAAGCCTGGACTTGTTAATCTGGACTTCAATGACGTTAGAGCTGTAATGAAGGATGGAGGAGTTGCAATGATTGGAATTGGAGAGAGTGACAGCGAGAAGAGAGCTTTGGAGGCAGCTGAGCAGGCATTGAATAGTCCATTGCTTGATGTTGACATAAGCGGAGCCACAGGTGCTCTCATCCACATAAGCGGTGCAGATGTTAAGCTAGAGGAAGCTCAACAGATAATAGAGTATGTCACAAGAAACGTCGATCCAAAGGCCCAGGTGATTTGGGGAATACAGCTGGAGCCAGAGCTTGAGAAGACAATTAGAGTAATGGTTGTCATCACAGGAGTTACATCAAGATATATCACTCCCGAGGAAGAAACACCACTTGAAACTCCTGAAGAATCACCATCAATTGAAATCAGCATACCAGAGCTTTAGTTGCCTTTCCTAAAATTTTTAAATAAAACTGTGACCATGGAAGTGGGGGGCAAGGAATGGCAGAATTACAGGAGAGAATCAGGCACTTCTGGAAGGAGTCAAGAAGAGTCTTCCTCGTGACAAAGAAGCCTAACTGGGCTACTTATAAGAGGGCAGCAAAAATAACTGGGCTCGGAATCATTTTAATTGGTCTAATTGGGATGCTAATAAGAATTGTGGGAATCTTAATCCTTGGAGGGTAAAAGATGGCAGGGAAAATCTTTGCTGTGAGAGTGACTCATGGACAGGAAGAGACAACTGCAAAGCTAATTTACAGTAAGGTTAGAACTTACAATCTTCCTATCTATGCTATTCTGGCTCCTTCTAGAGTTAAAGGATATATTTTTGTTGAGGCTCCAAATAAAGGCGTTGTGGATGAGGCAATAAGGGGAATTAGACACGCTAGAGGTGTTCTTCCAGGAGAGGTTCCCTTTAAGGAAATAGAGCACTTTCTAGAGGAGAAGCCAGCTGTTAGTGGGCTTGAACCTGGAGACCTCGTTGAAGTTATTGCCGGTCCATTTAAGGGACAAAAGGCAAAAGTTGTCAAAATTGATGAGAGTAAGGATGAAGTTGTTGTTCAGTTCATTGATGCCATAGTTCCCATTCCCGTTACCATAAAGGGAGATTACGTTAGGCTTATAAGCAAGCTGCAGAAGGAGGAGTGAGGTGAGAAGAAATGCCAAAGCAGGTAGTTGAGGTGCTTGTTGAGGGTGGAAAGGCCACTCCCGGTCCTCCCCTTGGTCCAGCAATTGGTCCACTAGGATTAAACGTTAAGCAGGTCGTTGATAAGATCAATGAGGCGACAAAGGACTTTGCTGGCATGCAAGTTCCAGTGAAGATCATAGTTGATCCAGTTACAAAGCAGTTCGAAATTGAAGTCGGTGTTCCACCAACAAGCCAACTGATAAAGAAGGAACTTGGGCTCGAGAAGGGAAGTGGAGAGCCAAAGCACAATATAGTTGGCAACTTGACAATGGAGCAGGTCATAAAGATAGCTAAGATGAAGAAGGATCAGATGCTTGCTTTAACACTTAAGGCCGCCGCAAAGGAAGTTATAGGAACAGCACTGAGCATGGGAGTTACAGTGGAAGGAAAGGATCCTAGGGAAGTGCAAAAGGAAATTGATGAGGGGGTTTACGACGAGTTGTTTGAGAAGGCTGAGAAGGAGTAGAGGATAAGAAAAATTTAAAAACATTTTCTTTTACCCACCACTTGATTTTTATTTAAAAAATATAGGAGGGAAGCTACAATGCCCTTTGACAGGCAGAAAATCGTGAAAGCGGTGAAGGAGGCTAAGGCCCGGGCCAAGCCGCGTAACTTCACACAGAGTGTCGAAGTGGCAGTGAACTTGAAGGATATTGACCTTAAGAGACCTGAAAATAGATTTAAGCTTGAGGTAGTCCTTCCTCATGGGAGAGGGAAGGATGTTAAGATCGCGGTCATCGCTGATGGTGCCGTTGCTGAGGCGGCGAGGAAGCTCGGGCTAGATGTTATTAGTAGTGCGGAGTTGGAGGAGATTGCGAGCAGCCCAAGGCAAGCTAGAAAGCTTGCTAAAAAGTACGACTTCTTTATTGCCGAAGCCCCCTTGATGCCAAAGATCGGTAGATACCTGGGTAGGTATCTAGGTCCCAGGAACAAGATGCCCGTTGTAGTCCCCCCAACACTTACTGACCTAACTCCAATAGTTGAAAAATTAAAGAAAACCGTAAGAATACAGCTCAAGAACAACCCAGTTGTCCACGCTCCAGTAGGAACAGAAAAAATGAGTGATGAAGAGATTGCAGAGAACATTGAGGCAGTCCTCAACGCAATAATAGGAAAGCTCGAGAGGGGAGAGAGTCAAGTTAAGTCAGTGTACGTTAAGACAACAATGGGCCCAGCTGTTAAGATAGAGGGGTGATGTGAATGGCTCACGTAGCCGAGTGGAAGAAAAAGGAAGTTGAAGAGCTCGCAAATCTAATCAAAAGTTATCCAGTAGTTGCACTGGTTGACGTTTCAAGCATGCCTGCTTACCCACTTTCACAGATGAGGAGGTTAATCAGGGAAAACAATGGCCTCCTTAGGGTGTCTAGGAACACTCTCATAGAGCTTGCAATAAAGAAGGTTGCTCAAGAACTAGGAAAGCCAGAGCTTGAAAAGCTAATAAACTACATAGAGGGCGGAGCTGGAATTTTAGTTACAACAATGAATCCATTCAAGCTTTACAAGTTCCTTCAGCAGAACAGACAACCTGCCCCAGCCAAACCTGGAGCAAAGGTTCCTAAGGATGTCGTAATTCCCGCCGGTCCAACTTCTCTAGCTCCTGGGCCAATAGTTGGTCAGATGCAGGCCATGGGAATACCTGCAAGAATCGAGAGGGGTAAGGTAACAATACAAAAGGACACCGTTGTGCTGAAGGCTGGAGAAGAGATAACTCCCGAGTTAGCAAATATTCTTAATGCTCTCGGAATTCAACCACTTGAAGTAGGTTTGGACTTGCTTGCTGTTTATGAGGATGGAATAATTTACACCCCAGACGTATTGGCCATCGATGAGAGCGAGTACATAAACATGCTCCAAAAGGCCTACATGCACGCATTCAACTTGGCAGTAAACATAGCCTATCCAACGCCTCAGACAATCGAAGCAATTATTCAGAAGGCATTCCTCAACGCAAAGGCTGTGGCCGTGGAAGCTGGCTACATTACCAAGGAGACAATCTCAGATATCATTGGAAGGGCCATCAGAGCAATGCTACTCCTTGCCCAGCAATTGCCTGAAGATGTGCTAGATGAGAAGACCAAAGAGCTTTTAAGTGCACAGGCTCAAGTTAGCGTAGCCCAGGTTGAGGAGGAAAAGAAGGAGGAAAAGGTTGAAGAGGAAAAAGAGGATGAAGAAGCCTCCGAGGAGGAGGCTCTTGCCGGATTGAGTGCTCTATTTGGATGAATCACGCGTACTCTCAATAAATAAAGCTGATCGGAGGTGTGAAGAGATGGAGTATGTGTATGCTGCTCTGCTCCTACACAGCGTTGGGAAAGAGATAAATGAGGAGAACCTTAAGGCTGTCCTCCAGGCTGCAGGTGTTGAGCCAGATGAGGCAAGAATAAAGGCCCTAGTTGCAGCCCTTGAAGGAGTTAACATTGACGAGGTAATTGAAAAGGCAGCAATGCCAGTTGCAGTTGCTGCAGCCCCAGCAGCAGCTCCCGCAGGAGGAGGAGAAGAGAAGAAAGAAGAGGAAAAGAAGGAAGAAGAGGAGAAGGAAGAAGAGGTCTCCGAAGAGGAAGCCCTTGCTGGACTCAGCGCACTCTTTGGATGACTTCGTTTTTCTTCCCTTTTCTCCATATCTTACAGTCATAAAACATGGTAATTTTGTAATTTTTATAATGCTTTGACAAAATTATATACAAGAGAGGGATTAATGTGGATGGCTTAACAGCTCAAGAGTTCTTAACCTTAGTTAAACTTGAGAGAGGAATGTACCTATCAAAAGAAGAAAAAGATGATGTAGAGAGAATTAAAGAGAAAAATAAGAGAGTTCTGGAACTTATAAAAGATCATCATAAAGATTTTGATGTTTACTTAACAGGGCACATAGACTTCGACAATCTTCTAACTATGTACGAAATCTATAAGGAACTTAAAAAGAGAGGAGTGAATGTATACTACCCAGGTTTATTCTGGGCAAATTGGAGGGAGAAAGGAGAAATAGAGTATAAGATCAAAAATAATGCCAAGATCTTGTTGGTAATCACGCAAACAATATCTTTTGGAACTAGTGTGGATGTTGGATTTTTTATTCACAGAAAGATAAATGAAGAAGAGGCAAAAATAGTTTTCTGCTATACAGGCCCATCTTACGAGTTTGAATCCCTAAAAACCCACCCAGCAAGTATTTACATTGATTACTTCACACGAGATATTGAGGATGCTATTGAAAAGACGCTAGAGTTTCTTTCTCTTTGAAAACGCTAACCTTGTGCTCCCCTGATAGTTTCCTCTGTAAGGGTTTCTTGCCGGACCCTCTAGCCTTATAAATGCGATCTGCACAAATCTCTCTCCATATCTTAATTCGACAGGTTCATTTGAGGCATTGTAGAGCATTAGTGTTAAGTTTCCATCCCATCCTGGGTCAACCCAAGCAAAAGAACCAATAACCCCTTCTCTTGCTAAACTGCTCCTTATCTTCATATCCCCCATAACATCGTCGGGCAACTTTATCCTCTCGAGGGTTAGGATTAAGGCGTATTCCCTTGGAGGAATAACGACTTTTCCTTCCTTTTCCACGTCGATTAATTTCCCCTTAACAAAAGCCTCTCTGCCCACTCTGAGGTCATAACCTGCTGGTTGGAGCGATTCTTCAGAAAATGGCTCTATAAGTATTTCTTTTCTGATTTTCCAGTCTGGAAGTAGCATTTTACCACCGAAACCTTTATTTTTAATTTAATTTAAAGCCTTTTCTGAGGGCCGGTGGCCTAGCCTGGATGGGGCGTCGGCCTTCGGAGCCGAAGGTCCCGGGTTCAAATCCCGGCCGGCCCGCCAATCACAAATCCTAACTATTTCTCAAACTTCTAACTAAAAAAGCCATTCCAAGAAGCTTTTCAACAATACAGCTCACATTAAAGTGTCTTTGCTTACCAAAAGTGTAAAGAACTCTGGGGTGTGAAACTCCTTATTGAGGAAGTTACGAGAGCTATTGGAGTTTCAGAGTTTCACAAAAAATATCAATTGGTTAATAGAATCATGAATCTTAACTAGACGGCCAACCTATGCCTATGAGCAACCCACTATAATGTACCGGACCCCCAAGAAAAGTGTTTCATATGGTACAAAGTAAAAAAAGTGAATTTTTAATAAAATGGGAAAAAAGATTTGGTAGTGGGCATGATGATATCCAAGAAGCTTTCTCTAGTTTTTACCATTATTCTCGTACTAGCCGTCCTAGTATATATCTCCAATCATGAACATCCCTCTACAACTACTAATAATACCAACCCCCAATCTAACGCTTTTACAATCGAGAACCGAACATATAAGCTTGCAACAAAAGAGTTTAGTAATATCTTAAAAGAAGCAAAAGACCTATATCTAAATGTACTAAAAATGAATGAGACATGGAAGATCTTAATTTATGAGCCCTACTCCAACTTTTCTAAGACGTTTATATTAAACACCACTATCCTAAATGAAACTACTCTACTTATAGATCATGCAGTTTATAAGTACGTAGTTGTGCATGTATATAATGCTGAATCCAAGTTCAACTTCATGCCTCAAAGGATTCATGTTGATGATTTACTCATTGAACTTCTGCCAAGAAATAAGTCAGTAACTTACACAGGTGTAATATCCTACAATTACAGGATAAGTTATGGGAATGAAACATACGAAACGTCATTTTCCTCCATAGGTTTTATCGAGGCATCATACTATCTCACAGTATCTACAAATAAAGTGAGTGACAACATATACCAAGTAAAGATCACAACAGCTAGAAAAATAGGCAATACTGCGTACATCAATGTAGCGTGGATAATACTTATAAAAGAGGACTAAACTCCCAAAAGCTATCTTTGAAGTTGAATGGCAATAACTTTAAAACTCCTCCAGATGTGTAGCTCTCTGATGATCATAGCCTTTGACTTTGATGGAACACTAGTAGATAGCTACTCATGCATAGAGGAGGCCTTCTACAGAGCTTTAAAACGTACTTATCCTTGGCTCCCTGGGAAGAGGTATATAGCAAAGTTATTAACAAAGTTAGAACTCCAATTTGAGAGGCCAAAGTTCGGAAAGCACGGAAGAAAAATAAAGCCCCCAATGAAGATTTTCCAAGGAAAATTTGCGAGAGCATGGTTTGAGGAAAGAGCCAAGCTTACAAAGCCTCTTGATGGAGCAAGAGAAGTTTTGGAAAGGCTAAAAGAAGACGGGCATATAGTGATTTCTTTCTCGGCAGAGGACTTTATCCCAGGAATAAAAGAATACAGGCTAAAGATTAGTGGCCTTTACGATCTTTTTGATGATGTAATAATATTTGGAAGGGATATCACGATCTGCGAGGCATTTAGCATTGTGAGGGAAAAGTATGGGTATGATACATTTGTTTGGGTTGATGACAAGCCATGGCGCTTCATAGGAAGGGGAGATGAAAATACTGAATACGTATGGATGTACTTCCCCTACACCGCGAGGTTCGTTAGCGATGATATTTTGGCCCAAATTCCTCATTTACATGTGATCTACGATCTTTGGAGCCTTCTTGATGTAGTTAAGAATTTGAAATCTAGATAGACAGAAAACAGAAAGGCATATATTTTTCTATGTTAAAAGATTTTATGAGGGAAAAATTATGGGAAAGCACTACATTCCTAACTCAGCTCATAAAGAAGAAATGCTAAAGGAAATCGGCTTTTCTTCAATAGAAGAACTCTTTGCAGATGTTCCAGAGGGATTCATAAGGGAGTTCAACGTTCCAGAAGGAAAAAGTGAATACGAGGTATTCATGGAGATGAACGAGATTCTAAGCAAGAACAAGACCGTGCTGGAGATGCCAACATTTCTCGGAGCAGGAACTTATTTCCACTACGTTCCAGCTCATGTAAAATACCTCATAGAGAGAAGTGAGTTCCTAACTTCTTACACCCCTTACCAGGCCGAGATAAGCCAGGGAATGCTCCAGGCTCTCTTCGAATATCAAAGCCTGATAGCTGAACTCGTAGGATTGCCCGTTGTCAATTCGTCAATGTACGACTGGGGCTCAGCTTTAGGTGAGGCAGCCTTAATGACGGTAAGACTTCACAGAGGAAAGAGATTAAAGTTCGTCGTTCCTAAGCACACACATCCCGAGAGAATGCAAGTTCTAAAAACCTACACCAGAGGAGCAAATCTGGAAATAGTGGAGGTAAAGTGGAATGATAGAGGCCAAGTTGATCTTGAAGATTTAAAAGAGAAGGTTAACGATGCTGCTGGAGTTTACGTAGAGATACCAAACTTCTTTGGACTTCTTGAAGAAAACATTCAAGAGATTGGAGAGATAGCCCATGAAGCGGGAGCATACTTCGTAGTCGGAGTTGATCCAACGATTTTAGGAGTAGTAGAGGCCCCGGGAGAATTAGGAGCAGATATAGTTGTTGGAGAAGCTTCATACTTTGGAAGTCCAATGAACTTTGGGGGGCCCAGGGCCGGAATTTTCGCAACTAGAAACGATCCTAAATTTATCAGACAGATGCCTGGGAGAATTATAGGAATGACGAAGGACGCAGAAGGAAAGAGAGCCTTCGTGATGACACTCCAGACGAGAGAGCAACACATAAGGAGAGCTAAAGCTACTTCAAACATTTGTTCAAATGAAGCTCTAGTGGCAGTGGCCGCAGCGATCCACATAGCTTCCCTGGGACCCAAGGGAATGCAAGAGCTTGGGGAAGTAATACTGAAAAATACCGCCTATCTAAAGAAGAGGCTCAGTGAAGTTGCAGAGATACCTTTTGATGGCGTGAACTTCAAGGACGTTCTTGTAAAATTCGAAAAGCCCTACCAAGAAATCCACGAGCATCTATTGCAGAAAAATATTCACGGTGGTTACTACGTTAAGCCCCATTTCCCAGAGCTTGGAGAAAGTGCCCTCTTTGCAGCTACAGAGACTACAAGAAAGGAATGGATTGATGCACTGATAGATGCCCTTAGGGAGGTGTTGTAAATGTTCAGACAGGCAAAATGGGATGAACCGCTAATTTTCGAGCTCTCAAGGCCTGGGAGAGTTGGATACACTCTTCCTAAGCCCATTGAAGACATAAAGGTTGATATTCCCGAGAAGTTGAGGAGGAAGAGTAAGCTTGAACTTCCAGAGTTAAGCGAGCCTGAAATAGTTAAGCACTACACAAGGCTAAGCGAGATGAATTACGGCGTTGACTCTGGAATATATCCACTTGGCTCATGTACAATGAAGTATAATCCAAAGATAAACGAGGAGATCGCCACTCATCCAAAAGTTGCTTACATTCATCCCTATCAAGATGAGAGAACAGTTCAAGGTGCACTTGCAATAATGTGGGAGCTCGAGCAGTGGCTTAAGGAGATAACAGGCATGGATCGCTTTACTCTCCAACCAGCAGCTGGAGCAAATGGAGAGTTTACTGGAGTGATGATAATTAGAGCCTATCATTTAGACAATGGAGAGCCCCAGAGAAATGAAATGTTAGTTCCAGACTCAGCTCACGGAACAAATCCAGCATCAGCAGCAATGGCAGGATTCAAAGTTATTGAAATACCATCCAATGAGAATGGAACAATTGATTTAGAGGCATTAGAAAATGCCGTAAGTGAAAGAACTGCTGGATTAATGCTGACAAACCCAAACACCCTGGGAATATTCGAAGATGAGATAGTGGAAATAGCTAAGATAATCCACAAGGCTGGGGGGTTGCTCTACTACGATGGTGCGAACCTCAATGGAATTCTTGGAAAGATAAGGCCTGGAGACATGGGATTTGACATTGTGCACCTCAACCTCCACAAGACGTTTTCAACTCCTCACGGTGGAGGAGGTCCAGGGGCTGGGCCCGTAGGAGTTAAAGAGTTTCTGAAAGATTATCTACCAGTGCCACTGGTGAGTTATGACGAGAAAAGCGGTAGGTATTACCTTGACTACAACGTGCCAAAGAGCATTGGAAAGGTGAAGGAGCTTTATGGAAACTTTGCAGTTCTTGTGAGGGCATTAACTTACCTTAAGATAATGGGAAGAGATGGCCTGAGAGAAGTGAGTGAGATAGCAGTTTTAAACGCAAACTATCTAACCCAAAAGCTCAAGGGGACAAGGGGATATTCTCTCCCAGGGAAAGAGCTCAGGAAGCACGAAGTTGTATTCTCAGCAGAACCCATGAAGAAAGAGACTGGAGTTAAAGCTCTAGACGTTGCAAAGAGGCTCTTAGACTTTGGAATGCACGCCCCAACCATATACTTCCCCCTAATTGTACATGAGGCCTTAATGATCGAACCTACTGAAACCGTAAGTAAGGAGGAGCTAGATGCCTACGTTGAGGCTCTAAAGAGGATTAGCGAAGAGGCCTACACAAACCCAGAGATCGTTAAGAGTGCTCCCCACAACACGGCAGTTAAAAGAGTTGACGATGTTTTAGCAGCCAAGAAGCCAATTGTTACGTGGAGAATGTACAAGGAGCTAAAAGAGAAAGGAGAAGTTGACTACTAAGGTCAGACAGTGCCAGTATCATCACAACTCAGACCGGTAAACGCTCATCATCCCCTTTCTTTTTATCGTTTCTTTTTTAAAACCAATCCGCCTATTTTATATGACCGATGAGGAGCGTTAGCCACGCTGAAGATGATGACAAGAGGGTTAGCCGAGGTCTTCTCTCACAATTTTAAAGAATTCATGGAGAAATTTAACTCCTTCAGGATTGTCAACTACGGTGGGGTGAATAGAGAGGAAGAAAGGTAAAATGCTAAGATAATAGGGAGCAGGACTCTGGCTTTCATAGATGATAAATTTAGGATGAAAAAATAAAAACTTATCCCATCCACCTTTTAAGGAACTCTCCAACTCTACTTTTCCACTCTTCTGGAAAGACTTGAATTGTCCTTACATGAGGAGCGTCTGTGACCCACAATTCAACGTTCGGATTTACATGCTTGTTTCTCTCGTAAAACTCTTGAACTTCCTCGACTTTTACGAGTGTATCTCTTCTACCTATGATCAAAAAGAGTGGTTTCTTAATGCTATTTGTATAATTAAGAACATTTATAGGCCTTCCACCAGAAAATAGTTCTGAAAAAGGTTTAACGAATGAATAAAGCCATTCTGGAAGTTTTGCAAAATACTTCATTCCTCTTGCTCCTGTTTTATCTAGGTATATTGGTGGTGAATCTGCAACTCCGCAACAAATTTCTTTAACTTCGCTTAATCCCCTAATTGCAACTAATGCCCCCATTGAAAATCCAATCACTCCAATTCTCTTAGATTTCTCTGGATAATTATCTTTTAACCACTTTACACCGGCCTTTAAGTCCAGAATTTCCTTATCTCCAACAGTTGTATATTTTCCTCCACTTTTTCCATGGGCCCTAAAGTCAAATGCCAAAACATTGTACCCTTCTTTTAAGAGGAACTCTATCACGGGCCTCATGTAGTGCTCGGCCCATCTGCTCGAGGTATAACCGTGTAGGGGAATTACAGTTTTGTCGCTGCCATTATCTATCCACCACCCACTAAGCTTAACGTTGTCTTCGGTGGTGATTTCAACGTCTTTGTATTCAAAGCTAAGGTCTTTTGGAGTCCAATTCCCTACTACCCTAGGTGGATTTACCATTTTATACCCCACAAAGGCTGTAAAAACTAGGAAGAGAACTAAAGCAGCTACAAGTATTTCAATTATCACCTACCTCCCTCCCCTAGTCCATATCTGGTATGTACTCATACATATCGCTACTTCCACCCTTGATGTCCCCTCTCCTAACGAACTGCATGGTTATTGCAGCCAGTACAAAGAACACAATGGCAAATGGGATAAGAGTGGAATAGCTTGTCAGGTCTATTAGAGCCCCTGATAATGGTGGGGCAACAAGATTTGCTGCTTGGCTGAAGAAGTAGTATAATCCAGTATATCCTCCAACCTTTTCCCTCACCGTCATGTCAACAACCATGGGGAGGGAGTTGACGTTAACCATTGCCCACCCAATTCCAGCTAGGAAAAACAGACCCATGAACTTGAGAACAACAGGATCAGTCAAGGAGTCGGACGCTGGCTTCGTTGTTTGCCCCAATATATGGGCTAATATGAGAACTATGACTATTAAAACAAGGCCAGCCGTTATTGTCTTTCTTCTTCCAATTTTTCCTCCAAGGAATCCCGCAGGTATTGCAAATATCATGAAACTTAGGGAAACAACTCCCATAATGAAGGCTCCTGTGCTCTCACTGATTCCCAGGTGATACTTGGCATAGCTGGTGAAGAAAGTTTCCAGGGAGTTAAACGCTATGAACCAGAAGAATATCGCTAGTAATATTGCTAGTAAGCTTTTCTCTTTGCTTAGGAACACATCCTTTAAGTTCTCTTTCAGCTCTCCAAAGCTCTTGTGAGCGGTTTCAGAAAGTATTTTTCTAATTTCCAACTTTTGTCCCTTAATGCAGTATTCTTCTGGCTCTGGAACTAGTATCACGACAAGGAGGTTCGCCAAAAGCATGACAATTGCACCCACATAGAATGGAAGTGCGTAGTTGATGTCATAGAGAAACTTTCCACCAAAGTAAGCTAACAGAGCTCCAAGTCCTCCCATAAAGTTTATTATCCCATTTGCTTGGCTTCTCTTTTCGCTTGGGGTTATGTCAGGCATGAAGGCGATGACAGGAGATCTGAAGAGAGCCATAAAAAAGTTCATGAAGATTATCGTGCCCATAAAGAGGGCAAGATTCTCATATTTTCTCGCCACTGGAATTAGGGCGAACATTATTGCAGCAGAGGGTGCTCCAAGTAATATGTAGGGTTTTCTTCTTCCAATCCTCGTTCTCGTCATGTCGCTAAGTGCTCCCAGGAAGGGCAATAGAATAACCGCAAAGAGGTTATCTATTGTCATGATGAAGCCTGTTATTGTCCTGTTCATCTTGAATGTCTCCTGCAGGAAAATTGGGATGTATGCATTATAGAGGGACCATATTATGCTTATACCGAAGAAACCAAAACCAAGGAGGAATATCATCGAATACCTGAACTTTCTTTCCATTCTCTTCCCTCCCCCAAGTTGTCATTCTGGCCAATTTTGGCTCCTAGAGTTAATAAGAAATTCCCGATACGGAGTTGAAAATATGACAAAAATTTAATAGGGTATAGAAAAATTGTTATTATCCTTCCTCATGCATTGAATGGTGGGAAACCCTATGTGGGAAAGAGATAAGATAATAGTTCTTGGACATAGGGGATACATGGCAAAATATCCAGAGAACAGCCTGCTCTCAATTAGAAAGGCTATTGAAGCGGGCGCAGATGGTGTTGAAATCGACGTGTGGTTGAGTAAAGATAATAAGGTAATATTAATGCATGATGAAACAATCGATAGAACTAGCAATCTCAAGGGTAGACAAAAGGAGATGACGCTAGAGGAGTTGAAAAAGGCCAATATCGGAATGGGGGAAAGAATTCCAACTCTAGAGGAAGTTTTCGAGATTTTACCAAAAGACGCTTTGCTCAATATAGAGATCAAGGACAGGGATGCTGCAAAAGAAGTTGCCAGGATAGTCTCTGAGAATAACCCTGAGAGAGTTATGATATCCTCCTTTGACATAGAAGCATTAAGAGAGTACAGAAAGTACGATGATACAACAATTATGGGCCTACTAGTGGACAAAGAGGAAACCGTTCCGCTTATTCCAAAGCTTAAAGAAAAGCTAAACCTATGGTCTGTAAACGTACCTATGGAGGCAATCCCAATTATAGGCTTTGAGAAAACTTACCAAGCAATCAAATGGGTCAGAAGTTTAGGATTGAAGATAGTTCTATGGACGGAAGATGACAAATTATTCTATGTAGATGAGAACCTAAAGAGGCTCCTTGGCATGTTTGAAGTTGTAATAGCTAATGATGTTGAGAGAATGGTATCCTACCTTTCTTCCCTGGGAATAAGGTAAAAATAATAACCCTTCTTTTTCATAACTCTAAATCAGGTGGTTAAATGGACCGCTATATCCTCTCTTTAGATGAGGGCACAACTTCCGCCAGGGCAATAATATTTGATAAGAACAGCAATGTTCTAGGAATTGGGCAGTATGAATTCCCTCAATACTATCCCAAGCCAGGGTGGGTAGAGCATAATCCAGAGGAAATTTGGGAGGCTCAAGTGAAAGCAATAAAGACTGCGATAGAGAAAGCCAAGATAGAGGCAAATCAAATAGCTGCTATTGGAGTCACAAACCAGCGTGAAACTACAGTTATTTGGAAAAAAGATGGGAAACCCGTTTACAATGCCATTGTGTGGCAGTGCAGAAGAACTGCTGAAATGGTTGAGGAAATTAAGAGAGAATATAGTGATGTCATTAAAGAAAAGACAGGTCTTGTTCCAGATGCCTACTTTTCAGCCTCAAAGATAGCATGGCTCTTGGACAATGTCCCTGGGCTTAGAGAAAAAGCGGAAAAAGGAGAGGTTATGTTCGGTACAATTGACACCTTTCTAATTTACAGGCTTACGGGAGAGCACGTAACGGACTATTCAAATGCCTCCAGAACAATGTTGTTCAACATTAATAAGCTGGAGTGGGATGAAGAGCTTTTAGAGATCTTTAAGATTCCCGATGGAATTTTACCTGATGTAAAAGAATCTAGTGAAATCTATGGCTATACAAAAATTCTTGGCCCAGAAATTCCAGTTAGTGGGGATGCTGGAGATCAACAGGCTGCTCTCTTTGGCCAAGCAGCATTTGAAGAGGGAATGGTAAAGGCCACTTACGGGACTGGAAACTTCATATTGGCGAATACAGGAAGAATGCTTCTTTATTCAGATAACCTCCTCACAACGGTTGCATGGGGGATTAATGGGAAGGTAAATTATGCCCTGGAAGGCAGTATCTTCATCACGGGAGCAGCTGTTCAGTGGTTGAGAGACGGGATTAAGATAATCAGCAATGCCGCTGAGACTGAAGAATTAGCTACTAAGTTAGAGAGCAACGAGGGAGTCTACTTCGTTCCAGCATTTGTAGGATTGGGAGCTCCCTACTGGGATCAGTTCGCTAGGGGGTTGATAATTGGAATAACAAGGGGAACTGGGAGAGAACATCTTGCAAGGGCAACCTTAGAGGCCATAGCTTACCTCACAAGGGATGTAATTGAAGAGATGGAAAAGCTGATACAGATAAAGGAGCTTCGCGTGGATGGTGGAGCCACTGTTAACAACTTCCTCATGCAGTTCCAGGCTGATATCCTCAATAAGAAAGTTATTAGACCTGTAGTTAAAGAGACCACTGCCCTTGGAGCTGCCTACTTAGCTGGTTTGGCCGTAGACTATTGGGAAAGCATGGAGGAGATATCACAACTCTGGAGAGCTGAGAGAGTATTTGAACCTCAGATGGATGAAAAAACTAGAGAAAAACTATATAGGGGATGGAAAGAGGCCGTTAAGAGAGCTTTAGGTTGGGCCAAAGTTGTGAGTTGAGGAGGGGGATAAATGATTAAGGTTGCGATAATTGGAGCGGGAATAACGGGAGCTAGTATAGCAAGAGTTCTAAGCAGATATGAAAACCTCGAGGTTCATCTAATAGACAAAAATCCCGACGTTGGTTGGGGTGTTAGTAAAGCAAACACAGCTTTAATTCATGGTGGATACGATGACGATCCAGATAAATACCCAATGAGGGCAAAGCTCTGTGTAAGGGGAAATAGACTCTGGCATAGATGGGTTAAGGAACTAGAAATACCCCACATATGGAATGGTGCCCTTGTTGTGGCATTGGAGGAGGAAGATTTTGACGAACTCGAAAAGCTTCTCGAGAGGGGTATAAGAAATGGAGTCCCCGAGATGAGAATCGTTGACAGAGAAGAGCTGTTTCATTTGGAGCCAGGGTTGAATCCAGAGGCAAAAGGAGCACTTTGGATACCAACGGTAGGTCAGATTGGCCCTATTCCTGCGGTAATAGCTATAGTTGAGAATGCCGTTGCCAATGGAGTCAAGATCCATCTCAACACCAAAGTTAAAGGAATAAAAGTGCAGAACGGGGAGGTAAAAGGAGTTGAGACAAACAACGGATTCATTGAGGCAGATGTTATAATAAATGCCGCCGGACTTTATGCAGATGAAATTTCTAGAATGGTTGGACTCGATTACTTCACTATTCATCCCAGGAAGGGTGAGTACTGGATATTTGACGATACCGTCCCAGGACCTAGGAGAGTTCTTTTCCCAACACCGACTCCAATTAGTAAGGGAATTGTAGTTACAACAGAGATAAGCGGTCATCTAATGATTGGGCCCAATGCCCAGGACTTGCCACCTGAAGAAAAGGAAAACCTGGCAACTACAAGGGAAGGACTAGAGGAGGTATGGGAGGGTGCAAAGAAGTTGTGGCCAAACCTTCCTCCAAGGAGCAAGGTAATAAGGACATTTGCAGGGTTAAGACCAGAGCCCACAGGTGGAGACTTTATAATTAAGGCTGAAGAAGAAGTCTTTGGTTTCATAAACGTTGCTGGAATCCGTTCTCCTGGACTTACTAGTGCCCCAGCAATTGCTTATGAAGTTGCAGAGATAATCCAGAGGGATCTCGGTATTAAGCTCATAGAAAAAGAAAAGTGGAACCCATATAGGAAGGATATAACAAGATTCTCAATGCTCTCTCCAGAGGAAGCAAACAGATTGATTAGAGAGAACCCTGCTTACGGAAAGATTGTATGCAGGTGTAACCTAGTAACTGAAGGTGAGATTCTAGAGGCAATAGAGAGAATGAAGTTCATAGGCGTTAAAATTCCAAGCATAGACTCAATAAAGTTTAGGACTAAAGCTACCTCAGGAACCTGCCAGGGAAGCTTTTGTAGGGTTAGGATAATTCAACTTCTCTCAAAGGCATACAACGTTCCACCCTGGGAAATTACTCTTAAGGGAGAGGGAAGCGAGATTGGTATAGGAGATGTTAAGGCATTGCTAAGAGGTGAGAACAGTGCTTGAGAGTTATGACGTCGTTGTCATTGGAGGAGGACCAGCTGGAATGGGTGCAGCAATTAAGGCCAAAGAGCTTGGCCTGAAGGTATTATTGCTCGATGACAACGATTTCCTGGGAGGAATTCTACCCCAGTGTATTCACCCAGGCTTTGGGCTTCACTACTTTAAAGAGGAATTAACTGGGCCAGAGTTCGCATACAGGCTGATAAACAAGTTAGATGGGGTGGAAGTAAAGACTTCTGCAAGAGTCATTGAGATTCAGAATTATTCTGACCTGGAAAAGTTTGTGACATATGTATCTCCCGAAGGTGTGAAAAAAGTTGCCACAAAGACTATTATCTATGCAGCGGGTGCTAGAGAAAGGCATGCGTTCGAAATAGGAATCGTTGGAGATAGGGTTGCTGGAATTTACACGGCTGGAGAGGCTCAGGCCCTCATGGATCTATATGGCATACTCCCTGGGAGGGACATAGTCATAGTTGGCTCTGGTGATGTGGGACTAATAATGGCCCGTAGATTTGCGCTTGAAGGATGCAATGTAAAAGCTGTAATCGAGCTAATGCCCTACCCAGGAGGACTTGCAAGAAATTTAATGATCCTAAAGGATTTCAACATCCCACTATACCTAAGCCATAAGGTAGTGGAAGTGAGGGGGAGAAAGAGAGTAGAGAAAGTAAAAGTGGTCAAGGTAGATGAAAATCTAAGGGAAATCCCAGGGAGTGAGTTTTGGATCGAAGCAGACACCCTAATAATTTCTGCGGGACTTATTCCAAACGTTAAACTTCTCCAGGAGATTGGAGTTAGGATAGATCCAGCAACTGGAGGACCAGTGGTTAATGACAGGCTCGAAACTTCCGTTCCTGGGATATTCGTGGCAGGAAATTCTCTGCTAATAAACGATTTAGTTGATTACGTTGTAGAACAGGGTGAAACAGCTGCCGAGGGCGCTAAAGAGTTTATAGAAAACGGGGGGATAAAGAGTACGAGATGGATAAAACTAGTTAAAGGAGAGAACGTTAGACTTGTAGCTCCTCACTACCTCAGCGGAGAGAGGGATGTGTGGATTTATGCAAGAGTTCAGAGACCCATAGAAGATGTAACTCTAGAATTCCCTGAAATAGGGAAGAAACTTCGTCTCCCAGTAGTTAAACCATCAGAAATGCTCAGAATAAAGCTTAGGGGGGAGGAGATTAGAAAGGCCAAGGAAAAAATAACGATGCAGGTGGTAAAGAATGAGTGAAGTTTATAGGCTCACTTGCATTGTCTGCCCCCTTAGTTGCTCTATTGAAGTTGAAATTGAAGCCGGGAAGATAAAGGATATAAAGGGCTACACATGTCCCAGGGGAAAAGAGTGGGCCATTGAAGAAATAAGGGCTCCAAAGAGAGTTGTCATGAGCGTGATTCCAGTTGAAGGAGGAAAATTGCCTACCGTAAGTGTTAAAACGGAAAAGCCAATACCAAAAGATAAGATCCCCGAGCTCATGAAGATGCTCGCCAAGTTAAAGCTCAAAGCTCCAGTAAAAGTTGGCCAGGTTGTTGGAGAATTTGAAGGAGTGAAGATAATAGCCACCAGAGAAGCCTAAACATTTATAAACTACTTCAGATTTAACCCCCTTCAGCTCACGATGATTTAGAGGTGATGCTCATGAGCGGAACCAAAAAGGTTGGTTCAGCCGGTAGGTTTGGTGCAAGGTACGGTCTCAAGATTAGAAGAAGAGTTGCAGCAGTAGAGGCAAAGATGAGACAGAAACACACCTGCCCAGTCTGTGGAAGAAAAGCGGTGAAGAGAATTAGCACTGGAATATGGCAGTGCCAGAAGTGTGGAGCTACATTTGCCGGTGGAGCTTACCTCCCAGTTACCCCTGCCGGAAAGGCCGTTAGAAGGATAACGGAGTGAATGTAATATGGTTGAGGCCGTGTATAGATGTTTTAAGTGTGGTAGGGAGGTTAAGCTAGACCTTTCCATAACAAGGGATCTCCGTTGTCCATATTGTGGTAGCAAGATTCTATACAAGCCAAGACCCAAGGTTCCAAGAAGGGTAAAGGCCATTTAGCTAACATTTTTAACCTTTTCTTTTAAACTTCCTAAGGGTAGCACCTATGATGCTGATAACTACTTCACATAGGCCTACCAGAAGAACTAGAAGTTTTGGTCATGATTTAGAGAGAGTATTCCCCAATTCTCTTTACTTGACTAGGGGGAAGAAGACCATCCAAGAGCTTCTCATGGAAGCTTATGACAGGGGATATGAGAGGCTTCTCATATTAAACGTTTGGAAGGGGAACCCCCTCAAAATGACATTCATAAAAGTCCACCCCGAGGATTGGGGTTATTTGGGATATTTGTATCTTCATGGTATAAAGTTGCAGAGGGAGATGGGATTTAAGGGGCTCAATCCAATAAGAGAGGATATGCCTTTAGTTGTTACGACTGCCAAAAGGGTTGGGTGGGATCACATTGCATTTGCCCAAGTTTTTGCTGAACTAACCACTGGAAAGTTTGTTCCCAGGGGAGATAAGAGCTTGACATACATAGCGGATAAATACGATACAGATGTAATTGCGGTTATTGAAAGGCATCCTAGAGGAATGGTTATAAACTTCTATAGGCTTGATGTTACAAAAGACAGGCCGGTTGGACCTCTAATCAACGTAAAGATATGGATCATGGAAGATGGTAGAAGATGGGACTACAAAGAGGCCCTAGGAATTAAGGTTCCACGGAGGGAAAAGGGTGAAGGCCAAGAGAGTTCAAGCGAAAATCGAGATTGAATTTCCCTCCGAAGATGTTGCTAAAGTTGTTTATGAAGCTGTTCTTTACGAGCACTTAAGCGTTCCATATAGGAGGAGTGAAATTGATTTCAAGCTGGAAGGGAAAAAAATAATCCTAGATATAAAGGCCACAGATTCCTCTGCCCTTAGAGGGACGGTCAATTCTTACCTCAGGTGGATAAAGGCAGCAATCGATGTAATTGAAGTTTAGAGCTTCAACTTTGAATGAATTCTCTCAACCTGGGAAAAGTTTTATAACCTAACTTTTTAAGTAAACCCGAGCAAGGTTAGAAGGTGGTGGAAATGGGTAGGAGAGAGGAAATGATTGCTAAGATCAAGGAGCTCATGCTCCAACCTGAAAGAATCAGGAATATTGGTATAGCGGCTCACATTGACCACGGTAAAACTACGTTGAGTGACAACCTACTTGCCGGAGCTGGAATGATAAGTGAAGAGCTGGCAGGAAAGCAACTAGTTCTAGACTTCGACGAGCAAGAGCAGGCCAGAGGTATTACCATTAACGCGGCAAACGTTTCAATGGTGCACAACTATGAAGGAAAGGACTACCTAATTAACCTCATCGATACTCCAGGACACGTGGACTTTGGTGGTGACGTTACAAGAGCTATGAGAGCCATTGACGGTGTTATAATCGTCGTTGATGCAGTGGAAGGAGTGATGCCACAGACCGAAACAGTTGTGAGACAAGCATTGAGAGAATATGTCAAGCCAGTCCTCTTCATAAACAAGGTTGATAGGCTTATCAGAGAGCTTAAGCTAACTCCACAGCAAATGATGGAAAGGTTCTCCAAGATAATTATGGACGTTAACAGGTTAATCCAGAGATACGCCCCCGAAGAATACAAGAAGAAGTGGATGGTCAGGGTTGAAGATGGTAGCGTTGCATTCGGTTCAGCTTATTACAACTGGGCCTTAAGCGTTCCATTCATGCAGAGAACTGGAGTTAAGTTCAACGAAATAATTGACCTAACTCTCAAGGGAGACAACAAGACTCTTAGGCAGAGAGCCCCACTCCACGTTGTAGTACTTGACATGGTCGTTAGGCACCTCCCAAGCCCAATTGAGGCCCAGAAGTACAGGATTCCACACCTCTGGCAGGGCGACATAAATAGCAAAATAGGCCAGGCAATGCTCAACTGTGATCCAAAGGGTAAGATGGTAATGGTAATCACCAAGATCATCATCGACAAGCACGCTGGAGAAGTTGCCACTGGTAGAGTTTGGAGTGGAACTGTAAGGAGTGGTCAGGAGGTTTACCTAATCAACAGCAAGAGAAAGGGAAGAATACAGCAGGTCGGTATCTACATGGGTCCAGAGAGAATAAACATGGAGGCCGTTCCAGCTGGAAACATCGTTGCAGTTACTGGACTTAGAGATGCAATGGCTGGAGAGACTGTTGCTGAAGAGCAAATCGAGCCATTCGAGGCCCTCCACTACGTGAGCGAGCCTGTAGTTACAGTGGCTATAGAGGCCAAGAATGTGAAAGACTTACCAAGGCTCATTGAGGCATTGAGGCAATTAGCCAAAGAAGACCCAACACTTCACGTTAAGATCGATGAAGAGACTGGACAGCACCTCCTCAGTGGTATGGGTGAGCTCCACCTTGAGGTCAAGCTCTACAAGCTACAGAAGGACTGGGGAATTGAAGTCGACGTTTCAGAACCAATAGTAGTTTACAGAGAGAGCATAACCAAGCCAAGCCCAATAGTTGAAGGTAAGTCACCAAACAAGCACAACAGATTCTACGTTGTAGTTGAGCCAATGCCAGACGAGATATACCAGGCAATTAAGGAAGGAATAATACCAGAGGGAAGGGTCAAGGATCCAAAGGCCGTAGCTAAGAAGCTTGCAGAGCTTGGAATGGATTATGACATTGCAAGGGGTGTAGTTGATATTTACAATGGAAACATGTTCCTCGACAACACAAAGGGTATCCAGTACCTCAATGAAGTTATGGATCTCCTCATAGATGGATTCCACCAGGCTATGGATGAAGGACCATTGGCCAAAGAGCCAGTAATGAAAGTAATAGTTAGGCTTGTTGATGCTCAAGTTCACGAGGACAACGTACACAGAGGTCCAGCTCAGATCTATCCAGCAATTAGAACTGCAATTCACTGTGCAATGATGAAGGCAGGCCCAGTCCTCTACGAGCCCTACCAGAAGGTCATTATCAACATCCCATACGAGTACATGGGTGCTGTTAGTAGGGAGATATCACAGAGAAGAGGTCAGCTCATTGACATGAGGCAAGAGGGAGAGGTAATGACCATAATTGCAGAAGCTCCAGTTGCTGAGATGTTTGGATTCGCTGGAGCAATAAGAAGTGCAACAAGCGGTAGAGCCCTATGGAGCACAGAGCACGCAGGATTCAAGAGAGTTCCAAATGAGCTTGCTCAGCAGATAATCAGGCAGATCAGACAGAGAAAGGGCCTTGACCCCAATCCACCAACAGAAAAAGACGTCTGTCCACTGTTCTGATTTCCTCTCTTTTCAAAAAATTTTTATTTTCTGGACTTTGGTCTATATTTGGTGATGAGATTAATGATTAGAGAGTTCTTTCAGAAATATTTTATTGACCCAATTAAGTATAATACTGGATATAACCCAGTTAACACGCTTGTCTATGCCATAATCTTGGGGATTGCAACTTTACTTGTATATAAAGTTCTAAAGAGGCTTAAAATTGAGATAAACAACGCATTCTTCAGAGCGCTAATTCCTTACATGATTTTTGGAGCGTTCACAAGAGCCTTAACAGATGCTGGAGTTTTTCCGAGAACTTATCTCACTGTTTCCCCTGGGATATACTTCCTGGTCTTTGTAATAGCATTTTCTGCCCTTTTAGTCTCACATAAATTCGCCAAAGATTGGAGGGGAGTTTTCTTATGGTTTGGATGGGGTTTAGTTATGGTAGATCTCGCTGCAATGTCTGCTAACATTTCCAAAATAAATTTTGATTTCGCTGTCTTAAAGTACTTCATTCCCTTCCTAATTCTTGCCGAACTTGTGGTCTTTCTCTTGTCAAAGAAAGTTAGTTTAGTTAGAGAGAACTCATACCTATTCTATGCCCACTTCTATGACGCAACCACCACCTTTGTGGGAGTAGACTTTATGGGCTACTGGGAGCAACATGTTCTCCCTAGGTTGCTAATTGGATTAACTGGGACTGCAGCAGTTATGTATGTATTAAAGTTCATAATCCTCTTCGCCGCAGTATGGCTACTTAAAGAACTCGAAAAGGAAGGGGAAGAGAAGGAGCTCTTGGACTTTATAAAAATGGTAATCTTTATACTGGGCTTTGCCCCAGGAACCAGGAATTTATTAAGAATGTTAATGGGGGTTTAAAAATGAAGCTTAAGTTCTGGAGGGAAGTAGCCATTGACATAATCTCAGATTTCGAAACTACAATAATGCCTTTCTTTGGAAACCCTGATGGGGGAAAGCTCGTAAAGATAAGCCCCAGTGGAGATGAGACAAAGCTGGTTGATAAGCTCGCCGAGGATTTAATACTTTCAAGAATCACAGAGCTTGGAGTCAACGTTGTGAGCGAGGAAGTTGGTGTTATTGATAACGAGAGTGAATACACCGTTATAGTAGACCCACTAGATGGTTCATATAACTTCATTGCTGGAATTCCTTTTTTTGCTTTGAGTCTAGCAGTATTTAAAAAAGATAAGCCAATATATGCAATTATCTATGAACCTATGACAGAGAGATTCTTTGAGGGAATCCCAGGAGAGGGAGCTTTTTTAAATGGAAAAAGAATAAAGGTAAGAAAAACCCCGGACGAGAAGCCATCAATAAGCTTTTATTCTCGAGGTAAAGGCCATGAAATCGTTAAACATGTAAAGAGAACTAGAACCTTAGGGGCAATCGCTCTAGAATTGGCATACCTAGCTATGGGTGCATTAGATGGAGTAGTTGATGTGAGGAAATACGTAAGGCCAACGGACATAGCTGCTGGAACGATAATTGCAAAAGAGGCAGGAGCCCTTATTAAGGACTCCGCGGGAAAGGATATAGATATTTCATTTAATGCAACTGATAGGCTTGATGTGATAGCCGTGAACAGCGAAGAGTTGCTAAAAACAATTTTAAGCTTACTGGAGTAGATAGTGTGATGTTATTAAGGAGAGACTTAATACAGCCTAGGATATATCAAGAGGTAATATACGCCAAGTGCAAAGAAACAAACTGCTTGATTGTTCTGCCCACAGGATTAGGTAAGACGCTGATAGCTATGATGATAGCAGAGTATAGATTAACGAAATATGGCGGAAAAGTTCTAATGCTCGCCCCCACTAAGCCTCTCGTTCTTCAACATGCGGAAAGTTTTAGGAGGCTATTTAACCTCCCTCCAGAAAAAATTGTAGCACTTACTGGAGAGAAGAGCCCAGAAGAGAGAAGTAAGGCCTGGGCGAGAGCAAAAGTAATTGTAGCCACTCCTCAAACTATTGAAAATGACTTATTGGCGGGAAGAATATCTTTAGAAGACGTTTCGCTAATAGTATTCGATGAAGCTCACAGAGCTGTGGGCAATTACGCTTACGTCTTTATAGCAAGAGAGTATAAAAGACAGGCCAAAAACCCACTTGTTATAGGGTTAACAGCCTCCCCTGGGAGCACTCCTGAAAAGATCATGGAGGTAATAAATAACTTGGGAATTGAGCATATTGAATACCGCTCCGAAAATTCTCCCGATGTTAGACCTTACGTTAAGGGAATAAGGTTTGAATGGGTTAGGGTTGATCTCCCAGAAATATACAAGGAAGTAAGGAAACTTTTAAGAGAAATGCTTAGAGATGCCCTTAAACCGTTGGCAGAAACTGTACTTCTTGAATCTTCTTCCCCAGACATTCCAAAGAAAGAAGTTCTTAGAGCTGGGCAAATAATAAACGAAGAAATGGCGAAAGGTAATCATGATCTCAGAGGCTTGCTTCTCTATCACGCAATGGCTCTTAAGCTACATCATGCAATTGAGCTGTTGGAAACCCAAGGGTTATCCGCCCTGAGGGCTTATATAAAGAAGTTGTATGAGGAGGCAAAAGCGGGATCAACAAAGGCTAGCAAGGAAATATTCTCGGATAAGAGAATGAAAAAGGCAATCTCACTTTTAGTTCAAGCGAAGGAGATTGGGCTTGATCACCCCAAGATGGACAAGTTAAAAGAAATAATTAGGGAACAACTCCAAAGGAAACAAAATTCCAAAATCATAGTTTTCACTAACTACAGAGAAACTGCAAAAAAGATAGTCAATGAACTTGTGAAAGATGGAATAAAAGCTAAAAGGTTCGTTGGACAGGCCAGCAAAGAAAATGACCGTGGACTGAGTCAGAGAGAGCAGAAATTAATTCTTGACGAATTCGCTAGAGGAGAATTCAACGTTCTAGTGGCAACGAGTGTAGGAGAGGAAGGACTTGACGTGCCGGAAGTTGATTTGGTTGTGTTTTATGAGCCAGTACCATCTGCCATAAGGAGCATCCAAAGAAGGGGTAGAACTGGCAGGCATATGCCGGGGAGAGTTATAATCCTAATGGCCAAGGGGACTAGAGATGAAGCATACTACTGGAGTTCCAGGCAAAAGGAAAAGATAATGCAAGAGACAATAGCTAAGGTGAGTCAGGCAATTAAAAAGCAGAAGCAAACTTCTCTAGTTGATTTTGTGAGAGAAAAAGAGAGCGAAAAGACCTCTCTAGACAAGTGGTTGAAAAAGGAAAAAGAAGAAGCAACTGAAAAAGAGGAAAAGAAGGTAAAGGCTCAAGAGGGTGTAAAAGTCGTCGTAGATAGCAGAGAGCTTAGGAGTGAGGTTGTGAAGAGACTTAAACTTCTTGGTGTAAAGTTAGAGGTTAAAACGCTCGATGTGGGAGATTATATAATTAGTGAGGACGTTGCAATTGAGAGGAAGTCAGCTAACGACTTCATTCAGTCAATTATTGATGGTAGACTTTTTGATCAAGTTAAGAGGCTCAAAGAGGCATACTCAAGACCGATAATGATAGTCGAAGGTTCTTTATACGGAATTAGAAACGTCCATCCAAATGCAATAAGGGGGGCAATAGCAGCGGTAACCGTAGACTTTGGGGTCCCAATAATATTTTCATCTACTCCAGAGGAAACCGCTCAATACATCTTTCTAATTGCAAAGAGGGAGCAAGAGGAGAGAGAAAAACCTGTGAGAATTAGAAGTGAGAAGAAGGCCCTTACCCTTGCCGAGAGGCAGAGGTTAATAGTTGAGGGATTACCTCACGTCTCAGCAACTCTAGCTAGGAGATTGTTGAAGCACTTTGGAAGTGTGGAAAGGGTATTCACTGCAAGCGTTGCTGAGTTAATGAAAGTTGAAGGCATAGGAGAGAAGATTGCTAAGGAGATTAGAAGGGTAATAACTGCCCCATATATAGAGGATGAGGAGTAGTGTACCCCCGGGGAGCGAAGCGGGCTCACAGCTCGCCGCTCGCTCCCCCGCCGCGGTTTCCCGGGGGCAATGAAATTTCGACAAACATTTATAAATATCTTATTCAAAAATGCACCTTAGGTGGTGAATAATGGCAAAGGAAAAAACAACCCTACCACCAACTGGAGCAGGACTAATGAGGTTCTTCGATGAGGACACTAAAGCTGTAAAAGTAACGCCAAAGGGAGCTCTGGCTATAGTCTTAGTCTTCATACTGATTGAGGTTTTACTCCAAATAATTGGACCTAGGATATTTGGTTAGATTATCGTCTTCTTTAACCCCCTCGCATTGAGCTCTTCATTAACTACTTTTCTCATCACTTCTTCAATGTATCCTGAAATTAGGGACGTTATGTTGTTCCTTATCTCGTCTATATCGTGCCTAATTCCTTCAAGTAATTTTATGTACTCTCTTGCCATCTCAAGTTGACCTTCCTGCTTCAATAGTTGCTCCTTCAAGTGGCCAAAGTCATCTTCAATGACCTCGAGCCTCTTAACTTTTCTCTCAAGTTCTTCTATAATTTTTTGCAACTCTTTGTTCTCCTCTTTGAGTTTCTTTATCTCTTCTTCCTTCTTTTCTAACTCTTTTACCAAAGCATTATATTCTTCGGCTATGTGGACTAACCTCTCTATTTCTCTAAGTGGTGGAACTTTTCCATCTCCCAAGATTATTACGTCTGGGCCAACGTTTACAATGTCTTCTGGCTTAATTTTGATTTTCTTTTCTGAGGAAAACATTCCTGGGTGAAATTCTCCTCTTGAGAGGTTTTCAAATACCTTCATTCTTAAAATGAAATAGTATTGGTTGTCCGACACTTCTACATTGATGTCGGTTACGAATCCTAAAATCTTTCCCTCAGGAAGAGATATCACGAACTTATTCACCAGTTGATTTGATGGAGATTCCATACCGTTCACCCTTTCTTCTTTTTCATTGGATCTACTTATACTTTATCATAGCAGTTTGTAGTATCCAGTCTCCGGCTCGTAAATTTCTCCATCCGCTAGTAGCTCTGCAATCGCATCCTCTATTGTCTCCTCGTCATACTTTTCTCCCAATTTCTTTAGTATGTATTTTCTCGATACTGCAATTTTCTTTGACCTTAATATCTCTAGAATCTCCTGCTTTACTTTCTCCAATATTTCGTTCTCTTCTTTTCCTTCTTCTGTTATCTCTTCCTCTATAAGCTCTTCAACCGGCTCTTCCATTGCCTTCTCTTCCATAATTATTCCATAGAGCTCATCAATTGTTTCCAGTAATTCCTCAGGAACTCCCTTGTTCTTAGCTATGACCTTAGACTTTGCGGTTATCCCATAGGTGTTGTATATCTCGAATGCAATCTTCGCTTTCCTCGCATGTTCAATTTTCTCCTTCAGCGTCTCATACCTGTGAAGAATCCACATATTAGGATGGACTTTTGCAACACCTTCCACTAGGATTTGCTTATCATCTCTCCACTCTGCTATCTTTCCTATAACTTGGACTAGATCTCCCTTCTTTACAAGTTTAGCGAACTTGGTATCGTCTCTAAATCCAAGCACCCATATTACTCCAGTCCCATCATCGATTTGAAACTTTCCATATGTCTCATCTTCTGCAATTAGTGGCTCCCTTATCACAGTTCCAACGATTTTAGCCCTGTATATCTTTCTGGCGTCTTTCGTTATTAGATAATTTGGCTCAAAGTCTCCTTCGCTTTTTACGAAGTATCCCTCTAAAATATCCTTAATATAAACTCTACTTGCAGGTAATCTCTTTTTCATAGTGACCACCACATCATTACTTCTCTTTCAATTTGAGGCAATATTTTCCTCTCCAATTCTCTAATTTCTTCAAGAGCCTCTAGGTCTGCCTCACTGAAGTCTTGAATAACTTCAGCGTATATGTGCATCCCCTCGTTTTTGATTATCCTCCCAATAACTCTAACGATCTGCCCAACTTTTGGTAGCTCTCCCTCACTCTCAATTATCGCCACTCCAGTACCATCATCTAGCCAGAAAAGATACTCCATCTTGTCCACCTTGATGACCTTGCCAATTATGGATACCCTCGTATCATTCTCTGTAATTTCAGCAATTTTTTTCTCTATAGCAGGTCTTCTTTTTCTCACCTGAGTAACTTCTTCCATTTCACATCACCCCCAATTCTTCCAATTCCCTCTTAATTCTCTCAATTTCTCTCTTGTAGTCAACTTCTTCCCAGGAGGAGGCCCTTAAGATTAGGCCCAAGAACCTGTCCTCAATTACATTTCCCCTCACGATTATTTCTTTCCCTATTATATTGTAGAACTCTTCCTCCGCCAATTTTCTCGCTGCCTCCTTGAGAGTCATGCCCATGCTCTCCATTTCCTTAAGCTTTTGGGCAATCTCTTCTGGCCCTACTCCCAGCAACTCTTCAGCATCGTCTCCAAAGAGGGTAATCCTAATGTATCCCGAGCCATCATCAAGCCCAAAGTCAAGAATAGTGATTTTTATTGGCTCAACCTCTCCATGTTCTGGACATATCCAAACGTCCATTCCTGGGTCATAGTCAACCTTCTTCTTACACTCTGGACATGCATCATATACCAAAACTCTGTAAACTTTGGCAATTGTTCCCCTAAGCTCTACAAATCTATCCCCAGGCTCGACCTCACTGATCTTCTTTCTCGTATAAGTTGCCACTCTAACTTCTTCAAGAGGTGGGATATCCTGAACCCTAGGATCATCTGGGTTTTTAATTATTCTAGCCCTGAAGTTAATGTGCAATTCAGGCAAACCAGATAAGCTCTCCCTAACCTGGGCGTCTAAAACCTTAATAACATCCCCTACTTCTAGCTTGCTGTAATACTCCAAAACTTTTGAATCCCAAAGAACAACCCTCGCTCTCCCAGTATCATCGTATATAACTAGACTGGCAACCCTTCCAATGCTTCCATCCTTCTTTGTGTATTCTCGCGGTGGATACTTCTTAAGTATTCTTCCAACAATGTTGACCTCGTGGGGATCCATTCCTGGATATAGGTCGCTAATCTTCATTAAAGGTTGTTCTTCTCTTTTGGTAACTTCAACTCCCAGCCTTTCTGCTAGTAAGAGAGCAGCTGCATGCTCTGAAATATTGTTTTCCCTCATTATTTGCCTTATTTGGTTCTCAATTTCTTCTAGAGTTATTCCTTCCACTTCTTCCAGGATCCTCTTGATTATTTCTTCTTTTGTAAATGCACTCATGATCATTCACCTAAATAGTAATTTCTTTGGAGAATATTTAAGCCTTTGGAAGGTCATTCCTTTTTCTTTTCACTTTCCTCTATCTTTTTCATCAAATCAGAATACTCAGCATGAATTACTTTCTTGAATGTCTCCTTTATTAACATTGGATCATTTTCTGGAAAGCCATAAAGCTCCGCAAATTTTTCAGTAGTTCCAAGAAGTCTTGTTCTCTCATAAGGCTCAGCATATATAAGACCCATCTCCAAAAGCTTCCTAATGTGCTCGTATGCTTGACTCCCCCTAAGCTTTACTATCTTGCTCTGTTCCACTGGTTGGAGGTAAGCTATCAAGGCTAAAGTTTTGAGTTCTCCTGTGCTCAGCTCTGGCTTAGGCATTAATGGAATTACCCTTTGGGAGTATTCCTGCTTTACTTGCATAACCCACTTATCCCCAGCAACCTTTACTATTTCAATTGCACTTTTCCTCTCCGCATACTCACTTGCTATCAGCTCAATCAACTTCTCCAGATAGTCTAGAGATTTTATTCCCAGTGCTTTTGAAAGCTCTTTTAAGCTCAAAGGTCTTCCTGCTACGAAGAGAGCAGCTTCAACTAAGGCTTTATCCTCTATTAGTCCCATGCTTCTCGCCCACATTATTTAGGCCATCTCATTTTATGACTATTTCCTTTCCTACATTAAGGTGTTCTGCCTTCAACTTCATCCTTAGGTAAGCATACTCATCAATGCCCGTACAGTGACCAGGATAAAGCATTTCAACGTTCAGCTCTTTTAATCCCCTAACAGCATCTTCTAAGATGGTAATTGAAGCTCCTCTCAAGTGAAATCCTCCAATGAGGGCTCTAATAGGTTTCTTGCTTATTTCAACTGCATGTTTTGCAATATTCAAAATTCCACTGTGGCCACATCCAGTTATTACAGCAATCTTATCTCCAAGATCTATGAGAAGAGCCATATCGTCCCTAACCGGATCCTTTTCGTTGTTGAGTAGATATCCAACGGCTCTATCCCAGGTTTCCCTTTTTATTTCCCCCGAGGATATTAGCCCAGGTAAAAACTCCAATGCTTTATCATTTAAATGGAAAATCGCTCCAAGGCTTTCAAGCTCTTCCTGGGAAAAAGGAATTCCAATGTCTCTTCTTTTAGGTTTTAGAGCTATCCTCTTTTCAAAGATTCTCGGATGAGCATAAACATCGAGAGTGTCCTTCCTCGCCTTCAAAAGTTCTGCAATTCCTCCAGTATGATCATAGTGGCCATGAGTTAAGAAAAGAGCATCTATTGAATTAGGATCGATCCCCAACCCCTCCATGTTGTTTAGTAGAATTTTTCCATCCGTACCAGTGTCAACTAAAACTCTATACCCGTTGTGTTCTACTAGAGCTGAAAAGCCTTTTTTCACTGTTCCTCTTAACCGAAAGCTTTAAATATTTTCGTGAATAATTGTGAGTGTATGGTAGTAAAAGAGAAACTCTACACGGTAAAGCAGGCAAGTGAGATACTCGGCGTCCACCCAAAGACAATCCAAAAATGGGACAGAGAAGGGAAAATCAAAACCGTTAGAACACCCGGCGGGAGAAGAAGAATACCAGAAAGCGAAATAAAAAGACTCCTCGGAATAAGCGAGGAAAAAGGCCTAATCATCGGCTACGCAAGGGTATCAAGCCACACACAAAAAGACTACTTAGAAAGACAAGTCAAAGCAATAGAGCAATACGCAAAAGAACGTGGGTGGCAAGTCCAAATACTCACGGACATCGGCTCAGGATTGAACGAGAACAGGAAAAACTACCGCAAACTCCTCGAACTCGTGGCAAAGAGAGAAGTCTCAAAAGTCATCATCACCCATCCCGACAGGCTTACACGCTTTGGCTTCAAAACTCTCGAATTCTTCTTCAAGGAGAACGGTGCAGAGATAATCATTATCACCGACAAAGAAAAATCCCCACGAGAAGAACTCATTGAAGACTTAACAACCATAATCTCACACTTTGCTGGGAAACTCTACGGAATGCGCTCCCACAAATACAAAAAGCTCAAAGAAGGCGTAAAAAAACTAATCGAGGAGGTCGAGAATGGGTAAAATTGTCTTAACATACAGAATGCCCCACAACTGGAACATTAATCCCTTCCTCAAGGAATACCAGAGACTCCTCCAGAGGGCAATTGACGAAATATGGGATAACACGAGTTGGAAGGAAAAGAAGGTTAAGCATAGATATTCTCTCGGAAACGAGGAATACCGGTACTACGAGACAATCCGCCTAATCCCATATTTTCCACAATCAAACGATTTTAAGCGAGGGCTGAGGAATAAACTCCTCCGAGAATGGCCTTTTGCTAAGCACTACGTTGATTCTGCAATAAAGACTGCTTACTCAATCCTCAAAAGCTGGAGGCAGAACTACCTCAAGGGGAGAAGAAAAAGAGTGAAACCAGTCGTTAAGAGGAAGTTCGTGAGGGTTAAAACAACACTAATGAAGGTTGAAGGCTCGAAAATCAGAATAACAATTAAACCGAGGGAAGAATACCTTGAACTGGACTTCTCAAGGGAGTGGTTTTATGAGAGGATTAAGGATTGGAAAGTTGGCGAGTTAATAATCAGGGAGAGGGATATCTTATTAACCTTCTCAAAGGAGGTTGAGTTCTCTGGAAGAATCAAAATCGGCATTGACAGTAACTTAACGAGCCTTGACGTTTATCACCCTGAAAAGGGCTGGATTAGAGTGGACTTGAGCGAACTGCATAGAATTTCCGAGACTTATGATAGAATTATTGATATGCTAAAAAGCATTCAGCGGAAAGCTCCAAAGAGGATTGGTTTATTGCTTGAGAAATACTGGACTAGGAGGAGGAACAGGATTGAGGATTACTTGAACAAACTCGCAGTCCAGCTTTCGAGGGAGTTCCCCGATGCGATTTTCATCTTCGAGGGTTTGAACAAGTTTAAAATGCTCCAGAATGGTTCGAGAAAGTTTAACAGGAAGCTTTCCCGTGCCACTTGGAAGAAGATTGTTGGAAAGCTTTCTTATCGTGTTCCTATCGAGTTTGTTAATCCTGCTTATACTTCCTCCACCTGCCCGATATGTGGGAGTAAGTTAGAGTCCCGAAACGGGCTGGTGGAGTGTTTTAACTGTGGGTTTAAGGCGGATAGGCAGTTTGTTGGTGCTTTTAATATTTTGATGCGGGGACTTGGGGTCGCCCTGAGCGGGGTTGAGCGTGATGATTTGCCCCCCAATGAACCCAGAGGGGAGCTGAACGCGATGAGGCCCAAGTCCGTCGTGAGGGTTGACTTGAATGGACGAAGATTTACTCACATTCACTCATAAAAACTCACGACGGACAGACCCCATGATATCCAATAAATCCTTTTCTCCATCCTGAGTGGTTTTCGAAAAGAATTAAAATTTGCGTATTCATCATTATTATTATTCCCTCTTTATGTTAGAAAAGATATTTAAAAATTAAAAGAAAAGATGATTAGTTCACCACCAGCCGTAATACCAACGAAGGGCCCTTCTGCTTGGCATTCCAGTCCATGGACAGTATCCAAGTATAGAGCCCCAACCTCTTCCCCATCCACGTCCTTTTCCCCAGCCTCTACCCCATCCAAATGGAGGATATACTGGACCATACATTGCAGGTGCTGGAGTTACCGGAGTAGGAATTTGTGGTAGTGATGGAAGTTGGCCCCCTTGGCCAGTAGTTGCTACTTTAATTGCCTCTTCAACTGGAGTCCCTGGGGTAACATAATATACTCTAATTCCAGCAGCTTGTATTGCTCCCAAAGCATTCGGTACTACCTGAGGAGCTACTATTGTGTCAACGCCCTCATTAATGAGCATTTGAACAGCTATTGGACCTGCTCCTCTACCTGCAGTGGCAGCAGGGTTCTGAATTACTTTTTCGCTAATTATGTTACCCTTTTCATCGACTTCAGCTATGTAAAATGCCGGAGCTCTAGCAAAGAGAGGTGCTACAGTATCTTCCCTACCTCCTCCATTAGTTGGGATCGCTATCTTCATGATCCTCACCTCAATATTTTGTGCATATGCACAGATATTTAAAATTTTCGGCTACCCTAATAAGCAGAACTTTTCCCAGTATAGCCTAAATTAGATAATTGGTGAGCATATGCACAAGAAAGTTTATAAATAAATTAGGTTTCCCTAATTTTGGAGGTGAGAGTGTGCAGATAGCAATCAGTGGGGGAAAAGGGTGGAACTGGAAAATCTACAGTCGCCATAAATCTTGCAGTAAGATGGGAGTAAAGCGCACACTTGCAGATCTCGATGTAGAAGCACCAAACGACCATCTCCTCTTGGGAGTAAGCTTAGCCAATGAAGAGCCCGTATATCAGTTCATGCCTCATTTTGATTATTTAAAGTGTATAAAGCGTAGAAAATGTGCAAAAGTGTGTGAGGAACACGCAATAGTTACTCTTAAGGATGGAACTCCTTTTCTAATGCCAACTCTTTGCTCTGGCTGTCGTGCATGTGAAATAGTCTGCCCAGTCCCAGGAGCAATAAGAGAATGATCTAAACTCATTGGCCACACCTACGTCACCCCTACCCCCTATGGCTTTACCCTAGTTACTGGCAAACTTAAAGAGGGAGAAGAGAGATCAATGCCCCTTGTTGTTGCCACAAAGAAAAGAGTTGAGAAATTAAGGGAAGGTCTTCTAATAGTGGATACAGCTGCTGGAACAGGTAATACTGTTTCTAAGGCCATAGAAGGCTCAAAGCTTCTCATAGCTGTTACTGAGCCCACATCTCTCGACATTCATGACTTGGAGCTCATTTTAAAGCTTGGGACTCTTATGAAAATTAGAACCTGGGTAGTCGTAAATAGGGCAGACTTAGGAGAGATTGAAAAGGTAAGAGAAATTTCAGAGAAATATAATGCTGAAATTGTTGCAAAAATCCCATACAGCGAGAATATAGTCAAAAGTTATGTCCAAGGTTACCCAATAGTTCTTACTGAGTATCCCGAAGCTGAAATATTCAATGAGCTTGCCAAGAAAGTTTTAGAGTTTGTTGGAGGTGGAGAGTAATGCAAATAGCTATTGCAATCGGTAAAGATGGTTTTGGGAAGAGTACGATAACAGCTTCCCTATTATATCTGCTAAAGGATGATTACTCATTCGTCGTTGTGGATGCAGACGCAGAGGCTCCAAACCTGGGAATCCTCCTTGGAGTGACCGAATGGGATGGGAAGAGAGCATATAGGAGCCAAAGTTGCAAGAATAAACCAAGATAGCTGTGTAAAGTGTGGAATATGTTATGAACGCTGCCCTTATGAGTCAATTTACATCGATAATGAAGTAAATTATGTTGTTAATGAGCTAACGTGTGAAGGTTGCAACGTGTGTGGACTCGTTTGTCCAGTCCCAGGAACGATAACGCTAGAGTTAGTAAGGTCAGAAGTCATTAGAGAGGCAACGACAAAGTATGGCTTTCCACTTATATCAGCCCAGGTAGATGTGGGAAGACCAGAAAGTGGGAAATTAGTTACGGAAGAAAAGGAGTGGGCAAGAAAAAATAATGAAAGAAGAAGGTCTAGACCACATGATCGTTGACTCTGCAGCAGGAATTGGGTGTCAAGTCATAGCAAGCCTTGGAGGGGCCGATGTAGCAATTCTAATTGCAGAACCTACTCCAGCATCATTGAGTGATGTTCAACGTGTCTATAAAGTGGTGCAACACTTCAAAGAACCCGCTTACCTAATAATAAACAAGGCCGACATAAACCCAGAATTTACAGCTCTGGAAGAGTGGGCTGAGAGCGAGGGCATTCCAATTTTAGGAAAGATACCCTACGACAGATCGGTGCCCGAAAGTATGATCATGCTAAAACCAGTTGTTGAGGCCTTTCCAAATTCAAAGGCTTCAAAAGCAATAGCTGAGATAGTGGAGATAATAAAACAGGAAATATTGAAATGAAAATAGAAAAATCACTCAGAGATTTCAGTTGGATAGATGGGAACTCTTCCATGCGGTATTCCGTATTTCTTTCCATACCATTCACTGAGGAAATACCAGGCTAACACTAGGAGGACAAGGCCGATTGGAAGTAGAATTACTGGTGTTCTTATTCCTGCAGCAAATAGGAGGTAGAGGACTATTCCAACACTGGCAGCTGTTACTGCATAGGGAATCTGAGTAGTTACGTGGTCTATGTGATCGCTTCCAGAGAACATTGAACTCATGATTGTTGTATCACTTATTGGTGAACAGTGGTCTCCGAATATTCCTCCCGCAAACACTGCACCTATGCTTGCAAAGAGTACAGAATTATCACCTGGGGCCAGTTCATAAGCTAGAGGAATAGCTATTGGCATGAGTATTCCGAAGGTTCCCCAGCTTGTTCCAGTTGTGAATGATATGAACATGGCAACTAAGAAGATTATCAGTGGAACTATCCCACCAGGAACGTTTGCACTCTTTGCAAGGTTTACAACATAGTCAGCTGTTCCTACAGCTTCAGTTGCGCTCTTAATGCTCCACGCCAAGACTAGAATAACGGTCGCCATTATCATTTGCTTCATACCCTGAATTATTGCACTCTCCGCCTCTTCCACAGTCATTGTCTTCGTTCCTAGTACTAGAACTAAGGCCACAAGTACCATGGCAAATGAACCCCATAGAAGGGAAGTTGCTGAATCCGCATTACCTAGAATGTCCATAGCTCCGCATGGGCCTTCACATGCACTCTTTCCAGTATAGTAGAGGCCGTAAAGTGTTACGAATACCAACGCCAATATCGGCCATATGAAGAAGTGAACACTTCCCTTCTCAGTAAGAGGGTGCCCGAGATCTGATTCAGTTGCCATTAGTGGCTTTGCTCCATCCCTTACGACCTTTCCAGTGGTTCTGGCTCTGTATTCTGCCTTAAGCATTGGACCATAGTGCCTGTGGGTGTAGGCTACAATGAAAACTAGGATTATCGCGAATATTGAATAAAATCTGTATGGAACGCTGTGTGCCCAGGCGAAGTATTCACCCATGGTAATGTTCAATTTATCTAATGCTTCCCTAATTAGTCCGAGTTCATATCCTATCCATGTTGAAACAATAGCTATTCCAGCGACTGGAGCAGCGGTTGAATCATCTATATAGGCAAGCATTTCTCTGGAAACCCTCATTTTGTCTGTTATGGGCCTCATAGTATTTCCGACAATTATCGTGTTTGTGTAGTCGTCAAAGAAAACCAAAACTCCCAGGAGCCAGCCTAACAGTGATGCATCCCTGCTAGTCCTAATTCTTCTTGTTATTGCCTCGGCAACTGCATGAACTCCACCGGATTTGTAGATCAATCCAACCCCTGCTCCAATTAGGAAGTCAAATATTAGTATCGTTGCATTCCAGCTATCAGTAACGTTCCCAACTATCCATTCGAAAGTCTTTATTGTTCCCGTCACTGGATTCCAATTGGAAGCCATAACTCCGCCTACCCATACTCCAGCAAAGAGTGCAAAGACTACCCTTTTGGTCCATATTGCAAGGACTATAGCTACGAGAGGCGGCAGGAGAGATAGAACACCAAAATCACTCATCCCTTAACACCTCCTATCTAAAAATTTTTTAGGAACTCTGAAATTATCGGATCTTCTTTGGAGTATTTGAGAATTACAATAAAAAACATTTTGGTGTTCTTTGATCCCTTTCTAGCCTTGTTGATCAGCTTATAGTCTATACTCATCAGCTATGAACTATGAAGAAATGAGTATAAAAACCTTCTTTTACTCATTTGTAAAGGGTAAAAAGTCTTTTAAATGCCACTAGGAAATCTTGAACCATGTATTGGATTGGCAAAGACAACGTTGCAGGTAAACCTGGGAGTGTTTTGTACATAATCCTCCCAACCATAGGATGCTATAGGTATCGAATAGGAAAGCCATGTTACATGTGCTCTTACCCCGCCCAATCTCCAAAAGAGACTACACAAGAGAAAATTCTCAACTATTTTAGGGAGGCAATTCAGAAGATAAAAGGGGAAGAAGGAAGATTTAGCGTGAGAATATTTACCTCTGGCTCCTTTTTTGACTCGGCCGAGGTAAGGAGAGAGACAAGGATTAAGATCTTTGAAGAGTTAGCAAAGCTCGAGAACGTTTATGAAATCGTTGTTGAAACTAGAAGTGAACTTGTTAAAGAGGAATGGGTTAGAGAATTAGCTAAGATAGTAGAGGGAAAGAGGTTTGAGGTTGCCCTAGGCCTTGAAACGGCCAATGACCATGTTGCGGATATATCCATAAACAAAGGAAACACATTTGAAGACTTCATTAAGGCCAGTGAGAAAATTAGAAATGCTGGAGCTTACGTAAAAACTTACCTCCTGTTTAAGCCGATATTTCTCTCAGAAGCTGAGGGAATTGAAGACGTAAAGGAGAGCATAGAAAAAGCCGAACCTTACACTGATACTTTCTCAATAAACCTAACTAACATTCAAAAGGGAACCGTTTACGAAATTATTTGGGAAAAGGGGGAGTATAGGCCCCCCTGGCTTTGGAGCGTGGTTGAGGTCTTGAAATGGGCGAAGAGAAAGTTTCCCGAAAAGAGGTTTTTATGTGACCCAGTAGGTGCCGGTTCCAAGAGAGGGCCACACAACTGTGGTGGAGCAAAAGACAGAAAAGTTGAGAAGGCCATAAGAGAATTCTCCATTACCCAGGACGTTAGAGTTCTTGAAAACCTCGAAAAGGAGTGTTATAAAGAGTGGAGGTATATAGTGGAGAACAATATCCTTGACTGGCAACTCTCTATAGCGAGAGTTTCTCAGTACTCAGAGTGGTGAAGAGAGGATCTTCACCAACTTCCTCTTTTAGCTCTTCAAACTTCTCTCTCAACCTAGGAAGCCTAGATTTACCCCTCATCAGCATTTGATTTCCTATTTCAATGACAAATTCTAAGTATTCGTCCGTCACAAAGACTTTTCCATCCTTTCCCAGGGGGACAGTTAAGTATTCAGTGCCGTTAATTTCCACAAGATATCTTCTTGATATTACCTTGTATGTGGTGTACTTAAATCCAGATGAAAGTCCAATTTCATGTATTTTTCTTGCGAGTTCTAAGCTTTCTGTGACCACGTGAAAAATTGGAGGTTGGCTTTTCAGAAATATTAACCCCTTTTGAGCATTTTTTAGGGCCTTCTTTGCCTCTTCAAATTTAATTGGCCTATGAACCTTTATCAACCATCTCGAGAGGGGCTTAGCTCCAAGTGAAGGCTCCTCGATTATTCCTATCCTCCCAGAACAAGAGGAGGTTGTATAAACTCCTTTTATTGAATTTATAAGCAGAAGTAATTCTACTATGTCCTCATCAACTTTATTTTCTTTTATTGCTTGAAATAAACTCAGTAATGCCTCTCTTTTTGCTTTCATGAGTTTTCCACCCTTCTTTTCCAGAATCTGACGAAAACTTTATAAATCTATTCCAAAATTTTCGATGGGAGTGGCCGGGGTGGTGTAGCCTGGTTAGCACAGGGGACTGTGGATCCCCTGGCCCGGGTTCAAATCCCGGCCCCGGCCCCAGAAACAGATTCTTCATAAAAATCTCCAAGACGGAATCCTAATTCACAAAGTAATAATGGATTCTGAATCTTATGATCTTTAACCGGTAATAGTAATTTGAGCGAAGTTATGCCAGAAGAAAGCATCGGCAAGGACCGGCCAAATTATACTCCTTTTTGAGAGATAGGAGAATTCGCATGAGTCACCTTCGACAGCTTGCACGTTATTTTTTAACCGCGGAGTCCTTTGGAAATCCTCACAAATGCTCCCTCAGTAGATGATAAACTCATTTGAAGCGGGAAGAACATATAATTCTCACCGTTGAGTTAAACGCACAAGATCCTTCACAGGTGGCAGAGAGATTAAAGTAACTGTCAAAAGAGAGAATCAGAAATTACAATAAATTTCTGATAGAATATTGAAAAACACTCTCTCAAAACCTCTAGTGGGCATCAAGCCATTTATCCAACGGAAAGATAAATAAAAAGTCCAGAACGTTGTACGTTACTATCTAGAAAGTAGATACACCATCTTCTGCCATTGAACCAGCATGAGGAATGCTACATTATTAATCCTGTCATTAAGCAAGAGCTGAGGCATGCAAAATAGGCCCGACGTTCTCTATGAACGACATTAAGAAGGTAACACAAACTATAATTACTCTAAAGTTCAATTTTTCAGCTGTGGTGTCCAGGATGGAAGAACCTAGAATAACGGTCTTCGCATATTCAGAAGATAAATTTGAAGAAAAACGGATTAAAGCAATAAAAGATGCCCTAAATTACAAAGACTACAAGGTAGTTTGGGTAAACATCGAAAGCATTGCATACCTCAAAGACCTAAAAGAAATTTTTAAGCTTCACGATGTTGTAATTAAGTTGATTCTCCGAGCAAAGACTCGATCCAGAATCTTGATTCTAAACGACTATATCTTTGTTCTACTTTACCAAGTGTATAAGATAAAGGGTGGCTTAAAAAGGGAAAAGACTGCTATCTTTCTGAAGGACAACTTCATAATAACTGTTCAAGAGCAACCTGGAGATGTTTTTAACTCAATTAGAGAGAGCATAAGACATGGTGAATTAGCTTATAGAAGAAAGGGAGCAGATCATTTATTCTTTGCACTTCTCGATGCAATAATTGAGAATTACATTTCAATTTTAGAGGATGTCAGTAAACAGATGGAGGAGATAGAGACCAAGGTTCTAAAAGGTGAAGGAAAAGAAGTACTTCAGAAGATCCACGGAATTAGGAGGAGAATATTATTCCTAAGAAGAACTATATTTCCCCTGCTGGAGATATTTAGACGGTTAAGGCTAGAAGGAAAGGAATTCTTTAGTGAAGAGACGCAGAATTATCTCGGAGAGCTTTATGAGCATGTTATGGAAATACTTGACATCATTGAAAACAACAGAGAAATGGCCAATGGCCTAATTGACATTTATTATTCAACACTTTCAATAAGAACGAACGAAATCATGAGAATCCTCACCGTTGTCTCCACGATCTTCATACCTCTAACTTTCGTAACTGGAATATATGGAATGAACTTCAACCCACAGGCTTCCCCATATAATATGCCAGAACTTAACTGGTACTACGGCTATCCCGCAGTGCTTTTAGCAATGCTGACCATAGGTATCGGAATGGTGTACTACTTTAAGAGGAAAGGGTGGCTATAAGGAAAATTTACCACTTTGGAGAGGTGAGAGTCTATGTTATCAGATCCACGTGAAATTCTTCAATATCTCCTCACATATGTAGGTGAAGTTTTCGAGAAGGAAAATGAGATCAATAAGGAGGAAGTAATAGGATGGAGAGGATCTGTTTCCAGCATAATATACTATAAACCAGGATATGAGATTGATGAGTTAGATAAAATTAGGAGGTTAATCTTCAGAGAAGATTTCATGAGTTATAGAACTTACATTCCCGATGAAATTCGGGGCATAATAAGCTATATAGACGGAATCTGCCAAAAGCTAGAAAGCCTAAATGGGAAATACGAAAAATTATGTGCAGAGATCAGAAAATTTCTTATCTCAGGAGACATAAGATGGCTTATCAAGAAAAGTGAGGAAATATCAAATCAAGTTGATCTTGATACCAAATCCCTGGAAAAATTAGTTGGTTTTCTCGAAGGATTGATCTTTCTTTTAAAGCTTTTTATGAAAGTCAATAAGTACTATCAAGAGTTCTTCACAAGCGAAGAAGACAAAATTAAGCTTCATGATAATGTTGAAGCTATTTACCTAAAAGATGAAGACGGAGAAATTCTCTGGCTATTTAAACCCCAAGGAAATTATGTTAGAGGGCTAGAAATTTCAGTTAACTTTGACACTTATGATTACGTGCGACTATGGGAGGGAGTCAACGAGTACGCTATTGTAAAAGCTTCACTGACGGGAAAAAGTGAGGGGATAAAAGAATTAGATAAGATTGAAGTTCCCACTTTACTTCTATTTTAGTCTTTTCTACGCGGTCGCCGCTGAAATTATAGCTAGGATCAGGAAAGAGGGCTTCGAGCTTATAGTCATGGCGGAGAAGGGTCGGAAAGACGAGGCTCGTCCTTGAGGAATTTGAAGAGAAAGGCTGAGCTCGTAGACTCAAGGATTGAGAGAAGTATTATGGACTGATCGCTAAAAACGTCGAGAAGAAGGATGAACTCAGAGAAGAGAGCTGGCTTACCTAGGATTTAAGGGACTTTCCCCACTACCGTTAACCGCGTAAATCCCTAAGAGCTTGGGAGCCTTTGAAAACCTGCGAGTGGAAGAGGAAAAGCTTATGTCGAAGAATGGGGATGATGTAATACTCCTGGTGATCCTCCTTCACATACCGCATATTCTACAAGTGATTTTTCCTATCGATATTACCGGCCCTGGGGAGTGCGCATGAGGGAAAGACAAAAAGGGATGCAACGCTTTTTTAAGCAGACTCTTAACTTTTTACGAGAACCAACAGAACATCTCAAAACCCTTAAATTATATTCTTACCATGCACTTCAAAAATTTTCGAAAAACATTCGTTACCTGAAAAACAAAGCAATGCTAACTTCGATTATTAAATCAAATCCCAATCTCCAACACCTTTATTTCCAAAAATATGCCCAAATATCGTGTACCGAAAATCCTCAAGATTTAAAATTTAAACTCTCAAAGTCTTATAGCTCCGATGATGAGTCTCGCTCGGCTGATAGATGATGTAGGGCATACTGGCTGAGGTGATAGTATGAGTTGGAAAGAAAAGCTTGGTTTAGTTCATATCTACACTGGAAATGGAAAAGGGAAAACCACAGCAGCCCTAGGCTTAGCGCTGAGAATGCTCGGCTCTGGGGGGAAGGTAATAATAGTCCAATTCCTTAAGGCTCCAAAAGTGTACGGAGAGTATGAGATGGCCCAAAAGTGTGGATTCACGATTGAATCTTACGGCCTTCCAAAGTTTGTTCATGGAAAGCCGGATGAAGAGGACATAAAAGCCGCAAAGAAGGCCCTTGAAAGGGCCAAAGAAGTCGTGAAGAGTGGCGAATGGGATCTTGTAATTCTAGATGAAATATGCGTGGCCCTTGGCTTTGGAATGATATCAATTGAGGAAGTCAAGGAGCTCATTCTAAACAAGGCCAAAAACACTGAGCTCGTTCTCACTGGAAGATACTGCCCAGAGGAGCTCTTTGAGCTTGCAGACTATGTTACCGAAATGAAAGAAGTAAAGCACCCATACCAAAGAGGAATACTGGCAAGAAGGGGAATTGAGTATTAATCTTCTTCCCTTTTCTCCATTATTATTACATAGTCGGCCGCATTCTGAAGAGCCACAGCGAACCCAGGTTCAACACCTATAACTACCGTCTCTTTCCCCCTCCTCTTTGCTTCACTTATTATTGGCAAAAAGTCCGCATCTCTCGTAGCCAACGCTAAAACATCTATGTCACTATTGTATATTAACTCCATGGCCTCTATTGCCACTCTCACATCGGTATCCCCTGCCACAATTATAGGTTCAAATCCCTGGTTTACAACAGCCTCGATTAATCCTTGAGGAGCGTATTGATTAAGAACTACTTTTGCCACTCTTATCTTTCCAATCTTTTCTAAGGCCTTCTTGATGTCCTCTAGCCTTATCTTAAACTCCTTCCTAAGTATGTTTGGCCCATCTATTATCAGTCCAATCGTCTTTTTAGGCTCCTCTTCCTCCTTCTCTTCTCTCCTCAGAATCTTCGTGATGACGTTCTTCAATCTTCTCACCTCTCGGCTTTAGAATTATCACGTAATCAGCTGCGTGTTTTAATGCAGAACTTAGACCATGTTCAACTCCAATTATCGCAGTTTCCTTCCCCTTTTCCTTTGCCTTTAATATGATTGGGACAAATTCTGTATTCCGAGTGGCCAAAGCTATCATGTCTATATTCGGGTTATACACTTCTCTCATGGCCTCAACTGCCATCTTTACTCCTATTTCTCCCGCAACTATTACCGGCTCAAACCCTTGATTTGAGACGGCCTCGATAAGGCTTTGAGGGGCATATTGATTTAGAATCACTTTTGCTACTCTTATGTTGCCCAACTTGCTCAGCGCCTCCACTATGTCTTCAAGATGAATTCCCAGCTCTTTTCTGAGAATATTAGGCCCATCAACGAAGAGGGCTATCCTTTTCCCCCTCGTGATTATTTTCTTTCTCATCAGTGCTATGCTCTTTACCCCATCCACAATTCTCTCCCATCTCGCCATCTATAACACCTGGGCGATCGATGAAATCAATTAATTTTTGAAACTCTCAAGTATTTTAATTTTCCTATTCTCTAAGAAGTCCACTCCTAAGAACAGTCCTAATATCATCCAATGTTTTAACCCTAAAGAAGCTCCACTTAACTTTTTCGTTCTTTCTCATTAATTCCTCAACATCCAAGAATTCGGCGTCTATGTATTCAGGAAGCTTTGATAAGTTGCTTATATTGTCGGCCTTCATGCCCTCCAAAGCATTCCTCAAGGCTCTCGCATTGTACACCCCATGAAAGACCTCTACATTCTCTCTGAACCTGGGAATAAGAGCTTCCAAGAACTCATCGTAGTATATTGAGGTCATGTAGTTGATCAGGAAAGGCATTACCAGAGGCATGTTTCCCTCTACAAGAAATATGTCCCCTGATTTAGGAAGGCCTTTCAATAGGGCATCTATTTTCGTGTTTCCCGTAACTGGGACTACGTTCTCAACGTGGAGAGAAAACTTTCTTTCTTGACTCTTTTTTACTAAAACCACAACATCATCTATCCTCTTAGCTAACCTAAGCCTAGCTTCAACAATTTTTACCACAGACTCATCATTTATCGGAATTAGGTAATTATCACTCTTCTTGAGTTTCACTGCAAATATTACCCCTAGCATCTCCACATTTGGGTGGGAAAAGTGTTTTTATACATTACTCTCCTTAGGAAAAACAATGATTAGGAGGGTTAAAAGAGAAATTAGGGTAATCGGATTTGATGACGGAACATTTCCTCACAAAAAAAGAGGAGAAAAAGTTATTCTCGTCGGAATAGTCATGAAAGGGGGAAGTGATGTTCTTGGAGCTGTTTCTAGGTGGATAACCATAGATGGACTTGATGTTACAGAAGCAATAATTGACTCGATTTTGTCTTCAAGATTTAGGGGGGATCTTCGCGTTATCCTACTCAAAGGAATAACCTACGCAGGGTTTAACGTCGTTGACGTCAACAGAGTATTTAGGGAGACTGGTCTTCCCCTTATAGTGGTTGTAAGGAAGAGGCCTGATTTTGAAGCGATTGAAAATGCATTGAGAAAGCATTTCGAAGATTGGGAGAAGAGAATGGAGCTAATAAAAGCTGGGGGAAAGATCTACGAGCTGATCCCAGGAAAGGTGTACTATCAAGCCATAGGCATTGACGCTGAAACTGCCGCTAAGATTATAAGAGCAACCTCTCGGAATTCCCTAATTCCAGAGGCCCTGAGGATTGCCCACATAGTTGCATCGGCCGTTATGAGGGGAGAAAGCTCCAAAGAATAGCTACCTCTTTGCTAGAATTGCTCCAGCTATTATAAGGGAAGCACCGAGATATTGGAGTAAAGAAAGTGCCTCTCCAAATATAAAGTAAGCTAGGATAATAGCAACTACCGGCTCAATAGTTGCAATTATCGAGGCCTTGCTAACCTCTACAGTCTTGAGAGCCGTATTATACAAGATATACCCCAGGAATGTGGGAAAGAAAGCAAGTCCTAAGAGATAAGGAAGGGCGGCTGTGGGAACTCTTAAATCAGTCACTGGCAAGAGAAAGAGCAGACCAATTAATAAGACGTTAAAGAGAACTCTCTCGGGCTCTTCCCTTCTCACTGCAAACTTCACAAAGACTCCATAAAGGGAGTATGTGAGTCCACTTGCAAGTCCAGTCAATAAAGCTAGCTTTGAAACGTTAAGTTTTCCGTCCAGGTTCAATAACAAAACACCGAGAATTACAAGAAAAACTGCAGTAAGTTTACTGGGAGTGAGCTTTTCCCCAAATAGTATTCTTCCAAAAATTAGGGAGTAGACTGGGGCAGTATAAAGCATTAAAACGGCGAAAGAGACTGATGATATCTTAACTGTGTAAAAGTAGAGAGAATAAAAGAGAAAAATGCTAAAGAAGGAAAAACCCAGGTAAAAGGGGAGCCTATCTTTAGACATCAGCAAAGGGAGACCCCTAACTTTAAGATAAACTGCCAAGAATATTAGCGCAAAGAGAACCCTGTAGAAAACTATCGTATAAGTTGAGAGATTAAATCCATAGAGAAACTTTGCGAATATTCCCAGAGTTCCCCACATGACCGCAGCCAAAAACACAAAGAGATAGCCTCCCTTCATTGCAAGAGTTCCTGGGAACTTAAGCTTATAATGTTTGCTCAACATTCATATACCCAAACTCAGATATTCATAAGGGTGAAAGAATGAAGGTACTTTTGCTTGGCTTTGAATACTTACCCATAAAGGTCGGAGGACTAGCAGAGGCATTAACGTATATTGCAAAGGCACTTGCCTCCCTGGGAAATGAGACCATCGTATTTACTCCCGCCCATGGGCAATTTCACGGAGAATCGATTGGAAAGGTTAGGGCTTTTGGAGAAGAAGTTGAAATTAGAGTTCACTTAGAGAAAGAGGGAAACTTAAGGGTTTATAGAATAGGGGGAGGACTGCTTGACTCAACGGATGTGTATGGCCCTGGTTGGGATGGATTGCTGAAGAAGAGTGTTCTCTTTGGAAAAGCAAGCGTTCTCCTCTTAAATAAATTGCTCGAGAAAGAAGAGCTCCCAGATGTAGTTCACTTTCACGATTGGCACACCGTTTTTGCTGGTGCACTAATAAAGAAGTACTTCAAGATCCCAGCCGTCTTTACAATACACAGGTTGAATAAGGCGAAAGTTCCAGCTTATTACTTCCATGAGGCAAACCTTTCGGAGCTAGCCCCCTACCCAGATTTAGACCCAGAGCATACTGGAGGATATGTAGCCGACATGGTAACGACGGTAAGCAGAGGGTATCTCCTGGATGAATGGGGGTTCTTCAGGAACTTTGAAGGTAAAGTTACCTATGTATTCAACGGCATAGACTGCAGCTTCTGGAGTGAAGACTTCCTCGATGGGGATAGAGAGACAAGAAAAGAGAGGCTTCTAAAGAAGTTCGGGCTTGAAAAAGGGACGACTTTCATGTTTATTGGAAGGTTCGATAGAGGGCAGAAGGGAGTAGATGTTCTTTTAAGGGCAATTGAAATTCTATCCCAGATTTACAAAGACTTTAGCTCTCTTAGGTTTATAATAGTTGGAAAAGGGGATCCAGAATTGGAAAATTGGGCTAGAAGCTTGGCTACTTCATACAAAAACGTTGTAGTTATAACACAGATGCTGTCTAGAGAGTTTGTGAGGGAACTATATGGTTCAGTAGATTTTGTGGTTATTCCTTCGTACTTTGAGCCCTTTGGTTTAGTTCAATTAGAAGCAATGTGCCTTGGAGCAATACCCATAGCCTCTTCAGTCGGTGGGTTAAGGGATACCATAATAAGCCTCGATAAAAGTCCCCACAATGCAACTGGCTTGTTAGTACCCCCAGGAGATCCTTGGACACTTGCAAATGCTATGATAAAGATGGCCGAGCTAAATAAGACCAACAAAGAGCTAATAGAGGAGCTAAGAGAAAACTGCAAGAAGAGGGCAAGAGAATTTTCATGGAAAAAGGCAGCTGAAAGATACATTAAAGTTTACAGGGGAAATGTGGAAAGGTTCTTTGACTTCATCAGCACCGGAGTTTAGACCCTCACCACTCGGGAAGCGGCCAAGCTCATCATCTCACTCCTTCTTCTTTCTTTTCTCCCTTAAATGCTTTTCTAAATATGTTGATATTACCTCACCATGCTCCTCTTTGGTCCAGAACTTCTCCTCATTGATTATTTTCTTCAATTGTTCTAAATCTTTCTCAGAGGCATCAAGTTTTATAACTACAGAGGCGTCAAAGTTTTCAAGAGCCCCGTGAGGTTCAACTATAATGGAAGTCCCTACAACATGAACTTTGTCAATTGCCACTCTTATATGAGCAGCATGCTCCTCCCCTTCAACTCTCCAAAAGCCATAAATATCGAGGTAGCCCTCTTTGATGTAGAAGTGAAGTGTTGGAGGAACAATTCCCTCAATTAGGGGATATACGTTTTGGCCCACAAGAAGATACGCTGAACCTCTGACAGTCATTATGTTCAACCCTTCACACATGTCGTGGAGGTAACAATCTATAATAATCTCCCTAGTCCCCATAACCCCTCACTTAAATGTGTAGTATTTTATATAATTAAAACTATCGCTGGAGGTAGAAAAATGAGAATCGTGGCCGCAGACACGGGAGGGGCTGTTCTAGATGAAACTTTTGAGCCAATAGGGCTTATAGCGACCGTCGCTGTTCTAGTTGAGAAACCTTACAGGAGTGCAAAAGAAGTTATGGTGAAGTACGCAAATCCCTATGATTATGACCTCACGGGAAGGCAGGCAATCAGAGACGAAGTCTTGCTAGCAATCGAGTTGGCAAGGAAAGTAAAGCCAGATGTAATTCATCTAGACTCAACCCTGGGAGGAATAGAGCTAAGAAAGCTCGATGAACCCACAATCGACGCATTAGGTATTTCAGATAAAGGGAAAGAGGTATGGAAGGAGTTATCAAAAGACCTTCAACCATTAGCCCGAAAATTTTGGGAGGAAACAAACATAGAGATAGTTGCTATTGGAAAAAGTAGCGTCCCAGTGAGAATAGCAGAGATCTACGCAGGTATTTATTCAGCAAAGTGGGGGATAGAGAACGTTGAAAAAGAAGGACACTTAATAATAGGACTACCAAGATACATGGAAGTTAATATTAAAGATGGCAAGATCATTGGGAGAAGCCTAGATCCCAGGGAAGGAGGACTTTATGGTTCAGCAGAGGTTAGTGTCCCTGAGGGTGTTAAATGGGAAATATATCCAAACCCTGTGGCCAGGAGATTTATGATTTTCGAAATTTTTTCAAAACGCTGAACAAATGTCAATTTTTCTTTTCTACACCTTATAAATTGTCGACAAAAATACTAAAAAGGGGGTATTTTAGTTATCATGGTGATTAAATGTGAAAATTCTTCTAATTGGGATGGGTGGAACAATTGCGAGTGTAAAGGGCGAGAATGGATATGAGGCTTCGTTGTCCGTTAAAGAAGTTTTAGATATCGCCGGAATCAAAGATTGTGAGGATTGTGATTTTCTCGATTTAAAGAACGTTGATAGCACGCTTATCCAGCCAGAAGATTGGGTAGATCTTGCTGAAACTCTTTACAAGAATGTAAAAAAATATGATGGAATTATAGTCACTCATGGTACCGATACTCTTGCCTACACTTCTTCAATGATAAGTTTCATGCTTAGAAACCCCCCAATACCCATCGTATTTACTGGTTCTATGATACCTGCCACTGAAGAAAATAGTGATGCCCCCCTAAACTTGCAAACAGCAATAAAGTTTGCAACTTCTGGAATTAGGGGAGTTTACGTGGCCTTCAATGGAAAAGTTATGCTTGGAGTTAGAACATCTAAGGTTAGGACAATGAGCAGAGATGCATTCGAAAGCATTAACTACCCTATAATTGCAGAATTAAGAGGAGAAGATCTCGTGGTTAACTTTATTCCAAAGTTTAACAATGGAGAAGTCACATTAGACCTTAGGCACGATCCAAAAGTTCTAGTTATAAAGCTAATCCCAGGACTTTCGGGGGACATATTTAGGGCAGCTGTAGAGCTGGGATATAGAGGAATTGTCATAGAAGGTTATGGAGCTGGAGGAATTCCTTATAGGGGAAGTGATTTACTTCAAACAATAGAGGAGCTCTCCAAGGAGATTCCAATAGTAATGACAACCCAGGCAATGTACGATGGAGTTGATCTAACGAGGTACAAAGTTGGGAGATTAGCCCTTAGAGCTGGAGTAATCCCAGCGGGGGACATGACAAAAGAGGCAACAGTAACAAAGCTCATGTGGATTCTAGGCCACACAAACAATGTGGAAGAAATAAAAGTATTAATGAGAAAAAATCTAGTTGGAGAGCTTAGAGATTAACCTTCCAGCTTCTTAATTTCTTCTTCTCCAATGATTAATGGCCTAGTAGCTTCATAGACATCTGCAAGCTCCCATTTGACTTCTCCTTTATTCATGAGCTCTGCATACTTCTTTGCCAACTCCACGGCCTCCTCGTAACTTTCAGCTTCTACTATTCTTCTCACATACCACTTTCTATTGCCAAATCTGAGCTTGAACTCTGCCATGTACATCAGCACCACCACCTGAAGTTCAATTTTATAGAAATAAAACTTTTCCCTCAGTCTGGAACGGCTTCCTCATCAGCTCGGCAGCTACCCTGTTCCCATCATCGGGCAATTAGATTTATTACTCAAAGGTTTTTAACATCTATCACCCAATGATGATGGATCAACCGGCTGAAGTATGATGAGGTCCGCATCACCTGAGGGGATGGATATGGACGTGCTTGAACTTCTTTCTCAATTGGTTGAGTTCGAAACCGTTAATGATCCAGCAAAGGGAATAAAACCCACCAAAGAATGTCCCAAGTTCATCAAAGATACGCTGGAAGAGTGGGAAGTTGAAGCTGACGTTTTTGAAGAGAACGGCTATTATGGAGTATTAGGGGAAATTGGAAAAGGTTATCCAAAGCTCCTCTTCATGGCTCACTTCGACGTAGTCCCAGTAAATCCAGAAGAGTGGAACACAGATCCATTCAAATTAACCATAATAGGAAACAAAGCGTATGGAAGGGGAAGCGTTGATGATAAAGGGAATGTTGCTGCGGTGATGGTAGCACTAAAAGAGCTTGCAAAAGAAGATATCAAAGGAAAAATAATCTTTGCCTTTACTGGAGATGAAGAAATTGGAGGATTCCTCGCTAGCAAGATTGCTGAGAGATTAAAAGAAGAGAACAAGCTACCAAAGTACATGATCAATGCAGACGGAATAGGAATGAAACCAATAATTAGGAGAAGAAAGGGGTTTGGAGCGGTTATTAGAGTTCCGATTAAGAAGATCAAGGTTAAAGGGAAAATAAAATCCAAAACATTCAAGGTAAACACCCCAATTTTAGAAACAAGACATGCTGCATATTTTCTCCCAGGAGTAGACACTCATCCACTAATAGCAGCTTCACACTTCGTAAGAACAAAAGAAGTCCCTGTAGTTTCCCTTGAGGGGAAATTCTTGAAAGGTAACGTTGTTCCCAGTGAAGTTACTTTAACTTACCTTGAAAGAGGAGATGGAGAAGAAGTTGAAGTGGACCTTGGATTGACAGAGCTGATGAGGTCAATAGTTCCAGTTGTGAGGGCTCCAATAAAGGCGGAAAAATACAGCGACTATGGAGTGTCAATAACGCCAAACATGTATTCCATCGAAAACGAAAAACACGTTTTAAGGCTCGATATAAGGGCGATGAGTAATTCAAAAGAAGATATCGAAAAGACATTAAAAGAAGTTATCTCGTTCACTTTGCCAGAGGGAGAACTCGAAGTCAAAACTAACGAAAAAGCAGGTTATCTCTTCACAAGTCCTGAAGAAAAGATCGTGAAAGTTGCATTGGAAGTTCTCAGAGAGCTTGGCGAAGATGTTAAACCAGTTGAGGGTCCTGGAGCCTCAGATTCAAGGTACTTCACCCCATATGGCGTAAAGGCAATAGATATCGGGCCTAAAGGAGGAAATATCCACGGACCTAATGAATTCGTTGAAATAGACTCCCTAAAAAAGATGCCAAAAGTGTATAAGGAAATTGCACTAAGGCTTTGATTCCAAAAAGTCAAGGAGTATTCTAATATCTGTTTTAAATGGCTCACTCGCCTTCTTTTCTTCCTCTCTTAACACCACTATTGCCTCTTCAAGATCATTTACTGAGGATGAAATTTTTGAAACTAAGGCTTTAAGCTCGTTGTAATACTCTACATAAGGTCTCACTTCTATTAGCGCTTTTTCCAGCTTTTCCTTTACCACCATCTTCTACCACCCATCCACCAGTACTTCTCCAAATCTTCTCTCTTTCCCAGGATTATAAAGTATCTAAGCAAGCTTATATTTATCAGCAGTATTAAGATCACGAAGATGTAATAAGCTGAAACAACAGTTGAGAGAAACGCAAAGTAATCCCATAGAAAGTGCAACAATATTGCAAGTGCAAAATAAGGAGTCAGGTCATAAATTTTTCCTTCAGATTTTAGACCATAACCTACTCCTATTATAGCACTCCATGAGGCATGGGCTAGGGGAGTTAAAAGTGCTCTAGCTATTGTAGTCCCCATTCCATAACCAAGACCATAAAGTAGATTTTCCGTAGCTGCAAACCCAAGTCCAGCGGCAACTCCATAGATAACGCCATCCATTATCCCATCCATTTGTCTTGCCTTATATGGAAGTTTAATAGCAAGAGCCTTGGCCGGCTCCTCAACGATTCCCGCAACTAAGGAGATATAAAAGAAAGTTGCTGGGAGTAATGCTCCTATGGATGTTATCCAGCTGGGAACTAGAAGGCTCTCAATTATAATTGCCATTATTACAGACACAGTAGCTCCAAAAAGAAACGTTAAGATAACGTACTTCTTGGGCTCTGGTTCTAGCTTATCTTCGTGGTAAAAATACCAAAGTAAGGCTAAAGCAGGAGCATAAGCAAAGAATATTAGAGAGGTGAGTAGAGACATTTAATCACCACCGGTCGGCGAAGCGAAGAGTCATCATCCATCAGGTGTCCTCGGCTTCCTCATCCCGCCTTTTCTAGATACTTTTCAAGGTTCTTCGATGGAACATCAACTTTTAACCCAAGCTTTGAAAGCATTTCTCTGGCCGCATATCTAACTTCAAATTCGTTTCCTTTAAACTCTCTGAAGAGCTGGACTATTTCCTTTATCTCTTCTTCTTTCTTAACTTTCTTGAACCCACCGAAATACTCCACTATTTTCTTATCATCAACATCTGCAAAGTCTTTAATCTTGTTAACTGCAGTTTCATTTATACTTGCTAAAAGTCTTGCTATATCCAAAAGGGGAGTTTTTTCATCTATAATCATTCTCTTAACCACTATCCAGCTTCCATATCTTGCAGTAAAGTTTATGTGGTCTTCTTCATACCTTGGCTGAATTTTTAGCCCTTCAATTTTTCCACCTGGGAATTCAATTGGTAACTCATTCTTCAAAATCTCTCTAGTTAAAACAGCCTTTGCAACCTCAACTAGAAGTTTTTTCAACTTTTTATCGTCTTCCATAACAAGCCTCCCTATCTGCCGGGATACTTTTGGGGATATCAAGGCCTTTAGCTTCTCCTCTAAGCTTCCCTCAATTTTTATGGAAAGCAATCCATTAACGTCAATTTTTTCTCCTAAATAGCCCGGTATCTTTGAACTAACTGTGTTGGAGACTCGTGAGAGGAACATCGCTATATTCTCATTTGTGAAATCTTCCACGTTCTCACCTACAATCCACTCTTCATGTTTAGCCGTGAATTCCAATATCCTCTCGATCATTTTTCATCCCTCAAATAAGATAAGTGGATCTCATTGAAAAAGCTTTTTCATGCAATTCACTTTTCAAGTGAAATAAATTTTTTATACCATTAGTTCCAAACCTTTGGTGGTGATAGACGTGAAGATTAGGGAGCTAATTGAAAAGCTTAATGAAAAGCAGAAAAAGACTGTCATGAGTTGCCTATCAAAATGTGAAATATTAGATTTAGATGAGGAAATAGAGACATACCCCTCCAAGGAGATAAGTAGGTTTTTAAAAGTCATATCAAATCCAATTAGGTATGGAATACTCAAAATGTTAAATGACAGGTGGATGTGTGTCTGCCTAATTTCTGAAGCCCTTGAGATAGATCAAACACTCGTTAGTCATCACATAAGAATTTTAAAAGAGTTAGATCTCCTTGAAGAAAGAAAAGAAGGGAAATTAAGATTCTATAGGACAAACAAAGAAAAGTTAAGGGAATATTTGGAAAAGGTGCTGGAGGACTTTAATCATGGAACTTCAAAAGGAAGTTGACAAACTTATTAAGAGGATGGGAGGCTACTGGACACCCTCACAAATGCTAACCGCTTTAGTGGAAGAAGTTGGAGAGCTTGCCGATATAATTTTATCTTTTGAAGGAGTAAAGGGCCAAAAAGATTACAGTAAACTAGAAGAGGAAATAGGAGATGTTCTTTTTGCATTAATTTGCATCGCAAATTATTTCAAAATAGATGTAGAGGAAGCATTAAAGAAGACACTCGTAAAATACTCAACTAGAGACTTGTAACTTTATAATAATCTTTGAATATTGGAAATCATCCGAAACTTTTTTATACAGGCGAATATTCATCAAAAAGGGGGTTATTTATGAGGAGGATGGACAAAGTAGACCTCCAGCTCATCAAAATACTCTCACAAAACTCAAGACTCACATATCGCGAATTGGCTGAAATGCTCGGAACTACCAGGCAGAGGGTTGCCAGGAAAGTCGACAAATTAAAAAATTAGGCATTATTAGAAAATTTACAATAATTCCAAACTTGGAAAAGTTAAATTACATGTATGCGATTCTATTGATAAAAGTGAAAGCAACTGAAAACATATACCAAGTTGCAAAGGTTCTCAAAGATCACGAAGATGTTAAAATATTGGAGCTAGGAGTAGGAAAGTACAACATAATAGCCCATGTTTTAGTTCCAAAGGATATTAAAAAAGCACAAGAAAAGGTCAACGATGTAATTAAAGAAATTAATGGTATTGAAGATCTCGAAGTCGAGTTTGTTAGTGACATTCCAAAGTTTGAGCTTCTCTAAGCTATAACCTGGGGCTCTTCCAACACTTTTATCTTTCTTATCTCTGCCTTTCTTAGCGGGTAGATCTTCTTTGCCTCCTTTGCAATCTCAGCTGCAATTTTGCCGTTTACGGATTCTAAAACAAAGTCCTTGAAGTTTAGTTCTTCAGCTTTCTTGTAGATAATTTCCTGCATTATCTTTCTAATAGCCCTCTCTTGGCTCGTTTGTATTCTTCTCATTGCTATGGCCATTGCCATTACCCTCAACTTGTACCCATCTTTCGTTGTTATGTTGAATATTCCATCAATTCTTGTAGTCTTTCTCCTGACAAGGGATCTTATGTAACTCCTTGCAAGCTTCATTCCCTTGAACTTTGTGTAGGCATTCTGTCCCTTGACATCATATACTTGGAAATAGAGCTTCACGTGACTCTTTGTAAAGTCTCCTGTAACATCCTTCAGAGTAACTTCAACGACTCTGTTGAGTACTTTCTCTGGATCGTCTGCTGGCGTTAATCCTACCTCTACCCCGCCAAAGAAGTCGGGAGCATAAATAATATACCATTGCTTCAACTTCCACTTATCCCTTGTTGTTGTAGCCCTTTTCGCAGCCATCATAACACCTCCTCAGCAACTTTTACAGCGAATATCAAATCATCGAGAGCAACTATGAGAGTCTCAATTTCTCCATGATATTTAACCTTTGTTATTACCTTCGCTCCATCGGAAAACGTCATAAGATTTAAACTTTTCTTGAGGTTTGGAGGGAGAGAAATATTATCAACATCAACAGACTTCGCAATAGCCTCAGCAACCTTCTCATCGCTGTACTCCCACAATATTTCAGCTTTCGCTTTTATCTCCACCTTTGCTCACCTGTTCTCCAAGGATTTTATCTATTAATTTTCTAAACTCCGCCAACCTGGCCCTGGGAATTCTTATACCTGCAGCTATCGCGTGTCCTCCCCCTTCCCCATTCACTAGCTCAGCCGCTTTCCTAAGAGCTTCTCCCAAATTGTAACCCTTAGCTAAAGCCCTTTCAGTTGTTCTAGCTGAACCTTTGAGAAGGTTTGGATCTTCATCAGTATCTGCAAACACTATAACCGGCTTTTCAGGATCTGCCAGTCCAGCATTGATGGCCATGCTAGCTGCTATTCCAACGAGAGTATCTCTAATACTCTTTCCCACATATAAGACGTAAACATGATCCCCCTCCCAAACTTCACTGTTCCAATTTTGAAGTAGCCACTTTCTTGCTTCAATTTGCTCCCTCTTGTAGTCTTCAACCATCTTTAGGGCCTTTCTGAAAGCCTCCTCATCTCCCAAACATACAGCCACTCCTAAGTTGCCCAAGTTTAACCTGCCTGTAGCGTTTAATAGGGTAGCAAATTCTCTAGCCTCGTGCCTGGGATCCCCTTCAGGATATAAGGGACTAATAACAACGTCTCCTATTAGCCTATCTATATCCTCTTTTCCAGCTCCATGCTTGATCATGTGAATGATTAGGAAATCATGTAACTTTTTCTTTTCCTCCTCACTTAATTCCCAATATTTTTTCTCGGGATTGAAGCCCTTGTTCTTTAACCACTCTATGGCCTTCCTCTCGTCTCCAGTAACTTCAGGAATTTCCGGATTTGTGGCATATGCGAGCATTTGATAGAGAGGTCTAGTTTCCCTACCAAACAGGCGCAATTCTTTTTTAACCTCAAGAATTCCCAGAGATTTCCCATCTTCAATAATATCAAGGTTCATCCCATGGAAAACTCCATCGTTCTCTTGCATATCCCCAACTGCTCCCACTATTGCAATGTAAGCAAGGTCCCTATTCTTTTCATTTAGCTCCCTTGCAAAGAAGTATGTAACCCCAGATCCACTCAGATCCCTAACGCTATTTGCGCCAAATTGAACTGGATTAACAAGTATATGCTTTTCTTCCAACTTCACATTTTCCGGAGGATGGTGATCAAGGATTATAACAGTTTTTTCCTTAAGATACTCTTTTATCAAACTTAAAGAACCACTACCCAGGTCGGAAAAAATGAAGATTTTGTAATCTTCATCCTTTAATTCTCTTAAAAGATCTTCACTTACCTGTTTAACAATCGAAATGTGAAAGCTCGCTCCTTCTCTTCCCAAAGCCTTTGCAAGAATTGCCGCAGAGGTTATTCCATCCGCATCCCTATGAGAGATTATCCTTATAGTATGACCTAACTCGATGTGGAGCTTTACTACATCCACAGCCTCCCTAACCTTGTTCAAAAAACCCTCCTTATCCATGAAAAACACCAAATGAAAATATAGGGAAGGATCAGCGGACGAGCAACTTTGCAGTCTCTGGGTCGTAACGCCAGTTCTTTGGAAGCTTACCCTTCCTCTTGTAGTACTTAACAAGTCTCCTTATCTTGCTCTCTATGAGCTGAAGACCACGCATTGAGTGCAGGTCCTTTGGATGCTGCTCAAGGTGCTTTCTAAGGTTTACTGCCCTTCTAATGAGGAACATTAAGTCTTCAGGTATCTCTGGAGCAAGACCGTGCTTTTCGAGTATTCTCGTTATTGTTAAGTTTCTATTTGGATTGTCAGGATCTTTAAACAGCTTAACGCTAGGGATTCCATACTGGTCTCTTAGGATTGTTCCAATCATTGCTGTGCTATACCCTTCCTTCCTAAGCTTAACCACAAGGTTCTCTATTTCTTCAACAGTATACTCCACCCAAATTGGAGGAGCCGTCCTTGGAGGCCTCTTTGACCCACTCTTACCCCTCTTTCTAGCATGCATCCTCGCCATTTACATCACCTCCATGGTGACGGCCAGCCTAAGGCCAGCCGTCCCTTTCGGCGCATGATTGATTATAGCATTTAAAAGGTTTTTGGAATTTCCCTTTAAGAGCCGAGAATTCCAATTGGAAGGTTTACAGGCTTATCAGTTTCGACTCGGCCTGAAAGCAGGTTCTTCGCATATTACCTACTGGTTAAAGCCAGCTTGGGGGTTATGAAGAGGATGGGCTATGGTGGTGAGCAATCCTGGGAAAAGTTATGGTTTCTTCTCATTACTCTCACAATTAATCGAGAAATCAAGAGGGTTTCTTCGCATTGCTTTACTCAGCCATAGTTCACAAGGAGGAAGTTATAACGGTGAATCAATAACTTCGAGAAAATTAACTTTCTTAAAGTCTTCATCAAAGGTTGCTATTTTCTTAATTCCATAATATTTACAAGTGGCAGCTATTATCGCATCGTTGGTTAAAAGAGCGTATTTTTCCCAATTTCTGCGGATAACTTTAGTATTTCCCAGTTGACTTCAACTATCCTTAAAAGTTCATTCTTCATCAGTTGTTCAATTGATTCCTTGACTTTCCCATAAACCCAACTATATCTATTCAAATGCTTTTTGAGATCATAAACACCCTTCAATCCATCTCGAAGGGCCAGGTAAACATAACCTTATAAGCCGTTTCAGAGAAAACGACTGGACTAAGGTAAGGCCTCTTTCAATTAACGACTTTACTAATGCTTTTGCCTTTTCATCACCAAGGTTTAATCCTACCAGAACAGAAGAATCTACAAAGAGTTCAAAGTGATTCATAGTAAGCCTCCTTAAGCTTCTTATAATCTATACCCTCAACTTTCTCGATAACCATGGAATCCAAGATTTTCTCAAGCTCCTCCTCATCAATTATCTTGATGATGACCTTTGAGTGCTCTTTAAGCTTTAGCTTTTTTAGAGGTTTCAAAACTCCATCCTCATAAATTGCCTCAATGACCTGCATAACTCTCCCCGTAAGAGATTTTTGGGAGATTTAAGGTTTTGGCGTTGTTGTGAGGTTTGTTTTTAATGACGAAGTTAATGTTAACAAAAAAGAGAGCGAAATAGGAAAAGATGTTAAGAGGTATCATTTAATTAGCTAACTAGAACCTAAGATCCCTCCACTAATTAAAAGTGCAAAGAAGTGAAGTACTTTAGCCATTCCCATCACCTCCCGGGTGACGGCCAGCAAGTGCCAGCCGTCCCTTCGCGTAAACACAATGGAATCAATTTAAAAGATTTTAGAACTTAATAACATTTGTTTTACAGTTATGTTAAGAAGGTTGGCGGAGTAGCATACCAGCGAGAGTATCTAAGGTATTCTCGGTTTGTTTAAATAAAATCCCCAATTGGAAGTTTTTAATTCACTATCACCTTCATTCCATCTACGCTGTATTCTTTATTCTCATTTATCATCCATTCGTTTGGGTCGAGGATTATCTTTAGGGGCTTATCATTTATCTCAAAACTAACCTTTGCTTTTCCTTTAATCCAAACTTTCTTGACAAATTTTTCTTTTGAAGTTATTATCTCAACCTCAAGGGGCATTGTAAAATTGCTCTTGTCAATAATGTCAAAGCTCACTATATATTTTCCATTCTTTTGGACTAGACTTAAGTTTTCAATCTTGTAATTGGGCACCTTTGTAGTGTAAAACCATTCTTTGAAGAACCAATCCAAATCTTGTCCACTGACTTTTTCAAAAATATCTTGAACATCAGTTAAATTGCATTCTTTACCATGACACTCCCTCAAAAGTTCCCTTAGCCCTTTAAAGAAAATCTCATTACCAAGAACAAACTGCAGAGAACGGAAGACAAAAGCACCTTTGTAGTACACCATTCCTTCTGCGTGTGGATTGAACACGTCTTCCGTATAAACTTGTGCTAAGGTGTAGGTGGAATTAATTAAAGGAGAATGTTCTACAAAATTAAGCACTTCATAAGAATTCATGGACATTATAGCAAGATAATTTGCTAATGTTTCATCCATCCTACCAAAAGATGCATAATCACCGAACCAAGAGTGGGCAATTTCATGAGCGAGGAGGAGAGTCTCATTTCTTTTAGGATGGATTAATATAACTCCTTGTGGGAACTCAAAACCCGCCTTAGTGTTTAAACTCTCCAGGTAAAAGATTTTGAGGCTGGAGTATGGATAACCTCCTAGAATTCTAGAATAACTCCTTACTATTTTGGAGACAACATAAACAACGTCTTCTCTCTTTCTTCCCACCTGATACACATTAATTGTTATTCCTGAAAGATTTTTACGAATGAGCGAGAAATTGCCCACAATTATTAAGGGATCTCTTGAGTTTTTTGAGCTATACACAAGAATATTTCCCTCTCTTGTTGATCCTTTGTAAATAACCTCCCAGAACCCTTCTCCTTTTTCGTCTATTACTACCCCTTCCCAACCCTTGGGAACCTTCAGGCGTATTTGTGATTCATAGCTTTCAAAAGTTTCTAGTTCCCTCAATAGCCACATGGATGATAACACGAGTTCGTTTCCATCATAGGTTGTTCTGAAAATGCTCCAGCTTTCTCTCATTTCTATGTAACTTACAAAAGGCTCAAAGCGCATTACTTCGGCATGATACTCTATTGTTATATTCCCAATTTTATCTTTTGGTATCTTTAAAACGAGTACCAAGATATTTGCTTGAGGCATGGTGACTATTGAAACGTTCTTAATAAAGCATCCTTTCGCTGTAATATTTCCAATAACAACTCTCTTAGGAAATATCAGTGATATTCTACTTGTGTCGCTTTCTCTAACGTTTTTTACTGTCAAAATTTTCTTCCCGTCCACTTCTAAACTTTTTTGAGAAGAAGGATTAATTGTGAGTTCTATATAAGATCTAACTTCAAGCTTGGAAAAGTTATGTGTGGTTAAATAAGTGACGCCATGAAAGGATGCATTTGATTTGGGAATGTCCTTTCCGTCAATTATTTGGAAATTTTCTAGATTGTTATTGTCATGAATAGTAACATTTTTAAAAGTGAAAAATAATATAATGCCAATGCATATCAAAGTTATAAAAATTCTTCTCATTTTCATGTATGCTCACTATTTATGTAATGTATTCTTGGAGGTTTAAATAAATATTCCTTTTATCTCCTAGTTTATGATAAAAACGTAATCCAGCTTCGCAATATGGATAAAGGATGCATCCTGGAGCATTTGGAGTGCCGTATTTCAATATCGACACAAACGCACAACCGCCCATACAAATTGGTAAAAGTTTACAATTTCTACACTTCTCAAATTCTAAAGCATCTCTTCCCCTAGCTTCATAGTAGAAAGGTGTTGGAGTAAATTCTCCCTCTTCGGTTATTTTTCCAATCCTGTATTTTTCGATTCCTATCATTTCCCAACAGGAATATACATCCAAATATGGGTCAATTATATACGCATTTGGATTTTCATGCCCGCAATACATACTTCTCCCACGCGGTAGAATATATGATTTCTGAACTGGAAGATTGTACTTCTGTGCACTTTGGTACAAATAATACAGTTTGTCAAATATTTCTCTTTCTTTAGATATAACTAAATCCTTCGGGTCTGAAAACCCTACTAGTCCAGGTCGTATAATTCCAAAAGCAATAGGAAATGTTATTTCATTTTCCTTTAAATACCTAAGCAACTGGGGAATACTATCCACATTGCTTTTATCTACATTGATTCTAAGACTAACATACCCTTTGTAATTAGATAATTTTTTCAAATTTTCAATAATAGTGTCAAAAGTGCCGGCACCATCTAAAGATTTTCTTCTATCGTCATGAACTTCCTTTGGTCCATCTAATGTTATTTGCAGACCACATCTGTATCTTATAATCTCATTTATTTTTCATCGTCTAACAAGGTACCGTTTGTGACCATGGCAAGGACATAATTTTTTATTAAGCCGCGTTTTTTCAGAGAATCTAGTTTTTTAAATACACATTTGCATCCTTCCCAATTCAAAAGAGGTTCTCCTCCATATAAATTCACATTGAGGGTAGTAGGGTACTGCCGTATTTTTAAGAGTTTTGATAAAAATTTATCAAAAATTATATCAATATCTTTTTTAGTTAAATATCTGCTCCTACGTTTAAGATCCCCTTCATAACAATAAACACAAGCTAAATTGCACCTATATGTCATTATGAGAGTAAAAGTTATAACATTGCCAATTTCATTAAGGAATGAGAATTTTCTTCTTGCTCTTACTATATTGAGTTCATTAATATTTTTTGGTAATATGACTTTTGTTTCAAGAAACAGGTTTAGCATAGTTTTCGGGATTTTTAAATCATGAAGTTTATCGATATTTTCAATAAGATGTTTTGTCTCATCATCTACTTCAATTACACTTTCACTAAGGCTATTATAAAGCAACCATTTATTATTATCAATTTTAAAAAATAAATTATATCGAGAAGGTTTATATTTCATAGAGACAGCCCCCATTTAGTTTTAAACCAAGTGCAGCATGATGTATTATAGTACTGGTGGCATGCAAATACAGCGTTCAATACTGGCACATTTTGTCATACAGAGATTCTCTGGTCCTACACACTCACAAGGATAGTCGGGTTCAATAGGGACAAATTCAAATATCAACTTCTTTCGGTATAATACCTCAAACTTCATTTTTCTGCCTCCTCAAGTTTTTTCATTCATTTTTTCGGTGAAACGATAAATAAGTTTTACTGCAACTGATTTATAAATTCTCGAAACTTTTTTTATAAATGTTATGAAATCATAATCAAGGAAAAGAAGCAATGCTTATAAGTAACTTCACCAATTTTAAACTGATGTAAGATGATGAATGTAGATAGGATAACAAGAAACGCTAAAGTAATTAAAGCATTCATTTTCATTCAGAAAGAAGTCTTCTTTTCAAGGAGGTTTGACTTGTTTCTTCAATTTATAAGTTTGAGTTTAAATATCCTATTTATTGGTATTTTTGCAAATCTAATTACAATCAACGCTGACATCTCCCAATATGGCACCGCAAACTATCTCGATTATCTTTTAATTGGCTCAATAATTCACAATCTCGTGTTTTTACCGAGAGGTAGCATCTCTTCATTTGTTTTGGGAAGAGTATTTCCAGTGTTGTATAATTCACCAGCTTCCTTAGCGGCCATTTTTATTGGAATCAACGCCTGGCGAATTTTATGGAACCTAGGCTTAACTCTGATAATAGCTACAGTTTATGTTATCTTTTTCGGGTTAACTATTCATCTTAACCTTGGCGTTGTAATTGTCATCTTGAGTGGCATCTTGCTGATTTTTGCTCTTGACATGTTTTCCGCAGGCTTTAGAATTGCCACCAAAGCGACTCAGGATCCATTAAATTGGTTTTTCAACATCACCGCCCAGCTTGTAAGTGGCTTATACTTCCCACCAGAGGCATTGCCGAAATGGATTCAACCTTTATCAAAAATTCATCCAGAGACATATATCCTCAGAATGGGTAGACTAACAATGGGTGGGGATTATTCATTAACAGAAATCCTTCCAAGTTTACAAAGCATGCTAATTATAACGGTGGTAATGTTAGTTTTAGGCTATTTAATGTTCTCATGGGGCTTTAATAAGGCAAGAGAACTAGGAACATTAGGACACATATAGGGGGTGAATGGGACGAGGGTTCATCTGTTAAAAGCAGAATGTGAGAATGGGAGACTAACATTGCTCATTAGAATAGAAATAGATCTTGAACACGCATATAAAGTGGAATTAACTAAGCTGGAAAGAGATGTCCTAGAATTTATACTTCGAAATGGTGAAGTTACTCAAAAGAAGCTGGCTGAAATATTTGGGAGGGTTAAGACTTGTAGGATTATTAAAAACTTAGAAAAGAAGGGACTAATAGAAAGGAAGAAAAATGGAAGAACTTATATAGTGAAGGTAGTGTGAAATTGTTAATTCACAACTATAATTATCCCAGTTTCTCTCTCAATGTACTCTCTATTCTCATTCACCATCCATTCGTTTGGGTCGAGAATTATCTCTGTGGGCTTTTCATTAAGCTCAAACTCTACCCTTGCACTCCCATTAACCCAGATTTTCTTAATGAAACTCTTTGTTGGAGTTTTTACTTCAACTTCAAGTGGCATTGTGAAGTTACTCTTATCTGCAATCTCAAAGCTCAGAGCATACTCTCCATCCTTTTCCTCCAAGCTTAGGCTTCTCACGTAATAATTAGGAACTTTTGCAGTGTAAAACCATTCTTTGAAGAACCAATCTAAATCTTGTCCACTGACTTTTTCAAAAATACCTTGAACATCAGTTAAATTGCACTCTTTGTCATGACATTCCCTCAAAAGCTCCCTTAGCCCTTTAAAGAAAGTCTCATTCCCGAGCACGAATTGTAGGGAGCGGAAGACAAAAGCACCCTTATAATATTTAATGGCATTCCTAACTTGGGGATTGGAGATAACTTCTTTATAGGCCTGAATCAATGGTTTCCTGTATTGTGAAGAATATTTCAATATTTGCCTTTCTGTGTAACCTAAGCTATAGCTGAGATATCCCGCATCACTTCCCATGAATGTAGCAAGACCTTCCTCAATTCCTGGAGTGAGATCAGTATAACTTCCAAACCACAGATGAGCAACTTCATGTGCAAGGGTTGGTAAAATGTCTTCAATCCTTTTGCTATCTCGAATTCCAACAATTGCAATTCCTTTTCCAGAATCCTCAAATTCCTCTCCATTTCCAAATGGAAGATCTGGATGAAAAATTACGTTGATTTCGGAATAAGGGGGATCCATCAATCTATCTATGTAATGCTTAATTATTTTTACAGTAGCGTTAGTAAGTTCCTTAGAATATAATCTCATATTGCTTGGAGCATAAATTACTAACCAAGTATTGTTGTCCCCTATTGTTAGTTTAGTTTCCTGGAAAAATCCTCTTTTATAAATATACACAGAACCCCATGGTTTGGAATTGTCAATTATTATAATCGTTTGATTATTCTTAGAGTTTACTTCTAACGGGTACTCAGAGATTACTGCATACCTCGAAGGAAGAACAAGAACGATATTTCCCCGAGAAACTTTCCCAATTATCCCTGCAGGAGATACGGGGAAAACGAAATTCGGTGAAAAGTATATTGCATAAGGATAGTTTTCTGGATAATAAAAAGACTTGGAAAATTGAGCTACGTAATAGAGAAACAGAGAATCTATCGTCGTCTCATATTCCAGTGTTCCGAAGAGTGGTTTATCTTTTGAATATGTTAAATTCAGGAGAAATATCTTGACATTATAATCAGGCAATAAGTAATAAGAGAGTCTCGATAAATTAACTTGCTGTTCTTCAAATGTGATATTCAAGTTACCAAAGTTTGGGGTTAATATGTAAATTATTGTACTATCTTGGGTTCTGTTTACGATCATGAAGTCCCATTTCAGCCTTAAATGATGATGTGTAATTGAGGTACTTACATTTCCAACCAGAGAATAATCCACTGAAATTCTCCTAAAAATATCATCTATTTCAGGTTCGTATATCACTTGCGCTTCTGCTTGTAAAGGATATTCAACATGTAGTTCTGAATTTGCTTGCATTTGAGAAGAAGTTTTCTGCTCAGTTGGAATCCTGAGGCATCCACTAGGGAGTATGATGATAAAAGAAATGAAAATAACAATCACCTTTTTTCCAATCATCATAACTTCCCACCATTTTGTTTCGATGTATTGTCATCATTATTAAAAATAAATAATGTATTAAGTATTGAACATTATACGATTTTTGGTTTGTTCATCTCTATTTGGAACTCTCCCTAAGTTCTCTATTAGAGTTTCCTTGCTAAATAGGTTGGGATACTTCTTCATTAGATAAAATTTTAATCCTTCTTTCCAAATATATTTATTTATGTCACATCCTGGACCATTGGGATGTCCATTTTTTCGAATTGACTCCATTGCACATCCACCCATGCAAACTGGCAAAAGTTTGCAATTCTTGCACTCATCATATTCTGTAGGATCCCTAGATTTCGCATCATAATAAAATGGAGTAATTTTCATTGTTCCATCTTTCTGTATTTCCCCAATTTGATAATCCTCAATTCCAACCATCTCCCAACACGGATATACCTTTAATTCTGGGTCAATAACGTATCCAAATGGATTGTCATATCCGCAATAAATGAATCGTAAGTTAGGTCTAGTCCAAACCTCGAATCCTCGCCTGTAAGCTTCTTTCCAAAGATATGGGAGATACTTCTGAAGATCGCTCCCAGAAAAGTAAACACCGCAGTTGGAACTACAATAAGGAAGATTTCCTCTCACAATTCCATAGGAAATTGGTATACCTCCTAGACCCTCATCCTTTAAGAAGTCTAACAATTCTGGGATTTTTTTATAGTTTGTTTTGTCAACATTTATTCTTAATGCCAAATGGAAGTTTTTATTAGCTATTCTCCGATTTAAAAGTTTTATATTTTCGATTATTTGATCAAATGTTCCCTCTCCATTTGATTTTATTCTTCTTTTATCATGGATCTCTTTTGGACCATCCAATGTTATCTGCATTGAATATACGTTGTAGTTATTGATTGCGTCAACAATGTCCTCATTAATTAGTGTTCCATTAGTGACAAAACCTGCTGAATAATCACGGATTTCTTTATTCTCTTTCATTTCTTCTAATCTTTGTAGTGTATATTCACATCCTTTCCAATTTAAAAGAGGTTCTCCTCCATAGAAACTAACTGAGATTGTTGGTTTTTTGTCTCCTTGTGCATGAGCACTTGCAAAAGTGAGTATTGTCTCAATTTTCTCTCGGGTTAATAACCCACCTTTGCTTTTTATATCTCCTTCATAACAGTAGGGACATCTCAAATTACAAGAATATGTCATTACTAAAGTCAGTCCAATACTTAAATAATGTAGAAGTTGTCCATAATACATCATTCTTGTAAGTTTAATGATATTAAGCTCGTTTAGTTCTTTGTTAACTATTATTCCTTCAGAAATCATCTTATTTAACAAGTCTGGAGGCAATTTATTAAACGTTTCATTTTCCAAGATTTCTTTTGTTTCAATATCACACTTAGCTATTATGTTTCTCAATGTGTTAAATGATATAACTTCTCGTTTTCTTTCGATGAACAAATTATATTTAGAGGATTTATACGACATCTATTTCCCTCCACATCTTCAATTGAGAAATAACAAAACAAAAAACAAACGATTAGTAGTTAATAACAGACACAATATTCGCACTGCTGGTTACACTCACAATCTATTCCGATACAGAAACCCGTTGGAATAAATACGGCGATACACTTAGGTATGCAAACTCCTGGGCAATATAGACTGCAATCATCTCCGCAAAGACTCGATCCTCCATAACAGGTACATGAGAGGTTTCCAGTAATTCCTTCTCCTGAACCTTTTTCTATGATCTCAAACTCCACCTCAATCACCCCAACAAGTTTTTCACCTATATTTTTTGTTGAAACAATAAATAAGTTTTACTGCAACTGATTTATAAACTCTTGAAACTTTTTTATAAATAGCATGAAACCATAATTAAAGAAAAAAAGAGCAATGCTTATAAGTAATTTCATTGATTTTTAATAATGAGTAGTGAGCAGTGATGAACGTTAATGCAGTAAACAGAAACGTTAAAGTCATCACTCGATTATAATCTCTATTCCTTTAACGTTATCTTTTTTATTTTCATTTACCATCCATTCGTTTGGGTCGAGGATTATCTTTAGGGGCTTATCATTTAGTTCAAAACTTACCTTTGCTTCCCCTCTAATCCAGACTTTTTTAACGAGCTTTTCTTTTGGAGTTATTACCTCAACCTCAAGGGGCATTGTAAAATTACTCTTATCGACAATTTCAAAGGTCAATGAATATTTACTGTTTTTCTGCGTTACAGTTAGGTTTTTTACTTCATAATCAGGAACCTTAGCAGTATAAAACCATTCTTTGAAAAACCAGTCTAAGTCTTGTCCGCTAACTTTCTCGAAAACATTTTGAACATCAGTTAAATTGCACTCTTTACCATGACACTCTCTCAAAAGCTCTCTTAAACCTTCAAAGAAAGTCTCATTACCAAGAACAAACTGCAGAGAACGAAAAACAAAAGCACCCTTATAATATTCAACACCAAGTCTCACTTGCGGGTCAAGTATTCCATCTTGGTAAACTTGGGCAAGAGGCATTCCGTAACGTTTGAAATTCCTTACTGCTCGATCTTCTCTTTCTTTCAAGTTTTCACCAGTAAGTTCACTCACATCAAATTCCATGAGTGTGGCGAGGCTTTCATCGAGCCGACCAAAGTGGACATAACTCCCAAACCATAGGTGGGCAAGCTCATGAGCAATTGTTGGTAAAATGTCCTCATTTCTCAAAAATCCATGATGTGCACGAAACCCGACGATTATAATGCCTTTCCCGAAATATTCAAACTCTTCTCCAAAGATAATGTCCGGATTAAAAAATACATTGATTTCTTGATAAGGAAGTATACTTAAGCGATCTACATAGTGCCAGACTATTTGTGCTGTGATATTTGCGAGTTCTTGAGCATTCAAGTAATTATTCTTTGGGCTGTAAATGATTAATTTAATATTTCTAATAGTAATTTTGGTTTTCTGAAAAAGGTTTTGATTGTAAATGTAAATAAACCGGTAATTTGTTGGATTAGGTTTAACATTTTTGAACATCACCACTAATTTTTCATCTTTATGCCATACTCTAGGTAAATAATAATCAGAGAGCACGATATAGTTTGAAGGTAAAATGAGGGTGAGATTATATATTTCTGGAATCGGGTTATAGAGGGAATTTGAGTTAACGAGAATTCCTACAGATGATATTGGAAGAAGCCATTCAGTTGAGAAAACTATTGTTGAAGGATATGTCTCAGGATAATAAATTGGAGAAAATTTCACAAAATCCCCAAGTATGTATTTAGTAAAAGAGGAGTTTATTGTTGTTTCATACTCTAGTGTTCCATGTATTGGAATGCCTTTTGGATATGTTACATTCAAAAGTATTACTTGAGCATAATACTGAGGTAGTGAATAGCGAGAGAGTTTCGATATGTTTACTTGTACTCCTTCAACCACCATACTCAATCTACCAAAATTTGGAGACTTTATGTAGAGTACAGTATAATTTCCAGATCTATTCGTGATTATAAAATCCCACCTCACTTTTAAGTGATGATTGAGGGTAATTACAGTTATGTTTGCAATAACAGAATAATTCGTCAGAAAATAGGGAAAAGCTCCATATATACTTTTTTCTTCGACTTTTGAAGGATACTCAATGTAGAGTTGCAATTTCTCTTGTTTTGATGATGGGACCGGGTTATTACTCCATAGAATATATCCCACGGAAAGCACAAGAAAAGAGATAAGGAATACAGCAAGTGCTTTTCTTTTCATCAGCATTCCCCCTCACTAAACAGTAGTTTTATTATCACTAATATACTCTCCTGCACTATTTAACTCAAGTGAATTTCTTGTTTTGAGTCATAGTGTAAAGGTATAAATTCAAAATATGTTTGAGGTATTTGTCATGTCCATTTAAGCATCATTTTTGAGTATCTTCACACTAATTTACCCATTCCTCCTAAATACAAAACTAGTTCATTAGTGTTATCTACATGGATTAATTTTGCAATATAATCGTCGTAAAAACCACCAATAGAACATACTCCTAAGTTAAGCATAGATGCGATGAGATAAAAATTTTGCATAATATGGCCAGCTTCAAGGAGTAAATATCTATATCCTCTGTCTCCATACTTCAACCTTATTTTAGAGTAATCCCCTGTAATTATTAATATTAAACCAGCAGTTCTAATCCATTCTTGATTACCAAGAACCTTAACCAACGTATCTAAAAATTCATTTTTTTGTGAAATTTGATACTCTTCAATTTTAATTAATTCATGTGTAAGAGGATCATAATAATAAGATCCAAAAGGTAAGTCATCTACATTGAGCGATATCAAGTATACATGACAAGAATTTAGCCCTCCTGCAGTTGGAAAGGATCTATGATAAATGGAGTGATTTTCTTCATCTTGTATTAAAACAACGCCACTTGAGAGTTTAAGAAGTACAGAAAGTTCATTCAACTTAATTGGTTCATATGAAAATGTTCTGATAGATCTGCGAGTTACAATAGCCCGTACTAAATCATAAGAGAAGCTGGTTACATCAATTCTAGGTAGTTTTATTCTTGTTCTATCTACATACTGTTTAGATGGAAATAAAAATTCATCAATGTTTACTGTTCTGTAAAACTTTTGTATTCTCTCACTTGTTTCTTTGGCATTAGAGGGGTTTATACTTGTGTTCTTGTGAAATAATAACCCCAGATCTAATATGGTAGATTTTTTACGATTTTTTGTTACCTTCACAAAATAATGAACCATTCAGCATCACCTTATGGATATGGATGAGGAATACACCTTAGCTCTTCATAAGAATGACCTGAAAAGTTATACAATCGCTTATCACCCAAATACTGAATGTGACCCGCCAGGATACTTAGCAGTGGGGGGATTATTACCTTAACCACATGAATACCTGTTTTCCTGAGAATTTCCGGAGTGATATCAACTACGATTAAGTCCAGCACTTTGTTTTTTAAAAGTCTTATAAGCATGTTAAGATGCCTCTCTGCGGAGTCGAAGGAATAAACTGCTGAGGCTAATATTAGTGACTGTAATGAAAGTTCTTCATTACTATTTATAAAATCGATAAAATGGATGTACATTTTCGGATCTAAATATAAGGCTACGTGATCAGTAAAATTTTCTAATTGTTGTTTTGGACTTGGTTGTGTTAGTAGTTTCCATAGATATGTATGAAATGCCTCAGTTATTGCTTTTTTTAAACCATTAATTGGATTAATGTTAGAAGAAAGACCAGTAACAACGCTCTTTCTATTATTTTTTCCAATTATTATTGATGCCATAAATGTAGGTATATTAAGATCATTTTCCATATATGTGATTATTACCTCTATATCTTTTTTATTTTTGATAAAATCTATAAAGTCCTTAATGTCTTTATTGTCTACTTTTAGTTTGGTTGATCTAAGGTTCCCATACCAATATATTCTAGCAGTATCTCTCTCAATAACCTCATATATACCATTAATGATAGCCTGAGTTAAATTACTATGCGCAGCACTCCCAGTTGTTACAGAGGGACTAATTAAATTCTCTCCCCTTTCGGGAATATAGGGAGTAAATACAAAAGATGCAGGAACATAAACTTCCTCGTTTGTAATTAATGATTTCCCTGGCATCCACTTTATCAAACTATCTTCACAAAATTTAGAATATGGAAAGTCTTTTTGCTGATATTGCCTTTTATGAAACAATTGTATACTATGTGGGCTGAGCGCATTAAGTCCCATTTTATCTAAATCCCTATAAGTAGCAAAGATCATTTTATCTCTAGCTATAAACTGGTAATACATCCCAATAAAACGTTCTGTATATTCTCCAAATGCACGGAGAACAGCTTCTCGTTCAGTTATCCCGACTCCAGAACCACTAAAAGGATAGTCCCAGCAAGATCCCAATAGTCTTTTGACATACTTCTTATCTCCTATAACAGTGGCTAAAAAGAGATTTATATCCGTATGATAAGGCTCAAAGATAATAACTTTCTCGACTGGAAGGGGATAATTAGACAATTCAAAAACTTCAATATTGCTAACATGACAATTTATCCTCATTTAAACCACCTCCCCTCACAGACATTACATTTTGGATCCTTTAAAATAGGGATATACCTAATCGTGAGGGTAGGGAGCACCTCAACCAAAATTATTTTATTAAATAATGGAGTTCCTAAACTACCAATTGCTTTACAAACTTCAAGAACTGTAAGAGCTCCTATAATTTTATCTAGAGGAAATATATAACCAGAAGAACCATAATTATTTATAGCTTTTATTTTATCTTCCATAAAAGTTCCAAAAAATCTCCATGTTAAGTAACAGTTGAAACATGAAGTATCTGGAGGATAAATAAGAGGACCGATGTACCCCCTTGACCCCTCTATCCAGGCGTACATGTAAGGAGTGCTAATTTTATACAAGAGATCGTTAAGCTCGCTAAGTAATTTTATATTAAAATGTTCTGAATTTACTATTATAATATCAAAATCACTATCATTTAGATAATTGCTAATGTTTATAGTATCTGGTAAATTTTGCACCTCTATTTCAGGAAAGATAGAAGTTAGTTTTTTTCTTAGATAATCTGCCTTCTTCATACCTATTGCATCTTTAGTGTAAATATCACTTATTTCGGTTGGAGAAATAAAAGTTCTATCAAACAAAATAACTGAACCTACACCAACATTACACAAGTTATATGCAATATTAGCCCCCAACTTGCCGAGACCTACTATCAAGACCTTGCTCTTCTTTAGATGTTTCTGGTAGTCTGTATATCCTAGACTTTTGAGAAAACATATATGATCATGCATTCTAATTAGCTCCTCAAGAGACAATTCGGGCAATAGTCTATCTTTGTTTTCATATATTAAAATGCCCTGCTTAAACATATAGTTAACAACTTCCTTAATAATGTTTTTATTATCTGGAAACTCTGTTTCTAGGGACTCTTGTAAGTCTGCAATTGAATAGATTTCATTATTATCTAAAATTTCTTTAATTTTATTAAAAATAGTTCTAATATTTTTACCATATAATCTAATTAATTTCCCATTAACATCTCTAAATATAAGTTCATTTGGAGCAGAGAAAATCAAATTAATACCACAGTTAAACCATATACGTGCATTCTTCCTTTTTGAATTTGCCATCTCTACCACCTCTTAAATCAACTTATCCTCTATTCTGACTTCTTTCAATCTTTTAAGTGACCACACACTTATGAGCTGAAGCACTGTTATATAAAACAGGGAAGTTACTAACAGAAATTCTACAGAAAAGGATAAAATCCCCGAGTAGCCATATATAAGAAGGCTAAGGATACTGTTTAACGGAGAAAGGAATACTAGTAAAGAAACATCAAGTGACGTATTAACTTGAAGATATCCAAGAAGAAATGTGAGGGATATTAGGAAGTAGGCTAAATACTCAATTAAATGTGCTTTTTTAAGAAGGGTTGCTATTGCCTGAAGTGAAAATGAAAGTGAAAAATAAAATAGGCCTGCTAGCATGGTAAATAGAACCAGCATTAGCAATTTTTTAGGAAATATAATATTTTTTGAAACATATGAATACCCAACTATCGTTGCAAATAGTATTATAAGAGCGTATATTCCAAAGATAACCATCGCTCCCAATGTGCTCTCAAAGTAATATCTGTTTATTGATAGTTTTGAATGCCTGTGAAGGTATATAATCGCTGATGAGCTAAAATAAATCATCTGCGCTAGTGTCCCACTTACTATGCTAAAAGAAATCAGAATTGCCAAACCATACCAGCGACTGGCATGGTTTAAAACTTTTAGACTATAATGTGCAGAATCCGATATAGATAACATGTTTGGTATCAAGGACAGCAAAATAAGGAACAATCCAAAGAAGATTAGACCTCTGCTTCTAAACATGCTTATAATAAAGTACTTTAGATACTTAGTCATTCTAGCATCACCCTATATATTTCATCTATACTGGCATAATCTGAAATCTTTTGTCCTATCGGTCTCCTAGTTAAAATAACATTTTTCTTATCTCCCTGAATCCTAAGAACTATATCTGACTCACCCTCTTCAATATCCGAAAATGTTACATAGCAATTAACAAGGTCAGATGCACTCCTAATCGGTCCATATAAGTGACCATTAAATAGGAAATATACTTTAAAAGTGCTAAATTTACTCAGAATATCCAGTCGATGGGTTGTCATGATGATAGATGATTTCAGAGAGTTTAGGATTTCAACTGTTTTATTTGTCCGCCAAGGATCGAGACCCTCAAAAGGTTCATCGAGCAATATTAGTTTAGAATCTGTGAAAAACGCTAAGAGATTCGTTAAGCATTTTTTCTCACCGCTGGATAAATTGTAAAATTTCTTTTCAAGAATATGCTCTAGTTTCATTTCTTTTATAAAATTAAGAATTTGCTGAGAGGGTATTTCCTTTAAATCACAATAAAGATCAATTAATTCTGATACCTTTATAGAATACACTAATTTGTAAACAGATTCTAGATTTGTAGAGACTTTCTTTTCTCCAACTACCTTCTCGTAAGGCTTTCCACAGATTTGAATTTTGCCACTTTTAATAGGGATCAATCCCAGTAGTGACTTTAATAGTGTAGTTTTTCCAGCCCCATTAGTTCCCAATATAATAGCTTTTTCTCCACTATTTAAAGCAAAAGATATGCCCTTTAAAACTTTCACATTATCGTATTCAACATTTAGATCTTTAACCACTAACATTTTGGCCACCCAAAAATCAAAAAATTTAAAAAAATTAATTAAAAATCTAAGGATTGGGTTTAGTTGAGAAGATTTTCCAATTGTCCCCTCCACCTCCGCAACAACAGCAAGCTATTATTATGATCGGGTCGTCATCATCTAGTGGTTCTAAAATAGGCCCTTCTTCATACTCCTCAAATATCTCAAATTTAAATCCTTCCACCATCTACTTTCACCCCTCAACAAGTTTTTCATCTACATTTTTAGTGAAACGATAAATAAGTTTTACTGCAACTTATTTATAAAATCCTTGAAACTTTTTTATAAATGTCATGAAACCGTAATTAAAGAAAAAAGAGCAATAGTTATAAGTAACTTCATCAAAGGAACTAAGGGAGCAAAATGATTGAGTCAGTTAACTTGACTAAGTTTTATCCCCCTCCAATAAAATCGCTCTTTGACCTGAAGAGTTTGAGAGACTTTCTTGGAAAACCCAGAGAGAAAATCCCAGCCCTAATTGATTTAAATTTCAAAGTTAGAGAAGGTGAGATTTTTGGTCTTTTAGGTCCTAATGGTGCTGGGAAGACTACCTTTTGCAAGATTGCAAATGCTCTGGTGATTCCAACTCGAGGAAATCTTTACATTAATGGTTACGACTCAGTGAAGGAGCATGATAAAATCAAGGGCAAGATTTTCACAATTTTTGGTGGTGAGAGAAATTTGTTTGGACTCTTTCAATGGCGTGTAAGCGTGGAGAAGAACTTGAAATTTATTGCAGAACTCTGGGGAATTCCTAAAGGTGAAGCTGAAAAGAGGATTAACTATGCTTTGGAGCTTTTGAATCTCAGGGATAAGAGGGATGAGTGGTATCAAAAGCTTTCCGCCGGAATGAGGCAGAAAGTCTATCTCGCACTACCGTTTATTATTCAGCCTGAAGTTTTGATTCTGGATGAACCAACTGTCTATCTTGATGTTTTTACAAGGAGGGAAGTCTGGAATGCTATTTTAGAACTATCCAGAGATTTTGGAACTACAATAATATTAACTACTCATAACTTGAAGGAGGCCGAAACCTTGTGCGATAGAGTCCTGATTTTCAACAAAAAGAAAATCGCTGAAGGCAAACCAAAAGAACTAATCGAAAAATTTCAAGCTTTAAAAGCAAGGAGAAGGCTTTTAGTCAAAGTTAGGGGGAAGGTTAAAACTGATGATTTTGAGGGGATTGCAGAAAAGGTTAACATATACAATCAAAATAGTTTAACTTACCTAGAACTCTATATCCAAGAGGAACACATTAGAGAAGTTCTTAGGATCTTGGCAAATTACAATGTAGTTGATCTGCAAAATGAAGCCGCAAGTCTTGAGGATGTCTTTACTCAACTTATAAAATGCTAATGGCATCTTTAATTCTACCTTTAACCCCATTACTCTTTCTTTTACTCTTGCTGAGCATTCATCTTTGCGGGCACTCTTTAAGCTCCCTTTACTTCATATAGCCACAAAATCTATTAAACTCTAATGCATTACAGTTTTATGCATAAAACTATAAGGTGGTATCATGTTCGTAAATAGAAGGGCGGAATTGAAGATACTACACTCCGCTTACGAGTCGTTAAAAAGAGGAGAAAAGGTTAACGTTGCAATTATTGGGCCGAGGAGAATCGGAAAGACGGAGCTCCTTCTAAAATTCAAGGAGGAAGTCAATGGAGTGGTTCCATACTTGAACCTACAACGCATCGGGAGCTTAGAGTCTTTTATCTTTGCATACACGAGGGAACTTCTCTACGAGATCGCCAAAGTTGTGGGAATGAGCATTGAGAGGAGTGACCTCTTAACGTGGGACGATCTACTAATCCTTTCGGCAAAGCTTGACCTTGAAAGAGAGGTTAAGGCCATCAGAGATGGAACTCTTGAGACCCTCTTTGAAATGCAGGAGGCAATTTTAGAGAAAACGGGGCAAAAGGCCGTTTTCATATTGGACGAGTTCCAGGAAGTCGTTAACTTCAAAGGCTTCCTAGAGACGATGCGTGCTGTCACGGAAAAGCAGAGAAACATTGCGTACTTTATTTCTGGTTCTGCCGTGAGGATGATGGAAGAAATCTTAGCTCCAAAGAATCCTTTCTTTGGCCAGTTTAAGCGAGTTTATCTCAGAGGATTGCCAAAAGAGGACACAATAGAACTCGCAAAGACAACGTTGGAGAGGGCAGGAATAGAGGCAACTCACTCGGCGCTTGAGTTGATATATAAACTCACTCAGGGGCATCCATTCTATGTTTTGGCCCTCTGTAGGCGTCTAATTGAAGAGGGATTTGAGAAAGTTAAGAGTAGAGATGTTTACTATGCCTTTCTCACCGAACTCTTGAGCGAGAAGGGTGACATCTACATGCACCTTGAGTATCTCTTCAACGAGTCACTATCGAGGGCCTATAAAGGGCCGATACACAAGCAAATTCTACTCATACTGGCTCAAGAGGAAGGTCTAAGGCTCTCAGAAATCGCAAGACGCTTGAACAAGCCCAGCGGTGAGGTGTCGAACTATCTAAAGTTCCTTCTGAGGACGGATCTAATATTAAAGCAGGGGGAGAGGTATTACTTCACCGATAAGCTCATGCGTTTTTGGCTTGCAAAGACCTACCTTGGCATCACCGAGCTTGAGCTTAGGCGGGAGAGATTCTTGGAAGAGTTAGTTAGGGAGCTTGAAGAGAAGTACCTCAAGGCGAAGAAAGAGCTTGGAATTGCAAAGGAAGCAATGATCAGGGAGAGGATGAGGGAAATTTTTGACATAGATTTCAAGCCCTATAGGAGGGGCGATGTCGAGTTTGATGGCGTCGCCTTTAGAGATGGGGTCTACGTGCTCGAGATCAAGTGGAGGAACAGACCTGCAACTTATAAAGATGTGAAGGATTTCATCAGGAAAGTCAAAGGTGAGTTTGGATCTGCGACGATGTTCTTCTTCTCAAGATCTGGCTTCACCGAGAAGGCTAAAGAGCTATGTGAGAAGGAAGGGGTTAAGATGCTTACGCCTAAAGACTTGGGAATTTCATGAGAAATAAGAATCGAAAGGCGTAAATAAATGCAAGGAGCTGTATCGAGAAGCATGCCTAAATCCTTTTAAAAATAAATAATATTCCTAAAATCGGGTGGTGAGATGAAGATACTGTGGGCCCCATGGCGAATTGAGTACATAAGGGCACCGAAGCATGAAGGTTGCATATTCTGCGACTTTCCCAGGGAGAACAGGGACAGGGAAAGGCTCATCCTCTACAGGGGGAAGCACGCGTTCATCATAATGAACAATTACCCATACAACCCAGGGCACGTTATGGTGGCTCCTTACAGGCACGTTGCTAGTGTAGAGGACCTAACCGATGAGGAGATGTTAGAAATAATGAAGCTCGCTGCACTTATAATGAAGGCAATAAGGAAAGTTATGAAGCCAGATGGCTTTAACCTCGGCTTCAACATAGGGAAGGTTGCAGGGGCAGGAGTTGATGGACATGTTCATCTTCACATAGTTCCCAGGTGGAATGGAGATACAAACTTCATGCCAGTAATAGCGGACACAAAAGTAATTCCTGAGTCACTGGAGCAAGCATATGAAGAGCTCAAGAAAGCTTTAGAGGAGATAGAAAATGCTGAGTGAAAGAGAGCTTGAGCGATACGACAGACAGATAATGATCTTCGGCATTGAAGGACAGGAAAAGCTGAAAAAAGCCAATGTTGCTGTTGTTGGAGTAGGAGGACTAGGCAGCCCTGTCGCCTATTACCTAGCTGCTGCCGGAGTTGGAACAATTCTCTTAATAGACGAGCAGACTCCAGAGCTCAGCAACTTAAACAGACAGATACTCCACTGGGAGGAGGATATTGAGAAAAACCCCAAACCAATATCCGCAAAGTGGAAACTTGAAAGGTTCAACTCGAACATAAAAATTGAGACATTTGTTGGGAGGTTAAGTGAGGAGAACATCGACGAAGTTCTCTCCGGGGTTGATGTAATCGTTGATTGCCTGGATAACTTTGAGACAAGATACTTACTTGATGATTTTGCACACAAGAAGGGAATACCCCTCGTTCACGGGGCCGTAGAGGGGTTTTATGGACAAGTAACTACAATAATCCCAGGAAAGACAAAGAGACTCAGAGAAATATTTCCCAAGGTTAAAAAGAAGGGCAAATTCCCAATAGTCGGGGCAACCGCTGGAGTAATAGGAACTATCCAGGCAAGTGAGGTAATAAAGCTAATTACAGGATATGGCGAGCCACTTGCAAATAAGCTTTTGATTATAGACTTGGCGAACAACACCTACGAAATAATCGAAATTTAAATTAGGGCTCAGCCACTCTGGGGCCAATCATCGCCTTTGCTCAGCATTGGATTCAGTCGTCATCGCCTAAGTGAAAATACTTGATAGCACTTGAAAAATCTTTCCAAAAAGAAAAAGAAGAGAAACTTCCCCAAAATTTTACCTCACAACCTATATTTTACCACCCAAGCCTTATTTTAGCCCACCATGGTAGAAGTTTGGTTTTTATAAGATTTATCAAAAAGAATTTGGATAAATTTCAATTTTCTAGCTGGAAATAAGAAGGGTATTTGAAAGATAATCCAAAACATAAGTGTGGGAGATACTGTTAGGATAAGCTGTGGGGTGTCAGGTTTAAGTTACTGGCAGTACTTTAGAAAAAGAAGGGGGAACATGAAGTCTGAAACCATTATTTACTGGGTGGTTTCAGCCTTAAAACCCTTTCGTCGCAACAAAATCCCACCAGAAAAGAAAATCAGGGGAGTAGAATTATACCTGCGAGGCCTCAGTTACCGGCAAACCGCCAGAATACTCAAAATCAGTCACGTAACAGTCTGGGAGGCAGTCCAAAAACTCGCAGAAGCAGTTTACAAGCCAAAAATCCTCGCAGTCAAAAAACAGCGAAACTTCATCGCAGTTGACGAAACAGTAATAAAAATCAACGGGAAGAAAAGATACCTCTGGGCTGCAATTGACGTTGAGAGCAAGGAAGTTTTAGCAGTCTGGATTACGACTGTTAGAAACTGGTGGGTTGCCAGGGATTTCATTCTGGTTGTTTTAAAGTCGTGTGAAGGGCAGCCTGTCTTTCTGGTTGACAGGGCGAGCTGGTATAAGTCTGCTTTTAAGAGTTTGAGGTTGGGTTATCTGCATGTGACTTTCGGGCCGAGGAACAGTGTTGAGCGCTGGTTTAGGACGTTGAAGGAGAGGACGAAGCGTTTCTGGAATAATTTCAGGGGTAAAGACTGGAGGAGGGTTCATAGGTTTGTTTTTCTGTTTGCCTTCTGGTATAATTTTGTCAGAATTCATTCTAGTTTTGGTGATCCGCCTGGTGATGTTACTGAATGGCTTCAGGAGGTGATGCCCCAGTTATCCTAACAGTATCAGTGTGGGAACACCAAAAGTTTATATACTCCTCAGAAAATGTATGAGTGGCGGCGGGCTAGGCCGGGGGGTTCGGCGTCCCCTGTAACCGGAAACCGCCGATATGCCGGGGCCGAAGCCCGGGGGGCGGTTCCCAAAGCCGCTCCCAGAAGCCGAGGTCGAACGATGAGTCCTCGTCCCGCGGGGTGCCCGGTGGGGGAGGCACGGCTGAAGGGCCGTGCTAACCCCCTTTGGGCCCCGAACCCCGCAAGGCCCGGAAGGGAGCAGCGGTAGGGGCCACGGAGCACGCTCGCGGGGGTGCGGGGATGAGATAGGCCTCGGTGGATGGGAGCGGTGGAGGGTTCCCACCCTCGGGCGTGCCCGCCGCCGCTAGAAATTTTATATGGGTGGTAACTATGCATCCAAAAGTTCAATCTCTTCTATCAAAATTCCCTAGAGTTGAATTAATCCCATGGGAAACACCAATTCAATATTTGCCTAACATAAGCAAACTTGTAGGGGCTGATATTTACGTCAAAAGGGACGACCTCACAGGGCTTGGAATCGGAGGGAACAAAATTAGAAAACTGGAATACCTGCTGGGAGATGCAATAATAAGAAAAGCCGATGTAATAATAACTGTAGGTGCTGTACACTCAAACCACGCGTTTGTAACAGGCTTGGCAGCAAAAAAGTTAGGGTTTGATGTAGTTCTAGTTTTAAGAGGAAAGGAAGAATTAAGGGGAAACTACCTGCTGGACAAAATCATGGGGATAGAAACGAGAGTTTATGAAGCTAAAGATTCTTTTGAACTTATGAAATATGCTGAGGAAGTTGCCAAAGAACTAGAAGAAAAGGGAAGAAAGCCATATATAATACCTGTCGGAGGAGCTTCTCCGGTCGGAACATTGGGTTATGTTAGAGCTAGTGGAGAGATCGCAGAGCAGGGAAATAGAATTGGAGTTAACTTTGACAGCATTGTCGTTGCAACGGGTAGCGGAGGTACACTAGCTGGACTATCTGTAGGATTGGCAATTTTAAGGAAGGAAACAAGGGCAATTGGTATGGCAGTTGGAAAGTTTGGAGAGACGATGGTTAATAAAGTGGAAGAACTTGCAAAAGCAACTGGAGAGTTCATCGGAGTGAAAAATTTAAAGCTAAAAATTGAGCTCTATGATTACAGCTTTGGAGAATATGGAAAAATAACAAGGGAAGTTGCAGAAACCATTAGGCTAGTCGGAACAAAAGAAGGGGTAATCTTAGACCCTGTCTATACTGGAAAAGCATTCTACGGATTACTTGATCTCGCTAAAAAAGGAGAATTAGGGGAGAAAATACTGTTTATTCACACCGGAGGAATCTCTGGAACATTCCATTATGGGGACAAGATACTCTCATTCCTTTAGTAGTCTCAGACAACCGAGTGCTCATCATCATTCAGATAGTGCCGGTTTCGTCATCGACAGACAATTTGAAGCACCATCTGGGCAGGATCCCTTATTGCAGGACCAAGTCCCAGGATGTAGATTGCAAGATACCAGTAGTTCCTCTCATCCTGATCTGGAACGAAGTACTTTAAGATGTAATATACAGCCACAAGTATAAGAGTTATCCATGGGTAGTAAACATAAGCTCCGAAGATACTTGTAAGGTGATGCTCCACCCAGTGCACTTCCCTATAGTTGTAGAAGTGAATTGCAACAACGGTGGAGGCAATGTCATAATAATGGGCCAACACGGGATAAAGATAAAGTCTGTCAAATCCCTTAAACTTGTAGAAAGCCAAAACCACAGCAAAGCTTACACCTGTGTGGAGCAAAGTTAATTCATAAGGCTTCCAACACTTGGCGTTGGTAAATAATAGGTAATTCACATAAACTGCCAATATACTTCCCCAGAGAATTGTAAGCTTGGGGTAAAGCCTACCTTTAACATCAACTACTAGAACGGGGACGATAAGGAAAAATGCCGTAAAGAATATCCCAGGAGTCAGAATCCAAGGATTTGGCTCAACAACACCACCATCAACCAAAGCTCTTAGAGTAGCCCCAAAAATCGTCATCGGAGTTACTGCAAGAAATAATCTCTCATCAACTTTTATTTTAAGGGGCTTGATAATATACTTGTACGTGTAGATTACCGCAAACCCAAAAATTAGGGCATAAACGACTGTATTTATAGGGTTATATCCCTCTCTCGTATACATCGGTCTAATAAAATATTCCCACAGAAACTCCTTTACATCAACCACTGACTTCACCACTATCTAACACCACAGCTTAATTTTTAACCTTTCTATCCGAGGATAACATGGAAATGACGAAAGCAATAGTAAAAGAAAATCCCAGGATTGAAGAGATAAAAGAGTTATTGGAAGTTGCAGAGAGTAGGGAAGGGTTACTTACAATTTTTGCTAGGTGTACCGTTTATTATGAGGGAAGGGCCAAGAGTGAGCTTGGAGAAGGAGACAGGATTATAATAATAAAGCCTGATGGAAGCTTCCTTATCCACCAGAAGAAGAAAAGGGAGCCTGTCAATTGGCAACCCCCTGGGAGTAAAGTAAAAATGGAAGGAAACTCCTTAATTAGCATTAGAAGGAACCCAAAAGAAACACTCAAAGTTGATATAATTGAAGCATATGCAGCAGTTCTTTTCATGGCAGAGGACTATGAGGAGCTAACCCTAACTGGAAGTGAAGCAGAGATGGCTGAGCTCATTTTCCAAAATCCCAATGTTATCGAGGAAGGATTTAAACCAATGTTTAGAGAGAAGCCAATAAAGCATGGAATAGTTGATGTACTTGGCGTGGACAGAGAGGGAAATATAGTAGTTCTAGAACTGAAAAGGAGGAGGGCCGATTTACACGCGGTTAGTCAGTTAAAGAGGTACGTAGATGCACTAAAAGAAGAACATGGAAATAAAGTAAGAGGAATATTGGTGGCACCTTCTCTAACGGAAGGAGCTAAAAAGCTTTTAGAGAAACTTGGGCTAGAGTTTAGAAAGTTAGAACCTCCTAAAAAAGGTAAAAAGAAAAGTTCAAAGCAAAAAACTCTAGACTTCCTCAACCCATACTGATTTCATGATGCAGCATTTCTCTAACCTTAACAAAAACCACCCCATTCTTTTCCTGAACTTCCACAACTCTTCCCAAACCTACAAGCTTTAGCTGAACCCTACAAATACTTATCTCCCTTTCATCGCTCTCCTCCCAGGGGACTCTCTGGTGACTTTTTTCCATTCTTGTAACCATTGCAATTATTCCCTCAGTCCCTCTCATTACATCCTCCAACGATTCATAGGTTAGAAAAACTAAATCCCCTTCTTTGACTTTCTCAAGGGTCATGTAATTTCTAGCGTTTCTAATTTCCACTGTTCTAATTGGATTTCTCATTAGGGCATCAAGAGTTCTCCTCGCTATACCCGATAATAGGGGAATTTCAACCACCATATTTCCACCCCAGCCTAGAGGTACATGGTCTCATACTGTCTCTCCATCTTCCTTCTAGCTTCTTCCATCTGTTCGTGCATCCTTCTAAGCTGCTCCTCTATCATTTCGGCCTCTTTAAGTAAGGGCTCCACTGATACATTTAATCCAAGCATTTTATTCAAAACCTCCACAACATTTGCTGCCGCCCTGGGATCAGGCCTATCCCCAAAAGTCTCACCAAGTAGAACATAGCTTTTGAGTCCAGCTCTAGAGGCCTCCCACAGCAATTTTCCACTCATTCCAGTTATTGAACCATACTTGAGGATCTTCACTCCCAGGCTTTCCAATTCTTTGTTTTCTTCCTCACTTCCACCAATGCCCCACACTTCAAAAGTGTCCTTAAAGAATCCAATTCCCATCCCTGCTAAAGAGATTACTTTCTCTGCGTTAACCTTCTTGAGATAGTTGACGATCTCCTTTGCAATTTCGTTAACTAGTGTAGGTGGAAGAAATATGTCTGCAATTGCAATTATTATGTTATTCTTTCCGTAGAATCTAAGGGGAGGAGTTGGCCTACCCTCCAAGATGAGGCTCATGGGGGGGATAAAGAGGCTATCAACGTAACCAATGAGATCCATGTCGAGCTCCTTAGCTAAAAAATTAGCGGCAATATGCCCGACTAGTCCAACCCCTGGGTATCCCTCTATAAAAATCGCATTCTCGACCTCAGGGAGAACGAGATTAACTGGCTTTTTCTCTTCCATACCGCCCACCATTGTTAATTTAGTTCCAAAAGGTTATTAAAGTTTTGGACTTTAAAGTAACCCTTATATTCTCCTAAATACCAATTAAGACGGTGATAACTATGCCCAAGATAGGGATAATCGGTGGTTCTGGAGTTTATGGAATTTTTGAACCGAAGGAAACAGTTAAAGTACACACACCCTATGGAAGACCCTCAGCTCCAGTGGAAATAGGGGAAATAGAGGGAGTCGAAGTTGCATTTATACCCAGGCACGGAAAGTACCATGAGTTCCCACCCCATGAAGTCCCCTACAGGGCCAATATATGGGCTCTTCACGAGCTTGGAGTTGAGAGGGTCATAGCGGTAAACGCCGTGGGTTCTCTAAAGGAGGAATACAAACCTGGAGACATAGTTATAATCGACCAATTCATTGACTTCACAAAGAAGAGGGAATACACATTCTACAATGGACCAAGAGTTGCTCACATCAGTATGGCCGATCCATTCTGTCCAGAGCTAAGAAGAATTTTCATCGAGACTGCAAAGGAGCTCAACCTGCCCGTTCATGAAAAGGGAACGTACATCTGTATAGAAGGACCGAGGTTCTCAACTAGGGCCGAGTCAAGAATGTTCAGACAGTTTGCAGATGTTATAGGAATGACTCTAGTTCCAGAGGTCAACTTGGCTAGAGAGTTGGGAATGTGTTACGTAAACATTTCAACGGTAACTGACTACGATGTTTGGGCCGAAAAGCCAGTTGATGCTCAAGAAGTTCTTAGAGTCATGAAGGAGAACGAAGAGAAAGTCCAAAAGCTTTTAAAAAGAGCAATTCCAAAGATTCCAGAAGAGAGAAAATGTGGTTGTGCAGATGTTCTCAAGACGATGTTTGTGTGAACTTTTTTATCTCCTATTTACTTTGTAACTTTGTAGCTGCAAACCACCTGGGATGCTAAATTTTTCAGCAAAATATAGAAACGTTTCTATGTTGATCTTAAAAACCCCCCAGAGTTTCATTTCCACTGGAACCAGGTTTTGAAAGGTAAGCAATTTTCACGAGTATTACATAAGCCAACGCAAAACTTATAAAGAATTTTACATTTATCTAATGAACATTTATTCAGTAATTAGCCATAATAACTTGTAAAAAAATGAAAAAACTTTCATTATTTTCTGCTTTCTGTTATAAATACGTTCAAAGAAAAATATTTAAATATGCAGTCTACTTAATATGGGAGAGTGTTTGTCACCAGAAAAAATTTATTTTTTCTGGTGTTTGCCGCCCGGCTCCAGTGGAAATGAAACTCTGGGGGACTTCACTTCTGTTTAATAATTGGAAAATGTTAAACAAATTAGATTAATCTAATGAACTAAAAGGTGCAATAATGAACAAATTTTAATGACCATAAATGTTCATTTTGTCTCCACAGGAAATCTGAAGTTCCTGTAGAAATATGTAAACATCAAATGTCCAAAGATGTTCATTCGCTTATCTCATTTCCTGTGGAAGTTTTGGGCTGGGTGTGGAACTTCCACTGGAAAATATTGACATGTTTTTGTCAAGCAAAGGATAAAAACTCAACAGTTAAAGGAATAGTTGCCTTTCCAATGTTTCCTCTATTTCCAATGGAGATACTATATATCTATGGCATTTATCATAACTAAATTATTACATTTAGTTATATGGATGGGGGAAAAATTAACAACATGTGTTATGTTTCCTCTGGAAAATTGATCTATAATAATCTAGGAGCACAATTTCCAATGGAGGGTCATCAATGAACGAAGGTGAACATCAAATAAAGCTTGACGAGCTATTCGAAAAGTTGCTCCGAGCTAGGAAGATATTCAAAAACAAAGATGTCCTTAGGCATAGCTATATTCCCAAGGATCTACCTCACAGACATGAGCAAATAGAAACTCTCGCCCAAATTTTAGTACCAGTTCTCAGAGGAGAAACTCCATCAAACATATTCGTTTATGGGAAGACTGGAACTGGAAAGACTGTAACTGTAAAATTTGTAACTGAAGAGCTGAAAAGAATATCTGAAAAATACAACATTCCAGTTGATGTGATCTACATTAATTGTGAGATTGTCGATACTCACTATAGAGTTCTTGCTAACATAGTTAACTACTTCAAAGATGAGACTGGGATTGAAGTTCCAATGGTAGGTTGGCCTACCGATGAAGTTTACGCAAAGCTTAAGCAGGTTATAGATATGAAGGAGAGGTTTGTGATAATTGTGTTGGATGAAATTGACAAGTTGGTAAAGAAGAGTGGTGATGAGGTTCTCTATTCATTAACAAGAATAAATACTGAACTTAAAAGGGCTAAAGTGAGTGTAATTGGTATATCAAACGACCTTAAATTTAAAGAGTATCTAGATCCAAGAGTTCTCTCAAGTTTGAGTGAGGAAGAGGTGGTATTCCCACCCTATGATGCAAATCAGCTTAGGGATATACTGACCCAAAGAGCTGAAGAGGCCTTTTATCCTGGGGTTTTAGACGAAGGTGTGATTCCCCTCTGTGCAGCATTAGCTGCTAGAGAGCATGGAGATGCAAGAAAGGCACTTGACCTTCTAAGAGTTGCAGGGGAAATAGCGGAAAGAGAAGGGGCAAGTAAAGTAACTGAAAAGCATGTTTGGAAAGCCCAGGAAAAGATTGAACAGGACATGATGGAGGAGGTAATAAAAACTCTACCCCTTCAGTCAAAAGTTCTCCTCTATGCCATAGTTCTTTTGGACGAAAACGGCGATTTACCAGCAAATACTGGGGATGTTTACGCTGTTTATAGGGAATTGTGCGAGTACATTGACTTGGAACCTCTCACCCAAAGAAGGATAAGTGATCTAATTAATGAGCTTGACATGCTTGGAATAATAAATGCAAAAGTTGTTAGTAAGGGGAGATATGGGAGGACAAAGGAAATAAGGCTTAACGTTACCTCATATAAGATAAGAAATGTGCTGAGATATGATTACTCTATTCAGCCCCTCCTCACAATTTCCCTTAAGAGTGAGCAGAGGAGGTTGATCTAATGGATGAATTTGTAAAATCACTTCTAAAAGCTAACTATCTAATAACTCCCTCTGCCTACTATCTCTTGAGAGAATACTATGAAAAAGGTGAATTCTCAATTGTGGAGCTGGTAAAATTTGCAAGATCAAGAGAGAGCTACATAATTACTGATGCTTTAGCAACAGAATTCCTTAAAGTTAAAGGCCTTGAACCAATTCTTCCAGTGGAAACAAAGGGGGGTTTTGTTTCCACTGGAGAGTCCCAAAAAGAGCAGTCTTATGAAGAGTCTTTTGGGACTAAAGAAGAAATTTCCCAGGAGATTAAAGAAGGAGAGAGTTTTATTTCCACTGGAAGTGAACCACTTGAAGAGGAGCTCAATAGCATTGGAATTGAGGAAATTGGGGCAAATGAAGAGTTAGTTTCTAATGGAAATGACAATGGTGGAGAGGCAATTGTCTTTGACAAATATGGCTATCCAATGGTATATGCTCCAGAAGAAATAGAGGTTGAGGAGAAGGAGTACTCGAAGTATGAAGATCTGACAATACCCATGAACCCCGACTTCAATTATGTGGAAATAAAGGAAGATTATGATGTTGTCTTCGATGTTAGGAATGTAAAGCTGAAGCCTCCTAAGGTAAAGAACGGTAATGGGAAGGAAGGTGAAATAATTGTTGAAGCTTATGCTTCTCTCTTCAGGAGTAGGTTGAAGAAGTTAAGGAAAATACTAAGGGAAAATCCTGAATTGGACAATGTTGTTGATATTGGGAAGCTGAAGTATGTGAAGGAAGATGAAACCGTGACAATAATAGGGCTTGTCAATTCCAAGAGGGAAGTGAATAAAGGATTGATATTTGAAATAGAAGATCTCACAGGAAAGGTTAAAGTTTTCTTGCCGAAAGATTCGGAAGATTATAGGGAGGCATTTAAGGTTCTTCCAGATGCCGTCGTCGCTTTTAAGGGGGTGTATTCAAAGAGGGGAATTTTGTACGCCAACAAGTTTTACCTTCCAGACGTTCCCCTCTATAGGAGACAAAAGCCTCCACTGGAAGAGAAAGTTTATGCTATTCTCATAAGTGATATACACGTCGGAAGTAAAGAGTTCTGCGAAAATGCCTTCATAAAGTTCTTAGAGTGGCTCAATGGAAACGTTGAAACTAAGGAAGAGGAAGAAATCGTGAGTAGGGTTAAGTATCTAATCATTGCAGGAGATGTTGTTGATGGTGTTGGCGTTTATCCGGGCCAGTATGCCGACTTGACGATTCCAGATATATTCGACCAGTATGAGGCCCTCGCAAACCTTCTCTCTCACGTTCCTAAGCACATAACAATGTTCATTGCCCCAGGAAACCACGATGCTGCTAGGCAAGCTATTCCCCAACCAGAATTCTACAAAGAGTATGCAAAACCTATATACAAGCTCAAGAACGCCGTGATAATAAGCAATCCTGCTGTAATAAGACTACATGGTAGGGACTTTCTGATAGCTCATGGTAGGGGGATAGAGGATGTCGTTGGAAGTGTTCCTGGGTTGACCCATCACAAGCCCGGCCTCCCAATGGTTGAACTATTGAAGATGAGGCATGTAGCTCCAATGTTTGGAGGAAAGGTTCCAATAGCTCCTGATCCAGAAGATTTGCTTGTTATAGAAGAAGTTCCTGATGTAGTTCACATGGGTCACGTTCACGTTTACGATGCGGTAGTTTATAGGGGAGTTCAGCTGGTTAACTCCGCCACCTGGCAGGCTCAGACCGAGTTCCAGAAGATGGTGAACATAGTTCCAACGCCTGCAAAGGTTCCCGTTGTTGATATTGATACTGCAAAAGTTGTCAAGGTTTTGGACTTTAGTGGGTGGTGCTGATGGAGCTTCCAAAGGAAATTGAGGAGTATTTTGAGATGCTTCAAAGGGAAATTGACAAAGCTTACGAGATTGCTAAGAAGGCTAGGAGTCAGGGTAAAGACCCCTCAACCGATGTTGAGATTCCCCAGGCTACAGACATGGCTGGAAGAGTTGAGAGCTTAGTTGGCCCTCCCGGAGTTGCTCAGAGAATTAGGGAGCTTTTAAAAGAGTATGATAAGGAAATTGTTGCTTTAAAGATAGTTGATGAGATAATTGAGGGCAAATTTGGTGATTTTGGAAGTAAAGAGAAGTACGCTGAACAGGCTGTAAGGACAGCCTTGGCAATATTAACTGAGGGTATTGTTTCTGCTCCACTTGAGGGTATAGCTGATGTTAAAATCAAGCGAAACACCTGGGCTGATAACTCTGAATACCTCGCCCTTTACTATGCTGGGCCAATTAGGAGTTCTGGTGGAACTGCTCAAGCTCTCAGTGTACTTGTTGGTGATTACGTTAGGCGAAAGCTTGGCCTTGATAGGTTTAAGCCAAGTGGGAAGCATATAGAGAGAATGGTTGAGGAAGTTGACCTCTATCATAGAGCTGTTTCAAGGCTTCAATATCATCCCTCACCTGATGAAGTGAGATTAGCAATGAGGAATATTCCCATAGAAATCACTGGTGAAGCCACTGACGATGTGGAGGTTTCCCATAGAGATGTAGAGGGAGTTGAGACAAATCAGCTGAGAGGAGGAGCGATCCTAGTTTTGGCGGAGGGTGTTCTCCAGAAGGCTAAAAAGCTCGTGAAATACATTGACAAGATGGGGATTGATGGATGGGAGTGGCTTAAAGAGTTTGTAGAGGCTAAAGAAAAAGGTGAAGAAATCGAAGAGAGTGAAAGTAAAGCCGAGGAGTCAAAAGTTGAAACAAGGGTGGAGGTAGAGAAGGGATTCTACTACAAGCTCTATGAGAAATTTAGGGCTGAGATTGCCCCAAGCGAAAAGTATGCAAAGGAAATAATTGGTGGGAGGCCGTTATTCGCTGGACCCTCGGAAAATGGGGGATTTAGGCTTAGATATGGTAGAAGTAGGGTGAGTGGATTTGCAACATGGAGCATAAATCCAGCAACAATGGTTTTGGTTGACGAGTTCTTGGCCATTGGAACTCAAATGAAAACCGAGAGGCCTGGGAAAGGTGCAGTAGTGACTCCAGCAACAACCGCTGAAGGGCCGATTGTTAAGCTAAAGGATGGGAGTGTTGTTAGGGTTGATGATTACAACTTGGCCCTCAAAATAAGGGATGAAGTCGAAGAGATACTTTATTTGGGAGATGCAATCATAGCCTTTGGAGACTTTGTGGAGAACAATCAAACTCTCCTTCCTGCAAACTATGTAGAGGAGTGGTGGATCCAAGAGTTCGTAAAGGCCGTTAATGAGGCATATGAAGTTGAGCTTAGACCCTTTGAGGAAAATCCCAGGGAGAGCGTTGAGGAAGCAGCAGAGTACCTTGAAGTTGACCCAGAATTCTTGGCTAAGATGCTTTACGATCCTCTAAGGGTTAAGCCTCCCGTGGAGCTAGCCATACACTTCTCGGAAATCCTGGAAATTCCTCTCCACCCATACTACACCCTTTATTGGAATACTGTAAATCCTAAAGATGTTGAAAGACTTTGGGGAGTATTAAAAGACAAGGCCACCATAGAATGGGGCACTTTCAGAGGTATAAAGTTTGCAAAGAAAATTGAAATTAGCCTGGACGACCTGGGAAGTCTTAAGAGAACCCTAGAGCTCCTGGGACTTCCTCATACGGTAAGAGAAGGGATTGTAGTGGTTGATTATCCGTGGAGTGCAGCTCTTCTCACTCCATTGGGCAATCTTGAATGGGAGTTTAAGGCCAAGCCCTTCTACACTGTAATAGACATCATTAACGAGAACAATCAGATAAAGCTCAGGGACAGGGGAATAAGCTGGATAGGGGCAAGAATGGGAAGGCCAGAGAAGGCAAAAGAAAGAAAAATGAAGCCACCTGTTCAAGTCCTCTTCCCAATTGGCTTGGCAGGGGGTTCTAGCAGAGATATAAAGAAGGCTGCTGAAGAGGGAAAAATAGCTGAAGTTGAGATTGCTTTCTTCAAGTGTCCGAAGTGTGGCCATGTAGGGCCTGAAACTCTCTGTCCCGAGTGTGGGATTAGGAAAGAGTTGATATGGACATGTCCCAAGTGTGGGGCTGAATACACCAATTCCCAGGCTGAGGGGTACTCGTATTCATGTCCAAAGTGCAATGTGAAGCTAAAGCCATTCACAAAGAGGAAGATAAAGCCCTCAGAGCTCTTAAACAGGGCCATGGAAAACGTGAAGGTTTATGGAGTTGACAAGCTTAAGGGCGTAATGGGAATGACTTCTGGCTGGAAGATTGCAGAGCCGCTGGAGAAAGGTCTTTTGAGAGCAAAAAATGAAGTTTACGTCTTTAAGGATGGAACCATAAGATTTGATGCCACAGATGCTCCAATAACTCACTTTAGGCCTAGGGAGATAGGAGTTTCAGTGGAAAAGCTGAGAGAGCTTGGCTACACCCATGACTTCGAAGGGAAACCTCTGGTGAGTGAAGACCAGATAGTTGAGCTTAAGCCCCAAGATGTAATCCTCTCAAAGGAGGCTGGCAAGTACCTCTTAAGAGTGGCCAGGTTTGTTGATGATCTTCTTGAGAAGTTCTACGGACTTCCCAGGTTCTACAACGCCGAAAAAATGGAGGATTTAATTGGTCACCTAGTGATAGGATTGGCCCCTCACACTTCAGCCGGAATCGTGGGGAGGATAATAGGCTTTGTAGATGCTCTGGTTGGCTACGCTCACCCCTACTTCCATGCGGCCAAGAGAAGGAACTGTGATGGAGATGAGGATAGTGTAATGCTACTCCTTGATGCCCTATTGAACTTCTCCAGATACTACCTCCCCGAAAAAAGAGGAGGAAAAATGGACGCTCCTCTTGTCATAACCACGAGGCTTGATCCAAGAGAGGTGGACAGTGAAGTGCACAACATGGATGTCGTTAGATACTATCCATTAGAGTTCTATGAAGCAACTTACGAGCTTAAATCACCAAAGGAACTTGTGGGAGTTATAGAGAGAGTTGAAGATAGATTAGGAAAGCCTGAAATGTATTACGGAATAAAGTTCACCCACGATACCGACGACATAGCTCTAGGACCAAAGATGAGCCTCTACAAGCAGTTGGGAGATATGGAGGAGAAAGTGAAGAGGCAATTGACATTGGCAGAGAGAATTAGAGCTGTGGATCAACACTATGTTGCTGAAACAATCCTCAACTCCCACTTAATTCCCGACTTGAGGGGTAACCTAAGGAGCTTTACTAGACAAGAATTTCGCTGTGTGAAGTGTAACACAAAGTACAGAAGGCCGCCCTTGGATGGAAAATGCCCAGTCTGTGGAGGAAAGATAGTGCTGACAGTTAGCAAAGGAGCCATTGAAAAGTACTTGGGGACTGCCAAGATGCTCGTAGCTAACTACAACGTAAAGCCATATACAAGGCAGAGAATATGCTTGACGGAGAAGGATATTGATTCACTCTTTGAGTACTTATTCCCAGAAGCCCAGTTAACGCTCATTGTAGATCCAAACGACATCTGTATGAAAATGATCAAGGAAAGAACGGGGGAAACAGTTCAAGGAGGCCTGCTTGAGAACTTTAATTCCTCTGGAAATAATGGGAAGAAAATAGAGAAGAAGGAGAAAAAGGCAAAGGAAAAGCCTAAAAAGAAGAAAGTTATAAGCTTGGACGACTTCTTCTCCAAACGCTGACCACAACTTTTAAGTTCTTTCTTGAGAATAAATTCCCAGGTGGCTTAGAGAATGAAGATTGTGTGGTGTGGTCATGCCTGCTTCTTGGTGGAGGATAGGGGGACTAAGATACTAATCGATCCATACCCAGACGTTGATGAAGACAGAATAGGCAAGGTCGATTACATTCTAGTTACCCACGAGCACATGGATCACTACGGTAAGACCCCACTAATAGCAAAGCTCAGTGATGCCGAGGTTATAGGGCCGAAAACAGTTTATCTCATGGCAATAAGTGATGGGCTAACAAAGGTCAGAGAGATAGAGGTGGGACAGGAAATCGAGCTGGGAGATATTAGGGTTAGGGCATTTTTCACAGAGCATCCAACAAGCCAGTATCCCCTGGGATATCTAATTGAAGGAAGCAAAAGAGTGGCTCACTTGGGAGATACATACTACAGTCCAGCTTTTACAGAGTTGAGGGGAAAGGTTGATGTTCTTTTGGTTCCAATAGGTGGGAAGTCCACCGCTAGTGTAAGGGAGGCTGCGGATATAGTGGAGATGATAAGGCCCAGGATAGCAGTTCCAATGCACTATGGAACGTACAGCGAGGCCGATCCTGAAGAGTTCAAGAAGGAGCTCCAAAAAAGGCGCATATGGGTTTTAGTAAAGGATCTTAAGCCCTATGAGGGTTTTGAAATCTGAAGGTGTTTCAATGCTAAATACTGAGCTCTTAACCACTGGAGTCAAGGGGTTAGATGAGCTTTTAGGTGGTGGAGTTGCTAAGGGAGTAATACTCCAAGTTTACGGGCCATTTGCCACCGGGAAGACAACTTTTGCAATGCAGGTTGGATTATTGAATGAGGGAAAAGTGGCTTATGTTGATACTGAGGGGGGATTCTCCCCCGAAAGGTTAGCTCAAATGGCAGAATCAAGGAACTTGGATGTGGAGAAAGCACTTGAAAAGTTCGTGATATTCGAACCTATGGATTTAAACGAGCAAAGACAGGTAATTGCGAGGTTGAAAAATATCGTGAATGAAAAGTTTTCTTTAGTTGTGGTCGACTCCTTTACGGCCCATTATAGAGCGGAGGGGAGTAGAGAGTATGGAGAACTTTCCAAGCAACTCCAAGTTCTTCAGTGGATTGCCAGAAGAAAAAACGTTGCCGTTATAGTTGTCAATCAAGTTTATTACGATTCAAACTCAGGAATTCTTAAACCAATAGCTGAGCACACCCTGGGGTACAAAACAAAGGACATCCTCCGCTTTGAAAGGCTTAGGGTTGGAGTGAGAATTGCAGTTCTGGAAAGGCATAGGTTTAGGCCAGAGGGTGGGATGGTATACTTCAAAATAACAGATAAAGGATTGGAGGATGTAAAAAACGAAGATTAGAGCCTGTCGTAGACCTCCTGGGCAATCCTCAGCGTTGCCTTATAGAGCTTCTCACTAATAATTCCCTCCTCGTAGTGTTCCTTTAGCTTCTCCTTATCTATGATCTCCTTCTTTCCGTCTGGCCACCTCACTATGTCGACCTCTAGATCCACATATCTTGCCTTATCTGGATAGATCTCCACAGGGGTGTTGATGTTGTAGAACTCTCCCTTAAGGTTGCCATCTTTATCATAGTATCTGTGAACAAACCACCACTTTCCAGCCTCTATTTCAGTTATTGCGTAATCTCCACTCTCTATTGGCACTTCCAGTCCATCATAGAACTTTCCTGGCCTTAGATATCTCTTTATTGTCACTTTTAAAGGATCCGTGGATACCTCTATTACTTCCCCTGGGCCAATCTTTATTATCTGCCCATCAGGTTTCACGTGGTTCAGCGTGAATATCCAACCAACCTTTGGTCCTTTACTGGTAATTATAGCTTCTAGAAATCCTTTACTTATCTTCTGCCTCTGGGACGGGAGTTTTGCCAGAATCCCCTCTGCGACATCTACAGCTAATGTAAACTCTGGGTCGTAGGACTTGAACTGGTGGTGCCCTTCAATTGTGGGAACAACTTCATTCCTAATCTCATCAAGCTTTTTCTTGACTCCACCACCGAATTCAATCTCGTAAATTTCCCTCCCCTCTATTATCTCTGCTGGAGCTGAGAACTTCTCTGCCTCCTTCAGCTTATCTGCAATTTTTGAAAGCCTCACTAGTTCATCCCTTAACGTGTTCCAATCCTTGTAAGCGGCAGCAGTTCTCCAGAGAACACCCCACTCTCCAAGATCAACACTTAGTCCCAGGATTCTCAACCTTTCCCTTTCCTCGGGATCCTTTATCTTTCTGGAAATCTTCACGTGTCTCTGAACTCCTATGGGCTTTGGAATCAGCACTGCATAGTCACCCGGGATTGTTATTAAGGTGCTTAGGTGTGGGAGGACGTTGTGCTTCTTCACTTGAACAACAACTTCATCCCCTTCGGCAGCATCTGGAAGCTCCTCTATGAGAACCGTTCCAATAACATTCCCAATATCTACATAAACAAACCTGTCATCTCTTTTCACCACAAGCCCCTTGTAAATTCCATGGAGCTTATAGGGGAGCTTTCTAAAAAAGACGTCAATAAACTCCTCCTCAAAGACCTTCTTCACCGCCTCCACTTTGGTTCCAACGATTGTCACACCGTGGTTTTTGTCGTAGATGTCGACGTCAAAGTCCTCATAGCTCTTCTCAATTCCAAACCTCTCAGCTATCACGTCGCTTGGCTGTACTATCTTGAAACCCCTGTCCATTAGGAGCTTTGTTAGGGCCGTGCTATATATTCCCCTTATCCTCACCGCTATTTCTGATTCTGTAGACACTTTCACCACCCCTATTCATCTTTTCCACGACTCCAATGAGCGTGAGTCCCTCTAGGATCTCTTCCAGTTCTTCTCTCTTGATACCAGTTTCTCTCTCCAAATGCCTTATTTCAACCCATCTAAGCCCAAGCTGATTAAGACTCCTTAAGGAGGTTTCCACCTTGAAAAGTGCCGATGGCTTATTGTAGAGTATGCTTAAGAATTTTACCAAAACTCCAATTTTTTCACTTACTTCCTCGGCTTTCATTATCCTGTTAAGAATCGGTTCTGGGATTCCCCCCTCTTTTTGGAGAAGATCTGAAAATTCTGCATAGAGAAGGAGAGAACTGAGATTTTCTGTTACGAGGTAGTCATAGTTTCTGTTGAAGTTTGCAAGAGTTTTGATGTAAACATCGGGATCTTCCATGTTCCTTATTATGTCTTCTATTATTCCCTTCATCCTGGATTCTAATCTAAGCATCTCCTTGACGAGATTTTCAAACTCTCTTCCGATTTTTGGGCTCTCACTCAAGAGGTCAAAAAGAATCCTAATTTTCTTGTTTTCAATTTCATAAGCTGATCTGCAGATGTCTTTTATGTCCTTTTCGAGAAGAAGTCGGGGGATTAAATCTTCAAAGTCCCTATGGAGACTTTGGAGTTCTTTGACCTTCTCAGATAGCATTTTATATCCCCATAATATATCTTCCAGGGAATATTTAAGGATAGTTATATTGAAGATTTTTCGGTACACGATGTTTGGGCTTATTTTTTGATTCTTGGTTTTCTTTGAGCTTTATTCTTGAAATAAAGGTTTTTAAGGGGTTAGGATTTAATTTAGTAACTTGAAGTTATTATTTGCAGCATGTTACAGTTTTGCTACTTATTTGTTACGAAAGTTTTTCGAAATTTTTTGAATAGCATGCTAAATATAGATTTTTGTAAGAAGTTTGAGAGATTCTGTTGGATTATTATAATTAGGTAGGAGTTTGCTTGGTTGAGTTAGTTAGGTATTCCTCTGGGATAGGGTGTGAAAAGGGTTGATTTTTCCCAGGGTTACCCTGGGAGTATTTTTGATTTAGGGTCTCAGGGGGCGTTGGTTTGTTTATAAATGGGGGGTTGCTGGGTAAGTTGGATGCCCCGTAAAGGTTATAAATTCGAGTGATATAGTTACTCCGTAGGAGTATTGGGGCGAAAAAGCCCCCTGTTCCAATAAGACTAAAATAGAATTGAAAGTCAGTCGGATAGCCGAGCTGGTATAAGCGCTTTTGGATGTTCCAATAAGACTAAAATAGAATTGAAAGCACGTTAAGCTGTGCGTTTTGGATCTCAACGTTTGCTGTTCCAATAAGACTAAAATAGAATTGAAAGAGTGTAAGTGACTGGATTCGGTTCGCTGTAAGAGACGTGTTCCAATAAGACTAAAATAGAATTGAAAGACCTCCCCTCAAGGCGAGTGCACCGAGGATCGCGGCAGTTCCAATAAGACTAAAATAGAATTGAAAGTCCTATCCACTCTCCTTTAAATTGTCAAAATATGAAAGTTCCAATAAGACTAAAATAGAATTGAAAGGAGGAACGCTGGCCAGTGCCTGGTTCGTCTCCGCGAGTTCCAATAAGACTAAAATAGAATTGAAAGTGAGGATCGTCGAGTAAACGGCGCTTTCACCGTTCAGGTTCCAATAAGACTAAAATAGAATTGAAAGCCTGATAACTCTCCCAAGTGTGCGACGTCCGAGATAGGGTTCCAATAAGACTAAAATAGAATTGAAAGACGGATATCTCGATATATCCGAGCGTGTTCAGGATAAAGTTCCAATAAGACTAAAATAGAATTGAAAGCAAATGAAAGACATGCCCTAATACTTCTACTTCCACGTTCCAATAAGACTAAAATAGAATTGAAAGTAGTATGATTCATTTTTTGCTCTAAGTAACTTGATCTGGCCAGGTTCCAATAAGACTAAAATAGAATTGAAAGCTGCAAAGTAGTTGAGAACAGCATATGTGAAGACAGTGTTCCAATAAGACTAAAATAGAATTGAAAGTTGAAATACTCCCTCACTCTGTATGTCTCTATCGCCAGTTCCAATAAGACTAAAATAGAATTGAAAGTCTTTCCAATGATGACAACTTGCCTACCCCCGTAAAAGTTCCAATAAGACTAAAATAGAATTGAAAGAAAGAGGCCAAGCTTCTTCTGGACGATTGGGTTTCTGAGTTCCAATAAGACTAAAATAGAATTGAAAGCAAGGACTATATGACTTACAGGTCTTTGATCAACGAGTTCCAATAAGACTAAAATAGAATTGAAAGAATGTCTTAGAGTTAGTTATGATGTCGACAGAAACTATGTTCCAATAAGACTAAAATAGAATTGAAAGTTACGAACGATCTCGCTCTATTTGCTGATAATCCATCACAGAAGTTCCAATAAGACTAAAATAGAATTGAAAGATTATATTTAGCGCTGCAGGAGTCTCTTTGGCTTCGTTCCAATAAGACTAAAATAGAATTGAAAGGGGAACGGCTACATCAAGGTGGGTGGAGTCATCACGAGGTTCCAATAAGACTAAAATAGAATTGAAAGTACTTCTGGCCTCTCAAACTTTTCCTGCATCAGCTCGGGTTCCAATAAGACTAAAATAGAATTGAAAGTGAACTCGAGGACGACATCAAGCCCCAACCTCTTGCCCAGAGTTCCAATAAGACTAAAATAGAATTGAAAGTGATGTATAAAGGCGGCTTGAAAATCCAACTTACCTTGTTCCAATAAGACTAAAATAGAATTGAAAGTGTACTTTTCCACCTGCATCTTGTAGTCGTCGAGCAGGGTTCCAATAAGACTAAAATAGAATTGAAAGTATTTTTCAGTGCTATCACTAAGTCTCCTTGGAACTCCCTGTTCCAATAAGACTAAAATAGAATTGAAAGCATCGAGCCAATGAGCCAACTCTTCAAGATTCCCAACCGTTCCAATAAGACTAAAATAGAATTGAAAGATAAAATTTTCAATGCGATGCTCCTCAGCTTTATTGCGTTCCAATAAGACTAAAATAGAATTGAAAGATACTACTTTTCAAGTTCTAACATCTACTACGATGAGGTTCCAATAAGACTAAAATAGAATTGAAAGACTATAACCAAAAGGGCAACCAGCCCAGCCGATAAACTGTTCCAATAAGACTAAAATAGAATTGAAAGAAGGGCTCAAAAGTCATTGTGGAGATTGAGCCAGGAGTGTTCCAATAAGACTAAAATAGAATTGAAAGAGTTGGTACTAACTCTTCATCGAACATCAAAAACATTGTTCCAATAAGACTAAAATAGAATTGAAAGGCGATACTACAAGTCCGTCTACTGGGATTTCAGTCAGTTCCAATAAGACTAAAATAGAATTGAAAGGAACTAAAGACATATAGAATGAAACGAGTGGTTTGAGGTTCCAATAAGACTAAAATAGAATTGAAAGTATTACGTAATTAGCAGTGAGGGGGGCGGTGAAGGATGTTCCAATAAGACTAAAATAGAATTGAAAGAAGCTGGTTATAGTAAATAGTAGCCCACATGTCAAACGTTCCAATAAGACTAAAATAGAATTGAAAGTTTATAATTTATAATTACGTGGTTTATAAGTTTTTCGGTTCCAATAAGACTAAAATAGAATTGAAAGTTGTATTCTTCGAAATTAATGCTCTCGAACGTTGAAAGTTCCAATAAGACTAAAATAGAATTGAAAGCTTCTTTTACGAAGCTTTCAATTATAGTAAACACGTGTTCCAATAAGACTAAAATAGAATTGAAAGCGAGAAGAGGATTGAAGCATATAACATTGAGATTGAGGTTCCAATAAGACTAAAATAGAATTGAAAGCACAGATATCCCTGTTATCTCCTCAACATTAACGTTAGTTCCAATAAGACTAAAATAGAATTGAAAGAGCATAACCAAAGAGAGCCTAGCAAAAGCCGTATTATGTTCCAATAAGACTAAAATAGAATTGAAAGTACGTTTAATCTTATTGACATCCCTGTTATCTCCTCAGTTCCAATAAGACTAAAATAGAATTGAAAGAAAACTTCAACCTTTTTAACTCCGACCGTATAGTAGGTTCCAATAAGACTAAAATAGAATTGAAAGAAAGGACAGCTTTAGCAATTCGCCACGTTAGCGGTGAGTTCCAATAAGACTAAAATAGAATTGAAAGCGACATCGTTATCTCTTATATAGTTCTCAATGATATTGTTCCAATAAGACTAAAATAGAATTGAAAGGAGTTTCCAAGATGAGTGCCCCGAGCCGGGGGCTCGGGGCATGGTTCCAATAAGAACTAAAATAGAATTGAAAGAGAGGCCCCCACATCTGATTTAATCTGAGATGGAACTTCCACAATTGTTCCAATAAGACTAAAATAGAATTGAAAGACGGTTGGCCTTGATACACTGGCCAAAAGAAATCTACGGTTCCAATAAGACCAAAAATAAAATTGAAAAAGCACATTTATTTTTCAAAGGTGGAAGAGACACATGCTCGGATATTTGAATGTGAGGTCTGATAAGATATGTGTTCGATGTTTTTAACACGAGTTTTTAAATTAATGAAAATACGAGATATTTTTCTATTCTTTGTTTAAAATTGTTTCTAATAAAAATTTTTAAACTAGAAATTAGAAAAATTCTAAAGATCTAAAGAATCACGGCAATCATCATGGAATTAACGTTCGTTCTCGTGGGCCCAGTTATAACAAGAGCCTTCGCCCTCTTCAGCGCCTCATAGGCGTTGTGTCTCTTTAAGTATTCCTCAACGTCAATGTTCTCTTTTTTAAGAACCTCCAATGTGTAGCTATCTACCAATCCTCCAGCAGCATCTGTGGGCCCGTCAGTTCCGTCGGTATCTATGACCAGCACGGCAACTCCTCTAAGCCCTGCTATCTTCCTCGCTATACTTAGGGCAAGCTCCTGGTTAGGCCCACCAAGCCCAGCTTCCCCCTGTATTGTAACTGTAGTTTCACCTCCAGCAATTAGAACACATGGCCTCTTGAAGGGTCTGTTTCTGTGGTAAACCTCTTCGATTATAGAACCAAGAGCAATCCCCACTTCTCTGGCCTCCCCCTCAAGTGTTGTTGTTAGTATATAAGCATTTAAGCCAAGCTCTTTAGCCTTTCTTTCAACGGCTTCGCAGGCCAACGCGTTACTGGCAATGAGAAAGTTGTGAACATTTGGCAAATCCTCCTTTAATGTCTCTTCAACCTTCCCCTCAAGACCAAGCTCTATATATCTCCTCACGCTCTCTGGAATCTTATCCCAAAGGTTGTAGAGCTTGAGGATCCTATATGCATCCCTAAACGTTGTTGGGTCTTTCACCGTTGGCCCAGAGGCTATTGCTTCCAGGGGATCACCTACAACATCTGAAACAATCAAGCTTATCAGTGTTCCTTTGACGAGCTTTGCCAGTTTTCCTCCTTTAACCTTTGAGATGTGCTTTCTAACTGTGTTTATTTCATATATCTTCGCCCCACTCTTGAGGAGGAGCTCATTTGTCTTGATCTTGTCCTCGAGGCTTATTCCATCTTCGGGGAGTGTGAACAAGGCCGACCCTCCTCCAGAAATCAGAACCAATAGAATATCGTTTTCTTTCACCTTTTTCGCGAGTTCAACTCCAAGCTTAGCCCCTTTCACTGAGTTTTCATCTGGAATTGGGTGTCCTGCTTCAATGACCCTTATCTTCTTTAGAGGTAGGGAGTAGCCGTACTTTGTTACCGCTATTCCTTCCCTTATCCTATCTCCTAAAATCTCTTCCACGGCCTTTGCCATTGAACATGCGGCCTTCCCAAAGGCCAACACGTAAATATCTCCTTTTATTTGAAACTCTTTTCCGTTAACTATGAGCTTATCCCCCTCAATTCTGAGTACTCTCTTTACGGCCTCATAAGGATCCGCGCTCTTTATTGCTTCTTCCATCATTGCAAGTGCTATTTCTTTTGTCCTAACATCTCCCTGGGAGAGTAGGTCCTCCCTGTTCATTTCACTCACCATAAAAATATAAGGTTGTAGAAAAATATTAATATGGTGGATTCAATGTGCAGAATTCTTCTTGCTGTCGGGGAGGGTCAGAGAATAGTTCCTTGGATTGAGGCCTTTGTTAGGGCCTCTGAAAATGATCCCTATAAAGAGGCTAGGGGAAAGGGGAAAAGCCACAAAGATGGCTGGGGTTATGTTTTAATAACTGAGGATTACGTTAAGCACTATAAGTCGAAAAAACCCGTATTTGAGGATGAGGAAGTTGATGAGTTAAAGAAGAATATCTCTGGTTTCTCAGTTTTGATGGCTCATTCTAGGGCTGCTAGTCAGGGAAGTGTGGAAACGTTCAACGCCCAGCCCTTTTCATTTGGAAGTCCTCATGGCTATCAGCTCTATTTCATGCACAATGGGGATCTAAACAAGTCAATGCTTTTAGACGCCCTAAAGCTTCCAAAAGAGAAGTTTTTGGATGTTTCTGATTCCTACGTTGCTGGAATGTATGTTTCTCTTTTCGTAACTTCCCAGGAAGATGAAGAGATAGTTAAAGCTATCTCAGCTCTGAAGGAAGTTGTTAATACCTCTCTAAATGTTGGAATAATCTTGGCTTCCCCTGGGAGATTAAAGGTTATTGGAGTGGCGTACATGAGAGAAGAATTTCTAGAAAACAAGGCAGAGAGGGATTATATGAGATTGATAACCTTTCCAGACTTTGATTTGTTCGTCTTGGCGTCCTCCACGCTGGAGCTTTACACATATTTCCCAGTGGATGAAGTTCCCAATGCCACCATCTTTTCTCTAGAGGTTAGCTTAAAAGAAAAAGAGTTTGAGGTTAAGAAGTATTCCTTTTAACGCTGAACTTTTCCCTAGAGAGGAATAGATAGGCTTCATTTGACAGGGACTTTGGTACAAAGTCTATTAATATATCCGAACTTGTTATTGCTTCTTTCACGTTCTTTCCAGCTGAAAACTGGCCCTTTTTGAATATCTCTTCGAGGACTTCCACTATAAACCCACTAACTTTCTTCTCGGCCATTAAATCCTTTCCCTCTATCCACACTCTCTCGTTCTTCTCGTAAAACCTTCTTCCGTGAGAAGTAAAGTAGAGGGGGCCCTTCTTTATCTCAATCCTGGGTTTTTCTACCCTGTCAACTTCTAAAAATATGAAGTTCCTTCCATAATCAACGCCAAATACTTTGAAACCCTCAATTTCTAGAGCTTTTGCTAGGCCCTTGGCTGTTTTCTCAACTTGGGGGAGTAAAAGATCATCCACGAGATCCGGGGGTGTGAAGAGCAGGGTAATTATGTGTGTCCCCTTTCTTCTAAGTTCTTCTCTGTAATCCTCTCCCTTCTTAGTTGGGAAGAAAAATTCCAGGGATGGTTTCTTTAAGAATTGTATGGAGGAAAAATAGAAGAGCCCAAATCTCTCCCAGCTTAAATTGGCTGCAACGTTTCTCCTTGGGTCAACAGGATCTATAACTATTAGAGGTTTATCCTCTTCGACTTCCCTTTTTATGGTTTTCATAGCTATTTCACTTTCCTTCTTTATCCACTCCTTGGGGTCAATAATCTTCTTTCTGAGCATGAAATCTGCCTTCTCTAGCACACTTAGAAATGACCCAAATTCTATGATCAGTATTTCGGCAAGATAACCTGAGAATCCTCTCACATATATTTCGCTCCCATAAGCATTTATTCCCTTTAAGAAGCGTTTGAAAAGTCTTACCTCGTTGTTTCTTCCATGTAAATTTTCAAGAACCCATTTTGTATGTAGTATTGACCTATCAACTGCCGTTCTTACATCTTTCCAGCTTTTAACGTCGTAGCATGGAACTATATCCACCTTAACTCCTTTATATTTTGCTCTAACGTAAGGATGCTCTGCGTAGGCTATTTCATACTTCCCAAGTTTATTCCCTAGGGCTTTTCCGATTTCTAATCCCTTCTCCTTAAGCTCTTCTAGGCCTGTATCTAGTGGAAATGCAATGAAGAGGTCTACATCGTGGTCCCCAGCTAGATAAGTGTCCTTTGCCAAAGAACCAACAAAGTATGGCTTGGCGTTGAGATTGAGTTCTTCAATTGTCTCTTTTGCCTTTTCCTTAATCTCCTCCATAAGTGTTTTGATGAATCTCTTTTCCTCCTCGCTAGGGACTATTTTCTGGAGAACTTCTTCAATGACGTCTTCAATATCCATGTTTGTACATGCCCCCAGGAAGTATTTTACTCTTTTGTTTTATGATCTCAATATTTTCACGGTGTTCTTGTTAGAAATTGCCCAACTCCCGTGTTAATTTAGGTTCATATGATACTGAGAAAGAAGATGTGAGTTATTCGCTATACATACTTCATTGGAACTAGGTATTTGTTAGAACAAAAATGAGAATGATTAAAATTTCTTTTTATTCACTTAACTCGAATCTTGCGAGAGTCTCATATATCGGCCCTTTGGGAGTTAGAGTGCTCTTTTTTAGCTCGATGGCTTCAACTACAAAGGAACCAAAGTCTTCATTAGCAAGTTCCTTAAGCTTCATGGCCAGGCCAAGCTTGTCTTTAACGAACTTCACTCTCCCTATAGTTATGTGAGCCACAAAATTATTTTCCTTTTTAAAGCCAAGTTTTGCAAGCTCCTCGTCGATTTCCTTGGCGATCTTCTTTATTATCTCATCATTTTTAATTCCAGCCCAAATGACTCTCACATAGTTGGGATTTGGGAAGACCCCTATTCCTTTAACATTGACTTCGTGCTTTTTGTACTTTTTGGCAATTTTCTCGAGGATTTTTTTGATTTCTTCTGCCTGTTCTTCTGTGATTTCCCCTAGAAATTTTAGCGTTATGTGGAAATTTTCCCTCTCCACAAACTTTATCTTAGCTTCTTTTGATCCTATGTAGTCTTGGGCTCTAACTAGTGAGTCCCTAACGCTCTCATTAACATCTATAGCTATAAACGCTCTCATGTGTGCGAGTAGTCTTTTGGAGTTATAACTTTTTTTAGTCCTTTAATTCCCTACTCTGAAAACCTTAGTATTTTGACAAGGTCACAACCCCTCTCATTCTTTCAGCTACCAAATCTAAAAGATGGAGAATTGACTTTTGAAGTTCTTGAGAAACTTTTTCAGCTTTCTTTAGTCTTATCAAGTTCTTTACTATACCTTTTAACTTAGGAAGCTCTTTTTCAGGCATAACCTCCACAAGTGATTCTAGAGTTAAGAGTATTTCAACTGTTATGTGGTCATTCTCTACGAGTTCTTCTATTCTTTTCAGCACAATATCTGCAATCTGGTCGTCGTATCTCTCAAGGAAGTAATAGCTGAAGAATGTAAGGGCCATTTCGAAGTTTTCTGAATGTAAATCCTTTATGAAGTATTCAACTATATCCTTTCCAAACTTTGCCTTTGCCGCTAACTTTGCCAAAGCTTTTATGGCCCTAAGTCTTGCCCACCTATTTCTTTCATTCTGTGCTATTTCGAACAACGGCTGTATTGCTAGTTGAAAGATCTCTAGTCTTTTCTCATCTAGGGATTCAATGGCTTTCAAAATTGCCCAAAGCGCGTCCATTCTTTCAAATTTATTCTCACTTTTTAACTTCTTGATAAGATCAAATAAAAGCTCTGGATTTTTTGTGAGCAGTAAGATAACTTTATCTATATCCTCACTCTCTATAGCCCTTCCTAAGGCTTCGCTGTATGCCTCTTTTGGCGGCTTTAGATCCTTTAACACTATTGGCCTCAAGGTTTTCATATCTCCAGTTCTAACTTTTTGCCCTACACTCTTAGGCCTTGGAATTACTCTTTCATTTATTTCAACGGTCTTTTTCTCGAGCTTTTCGAGAACATCAGCTAGCCACTTCAATATGTATGTGTCTCCAATTGCAAGGGCAAGATCTATTGCCTCGTAGAATTTTTCTTCTTTTAAAAGCTCATTTATTTTTCTTTTAGCTTCCTCTAGGTTGTTCTTGTAGTATTCTTTGAGGTTATCTTCTATCCTCTCTACTACGACCTTTGCCTTTTCGCGGAATTCGGGAGGGCCGGAGAGAGCTATATCTTTTATCCTAGACAATATTGCTATGAAGTAATCTAAAGTTTCCTGAGTTACTTTGACCTTTGATATCTCTTCCAAAATATCCAAACCCAATTCAAGAACAAACTTGTCTTTACTTGGGAATATAAACGTAATTTCCCTTAAAATGTCTTTTACATCATGAGGTAAATTGAGGAGGAGTCTAAGGCCAACGATTTTAAGCTGGATGTTTCGGGACTTCAGAAGCCTAGATAGTAGATCGTAAACTGAAGGGCTCTTTGAAAATGTCTTAAGAGACTTTATTACTTCGGCCAGCTCAAAGAGAATTATCTCACTTGGTTTGGATTTTATAATATCCTTGATTGCGTGCCCAAGCCTCACAAAGCACCAGGGAGTTACGGGGATTCCTGCAATTAAAGTGTTTAGGCATTTTGTAGTTCTCAAGATGATTTTCTCATCTTTCTCATTTTCAAGAATCCCCACTAGTGTAGGGAGAACATCTTCTATAACTCTTAATCTTTCAATATCGTTCATTTGCTTGAGAACATTTTCAAGGACAATAAGTCCCCTGTAAACGATTTCCCTATTCTCAGCCTGGGAAATTATTGAAAGGAGTTCTTTTAACTTATCTTCTGACCTTTTTACTTCTTCTTCGGCCTTTTTTAATTCCCAAGAGTTGAGATATTCTGTGAGCATCATTTTTCTTGCTCCAGAACTTCTATTAATTCTTTAACTCTCTCCTTTGCATTTTCTAGAAGCGGTTCCCCATGAGCTGGATAAATTGACTTAAAGTCGATGTTCAGAATTTCCTTGATACTTTCTCTGTTTCTCATGGGATCCTCTGAATATTGGTGTGGAACTTCGTAAAGTTTTCCACCTTTTTCAATTATTATATCCCCCACAAAAAGGGCTCCGCTTTCTTCGTCAAGCAAGCATATACTTCCCTTCGTGTGTCCAGGTTTGTGGAATACCTTAAGTCCTTCGACAACATCACCATCTTTAACGGGAACGTCGACCTTAACGTCCGTTCTCTCCTCTATAGATTTTACCTCTTCTTTATGAGCTACAACTTTTGCTCCCGTTGCGTCTTTCACGCACTTAAGGGAGCCGGTATGATCTAGGTGGTGATGGGTAATTATAATTGTTTTTAAGGGCTTTTTGAGCTCCTTGATTTTCTCTAGTATCTTCTCACACGTTCCCTCTATTCCCGTGTCTATGAGGACAAGATGGTCTCCTCTGTCAATAATGTACACATTAACAAAGCCATCTCTAATCCTATAGATCATTGAGTTTCACCAAATATTAATTAGAAGAAAAAGAACAAAAAGGTTACTCACTTTCAATTACAGGGAACTCTTCCCATGGGAAAACTATCCACTTATCAGTTCTAAAAACGTAGTAGTCTGGAACTACAGATGTCCAAGGCTTCATTGCAAGGCAGGCAACTTTAACTTCCTTTGCCCCCAACTTCTTGACTTCCTTTATGACAACCTCAAGAGTTTTTCCTGTGTCGCTTACGTCATCAACAATAACGACTTTCTTGTCTTTTAAGTCTCCGTGAATTGGTATTATTATAACTGGTTTTTCTCCTCTTTCCCCAACTCCTTTGTAGAACTTCACGTCTATTACCTTGAGAGGAATATCGCCCAAGATATGGCTAAGCCTGACTGCTGGAATTAGCCCTCCCCTTGCAATTCCTACGATGACATCTGGCTTGTACTCTCTCAGCTTTTGGGCGAGTGCGAAGATAGCTCTATCCACTTGCCACCAGGTAAGATAGACCTTGTCCATTTCTCTCACCTCTTGCTTAGCCCTTCACCTCTCCACTTTAAAAAAGATGCGCTGTGTTAGAAGATATACCCAGGGGCCAAGGAAAAGGCTAAACAGTACATCGCTGAACCAGTGAACGTGGAGTATAAGTCTGGTTAGGGCAATTCCAACTGCCCAGGCCCACCAGAGTACTCTAAATTTGGGAAGTTTTTTAGATAGGTAAGTGGCGAAGATAGAGGCTCTAGCTGTATGGCCAGAGGGGAAGGCAAACTTATCTGCTTGGAGGATTGCTTTTGTAAGTGGAATCTTAACTTCAGGATTTTCAGGTCTTGGAACTTGGAGGATTGCTTTCAGTCCCCCAACTATTAACGTTCCAAATAGTAGAGAGAGAATGAGAATTTTGGTCTCAAGTGAAATTTTTCTATGCTTTTTCATTTCATAGGCTACAATAATTCCCACAAAGGCGGCAATACTTAATGAATCTGCTGTTCTTGTTAGGAGTAAGGGGAAGTACGTTGGAAGAGTGATTGAGCTATCTATTAGGGAATTTATTCCGCTAAATGATCCTAAGACTTGCAGCACAAAAATTGCCAAAAGTATTGCTGTAAGTATTGTGAGCATGTTTGTATTTCTCCTTGGAGCTTTAAAGCTTTATTTTTCCTCTATACATTTCTCTAGAGTTTTCTGGAAGAAGGGACAAAAACTCATCCTCGCTTTTGAAGGGTCTTTTTGCTAATATTTTTACAAGAGTTTTCTTTCCGATTCCTGGGAGCCATTTCAAAACTTTCGAGCTTTCCTTATTGATATCTATTGGGACTGGTATCCCAGTAACGCTTCTAAGCCCGTGATCAACTATCATAACATCGTAGTATTTGTTAAGCTCGACTTTCTTCGGAATTCCTACTATTAATGGATAGCTTCCAAATTGCCTCCCAAACGTAAGCTCTCCACTATAAATCTCGGCTCTGACATCCCTTAAGATTGTTCCCACTGGGACTACTCTTTTAAGCATCGGCAAATCTATCTCATGCCTTATTTTGTGCCTATAGTGTTCTATCAAAGCTTTGTGCTTCTCTGTTTTCACCTTATCTCTCATATTCCATAGTGGCGTTCCTGGGAAGACTACTACCTGTCTTATATTTATTCTCCTCACCATCAACCCATCATCAAGGATCTTTTTTAGAAATTCATAGGTTAGCTCATAAGTCTTTTTTGTCTCCCCTGGAAGTCCGAAAATGATGTTTATCCCAGGGAGAAGCCATGGTAGTCCGTTATATCCTCTTTTACCCCCAACTTCATTAATTATCTTAACGGCTTCATACGTTTCTTCAGGTGTGGCGTTTAGATTGTTTATCCTTGCAACTTTGGGATCTGCAGTTTCTAGTCCAAAGGCAACTACGTTCCCTGGAGTTCCATACTTAACTATCGCCTTTGCAATTCTCCTCGATTCTTCCGGATAATTTGCTATAACTGCCGGGTTTGCATTATCTACGTGGAGGGTTTTTACATTTGGGGCTACTAACCTTACAGCTCTGAAGAGTTTTTCCACTTCCTCTGGGTTTGGAATTGGAACCCTACCATTAGGAGTGGCCTTATAGGAGAATATACAACTCTGCCGTCCTATTCTAAAATGCCTAATTCCTAGATTGTAAAATGCCTCAACTTCCTGGGCGACATATTCTTGGGGCCTGTTTTCTACGGCCCTATATCTCACAGGTTCGGTACAGAATGAACAGCCTCCAATTCCCATGGCTTTTGGGCAACCTCTCTGAGTTTCAATCTCCACCAGAACAAACTCCGGATATCCTGGGAACTGTTTAACCACTTCAGCCCCTAACAAAGCGTATGGCTGAAGCTCTTCATAGTCCCTAAACCTAAAGGGGTTTAGATCCTTTCCAGAGAAGTAGTCAAATAGAAATGCCTCGAGATCCCCATAGACGATGTGATCAAAAACTTCCTCTGCGAATCTTAGTTCTTTCGTTGTTATCTTTACCCCACCCATCTTTGCGGAGCCCATAAAAGCAGGCCCGCCAAGTATCTTCACAGCTTTGTATGAGGAGATAAACTTGCTTACCTCTTCAACGCTTCCTGGGACGGCGGAAAGATATTTCCCAGGAGTGTGGAGTCCTCCTATAAACACAATAACCTCTGCCTTCTCTAAGATCTTCTTAACGTTGGGAAAGTTTGGTGTTTTGTTCTTTGTCTTTATTCCTTGTTCTCCCTCAAAGGTTGCCCTTAAATCATCGATTGTAAGGTAAAATACATTAGCATCTTTCCTGGCTTTTTTTATCGCCCCATAAGCGTATCTTGGATAAAGCCCTAAATAGGGGGGAACGCCTAAACCTGCAGGCTCATCTGTGTATCCGTCAATTATTGCAACTATCATAGCAACACCTTTGCATTTTCATAGAACACTCTCTGCATTCCCTTTTCATCTAAACCTGAGGTTAAAACCTTAGCAATCTCGACAACTGGATGGTGACAGGGTAAGTCTATTCCAAAAACAACTCTTCTAGGTGCTACTTTGTAAGCTTCAGCTATCTTGCTTGGCATTGGCATTCCGGAAGTTTCCAAATATACGTTTTCATGTCTCTTAGCTATCTCTATTGCTCCTTGGATGTAATAGGCGTTCCCATGCCCCATGTGCACCATCACTATCTTAACCTCAGGGAACTTCCTGGCTAGCTCTTCAATCTGCCACGGAAGGGACGTTGGGGGGTGACCTGAGTGAACCTGAACATGAACATTGAACTCCTCCGCTGTTCTCATAATTTCTTCAACCCTGGGATCTGCGGGAGAGAACATGTTAAGGAGGGGATGGAGCTTTATTCCTCTAAATTCAAACTTTTCGAGAAATTTTCTTGCCTCTTTTATGGAGTTCTTATCCTTGGGATTGGCCCAGTAAATTCCAACAAGCTTGTCTGGATATTCCTTGGTGATTTTGGCTATGTTCTCATTATCCACGTCGCTAACTATTGCTACCTCTATATTGTAAGCTTCCATAAGCGAGAGGAACTCCTCGGGGGTTATGGAAACGTTGAAAGGATATCCAAGAACTTGAATGTGAGAGTGGGCATCTATCTTTCTAAACTTATCTGCGTTTAACTTAACATCACTTCTCCACATTAGCTGACACCAGAGAGATTTCAGGAGAAAAGTAATATAAACTTTAAAGAAAAGGAGAAAGGCTTCAGAAGAGTTCCTCTTCTTCCTCTTCTTCAAAGAGTTTCTTCCTGGCTGCCTCTAGCATGAGCTTCCTCTCTTCTTGTGCAACTACTTGTCTGATTAGCTGTACTGCGTCTGGGTTGGCTGAGATGCTGTCGATTCCAAGTCTTACCAAGATTCTTGCCATCTTTGGATCACTTCCAGCCTGTCCACAGATGCTGGTCTCGACTCCGTACCTCTTACATACCTTAATGACGTGCTTAATGAGCTTAAGAACAGCTGGGTGGGTCTCGTCGTAGAGCTTGGCAACTCTCTCGTTGTCTCTGTCAATTGCAAGTGTGTACTGGGTTAGGTCGTTTGTTCCAAAGCTGACGAAGTCGATTCCTTCCTTGATTAGGTCCTCAATTATGATTGCTGCGGCTGGGACCTCAATCATGACACCCCATGCAACGTCCTTGTGTGGCTCGAGGCCGACCTCTCTTGCGATTCTCTTAGCTTCTCTTATCTGCTCTGGGTGGCTGACTAGTGGTAGCATTACACCAATGTTGTTGTATCCCTTCTCCACTACCTTCTTGATGGCCTTGAACTCAGCTCTTAGTAGCTCTGGTTGATCGAGACCTCTTCTAATTCCTCTCCATCCAAGCATTGGGTTCCTCTCTTCTGGCTCATCCTCTCCTCCAGGCATCTCTCTGAACTCGTTGGTTGGAGCGTCAAGTGTTCTGTACCAGACTGGCCTTGGATAGAATGCTGCTGCAACCTTCTCAATACCCTCTGCAAGCTTCTCTACTAGCTCTTCTTCCTTCCCTTCCTTGATGAACTTGATTGGGTGCTGGCCGATGCTTAGGATCATGTGCTCGGCCCTCAATAGTCCAACACCATCTGCTCCAGTGGCAGCTGCCCTCTCAGCAACCTCTGGCATTGATACGTTGACCTTGACCATTGTTCCCGTAACTAGTGGGGCTCCTGCAACAACCACCTGTCCTCCTTCAGCCTTGGCCTCTTCCTTCTTCTTGACTAGGCTCTTTACAATTCCCTTGTAAACTAGACCTCTTGTACCATCAACTGTAACGTACATTCCTGTCTTGAGCTTCTTGGTAGCTTCCTTGGTTCCAACTACACATGGAATTCCAAGCTCTCTTGAAACTATTGCCGCGTGGCTGGTTCTTCCACCCTCATCTGTAACTATTGCTGCTGCTCTCTTCATTGCTGGAACCATGTCTGGGTTGGTCATTGTTGTAACTAAGATGTCTCCTTCCTTGACCTTGTCGATCTCACTTGCGTCAAATATTACAACAACTCTACCTGCACCAATTCCAGGTGAAGCACCAAGACCCTTGAGGATGACCTCTGCCTCTTCAACCTCCTCGGCCTCTTCTGCAGTTGCTTCTTCCTTGAGGGTTGTTATTGGCCTGCTCTGGACGATGTAGAGCTTGCCGTCATCCTTGTCGTAAGCCCACTCGATGTCCTGTGGCCAGCCGTAGTGGTCCTCAATCTTCTGACCCATCTTTGCGACTTCAATTATCTGCTCATCGGTTAATACCTGCTTCTCAACCCACTCTGGGCCGAGGTACTCTGCAACCTTGACCATGACGGTTCCTCTACCTGTCTCTGGGTTCCTTATGACCATAACTTCCTTCTTTGCTATGACCTTCTCCTTAATCTTCCAGGTTCCCTTTTCCACGATGTATTCATCTGGAGTAACTGCACCGCTAACTACAGCCTCACCGAGACCCCAGGAGGCGTTGATCATGATCTCATTTCTGTTGTTTGTAACTGGATTAGCTGTGAACATGACACCGCTCTTCTCACTGTTGACCATCTTCTGGACGACAGCTGAGAGGTAGACCTTGCTGTGGTCAAATCCTTGCTTGGCTCTGTAGAATGTAGCTCTTGCTGTCCAGAGTGATGCCCAACATCTCTTTACCTTGTCTATAACGTCGTCAGCACCGAGAACGTCCAAGTATGTCTCCTGCTGGCCAGCGAATGAAGCCTCTGGTAGGTCTTCTGCTGTAGCGGAGGATCTAACTGCAACATAAACTTCCTCCTGCCCGAATCTCTGGCTGAGCTCCTTGTAAGCCTGCTTAATTTCCTCTGCTATCTCTGATGGCATGTCAAGGCTCTTTATGAGGGTCCTTATTGCCTCAGTGTTCTCTTGAAGCATCTTTGAATCATCAACATCGGTCTTGCTGATTATGTCCATAATCCAGTCCTGGAGGGGTCTTGGTTCGTCGGGAGCCTGAGCAAGAACCTCAGAAATTGTTCCCTTGTTAACCTTTTCGCCGAGAATTCTCTTAACGTCTTCCTTACTTACCTTTACGTTTTCAACAAAGTACTTGTAGGCTTCAGCGGTAACACAGAATCCTGGTGGAACTGGAATTCCAGCATTTGTCATTTCACCAAGATTTGCACCCTTTCCACCAACAAGTGGGACATCATTTTTGCTTAGCTCCTCAAACCACTTTATGAATCTGTATGCCATTTCAGTTCACCTCCGCCTTAAAATAACCGTGAGTGATAAAGGTGAGCTATATTTAAAATTAACGTGAATCAAGAAGGGGTTTGATGTTCATTATTGTCATAAAACTAAATGATGAGCATTTGACTATCTATTCCTTTCAAAAATTTTGTACAAGCCATCGTAAAATGTTTTGACTAATGTATATCTATTGTTGACGTCTCCTTTAAGTCTCTCTCCTTCTAAAATTATAGTCCCGCCCTTAATGATCACGAGGTCATAATAGCCTTGTTTAATTTTTTCGACAACTTCGTTGTAGTTTCTCTCCGTTATCATTTCTACTTTGGACTCAGGGAAGAAATAGCCAGCATATGTATATAGGTAAGGTGTTACTAGAACCGTTCTCGCGTTATAATTCTTGGAAGCCCAGGAGAGAACTTCTGTCTCTCCTCTACCAGTTTTGTTCCAAAATTCTTGCAAGTTATATGAGGCATTGAATAAGAGTATTAAAATGACACCTACCCCAATACCCTCAAAAATTGCCTTATGGGGAATGTTCTTTGTTTTTTCCACAACTCCTTGGATACCTTTTGCCATTATTAGGGCCATAGCAGGGGTTGTAAATGTTATAAATCTCGTCTCTTTATGTGTCACGGTGAGTATTCCCATTAAGCCCACAAAAAACCAGGAAAGAACTAGCAACCCTTTTTCATTTCTTTTTGTGAAGAATATTCCCAGGGCCAAAAGGAAAAGGGGGATATAACCTATGTCCTTTACAAGTAGTTCAAAGAATTCAAAAGTCGAAACTGGCTTGTCAAGTGTCACTACTCTAGAGGCTATCTTAAAGGGCCTAAATGCTCCTCCATAGTGGAGATGGCCAAGATAGAGCCAGGGAGAGAGAGTAAGAAGTAGTATTAGGAGGCCGATTATATACCTTCTCTCTTTTATCCAATTCCACTCCCTTGTTAGGTATAGGTACACAACAAAAACTCCCAGGATCACTAGTCCAGTATATCTCGCTAATATTGTCAGTCCAGCGAAGAAAAACGATAAAACAGTATAAAGTTCCCTATTCTCTCTTTCCCCCAAATAAAAGAGGTACATGGAAAGCGTAAAGAAGAAAGTGAATTCAGAATGAACGAGGGTTCTCTTAGCCATTGTAAATGCCAAAGGGTTGAAGACATAGAGAAGTGATGCAATTATTCCAAACTTTCTACTTCCCAATAACATCTTTCCAATTTCATAGGTTAATAGTGCTGTTAGGGTGTAAAACAGAAGGGAGATAATCCTACTTGCAGGCAGGTGGAAGTCATAGGGAAGGAATTTGAAAAATAAACTTAGAGTATATGGATACAGAGGTGGCCTATACATCATATAAACGCCCTGATAAGTAAACCCCTCACCCCGAGCAATGCTCCTTGCAATATTTATATAGAGGGCTCCATCATATGTGAGCGTTGAGTTTGGGGGAAACGTTAAAATTCCTATTATCAGGGGGATTACTACCGCTAGTAATCTTATCTTATCTTTCATTCTTCATCACAAAAGCTTTACTAATGAATGCCAATAAAAATATTGTGGTCAATTTAGGTACATCTAATCCTATCTCAATGAATACTGTTAAAATCGAGAGTAAAAATGCATGAGCCCACTTTACTCCTCGAGCTTCCCTGATTGCAACTCCCAAGATTAAACCTTCTAGCAGTCCAAGCACTCCAAAATCAAATGCAGGCTGGCCATAAATTGTGTATGTATACCTAACGTTTGTACCAAAGAATGAGGCTACCTTGTATCCGGGGATTAGTGTGGGGAGGATAAGCAACTTCCCCCAGGGCATCGTTATGTGGAAAATTCTTTCATAGACGAGATAAGTAAAGGCAGGTCTGCAGAGAGCTCCTTGAATAAAGTTGTAACTCGGTTCGGCCATTCCCCTGAGTAAAAACGCTACAATGACACCTATCCCCCCGATTACCAATGCTTTTTTGTTAAGCTTTGGATATGTAGAATAGACATACGCCAATAAAACTAAGAGGGCCACGATTCTAAAGGTTGAGATTGCCGAGATAATTATGCCTAGGACTAGTAAAGTTAGAGAGGGGTAAATTGAAATTGCGAGAGCTAAGGAATAGCCTGAGAGAACGTAAGAGATTGCAAGGGGCTCAAACCTTTTTTGAGGCTCTAGTATTGGGACTATCCCATAGAAAGCTGGAATTAGTGGGAGAATAATCGCAATGAGAACAGACAATGTGAAGAGCATTTTGTCTTTTTCTTGAATTTTTTTCTTTGAGAATAGGAGAAGACAGATTGCTCCAAAAGCTATGAAAGCTATCCATTCAAGCCCTATCTTTATACCAACCAAAATACTCAGAATTATCCATCCATACCTGGGAAAATTAAAGTTAGACTTAATTCCCAAGATTATTGCTCCTATAAACGCTAGGGCATACAAAAGTGGAAAGATTTTTGGTACGGCATGAAAACAAAGAACTTCCCCAATAACAGCTGAAAGAAGAAATAGGAGGTTAAAAAATATGAATGTTTTCTCAAGCTTTAGCATGACTTTCCCTCCAGAAAACTATGAGGGCTAAAATAAACATCAGATAAACGGGAAGATCCAAAATTCCAGTTTCAACTCCAACTATCCCGTAGGCTAAGGTAGAATAGTAGAGGGCCCTCCCCACATTTGACTTCAAATTTTCCATGGCTCCATAATACATTCCCAGGAAAAACATTTCAATTCCCGAAAGGATTCCGAAATCTAGATACATTCCTCCTATGAGAGTTGCCGTTGTTGTAACTCCAGAAACACCTAAATATCTAGAGATCAGCATCCTGGGCCCTAGTCCTCCAGTTAAGTAAGAGGTTATTCCAGAAAATTGTAGCTCTCCATGATAAAACCCTACTAGGCTACACCTTTTCACTATAACGTCGAGAACAGAAGTTGTCCCTTGAATTCGAACTAGGAATTCTGTGCTTCCCCTAAGTATTGAGAGAAGTAGCGCAACTATGCCTCCTATAACTCCCACTAGGAGACCTTTCTTTATAGTTCCTTCTTTCATCTCATACAAGTATGGGAGGGCTAAGGCTATTGCTGAAGTTAGTATAGGAGTTCTATATCCGTAAAGAGCAACTAGAAAAGGAAATGAGAATCCAATCTTTTTTCCCTTTAAAACTAAGTATACTGAGGAGGGAACTCCAAAGAGATAGGTAAGTGCTGTTAGCTTTGGATTTAGTGAGGTTCTCAAATATGGATGGAAAACTGGTATGTCTCCAACTTTAACGAGATTTGCAACTATTGCCAGGAGGGAGAGGATTAATCCTATGTATCCCCACCAAACTTCTTCCTTAATGGGATTCAGCTTAAGTTTTCCACCCTTCTTGCTTCCGAGGTTATATCCATAGACAAACAGAATTGAAAATAAACTAACTACCCCTATGGTCTTAATCCTAGCCAATCCCAGGGAAACAAAGGCCGTGAGGAAAATTGGAATCGCTAGAGGCAGTCCTCTCATTAGCTTCTCACCTCTATTAAAGTAAGCTTATGTGTCCTGTTTTCGGAGTTTACAAGCAAGATCCCATAGAAAAATACCCTCTTTCCTTTCAAGTTGTCTCTAAGTATCTCTACAGGAACCATGCTGGCAGTTAAAATTGCATTGTTTCCAGAAATTTTATTTATTGTTATTGAGCCATAAGTTGTGTAATCGGCAAGGTATTTTAGCTTCCCAATTTCTATTATGCTTATGTTCTCAACGTATATAGTTCCGCTGAACCTCTCTGAGTACGTTTCTTCCTTTATATATTTAGAGAACTCCTCATATCCCTCTCCCTCAGTTCCTGGGACTTCATAGACGTAAACTTTTCCCCTCTTTATTACCTCTATATGCTTTGCCCTGAAATTTTCTTTTGTGGCGGCTGGCCCCCCGACTGTTACTCTAGTTCCATTTACAATAATCGTGATCGTTGATCCCTGAGCGGAAAATAATTCTCCTGAGATAATCTTTCCATCAACAGTTTCAACTTTAATAGTGACGTTAAATCCTCTCACGAGATAATTCATAGCGTCATTTGAAGCCTCGTAAATCTCTCCACCCTGATAGTGCTTTACCGAGAGCGTTATGGCAACTCCTACTATTCCAATAATAACTATGGCAATAAGAACTACTTTCGTTAGCTTGTCCATTTACTACCCCCTATATGGAAAAAGCATAAAAAGATATTAAAACTTAATCATTGCCATGAAACGAAGAGCAGTTGTTCTGTTTTCTGGAGGATTGGATAGTACAGCATGCCTGTACTGGGCTAAAAAGCAGTATGATGAGGTCATTATGCTCACCGTAAACTATGGAAGCAACGAGGAAAGAGTTACAAACAAGGTAGCGGAGTACTTCTCAAAAGAGTTAGACGTAAGGTTAAAAATTGTTAAGCTGGATTTTTTGAAGGAATTCTCGGAAATAAGGGGTAGCTCTCTTGTGGGTGGAGAAGTTCCAAGAGTAACTGCAGAAGAGCTGGAGGATATTGAGAAAGCGAGCGAAACGGCAAGAAGTGTCTGGATTCCAGCAAGAAATCTTGTTTTAATAAGTGTTGCTGCATCTCTCCTGGATGCCTTGGGTGGGGGAGATATAATTGTAGGGTTCAATGCTGAGGAAGCTACAACATTTCCAGACAACTCGAGAGAATTCGTGGAAAAGTTAAACGAGGCTCTAAGGTTTGCAACCCTAAATCCGGTAAAAGTTGTTGCCCCTCTAATAGATTTGGACAAGAGGGGAATTGCAAAGTTGCTTAAAGAGCTAAATGCGAAGTATGAGTACTCAAACTCCTGTTATAACCCAAAGGGTTTCACTGAAGATGGAAGGCCAATTCACTGTGGAGAATGTGAGAGTTGTGTGAGAAGGCATAAGGGTCTTATTGAGGGGATTGGAGAAGATAAAACAGTTTATGCAATTACTCCCAGGATATAGTCCTAAGCAAGAATTCTGCAATACTCCTTGCCAGTGGTGGTGGGACAGCTTCTCCTACGCTATCGAACTGTATGTTCCTACCACCGAGGAATACAAAATCGTCTGGAAATCCCATTATCCTCGCCTGTTCTCTGACTGTTAGTGGTCTATTTTCAAACGGATGAACGAATCTACTACTCCCTCTCACCGTCGGGGCTGACTTGTAGGGATGGAGCCTCACCCAGTTCATGAATCTTCCAAATCTCTGTGCTCCTTCTCCCCACTTTAGGTAAGGAATTTTTCTTGCCACTTTGGAGGGGGGATTGAATAGCTCGTTGTTGGGGGCATCAAAGGGAACATCTTTAAGTACATCCCACACTTTCTTAGGCCCTTTAACTTTATCTGGCCTTATCTTAACGTTAGAAATGAAGACTCTTCTTCTAATTTGTGGAACTCCGTAGTCTAAGGCATTTAAAATGTTAAATTCTATGGGATATCCGGCCTTGTCGAACTCTCTTATGAGGTAATCTTCGAGTTCCATAATCTGGGGGACATTCTCCATCACAAAGACCTTTGGCTTTATTTCCTTTACAAACCGTATGAATTCTAAAACTAACCTGCCTATTGGATCTCTGTACAGCCTATCCTTTGGATTCTCCATTCTTCTGGAATTTATAGCTGTAAATGGCTCACAAGGGGGCCCTCCAATTATAACATCAGCTTTTGGAAAATCTTTGGGGTTTAGAGCCTTTATATCGGAAACGTACACTTTAACCTCGGGAAAATTAAAGGAGTAAGTCTTGGCTTTTGGCTTAAAATTTTCAACTGCAGAGATAATTTTGAATCCAGCAAGTTTAAATCCAAGAGAAAAGCCTCCAGCTCCAGCAAAAAGATCAATAACAGAAGGCATTCAGCTCTTCACCGCCTTCTCCCATGCCTCTAAAACTTCTTTTGCTCTTTCAAAAATCTTCTTTGCTGCCTCTTCTAGGGCTTCTTCTGGCGTTATTTCCCCATCGGTAACTACCCTAAACCTGGGCTTTCTTGCCATTGTTATTGGGTGTTCTATTGTGTATGCTGTGAACTTTACGTGTGGATTTTCTCTTAGGGTCTCGACCAATAAGTTTGCAAATGTATGGTCTTCTCCTTCCAGATAAAATTCAAGCAGATTCTCTTCCTTCTTTATCACTTCTATCTTCATCCTTATCACCCTCTAAATACTCTAACAACTCCTTTAGCGCCTGCTCTTTGTTCTTTACAAGTTCATATTTAAACTTATCTTCCTTATACTCTGCTATTCCCAGGTCAACAAGGAGGTCTAGAAGTTCTTCTGGGTCAATTTTATATGCAACAGATACTGGAGCAACAACTTCCCTTATCTGTCTAGTTGTCTGTAGGGCTATTTGAGATAACACTTCATTCAATCTCCTTACAAGCTCAACTATCTCCCTCCAAGGCATTGAGGATTTTATGTAATCTTCTTTTACTTCCACTCTCTCCCCTAGAAGCTCAAGAGTTTTGATTAGGATTGGGAGTGAAATATTCGCGTTTGCTTCCCTGAAGATATCTTCGGGATAATATGTGTACAATCCTTTCCTGTCTGGGTATAATCTCCCACGAACCCTCTTGTGGGCATCTCTTATGGCCCTTATTGCCTCTCTAATTTCTTCTTTTGTTCCTTGGACATTAACCTTTAGAGAGTCTAACTTTCCATGTATGTAAATGAATGCCGAGAGATTGAGCCTCTGAACTTCTTTCATGAATTCTTCTTTCTCTATATCATCTCTCACGTGAAGCACTATAACTTTCTTGGCCCTCATAGCTTCACCTTCCTATATAGGCTCGATAACTTTCTGGTCTCCACGTTTCCACACTTAGGACATACCAACTGGTTTCCTCTCCTCACTAAGGGAGTTTTGCATTTTGAACAGAACGCATACACTACTCCAAGATCTGGATCTTTTGTGGTCAACTGAATTGGACTCTTTTCGTCTGTAATTACTCTTGCCCTCACTATATCACCAATCCTAAATTCATTTCTTAAGTCTTCCACAAAGCCATCTTTTACTTGAGAGATATGTATCCCAGCCAGCTTTGACATTGCTATTTCCCTGTCTCCCTTTCCCTCAATTTTTATCATCTTCAAGAGGACTGCTTGTTGCTTAATGTCTATTACCCTTGCATACACGATGTCCCCCACTTTTGGGATTGGTGGAGTACTGGAGGCTGGTTCTAGGCTTATCTCAACTTTATCTTTATTAATTCTGACCCATCCCGCTCTTGTAGAGTAAAGATTGCCGTCCTCAACTATGACTCCTTCTCCTGGGAGATACTCTTCAATTACTCCGAGATAATCCCCTGGAAGTACAAAATCTCCGTCTTTGACTGTTTTCTTCTTTTCTTCTATCATCGTCTCTCACCCTTCAAAATTTTTCCTTCTTCAATTTCCCTTCTAACCCTGATTGTGTCTTCTACCACTCTTCTCTTATTGAACACTCGGGCTATTCTTTCAATTGCCTCGAGTTTTCTCACAATTCCGTCTAACCATGTAAAAACATCTCCAGGGTATAATATTAATGCATAGACCTTCCTAAAGTGCTCAGAGATTTTTGAGGGCTCGTATCCCTCTCTTCTTAAGTCAATGATCTTTCTCCCAATTCTCTCCATTGCAAACTCCGTACAGTCTTGCTCTGGGCAGTTGAAGAAATCTTGGTATATTAGGAATAGCCTTTCTGCAGCATTTGGGCTTATTTCGGGTATAATCTTGTCAAGCTCTTCTAGCACTGATGCAAAGGAGCTTGAAAAGATGTTTGAGCTTATCTTTCCTCTAACAGCTGACTCTATTTCCCTCTGGAGCGATCCTGGGAGGTAAACGTTTTCGAACGGTAGCAGTTTAATTGCTATCTCAATTGGATCAGTGCTCTCCAAGTTATCTCTGATGAACTCTGCCTCCCTAGGAAGTAGGAAACTCATGCTCACCGCCCTTCCATATGGGGTTGCTTCAACTTTATCTCCATATATTTTGACGAGCCCCTTTTCCATAAGTTTTTCCAAAACATTTTTAGCACTTTGGTTTGCTCCCAGGCAGAGGGATTGAACTTCTTCAATAACTTTAAGTCTATTAAACACACAGGCATGAGCTAAGACATTATCCTCTTCAAATTCATCGCTCCACTCAACAATTACTGGTTCTATGGGTGAAGTCAAGAGCTTGAGGGCGACTTCATCTTCAGTTCCCTCCATCTGAGCTGAGTACTTTTTCCCAGGCTCGACTATTATGTAAACTTTACCTTTCTCATGGTACTGTGGCCTTCCAGCCCTGCCAAGCATTTGGTGAAACTCCCTAACTGTTATCCACTTGTTTCCCATGGCCAAGCTTTCGAAGATGACTTGGGATGCTGGAAAATCAACTCCCGCTCCTAAAGCAGCTGTTGTTACAACTACATCAATCATTTGAGCTTGAAACTCCATTTCGGTAAGCTTTCTCTGAACATAGGGGAGGCCCGAGTGGTAGGCCTTAGCCTTCAATCCCTGCCCCGTTAGGAATGAGGCAAGCTCATGGCATCTTCTCCTTGAAAATGTAAATACTATCGTCTGCCCCTTGAATCCCTTCTCGCTCTTTCTCATGGCCTCGGCTTTGCACAGCTTAGCTATATACCTCCACTTCTCACTCTCATTTCTCGCAATTATTAAATGCCTCTCTAAGTCAACGGGCCTTTCATCGTAAAGCACTAGTTTCATCCCTAGCTTCCTGGCTAACTCCTGAGGGTTTCCTACGGTTGCTGAAAGCCCAATAAATTGGGCATTTGAATAGAGCTTCCTTAACCTTGCAATGAGCCCATCTAGCCTAGCTCCTCTCTCCTCATCATCGAGCATGTGTATTTCATCTATTACAACCGTTCCAACGTTTCCTATCTTTTTACCAGCTCTGAGAAGGTAGTCTATTCCTTCGTAAGTCCCCACTATTATGTGTGCATCTGTTCCAGTATCCAGAACTATTGGCTCTTCCTTGGTCTTTATCCTGCTCATTCCGACTCTAATGGCTACTTTTAATCCAAGCTTTGAGTATCTTCTCTTGAAGTCCTCGTACTTTTGGTTTGCTAAAGCTACTAGAGGAACTAGGAACAGCATTTTCTTTCCCTTTAGAGCCTTAGGAATACCTGCAAGCTCTCCGATTAGAGTTTTTCCACTCGCAGTTGCTGAAACCACCAATAAATTCTCCCCCTCTAGGAGGCCGTTTTTAATCGCTAGCACCTGAACGGGGAGTAGTTCGTTTATTCCTTCGGCCTTTAGAACTTTTTTGAATTCTTCGGGGATGTTGAGCTCATCTATATGCATCTTCTCGACCCTTATATGCTTGGCCTTTAGCTCATCCCATTTTGTTATCTCTGGATGCTTAGTGGGGTCAAAGGATGGATCAAAAATTGAAATCACCTTGTCTAAATCTCTGAATCTCTCTAAAAGCTTCTTTGCCTGTTCAAGCATTCCTATGGAATTAAATCGAAATCTTAACTCTCTCTTCAACTCCTCCTCGGCACAACTTTCACATATGTATTCATCTCTGTATCTTATCCTGTTTCCCTCAGTGAGTACTGTAATCTTCCCATTGAGAAGGCAGAGCCTACAGATGTCAGCTTTTTCAACTCTTTTGTTCATTAACCTCTTCTTAAAGTACTCTTCCCACTCGTTGGCATTCACCAGAACTATCCTTGAATTTCTAAGGGCTCTCTCCACTTCCTTTGGATTTAAATACTGACTTCCTTCAAGAGCTTTAAAAAGTCTATTATCTCTCATTATGAGCCTAACTACCCTATCAGCTTTTAAATTTCTTCTTTGAGAGAGCTTTTCTGGAGGGTTTTCAATTATAAAAGCCTCGAGCTCATTCTTTTTTCTTCCTGGTCTTACAACTATTAACATCTCACCACCTATAGGAGAGTTACCCCACCTTCTTTAAAGTTCTCTAGTATTATTGAAACCTTAATCCTCCTTGCCATGTTCTTTAAATAATCTCTCCTAATTTTTTTAAGGAACTCATTTAAGCTATCGACATCTCTAAATGTTGCTCTAATTGTCAGCTGAAACTCTCCAGTTTTCTTATACACATCCTTAATGTTTTCAAGCTTTAAAATAGGCCTTATAAGCTTTGATAACTCATCACTCTCTGGATCTGCTAGCTCAATCTCAATTAGAGCTGTTAGGAACTCGCCTAGAAAGGAGTGATCAATTATTGCAGAATACCCCTTAATTACACCAAGCTTCTCTAACTTCTCTACTCTATTTTTTATTGCAGCAGGCGTTAATCCAACTTTTCTACTGAGCTCTGTAAGCGTAGCTCTTCCATTTTTACTTAGCTCTCTTAGGATTATCTCATCAACTTCGTCAATGCTTGGCATGGTCTTAATTATTCATCGTCTTTTAACTCCTTTTCTATCTCCTCTATGTTTCTGAGTATCGTTTCCTTAATCTTTTTGAGAAGTTCGGATGGAGAAACTGCGGTATATGCATAACCTAGCCACCCTCTTTGGACTAGTGTTCTCTTGAGCAATCCCTTTTTGTAGAGACTTAGTACATGGGCCCTTACACTTCTCTCACTTATTCCTAGCTCTTTTTGTATCTCTTTAATCATCATATTCTTTTTCTTTTCGAGGAGAAGCTTATATATCCTGATCTCGTTCTTTTTCAGACCAATTACTTTTAGTAACTCTTCCAGCCTCTCTATACTCTTGTGTTGTCCCATTTTCTCACCTATGAATGCTTTTCTTCATAGGTTAATTAAGAAAAAAATGGTTAAAAACTTTTTTACTCGGCCCATTCATCATCTGGTATGGCTTCCCTTTTTGCTGGGATTATGCAGATGAACTCAAATGTTTCGGAATCCTCGTTTTTATATCCGTGTGGTTCATTTGGAGGGATGTAAATGTAACTCCCAGGGACTACCTTAAACCAACTCTTTCCATCCTTAGTTAGGTATCCTTCGCCCTTAACCACAAATATTTCGTGCTCCCAGTCGTGACTGTGGATGGGTATCTCTCCTCCCTTTTTAATGACAAAATATCTCATTGCAAAGTTCTTTGCTCCTATTTTAGGGCTTATAAGCCATCTTATGGTTGTTCCTTCGGCATTTGGGACCTCCTTCTCTGGAGTGTCCTTAACATGGCCTATGTACATTTCGCATCACCAGGAAATATATCGGGATATATGTATTTAAACTAATCTATGGATATTATTTGGGGTTGCCTATGCAGTTTGATGCAAAAAATGTATTTTATAATGTTGTTGAAATATCTAAGTTCCACAGAATTCAAGGTTCTAGCGGTTTAGTAGAGGCGGCTAAATACATATATGACAGAGTTAAGGAACTTGGGTTGGAAGTGGAGTTCTTGGCGGATATTTACGATGGAAAGACAATTCACCTAACTCTCCCCTCTCCAATCGCTTGGGATGTAGTTGAGGGAGAACTAGAGATTGGTGAAACTAAGCTAACGATAAAAGACTCTCCCCTCCTGGTGATGGCCCATTCCCCAAGTGGCGAATTTGAGGGGGAAGTAGTTCCGATTCTAAATGAAGATGACTGGGAAAAGGCTGAAGGAAAAATTGTTTTGGTTGGAGAAAAATGGAGAAATGCCTATGAGAGGGCTAATGAGGTTGGAGCCAAAGGATTTATAGCATATAGGAAAGGAACTGGGAATGCCTTTCCCTATATAGGGCTCTTTTTAACAAAAGAAGATCTTAAATGGGCCAAAATCCCAGCAGTTGCAGTTCCTGAAACCATTGCAAATGAGATAATATCAAAGGCCAAGAAGGGAGGAGTAAAAGCTAAAGGTAGGGTAGTTACGGAGATAAAGGACAGAGAAATACTCCCAATTGTCTATGCAAAAGTTGGGGAGCCTCCTTATCTGCTCTTCTCTGCCCATATCTGCCATCCAAAGCCAGGAGCCAATGATAATGCTTCAGGGAGCGCTATGTTAATTGAGATTGCAAGGGTATTAAAAGATAAGTATGGAAGAGTTGGATTTGCATTTCTCTGGATTCCCGAGTATCATGGAACTCAAGCATTCATTCCAAGGGCAAATTTAGAGGAAATTTATGCAAACATAAACCTAGATATGGTTGGGGGTAGTGAGGATAGAGCGAAATCCACAATAATGCTTGTAAAAACGCCTCTTTCACGGTTCTCAGTTATTTCAGGAGTTTTGGAAATGTACCTTGAGAAGTTCAACTCCGGAGGGAAGACATTTTCTGGGAATAAACTCCCACTAATGAAGCTGAGGACTTATCCATATGAAATGGGCAGTGACCATGACATATTCAACTTCTTTGGAGTCCCTGGGACAATGCCAATAACTTGGCCAGACAAATTCTATCACACCTCAGCCGATACTCCAGAAAAGTTGAGCCTCGAGAGCCTTGAGATTATTGGAAAGGCCGTTGTATCGACTGCAGACTTTTTAGCTAATGGGAAAAAGGAGGAAATTGAGAGAGTGGCGAGGGGGTATCTAATGAAGTACTTGGGAGAGCTCTCAATTGAGAGAAAGCTTGAAGTTGCTGAGCTTTTGGCCATGAACGGACTTTCTAGGGATTCTAAATTCTTAGGATTATCCATGGGCCAGGAGATTAGTGAAGAAGGTTGGGTTGAGTGGACTAGGAAGGGATTAGTGAGTGTGAGGTTCCTCAAGAGAATAAACAAAGAAAAGGGTGAAGAATTTGAGCGCTTAGTTGAAGATGACAGAATGACTAGCTGTTACATTCATGAGTTCCTAATGTTAAGCGAAGTCCTACCCGAAGAAAAAGCCTGGAAGGCATTAAGAGATGAATACGGAAAAGTAAATGAAGAGAAAGTTAAAAGAGCGATAGAGATCCTTGCAGACCTGGGAGTAATAAAAGCTAGGTAGCCCAAGTTACGTGCCTATTAATTACGTACCTAACTCCAAAGGAAAGGACAATTCCCACTAGGTTTGCAATTAAGTAGTGAATTCCCAGGAAGAGGAGGATCCAATAGACTATGAAGTTTACAACAGCTCCGCTAAGAGCAGCTATGTGGAACTTAAATAGTCTTGAGAATATGCTTCCTCTCCTTATATCTTTGAATGTCCATATATCGTTCCAGAAGAAGTTGTTGAGTATCGATAACTCAACGGCTGGAATTACGGCTATTTCCTTAGGAATTCCCAGGTTGACAAAGAGCCAGAGAAATCCCTCATTGACTAAAATGCCAGAAAGTCCTACTATCGAGAACTTCACTATTCTATCAATTTCTCCCTCCCATTTCATAAGTCTATAAATATGCCTCAAGTATTCGAATATGGTTTTTCCTTTGAGCTTGCTCTCCCCCCTTGCTCTAATTCCAAATGTGAAGGGAACTTCAACGACCTTGCTGTACTTCCCTTTTATTAGAATCTCCATTAAAATCTTAAAGCCTATGGGGTTTAGCTCAACTCCTTCGACGACTTCCTTCCTTAGTGCAAAAAATCCGCTTACTGGGTCCTTTATGTCTCTAATTTTTGGCAGGGCAATTCTCCCAACCATTATCGCTCCCTTGGAGATTAACTTCCTGTAGAAAGGCCAGTTCTCTACTTTTCCCCCTTTAACGTACCTACTTCCAATCGCTATATCTGACCCGTTTTTTATTGCCTCAATAAGCTTTGGAATTACTTCTGGTGGATGCTGAAGGTCTGCATCCATCACGACAAAGACATCGCCGCTGGCCTCTTTAAATCCCCTTATTACAGCTGATGATAGGCCTTTTTCCTTGGTTCTTCTAATAACCTTTACTGGATACTTTGAACTTAGCTCCTGGGCCTTTTCCCATGTCCTGTCTGGAGAATCGTCATCTACAACAACTATTTCATAATTAAGACCTTGTAATGCATTATCAATCCTAGAAAAGAGCTCCTCAAGATTTTCCCTCTCATTATATGTGGGTATTATCACTGATACCTTCATTATTTAGCCCCAGAATAAGAAAAAGGAAGAAGATTTAAGGCTTTCTGACAACGAACAGAGCGTGGTCCTTTTCATATGGCTCAAGGTTTAACCTTTCAATGACCTCGAAGTACTCTGAAAGTTCCCTTTCAACTTCCTTAAAGACCTGTTCTGGCTCCTTAGTTACGTCAATGCTCCTGCTCTTCACAGCTATCATTCCATAACCGCCTCTCTTGAGGTATGCCTTAGCATTGTCTATGAGTATCTTTGCTTGGGTTGGTTGGGCAACATCCTCAAAAATCACATCAACTTTCGTGACCAATGCCCTGTACTCTTCTGGCTTTGTTGCATCTCCTAGGATTGGGATTATATTCCTTCTCTCCTCTACAATCGGAACGAGCTCTCTAAGAACTCTTGGAGAGAACTCTATTCCATAGATTTTTCCTTCCCAGCCAACTATGTCGCTTACGTGGGATGCCGTAGTACCGCTGGCTATTCCTAGGTAGAGAACGCTCTTTCCTGGCTTTATCGGGAAGTTCTTTAGGCCGTTAACTATAGCTGCCCCGAGCTTTGAGCGGTGAGGATTCCATATTCTGTATTCCTCTCCTTCCCACTTTATAACCCTCTCACCGTAAACCCTCTGCCCTGGGACTAGGTTCTTCGTTGCTATCTTCTCGCTCCCGTCATCGTCAATAACTACGTAGACCCCAGGGAACTTGTGCTTTTTAACCTCAACCATTTAAATCACCTCCTTCTGGGCTTTTCCTTCTTTTTCTTCTTTTTCTTATCCTTCTTCCATGGTTTCTTGCCTTTTCTTTCTTCTCTCTTCCTCTTTGGCGGCTTTGGATACTTCTCTTTGATTTCCCTTATCCTAGCCTCTAGCTCCTTCTTAAGCTCTTCAGCTATGTATTCTCCCGAGAAGTAGTCAACTCTTGCAGCTATGGCTAGCTTTCCGGCTAAAGCTCTAGCTATCTTACCTCTCTGCCACCATGGAGAGCGGTTTATGGCCGGGTATTGGTAGATGACACCGTGCTTTGGTGGCTTTGCACCAGTCCTTAAGTGTCTGAACAAAGCTTTTTCTGCACCAAGCACTTGAATCGTTGATGAGGGCATCATTGCCAATTCTCTCAATCCTCCAGCTAAGCTTATTAGCCTTGCAGCGAGCTTTGCTCCAACCAGTGCCTTTAGGTTTGGCGCGACATCGTCCATTGCCCTGTCTATGTAATCCTCCAACTTCTTTCTGAGCTGATAAAGCCTGTCTATTTCCTCTGCAAGTTGCCTAACTACCTCTATATCAGTCTGATCCATCCATGCACCCATTGTTTTCTCCTTGGCCTCGAGAATCTTCTTTATCTTCTCCTCACTTAGACCAAGTTCCCTGAGCACCTCTTCGTTTATGTTATCCCTATGTCCGACCGTTTTAACAAAGGCCACATACTGTGGGTGCTTTGGAAGTAGCTCATCCAACTCTGGGAAGTGGAGAGAGTACCACTCCCTCAACCTAGCTACAAGAAGGTTGATTACCTTATCCACATCATCTAATGCCTCTATTGCTTGAATTACCATCTTGTCTCTTGCACCACTCTGCTCTTGGATTCTCATTCTCGTTAGGGCTACTCCAACCTTGTAGTACTCCTCGAACCAGTTCTCTCCCAGGAACTCTTCTGGGTTGCTCCTAAGTCTTTCTCCTGCGATGTTTGGAAATTCTGTTGTTGCACTAAAGCCGAGTTCCTTTGCCCTTCTGCTGAGTTCTGGGTGCTCAAAGACAAATTCATCGTAGCCTTTCTCTTTTAGGCTGTTTAGAAGTTCCTCTAAATCCTTTGTTATTTCCCCTTTGAGCAACTGGTCGAGCACTTTCTCCGGCTTATCGGTGAAGTACCTCTTTTCTATCAAATTCCCATTTTCGTCAAATGCGTAGATTCCCCTAACGTTCTCTGAAATAAAGGCTTTCATTATCATCACCCTATCAGCTGGTCTTGACTCCAAGTATAAAAGAGTTGGGCTAAAAGCTAAAAAGATTATCTATGGAGGAGGGCTCTAAGGTATTTCGCTACAATGTCAATTTCATAATTTACCTTTTCGCCTGGTTTAAGAATTCCTAGATTTGTATTTTTTAGGGTATATGGAATCACTTGAATCCAGAATCTCCTCTCTTCTACTTTTGCAACTGTTAAAGAAACTCCGTTTAGGGCAATTGAACCTTTTTCCACAACTCCCCATTCTTCGGGAGGCATCTCAAATGCCATCCAGGTTGTGTTTCTGCCTCTTTTTGACGTTAAAAACCTTACAGTTCCGTCCACGTGCCCTGTGACAAGGTGTCCGTTTACCCTTCCTCCAAAAGGAAGGGCCCTTTCTAAGTTTACTATTTTTGCCTCCCGTAGATTTGTTCTAGAAAGAGTTTCCTCTCCTACGTCGAATACTGCGACTCTCCCATCAAAGGAGATAACAGTTAGGCAGACACCATTTACCGCAATGCTATCTCCAGGTTTAACTGGGAAGGGCATTTCTACGTAAAGCCTATTGTTCCGAAAATTTGCTCTTCCCATTCCCTCAATTATTCCACTAAACATTTCTATCACCTGGGTATGCGGTAACTAAAAAGCTCTTCCCGACTCTTTTTATCCCCTCTATGTGGAATTTAGGGGCTTCATTGATGTCTCTGACCTTCAGTATCTCAAATGGTTTTATCCCTCTCCCAAATATTTTTGGACCATAAAAGAGATACAGCTTATCCGCGAAGTTTAAGAATTCTCCCGCTATTCTCCCACCTTCAATTAGCACACTATCTATTCCAATCTCCCCCAACTTTTTCAAAATTTCAAAAGGTTCGGTGATTGGATATGCTTCGCATATTCCTTTGAACTTCTCTGGCCTTTTAGTGAACACTATAACCTTCCCATTCTCAAAAACACGCAATTTGTGCCCCTTCTTAATAAAATCTGCAACTTTTCCCTGGGAATCTAGTATCACCTTAAATTTTTCAGTACACCCCTTAATTCTGCAGTCAAGCCTTGGATTGTCTTGAATAATTGTGTTGGCTCCTACCATTATGGCCATGTGGCGTCTTCTTAACTTTTGCACTTCTCCTCTTGCTTTTTCATCAGTAATCCATTTAGATTTGAAATTTTGAGTGGCGATAAAGCCGTCCAAGGTTAGGGCGAGTTTTATAGAAACGAAGGGAATTTTTGTAGTAATGTATTTGACAAAAATTTCGTTGAGCTTTTTTGCTTCCTCTTCCAAAACTCCAACTTTTACTTCAACTCCAGCCTCCTTCAGTTTTTTAATCCCTCTCCCTGAAACCAGGGGGTTTGGATCAACCATTGCTATTACGACTCTTGAAATTCCTTCCTCAATAATTCTGTCTGCACAAGGAGGCTGTTTTCCCCAGTGAGAACAAGGTTCCAGAGTTACGTATAGGGTTGCTCCTTCAATGGTGTATCCTTTTCTTTTGGCATCTTCAATGGCATTAACCTCAGCATGCTTGTCTCCAAACCTCTTATGCCATCCAGTTCCGATAATCTTGTTGTCCTTAACTAAAACAGCCCCAACCATTGGGTTTGGATTCGTCAATCCCTCCCCCTTTCTGGCCAGCCTAAGGGCAAGTTTCATGAACTTTTCATCGCTCATTATTCTCACCTAATTTCCTGAAAAGGTTGGCCATTTCAATTGTAGTTAAGGCATACTCAAAACCCCTGTTTGACTTTATTCCAGACCTTGAAATTGCCTGTATCTCGTCTTCCGCCGGTACTATTCCAAATATGACTGGGATCCCCTCTTCCAAGGATACTTGTGCTATTCCCCTTGACACTTGAGAGGCTACTAGCTCGAAATGTCTTGTCTCCCCCTTTATTAAGACTCCAAGGGCTAATATTGCGTCGTACCCTCTCTTTGCAATTTTCTTCACCGTAATTGGGATTTCAAATGATCCTGGAACCCTAAAAATATGCACTTCCTCTACTCCATGCCTCTTGAAACAATCAAGGGCACCTTTTAGGAGTTCCTCTGTTAGAAGATCATTAAACCTAGAAACAACGACCGCTATTCTTAACCCCTCCCCCCTATAATCCCCTTCAAATGTTCTAACTTTCATACCTCTACCCCCGGAATTTTATGTCCAAGTTTTTCAACCTTTGTTTTAAGATAGAAGAAGTTGTATCTGTTTATTTCCCCAGGAAGAGGTATTACCTCTTCAATTTCAATCCCAAGCTCTCTTAGAGCCTTGACTTTTGAGGGATTGTTTGTGAGAAGTTTTATTTTTTCAATTCCAAGGGCTCTTAAAATTTGAAAAGCAACTTCATAAGTCCTCTCATCAGGAGCAAAACCAAGTGCCTTGTTTGCTTCTACGGTGTCTAATCCCCTGTCTTGAAATTCGTAGGCTCTTATCTTCTCTCTTAATCCAATCCCCCTCCCTTCTTGGTCTAGGTAAATTAACACTCCTCCCTCCTGGGATATCGTTCGGAGTGCATTCTCTAGCTGGCTCCCACAGTCACATTTTAGGGATCCAAGTGTATCCCCTGTTAAGCACTTGGAGTGAACTCTTACGAGAGGTGTTCCCTTAAACGGCTTTTTCACGAGCGCAACATGATCCTTAAAATCTAGGTCGTTTTTGAAGCTGTAAATTTCAAAGTCTCCGTATTTAGTGGGAAGCTTTGCCTTGCTGTAAACATGAATTAATTGCTTCCTTCTTACGAACTCCTTCCAAATCTCCCTTATTCTAATGAGGGGAAGATCATGTTCCTTGGCAAAATGGAAGGCATAATCTAAATTGTGGGAATACCCTTTATCGTCTAATATCTCTATAATGAGTGCATATCTCTTGAATCCTGCCATCTCTACTAATTCAAGGGAGGCCTCTGTGTGACCTTTTCGCTTATTTAATCCTAATCCTCCCAGGAGTGGAAGATGGCCAGGATATCGAAAGTTCTCAATTCCAAGTCCTTCTGCTACTTTTCTTGCGGTTAGTGCTCTTTCTTCCGCGGTAATGCCAGTGAATACATCTTTGTAGTCAACTGGGATTAGAAAGTTGGTCTCTCCTCCATTATTGGGAAGTTTAAAGAATCCTCGTTTTATTCCTTCTTCCATATCTAGAGCTAGGCAGAGCAAGCCTTTGGCAGAAAGCATAAAGTTTACGACTTTAGGGGTTGCAATTTCTGCGGGAAATACTAGATCAGCCTCATTCTCCCTCTCCTCGTCAATAAGAACTGCAGGTCTTCCTGAGAGGAAGCTGTTCCTAATTTCTTCGATGTTCATATTTCTCACAATATGTCTCAAGTATAGAACTAAAATTTAAATATTGTGTTCCAAAAATAAGACAGAAACTAAATGCAGAGCAAAGGTATAAATACTCCAAAATCATAAATTCAACGATGTTTAGAAAGATAAGTGCGGAGAAAACCTTAAACGTCTTTGGACCTTTATCCACTATACTTGGGGAATTAAGGGAGGGAGACTGGGCTGGGGTAATTGCCACTGACCAAATTGCCTATTCTTATGTCCTTTACACTTCTCTCTCTTCCTCAGAGCTTAGCTATTATGTGGATATCTCCTCTAGGTTTTCTCCGGAGTTGATAAATAAGGAAGTGTTCTTTGCAAAAGCGTTTTCACTTTCTGAAATTCTTGATGCAACGAAGGAAATTAACGATGGCTCTCTCCTAGTTATTGGCTCATTCCAAGCGCTAAAGAAGGAGGTTGAAGAAATCCTCGAGCTTAAGAGAATAACAGATGAAAAAGGGATACACACACTTATTTTGGTTGAAGAACCGTTACTAAACGAACTAAACCGACTGGAGGAAAGCAGAAGACTTCTATTGATTCCAGAAGCCTTTGAACAGCTGTTCATTCTTAGAACTAGCTATTACAGGGGGAGATACAAGTTCTCACTGAGCGTGTTGAGAAACTATTCCGATAGGCTCTCTACCCTGGGAGATCATGAAGTAAATGTTGATGAGGAGATTAGAAGAATTTTAAGCCCAGGTAAAGGGCAAGAGCAAGAAAAATAATCCCTAGGGCTAGGTAATCTATAGGCGTCATTTTTAGTTCAATCAAATAAGTTCTCTTTCTTGAAGCTCCAAATCCCCTACTCTCCATTGCTATGGCCAATTCTTCGGCGGTCTTTATTGTTAGTACTAGGAGAGGAATTATGATTGCTATCATTTTCCTAGCTCTCTCTAGGAAGTTCCCCTTTTCCAATTCAAGTCCCCTACTTTTCTGTGCATCCATTATGTTTTGGGCCAGGTAATATAAGGTGGGAATGTACCTCAGAGCGATTAGTATTGTCAATCCAATCTCATATGGAAGGCCCATCTTCGTAAATCCTCTTATCAAGTCCCTCTGCTTCGTTGTCATAACAAGGCCAAATGCCATGATCGTTATTCCTATGAGCCTGAAGGTATAGGCAATCCCTATTAGAACTCCTTTTTCCCAGGGATCGATGATTATTGGCCATGTTACAAATGTTATTAAGAATATTGGAATTAGGGGTTTTAAAACGTAAAATTGCTCTTTAATCTTGATTTTTCCCAGAATTCTAAATGTTAGTACGGTAAAAACAAATATTAAGGGTGAATACACAGGATCTCTCGTCATGAACCCTAACCCCATAAAAACTGCAGTGCCAATGATCTTAACCCTGGGATCTAACCTGTGAAGAATTGAGTCCCTCTCTATGTATGGGGAGGTTATCATAGGCCAATCCCCCTCAGCAGTTCCTCAACACTTCTTACTGGTTTTAGGCCAATTCCTCTGCATATCTTCACTAATTCAGGCTCTTCCAACTTATACCTCTTTAAGTCCAACTCAAAAAATTCGAAAACGTCACCATAAAATTGAACTTCTCCATTTGAGAGGAGGAGAACTTTATCTGCAACCTCGAGAACTAAATCCATGTCATGCGTAACTATTACAAAAGATTTTCCTTCTTTCCTTAGCTCCTCTATGATATTTTTGAGAGCTCCAACTCCCCTCTCATCTAGTCCCGTGGTCGGTTCATCCAGCACAAGGTACTTTGGATTCATTGCTAATATGCACGCAATAGCCAAGCGCTGTTTCTCTCCTCCGCTGAGCTTGAAGGGGTTTTTATCTTCAAATCCTTTGAGTCCAACGGCCTCTAATGCCCATTTAACTCTCTCCTTAACTTCCTCTTCACTTAAACCTAAATTCCTGGGTCCAAAAGCTACCTCATCAAATACAGTCTCCTCAAAAAACATCGCATCGGGATTTTGAAATACGTAGCCAACTATTCTACTTAACTGAGCAGTTGATGCCTCCTTAGTATTTATTCCATCAACAAGAACATCTCCTTTTTTTGGCTTAATTAGTCCGTTAAACATCTTTACTAACGTCGTTTTCCCACTTCCATTCGGCCCCACTACAGCTAAAATGCCCTCATCAAATGATAATGATATGTTCTTCAAGACGGGTTTCCCCTCCTCATACCAGAACCATACGCCCTTGACTTCTATCATCACTTTTCGATGAACACTTGGAGTAAAAAACCTATCCCTCTTTACACCCTGATACTGTCAGGATAACTGGGGCATCACCTCTTGAAGCCACTCAGTCACATCACCAGGCGGACAACCAAACCGAGAATGAAACCTAACAAAATTATACCAGAACGCAAACAGAAAAACAAACCTGTGAACCCTCCTCCAGTCTCTAGCCCTGAAATTATTCCAGAAACGCTTTGTTCTTTCTTTTAAAGTCCTGAACCAGCGTTCAATACAGTTCCTCGGCCCGAAGGTTACGTGAACAAAATCCAGTCCAAGGGATTTAAAAGCAGACTTGTACCACTTCCCACCATCAACCAGAAAAACAGGCTGTCCTTTGCAGGATTTCAAAACAACCAGAATGAAGTCTCTAGCAATCCACCAGTTTCTGGTTGTTGTAATCCAGACTGCGAGAACTTCCCTGCTCTCAACGTCAAGTGCAGCCCAGAGAAATCTCTTCTCCCCGTTGATTTTTACGACAGTCTCATCAACTGCGATAAAATTCCTCTGTTTTCTTACTGCGAGGAGTGTTGGCTGGTAAACTGCTTCTGCTAGTTTTTGAACTGCCTCCCAGACTGTTGTGTGGCTGATTTTGAGGATTTTTCCGACTTGTCTGTAGCTGAGGCCTCGCAGGTATAGTTCTACTGCTCTGATTTTCTTTTCTGGTGGGATTTTGTTGCGGCGAAAAGGTTTTAAGACTGAAATCAGTGAGTATAGAATGCTCTCAGCCTTCATTTCTCTCCCTTCTTTTTCTGAAAAATTATCAGAAACTTAAACCTAACGCCCTACCGCTTATCCTAACAGTATCTACACCCTAAGAGAAAAATTTTTATTTGGGTATCATTTTCCCCAAATTAGCGGGGATATGTTTGATGACACTGTCTATTCTAAAATTAGAAAAGGGGAAGAGGTATGCAAGTGAAAGTTGATCCAGAGGAAATTAGGCGTATCAAGCAGGAGCTTGAAGAGCTTCAGAGAGAGAAGAGAGATATTGAGTTTAAATTGGAAGAGCTCCAGAAGGAGCTCAATGTTTGGATTCAAAAGAGAGATGAGAAGAATCTTGAAGTAAGAAGACTAAGGGAGAAAGCCAGAGAATTCAAGGCAAAGAGAGATGAGATCAACCAAAAAATTAAGGAGCTCAAGAAGAACAAGGAAGAGATTAATGCAAAGCTCGACCTTCTCTATCAGGAAGCTTTAGAATACAAAACTAAGAGGGATGAATTTAAGCAACTAAGAAGACTTAAGATGCCAAAAGAAAAAATTGAGGAAAGAATTGAAAAGCTGGAATGGGAATTACAGACGAATCCAAACATAACACCAGAAAGGGAGAAGCAGATAGTTGATCAAATTCAAGTCCTGGCAACTGAGCTGGAGATAATCCAGCAGGTAGAAAGGTTTAACAACAAGCTCCAAGAAGTTAGAAAGAAGATAGAGCAGTTAAAGAAGGCAAGAAGGGCAATTTCTCTTGAAATTCAGCAGTTAGCAAACCAGAGCCAGCAATTCCACGAGCAGATGATTAAAACCTACCAGAAGGCTGATGAAGTGAAGAAAGAGGCCGATGAATATCACCAAAAGGTCTTGGAGATTAGGGAAAAGATCAGAGAGGTAAGGAGAGAGCTGAGAGAATTGGAAAGAAAGATACTTGAATACGACCAGAAGCACAAGGAGCTGTTGGCATATAAACTTGCAGCAAGATTATTATCCAAGAGAGATGCGAACTTCGAGAAGGCTGTGCAAGCCCTTGAGAAGTTCAAGAGGGGAGAAAAGCTCACCCTTGATGAAATCCTGTTGCTCCAGAGATACAATCTCGTGTGATAGGAATGGAAGTAATAAAGCACGATGGTCCTGGAAGGTTAGGGGTTATAAGGTTAGAGCCTCCAGTTCAGACTCCAGCTTTAGCCGGGGTAGATTTCACGCTCTCCCCATTCAACTCATTCTTCTATCCGAAAGACTACAAGGAGTACGACTTTAACCTGGCTCCAGCCATACCGCTTAGTTATTACACTCCAGATGAAATTATTAAGAAGGCGGTAAAAAGGCTCTGGGAAGTTGATTATTCAAAATTTAATGCCTTTTACTTTCCAGCCCTTAAGAGGACTAAACACTACGAAGAACTGTTTAAGATCATTGAAGAAAACGACTTTGATGCAATCTACATAGGGAACTCTAAATCGATGATTAAAGATTATAGGGGATTTGTTTTCACTATGAGAGAACTTAGAGAGAAATTCCCAAATGCCGTGCTCATAACTGATCTGGAGCCTTTCTTCTACCCCCTAGCCGTGTACCTGGGAATTGATGCATTTGACATAAGATCCCTTAAGATATACTCCTATGAAGGGCTGGGCTTCACCCAGTTTTCTCCCATTATATGGGATGAGCCTAAGGAGGATCCCGTCGAATACGCAAAGAAAATTATTAGGCTAATAAGAATTGCAATTCATGAGGGAAAGCTAAGATATCTGGTAGAGAACTTTCTACCAACTTCAATGAATGCTGGAATTCTAAGGATTGCTGATAGGGAGAATATTGAGTATTTGGAGAAGTACACACCAGTGGATGACAAGACGGTTGTCTTCATAAGTGACTACTCAATGACTAGGCCCGAAGTTTATAGATGGGCCAAGAGGGTTAGAGAGAGGTTTGAACCCCCAAAGGATATAGAGCTTCTCTTGATTTTGCCGTGTTCAGCTAAGAAGCCTTATTCTAGATCCAGATCCCACACCCTCTATAGAAGTGCAGTAAAGGAGGCTTTAGGGGAGAAAATGCACAGGGTTCATGAGCTGATCGTTACCTCCCCTTATGGCGTAGTTCCCAGGGAGTGGGAATGGATTGCAAAGTATGACATTGTTGTCACTGGTCACTGGAGCGAGAGAGAGGTTAGATTAGCGGGTGAATTGTTGGCTGACGTTCTTGAAAAATACCCAGACATTCCAATAATAGCTCACGTCGAAGGGGGTTACAGGGAAGCGGTAAAGCTCGCAATGGAGCTGAGTGGGAGAGATGTAATATTTACTGCAAAAGGAAACTCAACAACTTCAAGAGAATCTTTGGCCAACCTAACGAAAACTCTCAAGGAGTTCGATGTTAGGGATGTTGATAAAGAATACAGAAGGTACAGGTTCTATGAAAACATAAGAAAGATTTTTGACTTTTACTTTGGCCTCAATGCAGGTTATGCAGTTCTGCCCGAGAGAGCCCAGGTCGTTGGGTCGAAAATGCTAAGATTGATAGTTGATAACCAGCAGACGGGAACTTTTCAAGAGGGTGTAATAAGCGTAACCCCCTGGGGAATGCAGAGGATATACGATGAGCTTCACTCTTATTGGGTTGAGATAGACTTCGATGTAAGAGGGGATATATTTGCTGCCGGAGTGGGGAGTGCAGATGAGAAGATAAGGCCTAATGATTGGGTTGGCGTTGTAAGAGATGGAAAAGTAGTAGCTGTTGGAAGGGCAGTTCTGAGTGGGGAGGAGATGGTGAAAGCAAAGAGAGGAGTTGCTGTAAAGGTAAAGAAAAAGGCTAAGCACTAAAGCTTCTCAAATTTTATGTCCTCTATTTTCACATGGGTAAAGACATTGACGCCCTGGGCAATAAAAACTCCCTTGGATTCTATGGGAATTGGCAAATTGGCCGCTATTGTGGCCTCTCCTTGTCCAGTAACTCCCTGAACTTGGTACGTCCACTTAATGTTTGACACCCTAAACTTAAGTCCTCCTAGGGTTATTTTCCCGTCAGGATTTATCTCATAATTATACTGGTAACCAAGAATTCCTTCAGATCCCTTGGTGTTTGTGTATATGTCTCTTTCCTCTAAAATATTCCAGAATCCAAAGGTGTAGAAGTTCACCCATCCCAAGTAAATTGCTTCAATGTCTGAAAGTTTGTTGAGTAAATTAAAATCCCCTTCACTGTAGGGAGTTACCCCCATTTCTCCCACTGCCCCTGGGTTGTACAACTCAATAACAGTATCTCCGTACTTTATCCAGAGACCTACTGTATTCTCCCCTCCACCATACAGTGAGGCGTAGAGAGTAAAGAAGTCCAAGCTTGGGAATAGGAACATTGAGTCAACATCCTCATCATTCTTTAGAACCCAGAGTCTATATTCAAAAGTTTCGTTCATTTCTTTCCCTGAAATTGGAGTTATTTTTCCATAGTATTCATAAACTTCAAACTCTCCTATGTCAACTTTTTCGCTCTTTCCAGTTTCCATGTCAATTTTTGTTCCATACACATGAATTTTCGTTTTCCCACGGCTCTTTTCAATCTCATATTCATATATGGGTCCTCCTTCTTCTGTACGAACTCTGTACTTGTACTTGATGTAAGAAATTAGGTATAGGTCGTTTCCAACCTTTATTGGTTTTGATGAATCCCATGGATTACTCCAGGAGGCATATTCAGAAGTTTCAGTAGCTGTTTCTGTTGGAATCTCTGAACTAGTCTCCTTAGGTGTACTCTCTGTGTTTGTGTAGCTCTCAATAATGCTACTTGCAGTTTCGGCTATGTTTCCACCACCAACGCATCCACTTACCATCATTCCAAAAACCAAAACTAGAAGAAGAGCAAGCGTTCCTATTTCCTTCAACTTTTCCACTTCCTCTATAGGCTTATTATCTTCTCTTTGGATTTTGATCAATAAAAGTTCTTTGGTTTGAACTAGAAACATGTTCGTGAAATTTTCTAAGAAAAGATTGTGGTGCGGTGGCCGGGATTTGAACCCGGGTCGCCGGCTCGGAAGGCCGGCGTCCTAGACCAGGCTAGACTACCACCGCACCCAACTGGTGGGGCGGGGGGGATTTGAACCCCCGACACCCGGATCTTCAGTCCGGTGCTCTCCCAGGCTGAGCTACCGCCCCACCTGGGATACTACCAATAAAATCACCTTGCTATGGATTTATAAACTTTATGACTGATCATCCATATGTATGTAGAATCCATGGAAATTGAGGGCTATCAATCTTTGCTATTTTTATGGCATGGTTTCTCTTGTTAAGCTTTTATGATCTTATTTTCCCAAAAATATGAGTTAAAAAACAAAGAAAAAATGAAATGGCTACTTTCTTGTAACAAATTTGAGGTCTGCGAGGTGAGCTAATTCTTCTGGAATTTCTTTTTGAGTGGCTATTTCTCTGAATACCAGGGCGCTTGGCCTTAAATATCTCTTCTTTGTCTCGAAATCCACGTAAACCAATCCAAATCTCATCCTGAACCCTTGGGCCCATTCGTAGTTGTCTGTTAGAGACCAGTGGAGATACCCTCTAACATCAGCACCTTCTTTCATAGCATTGTAAACTGCCTTTAGATGGCTTACGAGATAGTGTGGCCTGTATCTATCTGCTGCATCGGCCATACCGTTCTCTGTAATTATCATTGGTAGCTCGTAGGCATTGTTTAAATACTTAAGAAGGTTCTCAAGGCCCTCTGGGTACATTTCCCATCCAAAGTCACTAGCAGGTCTTCCTGACTTTGCAAATCCTCCTCTCTCACTCATAAATCCATATCCAGGTAAAGGAACTAGGTGTCCATCTTTGGCTCCATATACCAGCCTGGAGTAGTAGTTTACGCCGATCCAGTCTAGCTTTCCTTTTGAGTGTAGAATTGTTACAAACTCATAGTCTTTCTTTCTGATTTCCTCTACTTCATCCTTATACTCCTCCGCTAGAGGATCGTGCCAAGCAAAGGCGTATATCACTCCCACGGATTTTTCTGAATACTCTTTTATGGCATCATATGCTCCGATGTGAGCCTGAATTAAGTTGAATTTTGCCTTTTCTGCTGCTTCAAAGCTTAGATATCCTGGTGGAAATCCTGAACGTAGATTAATGTAACCTTGATTGTAGACTACGTTTGGTTCGTTCATTGTGCTCCACATGTCAACGAGGTCATCAAGGTGATAAGCAACGAAGGCGGCAAACTTCACAAACTCTACCACTGTCTTCTCATCTAACCATCCTGCAGGAGCCCTATCCGGGCCAAGTTTCCTTACTGCAATTGGGTCATGAATCCATAATGGAAGAGGCCAGTGGTAGAGGTTTAATATGAAGGTTTTGCCCCTCTCCTTCCAGTCTGAGTAAATCTTGCGATAATGTTCAAGGGCCTCCATGTTGGCAATTTTCTCTAGCTCTTTTATTGTACTCTCTGGAACGTCTACGGAAATTATGTTGCCTTCTTCATCCTTTTCCACATCAACTTTAACGTCAAATGTTGGCTTTGGAAAAATTCTTGCCCACTCAATGCCACCTCTAATACAATCCATTCCTAGCTTTTCTGCAATGTCATGATCTTGCTTATAGAGGTGCCAATATGCTGGGCCGTTCTCTGGTAGATCTCCACTTACTAGACCTGATGCTATGTTCTCCTTGTCGTGAACCCACACCCACCAGTCGCTTTCCACTTCACTTCCTGGCAGTCCCATCTCAAACTGGAAACCAGACCAAGAATATCCAAACATGAAGTTTTTTGGGAACTTCATACTTTCCACCTCTAGCTTTATATTTTGATATTGTGATTTATAATATTTCCCATGCAATTATAAATGTGGGAAGATAGATATATGTTTAAACTTGCTTTTTGAGGAGGCTCAATTCTCTTCATAAATGTCCAAAAATTATAAAAAACATCAAGCTTATATTGCTGGGAGGGATAAAATGAAGGTTGCCGTAATTACTGGGGCATCCCGTGGAATCGGGGAAGCTATAGCAAAGGCCCTTGCTGAAGATGGATATTCCCTTGCCTTAGGGGCTAGAAGTGTTGATAGGTTAGAGAAGATTGCCAAGGAACTCAGCGAAAAACATGGGGTGGAGGTATTTTACGACTACCTCGATGTATCAAAACCAGAAAGCGTTGAAGAGTTTGCAAGGAAAACGCTAGCTCACTTTGGAGATGTGGACGTTGTTGTGGCCAATGCGGGGCTTGGTTACTTTGGTAGGCTTGAAGAGCTTACAGAAGAGCAGTTCCACGAAATGATTGAAGTAAACCTTTTGGGAGTTTGGAGAACAATAAAAGCTTTCTTAAACTCCTTAAAGCGGACTGGAGGAGTGGCTATTGTTGTTACTTCAGATGTTTCTGCAAGGCTACTTCCATACGGTGGAGGTTATGTGGCAACTAAATGGGCTGCAAGAGCATTGGTAAGGACCTTCCAGATTGAGAATCCAGATGTGAGGTTCTTCGAGCTAAGACCTGGAGCAGTAGATACATATTTTGGAGGGAGCAAAGCTGGGAAGCCAAAGGAGCAAGGGTATTTAAAACCTGAGGAAGTTGCTGAGGCAGTAAAATACCTCCTAAGACTTCCAAAGGATGTTAGGGTTGAGGAATTAATGTTGCGCTCAATTTATCAAAAACCTGAGTATTGAGGTGGTGTGCATGTTTGAGATATCAATTTATCTTCCCACAGAAATAGTTTTTGGTCCTGGGAAGCTTGAAATGCTTCCTAAACTAGTGAAGAAGCATGGGCTTTCTGGGAAGGCCCTAATAGTAACTGGAAGGAGAAGCACAAAGGAAACTGGAGTTCTTTATAGAGTTCAAGAACTACTTAAGCAAGCTGGGGTAGAGAGCATAGTTTTTGACAAAATTATTCCAAATCCAATATCTACTCATGTGGATGAAGGGGCAGAGATAGCGAGAAAAGAAAATGTTAGCTTTGTTGTTGGCTTGGGTGGTGGAAGTGCGATAGATAGTGCAAAAGCTATAGCAATGACTGCCGCCAGTGGAGGTAAATATTGGGACTATGTTCCAGCTGTGGGAGGAGGAAAGAAGCCTACTGGAGCGCTTCCAATAGTTGCAATTCCAACAACCCACGGGACTGGAACGGAGGCTGATCCTTATGCTGTTATAACTAATCCTGAAACAAAGGAGAAGCAGGGAATTGGATATGATGTTCTCTTCCCCAAATTCTCTATAGTTGATCCAGAACTTATGCTTACTCTTCCAAAAGATCAAACAGTGTACACTTCAATGGATGCTTTCTACCACTCCATTGAGGCCTTTCTTAATGTTAGAGCAAATCCATATTCGGATGTTCTGGCTCTCGACTCAATGAGGCGCATTGTTACATACCTTCCATTGGCCTACGAAAACTTGAGAAATCTTGAAGCAAGAACGCAACTTGCCTGGGCAAGTACTGAGGCTGGAATAACGGAAACGGTAACGGGAGTTGTGGCAAATCATGCACTTGAGCATGGTCTAAGTGGATTCTATCCTGAAGTGCCTCATGGTCTGGGCCTCTGCATTCTAGGACCCTACCTCTTTGAATACATTCTCGACTATGCCTATGAAAAGTTGGCGATAGTCGGAAGAGAGGTATTTGGAGTTTACGAGCCAAATGACAGAAAGGCAGCAGAGCTAGCTATTAAGAAGCTACGTGACTTCCAGAGCCTCTTTGGAGTAAACAAGAAGCTCAGAGAATTAGGGGTTAAAGAGGAAGACATTCCAGAGATGGCTAGGACTGCTTATAGAATGATGAAACCTGTTATAGAGGCAACACCGGGAGATTTGAAAGTTGAAGACTTGGAAGAGATCTATAGAAGAGCATACTAACGGGCTGACACAATGAAAAAAGAAGCCTTGTTGTTTCTTTCCTTAATTTTTCTCGTGTTTGTAAGTGGATGTATTCATCATTCAACTAATCAACAACTTTCTTCTAAACAACAAGTCCCTGAAGTGATAGAAATAGATGGAAAACAGTGGAGACTTATTTGGCACGATGAGTTTGAAGGTTCCGAAGTAAATAAAGAATACTGGACATTTGAGAAGGGAAATGGAATAGCTTATGGAATCCCGGGATGGGGGAATGGAGAGCTTGAATACTACACGGAAAACAACACCTATATTGTAAATGGCACCCTTGTCATTGAGGCCAGAAAAGAAATAATTACTGATCCTAACGAAGGAACGTTTCTCTACACTTCATCAAGACTTAAGACTGAAGGTAAGGTAGAATTTAGCCCTCCAGTAGTTGTTGAGGCTAGAATAAAGCTTCCAAAAGGTAAAGGTTTATGGCCTGCATTCTGGATGTTGGGGAGCAACATAAGGGAAGTAGGCTGGCCAAATTGTGGAGAAATAGACATAATGGAGTTCCTTGGCCATGAGCCACGGACAATTCACGGAACTGTTCATGGCCCAGGTTACTCGGGAAGTAAAGGAATTACTAGGGCCTATACACTCCCTGAAGGTGTTCCAGACTTTACAGAAGACTTCCATGTATTTGGAATAGTTTGGTATCCGGATAAAATAAAGTGGTACGTTGATGGAACTTTTTATCATGAGGTTACAAAAGAACAAGTGGAGGCTATGGGCTATGAGTGGGTCTTCGATAAGCCCTTCTATATAATCCTTAATCTTGCAGTGGGTGGTTATTGGCCAGGAAACCCCGATGCTACAACTCCATTTCCAGCAAAGATGGTGGTGGATTATGTAAGGGTTTACTCATTCGTTAGTGGTTGAGGTTGGGAAAGATTTTATTGCTTTGTTGAGCATAAAATAATATGCTGGGCTTGAACACTTCAATTATTGGGAAGGTGGTTATATACTATAGAGAAGTCACATCCACAAATGAAGTAGCAAAGCTCGGCAATTTTGAAGAAGGAACTGTAATAGTTGCTGACACTCAAACTATGGGACATGGAAGAATTGGTAGGAGGTGGGAATCTCCACCTGGCGGGCTGTGGATGTCCGTGGTTTTGCATCCTAGAATTTCTACCGAGGATCTCCCGAAATTGAGCTTTCTAGGGGCATTAGCAGTTGTTAGGACTCTCTCTGAATTTTCCATTCAGGGGAAGATAAAGTGGCCAAACGATGTTCTTGTTGATTACAAGAAAATAGCTGGAATACTCGTTGAGAAAAGAGGGGATAACGTTGTGCTTGGAGTAGGGCTAAACGTAAACAATGAAGCCCCAGAGAATGCCACGTCTATGGCCGAGATATTGGGAACTTCCGTACCTTTAATTGAGGTTTTCCGAGCATTGGTGACTAACTTAGATGAATTGTACAAGATGTTTTTGTCTTCCCCAGCAAGCCTTCTTGAGATGGCAAAAAAGGAAATGATTCTTGGAGTTCCCGTTAGAATTATTGGGGATGGAGAAATTGAAGGCATTGCTGAAGACATCGACGAGCTTGGAAGACTAATTCTAAGGCTCTCAGATGGAAGCCTAAAGAAAATTGTTTATGGAGATGTGTCACTTAGGTTCCTCTAGCATGTCTAGTCCTTTCTTCTTCATTATTTCTACAGTTTTTTCCATAATGTCCTCCATGATTGTGGAGATTGTTTTTTCAAGCTCTACATTCTCAATTATGGGAACTCTATATTCCCTTGCTTTCTTTATCAAGTATTCCTGGATTTCCATTATCTCATCTAAGTGGGAGATATAGTATTGGGCAGATCTTTTGCTGTATCTAGTTCTTTCATAAAATCTGGCTTCCAACTCCTCCCTACTTCTAGCCACTATCATGTACATAAAGGCCATCTCATAATCAATTTTAATGAACCCTGGGACTAAATGTATTCCCTCTATTATAGCGTTTAGGCCTTCTTTTATGGCCCTCTGAATTACTGCATTAACTCCCACGGCAACAGCATTTACCTGACTCTCAAATCCTGCAATTATTGGGGATCCAGTTACAGTTCCCCTAAGCTCTTTCCATGCCAGAAAAGTTGATGTATGAATAGTTGGGAGAAGCTCGGGGGTTATTATTTTTCTCATGACTTCTCTAATGGTATCAGTTCCTATAACACTCCTAATTCCAAGCCTAAAGGCGAGTTCAGTAGCAATTGTTGACTTTCCAACCCCTGTTGGTCCTCCCAGGAGGATTATTAGGGGTATTTTAAGTTTTCTAAACCTTCTCCAGAACAAATATCTCTTGGCCTCTTCTTTAAAACCTTTCTCAACAAGCTTTTGATATGTTATGTTTCTTATCTCTTCCTTTGTGACAACTTTTTTTCCTTGCCTTATCAGTTCTTCTTGAACCTCTGTAGCTATGGCATATGCTAAATCAACATCAACTCCTACTGAAGTGATTGACCTAGTTAAGATTCCCCTCGAAAATGGTAGGCGAACCTTTCCATCCCTTTCAATTACCTTTATCATTTACAATCCTCCTGGCGAGGTTTATTACTGCCTCTTTCAGGTCTTTTCCATCAATGTTCTTGGGTTCATTGTCTAAAAATACAACCCTTTTGCCCCGAGAAAATGCATGTCTGATTACCACATCTACAGCTCCTGCCTTCAATTCCACTATGGCCGTGTCATAATTAACTTTTGCGAGCTCATCCTTTAAGATGTTTCTTTTGGCGAGGTTGCCTGTGTAGTATACTACCTCTATTCCCATCTTTTCAAGTTCTTCTGAAAATTTCTTTGCAGATTGTGGATTTGTTGTTGCTATAATCGCCTTCCCATCCACCTCCCCTATCAACCTGGGAACAAATCTTGTTAAGTGGATATCAGCCTCTGGATTGATTTCCCTAATAGCTTGGGTAATTCTTTTTAGCTTTTCCTCACTCACGGAATCAGCCATTGTAACAACTACTATATCTGCAAGCCCTATTCTCAATGGCCCAAAGTATTGCTCAATTTTTTCCGTCCCATGAATTGCACTCGTTATTGTAATGAAACCATCGGCCAAGACATTAGGAAATGTTGGGCCAGATCCCTCAAACACTATAATGTCAGGATTAAGAGATTTTGCAATCTCTATGCCTTCATCAATTATATCAAAGAAAGAAAAACCTGCTAGCCCTCCCCCACATCTCCTACATCCTACTGTTATTACACCGGCCGTTAGTGCGTCTTCAAAGTGATCTGATGCCGCATGCTTCCCTTCTTCAGAGACCTTTAGGAGGAACTCTGGAGTTATCTCCATCAGATCTCCCCTAATCACCTCAGGCTTTTCTGGACCTCCTCTTCCCATTGTCACTATGACAACTTTGTAAAGCTCTTTTAGTGTTCTCCCTACAAAGCCACCTATGGCTGTTTTTCCTACTCTTTTCCCAGTTCCAATGATGGAAATAGAAGGAATATCAATTTTCTTCCATTCTTTAGCCCTAAACTCAAAGTCAGCTCCTTTGTAAGTTATACCAAGTTTAAGTAGGTAAGAAGCTATCCTAAACCTCAAATTGGGAGTTAAAACAGGTTCATCACTTAAATCTATGACTTCCGTAATGTTATTTTCAGAAATGGCCTTGGATAGTGCTTCAAAAATGTTGGGAGAGTGATAAACCTTAATATTCAAAGCTTTCTCAATATCTCTTATGCTCCCGATCTTTTCAGTTCCTCCAACAAAAACGGCACAACAGGGTTTGATTTTTTCAATGGCCCATCTGTTGACATCTGGATAGTGCTCTCCATCGATGAGGGCCAATTTCATAAAACTCCCCCACTTCTGCTTTCCATAGCTATTAATAAATCTTCCTTTTCCGTTACTTATTTAAATAAAATTATTTAACTTAAAACCAAAAGTTAAAACAAAATTTTTAAACATGGAATTTTAATGCGAGAGGGTGGTGTAATGAAGAAAAGACTTTTAGCTCTAATAGTTGCTTTTGCGGTATTAACTGCTGGGTGTTTGGGAAGTGAGAGCAAAGAAGTTACACTGATAGTATTTCACGCAGGTTCTCTAAGTGTTCCCTTCCAAGAAGTTGAGAAGGAATTCTCTGAATATGCTGAAAGAAACCTCGGGATTAAGGTGTCATTCCAAGACGAAGCTAGTGGAAGCGTTATGGCAGTTAGGAAGGTCACAGATTTAGGGAGAAAAGCTGATGTAATTGGAGTGGCAGATTACACTTTAATACCCCAGCTATTGATACCAAACTACACGGATTTCTATGTCCTTTTTGCAACAAATGAAATTGTAATAGCATTCACAGATAAGAGCAGGTATGTAGAAGAAATGAAAAGCAATCCGGATAAATGGTATGAAATTCTGGCTAGGGAAGATGTAAGATTTGGATTCAGCGATCCAAACCAAGATCCCTGTGGCTACCGTTCTCTTATGGTAATAAAGTTAGCGGATTTGTATTATGGAAAGGAGATATTCAAAGAGCTTATTGAAGAAAATACAAACATCTATTCAAATGGAACGCAGATCTACGCTCCTAAGGAGATTACAGTTAATCCTGGCAAGATTGTGATTAGACCAAAAGAAACAGATCTCCTAGGTCTAGTTGAAAGTGGAAGCATTGACTACATCTTCATCTATAAAAGCGTTGCCAAACAGCATAATCTTTCTTACATAACTCTTCCTAGTGAAATAAACTTGGGAGATTTTAGCAAAGAGAAATTCTACGGTCAGATCTCGATAACCTTGGGCTCTACTGGAAAGACAATAAAAGCCAAGCCAATAGTTTATGGAGTGACCGTACTGAAAGACGCTCCTAATAGGGAAGTGGCCATAGAATTTCTGAGATATCTCCTGAGCGAGAATGGAAAAAGAATATTTGAAAAGAACCACCAGGACTTTCTAGAACCTCCAATAGCATTTGGAAATGTGCCCGAGGAATTGAAGCCTCTGGTCTCGATTGAAAAGTGAATGTTTTTGTTTTGCATTTTTATTTAACGTATGAGGCAAAGTTTAATAACGAGCACTGCTTATCTTTTTCCGATGGATAGAAGAGACTACTTAGCTTACGCCTTTGCAGGATTAGGGGCATTCTTAGTGGCATTTATTGGCCTTCCCTTATTCATGATTTTCATAAAGCAAGCATACGATCTTGAAGCTCTACAGAGGACATTAGTTGATCCATTGGTTATTGAGTCAATTAGAAATTCTCTATTTACAGCAACTGTTTCAACCCTCCTGGGAATTCTCTTTGGTGTTCCCTTGGGCTATGTCTTAGCGAGAAAGGAATTCAAGGGTAAAAATTTTGTTCAAGCTCTTATCGACACTCCAATTGTAATCCCTCACTCTGTTGTTGGAATAATGCTCCTTGTTACATTTTCCGATGCAATTCTTGACAACTATAAGGGAATAGTGGCAGTGATGTTGTTTGTGTCTTCCCCATTCATAGTGAACTCCGCTAGGGATGGCTTCTTAAGTGTCGATGAAAAGCTTGAATACGTAGCAAGAACATTGGGTGCTTCTGGACTAAGAACTTTCTTTTCTGTGACACTTCCAAATGCTATTCATTCTATAGCAAGTGGGGCAATTATGGCTTGGGCAAGGGCAATAAGTGAAGTTGGTGCTATTTTGATAGTTGCCTATTATCCAAAGACGGCTCAAGTTCTGATTATGGAGTACTTCAACAATTATGGACTTAGGGCCTCTAGACCAATTGCAGTTATTTTAGTTACGATAAGCCTTGCAGTGTTCATTTTCCTACGGTGGCTAGTTGGGAGGGGGAGAAATGCTTGAAGTGCAAGGAATATCAAAGAAGTGGAAAGACTTTCATCTAAAGGATATAAGCTTCTCGGTAATGGATGGAGAGTATTTCATAGTCCTTGGCCCTAGCGGGGCTGGGAAGACGGTGTTGCTTGAGATAATAGCCGGTATAATTCCTCCAGATGGGGGAAAAGTGTTGCTCGATGGGAAGGACATAACTCTCCTCCCTCCAGAAAAGAGGGGAATAGCCTACGTTCCACAGAACTATGCCCTCTTCCCCAACATGAGCGTTTTTGACAATATAGCCTTTGGACTCAAGGTAAGAAGGGTTCCCAGGAGTGAAATAGAGAAAAGAGTTTTGGAGATATCTGAGGTTCTAGGGATAAGGCATCTCCTCCATAGAAAACCACGGACATTGAGTGGAGGAGAACAGCAGAGAGTTGCTGTAGCAAGAGCCTTAGTAATTGAGCCTGAGATAATACTTCTTGATGAGCCGTTTGCAAACCTTGACGTTCAAATAAGGAGTAGATTAATTAATGAAATGAAACGATGGAGAAGGGAACTGGGCTTTACTGCCATCCATGTAACGCACTCATTTGAAGAGGCCTTGGCTCTTGGGGATAGAGTTGGTATAATGTTGAATGGTAAGTTAGTCCAGGTGGGAGAAATTAGAGAAGTGTTTTCAAGGCCAAATAGTGAAGAAGTAGCTAAATTTTTGGGATTTGAAAACATTATCGAAGGCATTGCTGATGGGAGAGTTCTCCACGTAGGAAAGCTTAGAATAGAGCTTCCCCTTGAGGCTAAGGGGAGGGTTAGGATAGGAATAAGGCCTGAAGATATATTGATTTCAACTGAAAGAATCAAAACATCCGCTAGAAATGTATTCAAAGCTAAGGTGGAGGCGATAGAAGATGTTGGCCCTCTTGTCAAATTAACCCTTAATGTTTGTGACATAACTCTTAGGGCGTTTATAACAAGATCATCTCTAGTGGAGCTTGGGATAGAAGAGGGAAAAGAAGTCTATGCGAGCTTTAAAGCCTCTGCAATCCATGTTTTCTAGTCAAGAATCTCAGAAATGCACTCTACGGGAACGTGCTTTACAATTCTCACTCTCTTTCCTGCTTTTAAAATCTTGTATCCCTTTCTTCTCAGACATTCAGCGTCAATGAGGAGAACTACAACATCTTTTCCGTGCCTTCTTCCTGTGTAATAGGCATCTTCATAGCTTAAGCTGAGGTGAACATACTGCCTTTTCATAGGCTTTATTCCTTCCTTGAGTATTCCTTTCAAGTTCTCTCTAATTGTTCCGTGGTAGAGGACTTTGCTTTCTGTATCTTCCTCGTGTTTCAGCACTACGGGATAGCTATGGCCATATCTAGCCCTAATTTTGCTTCCCCTTATCTCATACCTCCCCTTGCTATCTTTCTCAACGATTTCCTTTATGAACTCTTCAGTAACCCAGGGGTAAACTGTTTTTATTGCTCTGATTAAGTCAGCTAACTCTACGAATCCCTCTTCATCTGGCTCTAGTCCGAATTCCCAGGGGGAGTGTCGTAGGATATAGGCCATTAACTTGCTAACCTTGAACCTCCTATCTCCTCCTACCAATTCTATACACCTGGAGATTGTGATTCTCAAATGGAAACTCAAAGTGCTCCCCCTTTCTCTTTGCCTCTATGTAAATCTTCTTCCACGGCCTTAAAAGTTCAAACATTTCTAAGTCCCTTACTGAATACGTAAAGATGTTCTTAGAAGCAATGAAGATTACTTTTTCTTTTGCCCTGCTTATGGCAACGTTGAGCCTGTTTGGATTGAAGAGGAAATCAAAAACCTTTCCCAGGTATGCGGGGTCGCTGGAAGTCATTGAAATTACTATTAAAGATTTCTCTCCCCCTTGGAATCTCTCAACTGTGTCCACCTGGGCACTATCTATTAATGAAGCTATTAATCTCTTTTGAGCTCTATATGGAACTACAACTCCTATATCAATATTCTCTACTCTTTTGATTATCTTCTCTACTATCTTTGCTTCCAGCTCGTTAATCTTTGTGGAATTGCCCTCGTCATGAAGTATTAGAACGAAAGGATACCTGTCATCTAAAACTATCGATAGAAACTCATCCTTGTGCCTGGCAATTATCTTTCTCCTCTTTTTCTTTTCACTAATCAATTTTATGCCATCTGCTCTGTATATTGCATCACTCAGTAGATCAGCTATTTCCTGGGGCAACCTATAAGTTCTTACTAACCTATAGAGAGGGAGAACCTCGTTCTTGTCCTTCTTCCATTCTGGAGGTTCCCTTCCAAGGATTCTCTTAAACTTCTTAAGTTCTCTTTCATCCAACTCTCCCCTGAGAAATCTAATGAAGTTAAGGGCTGAAAGGAATGGATAGTGCTCTTCAAATGTCTTTCTGTCCTCTAATTGCCATTCATGGACTTGAATTGGCTCCATCTGCCTGTGATCCCCGACCAAGAGAACTTGACCTTTACAAACTTTTGTTGAGAGGAAGAACATTGGTAAGTCCATCATACTAGCTTCATCTATGACAACTAGTTCGACTTCTTTTGTATTCTTCATAAGCTTGTTCAAAGTCTGTGGTGTTCCAAATACTATCCTCACAGTTCCAGAATTAGCAAAATATTTGTCTAATGATCTTTGCTTTGAAGAGTGGGTAATTTCTTGTGCTGTAAATCTAATTCTGTCGACATCATCCTTTATTTCCCTCTCTAGTTCCTCTTTAATTATTTTGATTGCCTCTTCCCCAGAGACTGCTCTAATTAGATCTATCTTTCTAAGCTCTTTTAATGTATTCTCCAGCTCTTTCTTTAGCTTTAAAGTCTTTATCAGGGCCTCATTAACTGCCCTGTGTGAGACTCCAGTAACTACAAAGAGGCCATTCTTTTTGTCCTTCACCATTGAATATGCTCTTGCGAGAATTGCTGGGGCTATGGCCCCTGATGTCTTCCCAGTCCCAGGGGGGCCTTGAAGGGTGACTAGAAAGTTGTTTATGTCAATTGCAAACTTTTTCTGTTCTTCGTTGATCTTCTTAACTCTGGAGAGAAATTCTTCTATGTGCTTTTTCTTCCAGATGTTGACTTCGTATCTTGATTCCGTGTTCCCTTCGTATATTGCTTTGACCTTCTGATAAATTTCATGCTTGAGTTCCCCTTGGGATATTTCTGAGAGCACATTGTATGCCCTTTCCATTCCTATGTCATCGACGCTAGGATCTACTATAACTATCTCTCCAGGAGTAACTTTCACTTCCCCTTCAGGATAGGTTATTGTCAATAGTCCATTTTTACAACTAAACTTAGAGTGTTTGAGTGTAAATCTGCCTGGAGAGACTCTTATTAACCTTATAACAACTTTTCCTGTCTCGTGATCTATAGCCTCAACTATTCCTAACGGTGATTTGCTTATTCTTTGAACGGGATCTCTTCTTAGCTTATCTAAGAATTTCTTTGGCGTTACAACTACAAGAGAACCTTCATCAATATCTATAAGAACTTCTTTTGGATTATACTCTTTTATTCTTCCATTTTCGTCAATTAGCACGATTTTTCCAAACAACAGACAGTCATTTTTCTTCTTTTCAATGTTTTCTATCTTAATTAGTGCTGATTCCTCTGAGTATGCTCTTATTGATAGGGGAAGCCTATAGTATTCGGATCGTTCTCTAAATCTTGCATCGAACTCTAATTGTAAGTATTCAAGAAGGATATCAGCTAATTCTTCCTTCTTTATGTCAAAGTTTTCGAGATCTTCTTTGGGTATTCCCTCTTTTTTCACGAAGGCGTCTTTATATTGCTCGGGAATTCTCTCTTCAATTGTTTTGAGGGCCTCAACCATTTGGGAGAGTATGTCCCTTATATCCCTCTTAATTCTTGAATTGTCTTCCTCAGTAGCTAATTTGACCAGTGCGCTCCAGAAAAGTGTGAAGGGTATTCCTTCGTTATCCCTATCGATGATTGGATAATATTCTGGCCCAATTCCCGTTTCAGAAATGTTAAGGAGAGTTTTGAGATTTATCTTACCATTTTCTCTTCTTGCTACAACCTCAAGCATTCGCGCAAAGGTTTTGTTCCTTCTCCATCTGTATCCAAACTGAGTAGCAACTGTAACGAATCCCAGGCCAGGAGAAAGTGGTAAGGCATGCCTCCTTATTATCTCATCCTTTATTATTGAAAAGCTCTCCCAATCTATGGCTCTTCTCAAGCTTAGCAAGGCCATGACTGCATTGTTTTCTCTTATCTCTTTGTGTCTCTTTACGGCATCCATAAGGTCATCTCTCTGTTTTCTATTGTAAAAGTACATGTGTAGGTAGACTTTATCGGTTGGAGATAGTGACTTTACGGCATCAATAACATCCCTAAAGAACTCAATTAGAAGCATTCTCTCCTTTTCTTGGGCATCTGAAACTTCTATGGGGGGCTCATCGACGAACTTAACAATTATCCGCTCTCCATTTTGCCTATTCTTTACAAGGGCTGAAATTCCGATTATTGTGTCTGTTATTGGGCTTGTCTGGACATAGAAGAACACTTTCACTAAGCTCCTTGGAGGATAGTAAGAGGGCTCAACATCACCTACTCTCTCATCCATTGGCAGATTATACCCCGTCCTGGGGATGAACAGGGGTGTTGTTTCTCCCTCATCTAAATATTTAAGGATTGCCTGAGCTATCCTTGAGAGCTTTAGTAAGTTTATTCCCGTTCTTTTTGCTATCTCTTGAGTCTTCTTTGGATCTTTTATTGAGGGCTCTTCAAAGTTTGTAGGGGAATTTTCTTTGAATTCAAATAGCTTAGCCATGTCTTTTAAGTCTTTTATCCCTTCTTCTTTGAGTATTCTAATTATCCCAGGGGGAAGGCTTAATAGTCCTAGACTTCTTTCCTCAAGAGCCTTAGACAAGCATAAAGCCTCAAAGGGGCAAGTAGTACACCTTGCGTCTATCCAAAGTTCTTGTTCTCTTAGTATTCCACCAAGCTTTTCTTCTAGGGTTATCTTTAACTCTTCCACGTCTCCTGGGAATCTTAGGAAGTTTGAGGGAATGGGAAAGTTCTCCTTTGTTACAACAGCTAGTTTAATTTCGTAACCTTCGATCATTTGACTTAGAAGGTGAGCATAGATAATGGCCTGAATCCTGTGGTAGAACTTCTCTTCCTTAGTAAACTTAGCCTCGAGTAGGTAAAGTGTTTTCCCAACCTTTATTATGAAGTCTGCCCTTCCTGAGACATCAAATTTCCCTATTCTGCCTTTTAAGGGGGCTTGATAGATAACGGCACTTTTCTCACTGTTTATAATTTCTAAAAGTTTGTCTGGATCTTCTTCCACTATTATTCCATCTTTAAAGTACTTTTCAAAGAACTTTCTTACAGGGGTGTCGTTTTCCGTTAAAAAACCATAGAATCTTGGTAGTTCTTTAACTCCAAGCTTTTTTAATGCTTCACCTTTTTTAAATTCCTGAAGAAGGGAGAGCTCGAACTCGTCTCCCCATTTGGCGAGCTCTATGGTTTCTATTTCTTTTCTCCTTATTATCGGCTCAAATTCCTGCAATTCGCCTCTCTTTCTTAAAAGTAGGTTAGAGAAATAGTGGGAACACTCTTCAAGCTCGAAATATCTAGCTATCTCACTTGGATGTAGCTCCAAAGTAATCACCCAACTAATCTTCCAGCCATATCTCCAATCTCTGCTTTCCTCTTCCTATGCTTGAACGCTTGAGCTTTTTTATGTGTCCTATCTCCCTTATGTCTTTAACGTGCGTCCCTCCACAAGGTATGGGGTCAAAATCTCTGATTTGGGTATATCTCTTTTCTCCTTCCCACCAGATCTTAATTTCTCCTCCTTCGTCAACATACCTATTGAAGAGCTCTATTATCTTCTCCTTGTAGGCATTTAAGTTTTCGGGATATCCCACGTCTAGTCTTCCTTTTTCGTGGGTCATCCCACTCCCCACAACCTCCCAATTCCCTTTTCCTAATATCTGGTCGAGGACATTTTCGAGAAGGTGAAGGGCTGAGTGTATTCTCATGAGCTTGTATCTGTATTCCCAATCGAGCTTGAGCTCAACCTCATCTCCAGGTTTAAACTTTTCTAGTTCTTTTACTACATGCCACACGTTTCCTTCTTCATCTTTATACACATCAAGAACTTCGACGCCGTTTATCCATCCTCTATCGTGTGGCTGTCCTCCTCCTGTGGGGTAGAATATTGTCTGATCTAGGAGAAGGGCATTGTCTTTTACTTCGAGAACCTTTGCCTTTGCCTCTTTCAAGTATGCGTCTTCATAGTATAGCAATCTGGTCATTTCCACCACCAACTTCAAATATCAATTTTTCATAAATATCTTTTAGGTGAGTTATGTGGATGTGAAGGCACCTATAAAGGTTTACATGACGAAGAAACTCATTGGAGTTACACCAGACACCACGGTGCAAGAAGCATCTAAGCTAATGATGGAATTTGAGATCGGTTCGCTGGTTGTCATTGATGAAAAAGGAAATGTGATAGGATTTTTCACAAAGAGTGATATTTTGAGAAGAGTTGTTGTCCCAGGGTTGCCCTATGATACTCCAGTAAAAGATATAATGACGAAAGAGCTAATAACGGTTAATTCTAACACCCCCCTGGGAGAAGTTCTTAGAAAAATGGCAAGGCATAGGATTAAGCACATCTTAATAGAGGAAGAGGGAAAAATAGTTGGAATATTTACTTTGAGCGATCTACTTGAAGCGAGTAGAAGAAAGCTCGAAACTGCAATTTCAACGGAGTGATTCCAAATGTTGATAGCTCACATAAGTGACACTCACATAACAAATGAGGTGGCTTTTAAAGCGTATGCCTTCGATTTGATAGTAAACGAAATTAACACTAGGCCTTTTGATTTAGTAATCCATACTGGAGACGTTACAAACAATGGACTTAGAGAGGAATATGAACACGCTAGCTACCTTTTAAAAAAGATCGAGAAGCCTTTGATTGTTGCTCCTGGGAATCATGATGCAAGAAATGTTGGATATGAATTGTTTGAAAGATATATTGGACCTCTTTTTGGAGTGTATGAATTTAAGGATGGAGTAATAATTTGGGTTGATTCTACAATCCCTGACCTTAGCGATGGACGAATTGGAGGTTACAAGTTTAGATGGCTAAAAGAAAAGCTCGAAGAGTACAGCAATAAGAAGATAAAGATTGCGGTAGCCCATCATCATTTAGTTCCTCTCCCTGATACTGGAAGGGAGAGGAATGTGCTATACAACGCTGGTGATGTTTTAGATCTCCTCTTAAGCCATGATGTTACCCTTTACATGTGTGGACACAAGCACGTTCCCAACGTTTACAGGGTTGAAGATTTGGTAGTGGCTAATGCTGGTTGCACTTCATGCAGGAAGACTAGAAAAGGTGATGTAAACAGCTATAATATAGTCAAGATTTCCGAAAAAGGAGTTAAAGTCGTGATAAGAAGGGTTACTGGTGAAGAAAAAGGGAAAGAGCATGTGCCAATAAGACCAAAGATATTTGTTCCCAGGGGGAGGAGAATCTTTAGGATAGTCCATTTAAGTGAGAGCAATGTTTCTGATAGAAAGTATTTTAGGAAAAATGTAATTGAAAATGTTGTAAAAGCAATAAACGAGAAATATAAGCCTGATTTGGTCATCCACTGTGGAGATGTTGTAGAAAAAGGAATAGAAAGATTCTTTGACATGGCAATAGATTACTATGAGAGTATAAAATCAGAAAAGCTTGTTATCCCTGGGCACAATGACTACACCTATTTAGGGCCTGAACTCTTTAGAGAATACTTTGGCGAACCAGAGATCATTGAGCTTAATGACTTTGTGTTCATTCCATTGATTTCGGCCCAGTATGAGACTCCTATCGGGGTAGTGGGAAGGATAGGGCAAAAGATGCTGGCAAATCTGCTAGAAGAATACTCGGAAAAGTTTAGAGTTGTCGTTTTGCATCACAATCTAGTTCCAATTCCAAGGGCCAAGGAGATTGGTTATTTAGAAGATGCGGGTAATGTACTTAAAATTATAACAGATGCAAATACTGAGTTAGTGTTGACTGGACACGGAGGGAACTCTCATGCAGTAAAAGTGGAAAGCACCCCCCTAGTGAACGCTGGAAGCGTAAGCTGGGAGTTACATAGGAATCCCTTCGGTAACAGCTTCAACATTGTGGATATATATGAGGATATGATTGCAGTCTTTGAGATACAGGCCACTTGGGGAAGCAGAAAGCTCTTGGGGATTTGGAAGATAAAGGGCGAAGTTCCATGGTGAGAAAATGCCTGCAGTGAAAGTTCCTAAGAAAGATGCAAAGAGGGTATTAGAACAACTCAAAGTCCTGGGAATATTTGATGGAAAAAGAAGACCTCTAAGAGATGAGAAATACGTATACTTTCCAATCCTTGACAAGGATAAAGCGGAGAGCCTTGGATTTGAGGTTGTAAATTTGGAAGCCCCTCTAAGGCCAGATAGACAAATTTACAAAAACTTGGAGGATTTACTTCCAAAGGACTTGGCATCGAAGATTGGGAGGCTCGACATAGTTGGGGATATCGCCATTATTACTCTCCCAGATGAAGTTCTACCAAGAGTGGAGGAAGTTGCAAAGGCTATCAAAACGCTTTACCCTGAAGTTAAGGTGATTGCAAGGAGAGGTTTTCATGAGGGGGAGTTTAGAGTTAGAAATTTGGAAGTAGTTTGGGGAGAGAATCGGCTTGTAACCATTCATAAGGAAAATGGCGTTCTAATTAAGGTTGATCTTTCAAAAGTTTTCTTTAATCCCAGGATGAAAGGAGAGAGGTACAGGATAGCCAAACTTGTCAAAGATGGGGAAAAGATATTAGTCCCTTTTGCGGGGGTTTTGCCTTATCCTCTCGTAATTGCAAAGTTCAGAAATGTTGAGATAACAGCCGTAGAGCTTAATCCTTATGCGGTTTCCCTGGGAATGGAAAACATAGAGCTTAACAAGAACAGACTGAAGGGCAAGATTAAGTTAATTCATGGAGATGTCTTTGAAGTTCTTCCCAAGTTGGGGACCTTTGATAGGGTGATAAGTCCCACTCCCAAAGGTGTTGACGCTTTGGAAATAACTTTATCAAAGGCTGAGAAATTTTTACACTACTATGACTTTGTTCATGAAGGAGAAATTGAGGTCTTCAAAAGGAGAATCGTTGAGATGTGTAGAGAGCTTGGAAAAGACTGCAACGTTAAAGTGAAGAAAGTTTCTGATTATAAGCCCCATATATACAAGGTTTGTGCGGACATAGAGATTAAACAATAATGTTTACGTAAAAGTCTTTTATTTACTTTTTGCATTAAAATATTGGAGGTTACAGTGGATGCTAATTGATAAGTTTGGCAGGCCAGTAACGAACCTTAGAATCTCCTTAACAAAGGAATGTAATTTGAACTGCTTCTATTGCCATAGGGAAGGCCAACAAGACGGAGAAAGAACAATGACCCCAGAAGAAATTGAAAGAATCGTGAGGATAGCTTCTAGACTTGGGATTAGAAATGTTAAGCTAACGGGAGGAGAGCCGACTGTTAGACCTGACATCTATGAAATTATACAAAGGATAAGGCCTTATGTTGTTGACCTTTCCATGACAACTAATGGGACAACACTCTATGCAAGCGCTGAAAAATTAAAAGAGGCTGGCCTTGATAGGGTTAACATTAGCCTCGATACATTGGACAGGAAAAAGTATAAAATGATAACTGGCTACGATGTTTTAGATCAGGTTTTGAAGGGAATTAGGAGGGCCACAAACCTTTTCTATCCAGTAAAGCTAAATATGGTAGTTATGAGGGGAATAAACGATGATGAAATTTGGGACATGATTAGATTTGCTGGGGAAGTTAATGCAATACTTCAGCTTATCGAAATAGAAGTTCCCAGGGAAATGGAGAATTCTCAGTTCTTTAAGGATTTCTTTTACCCTTTAAAGCCATTGGAGGAAAAGTTCGAAAAGATTGCAGTGGAAATTCGGGAGAGAAAGATGCATAGAAGGAGAAAATACTTTTTACCAGTTGATGGAAAGATGGTTGAAGTTGAAGTCGTTCGATCAATGCACAACACAACCTTTTGCATGAACTGCACTAGGTTGAGACTAACGGCAGATGGTTACCTAAAGACCTGCCTGCTGAGGAAAGATGACTTGATTGATATATTGGGCCCCATAAGGAGAGGAGCTACTGATGATGAACTTGTCAAGATATTTAAGAGAGCTGTGCAACTTAGGAAGCCCTATTGGATTAACTGAAGAAATGCTTTTAGGGAAGTTTAACAAAGTTATTATAAGGTGAAAAAATGGAAAAACTTGCAAATATTTTGGCGGGTTTGATTTTAATTATCCTTGGCATGTTGGGTATCCTCAGGGCTATTATGGAATATAACCTTCACAAAGGACCTACAAAAAAGCTTGCTCTAACGCTTGCAATTTCCTTCGTTTTCTTTGGTATCTTGGGTGGTATTGGTGCCCTGTTGACAGTTATTAATGAGAGTGCATGGGCTATTACTGCTATCTCTGTAATTTTGGGCTATCTTATAATTGTATCTTCTGTTATCAATGTTCTCAGCAAATTAAGAGAGAAGAAAAGTGAAGAAAAGCCCAAGGAAGAAAAAAGGGCTTTAAAACTTCCAATTCCACACAATATCTTGATTTTAAATAGAAACTCAGCTCTTGAACTGTTGAGAGCTCTTAAGGAAGTTCCTAAGCTGATAATCACAAGAATTCCCCCCGATGAATGGCCAGATGTTGCATACACTGAATATATCTGGTTAAGTAGGGTAGAAGGGCCGAATTCAGTAAGCCCAACGGCTCTTCACGTAATAATTGAACGGGCTAAAACGTTCTTAGATGAAAATAGTGGAGGAGTAATCTATGTTGATGGAATTGAATACATCATGCTCTATGAAGAATTCAAATCGGTCGCAAAATTCCTCCTAACGCTTAAGGATATAGCCGTGGTTAAAGAAGGGCACTTAATTCTTCACGTAGATCCAAAGACTCTCGAAGATCATCAGATGGCAGTATTGGAGAGGGAATTCGTAAAGATTAATGTGGAGGAGACAATAGAAAAAATTAGAGGGCCAACTTTATTCGGAGCTCTAATAGAAGAAAAAGGGTAATCACTTTTTAAGAAAGTCAAAGAGAGTTGCTTGTTTGCCTTTCTTTGGCTTTTCCTTTTCTTTCTTCTCCTCTTCTTTCTCTTCTTCGGGTTTTTCTTCTATTTCCTCTTTTTCTTCTTCGGTCTTTTCTTCCTCTTCTTCCTCTTCTTCAATTTCAACTTTAGGCTTCTCCTCCTCTCTTATTCCAAGCTCCTTAAGTTTCCTTCTTAATGCTAAGGCTTTGCCCCAAATGGTACCAGCTTTTTCCTTTCCAGCTAGAAACTCAACTTCTTTTTCAGACAGACCAAGGAACACTGTAAAGTGCGCAGCAAGGTCTAGATTGTTCTCGAAAATCTCTCTAATTATTTTCATCGTTTCTATTGCCTGTAGCCTACTCATGTGCATCTCTCGTATTATCTTTTTAATTATTGACTCTCTGATCTCTCTTTCTTCTTTGCTTTCCGCTAAAATCTTTAGGGTGTTGGGAGGATAAAACTTGACAAATCCCCTTCTCTTTCTCCCTGCCACGGCAACTCCTGCAGTCATCATATCTATTGCGTACTTCCAGAGTGAATAGTTTCCAGTTCTGGCGGCCCTTCCGAGGTATATGTCGGCTCTACTAATTGCATCATACGCCTGGGCAATCTCCTCTGGATTTAGGTAGAGGTGAGGAATGTTCTCATCTACCCATAGCAGGAATTCATCAGGGGACATGTCCAAGTTCCACATTGCCATCTTTGCCCTCTTGGCGTTGTCACTTCCAAAGACGAGTCCTAGGGCTTGAAAGACTGTCTTTTCTACATCTCTATATGCCAAAACTTGCGTAGCATCTTCGTAACCACCCACTACAACGGTCTGTAGATCATTTATAGCTGCTCTTAGATCTCCACTAGATCTTTTTGCTATTTCTAGGAGGATTTCTTTTGGAACTGTTATACCTTCCCTCTTTAGGATCCTTATTAAGGCATTCATTACATCTCTCTGGGTTAACCTCTTGTACTCTACTAGCTCAGCTTTTTCTCGGATCTCTTTTGGAACTTCCCAGTACTTATTTGCAGCCATTATTATTGGATTTTTGGCCTTATCAATTAGTTTTGCGATTTCCTTAGCTCCGCTGGGCTCTATATTATCTGCTTCATCGAGGAAGATTATCTTCCTCCTCTTTCCGAGGATATCCATAGTGTATGCTGCTTGAACATACCTGGAGATTTTTTCATAAGTTCTCTCATCACTCGCGTTGAGCTCAATGACTTCAAAGTTGTACTCATTTGCTAGAGCGTAGACTGTGGTTGTCTTTCCGCTCCCTGGGGGTCCTGCTAATAATAGGGCTTTTTTCTTAGGGGGGTGGCCATGCAACCAGCTCTCTATCCACGCTCTAACTTTCTCTATAGCCTCTTCTTGGTTTACAATTTCACTTAACTTTTTTGGCCTGTATTTTTCTACCCAGGGAAGCTCTGGCATACTTCATCACTTCTTCCCAATTAGGGTGAACTGTGCTAAGAGTGCTTCAAGCTGAATTATTTCATTAGCCCCTTCAACGAGTCTGAAGTTATACTCTCCTATCTTATCAGCAAGCAGAACCTTCTTTGGCTCCTCTATTGGCAGGTTGAAGACTTCTTTGTGCATCTGAACTAGTACATCTTCTCCACTAAGTCCTTGCTTGAGAAGTATCTCCCTAAGCTTTTCTCTGGCCTTCAAGAAGTTGCCTTTGAGAGCAAGAAGCATCATCTCTCTTATATCTTCAGGTCTAGCTCTACTCGCTACCATGAATACGTTTTCGTCGGTGATCTTCTTGTCTAGAGCTGCTGCAGCTTGCAGAATGTTTATTGCTCTTCTCATATCTCCTTCTGCTATGTAAAGTATTGCTTGGAGACCTTCTTCAGTTAGCTCTAAGCCCTCATTTTCGGCAATGTACCTTAGTCTCTTCGCTATATCCTCATCGCGGAGAGGTCTGAAGCGGAATATTGCACATCTAGACTGTATGGGTTCAATTATCTTGGAGGAGTAGTTACAGCTCAAGATAAAGCGAACGTTACTCGAGAACATTTCCATGGTTCTTCTTAAGGCTTGTTGGGCATCTTGAGTTAAAGCGTCGGCCTCATCAAGGAAAATTATCTTGAAGCTTGCTCCTCCTATAGGCTTTGTTCTCGCAAACTCCTTAACTTTCTCTCTAATTACGTTTATACCTCTTTCATCTGAAGCATTCAACTCGAGGAAGTTATGCCTCCAGTTTTCGCCGAAAAGCTCTCTTGCAAGGGCCAAAGCCGCTGTAGTGTTATGGACTACTGTTGGCATGTTCCCAGCAATAAAGTTGTGGTAGCCAGGAACATGAAGATCATAGATTATAAAGTCTCCCCTAAGCTCTTTTACTTCAGTTATCTCGTCCCAGTAAAGCTCATTCTGGAAGAGGAAAATGAGATATGCTATACCTTCTTTGAGCTTTCCATCCGAAAGAATTTCCTCTATGAGCTCAAGCTCAATTTTCCTTATCTTTTCAAGGATTTCAACGTTATCCACTGTGTCGCTCTCAAGAATTGTTTTTACATTGAAATTCCAAGTTCCAAGTTTTCTTCCAATCTCGGCATAGCTTGAGTATCTCTTTGCAAAGATCTTCATAGCTTCGATGGTACGTTCAACGTTAATTCCAAGGACTTTTGCTATCTCAATGTACTCCTTGAAACTTGGCTTTCTCTCTCCTTTTATGTATTCTAGGAGCTTCTCTGCTCTAATTTTAGCTTTTTCTATTACTTCATCACTCTTCTTTGCTACTTCATTCCAGTCGATCAAGATGGGTTCTGATAAGACCTTCTTTAGTCTCTCCAGTTCCTCAAGGCGATAATAAATTTCTTTCATGAGTTCCCAAGAAAGCTCCTTTGCATTTCTGTAGCTCAAATTTCTTTTATCATTGACATTTAACCTAAGCCTGTCTTTTACATAGGAGATTAGCTCATAGTTAATCTTTAGTCCATCGGATCTTACATTGGTTTTTCTAATGAGCTTCTGGGCTTCTTTAAGTTTGCTTTGGGTGCTAAAGCCAATCTCATTTAGGAACCTCTCTATGTTGTCCGAGCCTGAGATAATAACATCTTCTCCATCCATTTTAGCTATTATTCCAAAGCTGGCTAAAGCATAGGCTATCTGCTGGGCCATATCATTGTTATCGGTTGATAAAACTATTGCATCACTTTCAATCCGACCATTGCAGTCGGAATATGCCCTAAGGAAAGAACGAATTCCTTTCCACCCCTCCCTGGGTATTAATGTTAAGCTAATAGAGTTTACAAGGCTCCAAGCTTTCCTAGATACCACATAAACTTCTGGAGTTCCATCAGCGTGAATTCTTTCCCTTATCTTTGCATCAGGGAAAAGTTTCTCTGTTAGTTCCATAAAGCGTTGTCTTATGAGTGGATCTTCGTTAGTGAACGTGATGACAGAATTACTTGGATAAGCATAGCCACTTCCCATAAAGTAACCAAGCCACTCTGCAAGGGGATTTTCTCCAGTTATAAGTGGGAGAAAGCTCGGTATTGCAAGCTTGTCGCCAGGTTTGAGTTCTTCAGCCTTAATCCACTTTATTTCGCCATTCTCTCTATTCACTAGAAGTGGGTGATACGGAGTTACTTTAAGCTCCCTGCCAAGCTGAGTTTTTATCTTTATCAACCTATCAGTTCTATCTTTGTAGACGTATTGGACTTCAAACTCTCTAAGCTTTCCATCCTCATCTATTCCAAGAACTTTGAGCCCTTTAACTGGAGTTGGTCCAAATCTCCCCCCAGAAAGCTTTTCAACAAGTTCTCCAAGTTCAAAGAGTTGGCCATTAGCTATAACTTTGGTATCTCCAGTAAGACACTTTCCGACACCAGGGGGGCCTGCGAAGAGTAGGTGGGGCATTGATCCAGTTTTGACGTAGTGCTTGAGCCTTTTCACTATGTGCTCTTGTCCTACAATGTCGTCAAGTCTTTGAGGTCTATACTTCTCAACCCAGGGTTTTTCTAGAACCTTAACTTCTCTAATCTCTTCGCTCATACTCTCACACACCTAAACTAAGAAAGGTATCAAAGTATTATTAAGCTTATCCTAGGCAATAACAGAACAGAAGAAAAGAAGGAAAAACAGTAGATCAGCTGAGAGCTGAGAGTAACTTCTCTAAGAACATTTTCTCTGGATAAGCTCCTTCAAATTCTACTCTGTCTTCTCCGTTGACCTGAATAACAATTTTTGGTACTGCCATTACATTGTACTGGTCAGCCCACTCTGGATACTCAATGGCCTCGACCATATCCCCAAGTATCTTACCTTTCCCAGCTTTTGTGTTTTCAATGGCAAACTTGTGAGCCATTCTAACGGCAAGTGGACAGTATGGGCATGTTGGAGTTACAAACACCAATATTCTTACATCCTGGTCTATGTTTCTGATGGCCTGTTTTGTCTCGTCCATAAGGTTTGTTTCTTCTCTACTAACATCCACAATGTCCTCTAAGAATGCTGCGAACTCATGACCTGCCGGTAATCCAAAGTACCTTACTCCAAAGTCCTTTCCATCTTGGGTTATTGTTGTTGCTGGAGCTCTGTCTATTCTATACCTCTTGGCTAGCTCTTTGCCTTCTGGTGTGTCGAAGTCAACAATTTCATAACTGAGCTTGTCTGTTAGCTCAGAAAGCTCTTGAACTAGTTGTTTTAGCTGGTCACAGTATTGACAGTGGTCCTTTCTCACAAAAACGATTAGCTTAACTGGATTGACCATTTTTGAAAAGAACTCTTCCTTAATTACCTTCTTGTCAGCGTCACTAATCAATCCCATTTTCCTCACCCCTATCTAAATGTTTATAACTTTAATTCTCCAACCTAGAGTTGGTTCAAATCTAGGTTGTCAACCTTAGGTTGAATGCACAATATATAAACTTTGCGCCACAGATATGGGTAGGTGATGAATATGGAACCAGACTTGTTTTACATATTGGGGAACAAAGTAAGGCGGGATTTGTTATCTCACCTAACTTGTATGGAATGCTACTTTAGCCTTTTAAGTAGCAAAGTTTCAGTGTCATCAACTGCTGTGGCAAAGCATCTTAAGATAATGGAAAGAGAAGGTGTTCTTCAGTCCTACGAAAAAGAAGAACGCTTTATTGGGCCTACAAAAAAGTACTATAAAATTTCAATAGCGAAATCTTATGTTTTCACATTAACTCCAGAAATGTTTTGGTATAAAGGACTAGATCTGGGAGATGCTGAGCTTAGAGATTTTGAAATTAGTCTTTCTGGCCTAGATACTGAACCTTCAACATTAAAAGAAATGATTACTGACTTTATCAAAGCAAATAAAGAGCTTGAAAAAGTTCTGGAAGCATTTAAGACTATTGAGAGTTATAGAAGTTCTCTCATGAGGAAAATAAAGGAGGCATACTTAAAGGAGATCGGGGACATGACGCAATTGGCAATACTTCATTATCTCCTTCTCAATGGAAGGGCAACTGTAGAAGAGTTAAGTGATAGATTAAACTTAAAGGAGCGTGAAGTTAGAGAGAAAATATCTGAGATGGCTCGCTTTGTTCCAGTAAAGATAATAAATGACAACACTGTTGTTCTTGATGAAGATCAAATACTCAGAGGGGAGGGAAATGAAGAAGATTAAGGTTCTTGTAAACGAAGACAAGTGCTATCTATGTGGGGGATGTGCAGGAGTTTGTCCGGCATTGGCAATAAGGGTCTCATCATCATGGCAGTTCTTTGAAGATAAGTGCATTTCTTGTATGATATGCATAAAGGCTTGTCCTGTGGGAGCTCTCAGTTATGAGGAGGTGGCACAATGAAGTACGATGTAGTGGTTGTTGGCTCAGGAGTTGCCGGTCCCATTGTGGCAAGAGACGTTGCAAAAGCTGGTTTTTCAGTTCTTCTTGTGGATAAAAAACCTGCAATTGGAACTCCAAAACAGTGTGCAGAGGGAATAAATGTTAACGTTTTCAAGGAATTTGACATTCCATATGATAAAAGGTTCATAAACAGAGAGATTTATGGGGCGAGGATTTACTCTCCTAGTGGATATACGGCCGAGCTTAGGTATGACAAGGTAAGTGGAGTTATACTTGAGAGAAAAGTCTTTGATAAAATGCTCGCCTATTATGCTGCAAAGGCTGGAGCTGATGTTTGGGCAAGGACCGAAGTTATCGATCTCCTAAGAAAGGAAGGTAAGATTATGGGGGTTAAGGCAAAACATGAAGGCGAGTTAGTCGAAATTGAGGCTAAGATAATAGTAGCGGCTGATGGAGTTGAAAGCACAGTTGCAAGGCTTGCGGGGATAAATACCTATGCTCCTCCCCATGAATTTGATTCAGCGTATGAATACGAAATGATAATCGAAGGATACGACCCAGACTTAATTCATTTGTGGTTTGGAAATGAAATTGCTCCTAGAGGATATGTTTGGGTATTTCCAAAAGATGAAGATAGGGCAAACGTCGGAATTGGAATAAACTCCGACAATGAGAAAACTGCCAAGTACTATCTGGACAAGTGGCTTAAAGAAAACAACATTCCCACGAAGAAAATATTGGAGATAAACGTTGGCCTTGTTCCAGTGGGTGGCTTTGTAAGAGAGTTAGTTAAAGAAAACGTGGCTGTAGTTGGAGATGCCGCCAGGCAAGTAAATCCAGTCCATGGAGGAGGAATGTATGAAGCAATGAAAGCTGCTAACATTTTGGCAAAGTGGATAGTTAAGGCACTGGAGGAGGAGAATCTAGAACTACTGAAGAACTATACCAAAGAGTGGTGGGAAGTTGAAGGGCCCAAGATGGAGAGACTACTGAAGCTTAGAAGGGCAATGGAAAAACTAACAGATGAGGACATAGATGTTTTCGTTCAATTACTTGGAGGGACTGACTTAGAAAAACTAGCTGGTGGAAATTATTTCGAGGTAGTAAAAGCTCTCATGAAGCATCCAAAAGTGTTAATGAGCAAAAGAAGGTTAGAAATACTCAAGGCTCTATTATGAGATCATCAACTTTCGGTCCAATGGGGAGTCTCCTCTTATGCTCGCTGTTTTTCACTAATTTTTCAACGTGTTCTACTATTTCTTCTGACACATTTAGTTCATTTGCAATCTCTTCTTTGCTCATTTTGAGATCTACAAGTCTCCATAGTAACTCATCTAGGAGCTTATATGAAATTCCTAGTTCATCTTCATCAGTCTGTCCTTCCCACAGTCCTGCACTTGGTTTTTTCTCCACTATGCTCTGTGGTACACCTATAATCCTTGCAACCTCCCACACTTCTGTTTTGTATATGTTTATTAGAGGAGCATAGTCACTAGCTCCATCTCCCCACTTTGTGAAATATCCTGTGAGAAACTCGCTTCTGTTGCTAGTTCCAAGAACAAGTCTTCCTAGAGAGTTTGCGTAAGAGTAAAGAAGCACCATTCTTACCCTTGCCATTATATTTCCCAGGCTTTTCCTGTCGAGAGCTACATCCAGGGAGGACTGAATAGTGTCAACTATTGGTTTTATGTTAATTATTTTGTATCGTATTCCAAGATTTTCTGCCACCAATTTTGCATCTTCAACATCCTTGTTTTCATAGTAGGGCATTATTAGGCCAAGAATTTTGTCTTTTCCTAGAGCCTTTGTTGCTAGATACGCTACTGTTGCACTGTCAACTCCCCCACTGATTCCGATAACCACCCCTTGCTTGGCATTTTCTTTGATGAATTCTACTAACCTAGTTACTACCTTTTCAAAATTTAGTCTTCTCATAGCTCTGCCTCTCCCAAAAATTCGAGTATTGATAACAATCTCTCGTCTTTTATTCTATCTAGAATTGCACTGACATCTTCTCTTCCAGCTTTTCCATCTTTATAAAGGGCTATTAGCCTTACTCCTTCAAAGAAATCTGAAAGCTCTGGGAATGCTACCTTAAACATTGGCATGCTATTGTATATTTCCTCAAAAGAGTCGTCGATTATTGCTTGCCAGATTAAGTCTACTAGACCATCGAATGCTATTTCAAAGAAATCCGAGTCTTTGGAGTTTATCATTGCATATAGACATTCATGAAATGCTGCTTCGTAATTTTCCTCATCTTCAAACATCTCTTCAAAGGCTAAGTGAATTTGCGCTATTAGCTCTTTATCTTCAACTTCTGCCAATAATTTTGCGAGTATTTCTTTTGCTTTTACTTTATCTCCTGATTCGTAGAGTAAGTAACCTTCGTAGACTCTGGCTTGTAGTTCTTTTCTTTTTGCATTTGCTGCCTTGAACTCCTCAATGGCTTTTCTTATAAACTCGATTGCCTTTTCGTATTCTTGTAGTTCCTCATAAATTGCGGCTATGCTGTAATATACTTCTCCGACTATTTCGGGCCTTTTTTCTTCTGCGAGTACTCCCTCATAAATTTCTAATGCTTTTTCTGGATAACCGAGAAGGGAATACAGGTCGGCCACATGAAGTAGGCCTTTTGTCTCAAATTTTCTCGCAAATTCTTCAAATTCATGGAGTTTACTTATTCCAAAAAACTCTGCATAATAGTATACTACGAGTTTATAGAGTTCTAAATCCCTTTTTTCTTTTGCCACTTCTTCGGCTACTTCCAAAACTTCTCTTAGTTCCTCATCTGTTAATCTATCAATCTCTTTGGTTAATAATTCCTTAGCTTTTTCAATATTGCCTGCTTTGAGTGCATTAATAATATCTTCACTTGTCATGTAAACCCCTAAACTTATTAATTTTCCACTTTAATAGCTTAACTGGTGGATGATATGAAGAAAGTTCGACTAGTAAAAAAGCCTGAGGATTTTAATTTAGATGAGGCAGTATCACTTGTTTCAAATCCCTCTGTGGGAGCGATAGTTACATTTTTAGGGAAAGTGAGAAACGAAAATGCTGGAAGGGAGGTTCTTAAGCTTATTTACGAAGCATACGAGGAAATGGCTGAAAAAGAAATGGGGAAAATTAGAAGGGAGGCTCTTGAAAAGTTTCCAATATTTGATGCAGTTATATGGCATAGGGCTGGAGAGTTGGATATCTCTGAGAATACAATTTTGGTTGTGGTTTCAGCGAAGCATAGGAAGGAGGCATTTGAAGCTTGTTCCTGGATTGTAGATGAAGTTAAGAAGAGGGTGCCCGTATGGAAAAGAGAAATTACCACTAAGGGAGAATTTTGGATAGAGGGAGACAAACATATTCCAGCTCAGTAGAACATTTTTTGCATACTATCTTTAGTGGTATGCAAAATCCGTATAGAAAAAGTTAATATATCTCTTTCTAACCTTAAATTTTTGGTGAGTCCTGTGGCAGAGAGTAAAGTTCTGACTTCGATGTCTATTATAGAGAGTAAAGGTATAACAACAATAGGAAAACCACCATGGGTACTTATCCCACATGCAGGACAATTGGAGAGAATTATCTTGGCCATAGGAAAAGGAAAAGGCAAGTTTTCCGAGAGTAAGGGTATAACAAGAAGCATCGGATGTATTGGAAACAATGAATTTATTCTCTACAGGGAAAAGATAGGAATTGAAAAATTCAAGGAAATACTCAAAGAGTTTTATAAGTTGACTCCTGAAGGGGAGGTATTTATAACGAACTATGATTCTATCGAAGAGGGAATTGAGCTAGCTGAATATTCAGCAAATCTCGGATTGACAACTTATCTAACTGTGATGAGTGAAGATTATCATAGTATTCCCCAGGAAAGAAAATTTAAGGTTATTCTTGAAGTTACATTGGAAGAGTTAAACCACCAAATTCCCGATGTGGATGTTCTTTTGTTAATTGTTCCCTATTCTCAGTACAATGAAATAAAGAACCTAGATATAAACTTCAGCGGAGAAATATGGGTTGATATAGTATACCCTCCATCTGCAAGGTATTTATCTAATGGAAATCTATTTGAAATCAGAAGAATCGTTAATCCAGCCTCAATAACTTATCATCCTTGTATGGCAGGACTAGTGGCGGTTAGCCCAGAAGGGTTTGTAACACCCTGTCCCCTGTTAAGAAAGTTCATAGTTGGTGACATTACTAAGGAATCCTTAAAGGCAATACTAAGAAAGCAGAGACTAAAGAAAACATGGTGGAAATTAACTAAGGACAAAATTCCACAGTGTAAGTCGTGTACCTTCCGATATATTTGTCATGACTGCAGAGCTTTAGAGTACTCTGCTACTGGGGAAATTTTTGGAACTGAGTATTGTTCTCTCTAAATTCTCCAATTTTTTAGTGGGGCTTTGTAAATTTTGTAATTTTGACAGCCTAGGCACGAAAAGAAACAAAAGATTTATATTATTTTCTCCAAAGAAGTATTAGTTGAGCCAAAGTCATCGAGGTGAGGCTCATGCCACTTCAACCAATTAGAAGAGTTAAAAGTGGAATTCCTGGATTTGATGAATTAATTGAGGGAGGTTTCCCTGAGGGTACTACAGTTCTGCTAACTGGCGGAACTGGAACAGGAAAAACTACATTTGCAGCTCAATTTATCTATAAAGGAGCTGAAGAATACGGAGAACCAGGAGTATTTGTAACATTGGAAGAGAGAGCTAAGGATTTGAGAAGGGAGATGGCCGCCTTTGGTTGGGATTTTGAGAAGTATGAAAAGGAAGGTAAAATCGCAATAATAGATGGAGTCAGCTCTATTGCTGGAATTCCAAGTGAAGAAAAATTCGTTTTAGAAGATAGATTTAATGTTGAAAACTTTCTAAGATACGTTTATAGGGTTGTCAAGGCTATTAATGCTAAGAGGTTGGTCATTGATTCTATACCATCAATAGCTATGAGACTTGAAGAAGAAAATAGAATAAGAGAAGTCTTGCTAAAGTTAAACACAATTTTACTTGAGATGGGAGTTACAACGATTTTAACTACTGAGGCGCCTGATCCTCAGCATGGGAGAATTAGCAGGTATGGAATAGAGGAGTTCATAGCTAGAGGAGTAGTGATATTAGATTTACAAGAAAGGAATATTGAGTTGAAGAGGTACATCTTGATAAGAAAAATGCGTGGTACCAGACACTCAATGAAGAAGTATCCCTTTGAAATAGGACCAAATGGAATTGTCGTGTATCCAAGTGGGGAAATTTATTAGGTGATATTAATGGTCGTGAATGAAGTTGAGAATGTTGAGAATATAGAGGTTAGGGTAGAAAGAATTCCTACAGGGATTATTGATGATCTAATAAGTGGAGGTATTCCAAGGGGTAGTGTAGTTCTTCTTATTGGGGATCCCAAAGCTGGAAAAAGCATTTTTATCTCTCAGTTTACTAGTACTCAAGTAAGAAATGGAAATTATGTTATAGGTGTACTAATTGACATCTCTAAATATGAGTTTGTAAGCAATGCTTTAGACTTTGGCTGGGAGTTTATGCCTTATCTTGATGATAAAATTGTCTTGCTTGATGCTTATACACAGAGGCTTAGAAAAGCTCCGAAGTTCTCCTTTGATGAATCCGTCATTACAGATATAAGTGATACTACAAGGTTGTTAGATGCTATTAAGGACACAACTTTAAGAATACTCTCTACAACAAAAGCAGAAAAGATACTGTTAGGATAAGCGGTAGGGCGTTAGGTTTAAGTTTCTGATAATTTTTCAGAAAAAGAAGGGAGAGAAATGAAGGCTGAGAGCATTCTATACTCACTGATTTCAGTCTTAAAACCTTTTCGCCGCAACAAAATCCCACCAGAAAAGAAAATCAGAGCAGTAGAACTATACCTGCGAGGCCTCAGCTACAGACAAGTCGGAAAAATCCTCAAAATCAGCCACACAACAGTCTGGGAGGCAGTTCAAAAACTAGCAGAAGCAGTTTACCAGCCAACACTCCTCGCAGTAAGAAAACAGAGGAATTTTATCGCAGTTGATGAGACTGTCGTAAAAATCAACGGGGAGAAGAGATTTCTCTGGGCTGCACTTGACGTTGAGAGCAGGGAAGTTCTCGCAGTCTGGATTACAACAACCAGAAACTGGTGGATTGCTAGAGACTTCATTCTGGTTGTTTTGAAATCCTGCAAAGGACAGCCTGTTTTTCTGGTTGATGGTGGGAAGTGGTACAAGTCTGCTTTTAAATCCCTTGGACTGGATTTTGTTCACGTAACCTTCGGGCCGAGGAACTGTATTGAACGCTGGTTCAGGACTTTAAAAGAAAGAACAAAGCGTTTCTGGAATAATTTCAGGGCTAGAGACTGGAGGAGGGTTCACAGGTTTGTTTTTCTGTTTGCGTTCTGGTATAATTTTGTTAGGTTTCATTCTCGGTTTGGTTGTCCGCCTGGTGATGTGACTGAGTGGCTTCAAGAGGTGATGCCCCAGTTATCCTGACAGTATCAGCAGAAAATGTCGTTGGATTTATATCCTCTATGACACCAATATTCTTTGAAACATCACGAAAAGAAATTTATAAGTTTTTAGAAGAGCTGAGAGAATTTGCACACAGAAACAAGCAAGTTTGGATTTTAGAAATGAATTCGGGCATAGAAGAGCCTCAAGTTGAAATGATGGTCAAGGCTATAGTAGATGGAATTATTGAGCTTAAACTTATGGAAGAAGGAAAGACTCTGAAGAGGTATCTCCGTGTATATGGTATGAGGAGAACGGCTCACAAGCTTGATTGGGTGGAGTACAGTATAACTTCCTCAGGGATAAAATTAATTAAATAATGGAGTAAAATATTTAAGTTTAAAGTTCTAATTAATAGCATGCGACAAGATGTTGTTTACTTACTAATGTTTTTTGTATTTTTGAGTTTGGCTATTTCTCTTTCTAATCCCCCTCCGAAAGATATTATTGAAGCTGAAGAAGGAGATTTAGTAGAGTTTGAGGGAATATGTGTGTATTCTTCTGATGACTTTAGCATAATAACTGACGGCAAGTTTTCTGTTCCCGTGCTCTCTGGGTTGGAAGTTGGTAAGGCATATAAAATTGTTGGAGTCTATAGAGGGGAAGCTATTAAGCCGAGAATAATTGAAAAAACAGAAGGAGAAGAACTTAGTTTAGTTCGAGTTACGGGGGCTTATTGGGTTGATTACTATCCTTATATCTTGACTCCTAAAAAGGTTAAGTTAAAATTTGAGCTCGAAAATGTTTCAATTGGAGAGATTGTAGAAGTTAAGGGGGTTTTCTTTGGAACTAAGCTAGTCCCAGTTGAATACAAATCTCTTGGTTTCTTATCTTACCCAAAAGACGGTTATCCCTTTGAATTCACTGGAGTTGTGCTATATGGGGGTAATCCAGGAGGAATTCTATGGATGAACAAAAGTGTCAGGGCGTATCTTCCCGACAATCAGACTTTAACTCCTGGGCAAGTTGTTAAGATCGTTGGTATAACTAAAGTTTCTGGAGACTATATCTCAGTTTATGCTAGAAACTTTAGTGTTGTGGATTTCGCAAAGGAAACTACAAATATAGAGGGGGCAAAAGTTGGAGAAATAATTGTAGGAAGCTGTAGAGTTTCACGTGTCTTTCTCGAGTATTTAGAGCTTGAATGTCTTGACAAGAAAGTTTTTGGAGTGAAGGGAAGAGTTGGGGACTTAGTTCACTTCAAAGCTCTGAAGAGATTTGGAAGTTATCTCTGCCTTGAATGTAATTTGACAGCAAGAGAGGACATGGAAAATTCGATATGCACTCCCCAAATAGGGAAGGTTGGAAAAGTTGCTGGGAAGGTCGTTAAGGTAAGCAAAAATAAGATATTAGTAGAGTTCAATAGATGTAAAGTTTCTGTGAAGCTTCCAGAGGGTGTTAAAGTTAGAGAAGGGGACTATATTACAGCCTATGGAGTCTTCTCTACCTATTATGACAAGCCCATGTTAATAGTGTATGGAGAGGAGGATGTATGCGTGAATTACTGCAGTTAATCGCTGGAGTTGGTTTTGGAACTTTAACTGGCCTAACGCCAGGGCTTCACGTAAATTCTCTTAGTAGACTTAGCTTACCTATCCCTACTCTCTTTGTAATGGGTTTAGTTCATACTTTTCTGGACTCTATTCCTTCAGCTCTCTTTGGAGTTCCTGATGCCGATGATAGCGTTCCTTCTCTTTTACCTTCTCATAGATTAGTTCTTGAAGGAAAATTTGGAGAAGTTGTAAAGCTTTCTCTTTTTGCTAGCACATTGGCCCTTATTTTCTCAATTGCAACTCTTCCCGCGTATTTTTTAGTCGCCCCCAAGTACAGTTTTAAGATTGGGATTATTTTTGTAGTTTTCTTGTCTCTTTTTCTAATTCTTTCCCAGGGGAACAAACTAGGAGCCCTAGTTATATTTTTGCTGGCTGGATTTTTAGGATATGAGGTATTTTCTCTTCCGATTTCAGATCCCTTTTATCCTCTTTTTACTGGGTTATTTGCCCTTCCTTTGCTGGTTGACTCTTACTTGCATCCTCCAAAAAGTGTTAAGGTTTACGATGCCCCTCTTCGCATTCCTTCCTGGAGGTTAGTAAAGTTCTCTATTTTTGGCACTTTTTTCGGAGCTTTGGCATCTCTTTTACCCACTCTAACTGCCGGTCAAGCTTCACTCCTAGGCTCGAAGTTTACAAAAGATGATAGGGAGTTTTTGACAATAGTTTATTCAACTAACACGGCGGCATACTCTTTTTCTCTTGCAAACTTAGCACTTACTGGAAAGACGAGAAATGGAGTAATGGTAGCCATTGGAAATGTCTCGATTCAAGAATTGCCATTTCTCTACCTTTTAGGTCTTTCGGCATCTATGCTACTCTTAATTTTTGCTCCCAGGTTGGCGATAATTATTGGAAAAGTCGCCTTTAGGCAGTATAGGCCTACTATCCTGGGAATAATTGTTTTTCTGTTTCTTCTGGGATTTTTATACGATGGTATTTTGGGAGTTTTAGTAATGATTTCAGCTATGTTTCTTGGGTTTGTGGCTCCTCTTTGGAAGGTTAGGAGGGTAACTTACATGGGAGTTCTTATGTTTCCCATCCTTGTGGAAAGTGTTATTTAGCCTCTTGTCATTCCTATTAATGGTGAGAAGAAATGCCAGACGTTTATGAACCTATAATGGGAGCTTTTTCACTTGCAAGACGATTGTGGAAAATGATAGTTGAGAAAAAGGGCCTGCCAACTGGAGATGATGTGGCCTCTCTCCTAGAAAACTTGGGTTTTGAAAGAGTGTGTACGGGAAGTGGTCTTGCTGTATTTAGAAATAGGTTTGTGATTGCCCTTCTAATTCCCAGGGAGAACATGATTGTCGTTGACTTTCTCTCGTCTAGTGGAGAGCTGAGCGATGCCCTTGAACTCATAGCTTATTATGACAAGGAGATCGAATGTTATGTCGTCGAAATCCTTCCCTCAAATGAGTTAGAGTATGAGGAAAACTTAGGAATAGAGCCAGTTATAATTGATGGAAAGACCTTTGAGCTTAGAAGCTACCCAGTTCTTGGTGATTTTAAGCAGGGAAAAGACAAAGTTGTTCTCAAAATTGATAGAGAAGTTTATGAACTGTGGAAAGAGAGTGGAAAGCTAGACGTTTGTCCAGTGTGTGGGGGTCATCTTAGGTGGAAGCAAGGAAAAGCTTTGTGTACCGAGTGTGGAATAGAGGTGGTCGTTGATGAGGAACATTAAGGCGAAGCTTATACATTATTCAAAGCTTGCACATAGAAAAGGCTTAACTGGTTCATTTGGAGGAAACATGAGCATTAGAGTTGGGAACTACGTGTTCATAAAGGGGACTGGAAGCGTGATGGAAGAGCTTACCGAAAGTCAGATTGCTGTTGTAAAATTGGATGGGAAAGTGGTTTCTTCTGTAAGACCCTCCTCCGAATACCGCCTTCACTTGGGAGTTTATAGGAATAGGCCCGAAGTTAGGGCAGTAGTTCATCTTCATCCTCCTTACTCCATAGTCCTCTCTATTTTTGAGAGGGAGGCTCCTATGATAACCCCTGAGGCTGAGTTATATCTTAAGAAAGTCCCCGTGCTTCCATTTAGACCTGCAGGGAGTGTTGAATTGGCTCAACAAGTCTCTGAAGCTATGAAGGGTTATGATGCAGTTGTACTTGAAAGACATGGGGTTGTTACAGTTGGAAGAAGCCTTAGAGAGGCCTTTTATAAGGCTGAACTCGTTGAGGAAGTGGCTAGACTCTGGTACCAAAAGTTTATAGCCTCCAGAGAGAAAAACTAAAATAGGCGAGGGGGCTGGGGGCTGTCGGGCTCGTGCCCGAGGAAGTTCCGCCCACCGCACCGGGGCCGCGGTGCCGTAAGGCACCGGCCGAGAGGCCGGGCAACGGCACAGAAACGACACGTCCCTCGGGGGATGTGGATGAAAGCGGTGAAGGCTCCCGGTGACGGGAGCCGAGTTAACCCGCAGACAATCCCGAGGGGAGCGGTGAAACGGCCGTCCCGCGGGGTGCAAGGCCGAGTTAGGGCCGATGAGTTCCCGGTGTGAGGCCCGTGGTAGGCCGCTTAGTCGAATGCTCCCGTAGTACAGAAGGCGGGCTATAGCCCCCTCGCCTACCCTTTTTTGAGTGCATCTAGGGCTGTTGCTATTAAAATTAATCCTCCACCTATGATTGTGTAGATACTTGGAACTTCTCCAAATATGATAATCCCGTATATAACGGCACTTATTGGGTCTAAATAACTTAGCAATGCTGCCTCACTCACACTTACTTCTTTAAGCCCATCCATATAGAGGAATAACGCAAGAACTGTATGTACAGTTACTAAGACGCCAATTGACCACCACACGGGCTTTCCAACATCTACAACACTTATTATTGGAAGCATTAGGAATGAAGCAACTAAAAGTTGGAGAAAGGTCAGGATTTCTCCCTTTACTTTCTTCAAAAATCTTCCGAGGTTAGGAATCAAGGCATAGAAGAACGCTGCAATTAATGCAAACATGATTCCAATGAAGTCTCTGTTGTTAATACTTATCTCTTGGCCGCTAATTATAATTCCAAGTCCCAGGAATGCTAAAGATATTGCAAACATCCTTGACTTCTTTACTTTCTCCTTTAGAAACTTCCAGGAAAGTAGTGTGGCTATTATGGGGGAAGTATAGTAAACGAGAACAACGTTTGCTATTGTTGTATACTCCAATCCTGTAAAAAAGAATATCCAGTTAAGCGCAAGAGCACTCCCAATCCCTATATATGGGAGAGGATTTCTTGCTATACAATCCAAGGCTTCTCTTATTCTCCTTTTAGCCCCCAATATTATTAGCAGGAAGATAGAGCCTAGAGAAACTCTAGCAAAAGCAACGCCAAGGCCAGATAATCCTGAAAACCTTGCAAATACTCCTACACTTCCCCATATAAGCATTGCAATAACTATTTTTATCTTTCCTTTATTCATATTCCAAGGACTCTCTCCACAGTTTATAAGCTTCGCGCACTTCTTTTTTCCTGAACTTTGGCACTGCATGTCTAAATGGATTAAACTTCATGACCTCTCTCTCCTTGGTTCCAACATAAGTTGCTATAAGGCCCACTTTGGAATGGAGTGTTGAGGGCAACCTTAGGATTCTCTTTATATCAACTGTAACCCTACCATCAAAATAGGCCTTTGAAAATCTAGTTGATAGGGCAAAGAGCTTAGCCATGCTTTCAATTCCCACGCCTTCTGGAAAAGATGCCAATATTGCCTTCCTTACAAATCCCTCGTATATTTCTTCTTTGTGATCTAGAATTTTCTTTGCAATATTTCTTCTTATTCCAATGCTTAGCAAGTGAGGTACGTTAACCCTTAGAATAAAGTATCCCAGTCTCAACCTAAATACTCTCGGGTAGCCATGCTTTAACACAAACCATCCTCTCTTCTCCAGTAGAAATCTTCTAAATTCTTCAACGTTCTCAATTTCACTAGCTGAAATAAAGGCAAGAATTCTTTCTCTACTTTTGGAGTCCAATTGGAGGGCCCATTCATCTAGGATTCTTATGTGATATCCTCTTCCGGAGTAGACTACATGGATATTTTCAAAGCCGAGTTCTTCCCTGAGAATTATTAGAGTATCTTTAGCTAGCTCTTTTGCATCTTCAAGGCATATTGGACACACTGTCCCAGGTTCGTGGTTGCACCTCTTTAGGGGGAGATCCTTGGCATCAATGTCAAAAACTAACTCAGCTCCTCTCCACCCTTCCATCTCCCTGGGGTTTTCATAAAATGCCACACTTGAATATACTGCGTAGGGGGATGTGGCTCTAATGTAGTCCTCTAAATCTCTTATGTCAGAATATTGATTTTTCCTGTCACTTGGACCTTCCCCGTTATGATCGAAGCCGAATTCTCTACTTTCTAGAGTGTCCACTATGAACTTTGGTATTTTCTTTGCACTCCATTCTTTACTGTAGAATTCGCTCCTTTCCTCCTTTGTCACTTCCCTCATCAGCATGCTTGGCCCTCCTCTTCTCTTCTAAGTAAAGACGCCTTAGATAATATGTTAGGGGATTTCTAATGTATCTGCAGTGCTTGTCAGGAGTGCAAAGCTGTGGAGCATTTGCCTTTATCTTATCACAGTTAGGGGGAAAGTACCATGTTGAGTTCCCGCTGTCTTCAAGGGTAGGATTTGCAGTGTATCCAAAGCCCAAGTGGTACCATATATTCTTTATTTCGTTTGGTTGATCTTCGAATAGTGGAGGTGAGCATCTGTTCCCGGCCTCTATTATTATGGGAAGTATTTCCTCGGTTATTACCCTCATATCTTTAATGCAGTCCCTAATTTTTACATTTCTCCTGGGAGGATTTGGACATATCCTTGCATAGCTTAGAAAGCTCGTGAGCAATACCGTTATTGCATAGTTCCTCATTCCCTGTGGAACTCCTCTGAGAGCATTTTTAACACAGGGAGGGAATAGATGGTGTTTTAGTTCTCCTGCTTGAACCTCTCTAAACTTATCTGAAAATTCTTTCTCGGCAAAAGATCTTATCTCTCCTGCAAGTCTTCTATAAAACTCTGGAAGCTCGTCCCTTATTTCGTAAATTATATTCACGGCCTTTTCAACGTTTCTCTCAAAAGCTTTGCTCCACACTTTTAAGAGGTCATCCTTCCTTAAATACACATTCCCATCATAGACGTAATAAGAGGAGAGTTTTTCATCTGGAACTAGATCTAAAAACTCCCTTAGGGAAACTATGTATTCTGGAAGGCCACCATAGACTTTTTCAAGTGTTTTTATGTCGTTTTCTGGGAATTCAACTGCTATTTTTACTTCAATTCCAATTTCATCGCTCCTTATTTTCCTTCTTCTGCGGATTCTCTCTGTATATATTCTCAAATTAGCCTTCTTTACTAGTTCCAATTCCAGTCCATATGGGGAGTAAGCTAATGCTCCTATTTGGGCATAAAAGCTTGCTAAATCTCGTATATCCTCTATATTCAGAATATCTTCGGAGATTTCGGATTCTTTTGCAAATTTTAACCTATTCATGACTTCCTCTATATCCACAAGAGAGGGGATAGCTTGAAGGAATTCATTCATTGATCCGAATTCTTTTAGTAGTTCTTTGGCCTTCTCACTAAATGGGTCTAGCATGTTTGATAAAATAAATGAACCCCGATATAACTTTAATGGAGGTGGGAGAATGGAAGTTAACAAAGCATCTTTAACTTATGACGTCCCAGAGGATAGGGAATATGCTACAAAGAGGATACTTTCCCTCAAAAGGCCTTCAAAAATTATGGTAATCGGAGATGTCGATACTGGGAAGACGACACTCATTGTCTATTTGGCAAATGAGCTTATATCGAGAGGATTTAAAGTTGCAATAGTCGATGCTGATGTTGGTCAGAAAGGCATTCTTCCCCCAGCCACAATAAGCTTAGCTCTCGCTGACATGAAATTTTCCTCTCTAAGTGAGTTGAAACCCTTAATTCACTATTTTGTAGGTTCTATAACTCCTTCCCAGTTTTTTGGAGAGATGATTGTTGGAACTATGCGCTTGAGTGAGATTGGGAAAAAATTTGCTGATTATGTGCTAATAGATACAACTGGGATGATATATGGCTCAGGAGTGGAATTGAAGAGATTGAAGATAGAGGCCGTTAAACCAGATTTAATACTTGCCTTAGAGAAGAAAGAAGAGCTAAATCCCATTGTTTCAGGATTTGAGGACAAAACGATAAAACTAAAGGTTAGTGAAAATGCTAGGAGTTATTCTAGAAGTGAAAGAAGGCAAATTAGGCAAGAAAAATGGAGAAAGTATTTTGAAAATGCAAAAATCGTTAGTTTTTCTCTGGAGAATGTTGTTGTTACGGGAACATCATTATTTCAGGGGAGTGATATAAGAGAAGAGGAAAAATCCCTTTTGGAAAGGCTCTTTAAATGGGTAATTCTTCATGGAAGAAGGATAGGGGATAAGTATTTTGTGGTTAAAGCAGATGTTGCGGAAGTGCCTAGGGTAGTGGACAAAAATGTTGTTAGGTACTTTGACTTTGAAAAGCTTAGCAATCTCCTTGTAGGTTTACTAAACGAGGAGGGCTTATGCCTAGGAGTAGGAATTATTAAAGGCATAAACTTTGGGGAAAAAAGGATAGATATCTTGACTCCAGTCTCTGAAATTGAGAATGTCAGGGAAATAAGGTTTGGTAGGATTAGGGTAAGGGAAGATGGTGAAGAGTTGGGAATACTGGATAGGGAAGCACTTTAACAAAAAGGTTTATGAAACCTGTAAAGTAAAATGTTATTGAAAATCAAGATGGAGGTAGGCATATGCCAAGGGAGAACGTTGAGCTAACTAACAGACAGGTAGAACTTTTGAGGAAGCTTTACAAGGAAGGGAAGACGATTGAGGTTCATACTGTAGAAAAAACTCAAGACGAGCTTGCAGAGGAGTTGGGAATTACGAGACAAGCTCTAAGTAATCACTTAAAGATTCTCAAGGAGTTAGGGTATATTAGAACTGGGAGAGGATTCATTGATTTAACTGAAAAGGCTCTTGAACTTTTGGGTGAGAAGAGGGGAGACGTATTTATTTTTGTCAAAATAGAACCAACAAAAAGAAAAGAGGTTTATGAGGCCATTAAAAAGTTGAAAGTGAAGAAGATTTATCGTGTGACGGGAGAGATAGATTTAATAATTGAGGCAGACAAGAGCAAATTGGATGAGATATTGGAGCAAATTGCTGTTTTGGATGGGGTGAAAGAGACCGTCACTCACGTTGTTCTTGGCGTTCTCTAATTATTTCATTAATTCTCCCCTTTAAAACCTCGATATTGGTTCCAAATTTTGCTGAAATTGGGACAAACACTTTCTCTATCTCGCTAAATGGAACCCCAAATTTCTCTGCTAGGAAGTAAATAACTCCCTGGACGTTCTTGATTTTGTCTATTTTATTTACTGCCACAATGGTTGGAATTTCTAGATCAGTAAGAAACTGATAAAACTCTACATCTATTGGAATTTCTCCTCTCTTTTCCCATCTTTCAATGATTTCAGGAGCGGCTTTTCCATCAACTACAAGAACTGCAACGTCAATGTTTTTTGCATTATTCTCGATGAAGTGGACGATCTCGTCCTTTATTCTTTCTTGGACTTCTTTGGGTAGTCCTGCCATGAAACCAAATCCCGGCATATCTATAATTTTGTGGTTTCTCCATTCTATCTCTATTATTTTTCTAGTTACTCCAGGGCGCTTTCCTCTTCTAACCTTTTTTCCAGTGAGTTGATAAATTAGAGTACTTTTTCCGACGTTAGATCTACCTACAAACACTATAGTTGCCATCAGAAATTTCAAGATAGACTACCTTTTATAAATTCAACTCTCCAAAATAAAAATTAAGAAAATCAGCCGTAAATGACTTCATGTGACATTATCTGCTGAATGATCTTCTTTTCATTGCCTAACACTTTGTCTATGGCTTTTAAGAAGTCTTCCTGAGTTACATAAGTTCTTCTTTCTCTTATTGCAAACATACCAGCCTCTGTAGCTATGGCCTTTAGATCCGCTCCACTTGCCCCCTCTGTTAGCTCTGCTATAAGTCTTAGATCTACTCCTCTTAGCTTCATCCTTCTTGTGTGGACTTTTAGGATTTCCAGTCTTCCTTCAAAGTCTGGTAATGGAACCTCAATAAGCCTGTCAAATCTACCTGGTCTGAGAAGAGCAGGATCGAGGATGTCTGGCCTGTTAGTAGCTGCTATTACTTTTACATTTCCTCTTGGATCAAACCCGTCCATTTCAGCTAAGAGTTGCATTAGTGTTCTATTTACTTCTCTTTCTCCACCTGTGGTCTCATCTAACCTTTTGGCGCCGATTGCGTCAATTTCGTCAATGAATATTATTGTTGGAGCTTTTTCTTTTGCCAATTCAAATAGCTCATGGACTAGCCTGGCACCTTCTCCAATGTACTTCCTAACGAGCTCGCTTCCCACAACCCTAATGAATGTAGCATTAACTTCATGAGCTATTGCCTTAGCCATTAAAGTTTTTCCACATCCAGGTGGTCCATAGAGCAGAACTCCCTTTGGAGGATCAATTCCAACTTCTTCAAACAGTTCTGGATGCTTTAATGGTAATTCTATTGCTTCCCTAAGTTCCTGGAGTTGTTTCTTGAGTCCTCCAATGTCGTTATACGTTACATTGGGCCTCTCTACAACTTCAAATCCCAGGACTGCTGGGTCTTTTGAAGCTGGTAGTATTTCTATTATTGCCATTGTTCTTTGGTCAAGGGCTACCCTTGTTCCTGGCCTTAGTTTGCTCTTATCTATCCATGGTGCAATTCTAACGACAAACCTGGGTCCGTTATAATTTTGTACTATTGCTCTATCATCGTCTAAAACTTCTATGACACTTCCTGCGAAAGCTGGTGGTTGTCTTAGTCTTGACATTTCACTCCTTAACCTTGAGAGCTCCCTCTCTAGCCTTTCTTTGTCTGCCTCAAGCATTCTCACTTGAAGTTCTAGCTGTCTTATTCTTCTCTTTAGATAAGTGACGTAATCATCATAATTACCGTGAAATTGAGCTTCGTCCTCACTCATTATTATCACCCCTCACAGTAGGTTTTCCTAAGAAATTTTACGCTCGGGTAGTTTATAAAGGTTTGTTCAAAAATGAAAAAGATTCAAGGTTCATTTACTAAAAATTCAAGAGCTTTTTCGGTTTTCTTGTCAAACAGCACAATTGATTCACTTTTTATTTTGATGTTAACTTTCTCTCCAAATCTAAAATGTTCCTCTTCAGGAGCGAACACCTTAACCACATTTCCATTAACAAAAATTGTGAGGATCTGCTCCCTTCCCAGGGGCTCGAAGGAATATATTTCCCCCACTAATCCTTCTTTACCTTCTCTTACTATTTCTACATCGTGTGGTCTAAAGCCTATATACACTTCTTTTACATCTAGCTTCTTGATGATCTCTCTGTATTGAGGGGGAATATCAAGTATATTTTCGGAGCTAATAACGAGTTTTCCATCTTCAATTTTTGCCTCAATGAAGTTCATTGGTGGGTTGCCTAGAAATCCTCCCACAAACTTGTATTTTGGTTTGTGGTAGACTTCATCAGGATCTCCAACCTGTAGAATTTTCCCCTCCTTAATAACAGCTATTCTGTCGGCCATGGCTAAAGCTTCTGCCTGATCATGGGTCACATAGACTGCCGTAATGTCTAGGTCCTTCTGAAGTCTCTTTAATTCAGCTCTCACCTCTAGTCTTAGAAGGGCATCAAGATTGCTTAGAGGTTCATCTAGTAAGAGAACGTCTGGCTCCTTGACTAATGCCCTCGCTATTGCCACTCTCTGCTGCTGTCCGCCGCTGAGTTGCCATGGATACCTCTCCAATAAATTTTCTATGTGAAGTATCTTTGCCACTTCCCTAACTTTCTTGTCTATTTCCTCTTTTGGCAACTTTCTTAGCTCTAATGGAAAAGCTATATTTTTGTATACGGTCATGTGGGGATAAAGAGCCCAGTTTTGAAATACTAGCCCTACATTCCTGTCTTTTGGGGGAAGCTCCGTTACATCCCTATCGTCAAAATAAATTCTCCCTGCAGTTGGTTTGTATATTCCTGCTATTGTGTAGAGAAGCGTCGATTTTCCACTACCAGATGGCCCCAAGAGAGCCATAAATTCTTTGTCTTTTATGGTTAAATTAATGTTATCTAGAGCAGTGAAATTTCCAAACTTTTTAACAATACCTTCCAGCTTTATGCTGACCATCTTTAACACCTCTATCCTTTTATTCCTCCACTATACCCTCTCAACAAAATCTGCTGAGCTGTTAAGAAGAATATTATTGTGGGCAGAAGATATAATGTCCCTACCGCTGCTATTAGTGGCATGTGAGTGTACTCTGCCTCAATGTTGGCTTCAATAAATGTGGCCAATGTCTGATCTATGAGAAAAGTTCTTACATAAATTATGTCTTGCCACCCTGCTAAGAAGGAAAACAGAGCTACTGCGAGGATTCCTGGTTTGATCAAGGGTAGCATAATCTTTCTCCATACTGTTATTCTTGAGGCTCCATCGATTATCCCTGCCCACTCAAATTCCCAGGGAACTATGTCGAAAAATCCTTTCATCAGCCATACTGACATTGGAACTTCTAAGGCAGCTCTTGCAAAAATTACATAGATAAATGAATACGTCCGTATTAAAGAAGGATCTTGAGGAGCCCAAAGCCTGTATAAGAGGTACACTCCAACTATCAAGGCCACCCCTGGGAAAGCATGAAGGAGCATCAATGACAAAATCAGTATTTTTCTTCCCTTAAAATCCATTCTTGAAAGTGCATATCCTGACATTATGCTTATTCCAGTAACAACTCCTGAAACTCCCAGGGCGACAAGTAATGTGTTCAATATTATTTTTGGCATATCTGCCCTAATACCTCCAGTAATTGCCAACTTTCCTTTCAATGCATTTATCCAATTTTCAATTGTAGGATGAAAATTGCTGAGGTCAAAATTCGTCACCATTTGAGTGCTAAAGCTTGATAGGGCTAGTAGAGAGAAGCCTACAAGTAAGGGCAGTGTTGCTAAGAATAGACCTAGAATCAGGACAACTTCTGAACTTTTTGACCTCGTTTCTACATCTTTCATTCTATTTCACCCCTGGGTTTCTTTATCATCTTTTCAAATTCCAAGACTTTCAACGTGATAACTCCTCCAATTATTCCTAATATTGAGAGAATAACTGCTGCCGCCGCTGCAAGTCCTTGCTCTTGCTCTCCCCTCCCAAATGCTGTGTTAAATACATAAAGAGCTAAAGTTGTTCCATAGTCCCTATTCACAAGATCCCATTCTACCAACAAGAACAGGTGCGGGTAAGTGGTTAGCAGGCTTAAGAACTGCCATGTTAAGACATACAAGAAGTGCCACTTCATCATGGGGAAAAGTATTCTCTTTGAAATTTGCCAACCAGAGGCACCATCAACTCTAGCAGCAATTACAATTTCTTTTGGAATCTGATTTAATGCAGAAGTAAACACTATCATTCCAAAACTAACTCCAACGAGACCATTCACAAATATGATAATACTCCAAGCTCCCCAAGGTATTATTTGGCCAAAGGGAATAGGTTCAGAAATTAAACCTAATTTTAGGAGAATCGAATTAAGGGTTCCAATCTCGCTTCCATGGAAGAAATAATACCATACAAGGCTGTAAACAGCTATTGGTGACATTCTAGGTAAGAGCCAGAGTAACCTATATATATTTCCTGGACGCTCGCTCATAAAAAATGTTGCCAGGGCTAGGCCAAGTCCTCCAAATACATTGATTATTAGAGTAATTCCAACAAAGACAATAGTAGTCAAAACGACTGCCTTAAACGTTGGGTCATATTTAAACATATGGAATAACCTTTGATAATTGTAAAACCCTACAAAGTCATGCATGTATCTTTCGATATTCCAATTTTTCATGCCTGTGAAGCTTATGTAAACGGTTAGAACGAGTGGAATTAAGTAAAACAGCACAACAATAATTAACATTGGAGAAAGAAAAAATGAAAGGGTATAGAGCTTGTCTTTTCTAATTTTCATTCAATCACCCCTGGGAAACTTCCAATCTTTGGGGATCTCTCCGACTATCTCTATGTTGTCTTTAAGTTCAGGGTCAGCGTTTATCTTTGAGATAATGTAATTAACGCCCTCCTCTGGTGTCATTTCCCCTCTTAAGACTTTATCTACGGCATCCTTAAAGATGTCTGCAAGTGCTGGGTACTTTGGATGTGAAGGAGCAAAGTGGGTGTACTGGAGCATGTAGCTTACATCTGCCAAGAATTGGGCATTTATTGGGTTGACAGTGCTCTCTACAATATCTTTGATGTTCTCCTTAACTTCAGGAGCTAAGTCCAGGTTTAATGCTTTGAGGTTGTTTAACCACTGGTCATCTTTTATCAATTCTGCGGCAGCTTTTCTAACTGGCAGATGGGCTGAAATAACGCTGTGGATTGCATTGATTTTAGGATCGCTTGCTTTGATTATCATTAGAAATGCAAGAGCTTGATAGACATCTTTCAGTTCTTCGTACTTTGGATTTAATTGGCCGGCTTTTGAGTTAATCATCCATATGAATGGTTGGCTTAGCGTTACAGGTTTTGCTCCTTTCTCTCCTGCTGGGAACAGAGTGTAAGCAAACCACTCTTTCACTTCTTCAGGGGTTAGACTTCTTCCCTTATAATATTGCTTTGTCTGCCATTCTGTCCAGTACCATGTTCCTCCGATGTCAAATAGCGTTTTTCCTTCAACAATAGTTGGGTGGATTTGCTTTGCCCAATCCCAGCTCATTATATCCTCTGGCAGAAGACCGTCTCTGGCAAACTTCCATTCTACGTATAACCACTTATATACTGCGGGCACATCCAGAACAAGCTTTCCGGTATTCTCATCGTATAATTTTCCATTGAATGCAAAGATAAATTGGATTAAATCTGGGTGGGCAGAGCCTTTTCTATGTATTAGCCCCCACTCAGCACATCCTTTCTCTTTTGCCTGCTTTGCCCAATAATATACGTCGCTCCATGTAAACTCTCCATTCTTTACCTTTTCTGGAAGTTGGGACACATCAAGGCCCACACACTGGGCAACATCCTTTCTCACATAGAATGGCCTTGCTTCAGTGTCCTGAGGAAGGCCATATAACCTTCCATTGTACTTTGAAGCGTCAAGGAGAGTGGGGTAAAAGTCGTTGATAACTGATTGGTATGCCTGAGCATAATCGGTGATGTCAAGGATGTACCCTTCTTCGGCTAGTGTTGAGAGAAAGGCGTAGCTGTTAACAAAGAAGTCGCCTGCTTGTCCGAGAGGTTGCTTGCTTAGGAATTCTTTATATTGGTCGTTGAAACTCTGGTCGTATTTAACTGTGACAGTAATCTTGACACTTATTCCGTTCTCTTTCCATATCTTATTTATCTTATATGCAGCGTCAACTATTCCATAAACTCTCATAACGCTGTTTGGATCCCCAGATCCCCAAGCTGAGAACTTAACTTCCGAAATTCCATTTTCCTCAAGTACTTTTCCAATCTTAATAACGTCCTTGGCAAAATCACCCGTCAGCTGTACTTTCTTGCTTGCTTGGGTTTCTTTAGTTTCCCCTCCAATACAGCCGCTAGCTAAAACTCCAGAAATTAGAACTACAAGTAGGAATACAGCTTTGTGCTTCATTTTTTTCTACCCCCTTCATGATGTAAAGCTAAAGAGAACAAAAACAATCCGTTGTAATTTTAGTTCTCATTCGATAAAAATGTTTTGGTGGTCAATAAAAGAATAAGTAAAAGCAAAAAGAGGGGTCTTCCTCATGTGAACTTTTATGAGTTCACGTGAGAATTCATTCCCCGATTTACTGTGAGTGCCCGGACTTAGACCGTCCCACCCATTTCTCTTTTCTCTCTCGGTTCGCTACGGCGGAACGGGTCGCCCGAACACTCGCAGGGTTCAACCAGCCCTCCACCTCACCTCGTTCACCGACTTCATTAGGCTGGCATCACTACCAAAAACTATTTAAGTAAATAAGTATTTAAGTATTTTGGTGAACACAATGGGAGTCATAACCGTAAAAATTCCAGACGAGTTGGAGGTTAAATTCCGGAAGAAAATCCTCGAAATTTACGGTGTTAAGAAAGGAGTTCTTGGAATGGCGATAACAGAGGCGATTGAATTATGGCTCGAAAAATACGAAAACTCCGAAAAGCAGAAGTGAACTACATTACTATCAAGGCAACGCTCGAAGCAGAAAAGAAGGAAGACTATCTAAAACTTGCCCTTTTAACAGAAAAATTTAAGAGAGCTGTCGAACTGTCGATAAGACTCCAGCTTAAGGGTGTTAAGAAGAGCGAGGGTGTGAAAGAAGTTTCTCGACTGATTCTCAACAACTGGTGGTATTCCGACAGTGCTTGGGATTATGCGAAAATGCTCCGTAAAGGTGCAGAGCGAAGCGGAGGGAATCCAAAACACATTCATCTGAAGTCCAAGTTTCTCATCAGCAAGCCAAAAGAAAACGAGAATGGAAATAGAAACGTTAGGATTAATGGGTTGAAAGTTAAAATCCGTTCAAACGGCGAATGGCTGAACTTTAAACTGAAAACCGCTGAAAAATTTCTTCCCATTATTTTTGAGGCTCAGAAGTTCAAGTATGGTGCCCAAGTTATCTTGAAGGACGGAAAAGTTTATATTCATATTCAAGTGCCGTTTGATGTTTGCCTGAGGTATTACGGGAAAGTGAACGGCGGACATCTCTACGCAGGGTTTGATTTGAATTCCGATAGAATTAATATGGTTGTTCTCGATGAGAACAGTATAATCCGAGATGTTAAAGTTGAACACTTTCCAGAAGTCAATTCTCCGGGTTTTTCAAGGAAAAAGGCGAAAGATTTGAGGCTAAAGGCTCTTGCTTGCTTGCTAGACTATGCATATCATCACGGTGTTAAAGTCGTGTTCTTTGAGGATTTGGGAATTATTAAAAGGAGAAACGGACGGGTAACGACCTCAAGGAGAGGAAATCGGAAGGCATCGAACTTTGCTAAAAAGGAGTTGTTTGAAGTTTACTTGGTGAATCTTGCTGGTTCTTCAAAATTGGGACGAGAGTTAGCTGGGAACTTAGGTTTGGACGTCCACTCGTCTTCAGCTTTCGTAATTGGCTGGTGGGGATTAAGCTCACTAAAACTCACAAACACTCCAAAAAATGGGAACAGTTGAGAAGGCTATATTATAATTCCTCCTTAATAGTCTCTGCTAACCTCTTTACTCCCTCTTGGATCTTGTCCTCATCTACGTAGGTAAAGTTGAGCCTCATTGTGTTTTTTACATCTCTGTAAGCAAAGAATGCCTCTCCTGGGACGTATGCAACTCCTTTCTTAACGGCTTTCTCTAACATTGTCGTGGCATTAATTTTTTCTGGGAGTATTACCCAGATGAACATACCTCCTTCTGGCCTAGTCCATTTGACACCTTCGGGCATGTACTGTTCTAAAGCTTCAAGCATAGCATTTCTCCTGGGCTTATAGAATTCGATTATCCTTGGAATGTGTTTCTCAAGGTGACCTCCTTCCAGGTATCTCCACGCTACAACTTGCCCAAACGAATTGGTACACAAGTCAACACTCTGCTTTGCAATCTCTAATTTTCTTATAAAGTGAGGCTCTCCTGCTATCCATCCAAGTCTAAATCCTGGGGCAAGTATCTTTGAGAAAGTTCCCAGGTAGAGAACTCTTCCTTCTGTGTCTAGGGCTTTTATCTTTGGTACGGGCTTGCCCGAATACCTGAGCTCACCGTAGGGGTCATCTTCTACAATTATAAAGTCATATTCACTTGCAAGCTCTAGGAGATGCTTTCTTCTTTCTTCCGTCATTGTAACACCTGCTGGGTTTTGGAAGGTTGGAACGGTATATACGAGCTTAACTCTCTTTCCTTCTGCTTTTAGCTTTCTGAGCTTCTCTTCCAAAATATCTATTCTCATTCCTTCATCATCTAGAGGAACTTGAATGTACTGGGGCTCATAGAAATTGAAGGCTTGAAGCGCTGCTAAATAAGTTGGGGCTTCAACAACTACTAAGTCCCCTGGGTTAAGGAAAACTCTACCAATTAAGTCGAGAGCTTGTTGGGATCCACTTGTAATCATTATGTCAACTTTTGAAGTTGGAATGTTGTACCTTTTTCTCAACCACTCAGCAATGGCAAGTCTAAGAGGGGTAAAGCCTTTTGTGGTTCCATATTGAAGGGCTTTATCAGCGTGCTCTTCCATGATTTCTTCCAAAATGCCTTTTATAATATCTTTGGGAAATGTTTTTGGGTTAGGCAACCCGCCAGCTAGGCTTATAACATCACTTGTCTCTACAAGCTTAAGTAATTCTCTAACTTCTGAGGCTTTCATCTTTAGAGCTTTCTCAGAAAAATAAGACTCAAAATTAAGAGGACCACTTTCAAGTTTCTTTTCCAAAATTTCTTCCATATTTTTCACCTCTTTTCATGCTCATGTATGATCATCTGAACATATTTGCTCACTAGGTATTTTCCGACGATTAAATATAAAACTTTCGGTATTAGCTGATTTTTAGGTTTACATTTGTAAATTTTCCTTGAAATGTTTTATCTATGATGTCAAAAATTCATCAAAGAATTTAAACGTCTTTTGGACAGCATAAGTGAGCCAGCATGTTCAAAAAAGCGGGGGTATTAACCCGCCCAAGTTCATCGATTCCGCCCTCGGCGGTTCTCCCCGGGCATTAGATATTAAACAAACAAAGTTAAAATACCTTTCGTTAGTCTTCCCAGGGTTCTCTATACTTAAATGCCCATCCAAACTCTTCTTTGAGGATATCTATTGCCGCATATGGAGGTATCACGCCTTTTTCCGTAATTATTACATCGATATATTCTGGAGGAGTGACATCAAACGCTGGATTAAGAACTTCTATATTCTTTGGCCATGTCTCCAATTCTTCTTTTGGAACGACTTCAGTTGGATCTCTCATTTCAATTTCGACTAATTGTCCTAACATCGTCTCTGGATGGAATTTGTAGGTTTCTGCAGCTATCATTACCCAAACTCTATGTTCTTTTGCTGTTAGCGCTATCAAGGCAGTTCCAATTTTGTTTATTACCGCTCCATTGGCAGTTATTGAGTCGGCTCCCATAACGACTTTGTCAGTCATTTTCATGTAATGCCTAGCTGCCCCGTCTACTATGTAAATTACCGGAATTCCATAACTTGCCAATTCCTTTGCAGTAATTTTTCCCTGCCATCTTGGCCTTGTCTCGGTGACAATGACCTTAATGTCTTTCCCCTGATCAAAAGCAGTTTTCATCACACTAATTGCGGCTTTACTATGACAGTGTGTCATTATAACATCTCCATCTTCAATTCTTTTTGCTCCTATTTCTCCAATTCTTTCAATGGCTTTTTCTGAATTGTAAATAAACTCTTTTGCAGCGTTTATGATAGTGTATCTTAAGCTCTCTAAGTCAGCATTGGAAGTGTACGCTATTTTACCCCTATACATTACGTATCTCAAGGCATTTGGAAGAGATACTGCTGTGGGTCTCGTATTGTATAAGATTTTAGAAGCTTCTTTCAGCTCTTTCCATAACTCGTGGCTTGTTTTCGCTTTAGATTTTTCAGCTTGAATCTTTAAAGCCTCTGCAACTGCTCTAGCGATTTCTCCGGCGCCTCTAATTTCCATATTCTTTATTTTTTCTGCAATTTCAAAGACTTCTCTAACTATCATGGCTCCCACACATATACACTTATTCCCTTATAGTTAATTAACTTCATTTCCCTTGGAGGAACATCCCCAGAAAGTGGCACAATGTAGAGGGGAACTTTAACTTTCTTGGCAAGAGTGAGTAGTGCCATCATTATTTCTGGATTTGGACGAATAGAATAAATAGCTCTAGCTTTGAGGTAGATTTTAAGGTTTGGATTAAAAACATCATCTACAAACCCAGGAATTCTCTCTTTTATTGCATTCTTTACGGCTTCTTGGTTTATATCCACAACTACTACATTGAATCCATATTCTTTTAGCTTCTTAGCTACTTTTAGATAGAAACCAACTCCTACTTCTATTATTAGCCCCTCATTGGGAACTTTCCTTTTTATGAGCTCAGCTAGGGCCTCCATTGATAAAGGATTTGATGTAGGGTATAAATAGCTTTGGACTCTATGCCAAAACTTTTATACATATTCTTAACATTTTTATGTAGATTGTAGGTAAAACTCATAGGGGGGTCTATATTAATGCTTGAAGAGGAGATATTACAAAAGCTCCAAAAATTTGGGTTAACTAAGTATGAGAGTCTTGCTTATTTGACCCTTCTAAAACTTGGCCCCAGCAAGGCTACAGATGTTACGAAAGAAAGTGGAATACCTCACACGAGAATCTACGATGTTCTAAGCTCTCTTGCTAGGAAGGGTTTTGTTGACATAGTGCATGGAACTCCAAGACTTTATGCTCCAGTAAATCCAGAAATAGTTCTTGAAAAAATTAGGGAAGATTTGATCTCAGATATAGAGAGATTAAAGAAAGCTTTTCAGGAGCTATACCGGGAAGTCCATGGTGAGGAATTGCCCGAGATATGGGCCGTTCATGGGTTTGAAAATACAATAGATAGAGCTCAACATATAATCAGATCTGCAAAGCATGATATCTTGATCAATACTCCATATGAGTTTCTTGAATATCTAAGGGGAGTATTAGAAAAAAGAAATGATGTCTTAATTATAGTTATTAGCAACTTCAGTGAAATTCCTCTCTGGCTAAGAAATAAGAATAATGTTATTTTAGCGAGAAGTGGGCAAGCACCTTGGCTTTTAGGCACCTGGGTTATAGGAGATATAAACTATGCTCTATTCTTTGGAACATTGCCCGAAGACAAAGGTAAAGAAAGATTTTACTCTTTCTGGGTTAAATCTACGAGATTAATACAAAACTATGTCCACTGGTTTTACACAATGTACTTTGACAATAGTGAAATAGTAAAGCCACTCAATTATGAAAGAATGGAAAAACCTTTGATACTTAGTCACATTAGGACTGTTATTACCGTACTAAAGCAGGCAGGATTGCCTAGAAATATTGAAGTTATTGGAAGATCCTTAGCTGATAAGAAGCAGGTGACTATTAAAGGTAAGGTTATTGATTACGAATATACTCCTCTCACAGCCAACATTACAGTGAAGACAGACAACAAAAAAATAAAGGTTGGAGGGCTAGGAAGTTACTTGGAAGATATAGAAGGGGAATCTTTTATCCTTCTTGACTGATTCTTTTCTTTTCTGTTGTTGCTTCTACAAGTATTATGTCCCCAACGGCAGTTACCCTTTCATATGGAACTCCTACTCTTTCACCGGGGAGAGCTAGAAGGACTACTTCTCCCCTTCCCTCATCAATATCAATTATAACCTCATCAACATATCCTACGTACTTTCCTTTTGTTGTGTATATCTGTTTCCCATAGATTTTGGAAAGCCTCATGACCATTTTGGATCACCTAAGCACAATATTTTCCAAACTTCTTAAAATGTTTTTGAATGTACTGTGCAAATTTTTATAAATCCCTTCACTTCAACTTTCCCTTCGTAGTGAGGAAATATGATAGTGTTTAGGATACCTGAAGGTAGTGCGAAAGTTAAAATAGAGAAGGCAGACCCAAAGGTATATTTTCAAATTTATGACTTACTTTCATATAGGAAAGATTATGGAAGATGGAACAAAGCAGAGAGCTTGTATGATCCCTATACAAATACTTTTCCGGTAGGACTTTTGCCTAGGGTAAAGAAGTTTCTCAATTCTAAAGGGTACAGGGTAAGAATAAAAGACGAGAGGAAAATCGAAGGAGAAAAATTAAATTCCACATGGAACGAAAAATACAAACTAAGAAAATACCAGATGAAAGCTGTTAAAAAAGCTCTTAAGGAAAAAATGGGAGTTTTAGCTCTTCCTGTTGGGAGTGGGAAGACTATAGTTGGGCTAAGAATAATTCATGAATTGGACTTATCTGCCCTAATTATAGTGCACACAAAAGAGTTACTATACCAGTGGGCTCAAAAGATTAAGGAAGTTTTGGGGATAGATCCTGGGATAATAGGAGATAATAAGTGGTATGAAGGCCCTATAACAGTGGCCATGATTCAAACATTGCTTTCGAGAGGCACTGATAAATTTGAAAGAAAGTATGCAGTGGTATTATTTGATGAGTGTCATAGAACATCTGCCGCAGAAAAGTTCTACGAAGTTGGTGTAAACCTGCCTCAAGTTTATAGGTTTGGGCTTTCAGCTACTCCTTGGAGAAGATTAAGGGGAGAAGAAATGAAAATTGAAGGTGTCGTTGGGCCAATAATCTACGAGGTAAAGGCTGAAGATTTAATCCGTGAAGGCTTTCTTGCAAAGCCGAAGTTTGAAATAATAGAATACCAATCCCACATGCCCTCGTTAGCTGACAAATACAAAGAACTTTACGAAGAAGCAATTATGGAAAATGAGGCAAGGAATAAAGCAATAATAGAAAAGGCTATTGAATTAGTAAGGAGGGGACATAGGGTTCTGATTGATGTAAAGAGGATAGACCATGGAGAAATGCTGGCAAAAATGTTAAAGGAGAGAGGAATAAAAGCTGAGTTCCTAAGCTCTCAAAGTCCAAATAGGTGGGAAATACTCGAGAAATACAAGAAGGGAGAAATACAAGTACTCGTATCTACCCTCTTAAAAGAGGGAGTAGACATACCCGAGATCTCAGCAATTATTTTAGCAGGGGGAGGAAAGAGTGATATAATGACAATCCAGACAATAGGTAGGGCATTGAGGCCCAAAAAAGGAGGAGAGGCTGTTATTGTGGACATAAAAGATGATGATCCCCTATTGTTCACCCACTTTTTGGAAAGACAAAAAGCATTGAAACAGTATTATGGAAGATATTACAACCTTTGAAGAGTTTCTCTGATGTATTTGGGCATTTGGAAGAGTGTTTCATGCATTAAGGGATCGTAATATTCAAGCTGTAGCTTTTTAGCTCTTTCTCTGTCAATCTTTGTAAAGTCGATATCTCCTTTGACACCAACAAGGAATGCCCAGGGAGAGGCGTATCCTATAACTGGGAAAGAGTAGTAGTAGACTCTATCAAAAACTTTTTTCATCTCTTTATACGCTGAAATCAACTCATCAGTAAAGAGATACACGCTTCCCGCTTGGGTAACATAAATTCCTGGGTTGTTTAAGGCATCATATACATACCTATAGAATTCTTCGCTAAAGAGAACTTTTGCAGGCCCGACTGGATCTGTGGAATCTGCGATTATTACATCGAATCCTCTATTGTTTTTTATGAATTCAAATCCATCTCCAATTGTAAGCTTAGCTTTCTCATGTTTTCCGTTTAACATAGCCTCTAGTAAGCCATTATCGATCTTTATTAAATCCTTGGAAACCATTATTACGTCCTCATCAATTTCCACCATAATAACCTCATCTACATCATGTTGCAACACTTCTCTCACAGTCCCCCCATCTCCACCGCCTATCACGAGAACTCTCTTTGGTTTTGGATGGGCGAGCATTGCTGGGTGTACTAGAGGTTCGTGATAACTTCTTTCGCCAAGCGTAACGAGTTGCACTGTTCCATCCAAAGCTAGCAATCTTCCAAAGCCTTCGGTCTCATAAACCTCTATCTTCTGGTATTTAGATAATTTCTCGTAAATTTTTTTCTTAATTTTAAAGGCAACCCCGTATCCTCTTGGATACCACTCAATAAATGCCCTCTCCATTATCTCGCCACCTTCAGTTCTTAAGAATGAGAAGGGAATATAAACTTTTATTAACTAAACAAAAAAGTTAAATGGGAGGGTGTAGCATGGAGGGAACTCTAAAGGTATATGCCTCTCCTTCATATGAAATTTATGGGATTTCAAAAAATCCATTCGTTGAGTTAGCTAGTGAGGGAATAGAAGATATAGAATCAATTCATGTTTACCAGGAGGTTGATATGAAAATTTCTTCCATAATCTCAGATGTTATAGGAAACAGAACTTCCGTGGCATTTTCAATAGTTGGCCCCCTTGGAATGGGGAAGACACAGAGACTAAAGAGTATTGGGAAAATAATTGAGGAAAAGAGAGGAAAAGTAATCTATGTAAAGGTTGATACTACCGATGTTCTTAAAATAACAAGAGATATTTTTGCCGCTTTGAAACCCCCTAGGGAGAGAACGAATATTTTCATTGAGAACCTATATAGAAAGCTCGGATTTATAAACAGACTTGAAAAGATGCTTTCCTCTCTGGAAGAATATAAAAGTAGAGATATCGCTGAGATGTTGACCCAACAGTTATCCAAATATTCATATTCTGCCTTACTATTGGATGAGCTAGAGAACATGATGGGGGCAACCGAGAAGGAAAAAATTCTCTTCTTTGAAATGCTGAGGCATTTCATAAGCAATATGCCCCCAGGGACTGTGTTCGCATTTGCGAGCATTCCAGAAGCTTATGAGGAGTACTCAAAACAATTCCCCGCTTTTTTCATGAGACTCCATTATGAGTTTAAATTAAGGCCTATGAGCTTTGAAGAGGTCGTTGAACTTGTAAAGAAGAGACTCTCTAAGGTTAGAACTAAAGACACCAGTGATCCAATATATCCCTTTACTGAAGATGCCTTAAGGCTAATTCATGAGCTAGGAAAAGGAAATCCAAGGCAGATTCTCAGATTACTCAATCATGTTTTGACTGAGGCTGTTAAGCACAAGTTCGATCCAATTGATGAATATGTTGTCACGACAATACTTGAGGAGCCAAAGAGTTTGGAAGAATACTTGGCGAGAATTCCACATGACTTCAAAGATATAGTAAAGGTGATAGTGGAGAAATTTGAGGGAGGGCCTGTAAGCTACATTGAAGTTGCAAAAGAATTAAGGATTCCTGGAACAGAAGCATATGAAAAGTTAGAACATTTAGTCAGCTTGAATTTCTTGGTGGGCGATCCTAGAGGAAATTACAAAGTTCCAGACTACGTTAGAAAGTTCTTAAAGAAAGGGAAAGAGGGGGTAAAAGAATGAACTATGAGGAACATGTACTTGCCGGCTTAATGACATATCCTTTGGCAATTCTCCTCGCTCTCTACTTGCCTCTTAAAGTTGATCTAACGTTCTATGCTTTAGCGTTAGGGTATGCGTTTTACGTCCTTGGTAGCGATTTACCAGATATAGACCATCCAGATTCACTAATTCACAGAGGCTCAAAGCCTCTATTTTCTGTGGCTTTAGGCAGTATTGTGGCAATGAAAATCCTTCCCTATCTGGAAAATTACAATTTAGCAATTTTCTTGGCATGGGTTGTAGGAGCTGTGTTTGCAGTGATAGGATGGTTTACCTTTTCGGCACTTTTGCCTAGACATAGAGGAGTCGTCCACTCAATAACGTTTGCTTTGATTTATGCGGGAATATCTTACTTGGCAGTTAATTATGGCCTTGAGTTGAGTAAAAATGAGGCAATGTTTGTGAGTCTTTCAGCGTTTTTAGGGTACCTCCTCCATCTCATTCTGGACAAAGAGATTAAGCTCCTTTGAGGAGGTTTATTAATATTCCCCCTACCCCTGTCACCATCATCTGAGCTCCAATTGCCATTATAAACAGTCCAATTATCCTTATCAAAACGCTTAGTAGTGTTTTACTGACACTTTTTAGGGCATAGAGGGCTATTGCCATTAGCAAGGCATTAATTGTTATGGCAATTACTGTGGCTAATATTGATACATAGATTCCATACTCTGCCGTTAGGGTTATCGCAGCTGTTATGGCTGCTGGCCCTGCAATTAAAGGAGTAGCAACGGGAACTGCTGCTAGGGCTAAAATGTTTCTTTCCTTCCTTATAGTTACCATAGCGCCGCTTTCTAGCGCATCCAATCCAATCTTAAATAGCACAAATCCTCCCGCAATTCTAAGGGCATCAACATCTATGTGGAAAATGTCTTGAAGGATAACTTTACCAGCAATAGCAAAGAGAAGTAGAAGTATCAATCCAATTAAATTGGCTTTGATTATTAGACTCTTCACATCTTCTATGTGAAAGTCTTCCTTGAGTAGAGTAACCAAAAGAATTTTATCGCTAGGATCAATCATGATTAGCATTAGTAGCGCTGAGCTTAGTATTTCCCCTAGCATACACAAAAGTTTAAGTTAGATGGTGCTTATAAACAATTGGGGGAGTAGTAGGATGAGAGTGGTAGCAAAAGTGCTTTTCATAATTTTCCTCTTGTGGGTAGTCTATGGTGCTTACTTCTTAGTAAACTTTCAGCCAACAATATCGGCATCGTGGGGAGACTTATGGGGAGAGAAAGGGAGAGCAAAAGGATCTATTTTTGTAAATATAAACTTAGGAAATCCCTCCCCTATCCCAATAAAAGTTGAAAATCTGAAAATCAGAGTCAATGATATTACTGTTGGAAGCGCTGAAAACTTTGGGATCGGATTTTTAAGGGAAAAGTTGGTTGGGAATTTAACTATTGATTTTTGGAATTTAACAGATGCCTTGATATCTCACATAGAGAACAACGAGCGTAGCATCGTAGAATTGTCCGCTAATATAAAGTTGTTCAACATAATCCCCTACAACTATTCAATAACTAGGGAAGTTGACTTTAATGTTCTCTCTTACTTCTCAAACATAACTGTGCCTTCAAAGAAGTATAGTGGTCTCATTATTTCAGTATATACTCCAGCAATTGAGGGAATAGATGCTAGATGGGGAGAAGTTACTCAGGAAAAAATAACGATAATAGCAAAGATAAAATTGTACAATCCAAACGACTTTCTAATTGTTGTGGATAACCTTGAAGGGTATATCTATGTGAATGGCTTTGAATTTGGATATGCTAGGATTATTGAAGGAGCAACGATTAGAGGAAAGTCTCGGGGAGAAGTAGTTGTGGAAATTACAACAGACGAAATTAAGCTCTACAATGCAATCGTGAGTCATATAGAGAACGGATGTGTCAGTGATGTTAAACTAGACATAAAATTCCACATAGGCTCTGGAGGGTTCTATGGTTGGGAGGTCAAAGTTCCCTTAAAGGATGTTCACACGAGAATTGAGTTCGATCCTCTTGCATACATAACTTCTCCCTAGCCATAACATTTTTATACCCATTTGTTTTGATATATTAATTGCCCTCCTGCACAGGCAGTAGGTGTGCAAAAATTTTTCATTATGGGGGTTCGCTATCTATAGGGTGGAGCCCCTGAAGAGGGGGCGAAAACCCAGGGGCCCGACGGCGGCGTCGGGGGGATTGGGGGCAAAGCCCCCGGAATGAACCCCGCCCTCCTCCCCTGGGTATAGCAAGATGCGCTCCCGAGGAATACCCCCGAATGGGGGGGACCCCTCGGGGGTAAGGCAGGCCCGGCACCCCGGTTAAACCCCCGGACGGGGAATCTGGTACTCCCCCGCGTGGGGAGTTCCACCGGCCGTACTCCCTTTAATTCCGGTTGATCCTGCCGGAGGCCACTGCTATGGGGGTCCGACTAAGCCATGCGAGTCAAGGGGGCGTCCCTTCTGGGACGCCACCGGCGGACGGCTCAGTAACACGTCGGTAACCTACCCTCGGGAGGGGGATAACCCCGGGAAACTGGGGCTAATCCCCCATAGGCCTGGGGTACTGGAAGGTCCCCAGGCCGAAAGGGAGCCGTAAGGCTCCGCCCGAGGATGGGCCGGCGGCCGATTAGGTAGTTGGTGGGGTAACGGCCCACCAAGCCGAAGATCGGTACGGGCCGTGAGAGCGGGAGCCCGGAGATGGACACTGAGACACGGGTCCAGGCCCTACGGGGCGCAGCAGGCGCGAAACCTCCGCAATGCGGGAAACCGCGACGGGGGGACCCCCAGTGCCGTGCCTCTGGCACGGCTTTTCCGGAGTGTAAAAAGCTCCGGGAATAAGGGCTGGGCAAGGCCGGTGGCAGCCGCCGCGGTAATACCGGCGGCCCGAGTGGTGGCCACTATTATTGGGCCTAAAGCGGCCGTAGCCGGGCCCGTAAGTCCCTGGCGAAATCCCACGGCTCAACCGTGGGGCTCGCTGGGGATACTGCGGGCCTTGGGACCGGGAGAGGCCGGGGGTACCCCCGGGGTAGGGGTGAAATCCTATAATCCCGGGGGGACCGCCAGTGGCGAAGGCGCCCGGCTGGAACGGGTCCGACGGTGAGGGCCGAAGGCCAGGGGAGCGAACCGGATTAGATACCCGGGTAGTCCTGGCTGTAAAGGATGCGGGCTAGGTGTCGGGCGAGCTTCGAGCTCGCCCGGTGCCGTAGGGAAGCCGTTAAGCCCGCCGCCTGGGGAGTACGGCCGCAAGGCTGAAACTTAAAGGAATTGGCGGGGGAGCACTACAAGGGGTGGAGCGTGCGGTTTAATTGGATTCAACGCCGGGAACCTCACCGGGGGCGACGGCAGGATGAAGGCCAGGCTGAAGGTCTTGCCGGACGCGCCGAGAGGAGGTGCATGGCCGCCGTCAGCTCGTACCGTGAGGCGTCCACTTAAGTGTGGTAACGAGCGAGACCCGCGCCCCCAGTTGCCAGTCCCTCCCGCTCGGGAGGGAGGCACTCTGGGGGGACTGCCGGCGATAAGCCGGAGGAAGGGGCGGGCGACGGTAGGTCAGTATGCCCCGAAACCCCCGGGCTACACGCGCGCTACAATGGGCGGGACAATGGGACCCGACCCCGAAAGGGGAAGGGAATCCCCTAAACCCGCCCTCAGTTCGGATCGCGGGCTGCAACTCGCCCGCGTGAAGCTGGAATCCCTAGTACCCGCGTGTCATCATCGCGCGGCGAATACGTCCCTGCTCCTTGCACACACCGCCCGTCACTCCACCCGAGCGGAGTCCGGGTGAGGCCTGATCTCCTTCGGGAGGTCAGGTCGAGCCCGGGCTCCGTGAGGGGGGAGAAGTCGTAACAAGGTAGCCGTAGGGGAACCTACGGCTCGATCACCTCCTATCGCCGGAAACCCCGTCCGGGGGAGCTAAAGGGGTGCCGGGCCTGCTTTTTTAAAGGTGGGCCGGTAGCTCAGCCTGGTATGAGCGCCGCCCTTGCAAGGCGGAGGCCCCGGGTTCAAATCCCGGCCGGTCCACCACGAAGAGATGCACGTCCCGAGCCCAGCTCGGGGCGGAAGGGCCCAAGGCCCCCGAATAGGGGGCGACGATGAGGGCCGTGCATAGGCGGGTGGCCCAAGAAGTGCCTGGCCCCTCCGGTAGAGGGGCTAGGACGCTAAGCCGCCCGGTGGATGGCTCGGCTCGGGGCGCCGACGAAGGGCGTGGCAAGCTGCGATAAGCCCCGGCGAGGCGCAGGCAGCCGTCGAACCGGGGATTCCCGAATGGGACCTCCCGCGGCTTATGCCGCACTCCGGGGTTTATCCCCGGAGGGGGAACGCGGGGAATTGAAACATCTTAGTACCCGCAGGAAAAGAAAGCAAAAGCGATGCCGTGAGTAGGGGCGACCGAAAACGGCAGAGGGCAAACTGAACCCCGGGCCGACGAGGTTCGGGGGATGTGGGGTTGTAGGGCCCCCGTATGAGACCCTCGCGGGTGAAGCCGAAGTCCGCTGGAACGCGGCGCCGGAGAGGGTGATAGCCCCGTAGGCGTAAGCCCGCAGGGTCTCGGGGGACCCTGAGTACCGTCGGTTGGATATCCGGCGGGAAGCTGGGAGGCATCGGCTCCCAACCCTAAATACGTCCCGAGACCGATAGCGAACTAGTACCGTGAGGGAAAGCTGAAAAGCACCCCGGGAGGGGGGTGAAAAGAGCCTGAAACCGGGCGGCGATAGGAGGGTGCGGCCCGAAAGGAATGAGCCTCCCCGAAGGAAACCGCGGCGACGCGGGAGTACGAGGGGAGGGGACCGGGGTTGCACCGTCCGTCTTGAAACACGGGGCAGGGAGTTCGCGGCCGTGGCGAGGTTAAGGGGGTTAAGCCCCGTAGCCGCAGGGAAACCGACATGCCCGCAGCCGGGCTTATGCCCGGTGAGGGGCGGGGTGCGAAAGCGCCCGGAGTCACGGCCGCGAGACCCGAAACCGGTCGATCTAGCCCGGGGCAGGGTGAAGTCCCTCAACCGAGGGATGGAGGCCCGCTAGGGGTGCTGATGTGCAGTTCGCTCCCGTGACCCCGGGCTAGGGGTGAAAGGCCAATCGAGGCCGGAGATAGCTGGTTCCCGCCGAATCATCCCGCAGGATGGCCTCCCCGGAGGTAGGCGGTGGGGTAGAGCACTGATTGGAGGTGCAGGGGGCGAAAGCCCCCGGCCTCCTGTCAAACTCCGAACCCACCGCCGCCGTAGATGGGGGGAGTAGGGTGGCGGTGTAAGCCGTCCACCGAGAGGGGAACAACCCAGACCGGGGTTAAGGCCCCAAAGTGCCGGCTAAGTGTTACTCCAAAGGGTGTCCCGGGCCTTAGACAGCGGGGAGGTAGGCTTAGAAGCAGCCATCCTTTAAAGAGTGCGTAACAGCTCACCCGTCGAGGTCCGGGGCCCCGAAAATGGACGGGGCTCAAGCCGGCCGCCGAGACCCCGGCGCACGGACCGATTGGTCCGTGATCGGGTAGGCGGGCGTGCCGGTGGCGTAGAAGCCGGGCCGTAAGGTCCGGTGGAGCCGCCGGTATCGCGGATCCTGCCGGGAGTAGCAGCGTAGTCGGGTGAGAATCCCGACCGCCGGAGGGGCCAGGGTTCCACGGCAATGGTCGTCAGCCGTGGGTTAGTCGGTCCTAACCCCGCCCGTAACTCGGCGCGGGGGAAAGGGAAACGGGTTTATATTCCCGTACCGCGGGGGTAGGTGCGGCAACGCAAGCCCGGAGGGTGACGCCTCGGGGTAGGCGGACCGGCCGATGAGGCCGGCTAAGCGTATAAGCCCGGGGAGTGCCGTAATGGCGAGAACCGGGTGAAAGCGCGAATGGCCCCCCGTTAGGGGGGTTCCGCCGATCCCTGGGGCCCGTGAAAAGCCCTCCGGGAATTCCGATCCCCCGCGACCGTACCGAGAACCGACACAGGTGCCCCTGGGTGAGAAGCCTAAGGCGTGTCGGGGGAAACCCGGCCGAGGGAACTCGGCAAACTGGCCCCGTAACTTCGGGAGAAGGGGTGCCTGCGGGTGCGTAACCCGCAGGTCGCAGTGACTAGGGGGGCCCGACTGTTTAATAAAAACACAGGTCCCAGCTAGCCCGAAAGGGTTTGTACTGGGGCCGACGCCTGCCCAGTGCCGGTATGTGAAGCCCGGGTACAACCGGGTGAAGCACCGGTAAACGGCGGGGGTAACTATAACCCTCTTAAGGTAGCGAAATTCCTTGTCGGTTAAATGCCGACCTGCATGAATGGCGTAACGAGGTCCCCGCTGTCCCCGGCCGGGGCCCGGCGAAACCTCTGCCTGGCGCGCATGCCAGGGACCCCCGGTGGGAAGCGAAGACCCCATGGAGCTTTACTGCAGCCTGCCGTTGCCACACGGCGGGGGGTGCGCAGCGTAGGCGGGAGGCGTCGAAGCCCGGCCTCCGGGTCGGGTGGAGCCGTCCATGAGACACCGCCCACTCCCCGCTGTGTGGCTAACCCCCGAAAGGGGGGACAGCGGTAGGTGGGCAGTTTGGCTGGGGCGGCACGCCTCCGAAAAGGTATCGGAGGCGCCCTAAGGTCGGCTCAGGCGGGTCAGGAATCCGCCGTAGAGTGCAAGGGCAAAAGCCGGCCTGACTGGACCCGTAACAGAGGCGGGTCCAGCCCCGAAAGGGTGGCCTAGCGAACCCCTGTGCCTCCCCGGTGGGGGCCAGGGATGACAGAAAAGCTACCCTGGGGATAACAGAGTCGTCTCGGGCGAGAGCCCATATCGACCCCGAGGCTTGCTACCTCGCTGTCGGCTCTTCCCATCCTGGCCCTGCAGCAGGGGCCAAGGGTGGGGGTGTTCACCCATTAAAGGGGAACGTGAGCTGGGTTTAGACCGTCGTGAGACAGGTCGGATGCTATCTACCGGGGGTGTTGGCCGCCTGAGGGGAAGGTGCCCCTAGTACGAGAGGAACAGGGTGCCGCGGCCTCTGGTCTACCGGTTGTCCTCCCGGGCATCGCCGGGCAGCTACGCCGCAGCCGATAAGGCCTGAAAGCATCTAAGGCCGAAGCGGCCCCCGAAAATAGGCGGCCGTTCCCTGGCGCTTGGGCCTGGGCGACCGGCCCATTGCCAGGGACGAGGGCTCGGGTAGAAGACCCGGTTGATAGGGCGGGGATGTAAGCGGGAAGGGTCAACCGACCCGCTTAGTCCGCCGCCCCTAATCGCCCGAGGTCCTGCCCCTCGAAGGAGGGGCCAGGCACTTGACAGGCCACCCGCCTATGCACGGCCTATCAATTGTCTATTCTGCAAAAGTTTATTAGCAGAAGTTCTGATATTCACTTCTGGTGATATAAGTGAAAATGAATTACAGATATCCCCCAAGATATGGTCCAGAATGGGGGAGTGGAGGGATATACGGCCTAAGGTTCCACAATGGAACGCTATACTTTACACTAGCCTTTGAAGGAGAAGCCCACTTCATAACAGAAGATTCTCACAAAATTTACGAGTTTGAGCTTGTAGGTCCAAGGCCCACTTCTGGGGGAGATACCTATAATGCAGTGGAAGTCGTTGATGAATACATATACTTTGGCGGTTGGGTTCATGCCCCAGCAAAGTACAGAGGAAAAGGGGAGGGGAAAGCTACAATTGACTTCTCTAACAAGTACTCTCACGTTCACGAATATGACACTGAAAACCAGGAAGTTAGGCTCGTGTGGAAGGAGTCAATTCACCATCCAAGCGAGTGGGCTGGTGAGGTTAGTGACATAATATATAACCCTTACACAGATGAACTTCTATTGGCTAGGGAAGATGGACATACAAACCTGGGAGTGTATTCTTTGAGTAGGAATGGAAGGATAAGACTTCTCAACGATAAGCCAAGTGCCAAAGGATGTCAAATGCATGATCTTGCATTCTTTGGAATAGGGAAGAATTACAGGAAGGGATTGGAGGAAATCCATGCCTTGGACATGATAACTGAAAGGTGGGAAGTGTTTCCATTAGGAGAAAGTTTGGACGGGGGTAAGTACATCCAACCTCACCTTGGGGCAATGGGTTCAGTAAATAATCGAGTATTTGCTTTTGTGAGAGGAGGAGTATTTGTTGGAAATCCACATAACGATGAACAATTCGCCTTTGTTAGATTGTTCGATTTCTATACATTCTATGCTCCGTTCAGGGTAAATGCCCTGCCAATTGGTGGTGGAATACTTGTGGGGTTCAATGCTCACCACGATGCCTATTATAGGCCCAGGACTCAGGAGGAAATGATTTACCATAGGTTTACAAATACAATCCCAGGGCCAAGTGTTTTAGTTTACTTTGCTCCTCCCATGGTCAAGATAGTTGGAGTGTTTGGAGCTAGGATTACCTCAATAGAAAAAGTTGATGGGAAAATATTGGTGGCTACAAACACAACTCCAAACGTTGGAGCATTGGATGCAACTCCCTTTGACACAGGGAACAAAGATATCTTTGTCCTTCCCGAAAAGATACTCCAAGAAAAACCACCTGCAGTTAGCTTCTCAGTTCCACTGGCTTTTCCAAGTGAAGGCAAGAGAATGGGGGCAGGGGTCTTTGGTGGGATTCCTTTGGATGGATACGATAATGCGAGACTTATAATTAAGGCTTCAAGGGACAACCGCCTAAAGGTTTACGAGTATGATTTGGCCCTTCCTCTTAGAGATGCAGACGTTGAGGAGTTCGACATTAAGAAGGGAAGAAACGTCATTGACCTTAGGACATTCTCTGGCATAGTTTCATTTGAGCTTGAGAGCGAGGACTTTAGTGGTGTTGCCAGGATAGAGCTCTGGTGATGTTGATGGAATTGCTTGTAGTGAAGGATAGAAGAATTGAGTATGATGGGTCAGCAATTAGAAGCCATTGGGCCTACAGAAACTTTGGCCTCCTGGGAAATTCTTTAGTTGTTTTTAGAGGAGGATGCAATGTAAAGATTGAGGAGATGGTTGACATTGAGGACCTAAGACTGCACAATGAAATTAAGAGTGATGACATGGTGCACTACATCATCGAGGTCTTTGACTTAGTTAACACTCTTTTTGCATCAACTCTCCAGAAGCTCTTCATAGCTAAACTTTGCGAAGTTCTTAATGAGTACGGGATTAAGACGGAGAGGAAGGGAGATGATATCTACGTTAACGGGAAAAAGCTTAGCATCTCAATCGCTACAATTTCTCCAGTCAGCGTGAAGATACATATTGGCATAAACGTTGAGGCTAAGGGGGTTCCAGAGGGTGTTGATGCAATAGGACTTAGGGAGCTTGGCATAACAGATATCGAAGAGTTTATGGAGAGAACTGGTAAGGCCATTGTTGAGGAGTTCAACAAGGTAAAAAAGGATAGTCTCAAGGTAAGGTGGGTTCAGTAGAGGAAGTATAGCGCTGAACCGACAAGGGGCACAGCAAGGTTGTCATCTATCCATGGCTGATATTCAGCGAGCATGAGTATGAATGCCCATCCCACTTTTTCTATTATATTTCCATCTAAGAATGCCACTGCAATTATGATGGCAGTTATTATATATCCCAAGCTTCCCGTCCAGTGTTTCTTGAGTTTCACATTGAAGCCGTTTCGTTTGAAGTAATAGTGTCTTATGATTCCAGTAACCCCATCGCTTATCGCCATGACGAGAAGTAGGGCAGATGCATAGTCTCTAGGGAATACAAATGTTATGAATGATGCCGAAAATGCAAAGAACACCTCTCCATAGTTTTGCTTTAACTGATACCAATTTAACTCTCTGTTTTTAACGTGAGCGAGTAGTTGGGCAATTCCAAAGAGAGCTGCCGCTGGACTAAAAATTTCTCTTGGAATTATTCCGTAGTAGAAGAATAACGCTGCGGGTATGATGCTAAGATGTATAAGCTTTCTATTTATCCATGCCCACTCTGGGCCGAGTTTCTTTGTTAAAGCTATCGTGAGTATTATGCAAGAGGCTCCAATTGTAACTCCTGCCACAGTCTCTAGCATGTATTTCCACCAAGAAATTAAAAGATGTGAAGCTTAAAAACTGTTTTTCTTAACTATAGGTTGTTGACCGTAACCTTAAAATGATGTTCTCCCAGCTACCTGTGGTGGTGAAAAATGGTTCACTGGGCTGACTACATGGCTGAAAAGATCATTAAGGAGAGAGGGGAGAAGGAGGAATATGTGGTTGAGAGTGGTATAACTCCCAGTGGTTACGTTCACGTAGGAAATTTTAGGGAGCTTTTCACTGCTTACATTGTTGGGCATGCATTGAGAGATAGAGGATACAATGTTAGACACATTCACATGTGGGATGATTATGATCGTTTTAGAAAAGTTCCCAAGAATGTTCCTCAGGAGTGGGAAGAGTACTTAGGAATGCCGGTTAGTGAAGTCCCTGACCCCTGGGGATGTCACGATAGCTATGCTGAGCATTTTATGGGATTATTTGAGGAAGAGGTTGCGAAGCTTGAGATGGATGTAGAGTTCTTGAGGGCTAGTGAGCTCTACAAGAAGGGGGAATATGCAGAGGAAATTAGGAAGGCCTTTGAGGCTAAGGGGAAGATAATGGCCATACTTAACAAATATAGGGAAGTTGCTAAGCAACCTCCTCTTCCAGAAAATTGGTGGCCTGCTATGGTGTATTGTCCAGAACACAGAAAGGAAAGTGAGATAATAGATTGGGATGGGGAGTGGGGAGTGAAGTATAGATGTCCTGAAGGTCATGAAGGGTGGACAGATATAAGGGATGGCAATGTAAAGCTTAGGTGGCGTGTTGATTGGCCAATGAGATGGGCACATTTTGGGGTTGATTTTGAGCCTGCAGGAAAAGATCACTTGGCTGCTGGTTCAAGCTATGATACGGGAAAAGAAATTATTAGGGAAGTCTATGGAAAAGAAGCCCCACTAACGTTAATGTATGAGTTCGTCGGAATTAAGGGACAGAAGGGAAAAATGAGCGGAAGTAAGGGTAACGTAATTCTATTATCTGACTTATATGAAGTCCTTGAACCTGGGCTTGTGAGGTTTATATATGCTAAGCACAGGCCAAACAAGGAGATAAGGATAGACCTTGGTCTAGGTCTTTTGAATTTGTACGACGAATTCGATAGGGTTGAGAGGATATACTTTGGAATTGAAAAAGGAAAGGGGGATGAAGAGGAGCTCAAGAGAACTTATGAACTCTCTGTCCCTAAAAAGCCAAAAAGGTTAGTAGCTCAAGCTCCATTTAGATTCTTAGCTGTACTCGTTCAATTGCCCCATCTCTCTATTGAGGATATAATTTTCACATTGGTAAAGCAGGGGCATGTTCCTGAGAATCTCACCCAAGAGGACATAGATAGAATTAAGCTTAGGATAAAACTGGCCAAAAATTGGGTTGAGAAGTATGCACCAGAAGAAGTTAAATTTAAGATTCTCAGCGTTCCTGGAGTTTCAGAAGTTGATCCAACTATTAGGGAAGCTATGCTTGAAGTTGCAGAGTGGCTCGAATCGCATGAAGACTTTGCCGTTGATGAGCTTAACAACATCCTATTTGAGGTTGCCAAGAAGAGGAATATTCCGAGCAAAGTGTGGTTTTCCACATTGTACAAACTATTCATAGGTAAAGATAGAGGGCCAAAGCTAGCTAATTTCTTAGCTGCATTGGATAGGGAGTTTGTAGTTAGAAGGCTTAGGTTAGAAGGGTGAATTTTATGTTGAATGTTGCGGGAATTGGGGTTGAAATTAGGGGAGATTTAGATGATGGGTTTGAGGATGCTTTTCTCTCCACTTTTTCTAAAAGATACTTACCAGATGTCTCCATGAGGAAAAGTACTGTTAATGTTGTAATTAAGAGAAGAAAGGGCAAATCATTTCGAGTTTTTGGAGCTTTGTATGATAATCATGGAGTTGATGAATACATCATAGAATCTCCACCCCCTAAAGCTTATGAAAATGAGTCCCCAGTGTTTTTCCTACTTCAGGCCGTTGCTAGGGCCGGTGCAAAACTTGGAAAGATATTTCTGACAGACTCTGCTTCCATTCTAAAGGATAACGAGGGGATACTGTTTTTGGGATATCCGCACAGTGGAAAGAGTACATTATCCTCCCTAGCTTTGGCTGAAGGCTTCCCAGTTCTTAGCACGGAAAATACAGTTGTGGAAGTCAGGAATGGAAAACTTTACATAACTGGTGGGACAAGTGTTCTTGTTTATGATCCTGTAATAGAGGAAATTTATGGAGTGAAACTTCCTTATGATGAAGTCACTAGAAGTGGGTATAGAATAAAGAGTGTTGAGGATCCAAAGAGAGCAGAGATTTTGGGAAAAGGAGTTAAGGTAAGTCTTATAGTGGTTCTTCACTCTGCCTTCAATTGTAAGGGATTTAGCTTTTCTGAAGTTAAGGGAAGAAAAGTACGCAAGACGTTATGGTATTTCGCAACTTCACTGGTTAAAGGGGTAGACTATTACGAACCAAGGCCTTTAGATCTTCCTATAACTCCGGAGATTTGGGAGGAGCTTGAAAATTTCCTGAATGCAGCAGGCTCAGTAAGGATTATTGAAGCGTTTGGCAACCATAGAGAAATCTTACTTGGGATTATAAACGATGAGGTATGAATATCCCCCTACCTTTTCTTCAGCTTCTTTTGTGAAGTAAAGTTTTGCCAATAGCTCAACACCTGTTTTTCCCCAGATGTTGAATTCTACTCTGAATTCGTCGTCTTCACTTTTGAATTCAATTGTGGCGATTCTCTCGGAGGTATCAGTGGTTATTCTGTTAACCCAATACTTCTCTCCTATAACTAATCTTTCTTTTAAATTTGGCAAGAGCTCCCTTAAATCGGTAAAATATATCAGAAATCTTCCTTCGGGTTTTATGACACGTTTAACTTCTTTGAACACTTGGTTGAGTTCAGATGGGGTAAAGTGGAATATGCTGTCTATAAAGATCACATAATCAAAACTGTTATTTTCAAATGGGAGGTTTTTTGCATCCCCTACAACGAAGTTAACTTTTGAACTCCTTTTTTCGGCATACCTTTTTGCAGCTTCTATCATCTCAGGGTTATTGTCAAGTCCTACTACATCAAACCCTAGATCCTCCAAAAAGAATGAGAACCCTCCCACTCCACAGGCCAAATCTAGAACCTTTCCTCTGTTCTTGTTCATATACTTTATTAAAATTGGTCCCAGAGTTTCAACTCTACCCTTGTATTCTTTAGATTCAATTTTTGTGTATGTAGGGAATGCTCTGTAGTATTCTTTGAATCCCATCGTAATGTAAATCTACCTAAAAGTATTTTAAACTTAAGGAATTACAATAATAGCGGAGTGATTATGATGGAGAATGATTTAAAAAAGTTAACGAAAGAAATTGTTGGACGACTTAAAAATAAGAGTGTCAAGGAACTTTTGAGCTATGCGATTTTTAATGAGGAAGAAGAGGCTAAGTTTTATGCAGATTTAGCTGAAAAGGTTAGCAGACCAAGTGTTAAGGCTCTTTTTAGGAGAATGAGTGAGGAGAGTAAAGTTCATGAGCTGCTACTAAGAAAGCTCTTTTCCAAATATTTCCCAGGGGAAGAGCCTGTAAAAGTTGATGTTCCTCCTGTTGAAGTTGTTCCATTCATATCAAAATTTGAGTCCATTGAAGATTACCTTGAGGGATTGAGATATTGTATGGAGAGTGAGCTATTCGCAAAAAGAACCTATGTATTGTTATCTCAAGTGGCAGAGAATGAAGGGGTTAGAATGGTAGCTAATGAGCTAGCCTCCATCGAGCAGAATCATTATGAGGAAATAAAAGCTGTATACGAGCTAGTTAAAACCTTTAGAGACAGAGAAATGTTGCCAGAATCTTTGAAGTCGGGAGCTTACCTGATAACTAACGAATCTGTGGGGAAATACTTGATTCTAGACCTTATAGATGAGAATAAAAAACTAAAACTATTTGTTAGGGAAAATCCTGAAATTTTTAGGAGACTAATTGGAGAAAATCCCAATGTAGAAATAACATGGATTGCAAAGGTAAATGCTCCGAATACTATATCTCCTACCGAAACACATGTTCTAAAGAAGGACATCGAAAGTTTCTTTGAAAAGGTGACAAAAGAAGGAAAGAAAGGAGTAGTCTTTATTCAGAACGTTGCTTATCTTGTTGCGAATTTGGGATTCAAAGAAACGGTTGACCTGCTTCTTCATGCCAAGGATTTGGCAGTCTATTATGGAGGTTACCTTATAATAACAGCAAATCCTGAAGTGTTCGAAAAAACAGAATGGGCACTTTTAAAGTTAGAGTTCGAGGTTTTGTTCTAGTATTTTCTCCAAATTCGAGTTTAGCCGAAAGAAATAAATTCCCAGTAGGGCACTATAGCTTGGTGATAGAATGGAGTTTAACATAATAATTGCTGGTGTTGGAGGGCAAGGGGGACTCACTCTTTCAAGGATAATCGGAAGTGCTGCAATGGTTGAGGGCTATAGGGTTAGAATTGGAGAAACCCTGGGAATGAGCCAACGCTATGGAAGTGTGCTAAGCTATCTCCGATTTGGTGATAGCGTGTATTCTCCTCTAATAGAAGAGGGAAAGGCCAACCTAATGTTGGCCCTTGAGCCTGTGGAAGCTCTTAGAAATGCGGCATTTTTAGGAAAGGGAAGTTATGCTATTGTGAATGCCTATCCCATCCACACAGCCACGACACTTGTTGGAAAGGAAAAATACCCTAGCCTGGAGGAAATAAAGGAAGCACTTGAAAAAATATGCAGAGTTGAAATGATGAACTTCCAAAAGGAGGCCGATTTAATAAATCCAAGAACTACTGGAGTTCTAATGCTCGGATATGCGCAGGGAAAGGGTCTTTTACCATTAAAAAAGGAAAGCATAATTGAAGGTATAAGGCTAACTTTAAGGGAAAAATTGTGGGAGATTAATTTTAAGGCGTTTGAAAGAGGAAGAGAGCTTGCTAAGCATGTTTGTTGTGATGTATAAAGAAGGTATAGAAGATTCCGGTTGCAAGGATGTAAAGGAGGGCTGTTGCATAGAATGGATAATTTAGGGATATTGCGAACAGGATCCCACCTATGTAGTTGCCCAGGGAGCGCATAAAAGTTGAAAATGCCCTTCTTATTCCAGCAGCTGTTGCTTTTTCCTCTGTTTTAAAGAATCCCATCATAAATGAGTCATTCACAGGCCAAACTATGTTCATAAGAATTGATCTCACGACATAGACTATTGCCGAAATTATAAAAGTGGGGATTGATGGAAAAATTAGAAATAACATCGCTGCACCCCATTGGAAATAAGTAATAACCTTTACTGGGCCTAATTTCTTAATGATCCCTGGAAGTACAAATGAGCCAAGTCCCATGATTAGTTGCTGACCAAAAAATATCCAGCTAATGCTTCTAATATCAACTCCAAATCTCACATTAAAGTATAAGCTCATGAAGGGTATTGTTATCCCCGCTCCTAGGCCAATAATTGCGCTCGGAAGGGAGAACTTCAGTATTTTAACTACCAATTCCCTTCTCCATTCTATAGCGGGTTTCTTTATTGGCACATCTTTTACAATAATTAATATTGGCAGAACTATTGCGAATTGAATTAATGCGAGAGCTACGACAGCTCTATAAGCAAGTTCACTGGGGAATCCTCTCTCTACTAGGTGGCCTGGGAGGTAACCGGCAACTAGAACGCCTAAAGAATTTGCAAGTGTTCCGAGACCAAATGAGTAGGAAAATATCTTATGTCTCTCTTCTTCGCTCGCTACTTTCTCACTTAAAAGTGCTGAATAATTTGGATCTCTGAGTCCCATATTTATCCCAACGAAAAAGAAACCCAGGGCTAAAACGTAGAAGTTAGGAGCTAAGACTTGGAGAGTTCTTCCAAGTGCCCCAAAGAGGAAAGCAATGATTAGTGATCTTTTGTGTCCTATCTTCAAACTTAGTTGTCCAGCAAGAAGAAAGAATATTCCCCCTGTTAGAGTCTGTATTGAGAAAAATGTTCCTATCTCAGTCATTCCATATCCTAATACTTTTAGATAGAAGGGCATTATGAACCAGGAAAATTGGAGAAACATCTGTCCAACTGCGTTTGCTATAATTAGCAATGGGGCATCTTTCTGCATGTGAGGATATGCATGTCAAAGCGTTTATAAGTTTATCGAATAGGAACTATATATACGGAGAGTAGTAGATTATAGATGGGGAATATCTATGGAGTTTAGAAAAATTCAGTTTACAGGAAGGAGTTCATACATAGTTTCCCTTCCCAAAGCATGGATAAGAGAGCATGGGCTGAAGCAGGGGGACTTAGTTTCCTTGGTTTTTAATCCAGATGGAAGCATAACAATATTCCCAGGGAAACCAAAGGAAGAAGAGGAAACTAAAACTATAGAGATCACAGAAAAATTTTCCCCGGATATGGCTATTAGGCTTGTAATCTCCGCATATATTCAGGGTTATGATACTATTGAGATAATTATTAATAAAGAGCTTCCGATATACAAGGTATACGTTAGAAAAATTCTTCAGAGCCTTCCTGGGGTTGAGATAATATCTGAGGAACCCCAAAAGATAGTTGCAAAAAGCTTGCTTGATGAAGAGGAGATAAGCTTTGGGGAGATTTTAAGTAGAATGAAGTCAATTATAATTTCAATGTTTGAGGATTTGTATGGGATTATAAACTCCCAGGAAGCCAGAGAAGAGTTGTTAAGAGATCTTAATGACTTGGAAAACGAACTTGATAGATTTTATTTCCTAATGATTAGAACTGTAAATAGAATACTCTTGAGGAAGGGAAGTTTTAAAGAAGAGACAATAATTAAAAGAACTTTTGATTTGATTGGAATTCTTCTGATAGCCAGAAACATTGAGAGGATTGGTGACCACATAATTAGAATAGCCGAAAATCCTGGGAAGATAGACGTTGGGTATCTAAAGGAGAAGTTTGTTCAAGTTATTAGAGAAATAGAGAGAAAAAACCTTGAAAGGTTAGACAAGCTGATGCTGGAGTTGAGTGAGGAGGCAAAGAAAATAAATTATAGAGAGTCAGTCGCCATGGACAGTTACAGAAGAATTCTGGAATACCTCGAAAACATAGGAGAGACTATAATCAATATGGCGATAAGTTAACGTTTCCATAACTTTTTTAACCTTTCAATTTTGTTAAATACGGGGAGGATGCATGGTAGCTATTATTGTCCATGGCGGAGCGGGAACAATTAGAAAAGAGGAGAGGATTCCAAAGATCATCGAGGGAGTTAGGGAGGCAGTTTTAACCGGTTGGAGAGAACTGAAAAAGGGTTCTGCCCTTGATGCTGTTGAAGAAGCCGTAAAAGTTCTTGAGGACAATCCTCTCTTTAATGCTGGTACAGGAAGCGTTTTGACCTTAGATGGAAAAGTAGAGATGGACGCTGCAATAATGAGAGGAAAAACATTGGATGCTGGTGCTGTTGCAGGGATATGGGGAGTGAAAAACCCAATTAGTGTGGCAAGAAAAGTTATGGAAAAGACTGATCATGTATTACTTATTGGAGAAGGAGCTGTTAAATTTGCAAGGCTAATGGGTTTTCCTGAATACGATCCCACAACAGAAGAGAGAAGAAAACAGTGGGAGGAGTTGAGGAAAAAACTACTTGAAACTGGAGAAATACGCCACTGGAAAAAGTTAAGTGAGCTTATAAAGGAATATCCAGAAGTCTTAAGGAGTACCGTAGGAGCTGTAGCCTTTGATGGGGAGGAGATAGTAGCTGGAACTTCAACTGGGGGAGTATTCCTTAAGATGTTTGGTAGGGTAGGGGATACTCCTATAATCGGGGCTGGAACGTATGCAAATGAGGTTGCTGGGGCTTCATGTACTGGTTTGGGGGAGGTTGCAATTAAGCTAAGCTTAGCGAAAACAGCAACTGACTTCGTAAGGCTCGGTTTGGATGCTCAAGCTGCAAGTGAAGCAGCAATAAGATTAGCTACAAAGTACTTTGGGCCTGATACAATGGGAATAATCATGGTTGACTCTAATGGGAATGTTGGCTTTGCTAAGAATACAAAACACATGAGTTACGCATTTATGAAGGAAGGCATGAAGGAACCGGAGGCAGGGGTGTAATGCTTAAAAGTCTTTGGTATCTAAACTTTTCCACACTATTCTTTTTCCTGGGGGTAAGCATACTTAACCCGTTAGTTTCCCCTTATGCCATAACATTAGGGGCCACTCCCGTCATAGTAGGAATCGTGGCTGGAACTGTTTCTATTGTTTCCCTCTCCTCAAAACCACTTGGTGGATACCTGGGAGATAGGGGTTTTAAGTTCCATGCAATGTTTATTGGAAACATAATTGGGATAATAGCTGTTCTTTTATACGTTCTATCTAATATTTTAGGAAATATATGGGTATTTGCCTTGGGCAGAGCAGTCCACGGTTTTGCAATGGGGATCTTCTTTCCCTCCTCTCTTGCATTAGCTGTCGACTTGGCACCTAAAGGGAGAGTGGGAGAATCGCTCGGCTGGAGAGGAATGATGTTTTCTCTAGGGAATATAGTGGGTCCCGGAATTGGAGGGTTTATATCTGATAATTTTGGATTTGTTAGTGCATTCATCTTCAGTGGAATATTCTCTTTTATTGGATCACTATTTGTTTTGATAGTATGGAGAGAAATAGGCAGTGTTAAGAGCGAAAAGGCATCAGAGAGAGGTAATTATAGAGAATTACTTAGGAGGTCATTTGTTTCGGCATCAGTTTCCCTATTTTTGATATCCATGGCTTATTCTGGTGTTGTAACTTATCTACCCGCTCTTTACAAGGTTTCTGGTTTTGGTCAGAGCGTGTTCGGGATGTACATGATGTTTGTGGGCATTGCAAGCTTTATAATGAGAGTTTTTGGAGGTAAGATTGCCGATATTAAGGGTCCAATTCCAGTTGCGAGAGTGGGAATATTAATTTTGGGATCTTCATACTTGGCATTGGCTTTTAATCAATATCCTCCATTCTCCTTTATAGTTGGAGTTGTATCTGGATTAGGATTTGGTCTCCTCATTCCTGCATTGCAATATATGGCATTGGCCAATCTCCCAGGAAACATTAGAACAATGGGTTCGAGCATTTATACGATGTTCTTTGACCTGGGAATGTTATCGGGGCAACTAGCCTTTGGAGTTGTTGCTGAAGTTAGAGGGTATGAGGGAATATTTCCCTTTATTGCTCTGCTCCCATTCGTGTCCCTTATAACTGTACATTTCCCATTATTAAGGAGGGAAGGAAATGAAGGTTAGAGTTTCATATGGAACGGCTATAGCCATGGGGCTAATTAAGGCCAAGATGCTCTCTAGCCCTACTACAGCTTATCTCATGACGTATCACAATGGGAGATGTCTTAATGATTGCAAATTTTGCCCCCAGGCTAGATCAAGTAAGGCAGATATAGAGAAGCTTTCCCGAATAACTTGGCCGGTTTTTGAACTTGAAGATGTTATTAAGAATTTTCATAGAGGAAATTTCTCTAGAATATGTCTTCAGACAGTAGATTACCCAGAACTAGTTGAAGATGTTCTTAAAATCACTGAAGCTTTGAGTGAGCTAGGCAAGCCAATCTCTATTTCAATAACTCCAGTTTCTAGAGGCACTCTGGAGGAGCTTAAAAGCAATGGTGTTGATTACATAGGGATAGGGCTTGATGCAGGGAGTAAAGAAGTTTATGAAAAGGTAAAGATTTCGAGATACTCCTGGGATGATATGTGGAAGTTTTTGGATGAAACAGTTAGAGTTTTTGGAAAGGGCAGGGGAGTTGTGCACCTAATAGTAGGACTTGGTGAGAAGGATATTGATTTGCTAAGGACCATAGAGGAGGTCTATTCTAGAGGGGGCAGTGTCTCTCTGTTTGCTTTCACTCCAATTAAGGGAACTGCTCTGGAGAAACTTTCCTCTCCACCAATAGAGAGATATAGGAAAATTCAGGCTGCTCACTACCTTATAAAGGCTGGAAGGGCTAAAGTTGAAGACTTTGAGTTTGATGACGCAGGTAATTTAATTAGAATCCCACATAAAGTCCCTTATACCGCATTTCTTACTCAAGGGTGTCCGTTCTGTAATAGGCCATATTATAACGAAAGGCCTGGAAGAGAACTATACAACTATCCTTCCATTGAGGTTCTTGTAGAGGATATGGAGAAAGGAAGGTTCACGGGTGTTTAAAATGGAAGTAGTTCCCATAGGGTATATAAGGAAGACAGACAGGGATGTTTTCATTGAGATTCTAGATGAGTTTTTGGAGGGACTAGAAGGGCTTGAAGAGGGAATGTGGATAAAGGTGATAGCTTGGCTACATAAAAGTGATACCTGGGAAAAGAGAAGAATACTTAAGGTTCATCCAAGAGGAGACAAAAGAAATCCCATAAGGGGAGTGTTCGCTACTCGCTCTCCTGTAAGGCCGAATCCTTTTGGTCTTTACACCGTTTTTATTGAAAAAATTGAAAGAAACAAGCTTTACATAAGTTGGATTGATGCATACGACAACACCCCAGTTCTTGATATCAGGCCTTTCGTTGAGAGGTTAGACTGTCCGGCGGATATCAATCTTGAGGAGTACGAATATTTGGGATCGTCGGGGAGAGTCGATGTGATGGTAAGAAGATCAGAGCATCTTGACGAATTAGAAGAAGTTAGTCCAGAGGAATATGTAGCAGCCATTCTAGAGATAAATGGGAGATCAGTACCTCTATCAGCTAGAGACATTTACAAATTGGCTAAACTATTAAATAAAATTCTTGAAGAGCTTCCTGTTGAGATAAAAGATAAACTGGGAATTTAGTCGAGTTCTTCTCCCTCTTCGTCCTCCTCTGCCTTAGATAGTTCTCTTAATTTGTCAATACCTGCCCCCACAGCTATTAAGATGTCTCCCTCTTTTATTACTTCGTCACTGGAAGGATTGTAGATGTACTTGTTCCCTCTCTTTATTGCGATTAGCCTGACTCCAATCTTTGAGGGAAGTTTAAGTTCTTTCAACTTCTTTCCAATAAGGATAGAGCCTGAGTGAACTGTTACTCGTCCAATCTCCTCCTCTACATCGTGCATTATTTTCCTTATTATGGGATGAGGCTCAACGTCCCTAAGAACTATGTCCGCTATCTCATATGCAGAATCACTAATCTGTTCATTAATGTTGGCCATTTCTATTACGCTTAGCATACTTTCTGGGTCTTCTAATTGCTTAGCTGCCTTCAGTGCGAGCTTCTTCACCTTTAATGTTAATTCGTCTACCTTTTCTTCTAGAAGGTAGACTTCTTCTGCTATTTCCTCACTATTGTACATTACTGATGAAAGTGCAAGGTCTATCATTAGTGAGGATATGTTTTTCATCTCAATTAGGCAGTTTCTAATTTCATCAAGCTCTTTCATTGCCAATCACCCTTATAACCCCTCTTCCAATTTCTTTTAGTTGGTCAATAGAGGTTCTTGTTCCTCTTCCAATCAATATATCTCCTGCTCTAATTCTGAAGTCTTTGTCTGGCCCAAATATCCATCTCTTCCCTCTCCTTGCTGCTATTATCCATACTCCAGTATTGGTAGCTAATTCTAGCTCTCCTAGGGTCCTTCCGACCAGAATAGAATCTGGAGACACTATAATCCTTCCTATAACCTCTTCTCCTTCTATTATTGCTTCCTTAATTACTGGATGAAGCTCGATTCCCTCGAGGACCATTTTAGCTAAATCTCCAGCGGCATTCGAAATGTCTTCTATGGCATTTGCTATTTGAAGAATTGAGATAATTTGCTCTGCTTCCTTAACGTTCCTTGCTGCAAGAACGGCATGACTCATTAGTTGATAATTTAACAGATCAATTCTTTCTTCAAGCTCAAGGACTTCTTCTGCCATTTCCTTGTCCCCAAATAGAACTGAAGCGTAGGCGAGGTCTATCATTAGTTCCACTGTATTTTTCATTTCTATAAAGAGTTCTTTAACGCTCTTAGGTTCGTATCTATATTCCTCGACTTCATCCATTTTCCTATTGTCCCTCCAGTTCTAAATTTAATTTAAAAGAAGAAATAAAGTTAACGGATTTTCTTTATCTTAGAGACAATCCACATTAAAATTGGTAGCACTATAAATGCCATTAGATCTCCAGTATCCCCAGCAAATGCGAGAACATCGGCGAAGTTCTTTACTCCCGCAAAGTATACTAAGGCAGGGGGAATTACTGTTAAGCTCCAGGCAAGGGGCTTTTTAAGCTTAAGGAATTCAATAGTATTACTCTGCTGGGCTAGAGAGATTCCAATATAACTTGTTGTTATTGCAAGTAAAGGAATTAAATTCCCAACTATCCACCCTATCTTTCCATATAACTCTTCTAGCCCCTGGGTTGCTATCTGTGGTGTATCTTTTCCAAATGTTAGGAGAAAAGTGCTCATAAATGTGGCATATATAGTAGCTGGTATTACGAATCCTAGGATAACTACTCTCTTAGTCTCTTTGTAACTTCCAAGAGATTTATAGATGTCTGGAATTATTGTATGACTGCCCAGTGCAAATATTGAAACACCTAGGATACTTAAAATTCCACTTGATTCAAAATATAGGCCATTCTCAAGCTTTACATAGGGAAGTAACATGATCGTTACGAGTATAAAGAGAGCTAGCATTATGTAACTGAGAATCAGCTCTGTCTTTCCACTCGCCTCTATTCCCTTATATACTATGATTGAGGCTAGGACCCAGAAGAGTAAAGCCCCTAATGTTTCATTAATTTTTAGAAGGCTTGAAATAACACTTCCCATTCCTGAAATATAAGCCAGTAAGGCTCCAAAGCTCATTAATGATATGCTGATATACATTAAAATTCCGCCCGTTCGTCCTAAAATTACTTGCGACATTGTACTCATTTGGGCTCCTTTCATTTTGGCTGAAAATTGCAGGACTATGAGGGCTGTTCCCATCATCAGCAATGTGACCCCAAGGAGAACTCCAATTGCCAGAATTAATCCTACTTTACTAGCAGCATAGGGAAGGCCTAGCACTCCAGCTCCTATTTGGGTTCCAATTAGGATAGCTAGGGCTTCTTTCTTGGTTATATGGGCTTTTTCTATTTTAATCGGAGTTGTCCTGATTCCTTTTATTCTTCTCACATTTTGTATTATGAATATCTTCTTTCTCCGCTGGGCTGAAATTCGGAGAAGGTAGTAACGGCCATGAGCTGTTGTAATTTTCTTTTTTTCAATATCTCCTGAGATGGGCAAGTTTTTCACCCATTATTTGAACAAATGTATACGTTTAAAATTCTTCTTAGACAAAAAAATAGAATTTACGAAAGAAATTCAATTACGTTAAGGATTTCACGATCTTTAGTAGGACTATGTAGTGCCATAGGGTAAAACTTATCGCTCCAATGAATTCTGGTATTGCCACCCCCTTGAATGTTTTCATTGATATAATTCCCAAAATCCATCCAACTACAAAAATTCCAACTGTAAGATGAAGAATAGTTTTGTTTCTTGCAAGTCCGATTCCTATTCCTGTAATAAGCATTCCTATACTTGTTGTTATGAAGAAGGCCCAGCTGACGTAGTAGTGGGGCGACATTCCCTCGGGAAATATTCCTATCAAAGCTAAGAATACTATTCCCAGAATGAAGATTACCCCTCCTATTCTTTCTATCTTTGTTGTTAAGTGTGAAAGCAGACCTATGCCGTAGTAAATTAGAAGTGCGGCAGTTATAACCAACGGAACGTTTAGTAACCAATTGTATTGCAGACCTATCTTTCCTAGATCACTTATTGCATTCTCTGTGAGCCTCCACCAGGATCTTTGGACGTAGATTGCAGATAAAATCCCCAAGTAAGCTATAATAGGGCCAATGACTCCAGCAAAGAATTGATCCTTCCTCATATTTTCACCTCCTTAGAATACTGAGTTTAGTCTACCTCCATCTACGGGAATCATTGCTCCATTTATGTAACTCCCAAATTCGCTTGAAAGGAATGCTACTAGATATCCTATTTCTTCTGGTTCTCCAAGTCTTCCCAGGGGAATGGGTTTCGCATAGTCTTGGAGGGCCTCTTCTAGACTCTTTCCTTCTCTTCTTGCTTTATCCTGGGCCAATTGAATGACTCTGTCGGTTCTTATTATTCCTGGCATAATTCCATTAACAGTTATGCCTTTCGGCCCTAGCTCCTTTGCCAAAGTTCTTACAAGTCCCGCAAGGGAAATTCTCACAACGTTGCTTAAGGCTATGTTTGGAATTGGCTCTTTAATCGCTACGCTCGTCGAGTATATTATCCTTCCAAACTTTTTCTTCTCCATTCCTGGGACTAGAGCCCTTGTAAGATACACTGCTGGGTATAATAGTAGCTTAACTGCCTCCTCCCAATCCTCCATTGTCATCTCCATGAAATATCCAGGTTTGGGGCCACCGGTGGAGTAAAAGAATATGTCTGGATCTCCTATATTTTCGATCTCTTTTACTGTCTTTTCTAAGTCCTCTCTCTTAGTTAAATCAGCCACGATGTACTCAACACTTACATCTGCAATTTCCTTTATTTTTTCTTTCGCCTTTTTTAGATTCTCTTCATTCCTGGAAAGAATTATCACATCTGCTCCAGCCATGGCAAGTACTTTAGCCACTCCAAATCCAATCCCCTTGCTTGAAGCCGTGGTAAATGCAAGCTTTCCAGATAAGTCTATCTTTAGCATGCCCTCACCCAATAGATAATTTGGGGAAAGCTTATTATAAAAATGTTTCAACGTTAATTAGATGAAAACTGTAGAACTGCTTGAATTAGAGGCCCGAAAATTTGAAGAGAGGGCAAATATCTTGGAAGATCACTTGGTTAAGTGGCAATCTTCTTTGGTCAAAAAATACGAAGATAAGCTCAAGCCGAGGCATGGTTATTCTCCTTATATAATCTTGGTTGTTTTAGTAGCCCAGATATCCATCATAGTGCTCCTTCAGGCAAGATTTGGGTTTTTGATTATTCCCAGGATGCTATACGGTTTGGTGGGCATATTGCTCTTAATTGTATTCATAATGGTAATTTTGAATCATTTCAACAATAAGGGAGAGGAGGAAGTTTCTATAATGGAGCGCATAAATTCCTATAGAAAAGTGGCAAAGTTGTATAAAAGGATAGGTGAGGCGATAACATCTAACAACCTTGAAGAAATTCAAAGGATTGCGGATGAACTTTTAGAGAACGTTGAACTTGCTAGGGCTGTTGAAACTGCTGGGGTAGGAGATCCGAAGGTCGTTGCATATGTCTTGTATGCATACATTAATAAGGATGCCTTAAGTAAAGAAGAAATTGAAGAGGCTATAACCGTTGCTCCAAGACCCCTGGGATATCTATTAAGGGAAGGTGAAGAGGAATGAGAATTGAGGTTCCATCCCGAGACCACATGAACGAACTTTCAAAAGCTCTCAGTAAAGCGGGGATCATGAACAGACCGAAAGAGGAAATGGACATTGCGATAAGCAACTCGATAGTTTTTAAAGATAAATTTTCCAAGCTAATGGAGCTTCCTTTCGAAGAAGTTCGGGAGAGACTTAGGGAGCTGGAAAGCCTCTATAAGGTTTTTATTGAAATGCTAAAAGAGAAGGAGTTATCTTTTGAGGAAATAGATGAAGAATATGTTGAGATTCTCGAGGCTCTTGAGAATGCTAATGCCATAGAAATCGTTGGAGAGAAATTAAAGCTTGCTAAAGACGTTCCTCTTGAGGATCTGGAATTTGAAGTTAGTATTCCCTTGGAAGATATATACGAGAGAGTGGAAGAGTTCGAAAAAGCAGGTGGAAAGTTAGTTACGGAGGTTCTTCTTTCCAAGAAATATTATGTTGAGGTTATGGAGGTGGACTTTGAGGCAATCCAAAAAGCCCTTGAAATTGCAGAGGATTACACTGAGGATGATATTATTACCAAAGCTACCCTGGAGGGCCTTGCTAGGAGCACATTGGCTGAGCTAATATTAAACATAGCTAAGGAGGTTAACAGAAAGAATGAACTGCTTGATATATTGCTTGCTCTAGAACCTGTGTCCTTAGAAGGGGAAAAGTCTGAGATGAGAATATACTTTGAAAGGGACGCAGTTGAGGACTTTCTAAAAGAGTTGCAGACCTTGGGATATATAAAAGTTAAAGGGAATAGAATATGGTTTTACTAGCGGGACTTTGGAAGGTGTGGCAATAGCCAGCTTAGAAATCCGTCTAAGCTCCTAGTTTGAATATAAACGTCCCCTGTCCCTCTAAACTCAAAAACAAGTCCCTCTCCACCAAATAAAGTACTCTTTAGCCCACCAATTGTTTTAATTGTGAAGTCTAGTCCTTCAGTAAAGGCGACTAAATGGCCTGTATCTACTATTAGGCTTTCTCCCTTTAAGGACACCTTTTGTATTCCACCGTAACTTGAGAGAAATGCAATGCCCTCTCCCCTTAACTCCAGTAGGAATAACCCTTCTCTACCCATAAATGTCTTCATACCTCCAAGTTTCACGTCAATGTCAATATTTTCTGAAGCTGCAATGAAAGCTCCGCTTTGGGCGTATATCTTTCCATTTACCTCCAATCCAATTATGTCTCCAGGATAACCTGGAGCAAATCCCACTTTCCCCGGGCCTTTAAAGATGTTTACAAAGAAGCTTTCTCCTCCTAGAATAGACCTCTTAAGCGCTCCTAAGATTCCCCCCTTGGCCTTGGTTTCTATTTCCACTGTTGGGTCCATGAACACCATTGCTCCTGCTTCTGCTTGAATTTTTTCTCCTGCATCTAGCTCGACCTCTAAAAGAGAAAAGCTTGGCTTATGTTCTATTTTATATTTCATGGACTATCCCCACAAAAGTTGGGGAAGGGGATTATCAAATTTGTGGTTCTTCTCCTGTTAATCTCTTATAAAGCTCCTTGTAGGCTTCAATTAAATCCCCCTTGTCAAACCTAAACACGTCTTTATCTAAACTCCTTTTAGTCTCTGCATCCCAGAACCTGCATGTATCTGGACTTATTTCATCGGCCAATACTATTTCTCCCTTCTTGTTCTTTCCAAATTCTAGCTTAAAGTCCACTAGGATAATTCCTCTCTCCCTAAAGAACTCTTTTAGGATTTCATTGACTTTAAGAGCTATCCTTTCCATCTCCTTTATCTCTTCTTCACTTACTCCTAGTATCTTTGCGTGATAGTAGTTTATCATTGGGTCGTGGAGCTCATCGCTCTTGTAGTACAATTCAACTATAGGCTCTGGAAGTTCATACCCTTCGGGAAGAGGTAATCTCTTCTTTAGGCTTCCAGCGACAACATTTCTCACAACTACTTCAATAGGATACATCTCGAGTCTCTCAACTATCAGCCTATTTCCTCCCGCTATCCCTATGAAGTGTGTCTTTATTCCGTGATCTTCAAGCAACTTGAAGAGCTTCGCTGAAATTTGAGCATTTAGCCATCCTTTTCCTATAAACCTGGCCTTTTTCACACCATCAAAGGCAGTTGCGTCATCTTTAAACTCCATAATGAACTTGTCTTCATCGAGTGGTATCATCTTTTTGGCCTTGCCCTCATATACCTCCATTCATTTCACCATTTTTATGTAAAAATCACAATACTTTTAAGCATTTTTAGACAAGAAGACGTCAAAGAGAGTGAGAGGTGGAAACATGATAAGAGAGAAATGTGGTATATTTGCAGCAAATGTTGATAATGCTCCTGAGAAGGCTTATTACTCTTTGCTATCACTCCAGCATAGAGGTCAGGAGGGGGCTGGAATTAGTTTTTGGAAAAACGGTATCAAGACGGTAAAGGGAATTGGGCTTGTGTCTGAGGTCTTTAGAGGGGGGATAGATTCAAAAGCAAGCCTTGCAATTGGACATGTAAGATATTCTACTTTTGGCTCCCTTATGGAGGTTCAACCCCTTGAAGTTGAATGTTGTAATTATAAGCTTGCAATAGCCCACAATGGAACTCTCACAAATTATCTCCCCTTAAGAGAGAAGTACGAAAAAGAGGGTTTCAAGTTTAACTCCACGGTAGACACAGAGCTAATTGGAGTGGCCTTCTTGAAACATTACAGAGAGCTCGGAGATGAATTTAAAGCAATGGGAGAAGTTTTTAATGAAGTTCGAGGGGCTTATTCTGTGGCAATTCTCTTTGATGGAAAAATAATCGTGGCCAGAGATCCCGCTGGTTTTAGACCCTTAACTTATGGGGAGGGAGATGGTTTTTATTTCGCCTCAGAGGACTCGGCCTTGAGAATGTTTACAAGTGAGATTAGAGATGTGCTCCCAGGTGAAGTTTTTGTCGTTGAAGAGGGGGAAGTTTATAGCAAAGTTCTGAAGAGAGTTCCCCATAGTCATTGTGTTTTTGAGTACATTTACTTTGCAAGGCCCGATAGTACTATAGAGGGGGTAAGTGTTTACTTGGCAAGGTATAGGATGGGTGTTGAATTGGCAAGAGAAAGCCCAGCCCATGGGGATGTTGTTATAGCTGTTCCTGACTCTGGAAGAACAGCGGCTCTTGGCTTTGCCCAGGAAAGTGGAATTCCTTATATGGAGGGACTTATAAAGAACCGTTATATTGGGAGAACTTTTATCATGCCTAGTGGGAGGGGACTCAAAGTTAAGCTAAAGCTTTCTCCCGTAAGGGAAGTCATTGACGGAAAAAGGGTAGTTTTAGTTGATGATTCAATAGTTAGAGGAACGACGATGAAGAGGATAGTAAAGATGATTAGAGATGCTGGAGCTAAGGAAGTTCACGTGAGGATAGCCTCTCCCCCAATTAGATATCCATGTTATATGGGAATAGACATTCCAACCAGACACGAGCTTATTGCAGCATGGAGGACTGTGGAAGATATAAGAAGAGAGATCGGGGCTGATTCTTTAGCTTATTTGAGCATAGAAGGCCTTAAAAGAGCTGTAGGAATAGAGGATCTTTGCATGGCCTGCTTAACTGGTCATTATCCCGAGTGGGCCTTTGACTTTGAGTTATGACCTTATCCAACTATTGGCTCCTGGGTTATTATTAACTTACCCTACGTTTGGATACGAGCTGATGAGGGATCATAGGGATGGGAAGGAGAACTGCCCTTAAGAAGGAGTACGGTAGTCATCATAAGCAAAGAAGAAATAAAGTAAAGAGCTTTTTCAACTTTACCCCGCCTCAGGGGTATAGCCTGGCTGGAGTCCTTGGGAAGAGGGATGCCCATCTAATGTGGTCAAGCTTTAGAACCCAGGCTACTAGCCTCTCAACTCCCAATCCAAATCCACTGTGAGGTACGGAGCCATATTTTCTAAGGTCAAGATACCACTCGTAATCTTTTGGATCCATCCCCTCCTCTAATATTCTGTTGAGTAACTTCTCATAGTCGTCCTCTCTCTGACTTCCTCCGATAATCTCTCCGTATCCTTCTGGAGCCAGCATGTCGGCGGCTAAAACTTTTCTCGGATCATTGGGATCCTCTTTCATATAGAATGCCTTTATTTGCTTGGGGTAACCGTAGACGAAGAATGGCCTGTCAAATTCTTCTGTTAAAACTCTTTCTTCGTCTGCCCCGAGGTCATCTCCCCATTGGACGTTAATCCCCTTAGATTGGAGAATGTCTATGGCCTCATCATAACTAATTCTTGGGAAAGGAGGTTCTGTGTTCTTTAGAGTTGTCAAATCATCTCTAAACATTTCTATTTCCTTCTTCCTTAGTTCTAGCGTTCTTTGAACCATGTAACTTACTAGTTCTTCCTCTACTTTCATTATATCCCAAAGATCCATCCATGCTGCCTCAAGCTCGAGGTGCCAGAACTCTGTGAGATGTCTTCTTGTCCTGCTTTTTTCTGCTCTAAAGCTTGGAGTTAGTGACCAAACTTTTTCAAGTCCAAATATGGCCGCTTCCAAGTAAAGTTGGGCGGATTGACTTAGGTAGGCATACTTGTCGAAGTACTTTAGCTTAAACAGTGTTGCTCCTCCTTCAACGGCCCCAGTGACTAATATTGGGGGGAATACTTCGTGCCATCCATCTTTTAGTAACCATTCCCTAGCGGCCATGATTAGGGTTTCTTTTACCTTCATTATGGCCGAAGCTTTTGGGGTTCTTATGTGAAGATGCCTGTAATCGAGAAGTAGTTCTGGACTCGCTTGCTCCGGATTTTCGGGGATTGGAAATTCACTTACAGCTTGAATTACTTCAAGTTTTTCTACACGAACTTCTGCCCCTCCTGGGGCTCTTTCATCGGCCTTAACTATTCCTTCCACAATTACACTGGATTCTCTTCCCAATTTCTTTGCCTTTTCAAAAACTTCTTCTCCTACAACATTTTTCGCAATCACTGTTTGAACAATCCCAGTAGAGTCTCTAATCCAAAGGAATATTTTCTTCCCAACTTTCATGTTGCTGTAAACCCAACCTGCGAGCTTGACTTTCTTACCTTCGAGTTCTGGTTTTACCTCGCTACAGTACACTTTCTCGATCATTTGAATCACCCGACTTTTTCTCACTCTTCTTGGAGCTTTATATAAATCATTCGGTTGTCAGATATTCAATCAAAATTTCGTCAAATATTTAGGTCAGCGAAGGGCGTGGTCATCATGTGTTCAGTAAAGCAAAAGGTCATCATCCCATTGTGGGCCCGGTCGGAACCCCCGGTTCACGATTCCCCGGAGAGGGCGGGAACCGGGCCCGGGCATCATAAATACCTTTTTGGTTATAACATTTGCGAAATAATTTAAAGGGTGATAGAAAAGAGAAATGGGGGATGATGAGTTTTTCCCTCACTCTGATTAGTGATGAGGAGCCGATGCACTGACCTCGAGCATTAGGTACTCTTTTTCTGCTATGAACACTGGCTCTACTCTTATTCCTCTGATTATCAACTTGTCTCCGTATTTTCTCTGTAGTTCATCTTTGTAGCTAGATATAACTCCTTCTGGAAGCTCCGCCCTAACCTTTACTGTATTCTCTCCTTCTTTAAGTTGAATGTTTTCTCCGATCTTTGTGATAAAGAAAACATCCATTTGGGGCTCAAACGCTGCGTCATAATCTTCGTTATCCTTTCCACTTTTTCTGACTAAATATATGAACGTAGCCCTTAAGTATAGATCGGCAGTGTAGTCTTTATCAACCCCAACTTTAAGCTCTATTTCTCCACTTTCTCCTTCCCTTAGTATGTTGGTTGGACTTCTTATCTCACCATTGACTTTTGGTGCATCTAGAAGAACACCTATTGGGCCTTTTTGAACTAGTACAAACCTGTAGCTTGTAGCATTTGGTAGGGTTACGTTCACTGCTATCGGGTATTCATTTAGATAGTCCATGTGGGATATCTCGGCAATCTTAATTTTCTCTATGATCTTCTCGTTGTTTATGGCGTAAATGTACAGCGTTGCATTTTCGATGTCTCTTCCGAATGCTGAAATGTACAGTTTGAGCTCGTGTTTTCCAGGAGTTAGGTTATAAACTTGCTTCCAAGTTCCGTTAATGTTTTCCTCAATTTTGTATATTCCAAATGGTGTGAAGCGATATACTATTACGTTTCCTGACTCATACACTGGCTCAAAGTTTGAGAATAGCTTATCAGAGAATCCTGGAATTGTTGAAGCTGGAACACCGAAGGCTAACTTAATGAAGTTTGCAGTTGCTACTTTGTAGTATGCAAGTACTCCAATTGTTGGAGTTAAGTGTAAAACATATGGGAAGGCGTTGCCATCACTACAGGTTCCAGTTCCTTTTATCGTCTTTCCACTTGGAGTAAACGTAACCATTAGTGGATCACACTCTCTGTCTCCTACAGTAACCTTTACGCTCGAGTTTGAAACATCAACTATAACTTTGGCATAGAGGTTGACGTATTTCTCTCCATACCTTGGGAGAGGAAGTAGCGTAGTTACGGCTCCTCTTCCACTTTCATCTCCATTGTATTCTCTCCTCGTTATAGCCCCGCCTAGATAGCTGATTGCATTGAACTTTGCCCAATCATTAAGGTAAACTAGGAAGTAGTTAAGCTCCCAACTCTCAAAGTCTACTTCACTAATGTTACCGTCTCTGGCTAGAAATAGGGCTAAGATATGATCTCTATCTCTTGCATGTCCACCATCAGCACTGGCCCTTCTCTGTCCTAGGAGGCTTGACTCTATCCAATATCCATAGTCCCACCAAGAGGTTGCGGTCGAATATTCTGGAGTGTTTTCTCTGAGCCATTTGAGCGCATCTTCCCATCCACTAGTCTCGATCTCGGTTGTTCTCATACTTTTAGCGCTTTGAGCTAAGAGTGGGCCATGAGTTAAGGGTATTAGAAGAAGCATAATAGCAATTACTCCTCCTAGTGCTGCTTTTATTGGTATACTCTCTTTCATCTTTTCTACAGTCTCTAGGACGTATCCTGCAAAGACACCTGACATCAATGCTATCGCATAACTCGCTAGGAATAGGAATCTAGCAGCTGTCCAGAGGAGGTAAATTGACATTACATAGAAAGTTATTGCAAATAACTCTTCGTGTGGGCGCCTTCCATCTTTAAATAATTTGTAGAGGTACCTAGCTGTAACAATCATTGCTCCAACTAATCCAAGGAAGAAGACTATTCCGTTTGGCTTTTCTACTCCATAATAGACTTTTACATCTCCCCAATCAGTTTTTGCGAGCTCCTGTACTGTTTCATAAACTTGCGTTGACTGATAAGCTCCACCCATTAGAGTGAAGAGTTTTGGACCAACGTAAATATAAGCTCCTGCGAACCCCGCAATAACTATAACTGCAACCACTGCGAACCTGTGCTTCTTGTCAGAATAGTTCAAGTATTTTCCTCCATAGAGCATGACGATGGCTAAGAAAACTAACCCTAAGAAAACCTCAAATGCAAATCTTACAAATCCTCCTATTTTTCCAATTCCTGGGATCGTTAGAAGGTAGCTTATAGCTAAAATTCCCAGGTATGCTGGGTAGTATTCCTTTATGAATTCTCTAAGCTCATTGATCTTTCCAAAAATAAAGAGGATTATTGTCTGGAACGATGCGAATCCAAGGAGAACCATTAGTCCAAATGGTGAACCGTTCCATGCTGCAGTTGATATTCCTGCCAAGAGTACAAACAGTGTTCCCCAGATTATTTTCTTGTTTTTATTTTCCTCGGTTAGATAATAGAGCATTAGGACTGCTGAAAACGTAAACAACATCATGAATGGGCCGTCGCCTCTTGCGTTGCCTGAGAATGTTCTTGAAAAGTTTGCCGTGAGGACTGAGAGAATTATAGCACCCCACATCCCTGCCCATTCGTTCAGAACTTTTCTTCCGAGTAAGTAAACACCTATAACACTGAGAAATCCTACGAATGGGGGCCAAAGAAGAAATGCCTCTAGCTCATTGTACCCAAATATTGAGATTATTTTGTAGAATATTGCTGGAAGGATGTATAGTCCAAGAGGTTCTCCTATGAGACTTCCAAATGGAGCATCTGCCATTGGGTAATACCTAGGAAGGCCCTCTTTGAGGACTAGCTTATAAATTTCGAAATGGTAGAAGGTATCTGGATCTGAGAAATACTTTCCGGCTGTTAAATGTCTAATGTAAAATCCATATGCGGCAAATGCCAAAACGACTAGGAAGGCCAAAACAGTTTTTATCTTCCCAGGAAGTGGAATAGTAACTTTTTCATCTTTCTTTTTCTCCTTTATTTGGGTTTTCACCATTCTTTTTCACCCCCACTATTCAACGGTTACGGACTTAGCTAAATTTCTAGGCCTGTCGGGGTTATTCCCCCTTAATACTGCCAAATGATAGGCAAGTAATTGCAATGGCACAATATAAACGATTGGAGTGATCTCCTCTGGAAGTTTTGGAAGTCTAATCCACTCGTCGCTTATTTCAGACAATCTAATGTCATCCCCCAGGGAGATTATGTAACCTCCTCTGGCTTTAGCCTCTTCAATGTTTGAAAGCATCTTTTCAAACGTTTTTCCGCTGGGTGCTATGGAGATAACTGGCACTCCCTCTTCTATTAAGGCTAAGGGACCATGCTTTAGTTCTCCTGCCGATAACCCCTCTGCATGAACGTAGGCTATCTCCTTAATCTTTAATGCTCCCTCTAATGCTGTTGGAACGTTGATCCCTCTTCCAATGTAGAACAAATCGTGTTTGGGTAAAATATTCTTTGCAATCCCCTTTATTTTTTCATTGAGTCCTAATGCAGAATCAATAATCTCTGGCAGCCTGGGAAGAATATTCTCAATCTCGCTAACATCAGTTCCAATTTTCTTCCCCAACTCCATCGCCAACAAAGTTAAAACCATTAACTGAGTAGTGTATGTTTTAGTCGCCGCAACGCCAATTTCTGGTCCTGCGTGGGTATAGAGGGTTATATCAGCTATCCTGGTAGCTAGGCTTCCTACAACGTTAACAATTCCCAGGACTTTTGCCCCCTTGTTTTTGGCTAATTTAATCCCAGCTACAGTATCTGCAGTCTCTCCACTTTGTGTGATTGCCACTACTAGCGTGTCTTTGTCTATTATGTCCTCATACTCATACCTAAACTCGCTGGCTTCTTCAACTATCACGGGGGTTTTTGTAAATCTTTGGAAAAGGTATTTACCTACAAGGGCTGCATGATAAGAGGTTCCCATTCCGATCATGATGATTTTGTCATAGTTAGAAACAACTTCAGCTACCTCTTTAATTGCCTCTATGTTTCCATAAATAGCGTCTTTTATTGCCCTCGGTTGTTCATAAATTTCTTTAAGCATGAAATGATCAAATCCTCCTTTCTCAGCCATTTCTAATGTCCATGAGATTGTAACTACATCTTTTATCTTTGGGAAACCTGTTACTATGTCCTTGACTATAAACTCATACCTCGAAACAATACCATACTCTCCATCATCCAAGAAAACAGCTTTGTTTGTATACGCCAAAAATGCAGGAATGTCGCTAGCTACAAACATCTCTCCATTTCCAATTCCAATTATTAAAGGGCTATCTTTCCTTGCTATGTATAACCTTTCCGGATCGTCTGCAAACAAAACAACTAGAGCATAAGAACCTTTTAATCTAAGCAGGGCCATTCTAAATGCATCTTCAAAATTCTTTATTATTCTAAGGTTCTCTTCTATTAAGTGGGCAATTAGCTCAGTATCTGTGTCGCTTCTAAATACGTGGCCTTTTTTTAGCAACTCTTCTTTAAGCTCGTGGAAATTCTCTACTATTCCATTGTGCACTACCACTATTTTTCCAGTACAATCTGTGTGAGGATGGGCATTTATGTCGTTTGGAACGCCATGTGTTGCCCATCTTGTGTGGCCAATTCCTATGTTTCCGGGAATTTCTTGAAACTTCAGCTTTCCTACAAGCTCGTCAATTTTTCCAGCACCCTTTCTGATTTCAATTCTTCCCTCGTTTAGTACAGCAATGCCCGCTGAATCATATCCCCTGTACTCAAGCCTTTTAAGTCCCTCTACTAGAATAGGACTGGCCCTCCTGGGACCTATGTAGCCTATGATTCCACACACCTTAATCCACCTAAGGGAAAAATATATTACGAGTTAAAAACATTTAGGGCGATGAGGAGCTGGATCCGATCTGATGTTTATGATGAGGGAGGTACAAGCTGAGCCTCTAGGAGAACAGTGGAGTTGAATACCTTTATCTCGTACTTCGCAATCCTTGTTGAATTTGCCAGTTTTTTCAAAGCAAGGTAAAACATCCAAGCAGTGTCTTTTTCGGAGAATTTGACCTCCCAAACTAAGAAATCTTTTGTGAGTATAATTTTATCCCCCTCCCATCCTTTAGCTATTTCCATGCTTTCATTCCACTTATAAACCTTCCAAGAAACAAGAAAAACATAATATGCTCCCAAGGTATCATCCAAGAGAGGTTCTTCAGGGATAGAGGAAATTTTCACTTCTACTGGAGACCAGTTTGAGAGGTATAGCTCGGGAAACATTACTACCTTTGTACTTTTTGGAGGATTTTTGTACGCTTCATTCACTAGCTTCCACCCTCCCTTTTGATAAAGATAGGAGACAAAAGAATCTCCAAAAACGTAGGGGAAAACGTTTAGACTCCAATAGAGATCTTCTCTGGAGACATTTCTTATCTTATATATCCTTATTCCGTTTTTTATGCAGAACATGTCTGCAACTAAATCTGCATCTCCCTCAATAAGGGCTCTCATGGCCAATGTTGAGTCCAAAGTCTTGCCCGAATAAGTTGCATTGAGTGATTTTTGGAGGATATGGACTAGTTCATGAGCTAAAGTTCTGAGGCTTACATCTTCGGAGACCATGAAATTTTCCCTGATAATGTAGACTTTGCTATCTACTGTTGTAGCAATCCACCCTGCTTTACTTTCCTTTTCCTCTTTAAATAGGCTTGCCTCTGGAGGAAGTATAAAAGTCAACTTGTATACTTTTTCCCAGAGTTTAAGCCTCTCATTAGGTTTCGCTGGCCCAAAGAGTAGCTTTGCATCCTCCCTAGTTATGATTATGAATTTAGGCTCTGTCTCAAAAGAGAGTCCTCTTATAGCCTCTACTTCGCTCTTAACCCATTTAGCTTTTTCAAGAATAATGTCGGGTGGATTAAGAGAGCTTAATCCCAGGAAAAGAAGTAGAAAAATAAGGAAGCCTTTTACCTTCATACTACAAACTCTTCCTTCATGCCGTCCTTAGTTATTGTGACCACTTGAACCTTCTTGCTTCCGGTGTAGACGTCTCTTCTCCCAGCTGCTCTTACCGCTCTAATTGCAAGTTCTTTTGCCTCCTCTATAGTTAAGTCCTCTCTATATCCCTCTTCTAAAACTGCAATTGCAAAGGGGGTTCCGGAACCTGTTGCTGTGTAGTCATCAAATATTAAGCCTCCAAAGGGATCTAGGTTTGCTATTGTTGGTTCATCCACGTATCCTCCAATGATTATCTGAACCAAATATGGGAACCATCTGTTTTCGTTCAGTATGTTGCTCAAGAGGTTCGCCATGGCCTTTGTAGTCATTGGTCTACCCCAGGTGAAGTAGTAGTATCTTGCTTCAGCCTCTAGGTATCTAGCAAGCATTTGAACATCTCCAACGCTACCAGCAGTCGTTATTGCTATTCTATCTGTGATTGGGATGATCTTCTTTATGTTAAGTGTCTCAACCATGTGATCAAGGGAGGCTTGAGTGTCAGCAGCAAGCACAACGCCGTCTTTTACCTTAATACCTACCGTAGTCGTTCCAGTCTTTTTCTCCATATGCACCACCTAACAAAATTTTAGCTGGAACACTTTTTAAGTTCTCTCTTTATAGGGAGAAGGGGGACTGGAGGATGAACATTGATGTTGACAAAATAATCAAAACAGCGGAAGCTTATGCTGAACGTTATGGTGTGAAATTCTTCGACATAAGAATTGAAAGATACACATTCTCCACTGTGGATGTTGAGAATTTAGAAGTGAGCAAAGTTCGCCAAGATTCCGAAGTAGGGATGGGTGTTAGAGCTCTAGGCAAAGGTTGGGGGTTTTCTTCAACAAGCGATATTAAAGAGTTCGAGAGTGCAATTAAAAACGCCATGAAGTTGTCTAAATTTTCTGACTATAACGTTACAATTTACCAAGGGGATCCCATTGTTGATAAGGCCGAGATAAAAGAAAGATTACCTCTGTTTGATATTTCTCTTGAGGAAAAGGTAGATTTAGGGATGAAATTAGCTAAGGAAATGCAGAGAGAATACATTAAGAGCGTTAAGGTTTCATACTATGAAGAGATAGTTGAAAAGTTATACTTGAGTTCTGAAGGAAGCCAGATAATGACGAAGATCCCGAGAGTTCTTCTCACGCTTTCAGCTGTAGCTAGAAGAGGAGATATAATGCAAACTTATTGGAAGTCAGTTGGAGGAACTGGAGGGTTCGAAATAATTAAAAGTTATGACGTTTACTCCTGGGCAAAGAAAATCAGTGAAAAAGCAGTGAGTTTGCTTTCTGCGAAGTCCCCTCCATCAGGAAAAATGGACGTATTGATAGATCCAGAGCTTGCGGGAGTTTTTATTCATGAGGCCATAGGACATGCTGCTGAAGGAGATGCGATTAAAGATAATAGTAGTATCTTTGTGGGACTACTTGGAAAGAAAGTAGGGGTAGAAGAGCTGACAGTAGTTGATGATCCCACCCTGGAGGGAAAATTTGGATCTTATATCTATGATGATGAAGGCCAGCCTGGGGGGAGAGTCGAAATAATAAAGAACGGGATTCTTAATTCTTTTCTTACTGATAGAGAAAGTTCTTTGGTCTTGGAAATGCCTCCTAATGGTCATGGACGGGCTGAAGATTATGGAAGTAGACCTCTTGTTAGAATGTCAAACACCTACATAGAGCCGGGAGATTGGAAATTTGAGGAAATGATTGAAGAAATGAAGAGGGGAGTTTACATGCTGGGAGATAAGGGTGGAGAAGTTGACATAGTGAATGGCACATTTACATTTGGAGCAAAAGAGGGGTATTTAATAGAAAATGGAGAAATTAAACATCAGCTCAGAGATGTTGCGCTTTCTGGGAAGATACTTGAAATATTAAAAGAAATAAGAGCTATTGGAAATGACTTACGCATAGAATTTCCAGGATACTGTGGAAAGGGCCAATGGGTTCCAGTTGATGATGGTGGGCCGCATGTTTTATTGAAAGCAATTGTAGGTGGTCTTCAATGATTCCCGAATACCTAATCAAGAAGCTAGAAGAGTTGAATATAGAATGGGAAATTTATGCTGAAAAGTATTGGATAACGTCGGTTAAAGCAAAAAAGCGTGAAAAAGTAGAAGTTGAAATAGGAAAGCACACAATTTCAGGTGGGATTGGATTACGGGTTATTTATGGGGGACATTTAGGATTTTCTTATGTTACTGGGACTCCAACAAAAGAGGACGTTGAAATGCTGATTAAAAGAGCACTTAAACTGGCTAGGGTTGGGAAGGTAACTCACCCAGGTCTTCCAACTCCTAAAAAAGTTAATGCTGTGAAAATTTACGACAAGAGAATAGCGAATTTAACCGTGGAGGATATTATTGAACATCTGCTTTTCCTTGTAGACGTCGAGGCAAATTCCCAGGGGTCAATAGGATTTGGAGAGGGGGAGAGAGATGTAGTTAATTCCAATGGAATTAATCTCAGGGAGGATTATACGTACCTTGGAATTTTCCTTGAGGTCTTTAAGAAAAATAAGGGAATTGGAGGGGAAGAAAAAACATTCAGATTAATGCCGAAAATTGATGATGTTGTGGAAGAAGTAAGAAGGAAAGCTCTGTGGGAGTTTGAGCTAAGCTCTAAAGCTAAAAGGCTGGAAAGCTATGAAGGGGAGATTATTTTAGAACCGAAAGCTCTATTATCTATTCTGTCAATTTTAATTCCAAACTTTTCAGCTAAAAACGTATACTATAAGAGAAGTAGATTTTCAAGCCTTGGTGAGAGGGTTTCCAAAGAGAACTTTAGTCTCATTGACGATCCAACAATTGAAGGCGGAGTTTCTAGCTTTAGCTTTGATGGGGAAGGCAATCCTGGAATTAAAAAATATTTAATTAAAGACGGCCTCGTTAGCTCTTTCCTTGCAGACGAGAAGTATGGAAGACTCCTTGGAATTACTGGGGGAAATGCTATGAGGAGCTTTTCTTCTCTCCCTGGGATTGGAACAAGTAACCTTGTAATACCTCCAGGAAATACTGAGCCTGAGGAGGGAGTTTTTATAAGGAGGGTGTATGGTGAGCATACTGCAAATCCGGTTTCTGGAGACTTTTCCCTAAATATTGGACTTGGATACATAATTAAGGATGGGGAGGTGATGGGATTCAAAGATAATATGCTTATCGGAAATATATTTGCAATGTTAAATAACATTTTGGAAGTTGGAAAAAGAGTGGAGGAGATAAGTGGCGCAATTTTTCCAAAAATTGCAACGAATCTTAAAATAGTTTAAGGGAAATATTCTTAAGTAGGGATGAAAAAATACGTAAGAGAGGTGATAGAATGGAAATTAATGAATTCATTTCACAGCTTAAGTTAGGGGAAACAGTTTTAGTTGAGCATTCTTCATATTCAAAGCCCGAACTTCTTTTTTATGGGATAATCAAAGAGTCGAGGATGCCCGTGGTTATTGATGATATCTTGGATACCCTCTTTGAATACTACAATAAGCTTAAAGTTTGGGGATATGACTTGACCGTTTTTGACAAAGTTTACGTGATAAAGGCCGGGGGTAATGAGGTTATTGGAAATCTTCTTGGAAAGTTAGAGGTAGGGAAGTATGTTATAGAAGCGAGAGAATATACCAAAATAATTAAAGAAGTTAATCCACCCATAATAAACCCGGTATTAGGAGTTCACAAGCTTATTCTTTTAGGAAATCTTCTAGAAAACTTGAGATTGCTTAAAGAGATCTCTACATATGTAGGAAATGAGAATAGAGTTGCAATTTACTTTGTGAATAGGGACGTTGTGGAGTCTCACTCACCAGCAGCTCTTAAGTTACTTGAGGAGATTTCAACATCGGTGTTCCAGTTGAACGAAGAAAATAAAATTAAAAGAATGAAGTAATGTTAGAAAATTATCTTTTTCACTCTTCCCACAACTAAATACGCTACGAACACATCTACAGCTGTTTGTATGGTATTGGGTAGTGCAATTGCTAGCCAGAATGGCATGTGCATCATCTCTTCCACTATCCTTATTATCTCTTGTCCAGAGGTTATGTCATATCCAAGCACGAATTTTAGGTATATTGGGAGGGCAAAGTAGTAATTGAGAAGTATCATAAGCACGCTTCTTATCACGCTTGCAACTACAAATCCTGCTAAGAGGTACTTGATTGTTCTCTCTGGATCAACTTTCTCTGCAAATATTAACCCGATTAAAACTGAAAGAGTTGCAAAGAACTTCATTATTGGGCCTATTCCCAGGGAGTTGGGGCCAGAGATTATCATGAGGCCGAAAGTCACTGCTACTAGTCCTAGCATTGAAGTCCTAAATCCAAACAATAAGTATAGCAACACCACTGGAACGGCAACTAAATCTATGCTCATTCCCCAGGGAGTCCTGACTTTTAGGGGAAGCACTTGGAACACTAGGGCCAAAGCTGTCATTATAGCTGTAAACGCTATCTCTCTTGCATTAGCTTTCATTGTTATCCCCCTGAAAATGTGATGTTCCATTTTTAAAATGTTTTGTTCCATTTTCAGAACAAAAATTCCACATAATTGTCCAGAAACGATTATTAAATTTGATGAAAATTTTTTCAAGGTGGTTAGCATGAAGATTCCCGACGATGTTAGAAAGGATATTCCCTTGACCCAGGAAGTGATATATTTTGACAACACTGCCACCTCTCTAACTCCAAAACCAGTTATTGAAGCGATGGATGAATATTACTTAAAATATAGGGCTAACGTTCATCGTGGAGTACATAGGCTTTCCCAGATGGCTACCCAGAAATATGAGGAGTCAAGAAAGGTTGTTGCTGATTTCATAAATGCGAAGTTTGAGGAGATTGTTTTTACAAAAAATACGAGCGAAAGTTTAAACTTGGTGGCCCTGGGACTTGAGCATACCTTCAAAAAAGGGGACAAAATCGTGACTACACCCTATGAGCACCACTCAAACCTCTTACCGTGGCAAAGGTTAGCAAAAAAGTTGGGATTGAAGCTTGAGTTCATAGAGGGAGATGATGAGGGTAACTTGGACTTAAGCGATGCGGAAAAGAAAATTAAAGGGGCCAAGCTAGTAGCAGTGCAACATGTTTCAAATGCCCTAGGTGTTATCCATGAAGTTGAAGAACTTGGAAGAATGGCAAAGGAGGAGGGGGCTATATTTGTTGTAGACGCGGCACAAAGTGTTGGACACATGGAAGTTGACGTTAAGAAGCTTAATGCAGATTTTCTAGCATTTTCAGGACACAAGGGGCCAATGGGGCCTACTGGAATTGGGGTTCTTTTTATAAGTGAAGAGTACTTCGATGTCTTTGACCCTCCATTGATAGGAGGAGGAACGATAGAGGACGTTGACCTCTGCTGTTATAAGTTGACTGAGCCCCCGGAGAGATTTGAAGCAGGTACTCCAAACATTGGTGGAGCAATAGGATTGGCTGCGGGGATAAAGTACATAGAAAAGATTGGAATTGAGAAAATAGAGAAGCAGGAAAGAAAGCTAGTAAAGAGAACCACAGAAGGGTTAGATGAGCTCGAAATTCCATGGTATGGACCTAGGAATCTAGACAAACATGCAGGAGTTGTGAGCTTTAATGTTCCTCCTCTCCATCCCCACGATGTTGCTGCAGTTCTTGACGAGCATAAAATTATGGTTAGAAGTGGCCATCACTGTGCTCTTCCAGTAATGAAGAAGCTTGGAATAAATGGGACTGTTAGAGCATCGTTCCACGTCTATAATTCAGTAGAAGAAGTAGAAATTTTCCTTGGGGTGCTTGAAGATTTAGTCAGAAAAATTAGAGGAGCTCTTTAAAGATCTCAGGAAGTGATTTTATATTTGGAATCTCGTATCCTCTCTCCTCTAACTTCTTGATTTCTTTTCCTTCTGTGTTTATCCACACTGCGGCCATGCCAATCCTTCTTGCTCCAACATAGTCTTCCGTATAAGTATCACCCACGTGAAGAGCTTCCTTTGCCTTTACGTTGAAGTCTTTGAGGGGCTTCTCAAACATCTCTCTCCTGGGCTTATAAGAGCCAACCTCATCGGCAAAGTAAGTTCTGTCTATAAACTCCATTAGACCAAATCTTTCCAATATTACCCTTGTGTAAGCCCCAGGCCAGAACATGACATTTCCTAACACGACAACAGTATCAAAATTTTCTCTAGCCTTCATCAATGCTTCTTTTGCACCTTCTAGGACAATTCTTTCGTCAACGTTTATTGTCGCTCTAGCTCCGGCTCTCCTAATTACCTCAATATCAACCCCCAGCTTTTCAGCTAATTTTTCTTGGGTTAAAAATAGAGCCTTTCCAGGTTCTTCACTCTCTTGAGCCCTTAGCTTTTTGAATTCTTCTCTCACTTCCACGACTTTCTCCACAACATCCGCTATACAAAGTCCAGCTAGAGTGCTTATTTGGTATGAGAACTCCTCCAGCATTATGTTTAAATCTAATAGAGTGTTCCATACGTCAAAGGAAATCAACCTCATTTTCTTTCCCTCCCAATTTCAACGGCTTTTTGTGCCGCTTTCTCTGGATTATCTATAAAAGTTATCTTTACTATTTTCTTATGGTCGAAATATCCATCCTCTGCCAATTTTTCGAGTTTATCACTTGCATATCCCGTGTTAGTCAAGACTATTACTGGGACTCCTAGGTTGTATGCCATGAGGGCCTCTATCATTGTTCCAACTCCTCCTCCAAGGACTACCAAAACATCTGCGGACTCTATAAGTACTCCACTCCTTTCCACTGGATTTAATCCTGTTTTTATTCTAATGGTGTTGAATTCATTCCCTCTGTCGCTATATGGGAGAATTCCTACAACTATTCCTCCCCTCTTTGAGAACTCTCTACTCACGATTTCCATTATGCCCCCTCTTCCCCCAGTTAGGAGGATTACTTCCTCGATGGGGAGGGCTTTTGCAAACCGAATTGCCTTTTCTACGGCTGTCTTGAGAGGTTCTTTATCACTTGACCCCGCTATGGCTATCTGAATCATCATATCATCCCCCTAATTGCGACAACAATGTTTATCCCCAATAGAATCAGCCCAATTCCCATAATAGAATATCCAATTACCTTCGCTGGTTTCTCGGGGAGGAACTCTTTTAGAGTATCCATAATCATTCTTCCTCCATCCAGAGGGATTAATGGGAAGAGGTTCATTAGTCCAATCCCAATGTTTAGTACGTATATCCAGTATAAGCTCAGGAATAGAACCAATAGGGGAGTTTTGAGGCCTATTCTGGAATCTATGTTTTGGCCTGGGTACATACCTATGAATCCTTTCTCCGGATTTCCTGGATGTTGACTAAGCTTTAGGGAAATGTTAATTCTCTCATTGTCCCTTAGAACTGTAAGAGTAATTACTTCCTCAGGTTTTGTTTTGTTCATTACCTCTATAAAATCTTCTAGGGTAGGCACGGGATGACCGTTTATTTCCACGATGACATCTCCTGGTTTTAAAACTCCATCTGCTGGGCTATCTTTTATGACTCCTCCAACTACTATACCTCCTGGGACAAATGCAAGGCCTACAACGCTCATTAAAATTAGTGCCACAAGCCCAGTGATAATGTTGGCCATAGAACCTGCTCCAAAAACTCTCAACCTCGACCTAAGGGGGGCTCTCTTTAACTCTTCTTCATCTGGCTCAACGAAAGCTCCAGGTATCACGAAGAAAAGGACTAGTCCAACGGATTTTAGAGATAAATTTTCAGCTCTTGCAAGAAATCCGTGGCTTAGCTCATGGACTATTATAACTACAGCGAGACCCAGGAGCCCATATCCCAAGGGTATTGTAATTCCTGGAATTACCAATTGAACGGAGGGGAGAGGTTGTTGAGGAGCTGGAGGGAATAATATCAGAAGGGTCTGCTTAATAAAATAAGCAAAAACGACTATGCTCCCTACAAACCCAACAATTATACCTAAATCTCCATAAAACTTCCAAAATCCTCTGTGTTTGCTACCAACATTGTCTATGAAGTTTAGAAACTTCTTTGTCCTCCACAGTAGCTGGAAGGGTGCTATTTCAACACCTTCCTTTCCTTTGAGCACTGTAGCTCCTAAAATTGAGATAATGGCCCAGAATCCTAAGATTATCATGATTGCCGTTATTAAAGTACTCAACCTTTCTCACCCTCTTAGAGTTTTTAAGGAAGTTAAAAAGTTTTAAGCTAGGGGAGGGGTTTTAGTAATGATGTTGAAGGAAGTTCATGAATTGTTAAATAGAATTTGGGGAGACATTTTTGAGCTTAGAGAGGAGCTAAAAGAGGAGTTAAAAGGGTTTACAGTAGAGGAGGTTAGCGAGGTTTTTAATGCTTACCTGTACATAGATGGAAAGTGGGAGGAGATGAAATATCCTCACCCAGCATTTGCCGTTAAACCTGGAGGGGAGGTGGGGGCCACTCCTCAAGGATTTTACTTTGTCTTTGCGTTCCCAAAAGAAGAGCTATCAAAGGAGTTCATAGAAGATGTCATAAGAGCTTTCGAAAAACTCTTCATTTATGGAGCTGAAAACTTTCTGGAAGATTTCTACAATTTTGAACATCCCATATCAGGGGATGAAGTTTGGGATAGGATAGTAAACAGTGATGAGGAGATGATAAACTTTGAGGTTGATCTTGGTTTCGACAAGGAGGAAGTTAAAAGAGAAATAAAGAGGTTTATTGAGCTGGCAAGGAGGTACAACTTGCTATGAGCTATTTAGAAGCATTTCCTCCAGAGCTTCAGGAATATTATCGGAAACTTTTCGGGGAGGAAGCAGAAGAGATTATGAAAAGGCTTAGAGAGCCGGTTGAACACTACTACATTAGGGTTAATACCCTAAAGATTAGTCGGGAAAAGCTCATTGAAGAACTAAGAAAGGAGGGCTTACGTCCAAGAAGGAGCCCCTACCTTCAAGAAGCTTTGTATTTTGTAAGGGAGGGGCCGAACTTTCCTGACGACTACAATCCAAATCTGCCAACAGTGGTTGCCAATAAGTATGCAGCAGAGAGCGTTTATCAAGGAGCCATGCTTTATGCTCCAGGCGTTCTCAAGGCTGAGAAAGGAATAAAAGAAGGGGATATGGTTCAAATTAGAGACCCAAGAGGACTTTTAGTTGGAATTGGAATAGCGAAAATGGACTACAGGGAAATGATAGAAGCTACTAGAGGGTTAGCAGTTGAAGTAACTCTCCCAAAATTTAAGCTGCCTAGCTTAAGTGAGCTAAAATCTTTTGAGAAGGGTTATTTCTATCCTCAGAGTTTGCCATCAATGGTGACTTCTAGAGTCTTAGAGCCTAAGGAAGAGGAAATTATAATAGACATGGCCGCTGCTCCTGGGGGTAAAACATCTCATATAGCTCAGCTTCTTCAAAATAGGGGGGAGATAATAGCCATAGACAAATCAAAGAACAGATTAAAGAAGATGGAAGAAAATCTCAAAAGATTAGGAGTAAAAAACGTAAAATTAATTCAGATGGATGCTCGAAACCTTCCAGAGCTCGGAATTAAGGCAGATAAGATACTTTTGGATGCTCCGTGTACTGCTTTGGGTGTAAGGCCAAAGCTTTGGGAATTGAGAACACCAAAGGATATTGAGGCCACTGCAAGATATCAAAGGGCATTTATCTGGGCTGCAATAAAAAGTCTAAGAAAAGGTGGGATATTAGTTTATTCCACTTGCACTTTAAGTTATGAGGAAAATGAAGGAAATGTAAAGTTTATGCTCAAAAAAGGTATGAAGCTTGAAGAGCAGAGCCTCTTTATTGGTTCTCCTGGAATAGGAATTGATGAGGTTCAGAGATTCTACCCACACAAACATCTAACTCAGGGGTTCTTTATTGCAAAGTTAAGAAAGGTGAGAGAAATATGAAGATAAAGAAGAGATATGTAACTGTGGTAGCGGGGATTGGATTATTGGGAGTTCTTCTTTGGTGGGCAGGAATTAGAGAAACTCTAACATTGCTCTTTTCTGCTGATCTTAATTACCTGGGAATTGCCTTCTTGATGTATTGCCTTTCCGTTCTTGTTTGGGCCGTGAGGTGGAGAATTTTTTTGGAGAAGGCGAATATTAAAGTTCCGTTCATTCGAATTCTTGGCGGTATTTTTGTTGGAATATTTGTCAACAACTTAACCCCTGGAGCTAGGACTGGAGGAGAACCCGTGAAGGCCTTTTATATAACTAGAGGTATGGGAAAGAATGAGAGTTATCCTAGGGTTTTAGCTACAGTAATGGCCGATAGAATTTTGGATGTCATTCCAGTAATGGCTTTCATGGTTGTTGCTCTTCTCTATGCTCTAAAACTTAGGGAAAATATCTTAGTTGCTGTATTAGCCTTTTCCTCCCTTCTTATCATGTTAATACTCGCTATAACTCTTATATTTTCCCTAAAAGAAAGATATGCGCTGGTTATTATAATGAAAATTGTGGGGATTTTCAAGAGAATTTTCCCAAAAAAACTTGGGGATGGGGAAATTGTGGAAGCAAAAGTTAGATCTGCTATACGGGAATTTAAGGAAACATTATTAGGAATCGCCAATAAGCGAAAGGATGTTATAATTCCCTTACTTTGGAGCTTTCTGCTTTGGAGTTTGGATATCCTTAGGACTTATTTTGTGTTTTTAAGCATAGGGTGGAGAGTTTCCTTAGTTAAGGTTTTATTGGTAAAAATGGCTTCAATGGCCATGGCCATGATTAGTATAGTCCCAGGGGGAATTGGAGTTAGCGAGGTTGTTCAGTCTGCCCTTTTCCTAGTAGTTGGGATTGAAAAAAGTGTTGCAGTATCTGCAATTCTTTTGGATAGGTTGATTTCGTTTTGGTTTCCCACCCTCATTGGAGGAATTCTTCTAATTAAAGAAAGAGTTTAGAGGGTTTGAAATTCTCTCTTTAAAAGTGTGAGCTGTTGTTCGTTAAATGTTTCTGGCTTTACCACTATAATCAACGTAGCTCCTCTAATGAGTAAGTTGTCTTTAAGAGAGAGGAGGAACTTAAATGTTAATTCAAACCCATTGTATAACACTAGGAATTCCAGGCAATCTAGAATGATAAGGGCGTTTTCATGTTCATTTGCAAATCTAATTGATAGGTCGAGAAGAACATGTAGAGCAGTGGGATTTACCCCTTTCTCAGGGACATTTGTCACCCAAACTATGTGGGTGGTTATGTCCTTATATTTCTCAATCTCTCTGGCTATCGCGAGTATGCTAGATGGATGAATTGCATCTATAATCCCCTTAATTTCTTCAAAATTCTTGACGAGGTATGCTTTGCCACGTTTAATATCAAAAGAAACCTCTGGAAATGAAAATTTTTCTAAGAGATGCAGAAAGATAATGTAAAGAACTACTAATCCACCCGCTCCCCCACCATGTGTGATCATGTGAATCTCTGTATAGTAGGGAATTTCGTGAAATAGGGCTATAATATCAATTAATCTTCCAATAGTTATTATTCCGAAAAGCAATAAGCTCATTTCCATATACTTTTTGAACTCTTTTGGTGCTTTGGGGAGCTTTATAACTATAAAAGAAGTCGTGGCAACAAAGAACAAGAACATTAGTATCCTATATGCAAGGCTAATAATGTCTACCATACTACCTCGACCTCGTCCGTTCTAAACTTTTGTTTAACTATGGTCTCCTCCAACTTAAACTTAATTCCAGCCTTGTACATCCTAAGTCCTGTATAAGCTATCATTGCTCCATTGTCCCTGCAGAGATCATAGGGAGGAACGAAGAACTTAACTCCCCTGTCTTCTGCCATAATTCTCAACATTTCTCTTAACCTATTGTTTGCTGCAACTCCCCCTACTAATACAACCTCCTCTTTTTCTGTGTGTGCCAATGCTCTTTCTGTGACTTCAACCAAAGCTGCAAATGCTGTTTCTTGGAAAGAGTATGCTAAATCTTCCACCCTATACTTTCCGCTTTTATACTTCCTGATAGCCTCAGTCAGAAGGCCAGAAAAGCTTAAGTCCATTCCCTTAACAGCGTAGGGGAGCTCTATGTACTTCTCTCCTTTAAGGGCAAGTTTTTCTATCTTTGGTCCTCCTGGGAATCCTAATCCCAGTTCTCTGGCAAATACGTCAAGTGCGTTTCCTATTCCTATATCAAGTGTTTCGCCAAAAACCCTGTATCTCCCCCCTTCTAATGCCAAAACTTGAGTGTTCCCACCGCTAACATATAACCCCACTGGATCTTTGACCCCGAACATTTTGGTTATTTCGACATGTGCAATACAATGGTTAACTCCCACTATGGGTTTGTTATACTTTATTGCCAATGCTCTTGCAGCCGTTGCGACAACCCTTAATGCAGGCCCCAATCCTGGCCCCTGGGAAAACGCTATTACATCTATGTCTTCCATACTAACTCCTGCTTCTTCCAATGCTTTTCTCAATAGGGGTTTGAGCAACTTGGCGTGATGCTCAGCAGCTTCTTTTGGGTGTATTCCACCTTTTTCTGTTTTTAGAGTGTCAAATACATTTGCAAGTACTTTGTTTTCCGTAACTATCCCTATCCCAAGCGTATGAGCTGTCCCCTCGATCCCTAGAGCTATCATTTTTCTCGCGAATTTATAGGGCCTCTATAGTATTTAAATACTTTTGTGAGTTTGCTGATAAGTGACCAAAATACATTTAATGGAAAATGTAAAATGTGAGTGCCAGAGGTGGACAATGTGATAAAAGAGAAGTTAAAACTTCTTGTGGAGATGGATCCAAAGAAGATGATAATATACCCATTAATTGTTTTTGGAATTGCCATAATCATTATCATTGCAAACTATGTAATGACAGGTAGCTTTGTCAAAGAGGGAATAGAGCTAAGAGGAGGGTCGGTAATAACCCTCCAAGGGGTAAACGTTAGTCCTGACGAAATAGCGAAAAGTATCAAAGAAAAAACAGGAATTGATGTTACAGTAGAAAAATTTAGTGGTGTTGGTGGGAGCGGGGTTAGGGTTTATGTATCTGCGGGGGATGATGTCAATTTAGTCAGAGAAGCTTTGAAAGAAATGTTTCCCGATGTGGAGCCTCAGACTGTAGTTATTGGGCCTACTTTTGGAGAAATAGTGAGGGAGCAGGGAATAAAGGCTATAGTTTATGCTTTCATAGGGATGGCTATTGTTGTTTTCCTGTTCTTTAGAGTTCCCGTCCCATCTATGACTGTTGTATTCTCTGCCTTCTCTGATATGATTATAGCCATAGCTTTAATGAACATTTTTGGAATAGAGCTCAGTCAAGCTACTATAGCTGCTTTATTAATGTTAATTGGTTATTCGGTTGATAGTAATATATTGCTAACGACAAGACTACTCAGGAGGAAGGAGTTTACCGTAGAGGAGGCTTATTACTCCTCCCTAAAAACAGGCTTTACGATGAGCACTACAACCCTGGGAGCTTTGGCATCGCTGTGGATATTCTCAACAGCTCAGGTAATTGATGATATAGCTTCAGTTCTCATATTTGGATTGCTTGCTGACTTTATGAACACTTGGATTTTAAATGCAGGAGTTTTGCGTTTATACATAGCTAAGAGGGAGGGTAAGGAATGAAGTGGAGGAGAATTTTACTTAATTTTAGGGTCATTGTTCTCATATTCTTCCTCTTGATCTCAATAACAGCCCTAGCTACGAGAGGTTTAACTTTTGGTTTAGACATTAGTGGAGGAATATCCATAACTGTAAAGCTCGAAAAACCTGTGGATTCTCAAACAATGGAGCAAGTTAAAATTGCATTGGAGCAGAGGTTAAATACGCTTGGTGTTAAGAATATAGTTGTTGAACCTTGGGGAGATCAGTTTGTAATTGTTAAGGTGGCTAATGTAACGGAAGAAGAAGCTGATCAACTAATAAAGACTATTGAAAGACAGGGAGTTTTCTATGCTGAATTTCAGGGTATTATTTTTGCAACAGGAAAAGACATTTTGAATGTTGGAAGCGTTAGCTATGATCCTCAGCACAGTGCTTGGGTAGTTCCATTTAGACTCTCAAAGGAAGCTGCAGAAAAGTTTGCCCAACTTGCCTTAGGAAAAGCGGGATATCCAGTGGATATGTTCCTAGATCCTCCTGTGAACTCAACTTTAGTTGTTTCTAATAGAGTGTACGAGGCAATGCTCTCTAAAACATTCATGTTGGAAGGAGATATGACACTTGTCGAAAGAATAGAGAAAGCCTTTGGCATTAAGGTTGTGCCCTATGCTAATGTTACCCCAGAAGAGATTGCTGAGATTGCTAAGGGGAGTGAGAGAATAATATTGCTTGATGTGGATGGAAATCTCTCAAAAGCTCTTAAAGAGATGGGCTTTGAAGTTGAAACAAGAAGTATGAGAAGTGATGAAGACGTTTATGATTTCATTAAAAGATCTCTTGGCTTATATGGACCTTACAGAGTTTCAGAGGGATTAGCTACTGGGAATCCAAGTACTGAAGTCATGATATCAATCACAGCACCTAAAACTGACATTCAAGCTAGACAAGATGCTCAAGTAGTTTCTGTAGTTTTGAGGAGCGGATCACTTCCTGTAAAGCTCTCAATAGAGAGAATTGACTACATCTCTCCAAAATTGGGAGAGAATTTCAAGAGGCAAGTTCTAGTTGCGGGAATTGCAGCGTTGCTTGTTGTTGGGTTAATAGTCTTCTTACATTACAGAAAAATTAAGATAGCCATCCCCGTAATGTTCACGAGCTTTAGTGAAGTGTTGATTATCTTGGGTATTGCAGCACTCATTCGTTGGAACTTGGATTTGCCAAGCATTGCGGGAATTATTGCGGCAATAGGAACTGGAGTTGATCAGCAAATTGTCATAACGGATGAACTTTTAGGAGAGGAAGAAAGCAGAAGAAGAGTAAAGAGGAGTGGAGTGTTGAGAAGGATGGGTAGAGCGTTCTTCATAATCCTAGCTTCAGCTACAACAACTATAGTTGCCATGAGCTTTCTCTTTAAGTTCTTCGTTGGTGGACTTAGAGGATTTGCCTTTACAACAATTCTTGGTGTTTTAGTTGGAATATTCATTACGAGGCCTGCTTATGGAGAGATTGCAAAAGTCTTAATTGGAGAAAGGAGGTGAAATAAATGTATGTAATAATCATGGGGGCAGGTAGAATTGGAACTCTGGTTGCTAAAATGCTAGAAAACTCTGGTCATGACGTTGCTATAATAGAAATGAACAAAGATAGGGCTCGAGCAGTTTCTGACATTGTTTCGGGGCTTGTAATTGAGGGCGATGCAACCGATCAAAACATCTTGGAGTCAGCAAACGTTAGAAATGCAGATGCCTTTGTAGCTTTAACGGGAAAAGATGATGCAAATATTTTGGCTTGTATCTTGGCAAAACATCTGAATCCAAGAATAATGACGATACTCAGGATAACTGATCCCAGGAAGAAGAAGATATTTGAGGAAGTTAAAGACCTCAAAAAATACTTTGATGTAGTTGTATCTCCCGAGGATATTGCTGCAAATTACATCTTTAGAGTAGTTATAACCCCAGGATTTGATAGGGTTCTATTGCCAAGAGAAGGTGCAGAAATAATTCAATTCCACATAGATGAAAACAGCAAGGTGGCAGGAAAGGCAGTAAAGGATCTCAACCTTCCACGGGATTCCCTTATCATAGCAATTTACGATGAGAAAGGAAACTTAATAATTCCTTCAGGAGAAACAATCCTACCAAAGAGAGGGACTGTTGTCGTTTTTGCAAAGGATTCTGCCTTAAAAGAGATTAAAAAGATAATGGAAGAAAAGGTTGAAGAGTCTGAAGAGTGAACTTTTATTCAAATTTTTATCCTCAATGTTTATAAATCGTATTCAGCAACAACTTTTGGCTTTTTCATCATCATAAAATGGGGATGATGATCATGGAGGAAATACTTAGGGAGATCGTTAAGGCAGAAAGACTCGCTGAAGAGAGAATTGAAGCAGCAAAAGTTGAGGCTAAAAAAATTATCCAAAATGCTAGGGAAGAAGCAAAAAAGCTTGAGGAAGAAATTCTGAAAAAAGCTGAAGAAGAGGGAAAGAGGATAATTGAATCAAAAAAGGCTGAAGGAGAACAAGAAGCTAAGAAAATCAGAGAGGAAGGAGAAAAAGAAATTGAAGAATTAAAGGTAAAAGCTGAGGAAAAGTTTGAAACGGCTGTTTCTGAATGTTTGAGAATAATAAGAGGGGTGTAGTATGTTCAAACCAGAAGAGATGGTTAAGATTGAGCTAATTTCTTTAGCGAGATATAGAGATATTATAATGACTTATCTCCATGAAAGGGGAGTCGTTCAGCTTGAAGAAGTTCCAATAGAGGATATCCAACACGATGCTCCAAACGAGTATTATAGGAAGGCCACATCTTACAGCATTACAATGGGAAGGTTAGTAGATACCCTGAAAGGATTTCTTCCTCCCAGAAAAACCAGTATTAAGGAGTTTATTTTTCCAAAAGAGAGAGAAAAGAGAGTGTATACCTATAGAGGGATAGAAGATCTAGTAAAGGATGTGGAGAAATTTCTTAGTGAAGTTGAGCCTAAAATTAGAGAAGTTGAAACTCAGCTAACAGCGATTAATAATAGAATTGCCAATATTAGGGAAATTATTAACACCCTTGAGTTACTCTCTTCATTGAACATCGAGATTGAATATCTAATTCCTGGAAGTTTCTTGGCTATTGAAGTTGGTAAAATTGAGAGGGAGAGAGTTGAAAAGCTTATTGGCGAGTTAAAAAATGAGCTTGGTGACAAAGTTTTTATCCTGAGAAGAGATCTTGGGACAATTTCTCTATTGGTTGTTGTTACCCTGAAAGAGTTCCAGGGTAAGCTTACTTCAATTTTAGCCAAATATGGGTTTGAAAAGGTTGAAATTCCCAGGGAGAGAGGGCATCCTAGAGAGTTAATTCCAAAATATAATGAGCTTCTTAAGGAAGAAATGAAAAAATTGGAAGAGATAAGGAAAAAGGGAAGAGAGTTTGCAGAAAAATACTACGAAGACTTAGTCTTCTACAAGGAACTTATGGATAATGAGAGGGATAAGGCCAACTATTTGAGTTATCTAGCAAGAACTGAACTTACAGTCGCCTTAGTAGGATGGCTCCCAAAGAAGAATGTTGAAGAGGTTGTTGAAGGAATAAAGAATCTAACGGGGGGAAAAGTCTACATTAACATTAGAGAACCCGAGCCTAATGAGATAGAGGAAGTTCCTGTCAAGCTAAAGAATCCCGAATTCATAAGCCAGTTTGAAATGTTAACCGAGATGTATGGTGTTCCTAAATATAACGAACTTGATCCTACCCCAATATTGGCATTTACGTACTCGTTTTTCTTTGGGTTCATGCTCACTGACTTTATGTATGGTTTGCTCCTGGGAATAGTTTCGGCATTGTTAGTAAAGGGACATTCAAAAATGAAGGATGGAACTTGGAAGTTTGCTAAGATAATGTTGTGGTCTTCGGTCTTCACAATGCTCTTAGGTGCCCTTTTTGGAAGCTACTTTGGCAATGCTCTTGATATGGCGGGATTCAAAGTTCCCAGGATAATGGATGCTATGGAGGAGGCATTGACAGTCCTAATCATAGCTTTGGCAATAGGACTTGGGCATTTATTCACAGGTTATGTCCTTGGATTTATCGTGAAGTGGAAAAATGGAGACAAAGTTGGCGCAATCCTTGACCAGTTATCTTGGATACTAATAATCCTCGGCGTTACTCTGTTCGCCATATCTTCGAGAATTGATTTACCAAAATTAGCATGGATGTCAGTCTTTGGTGCGGGAGCAGTACTATTCATAATAGGCGAATTCAAAAACAACGGACTTATGGCCTTACTTTTAGTGATTTCAGATTTCTTCGGATTTGTGGGGAATTGGCTGAGCTACGCAAGATTAATGGCCCTGGCATTAGCAACTGCTGGAATAGCTCTTGTGATAAACATAATGGTTCAAATGATATGGGGATTCAAGATAGGGCCTGTTCCCCTGGGAATTATTGTTGGAGCAATAGTCTTTATTGGAGGACACATATTCTCCACTGCGATAAACGCTCTTGGGGCATTTGTTCACGCTCTCCGTTTGCACTATGTTGAGTTTTTTGGAACATTTTACTCAGGTGAAGGCCGTAGGTTTGAACCCTTTGCTGCTAGAAGAGAAATTTCTGAGTTGAAGATAGAAAAGCCTGGAGGTGAATGAAATGGATCCTATAGTTTATGTTGCTTTAGGAATGGCACTTGGAGCAGGAATTGCAGGAGCTGCCTCTTCATTTGGAGTTGGAATTGCAGGAGCAGCTGCAGCAGGAGCAGTGGCTGAAGATGAAAGGAACTTCAGAAACGCCCTAATCCTAGAAGGTCTGCCAATGACTCAGAGTATATATGGATTGATAACATTGTTCCTAATTGGAATGACTGCAGGGGTTATAGGAGGAGGGGGCTTTAAGTTTGCAGAACCAACAACTGAGAATCTGATAAAGAGTGCTATCCTCTTTGGAGCTGGATTGTTGGTTGGCCTAACTGGATTGTCTGCAATACCCCAGGGAATTATAGCTAGCTCTGGTATTGGAGCTGTAAGTAAGAATCCAAAGACATTCACTCAGAACTTGATATTTGCTGCAATGGCAGAGACAATGGCTATCTTTGGTCTTGTAGGGGCAATACTCCTAATAATGAGCCTCTGATCTCTCTATTTATTTAACCTTGGAGGAAAGAAAAATGAATGGGGCACAGGTCATAATTCAAGAAATAAACAGGGAAGCTGAGCAGAAGATAAAATATATTCTTGATGAAGCGAGAAAAGAAGCAGAAAAAATCAAAGAAGAGGCCAGAAAAAGAGGAGAAAGTAGAGCTGAATGGATATTAAGAAAGGCTAAAACTCAGGCTGAACTTGAAAAGCAGAGAATTATAGCTACAGCAAGACTGGAAGTGAGAAGAAAAAAGCTCTCACTGCAGGAAGAGTATATATCAAGGGTTCTTAAAGAGGTAACCTCGAGGCTTTCAAACCTAAGCGAGGATGAATATTTAGAGACAGTTCTAGCACTTCTTAAAGAAGCAATAAAAGAGCTTGACGTCAAGGAAATTCGCGTGCATTCAAATGAAAAGACTCTAGCTTTGATATCGTCAAGGATAGAAGAGATAAGAAGGGAACTCGGAGATGTTAGCATCGAAATCGGAAGTCCAATTCAAACAATTGGAGGGGTTATTGTAGAGACAAAAGACGGAAATATGAGAGTCGATAACACTTTTGAAGCAAGAATGGCTAGACTTGAAAGTGAATTGAGATCTAAAATTGCTGAAATACTCTTTGGGTGATCTAAAATGGAGATTTCAACAATAACAATGATTCTAGATACAACATTGGTTGCTGTATTTGCATGGGTAGCCTACAAAACAGGAAGCTTGATATGGAAGTATACCCCATACTCTTACCCAAATGCAAGAATTAGAGCTATGGAAGCAAGATTACTCTCAGATCAAAGACTTCTTGAGTTAGCGGAAAGTAAGGAGTTAGAAAATTTTGTTGTCAATCTTGAAGACTCGGATTATGGAAAAAGATTAAGTGAATTAAAATCATACTCTGTTGAAGAAATTGAAAAAGCTCTCGATTTAAGCTTTGTAGATACTATTCTTCTGTTTCAAAAAATAATGCCAAAGAGAGTTAGAGGGTTCTTTGAAGTTATGCTCGAAGAGTGGGATGTTAGGAATATTGTAAATGTAGTTAAGGCTAAAATAACTGGTCTACCAGCTCAAGATTTTGTTATTCCCGTTGGAAAAATTCTAAATAAAGTAAAGGCGATGGTAGAAGCAAAGACCATGGAGGAAATATTGGTTATCCTAGAGGGCACAGAGTATGAAGAACCTGTAAGAAAACTTATTTTAAAGGAAATTAACCTGCCTGAGTTTGAGCATCTAATGTATTCCCTGCATTACCAAAAGCTCCTAAATTATGTTAACTCAAGAAAAGGAGAGGAAAAAGTAATACTTTCTGAGTTTGTATCTTCCCTAATAGACTCAAAGAACATATCTCTAATATTAAGGGCAAAGGCCTCAGGAATAAACGCCGAAAAGTTGAAGATCATGTTAATCCCAGGAGGGTCAATTAGTAGAAATGTATTGGAAGCAATGATAAGCGCTGAAGATCCTCTAATGGCCCTAACCGAACTAGAAAAGACAAAGTATGCGGAGGTCGTTAAGAACTCTAGAGAGGCCGTTGAAAAGGGAGATATAAGTACTGTCGAAAAGCAACTTAGGAGATATATCCAACAAAGAATGAAGGAACAGTCACAGTTTTATCCACTAAGCGTCGCCGTGGCATTATCATACATGCTTCAAAAGGAAAACGAAATTAGAAAGCTGAAAGCAATAGTTAGGTTGATTGCAGACAGAGTTAGGCCAGAAAGAATTAAGGAGATAGTGGGTGAAGTTACATGAAAATAGTTGTAATGGGAGATTCCGACACTGTGGTAGGGTTCAGATTGGCAGGAGTTCACGAAGCCTATGAATATGATGAATCTTTGGAATCTGTTGAGAGGGCTAGGAACAAACTTAGGGAGCTTTTGGAAAGAGATGATGTAGGAATTATCCTCATAACGGAAAGACTGGCTCAAAGAATTGGTTCCCTTCCCGAAGTTAAATTTCCTATTATCCTTCAAATCCCAGATAAGTTTGGCTCAATCTATGGGGAGGATATCCTAAGAGATGTTGTAAGAAGAGCAATAGGAGTGGAATTAAAGAGGTGAATAAAAATGCCTGCAAAAGGAAGAATAATTAGAGTTACAGGACCATTAGTTATAGCCGATGGCATGAAAGGAGCTAAGATGTATGAGGTAGTTAGGGTTGGAGAATTGGGGCTTATAGGAGAGATCATAAGACTCGAAGGTGATAAAGCAGTAATTCAAGTTTATGAAGAGACTGCAGGATTAAAGCCTGGCGAACCAGTGGAGGGTACGGGATCATCACTTAGCGTTGAGCTCGGTCCTGGGTTATTAACCTCAATTTATGATGGAATTCAGAGGCCCTTGGAAGTGTTGAGGGAGAAGAGTGGTCACTTCATAGCTAGAGGTATTAGTGCTCCAGCCCTTCCAAGGGACAAGAAGTGGCACTTTACTCCCAAAGTTAAAGTGGGAGATAAGGTTGTTGGCGGGGATATAATAGGAGAAGTTCCTGAAACTAGCATAATTGTTCACAAGATAATGGTACCCCCAGGAATTGAAGGGGAGATCGTAGAGATCGCGGATGAGGGAGAGTATACAATAGAAGAAGTGATTGCAAAGGTTAAAACACCTAGTGGGGAAATAAAGGAACTCAAGATGTATCAGAGGTGGCCTGTTAGAGTTAAGAGGCCTTACAAGGAAAAGCTTCCTCCTGAAGTTCCTCTCGTTACGGGGCAGAGGGTTATCGATACATTCTTCCCACAGGCTAAAGGTGGAACTGCGGCAATTCCTGGACCCTTCGGAAGTGGTAAATGTGTTGACGGGGATACTTTAATTCTCACAAAGGAGTTTGGCTTAATCAAAATTAAAGATCTCTATGAAAAGCTTGATGGAAAGGGAAGAAAAACCGTCGAAGGAAATGAAGAATGGACAGAACTGGAAGAACCAATCACTGTCTATGGTTATAAAAACGGTAAGATAGTAGAGATAAAAGCCACCCATGTCTACAAGGGAGCTTCTTCTGGAATGATTGAGATCAAAACAAGAACTGGGAGAAAAATAAAGGTTACTCCAATTCACAAGCTGTTTACAGGTAGGGTAACAAAAGATGGCCTTGTTCTTGAGGAAGTAATGGCCATGCATATAAAGCCAGGAGATAGAATAGCAGTTGTAAAGAAGATAGATGGCGGTGAATACGTCAAACTAGATACCTCGAGTGTAACCAAAATAAAAGTTCCAGAGGTTCTTAATGAAGAACTTGCAGAATTCCTTGGATACGTAATAGGAGATGGTACATTAAAGCCAAGAACTGTCGCAATATACAACAATGATGAATCCTTACTTAAAAGAGCAAACTTCTTGGCCATGAAACTCTTTGGAGTTAGTGGAAAAATAGTTCAAGAGAGAACTGTTAAGGCACTACTCATCCACAGTAAGTATTTAGTTGACTTTCTCAAAAAGTTAGGGATTCCAGGAAACAAGAAGGCTAGAACATGGAAAGTTCCTAAAGAGTTGTTACTTTCACCTCCAAGTGTAGTTAAGGCTTTCATAAATGCCTATATTGCTTGCGATGGTTACTACAATAAAGAAAAGGGAGAAATCGAAATAGTAACGGCATCTGAAGAAGGAGCTTACGGGCTTACATATCTACTTGCAAAGCTTGGAATATATGCAACAATTAGGAGGAAGACTATAAATGGCAGGGAATACTATAGGGTTGTCATAAGTGGAAAGGCTAACCTTGAAAAGTTAGGAGTTAAAAGGGAGGCAAGAGGCTACACAAGCATAGATGTAGTTCCAGTTGACGTTGAGAGTATATACGAGGCATTAGGAAGGCCTTATAGTGAACTAAAGAAGGAAGGAATTGAAATCCACAACTACTTAAGTGGAGAGAACATGTCATATGAGACCTTTAGGAAGTTTGCTAAAGTAGTGGGTCTCGAGGAGATAGCAGAGAACCATCTTCAGCACATCCTCTTTGATGAAGTTGTTGAAGTGAACTACATCTCCGAGCCCCAGGAAGTGTATGACATAACAACAGAAACTCACAACTTCGTTGGAGGTAACATGCCAACACTCCTTCACAACACAGTGACCCAGCATCAATTGGCAAAATGGAGTGATGCTCAGGTTGTAGTTTACATTGGATGTGGGGAGAGAGGTAATGAGATGACTGATGTTTTGGAAGAATTTCCAAAGCTTAAAGATCCAAACACGGGGAAGCCACTTATGGAGAGAACTGTTCTTATTGCAAACACATCCAACATGCCTGTGGCTGCTAGAGAGGCTTCAATTTACACGGGAATAACAATAGCGGAATACTTTAGAGACATGGGATATGACGTTGCGTTGATGGCAGATTCAACTTCGAGATGGGCTGAAGCGTTGAGAGAGATTTCTGGAAGACTTGAAGAGATGCCCGGTGAAGAAGGATATCCAGCTTACCTAGCCTCAAGACTTGCAGAATTCTATGAGAGAGCTGGGAGAGTGGTGACTCTAGGAAGTGACTATAGGGTGGGAAGTGTTAGTGTTATAGGTGCAGTTTCTCCGCCAGGTGGAGACTTCTCAGAGCCAGTAGTTCAGAATACTTTGAGAGTTGTAAAGGTGTTCTGGGCCTTGGATGCTGATCTGGCTAGAAGAAGGCACTTCCCTGCAATCAACTGGCTAACAAGTTATTCACTTTATGTTGATGCCGTTCAAGACTGGTGGCATAAGAATGTTGATCCCGAGTGGAGAAGGATGAGAGACAAGGCTATGGAGTTGCTACAGAAGGAGGCAGAGTTGCAGGAAATAGTTAGAATTGTTGGTCCCGATGCCCTTCCAGAGAGGGAGAGAGCTATTCTGTTAGTTGCAAGAATGTTAAGAGAAGACTACCTCCAGCAAGATGCTTTCGATGAAGTAGATACTTACTGTCCACCACAAAAGCAAGTAACAATGATGAGGGTATTGATGACCTTCTATGAGAGGACGATGGATGCAATCTCTAGGGGAGTGCCTTTAGAGGAGATTGCAAAGCTTCCAGTGAGAGAAGAAATTGGAAGAATGAAGTTTGAGCCAGATATAGAGAAGATAAGAGCTCTTATCGATAAGACCAATGAGCAATTTGATGAGCTCCTGAAGAAGTACGGGGCGTGATGGAAATGGCTAAGGAGTACTCAACAATTAGCAGGATTTATGGTCCTCTAATGATTGTAGAAGGAGTCAAGGGAGTAGCTTACGGTGAAGTAGTTGAGATAGAGACTGAGTGGGGAGAAAAGAGAAAAGGGCAAGTGTTGGATGCTAGAGAGAACTTAGCAATAGTCCAGGTCTTTGAGGGAACGAGGGATCTTGACATAAAAACCACACGTGTCCGCTTTACTGGAGAAACCCTCAAAGTTCCCGTTAGCATGGACATGCTTGGAAGAATATTCAACGGTATCGGAAAGCCAATTGATGGCGGTCCAGAAATAATTCCTGAAGATAGAAGGGATGTTCACGGTGCACCCCTTAATCCAGTTGCTAGAGCTTATCCGAGGGATTTCATACAGACAGGTATTTCTGCAATAGATGGTATGAACACTCTCGTTAGAGGACAGAAGCTTCCAATATTTAGTGGTTCAGGTTTGCCCCACAACAAGCTGGCCGCTCAAATTGCAAGACAGGCAAAAGTTCTTGGTGAGGAGGAGAGCTTCGCAGTAGTGTTCGCTGCAATGGGTATAACCTATGAGGAAGCCAACTTCTTCAAGAAGAGCTTTGAAGAAACCGGAGCAATTGAGAGAGCTGTCCTCTTCCTGAACTTAGCTGATGACCCTGCAATAGAGAGAATAATTACTCCCAGAATGGCCTTGACCGTTGCTGAATACTTAGCCTTTGACTATGACATGCACGTGCTGGTAATTCTAACTGACATGACCAACTACTGTGAGGCTTTGAGAGAAATTTCAGCTGCTAGAGAAGAAGTCCCAGGAAGAAGAGGATATCCAGGTTACATGTATACTGACCTAGCTACAATTTACGAGAGGGCTGGTAGGGTTAGAGGAAAGAAGGGAAGCATAACCCAGATGCCGATTCTCACTATGCCTGATGACGATATAACCCACCCAATCCCAGATTTGACTGGATATATTACTGAGGGACAGATAGTTCTCAGCAGAGATCTCCACAGGAGAGGAATTTACCCACCAATTGACGTTCTGCCATCCCTCTCAAGATTGATGAAGGACGGTATCGGAAAGGGAAGAACAAGAGAAGATCACCCACAACTAGCCCAGCAGCTTTATGCTGCGTACGCTGAGGGAAGAAGCCTCAGAGATTTAGTTGCAGTAGTGGGTGAAGAAGCTCTCAGTGAGACAGATAAGAAGTATCTTGAATTTGCGGATCGCTTTGAAAGAGAATTCGTAGCCCAGGGATACGATGAAGATAGAAGTATAGAGGAAACTCTCGACCTGGGATGGGAGCTCTTGGCAATACTGCCAGAGACAGAACTCAAGAGGGTAAAGAAGGAAATGATCATGAAGTATCATCCAAAGTATAGGGGTCGCTCTTCCTAACTTTACAATTTTAGCAGAGGGTGATCTATAATGCCAGAGATCCTGAAAGTTAAGCCAACAAGAATGGAGCTACTTAAGCTCAAAAGAAGAGTTAAGTTAGCTGAAAGGGGCCATAAGCTTCTAAAAGAAAAGCAAGATGCTCTAATAATGGAATTCTTCACCATTTACGATGAAGCTTTAAGCATGAGAAGAGAGCTAATAAAGAAAATTGGGGAGGCTTTTGAGGCTTTGAGATTGGCTCAGGTAGAAGTGGGAAGTGTAAGGCTTAAGGAAATTGCCATCGGAGTCAACCCGAACAAGGAGATAGAAGTTAGAAGTAGAAATATTATGGGGGTTAGGGTCCCACTGATTGAAGTTCCTGAACTAAAGAGAAAGCCAAGTGAGAGAGGGTATGCTTTCATATCAACGTCTTCTGCAGTAGATGTTGCAGCTGAAAAATTTGAAGAGGTTTTAGAGTTGGCAATAAGACTTGCTGAAGTTGAAGAATCTTTGAAAAGATTAGGTAAAGAAATTGAGAAAACCAAGAGAAGAGTCAATGCTTTAGAGTACATAATAATTCCCAGGATGAAAAATACAATAAAGTTCATTGAGCAGCATTTGGATGAAATGGAGAGAGAAAACTTCTTCAGGCTCAAGAGAATTAAGGCATTGCTTGAGGCTAGAGAATCAATGTAATTTTTTTATTTCGGGTTTGGGTGAAGTCTTATGGAGAGGTTATACTATATTGATCCCTATCTAAAGAAGGCAACCGCTAAAATAGTTGATTTAAAATTTGAGGGAGATAACGTTAAAGTCGAGTTGGACAGGACTATATTTTATCCAGAAGGGGGCGGACAACCTGGGGATAAAGGAGTTATCAAAGGCGAGGGTTTTGAAATAATAGTAGAAAATACTATCGAAAAAGAGGGAAGAATATTTCACATTGGAAAGCTAATTGGAAAAACTCCTAATAAAGGGGATAGTGTTGAGCTTGAGCTGGATTGGGACTGGAGATATGGAAATATGCAAATTCATACAGGCCAGCACATTCTTTCTGCTGTTTTGAAGAAAATGTATAATTTAGATACAACTGGTTTTACAATCTTCGGTGAATATGCTAAAATTGAAGTAAATGGGGAGATTACTTGGGACATAATTGAAAGAGCCGAGTTAGAGGCAAATAAGATTATCATTAGTGATTTGCCAGTAATAATTGAGGAATATCACGAACTTCCTGAGGAATTGGCTTCAGAGCTTAGAAAAAGTGTGGCTAAGGTAAAAGGAAAAATTAGGATTGTTAAGATTGGTGATGTTGACATAACACCATGTGGAGGAACTCACGTTAGATCAACTAAGGAAGTTGGTATAATAAAAGTTCTCAGGTTCTACAAGAAATCGAGAGATCTTTGGAGGATAGAGTTCACATGTGGATTTAGGGCTATAAGGGAGATTAATATAATTCTGCAAGATTACTTGAATTCTTTGGAGCTAATGTCAAATAAAAATCCTCCCCTGGTTAAGCGGGTTAAGGAATTATTGGACACAACTAACTCCCTTGAAGAAAAGATAGAAGAGTTAAGAAGAGAGATTTGGGAATGGAAAGGCAAAGCGCTCATAGAAAAGGCTACTAAAATTGGGGATTATCTTGTAGTTACTTATGTTGAATCTTGGGACATGAAAGATGCCCAAGCATTTGCGGTGGATTTTGTGAAGAGAAATCCGAAAACGATACTACTGTTAGCAAGCGAAAAATATGTGGTCTTTGCTAGGAATGAAAATGTTCCAGTCTCAATGAGGGAATTGTTCAGAAAAGTTGCAAGTGAACTTGGAGGAAAAGGAGGGGGAACCGATAATTTGGCTAGGGGTAAAGTAGATGCTAAACCTGAGACTATTTTGAGTGTTGCCTTAGAAAAGGTTAAAGAGACCTTACAATTAGATTAAGCTTTTTCTCAACTAATTCCCATTGCCACTCTGGAACCTTTGGTTTTTCTACTTTTTTCAGAGCTTTTTCTCTGTCCAATAGTCCGTAACGCACTAGAGCCGCTATTCTTCTATGCTCAAATGAGTATCCATGCTTTTCCCAGTATCTTTCAAGAGCAGGGCCTAGAATAAGGCAGTTACTTGTGTATCCTGGGAGTTCTGGTAGCTTAAAGGGCAGCTTCTTGAGGATTTCCATTCTCTCTTTTTCACTCATTAGCGATAGAAGTCTTATCTGAATTATTCCTCCACTCATTAGTCTATAGGGGTGATGACCAAAGGGCAACTCATGTCCACTTATAATGTATTTGTACCCTTTCTCTAGAGCATACTTTCTTAAGGCCTCCATAGTTCTTCTGGAACACTTCCGGCAGGGGGATTTGGCCTTTAACAGAGCATCCTTAAAAATTTCTGAATAATCCTCTCTTATTATAGTTAAGGGCACATTAAGGTATTCAGAAACTTTCTTTGCGTTTTCAATGGCCTGAGGAGCCATAAAACCATGATCTACCATTACAGCCTCAACATCTATGTCATATTCTTCTTTTGCTAAATATAGGGCTACTGTGCTGTCTTTACCCCCAGAATAAGCTACTATTGCCTTATCAACCTGGGATAATAGCTCTTCCAGCTCTTTTCTTATTTTTATTTTATCTGGAGGGTGCTCTAGAAATGCCTTGCACTCTTTACATATTGGCCTTCCGTTCACTGTTAGAATTTTCGTTATTCTCTCGTCATTTATACAGAGTGAGCACTTCAATACCATGGTGGTTGGCTTTTTACAAGTTTTCTTTTAATACTTTTAGGTGCTGGGTAATGATCCACCGAAATTTAAATATCCAGCTTACTTCTCTTTACCAGAGGTGCAACTTCTCTGGCTACCCTCCTAACGCTGTAGAGAGTTATTGGATCCATTTGCTTAAGCTGAACTAATATACATCCACTTATCCTTACATCTATGTATTTCTTTGCTTCCATCGCAGCTTTTAACAGTTCTCTTATGCTTTCAGCTCTTTCAAAATCTAATCCTGCCTTCTTCAGTCTTTCCACGTTTAGTTCGTGAATTGTCAAGGGTTGAAGATGCATTTCATCTATCCCCAGGGAGGCAGCAAGCTCTGCTATTTTTGGAATATCTTCATCGTTAATTCCTGGCATAAATATTGTTCTGACAACTGAACGAACACTATCATCTTCTCCAACTATTTTTAGAGCATTTACAACTTGTTCAAATGTGTCTGCGTTTGCTATTCTTTTGTGCTTCTCCTTATCTGCTGCATTTAGGCTTATCATTACCAAATCAAAATCGAGCTTTTCCCAAAGTTCTCTCGTTAGTAACGAGCCGTTTGTTTGAAGGTCAAGTCTGGCTTCTGGAAATCTTTCTCTAAGAATCCTGTTGACCTCGATTATTCTGGGACTTAGCAAGGGTTCTCCATACTGGGAAACTGTTATAGCCTTTGGATTCTCCCAACCATAATACCCAGGGGAGGGGGCTCTTCCAAGCTTTACAGCCACATTAGAGTAGCAGAATATGCAGTCGTGATTACATGCTGGTGTCAGCTCGTAGCTTGGATGGTGAACTGGATTTGGATTACTTAAGTCTAATCCTTCACAGTAGTTGCAGTGAGTAGGCCAGGTTATCTCTTCCACGAACTTTTTTAAGACTCTTGCCTCTTTATTTTCAAGCTTTTGGGGTTCAATTCCCATTAACTTTGCGAACTCTTCCCAGGTATATTTTTTCATTTTTCATCCCTCACAACGGCTTAATTCTTCCATCTGGTGTCCTTGAGTACTTCCCAAATTCCGTATTAATCAACTGCTTTCCACTAAATACGGGGCCATCTCTACATACAAGGTATGGTCCTAAAGCACAACTACCACAAACTCCAATTCCACACTTCATGTACCTCTCTGCAGAAACTTCTACATTCTCAAATTCCATAATCTCCAATATCTTTGCAAGCATAATTTCTGGTCCGCATGCATAAACGTAATCGAACTCTGATCGCCTTTCCATTAACACATCAGTTGGAAATCCCTTAATCCCGTAACTTCCATCATCAGTTGTTATAATTACCTCATCTACGTAACTTTCTATGTCTTTTGGCAGAGCTATTTCTTCCTTTGTCCTTGCTCCATAAATAAGGATACTCCTTTTAAAATTGCCATATTTTGCCAAAGCATAGATGGGAGGTATTCCAATTCCCCCTGCAATTAGTGCTACACTCTTTCCTTTCCCACTAAATCCATGCCCATAAGGCCCTCTAATCCACACATAATCTCCCTCTTTTAGTTTGAAAAGCTCATTTGTAAATCTACCTACCTTCTTCACCATAATTAAGTTTTTATCAGCTAAACTAAGGGGTTTTTCTTCAACTCCTGGGAGCCAGAGCATGATGAACTGCCCTGGAGTGAATTCAAGTTTTTCACTTAATCTAAATGCTTTAATGTTCTTCGCTACTTCCCAAGTTTCTTCTATGCTTACCCTTCTTAACAATTCTCTCCCCCCTGGGCTTTCCTATTATCTCATCTTCTTCCATTACTACTTCTCCCCTAATTATTGTCATTATAACTTTTCCCTTAACCCTCCATCCTTCGTATGGGGTCCATCCAGCTTTAGTGTAGAGGTTATCTGCCCTTATGGTCCACTCCCTTTTCATGTCAACAATTGTAAAATCAGCATCTTTTCCTTTTTCAAATCCCTTGTTTTCTATTCCAAATATCTTTATAGGGTTAATGTGCATTTTTTCTACTATATCCTGTAAGGTTATCAACCCCTTGTTTACAGCATCTAGAAGAAGTGGAACTTCTGTTTCCAAACCTGGCAATCCAGCTGCTCCCGCCTCTTTATCTTCCAATGTGTGTGGAGCGTGGTCACTAGCTATTACTGGAACTTTGTCTATGTTTTTCCATAATGCTATCCTATCTTCCTCGCTTCTTAAGGGAGGATAAACCTTTAGGAGAGGATTTTTATCGTAGTCAGATCTAGTTAAGAACAAGTGATGAGGAGTCACCTCGAAGCTCAGCATTTCAAGTCTGGAGTCAAGAAGCAGCTTAAGTCCTTTGGCCGTGGAAATGTGGCAGATATGAGCTGGTTTTTTATGTGTTTTTACAGCTTCAATAACTCTTTCTATAGCTCTTATCTCTGCTATTGGGGGTCTTTCAGGATATTTTTGGATTATTTCATAGTCTTCTGCATGGATTGAAACTATGTCGAGAGCTCTTATATAATCTTCTTCAAAGTTCTTTGAATAAATTCCCCCCGTTGAGGCACCCATAAATATCTTATAGAAATCGGCCTCTACAGGTTTGTTTCCAGCAAGTAAGAAGCCGAGGGCATAGTCTGCGTAGCTTTTTCTTTTAAATAAATGCTCCCTAAGTTTGAGAGTCTTTTCATCCATTATAGGGGGCTTTGTGTTGGGCATGTCAAATACTACCGTAATCCCTCCATGAACTGCTGCTTTTGTTCCACTTTCTATGCTTTCTTTATAACTTTCCTCAAAATCTCTCAAATGAACATGAACATCTATAAGTCCAGGGAGTATTACCTTCCCCTTATCAACCTTTATCTTGTGGTCTCCTTTTATTTCCCTCAACGAAATTTTTGATATTTTTCCATCTTCAATCCCAATATACCCCTCAATTGTTCTTTTATCCAGAAGAAATTTACCTTCTAAGACAACTTCCATGCTAATCACCAAGATTTGGTTTGATAGATCTTGGTTCTTAAACTTTTTTTGAATTTCTAATGTTCTATAAAATCCTTTGTAAGTCTTTTGTGACCTTTTATCCATTACTAACTTGCTTACACGGAGAAACTTCGTTTCTTCTAGTGTAGTCCCTCAGATATTACCAATTTTTTCTTTTCTAGAAATATTTTTGCGTTTTTTGTTTCAGGATAGTAATCCTTAAATATTGATTCTGATGTATAGAATTATGCCTTGAACCCTATATTTAAACTGAGGCGACATACGTTTGAGATACCTGGCAGGTGATATGCAATGAGGAAAAAACTTGTTGGAATATTGACAATATTGGTTGCTTTGGGCATGTTAGTAAGCCCACTTCTAAAGCCAGTAGCAGCAGAGGATCAGAAGGTTCTTAAGATAGCAATGTACTCAGCAACTGGTTCTCTATTTATGGGTGCATGGAACCCAAGTTCAGCAGGTTTCAGAGATGTGTATTCAACTAGAGCTGCAGGGTTGGCCCAGGATGAGGGAGCATACGTTTGGGGTATTGAGGGTGACTACCACCCATACAGATGTACCTTAGTTGAAGGTAAGGAAAATGTAAAGGTACCAGAAACTGCTTTAGTCTTCAATACAACCACCAAGAAGTGGCAACCTGATCATGCTGGAGAAGTTGCTCCAACCGCGGCTACCTTCAAGTGCCAAAAGATCTACTTCCACGATGGCCACAAGCTCACAGTTGCTGATGTAATGTACGGCTACTACTGGTCATGGGAGTGGTCAAGCCAAGATGGAGACCAAGATCCATACTTCGATGCAAACGAGGCTGACTGGAGCGCAGAAGCAATGCAAAAGCTCCTCGGTATTGAGGTTAAGGAAGAAGACGATAATTACTTTGTAGTAACCATCTACCACACCTACACATTCCCACCCTACAAGAAGTATCAATACTTGTACTTCACGCCCTACGCAAGCTATCCATGGCAACTCATTTATGCCATGAGCGAACTTGTTGCCGAGAGCAACAGGGCTAGGTTTGCCAACCAGACTGAAGGTGTAGAATTGTTCTCATTCAGTGAATCTACTGAAGACATTCAACAGATTGATATGCTAACACCTTCTCACGCTAAGAAGGTTGCTGAAATGCTTGAGAAGTTGAAGAATGAGAAGCCAATACCTGACGTTATTAAGGACTTCATCTATGACGAGCAGGACGAGATTAAGGAATATGACTCCATTATCAACTTTATAAACACTCACAACCACATGTTCATTTCAACTGGGCCATATCTAATTGATGTCTACAAGCCTGAGAACCTCTATCTAAGGTATGTTAAGTTTGACAAGTGGGTCAAGCCAGAGTTTGCTGAGGACATGTACAACTTTGAGCCATACTTCGATGTTGTAGAGCTTTATGGTATCCAGAACGAGAACACGATAATTCTTGGTGTAGCAAGTGGAGAGTACGATGTTTCATGGTACTCATTCCCATCATTCACGTTCTCTGGACTTAGTGATGAGCAGAAGAGCAACATTGACATGTACGTTAACATTGGTGGATTCTGGGACATGGTCTGGAACCCAGTGCACGACAAGGATAATCCATATGTGATTACAGTTGGTGACAAGAAGTACTTCAACCCATTCGCAATTAGAGAGATAAGATTTGCAATGGAATACCTCATCAACAGAAACTACATCATCCAGAACATCCTCCAGGGTTCAGGTGGACCAATGTACACTCCATGGACAAGTGGTGATACGGTTGCAATCGAGAAGCTACAGCCAGTTGTCGATGCCTTTGGTATCGATGCACAGGGTGACGAAGAGTATGCTCTCCAGCTAATTGAACAGGCGATGCAAAAGGCCGCTAGAGAGTTAGCTAACATGGGATATGAGCTCAAGAAGGTTAACGGAAAGTGGTACTTCAACGGAGAGCCAGTTAAGATCGTTGGAATTGGAAGACAAGAAGATGAGAGAAAGGATGAGGCTTACTACATTGCAGAAATCCTTAGAAAGGCTGGATTTGAGGTTGAAGTTAAGATAGTTGACAGAAGAACTGCCAACCAGATAGTATACCTCTCAGACCCAGCTAACTATGAATGGGGTTATTACACTGAAGGATGGGTAGCAAGTGGAAGCGTTCTCTTCTCAATTAGCAGAATCCTACAGTACTACACCACAGCATGGTTTGGTCCAGGATTCGTAGGTTGGAAGTTCACACCAGAGAACACATACAGAGCAACAGTAGAAGAAGTCCTCAAGTATCTTGGAAATGGTGACATTCAGGCAGCTATTGACATGCTTGAACTTGAGTACTACACCACTCCAGACAAGCTTGAACCAATACTTGACTGGACAGCAGATGATATCGGATGGCTTATCTACACAAGCAATTACAAGAACCAGACACTAGACTCTGAAGCTAAGTACTGGGACCTAACTAAGATTGGTGCTGCTATTGGTATCTACGAGAGCTTCAGAGTCTTTACAGCAGAAACCTGGGAGTTCTTCCCAGTCAACAAGAGAATTAAATTCAGAGTTATGGATCCAGCAGTTGGTCTAGGAAACAGCATCGTTATGAAGAGCGCCTACCTTGCTGAGGCTCCAGAGACACCAACCCAGACTGAGACTACTACCACCCAGACCACTACAACTCAAACAACCACCACAACCCCATCACCAACCCAGACTCAACCGACTACTACACAATCTCCAACTGAGACTGGAGGAATCTGTGGACCAGCGATACTTGTTGGTCTCGCAGTAGTTCCACTCCTCCTGAGAAGGTTTAAGAAGTAGTTTTTTCTCTCCCTTTTTCTCTTAAAATTTTTGCATGTTCTTTTTGATTTATAACATGCTGCCACTTATTTTTCTTGCCGTTCAAATGTTTATCGAAATAAAATATTTAAAGTAGTTTTACAAGTTTGAAAAAGATGATGATCAAAAATGTTCGTTAGAAAACTGGAGTGAGCAGGGGGATGGAAAAATGGGGTTAGGTAAATATCTGCTCATAAGAGCTATAAACGCATTAATTGTGCTCTCTATAGTCGTTCTAGTAGTCTCAGCACTTTTCGTTAAAGTTGCAGAAAAAGAGCTGGAGAGTAGAATTCAGGAAATAGTGAATGCGGAATATCAATCTCTCGTGCAACAAAATAGAGCTCCTTCAGATCCGGAAGCTTGGAAAATGGAAAGAATAAAGTATTACAGACACCTATATAAGTTAGACCAGCCCTATCATATAAGAGTCTTGTACTATGCTAAAAGAACGATAACTCTCGACTTTGGTAACACTAGAATTCCAATCTTTGGAACCGAGAGAAATGTGAAGGCAATAATTTCTTTAGCACTCCCAAGAACGATACTGCTGTTTACAACGGCCCAGATTATAGTTATAATCTTGGGACTATTGCTTGGTGTCAAAGCTGCTCAAAAAGTCGGAAGTCTGTTTGACAGGGCACTTTCAGTTCTTGCCCTAGTGACTACGAGTATTCCAATGTGGTGGTTTGGAATGATAATGCTTCTAATCTTTGCATTTAAGCTTGGATGGTTCCCATCTAATTCAATGCCAAACCCCAATTTAACAGGATTAGACCATGTTCTGGACGTTGCTCGTAGGTTGGTTCTTCCAATAACCACAATAGTATTCGTGCTCTTTGGAGGCTGGGCTTGGGTTACTAGAAATATTATGATAAGTACTCTTCAAGAGGACTTCATCATGGTGGCCAGAGCAAAAGGTGTTCCAGAAAGGAAGGTGATCTATGGACATGGTTTGAGAGCCGCGGCACCTCCAATAGTTACAATGACAATATTCTCGCTCTTAGGTTCCCTGGGTGGTGCCATAATTACGGAGAGTGTATTTAACTGGCCTGGAATGGGAAGAGTTTATTGGATTGCTATCGAAACTCAGGAGATAAATCTAGTAATGGGACTAACCTTCATCAGCGTGGTATTGTACCTTGCTGGAGTAATAATAGCTGACATCTCATATGGATTCCTAGATCCAAGAGTAAGAGTAGGTGCTTCAGCAAAGATGTGAGGTGGTTGCAATGAGATGGGTAGACCTCAAAGAATCCCTCTCAGACTTTTGGTTTGAATTCAGAAGAGAGAAAACTGGAATTGCTGGACTAGCTCTACTTATCTTTTGGATAGTGGTTGCTGTCTCTGCTCCATACGTCACGGAACCTAACATACCAGATAAGTGGAAGACCATATGGATCGAAAATCCCAAAGTTGTACCACCTACTTGGTCTTCAATATTTAGTGGTGTTAGTGAAGCCCCTCACGAAGTAATTTATCCTGAAGAACTTCAGAAATACGTGCAATCTACGACTAGAGGGCTAATTATTGATATACCATACAACATGAAGTATGATGTGCCACCCCAGGATATAGTGCTAATGAATATTTCGGGAAAGGCCGATGGAAGATTGAGACCTTCCTTAACATTAAAAATAGTTAGACCAGATGGCAAAGAGATAACTTTGCTGTCTGGAGTAAAGATAAAAGGGACAACAACTATTCAGGTTGCGAGAGATAGCGGCGTGAGAAAGACTGTTATCAACTGGGTCAAAGGTGAAACTGGCATACAGCTTGATCCCTCAAAAGAACTTCAATTGGTGACTTCAATAGACACAATGAGAGTGCTTTTTGCTCAAATTTCACCTGACATGTTAGAATATCCAAAGGCCCTCCAGGGAGAATACCACATAGTCTTCGAAATTAAGACTCCCGGGAATACCTCTGTGGATCTCTCAAATGCAAAATTAATTCTACCGGGAAGAACATACGGATATCTTGGAACAGATGATAAAGGTAGAGACCTTTTCGCAGGAATAGTATGGGGTTCTAGAGTGTCTCTAACCATTGGTGTTGCAACAGCAGTGCTTACAGTTCTGGTTGGTATATTCTACGGTGTAGCTGCAGCATACTTTGGAGGATGGACCGATGAAATCATGATGAGATTCCAGGAGTTCATGGCGTCAATACCAACACTACCAATCCTAATCCTCCTGGGTACTTACTTTGGAGGACACATTCAGCTCTGGCAAATTGTATTACTGCTGACGGTTTTTGGATGGGTTGGAGTTGCGAGAGTTGCGAGAAGTATGGCCTACCAGATTAAGGAGCAAACCTATGTTGAGGCTGCAATAGCTTTAGGTGCTGGAAGTGGAAGAATAATCTTCAAGCACATGATGCCACAGCTCTTGCCATACGCATTTGCTCAGATGGCACTTAGCGTTCCAGGTGCAGTTCTAGCTGAAGCTTCACTTAGCTTCCTAGGTCTTGGTGATCCAACCCAGGTGACATGGGGACAGATACTTCACGATGCCCAGAACGCGAATGCAGCGGTCAACGGTTACTGGTGGTGGGTCATTCCACCAGGACTTGCAATAGCACTAGTTGCATTCACATTCGTACTGTTAGGTACTGCATTGGATAGGATATTGAACCCAAGACTCAGGAGATTGTGAGGTGGTTTACATGGCTAAGAAGATACTTGAGGTTAAGAATCTTAAGATGTATTACTTCACTTCGAGAGGTCCAGTTAAGGCAGTTGACGATGTCACCTTTGACTTAGAAAAGGGAGAAGTCCTTGGCCTAGCTGGAGAGAGCGGATGTGGAAAGTCATCTATTGGATTTACACTAATGGGAATGCCTCAACCCCCAGGAAGAATAGTGGGGGGAAGCATAAAGATTGATGGCAGGGAAATAGTTGGTTTGCCAGAAGATGTCTTGAGAAAGGAAATAAGGTGGCAGAAGATTTCAATGATATTCCAGGGTGCAATGAACGCCCTTAACCCAGTATATACCGTTGGTTACCAAATGATTGAACCTCTAATATACCACAAGGGAATGGAGAGGGAGGAAGCTCTTGACAGGGCAATGAAGTACCTTGAAATGGTTGGTCTCGACCCAGAGGTAGTTTACAGGTATCCACACGAACTTTCAGGTGGAATGAAGCAGAGAGTAGTCATAGCAATGGCCCTCCTCCTAGAACCAGATATAGTAATTGCCGACGAGCCTACAACAGCCTTAGACGTAGTAGTCCAAGCTCAGATCATAAACCTGATGAAGAGGCTAAAGAAGAAGCTGGGACTTTCAATGATATTCATTACCCACGATTTGAGCATTCTTGCAGAGATTAGCGATAGGGTGGCGATAATGTACGCTGGAAAGATAGTGGAGATTGGGCCGAGCGAGAAGATCTACTATGAGCCAGCACACCCATACACTCAAAAACTCCTGGCCGCAATTCCAAGGTTACATGAGGACGTGGAAAAGCTTGAATTTATCCCAGGGAGCCCACCAAACTTGATTAACCCACCCAGCGGCTGTAGGTTCCACCCGAGATGTCCATACGTCATGGATAGGTGTAAGCAGGAAGAGCCTAAGCTAATTGAGGTGGACAAAGACCACTATGCAGCATGCTGGTTGTTGTGAGGTGGTAGAAATGGCCGAGCCAATCCTAAAGGTTGAAAACCTCAAGAAGTACTTCCCCGTAAGAAGAGGGCTCCTAGGAGCACTTAGAGGGGAGCCTCAAAGGTTCGTAAGAGCTGTTGATGGAGTGAGCTTTGAAGTTTACAAGCAGCAGGTTTTCGCTTTAGTTGGAGAGAGTGGGTGTGGAAAAACAACAACAGGAAAGTTGGTGATGAAGCTTCTAGAGCCAACTGATGGTAAGATTTATCTTGAGGGGCAGGATGTTACCGAACTTAGGACAAAGGAGGAGATCAAGGCTTACAGAAGAAGAGTTCAGATGATATTCCAGGATCCATTCAGCTCTATGAATCCTAGGTTTAGGATATATGACATCCTTGAGGAGCCCCTCTTGATCCATGGAATTGGTGAGACTAGGGCCGAGAGGGAAGAGCTAATTTACAAGGCTCTAGAGATGGTTAAGATAACTCCACCTGAAGACTATGTAAATAGATTCCCACACATGCTCTCTGGTGGCCAAAGGCAGAGAGTTGCAATTGCTAGAGCATTGATCCTAAATCCAACATTTATAGTTGCAGATGAGCCAGTCTCAATGCTTGACGTTTCGATCAGAGCGGAGATCCTAGAATTAATGAAAGAACTTAAGGAGAAGATGGGTGTTACATACCTTTACATTACCCACGACCTCTCTACAGCAAGATACTTTGCTGACTGGATTGCAGTGATGTACCTGGGAAGAATAGTTGAGATGGGACCGGCTAAGGAAGTAATTGACAATCCACTTCATCCATACACAAGAGCATTACTGGCGGCTGTTCCAGAACCAATTCCAGAGAGAAAAGATGTAATTAAAGAAATCCCAATTAAAGGTGAGGTACCAAGCGCTGTAAATGTTCCACCAGGCTGTAGGTTCCACCCGAGATGTGTGTACTTCAAGGAAGGACTGTGTGACAAGAAGGAGCCTCAGTTAGTTGAGTATTCCCACAACCACTGGGTTGAGTGCCACTTGGCAGGAAAAATCTGAAGGGGCAAAAAATGGGGCTAAAGAAAGGTATAACTTATCCCCCTCTCTTTGTTGGTCTTTTACTTCTTTTGACTTCCCTTATTTTGGCGTATTTTTCAATGTATTCTACATTTACTAAGGAGAAATTTGAAGGAACACTTGAACCGGGGGAATCTTTACTTGGTCAGGCATCTTCAATAGTTCAGATAGTAGATGGAAACCTTACCCTCTTTTCAGAAGATGCGAAAGTAACCGTATCTTGGGGGCGTAAATACGAGTCGCTTGAGCTGAAAAACAATAGTGTTACGTTAACAAATATCACTGATTTCCCCAGGGTTATTACTGATTCCCAGGTTACTTATACACTTGAAATATCTGGTTACTCCTGTCCTTACTCTTGGATATCTCTTATTGCCTTTGTCACAATGATAACTGGAAGCATGCTTTCACTCTTAGGCTTTGCAAGTTATCTCCAGGGTGAGATAGAAAAAGTCAAAAAGGAGAAAAAGAAAGACACCACTGGTGGTGACGATGTATAAGGAACCTTTTGGAGTGAAGGTAGACTTTGAGACTGGAATAATTGAGGGGGCAAAGAAATCTGTAAGAAGGCTAAGCGACATGGAGGGGTACTTTGTTGATGAAAGGGCATGGAAAGAGCTTGTGGAGAAGGAGGATCCTGTAGTTTATGAGGTTTATGCAGTGGAGCAGGAAGAGAAAGAGGGAGACTTAAACTTTGCAACTACAGTTTTATACCCAGGAAAAGTAGGGAAGGAATTCTTCTTTACCAAGGGTCATTTCCACGCAAAGCTGGACAGGGCTGAGGTTTATGTGGCCTTAAAAGGCAAGGGGGGAATGCTTCTTCAAACTCCCGAGGGAGATGCTAAGTGGATATCAATGGAACCTGGAACAGTAGTTTATGTTCCCCCCTATTGGGCTCATAGGACGGTAAATATTGGTGATGAACCATTCATATTCTTGGCAATTTATCCAGCTGATGCCGGACATGACTATGGAACGATAGCTGAGAAGGGGTTCAGCAAGATTGTCATCGAGGAGAATGGAGAAGTTAAGGTTGTTGATAATCCCAGGTGGAAAAAGTAGTTAACATAAAAATGTTAAAATAATGTTTTTAAACCTCTGCTTTTTTACATTTTCTTGGTAATGAAAGATGAGATGGAGGGTTAGGGTTCTTGTTAGATTGAAGGAAGGACTCAACGATCCAGAGGGAAGAGTCATCGGAAATGCCCTCAGGAATCTCGGCTACAGGGTTGAGGAGTTAAGAGTACCGAAGTGCTTCGAGTTCATTCTTGAGAGTGACAATCCAGAAAAAGACGTTGAGGAGATGTGTAGGAGGTTGTTAGCCAACCCTTTAATTCACACTTGGGAATACACCATTGAAGAATGGTGAGAATTATGGTAAAATTTGCCGTAGTGGTGTTTCCTGGGACTAATTGCGATTTTGAAACTGTCGAGGCAATAAAAAGAGCTGGTGGGAAAGCTGAGAGAGTTTGGTATAAAGATAGCATAAAAGATTATGATGGAGTTGTTATTCCGGGAGGATTTAGTTACGCTGATTATTTGAGAGCTGGAGCAATAGCTGCTAGGCAAAGGATAATGGAGGAAATAAGAGAGCTCGCCGAAGAAGGGAGACCTATACTCGGAATATGCAATGGTTTTCAGATTCTAACTGAGGCAGGCCTTCTTCCTGGGGCTCTTAGACCAAATAAAATACCAAGGTTTTTATGCAAGTGGGTCCACTTGAAAGTTGTTGATGTTAGGACTCCTTTTACGTACCTTTACGAGGAAGGAGAAGTAGTGAGGATGCCAATAGCACATGCAGAGGGCAATTACTACATCGATGATCCCTCAAAAGTTAGGATAGTGTTTCAGTACAGTGATGAGAAGGGAAGTATTACAGAGGAAGCTAATCCCAACGGTTCTGTGTTGAATATAGCCGGAGTTGCAAATATGGAGGGAAATATTCTTGGAATGATGCCACATCCAGAAAGAGCTAGTCACTACTTCCTGGGAAGTGAAGATGGGTTAAAAGTGTTTAAGGGCATGGTTGAGTGGGTTAGGAGTTGATATTTTTCTCGCCCTGAAGGAGGCTTTTAGATTTTAACATTTTTAAGTCAAAACAAATCTTAAAAATTTAAAATTTTTACATTTTTCTGACAATAAGGAGGTGTCAAGATGTTTCCCCATGAGGAAAAGTTAATTCGTGAGAAGCTTGGAAGAGAGCCTAACGATCTCGAAAAAGCCATGCTCGAGGTCATGTGGAGTGAGCATGTCTCCTATAAGTCGAGCAGAAAATGGTTGAAGCTGTTACCCACAAAAAATGAGCACGTCATTTTGGGCCCGGGAGAAGATGCTGGAATAATTAAATTTGACGATAAAACTTGGATCGTAATTGGAATAGAGAGTCACAATCACCCTTCCGCAGTTGAACCTTACGGTGGTGCTGCTACTGGGGTTGGTGGAATAGTTAGGGATATTTTATGTATGGGGGCCAGGCCAATAGCTCTTCTTGACCCGATAAGGTTTGGCCCCTTGGAGAAGGAGAAGAACAGATATCTCTTTGAATACGTGGTTAAGGGAATAGCTGATTATGGAAATAGAATAGGTGTCCCCACTGTGGGGGGAGAAACTGAATTTGATGAAAGCTTAGATAACTACACTTTAGTTAACGTTGCTTGTATTGGAATAATGAGACCCGAGCATCTCGTTCATAGCTATGTAACTGAGCCTGGTTTAAAGCTGGTTATAGTTGGGAATAGGACTGGTAGAGATGGTATTCACGGGGTCACATTTGCTAGCGAAGAGTTGGGTGAAAATGCTGAAGAGGAGGATAGGTCAGCCGTTCAGATTCCAGATCCATTCACTGAGAAACTCTTAATTGAAGCAACGCTTGAAGCCGTTTACACTGGAAAGGTCAAAGCTCTTAAGGACTTAGGTGGGGGAGGATTGACCTGTGCCGCTTCAGAAATGGTTGGCAAGAGAGGCTTTGGTGCAATAATATATGCTGACAAAGTGCCCCTTAGAGAACCCGGGATGACTCCTCTTGAGGTAATGATTTCTGAAAGCCAGGAGAGAATGCTCTTCGCCATTAAACCTGAGGACGTTGAAGAGTTGGGGAAGATATTTGAGAAGTATGAGCTAGAATGGAGTGTTGTCGGGGAGGTTATAGAGGAGCCTAAGTTTATAGTTTATTGGAAGGGGAGAAAAGTTGCAGAGCTCCCAATAGAGCTTCTAACAAATGTACCGACTATTGAATGGCCGATGAAAGAATATAGAATCGAAGAAGACGTTGAAACTCCTCAAATCTCCCTAGAAGAAGCCTTCGAAAAAGTTTGGAGAAGTCCCAATGTAATATCAAAGAGATGGGTTTGGGAGCAGTATGATCATGAAGTTCAAGGTAGAACTGTTATAAAGCCGGGGTTTGACTCGGCAGTTTTGAAGATAAACGAAGAGTACGGTCTAGCAATTACAGCTGATGGAAATCCGACTCACTGCTATCTAAATCCCTATCACGGTGCAATGGGAGTTGTAGTTGAGGTAGTTAGGAATCTTGTTAGTGTAGGTGCAAAACCTTTAGCCCTTGTAGACAATCTAAATTTCGCTTCTCCAGAGAGACCTGAAGTTTATTGGAGCTTCGTCGAGACGATAAAAGGTCTAGCAGACGCAGCTAAAGCTTTTGGATTGGCATATGTTAGTGGGAATGTCAGCTTTTACAACGAGGTCGTAAATAAACCTGTAAAGCCAACCCCTGTAGTTGCGGGTGTTGGAAAGGTAAAGCTTGAAAAGATTCCGAGGGGGCCTAGAGAGGGAGATTTGATTGGTTTAATAGGGGAGACCAGAAAGGAATTAGGAGGCTCAGAGCTATACAGAGTTTTGGGGGTATCTAAAGGAATTGCTCCTAGGGTGGACTTGGAGGTTGAGAAGAGAAATGCAGAAAGTGTTCTTAAATTGATTGAAGAGGGTTTAGTGAGCTTTGTTCATGATGTTTCACGTGGTGGGGTAGCAGTTGCTTTGGCAGAGCTTTCTACATGGTTTAATGTAGGAATAAAATCCGAGATAACAACATCTCTCCTTCCACTGGACTTTGCCTTCAGCGAGAGCCATGGAAGGTATATAGTGACTTTTCCAGAAGAGAACCTTGAGGCTGTGAAGAAAATAGCTCCAATAACCCTCCTGGGAAGAATTGGAGGAGAGAAGTTTGAATTGAAGATAAATGGTGAAAAAGTTAGTAAGACAGTAAAGTGGCTGTCCGATGTGCACTGGAATGAGCTGTATAGGATTATGGATTGAGTCTCTCGTGCCATCTAAGAATCAAGAACAGAAAAATGAAGAATATTACAATGTAGTAGCTCAGTTCATAGGGGAGATATCCGAGGATTCCCAGGGTGTAGACTATCGTAAGGATTAGCACAATAACTAGGAGCAATCTGTACAGCTTTTTCTTTTCCATATTTCACATCTCCAAGATCTTCTTTAGTGCTATTGGTATCTTCTCTGCTACATCGGATGCTACAAAACTCTCCCCCTTCTCCTGGGCAACTAAGTCTCCAGCGAAACCTACGAGGAATGCTCCTGCAGCTGCACTCCTTAATAAAGAGTTCTTCAAGGCTAAGAATGCTCCGACAGTTCCCGCTAATACATCTCCTGTGCCTCCTGTTGTCATTCCCCTGTTCCCTGTTTTGTTATAGAGCCACACTTCTCCATCGCTGATTATGTCATACTTTCCCTTCAGAAGAACTACTCCCCCAATTTCTCTTGCTTTTTCAATTACAATCTTGGCCTTCTCTCTGAGCCCTCCTTCTGGTTTAACCCCAAAGAGTGTCTTAAATTCCCCTGCATGCGGAGTCAAGACAAATTCCTTTCCTTTCAGAATATCCAAGTTTTCACTTACTATCTTTAGTCCATCTGCATCTATTACCAATGGTTTTGAGACTCTCTTAACAAATTCTTTTACAAAGTCCTTTGTTTCCTCCTTAATCCCTAATCCTGGGCCAAGGACAACTGCATCTACTCTTTCTGAAAGCTCGAGAGCTTTATCTATGCTCTCCAAACTCAAGTTTTCTCCTTTCACTTCCCTAACAATTAAGTTGGGATCGCTTATCTTTTTGGCAACTCTTTCGGGGGTTAGGAGATATACTAAGTCAACGAGATAACTTGCTGATTTTGCAGCTAAGTAGGGAGCGCCGTAGTAGTTCTCGCTTCCCCCTATTATGAGGAGCTTTCCATTTTGTCCCTTATGCTCTCCCCTTCTCTGAAATGCGAATTTTACGTGAGCTGGTCCAGCCAAGTGGTAGAGTTCTCTTGGATATCCGATCTTCACCACTATCCTTTCAAAGCCTGAGTATTCTTCTTTATCCCATTGGAAAGTTACGGCAAAGTCAGCTTTTACCCTTAAATTGCTTGGATACCCTGAGGGTAGGTCTATACTAACTATCTTTGCTTTTCCAGCATACTCGTTGATTTTTTCTATGGCTGACTTTATGGGTTCCTTCGGCTCGCCCCTAGTTCCAGCCCCCAGGAGGGCATCAATTATCACGTCAAATTCTTCAAGATTTAGCTCCTTTATTTGGCTGGAGTCTTTTAGAATCTCGATTTTTATAAAATCAAGATTCTTTAGTATGTTCCAATTTAGTTTTGCCTCTTCGCTTCTGATTTTACTTTCATCACCTATTAGGAATACTGTAACATCGTTCTCAAAGCTCAAATGCCTTGCAGCAACAAACCCATCTCCCCCGTTGTTTCCAGTTCCACAGAAAACAGCTATCCTTAAGTTCTTTCCAAACTTTTCCTCTATTGTTTTTGCTACACCAGCCCCAGCGTTTTCCATGAGCTGATAGGGAGTAATTCCGAGCCACTTAGCATTTATATCCCAAATGTAAACATCCTCTATCTTCATATCACACACCAAAAATAAAATAGAAGTTAGGGTTTAGAAGTCTTAGCCCAACAGTTCTAACGCATACTTAAGTATTCCTCCATGCCTTATGTATTCCACCTCTATTGGTGTCTCCACTCTAGCAATTGTCTCAAACTCTATAACTTCTCCATTCGGCTTCCTCGCTATAACCTTGATTGTTTTTCCTGGGTACAAGTCTTTCAGCCCAATTATATCGTATACCTCCTCCCCAGTTAGCCTCTTCCTAACCTCTGGATCTTTGAATTGAAGTGGCACAATTCCCATTCCAACTAAATTGCTTCTGTGTATTCTTTCGAAACTCTCTGCAATTACGGCCTTAACGCCTAAAAGAGCTGGTCCTTTGGCGGCCCAATCTCGACTGCTTCCCACCCCATACTGCTTTCCAGCTATTATTATGAGGGGGATGCCTCTCTCTTTATATCTCATGGCAGCTTCATATACACTCATTTCTTCTCCTGTGGGCCAATAGATCATCTTAAATCTGGCAAATGTGCCCCTCATCATGACTTCATGGTTTCCTCTTCTGGCTCCATATGTGTGAAGCTCTTCTGGTTTCACCCCTAGGGAGAGGAGATACCTGCCAGCAGGACTCTCTGGGTCTATTTTTCCTGCAGGACTTATGTCATCTGTGCTAATTCTATCTCCCAGGACTATTAAGGCTCTTGCTCCTTTAATATCATCAGTTATGGGGGTTAAATCAAAGAAGGGTGGTTTTCTAACATATGTGGATTTTTCATCCCACTTAAACAGTGGGCTCTCTTCGGTCTCTATGTCTTTCCATATAGAGTCCTCGAATAAGCTTGAATAGGCCTCTTTGTAGAGTTCTTCTCCTATAACTTCTTCAAGCTTTTTGACTTCTTCTTTGGTTGGGAGAATGTCCGTAAGATATACAGGCTTGCCATTGGGGTCATAGGCTAAGGGCTCGCTTGGATCAATTGTTATTTTACCCGCTATGGCAAATACAACGACCAAAGGTGGGCTAGCGAGATAGGTGTAGTCGATTTTTGAGTTTACTCTCCTCCTAAAGTTTCTGTTCCCACTGATTACCGCAGCTACTTTTATTCCTTTATCTATAACTTCCTCTACTTCCCTTTTTAGTGGACCACTGTTCCCTATACAGCTTGCACATGCATATCCATTGACATGAAATCCGAGGGCTTCGAGGTAGCTTAGCAACCCAAGCTTTTCCAAGTACTTAACAACTACTCTACTTCCTGGGGTAAATGTGGTCTTAACCCATGGTTTGGTTCTCAGCCCGAGTTCAACGGCTTTTTTGGCAACTAATGCCGCAGCTAAGATGTTATAGGGGTTTGAGGTGTTTGTACAACTTGCAATTGCAGCCAACCCAATTATTCCGTCTTCAATCTCTACTTCTCCACCATTTATTCTAATTTTTGTTTTTTTCTCAACTTTAAATGAGTTTTTAAGATCTTTGAGTCTTATCCTGTCTTCTGGATGAAATGGGCCTGCCACAGAAGGCTCGACCTTTGAGAGGTCAATCTTAACAGTTTTGTCAAATTCGGGAGTTTCTTCTCTATAGAGCATGTTGAGTTTTGCATACTTCTCAACAAGCTTTGCTTTGCTCTCCCCTCTAGTCAATCTTATGAATTTTATTGTTTCTTCGTCAATTGGGAAGTATCCCACTGTGGCTCCATTTTCTGGTGTCATATTAGCTATAACAGTTCTGTCGAATGCTGATAATGCCTCGACATTTCCAGTATACTCAAGGAATTTCCCAACCACTCCCACTTTTCTAAGCTTTTCAGTTATCGTGAGAACGATATCCGTAGGTGTTATCTCAGGACTTGGTTCTCCTTCAAGAACGACTCCAACGACCTCTGGGACTTTCATAAAATACGGTAACCCTAAGAGAGCGGCCTCGGCCTCTATCCCTCCAACACCCCATCCCAGAACTCCAATTCCATTAACCATTGGTGTGTGACTGTCCGTTCCTAGGACTGTGTCTGGATATGCAATTCCCTCTTCTAAAAACACTATTCTAGCGAGGTGTTCAACATTTATCTGGTGGATAATTCCCTTTCCAGGAGGGATGATCTTTAGATTTTCAAAAGCTTTAGATGCCCACTTTAGAAGGGAATATCTCTCCCTATTTGCTTTTAGTTCCTCCTTCATGTTTTCATAGAGGGAGTACTTGGTTCCGTGATAGAGGACTATTAGGGAGTGATCCACAACAAGTTCTACAGGAATTTTTGGGTTTACTCTACTTGGATCTTTCCCCTTTTCTTTGATGTAATCTCTCATTGCGGCCAGATCAACTATTGCTGGCACTCCTGTATAGTCCTGCATTATTATGCGGGCGGGGTAGAAGGGAATATCCCCCTTTCTCTCAAAGATGTTTTCTATATGTTCATAACTTACCACTCCATTGTTGAGATGTCTGAGAATATTTTCAGCAAGAATTCTGAGAGAATAGGGAAGGGAATGAACATCAAACCCTTCCTTTTCCAACTTATTTAAGCTGTAAAATTTTATTCCATCCTTCTCTTCTAAATACATCTACTTATTCCCCCTCAATTTCTTTTATGACTTCCTGAATGAATTCTTCCGTTGAAAGAGCTTTTTCTCCTCTCGCTAGGTCGGGAGTTACTTTACCCTTCTCTATCGTTTTCCTTAGAGAAGCTCTAATTAACTCAGCCGCTTCTACCCAGCCGAGATATTCGAGAAGAAGTGCTGCACTTAAAATGGCCGCTGAGGGGTTTGCTATTCCTTTTCCAGCGATGTCTGGGGCCGTGCCGTGGACTGGTTCTGCTATTGCTATGTAATCTCCAACATTTATCCCAGCTGCCATTCCAACTCCTCCAACTAAGGCCGCAGCAGCATCACTGAGGTAATCTCCGTTTAAGTTTGGAGTCACTATAATGTCATACTCCCAGGGTCTGAGAATTATCTGTTGGAGCATATTATCTGCTATCTTGTCATCAACTAGAATTTTGCCTTCTTCTGGTTTGCCTATGCTTACGTATTCGGAAAACTCCTTTTCAGCAACTTCAAATGCCCAGTTTCTGAATGCTCCTTCTGTAAACTTCATTACATTTCCTTTATGCATTATTGTAACTCTCTTTCTTCCCTTTTCTATGGCCCATTTTATTGCTTTTCTCACTATTCTTTGAGTTGCAAACTTGGAAATTGGTTTTAGTGTAATTCCAGAGTCCTCTCTTATCTCTATTCCAAATTCATTTTTTAGGAACTCCCTGAGTTTTTGAGCCTCTCTACTATAAGCCTCCCATTCTATTCCAGCATAAACATCTTCCGTGTTCTCCCTAAATATTATTAAGTCCACTTTGTCGGCATATGGATAGACAGTTGGGACTCCATAGTATTTGATTGGTCTTATGTTTGCATAAAGATCGAACATCTTCCTTAATGCCACGTTTATACTCCTATGTCCCGTCCCTATTGGTGTCTCCATGGGTCCTTTGAGTGCGACCTTTACCTCCGCGATCCCTTTTACCGTTTCTTCAGGAAGAAGTTTTCCAACTTTCTGGAGGGCTTCTTTTCCAGCAAGTAACTTCCACCAAACAATTCTTCTCTTTCCTTTGTATGCAGTTTCGACGGCCTTGTCAACTACTTTAATCGCTGCTGGGATAACTTCTCTCCCAATTCCATCACCTTCTATATAGGCAACTATGGGCTCATTAGGGATCTTTAGAGAGCCGTTGACAACTTCAATAACTTTTCCTTCTTGTGGAAGTCTAATGCTCATTTTATCTACCTCCTTAATTCTATGGGTAGGTACTTCTTTCCTATTTCTCCTACATACTGCAACCTGGGTCTAATAATTCTATTGTGAGAAACATACTCAGCTAAATGAGCAGTCCATCCCGCAATTCTACCCATTGCAAATATTGTTGTGTAAAGCTCTATTGGAATCTTCATTCCATAGAAAACTAATCCTGACCAGTAGTCAACATTTATACTAATTCCTTTTTTGCTTAGGTATTCTTCTACTAACCTCTCTAATCTTTCAGCTATCTCGAAGAGCTTTTTATCTCCTAATTTGGAGGCATATTTTTTAAATATTCTAGCCCTTGGATCATAGGTTTTATACACCCTATGACCAGCACCCATTATTTTTCTCTTCTGCTGAAGAGCCTTAAAGAACCATTCTTCTACTTTCTCGGGAGATCCTATTTCCATAAACTGTTTTATGGCCTCCTCTACTGCACCTCCATGGATTGGGCCCTTTAAAGCTCCTATTCCCGCGAGGATGGCTGAATAGTAGTCGCTAAGAGTAGAGCCAACGGTCATTACTGCTAAAGTCGATGCGTTAATTTCATGTTCAGCATATAGAATTAGGGCCACATCCATGGCTTTCTCCCATTCTTTGGGGGGTTCTTCACCGTGGAGCATGTATAGGAAATTTGCTGCATGACTAAGTTTTTCTTTTGGAGGAACATATTCGAGACCATTCTTAATTCTATACCAATTAGCTACTATTGTTGGTATCTTTGCAGTTACACTAATTCCTATCCTGTAAACTTCTTCAGGGGTTACTGGAATGTCTCCACTATCGTCAATGTTTCCTAGATATGAGATTATGGTTCTTAAAGCGCCCATTGGGTGAGTATTTTTAGGTAGTGCTTCCATTATTTCTATAACTTCTTTTGGAAGGCCTCTACTTTTTGCTAGCTCTTTTTTGAAATTCTCTAGTTCACTTAGGGATGGTAATTTTCCCCACCAGAGGAGATACACCACTTCCTCAAACGTGCTTAACTCTGCTAGCTCTTCTACACTGTATCCTCTGTAGTATAGCTTTCCCTCTTTTCCATCGATATAGCATATATTTGTTTGATCTATGTAGACATCTTCTAGACCTTTAGCAAGGTATTTTTCCGTATTCATCACCTCTGAAAATGTTTCGTAGAGATATTATTTATAATGATATTGCAAAAATATCGGGACAATGTTCAACATTTGTGGACATATGTAAAACAAAATTTTGAATATGTGATAACTATTATGAGAAAACGATGAACAAATTTATTATTCGTTTTGATCTAAGTATATAGAAAATTTTTTGAAATTATGATGATTTTTTCTAAAAATTTTCGATATAGATGAACATATATTTGCTCAATGTATATGTATGAATAAAAGTGTAATTTTCCTAAAATATTTCAACATTATATAGAAAAACATAAAAGCACGTATGTATGCATTAGTGAGTTGGGACAAGGTAAGGGGGAGGGGATTTCTAGATGCTCAAATATAGAGATGAAAAGGACATCTCCGCCTGTGGAATATTTGGAATTATGGATAGGAAAGGGAGAAGGTTTAATGGCAAGTTGGTTATAGAGGCCATGTCTCAGATGAAAGTTAGGGGAAATGGGTTGGGAGCTGGTTTTGCTGTTTATGGATTGTATAAAAAGTTCAAGGAGTATTATGCTTTTCATGTAATGATTTATGACAAAGATGGGAGAGAGAAATTGGAAAAATTTCTCTCTACGAACTTTGATATTGTATACGTTGATGAAATTCCTGTAAATGATAAGGCAAAAGTAATTGATCCTCCTAAATTTATGAGATATTTTGTAGCTCCTAGAAAGAAGGGAACTGAAAAAGTCCTCAACGATGATGATTTTGTTGTCAAAAAGGTTATGTACATAAACAGGGCGATTCCTGGGGTTTATGTAATATCATCAGGGAAAAACATGGGAGTTTTTAAGGGAGTTGGATTTCCCGAAGATATAGCCGATTATTTCATGATCGAAGAATATAAGGGATATATTTGGACAGCTCATACTCGTTTTCCCACTAATACTCCCGGATGGTGGGGTGGGGCTCACCCATTTAGCATATTGGATTGGAGTGTAGTTCACAATGGAGAAATTAGCTCTTATGGAACTAACAAGAGATATTTAGAAATGTATGGTTATTACAGCACTTTGCAAACTGATACGGAGGTCATAACTTATATCTTTGATCTCCTAGTTAGGAGGCAAGGCCTTCCTATTGAAGTTGTTTCTAAAATCTTAGCTCCTCCAATGTGGGAAGAAATCGATAGAATGCCAGAGAAAGAGAAAAAATTCTACAAGGCACTTAGAATGGTATATTCTCCTATACTTCTCAATGGCCCCTGGGCGATAATAGTAGCGAGGCACGGGGAAATGATAGGACTTACCGACAGGATTAGACTTAGGCCTCTTACTGTGGCTGAGAAAAAGAGCTTTTTGATAATCTCTTCAGAAGAAGCCCCGATAAGGTATCTGTTTAGAGATGTTGACAGGATTTACACTCCCTATGGAGGTGAACTAGTAGTAGGTAAGCTAGAGGAAGACATTAAAAAATTTGTGGGGGAGAGCCAATGAGAACCCATGTTCTCCCAGAATTTCTGGTTGAAAGAGATGACAAGAGGTGTATAAAGTGTGGTGCGTGTATATACCAATGCCCCTTTGGAGTTTACAAATGGAATGCTGATAAAAGTGATATTACAATTGACTATACAAAGTGTGTTGGTTGTCAAAGATGCGTTGTGTTCTGTCCCACAGATGCTTTAATTGTGAGACCTTATCCGGGCTCTTATAAACCCAATGCGTATTGGAATAGAGAGGTTATATCTGATATAAAGAGACAGGCTGAGGGAGGAGGAGTTTTATTAACTGGGACAGGTAATGATAAACCTTACAAAGTCTATTTTGACCACATACTTCTTAATGCTTCTCAAGTTACCAATCCTCCTATAGATCCGCTAAGAGAACCTATTGAACTCAGAACGTTTATTGGGGGCAAGCCAGAAAAATTAGAAGTGGATTTAGAAAATATCGAGATAAAAACAGAAATTCCTCCTAACATAGAAATAGAGGTTCCAATTATGTTTGCAGGCATGAGCTACGGTGCTTTAAGCTACAACGCTTTTCTTGCAATAGCTATGGCTGCTAAGGAATTTGGAACTATGTTTAGTACAGGAGAAGGTGGTTTGCCCAGGGAGCTTAGGAGGAAATATGGTGATCATGCAATAGTTCAAGTTGCAAGTGGAAGGTTTGGGGTTGATCCTGATTACCTAAATTCGGCTGCAGCAATTGAGATAAAAATTGGCCAGGGAGCAAAGCCAGGAATAGGTGGTCATCTTCCTGGGGAAAAAGTTACAGAAGGAATAGCTAGAACACGTATGATACCTCCTGGGACTGATGCAATATCTCCAGCTCCCCATCATGATATATACTCAATTGAAGACTTAGCTACGTTGATACACGCAATAAAAGAAGCAACAAATTATGAAAAGCCGGTATTTGTTAAAGTTGCTGCAGTTCACAATATAGCAGCAATAGCAAGTGGAATAGCAAGGGCTGGAGCTGATGCGATAGTTATAGATGGATTTAGAGGAGGCACTGGGGCGGCACCAAAGAGAATTAGAGACAACGTTGGGATACCAATTGAGCTGGCCTTAGCTTCCGTGGATAGGAGATTGAGAGAGGAAGGAATTAGGAATAGGGTATCGTTAATAGTTTCTGGGGGAATTAGAAACGCTGCCGACGTTGTCAAAGCTATAGCACTTGGAGCGGATGCAGTGTACATTGGAACTGCAGCTTTGATTGCAATCGGATGTACAATGTGTCAGAAGTGCTATACGGGGAAATGTCCTTGGGGAATAACAACTCAAGATCCTATTCTTTCGAGAAGATTGGATCCAAATGAGGCCTCAAAGAGACTAATTAATCTTTTGAAGGCCTGGAGTTTGGAAATAAAAGAAATGCTTGGGGCTATGGGCATAAATGCCATAGAAAGTTTGAGAGGAAATAGGGAACATCTAAGAGGAATTGGGTTGGAGAAATGGGAGCTTGAAGTATTAGGAATTAAGGGGGCGGGAGAATGAGCACGGCCGAAGTTTTGAACCCTTATATATTTGGAGTTAGACCTATAGAGGTTCTTAAAAGACAGGTAAAGGTTGAAGGAGAAAGAGCAACTATTGATGCAAAAGGATTGAACCATAAAGAAATTAACGACTTGATAAGAGAGTGTGCAATTAGTGGGATTAAGGAGATAGTATTAAAAAACGTTTATGGACAGAGGTTCATTGGGACTAGAGTAAGCTTAAATGAATTTAGGCTAAGAATACTCATACATGGGTTCCCTGGGAATGATTTGGGAGCATTTTTAGCTAAACATGAAATAATAGTGTATGGTAATGCCCAGGATGGCGTTGGGAATACAATGGATAGTGGAAGAATAATAATTCATGGGAGGGCTGGAGACGTTTTGGGATTGGGCATGAGAGGAGGAGAAATATTTGTCAGGGATGAAGTTGGGTACAGGGCTGCGATACACATGAAAGGATATGAAGACAAGATTCCAACAATTGTCATTGGAAAAACAGCTCAGGATTTCTTGGGAGAATATATGGCTGGTGGAAGAGTAATAGTGTTAGGGTTGGGAGTAGAGAAGCATAGAATGAGGTACATTGGGACAGGAATGCATGGAGGGAAAATATACATAAGGGGAAAGGTTGAAAAACATCAGCTAGCAAAGGAAGTTACTTTTGGAGAAATAACTGATGAGGACTTAGAAATATTGGAAAAATACGTTACTGAATTCTGTAACATCTTTGGTTGTGAACAAGATGAAATACTTGGAGATAGCTTTACCCTCATCGTTCCGAAAAGCAAGAGGCCCTATGGAAATTTGTATTCTGGAGATTAGTTTCATTTGCAACTAATTTTTAATTCTTGAAACATTAATTACAAAACAATTAAAAGACTGTTCTTAATGGATCCACTTGGTGATAAATGTGAGAATAGTGTTGGCTTATTCAGGTGGATTGGATACTTCGGTGATACTAAAACTAATGCAGGAAAAGCTGGGAGCTGAAGTAATAACTGTTACTGTTGATGTTGGGCAGAAGGATGACTTCGAAAAAATAGAAGAGAAGGCCTACAAGTTTGGTGCCGTGAAGCACTACTACATAGATGCCAAGGAGGAATTCGCCGAGAACTATGTTTGTAAAGCTATAAAAGCAAATGCTCTTTACGAAAATGCGTATCCTCTTTCAACGGCCCTAGCTAGGCCTCTTATAGTAGAAAAGTTAGTTGAGGTTGCAAAGAAGGAGGGGGCTGGAATAATAGCTCATGGTTGTACAGGAAAGGGAAATGATCAGGTGCGCTTTAACCTAGGAATTAAGGCCTTGATGCCTGAGGCTGAAATTCTCCAGCCAGTAGCTGAGTGGAACCTTACAAGGGATTGGGAAATGGAGTATGCAAAGAAGCATGGAATTCCTGTAAGTGACAAGATATATAGCATAGATGAAAACATCTGGGGAAGGAGCATTGAAGGTGGGGTACTTGAAGATCCATCAATAGAACCTCCAGAAGAGGTCTTTGAATGGACAGTATCTATAGAAAAAGCTCCAGACAAACCAGAATATGTGACTATTGGCTTTGAAAATGGAGTTCCAGTTTCACTTAATGGGGAAAAAATGAAGCTTCTCGAGCTAATTCTAAAGCTCAACGAAATCGCTGGTAAGCATGGGGTTGGAAGGATTGACCATATTGAGGATAGGAGTGTTGGGATTAAGAGCAGGGAGGTTTATGAAGCCCCTGCGGCTGTTACTCTAATAAAGGCTCATCAGGACTTAGAAAAGTTAACTTTAACAAAGTGGGTTATAGAATTCAAGAGTATAGTGGACTCTAAGTGGTCTTGGCTTGTATATAATGGCCTATGGTATGAACCACTTAGGTTAGCCTTAGAAGGGTTCATAGATGAAGCTGAAAAGGCTGTCAACGGCGAAGTTACAGTCAAGCTGTGGAAAGGAAATGCAATTGTCGTTGGAAGGAAATCGGACAATGCCCTCTACGATGTAAAGATGGCAACTTATGAAAAGTTCAGCACATTTGATCAGAAGCTTGCAAAGGGATTCATAGAGCTCTTTGGAATGCAGAGTGTTCTAGCTTATAATATGCTTCATGGAGTCCACTCCACCTCAAATATTTCGGAAATTAAAGAGGCAATAAAGACTTTGGAGTGACATGGTGGGAAATATGTACAGAAAGGCCTTGTTAGGGTCTACTAGGCTTGACATTCTCTCTTACATTTCTTCCATGGAGGAGGATAGGGAGATTGTTGAGGAGGTTATAGAGTGCCTTATTGCCCACGTTAAAGGTTTAATTCATTCAAAATTAATTCCCGAAGAAGAAGGAGAGAAAATTCTAAAGGCATTGGAGGAGTTGAGAGCTTCAAAAGAAGCTTTATTTTCAATCGAAGCAGAAGATATTCATGAAGCCATAGAGATTTACCTCAAGGAAAAGCTAGGAAAAACGGGAGGATACCTGCCCCTGGGAAGGAGCAGGAATGACCATGTGGTATGCGCTTTAAGGCTAAAAGCAAAGAAGGCTCTTGTGGAGGAAATTGGCTTAATTTTAGAGCTTAGGAAGGCCTTAATTAAGAAGGCGGAGGAAAACGTTTATACACTTATGCCACTCTTCACTCACCTTCAACCAGCTCAACCCTCAACTTTTGCTCACTATCTCTCAGCCATAATAGAAGAACTAGAAGATATCACAAAGATCTTGTTTAGTGGATTGGGGATTGTAGACAAATCCTCCTTGGGAGCTGGAGCCATTGGGGGAACTTCGGTTCTGTTAGATAGGGGGTATATGGGTGGAATTCTATTTTCCGATATTATCACTAATTCTCTCTATGCAACCAGTAGCAGGACATTTTTACTATATTCATGCTTTCTAAGTGTTCTTATCTCCATTGCTCTATCAAGGATAGCGGAAGATTTCGTAATATTCTCAACTCCAAACTTTGGCTACATAAAGCTTCCTAATGAGCATCTTTCGACAAGTAGTATGATGCCTCAAAAGAAGAACCCAGTAACTATGGAGGTTGCTAGGGCATGGGCAGGCGAGGCTATTGGTCATTTAGTGGCTATGATGAGCATATTAAAAGCCTTGCCTAGTGGATATAACTTGGATATGCAAGAAGTAAATAAGCACGCTTTTGCATTATTCAGCGGGACTATAAAAACCCTCAAAATCTTTGTTGATGCAATGAAAAGGGTTGAAGTTAATAAAGAAAACATGAAAAAGGACTGTGACATCTTTCCAATTTTAGCCACAGATTATGCAGAAAAAATTGCAATGAACACTGGAAGGCCCTATAGGGAGGTATACATGGAAGTTGCCTCGATAATTGGGGAACATGAGAGCACGGAAAAAATATATTCTGAGCTGTCTTCGAAATATGGCATCTCAATCTCCCTTGAAGAGGGAATAAAGAAGCCTGTTGTTGGTTCGCCGAATCCTGAAGATGTTCTTGAATTCTTAGAAAAAGCGAAAAAGAACGTTGAAAAAGATGAGAAAAAGCTTGAGGAGTTGAGGCAGAATGAAAATAGGGATAACGTTTACAATCCTTAGAAAAGAGGAGCTTATGTTGAAGAATAAGGCTAAAGAATTTGGGGAAGTTGTAATGATAAATGATAGAGAAGTTGTCTTCCCAGGTAGATACGATGTTGATGTTGTTATAATAAGAGATATAAGCCATTTCAAAGCTCTCTATATTTCAAAGTTATTTGAAGAAGCAGGTGTTCCAGTTGTTAATCCGCACTGGGTAATTTATGAGGCTGGAGATAAGTTGCTGGCAACCTTAAGGTTGGAAAAGAAGGTTCCAGTTCCCAGGTGGGCCGTGGCTTTTGATAAAGACTCCGCAATAAGGGCAACAAAAGAGCTTGGATATCCTGTTGTTGTTAAACCAGTCTTTGGTAGCTGGGGAAGATTAGTGGCGAAAATTCAAGATGAATTCTCTGCAGAAGGAATATTTGAGCATAGGGAGTGGATGGGGAATCCTCTCTACAAGATATACTACATCCAGAAATATGTCGAAAAACCTGGAAGGGACATTAGAGCAATTGTAATAGGAGGAGAGTTTATAACCGCTATATACAGGTATTCTGATCACTGGATTACAAATGCTGCAAGAGGAGCAAAGGCAGAACCCTGTAATGATGAAGAAGTTATGGATATAGCAGTTAAAGCCTGGGAAGCTTTTGGTGAAGGGGCTTTGGCGATAGACATATTTGAAAGTCCTGAGGGATTGTTGGTGAATGAAGTTAACCCAATCATGGAATTTAAGCTAGCTTACGAAACGACGAATGCTGATATTCCTGGGAAGTTAGTTGAGTATGCAGTTAACTATGCAAAGAGTTAGTATGCCTCGGCAAGTATTGGCCTTGTTGTCCATTTGTGCTCCTCTACTTCAATTCTAATGTCGAGAGGCTCGAGCTTTTTAACTTCGAATCCTCTCTTTTTCCCCCACTTCTCTATCTGCCTAAGCACGACCCTTACACCCAATCTTGCTAGTGGGTAAAACGGAATTAGGAATGGAGAACCTTTCATAACCTTTGGTAGTCCCTTAACTATTTCTCTAGCCATGTGTTTCCATGCGTAGTATAGGTGAAGGAACTGTCCATAAGTAATCATGTCTTCAACCCTATAGAATTCCTCTCCTTTTAGTACTCCCATTGGGACAAATGCGAGAGGGGTAACTGTGAAGTGAGCCCTGTTTCCAAGCTTTTCTTCTAGCTCCTTCTCCATGGTTATGATGAGTCTGGCTGTCATTATTTCAGCATCGTCATTATCTCCTGGGAGACCGAGAATTGTTGTGTATGCTGGGAACCAATAGTTTTTGTTAAATACATAAGTGGCATTTAATAATACCCAGGGCCACTCTTCTGGAGAGAATGGCTTCATTTTGTTGTTCATTAATTTTCCAATTATCTCTGGATCAGCTGTTTCCATTCCTACTTGAATTCCAATCCAATGGGTGTCACTTGCCTCGACAATTCTCGAGATCTCCTCGATCATTCCTGGGACTGCTAAAGCTCCTGAAGCTGTTCCGTGAGTTGGATTTACGTTTTTTGTATATTTCCTCGCCATTTCAAAAAGTTCGATTACAGCATCAGCATTCGGATAAAAGTTTTTCCTGTCCTCAACTGATACTGTTAGGATAACTGGGGCATCACCTCCTGAAGCCATTCAGTAACATCACCAGGCGGATCACCAAAACTAGAATGAATTCTGACAAAATTATACCAGAAGGCAAACAGAAAAACAAACCTATGAACCCTCCTCCAGTCTTTACCCCTGAAATTATTCCAGAAACGCTTCGTCCTCTCCTTCAACGTCCTAAACCAGCGCTCAACACTGTTCCTCGGCCCGAAAGTCACATGCAGATAACCCAACCTCAAACTCTTAAAAGCAGACTTATACCAGCTCGCCCTGTCAACCAGAAAGACAGGCTGCCCTTCACACGACTTTAAAACAACCAGAATGAAATCCCTGGCAACCCACCAGTTTCTAACAGTCGTAATCCAGACTGCTAAAACTTCCTTGCTCTCAACGTCAATTGCAGCCCAGAGGTATCTTTTCTTCCCGTTGATTTTTATTACTGTTTCGTCAACTGCGATGAAGTTTCGCTGTTTTTTGACTGCGAGGATTTTTGGCTTGTAAACTGCTTCTGCGAGTTTTTGGACTGCCTCCCAGACTGTTACGTGACTGATTTTGAGTATTCTGGCGGTTTGCCGGTAACTGAGGCCTCGCAGGTATAATTCTACTCCCCTGATTTTCTTTTCTGGTGGGATTTTGTTGCGACGAAAGGGTTTTAAGGCTGAAACCACCCAGTAAATAATGGTTTCAGACTTCATGTTCCCCCTTCTTTTTCTAAAGTACTGCCAGTAACTTAAACCTGACACCCCACAGCTTATCCTAACAGTATCCCTCAACTTTGTAGAGAAAGATGTCCTCACTGTGGAGCCAGGCATGATCAATTCCAGCGTTTATGTTAATTTGAATTTCTTTTTCTATGTTTTCAATAGGAATGAATCTTGCCACTCTTAAGTTTGGCTCACAGAACCTGCAGCCTCTACCGCATCCTCTCATAACTTCTACCAGCCCTTTGTACGAAGGAGCAACTATAGTTGGAATTTCCTCTACTTTTGGCCAACCCTTAACGAAAATAGTGTCTTCTGCTTCTCCTTCCATAATCTTATTAACTAAATCACATATAACATGCTCAACTTCCCCAATTACTACATGATCTATCTTTAGCTTTTCTCTCTCTTCCCTCCTCATTTCTAATTGCCATGCTCCAGGTCCACCAACAACGATTTTGAAGTCTAACTTTTTCTTCTCTCTAATTTCGTTTATCTTACCGATTAGCTCCCTGAACTTAACTGATGTATAGTTCCTCCACTGTCCCCCATTAGTGAACATCATGCTAACGGGTCCTAGGCCTAGAGGATCCATTTCATAAAGTCCCACTATTTCTGTGTCTTTGTCCAAGAACATCTCAATCTTTCTGGGATGAGCTACAACAACCTCATTCCTGGGGAAGCATCTGAGTAGTGCCGCTTCTACTTTTCTCAACCCATATGGGGCTTGAGTGAGCACACCATTGTCGTCAGGTATTTGAGTGTCTAAAAGTCTGAACACCCACTTTGGAAGCTTATCATATGGAGCACAACCAAGGAAATCGAGGAGAGGAACGTTTCTGTATGTGCTCGTTAACGTTTCATCAGTTGTTAGCACAATCTTTGCTATCGTTATCACCTCCTCTATGAAAGAAAAATTTCATACTTAAAAACATTACGCTGGTAATGAAGTAAAAATGTCAAGAGTTGTCATAATTTGAGACAGTTATTTCTGTAAAAGTTAAAAAGAGACAAAACAATTTTTCATCTGTCATGAAGAAGAAGGAGCTTGAAATTATACTTTCCAGAGTTAAAGGATTCAAAAATCCCAAACCTTGGCTAGAGCAATACAAAACTCCCGGAAAGGTAGCATCTACTCTCCTTTGGCTTGCTTATACATTAGGAGATATCAAGGAAAAAATTGTAGCGGACTTGGGTGCGGGAACAGGGGTGTTATCCATTGGTGCGGCTCTGCTTGGAGCAAAAAAGATCTACGCTGTCGAAATTGACGAGGAGGCCGTTAAAATTCTTTTAGAAAATCTTGAAGAGTTCAAAGTTAGAAATGTTGTAGAAGTCAAAGTTTCAGATGTTTCTCAATTCTCTGAGAATGTTGATACTGTTGTTATGAATCCTCCCTTTGGCAGCCAGAGAAAGCATGCAGATAGACCATTTCTAACGAAGGCGTTTGAAGTGAGTGATGTTGTTTATTCTATTCACTTAGCAAAGCCTGAAGTTAGGGATTTTATTCGAAGATTCTCCCAAGAGCATGGGTTTTTAATTACCCATAAAATAACGGAAGAACTGGTAATTCCTGCTCAGTTCTTCTTTCATAGAAAAAGGTTAGAAAGAATAAAAGTTGATATCTATCGCTTTTCTAGGATTTTTTAATGTTAAGCCAGGAAGTTAGGCCGACTTGTCTTGTCTTTTGGTATCTGAGGTCTTCCTTTCTGTATCCAAATCCCTCCAATATCCTAAGTACCGCTGGAAGAACCTGGTTCTCAATGTAATATTCTGCGTCATACTTGTGCTTTTTGGGATCGTATTCCTCAGCTAGAATTGCCCTATTGCTAATTGGACCATCGCCTCTAAGTACTATGTATCCAATTACCATTCCTGGCTTTATTTTAACTCCTTTAGCAGCTAGTTTCTTTGCAACAGCTACGTGAGGACCTATCGCCTTATACTCATGTAATGGTCTTGTTATCTGCTCATATATTGCGAGCTTCTCTGGTGGAATTTCATAATTGGCAAGCTTTTGTATTACTTCTTTTACTATTCTCACAGCTTCTTCAACATCTCCGTGTTTTAGTATTGTCTCCAAAACTCTAGCTTGAGTTTCTTTTGCAATTTCACTCCAATCTCTCCTAACTATCTCTAAACCACGAGTAATGACTTTTCCTTCTTCATCTATTACTGCATACCTCTTCTTCGTAACGAAGAATCCCCTCTTATAAAACCCTTCATATTCAAGCTCTAGCAGTCCAGGGAGCTTTGAATTTATGTATTTTACAAATTCTAGAGCCTTTTTCTTTATTTCCTCACTTTCTCCTCCTGGGATAGTTGCATAGAGACCATCAGTGTCAATGTAGAGGACTTTAAATCCAAACTTTTCTTCGAGCTCCTTCCATACTAACTCGATGTACTTTCTTCCCCAGGCAGTAACGCTCTCAGCACACTCCTTACAGTACCATCTTGCTTTTGCATAGCCATAATATCCGTAGAAAGAATTTGCTAAGAGTTTTATCGCTTTTTGTCTATAGTCAAGGAGTATTTTTTCTATAGGATCTTGAGTTTCCTTCATTTTTGTCTTAATCTTTTGTCTTTCCTCTAACAAATGTCCCAAGAGACTTGGTATAAAACCAGGGATGTCCTTGCAGAACTTGTGGCCTACTTGAGGAGCGATATCATAGTTCTTGCATCCCTCAAGATTTAGAGTATCGGGAGAAACATTGTGGGTAATTATAATCGAGGGATATAGGGCTCTAAAATCTAGGTATACTATGTTTTCCCACAACCCCTTTTCTGGCTCTTTAACGAATCCACCTGTGTAGCTCTCCCTGAGCCTTCTTTGATACTCCTCTTCACTTGGCTTGTTTGGAGCTACTTCGTTTCTTTCGTAGGCTTTCCTAAGTAAGAACCACTCTACAAGGTTCCCTGTGCTTGACCTTGAAACATCCCATAAAGGTTGTCCAACTAATCTTGAAAGCTGAATTTCCATTGGAAGGAATTCTTTCCCGAGTTCATAAGTTGCCTTTGCATCTTCCATCGAGTATTTGGCAACTCTCTCAAGGTTCTCTCCACTTTCCCAGGCTTTTGCTATCTCGTCGGCGTATACCTTCTCCTTTGGCTTTCCAAAAATTGCTTCATATACAGCCTCTAGTGTGTATGTTGGGAGATTTATTGTCCTTGTTATTACATGATACAAGTCGAAATGTATTCTTCCCTTGACTTCTACAGCCGTCATATCGCCTATTCTCTGCATCTTGGGCTCGCTTCCATCTCTTCCAATGGTTAATTTAATCCCAAGTTTTTCTGCCCTTTTCGCTAAATATGGGAAGTCGAATGAGTCTCCATTATAAGTAACTATAATGTCAGGATCCTTCTCCCTGATAATCCTGAGAAATCTCTTTATCATCTCTCTCTCGCTTGATACAACCTCAACGTATGGAAGATCTATGTTTTTCCAAGTAATCACCTTTGCTTCATTTTCATCTGCATAACTAATCATTATAATTGGGCCTTTTCCAAACTCTTCTCCTTCGTGATAGAGGGTTTCTATATCGAAGGCAAGAATCTTTAGCTCTTCTTCCCCCTCCATTGGTATTAGGCCTTTGTCGATGAGGTATCTCTTTGCAAATGGAATATCGTATTCGAAGATGTCCACAACTGCTGGATGTTCTCTAACTTTTTCTCTAATAGTGGGAACATCTTGGGGATGTTCCAAATAAAGTTTCCACACGGTAATAGGCTTGCCGAGAAACTTTTTCTCAACCTTCTCTACATCAACAATTCTCACAATCTTTCCATGCCTTTCCCCCGTTATTTTCTTAACTTCTTCAATCTTTGAATCATCCCTGAGAAGAGCGTAAATGTATGGTCTAAAAGTTCTATCATGCTCTATCTTAAATTTTCCGTTCTCTTTTTTGAATAGCCTAATAACAGGTTTTCCTTCTTCAGTTATGTAATCCACATCTAAAATCATTATGCTCCCCACATATCTACTAACTCAGTTTGGAGTATAAAACCTTCTCTATAACTATACTTAAAAATCTCATAAGAGAGAAAATAGGGGAGGTGTAGAGTTGATAGAAATAACCTTCTTGGGCGGTGGTGGAGGAAGATTTGTCACTATAACCCAGGTTAGAGCGACTGGGGGATTCTTCATAAAGGCGAGTAAGAACATATATGTGGACCCAGGACCAGGGGCATTGGTTAGAATGTGGAGATACAAGATAGATCCACGGAAAGTTGATGTTCTCTTTATCTCCCATAGGCATACGGATCACTGCAATGATGCAGAAGTTCTTGTTGAGGGTATGACATATGGAGTTACAAAGAAGAGGGGAACTTTAATTGGGTCAAAGAGCGTTGTTCATGGTGATGAAAACCACACCCCTGCCCTAAGCAAGTATCACTTAGATGCTTTAGAGGAAGTTCATGCTCCAAATCCTGGGGATAGGTTCAAAATTGGGGAGGATGAAATGATAATAACTCCTTCACTTCACAGTGATCCAACTACGATAGGCTTTAGGTTAAAGACTTCTTATGGTGACATCTCCTACATCCCAGATACTGAGTACTTTGAGGAGTTGGTAAAGTGGCATGATGGAGCAAGAGTTATAATAGCAGCGGTCACAAGGCCAAGGGACATGAGAATTCCTTTCCACTTATCCTCTGAAGATGCAGTTTATCTACTTAAATCAATGAAGCAGAAGCCGGAAGTTTTCATCATGACCCATGCTGGAATGAAGATGCACTTTGCAGGGCCTTACAAAGAGGCTCAGTTTATTCAAAACTTAACAGGAGTTAAAACATATGTAGCGAAGGAAGGATTTAAGGTAAGTATTGGAAAAGAAATTAGCGTTAAGACCTTAAGGCCTGCGAGGTTTGTTTAGGCCCTTAAAATATCTATTATTAATTCCTTCGCAAATTCTTTTGGCAGTGCCCCTCCCCTAAGCTCTCTTAGAACTCTTTGGAGACCAAACTTCTTCAAGACTGGAGCTCTCTTGGCAGCTTCCTTCCAGAGGGGACAACCATATTTTAGCTCATATTTCTTCCATCCAAGTATCTCTAAGAGTTCTTTCTTGTCAAGAGCCAAAAAGGCAGGTAAATTAAGGATGACGATTCCATCTTTCTCGTATATTGACCCACTTCCCACCGTTAGCATGTCCCCACTTGCCACAATTTCGGCTCCCAACTCTCTTGCTCTTTCTTCTACTGCTCTCATGACCATTGAGTGACATCTTCCACAAATTGCAGTTCTCTTTCTTATTAAATCTTCCATCACTTCCATATATTCTGGAATTTCAACAAAAATAGCTCCTCCACTTTCTAATCTTTTTAGGACTTCATCTCTCATTTGGGGTAACTTTGCTGTAATTGGGTATACCTTGAAACCTGCCCAAGCTAGGATTTTATAAGTTGCTGAGCTGTCACTCCCTCCAGAAAATGCTACTGCAACTTTCGAGTTTAATTCTTTCTCCTCAATTTTTATTCCCTTTAATCTTATTAGAACAAGTTCTCTCAACCTTTCATAGCTCTCCTGGGAAAGAAAGTCTCTTACCCTCTCTAAAGCTCTTAAGCTACTTTCAAGCCTAAAGATCTTCTCAAACTTTTCAGCTTTTTTGAGCATGGTTAAGAAATAGTGAGAAAATTAAAAAGGTTAATGCTCAGAAGAAGACCTTCCTAAACCTCTTCCCAGCGTAGACTGCAACACCTTCAAGCTCTTCCTCAATTCTAATTAGCTGGTTGTACTTGGCATTTCTGTCGCTTCTGGCTGGGGCCCCCGTTTTTATTTGACCAGCATTTAATGCTACTGCTAAGTCGGCAATGGTAGCATCTTCCGTTTCTCCGGACCTGTGGGAGACTATTACCCCATATCCTGCTCTGAATGCTGTAAATGCGGCATCCATGGCCTCACTCAACGTCCCTATCTGGTTCACTTTGAGCAGGAGTGCGTTTGCAGCTCCAAGTTCAATTCCTTTTCTTAGTCTCTTTGGATTTGTGACGAAGAGGTCATCACCAACAATTTGAACCTTGTGCCCAAGTTCTTTAGTTATCATCACGAATCCTTCCCAGTCTTCTTCGTGGAATGGGTCTTCAATTGAGACAATTGGATATGTCGATGTTAGGTCTTTGTAAAGTTCGAGAAGCTCTCCTCTGTCGTATTCTTTCCCACCAACTACGTATTTTCCAGTCTCCTCGTTGAAGAGTTCGCTTGATGCAACGTCTAAGGCCAATGCAATCTCGTCTCCGGGTTTATATCCAGCTTCTTCTATTGCCTTAATAAGCACATCTAGGGGTTCGGTAACTTCCTTCATTGGAGGTGCAAATCCTCCCTCATCTCCAACGTTTACGGCATTCTTTCCGTACTTCTCCATAATGACTTTCTTAAGGACGTGGTAGGTCTCTGATACCCATCTAATTGCCTCTCTGAAGGAATCTGCCCCAATTGGCATTATCATAAATTCTTGGAAGTCTAAGTCATTTCCTGCGTGAACTCCTCCGTTTATAACGTTGCTAAGTGGGACTGGGAGAACGTAAGCGTTTACTCCTCCCAAGTATTGATAGAGTGGTAGTTCAAGGGAGTTCGCAGCGGCCTTTGCAACGGCAAGAGAGACTGCCAAAATGGCATTTGCACCCACGTTGCTCTTGTTTTCTGTTCCATCAAGCTCTAAGAGAAGAGCATCTATTTCTCTCTGCCATCTAACGTCCATTCCTATAAGCTCAGGAGCAATTATTTTGTTGACGTTTTCCACTGCCCTTCTAACTCCTTTTCCATGATACCTCTTTCCGCCATCCCTAAGCTCTAGGGCCTCATGAGTTCCTGTAGAAGCTCCACTTGGGACAGCGGCTCTGCCCATACCAACATGTGTATAAACGTCAACTTCTACTGTTGGATTTCCCCTGCTGTCTAGTATTTCTCTTGCCACTACACCAACAATTTCATAAGGGTTCTCCATTGTTAATCACCAGAGATGATAAGGGAGACGTTATTTAAAATATTCTCTTGAGTTTATGACCAAGCTCAATAAGTTTAATAATTACGATTATTGGAAGTCCCACTACGTTGTAATAATCTCCCTCAATATGTTCAACCAAGATTGCACCGAATCCTTGAATACCATACCCTCCTGCTTTATCTCTCCATTCTTGGGTTGATATGTACCACTCAATAAGATCATCTGAAAGTTCTCTAAATTTGACCTTGGTGATTTCTGCTCCTTCAATAATTTTATCACCAGATATTATACAATATCCAGTCACGACTTCGTGAGTTTTTCCACTTAATTGTTTTAGCATTTTTCTTGCTTCTTCAGAATCTTTGGGCTTTCCTAGGATTTTTCCGTTAAGTGTTACTATTGTATCTGCAGCTATGATTGTATCGGTAGGAAACTTCACTGCTAAATCAAATGCTTTCGCTTTAGCTATCTTAATCGCGGTTTCTGTGGGGTCTTTTTCTTTTATTTTATCCTCATTAACATTGCTGGGGTGGACTATTATGTCAAAGAACCTGCTTAAAATCTCCCTTCTTCTGGGGCTTGATGAAGCGAGGATTATTTTCTTCATGGTGGAAAAGTCCAACTAAAGATTTTTAAATATTCGATCTCCACAAACCAATGCAAAACCGATCATCAAGCATGGCTCGGGGGTGTCCGGATAGGAGCCCACCGGGCCCTGTAGGAGGGATGAAAATGAAGTATCCAAAGCAAATAAGGACTTATTGCCCGTTTTGTAAGAAACACACAATCCACAAGGTAGAAAGAGTAAAAAAGAGGCCGAGGAGTGAGCTTAGTGCAGGTCAGAGAAGGTTCAGGAGGATACTTAAGGGTTATGGAGGATTCCCAAGGCCCAAGCCAGAGGGCAGAGAAAAGCCAGTTAAAAAGCTAGACTTGAGATTCAGATGCACTGAGTGTGGAAAAGCTCACACTAGAGGAAGAGGATTTAGAGTAAAGAAGTTTGAGCTAGTGGAGGGATGAGCGAATGGCTAAGCCAATAATTCCAATGCCAAGATCAAGATTTCTAAGAGTGAAGTGCATTGACTGTGGAAATGAGCAGATAGTATTTAGCCATCCAGCAACTAAAGTAAGATGCCTAATTTGCGGAGCAACTCTTGTTGAGCCAACAGGTGGAAAGGGAATTGTAAAAGCTAAGATCCTTGAAGTTCTAGAGTGACCTCCGCATAACTTCTCGGGTCTTCCCAAACCCTAACCTTTATTTCATAAATGTTTTTGTCTGCTTTCTCTAATATTTTCTCTACAAACCATTCTGCTAGATATTCTGCAGTAACATTTGGTTTATCTATCACAACTACTTCACTCCTGGGAATCTCAAGTGTTTTTTGGTTTTTCTTAACGACTATAAATTCTTCTCTTTCCTCTATCCAATTTTTGCTAACTATAATCTTGTGATCTAACTCTTTTATAAGATCGCTTAAATGATTGAAATCAAAGATCATCCCTTGCTCGTTAATATCCCCATAAATCTCAATTTCAATCCTGTAGGTATGCCCATGAATTCTCTTGCACTTGCTTTCATATGGCAAGTCCAGTAGATGGCTACTATCAAATTCTTTGGTCCAGTAAATTTTTCTCTTTATTTTCATATTTATCCCCCTCTGATAATACTACAAATATAAAAACTTTAAAAGAGCACCCTCTAAAACAAAAACGGGTGTGTGTTATGATACTCCAAGTTGCACTTGATTTAACAGACATTGAGCAGGCTATTTCTATAGCAGAGAAAGCTGCACGTGGTGGCGCTCACTGGTTAGAAGTCGGGACTCCCTTAATTAAGAAAGAAGGAATGCGTGCGGTAGAACTAATGAAAAGGAGATTCCCAGACAGGAAAATTGTAGCAGATCTAAAGACCATGGATACTGGAGCCCTAGAAGTTGAGATGGCGGCGAGGCATGGTGCTGATGTAGTTTCAATTCTTGGAGTTGCAGATGATAAAACAATAAAAGACGCCTTAGCTGTTGCAAGAAAATATGGTATAAAAGTAATGGTAGACTTAATCGGAGTGAAAGACAAAGTAAAGAGAGCAAAGGAACTCGAAGAGATGGGGGTTCATTATATTCTCGTTCACACGGGAATAGATGAGCAGGCCCAGGGAAAGAGCCCACTTGAGGATTTAGAAAAAGTGGTCAAAGCTGTTAAGATTCCAGTGGCCGTGGCTGGTGGGTTAAATCTCGAGACAATTCCGAAGGTAATAGAGCTAGGGGCCACAATAATAGTAGTTGGAAGTGCAATTACAAAGGCTAAGGATCCAGAAGAGGTTACTAGGAAAATTATAGATCTATTCTGGGATGAATACATGAGGACAATAAAAAAGGCCATGAAAGATATAACTGAACACATAAACGAAGTTGCAGATAAGCTAAAATTGGAAGAGGTTAGGGGATTAGTTGATGCAATGATAGGTGCAAATAAGATCTTTATCTATGGAGCTGGAAGAAGTGGCCTTGTAGGCAAAGCCTTTGCAATGAGACTGATGCACCTCGACTTCAACGTCTATGTAGTTGGAGAAACAATAACGCCTGCATTTGAAGAAGGAGACCTGTTGATTGCTATTAGTGGTTCAGGTGAAACTAAGACTATCGTAGATGCCGCTGAGATTGCTAAGCAGCAAGGAGGAAAGGTAGTGGCAATAACATCTTATAGGGACTCAACACTTGGAAAATTGGCCGATGTCGTAGTTGAGATCCCAGGAAGAACTAAGACTGATGTTCCAACAGATTACATAGCTCGTCAAATGCTCACCCAATACAAGTGGACTGCTCCAATGGGAACTCTATTTGAGGACTCTACCATGGTATTTCTCGATGGCGTAATAGCCTTGCTAATGGCCACATTCCAAAAGACGGAGAAAGATATGAAAAGGAAGCACGCTACTCTCGAGTAGTTTCCTATTCCCAATTTTCCCCATTTTACTGGAGGTGGGACTATAAAAAGAATATACATTGGTATTGGGGGAGCCCCTAATAAGATAGTTATGTCTATAGGTGATGAACAGGGGAAACGTTTCTATATAAACCCAACTAGTTATGTTGTTGCTCGCTCTTTATTTATAAAGAAGTTAAAGGACATGTTCTCTACTTTAGATAGTGATTCTCACATCTGGACAATTTTAGAAAATCGAAAAGTAGATCTTGAGATTCTGGAAATTTTACTTGATATACTTCCTTCGAAAGCTCTTAAAATTGCTTATCTTCTAACACCTGGGAAAGAATTAGTTTTTGAAGAAAAGCCGGAATGGTCTAATGAGTTTGAGACAGTCTTTTACGACTCTCTCTGGGATTTTCTCGATGAGAAAAAACCTCTGTGGGAGGCCTATAACAAGGCTGCGTCTACAATAGGAGGCATGATATCTAGGCTCTATTACTATCTCGATAATCAAATGCTTGTTAACGTGGATTATGCCGACTTTCTTAACATTATAAGAGGGGGAAATGTGGGGATTTTGAGGAGTTTAAATAGTATAAATTTTGATTGGCACTGGGGCATTTGGGAGAGAGGCCTTATAACTATTCTAGCTGGAAATGATATGCCCTTGGAGGATGTAATTTCAATTCTTAAGAAGTTTCAGGAAGTATTAAAAGAGAAGGATATAATTTGGGGGATAATGTCGGACAATCGGGCTAAAAATATTGAAGTACTTGCGCTACTGGTGAGAAAATGGTGAGGGTAATATTCTTTGATATTGATGGAACATTGCTGACGGAATGGCCCCTTGTAAAGTTAATGTTGCCTCAAGTTTATGAAATGCTAGCAAAAAAGCTGGGCGTGTCTAAGAAAGAGGCAAGAGAAATATTTTTAGGAGAGATTGAAAAAAGGAAGGGGACTTATGAATGGTATGATTGGAATTTCTTCTTCTCTTACTTTAATCTACCTCTTCGTTATGAGGACTTCATTAGAAAGTATCCAGAGAAAATAGAACTTTACCCAGGAGTGAGGGAAGTTCTTAAAGAACTTTCCGGTAAATACAAGCTGGGAATAATTACAAGTGGCCCTCACTACCAGCTTCTCAAGCTCAAGGTTACGGATATAGATAAGTTCTTTGATGTCATAATAACGAGGGATGATGTTAAGGCAGTGAAGCCAAGCCCTAAAATTTTTCTTGCAGGATTGGAAAGAGTTAGAGCAAAGCCTACTGAAAGCTTGATGGTTGGGGATAGTTTGGAAAATGACATACTGGGGGCCAAGGCCCTCGGATTTAAGACCGTTTGGATAAATAGGGGAAGGGAGAAAGGTTTTAATTTACCCGACTTTGAAATCTATGAAATGAAGGAACTAATTAGAGTTGTGGAGGTGGCTGAAAATGAAAAAGATATTTGAAAAGGAGGGCATATTTGTCAACTATAAGGAGAAAGTTGTGAAGACAGCTAGAGATGATGTGTTAATTCATAGGGAAGAAAACCCTACAAGGCTGTGGTGGGAATTAAAAGAGGCCATTAAAGGTAAGAAAGTAAAAATAGTGGTATATGAGGTTGAAGATAAATGATAGAGCACCTCATTGCCACCGATGTTGGAAATAGAGGAGTTTCCAATTTCTATTTGAAGCTCAAGCATAACAATCCTAACTATTTTGACAATGCATTAAGTTTGATTGAGAAAAATAAGGAGAAAGTATTGATAGTTTCCGCTTTTCCTATCCCTCCTTTAATGATTCCTGAAACTGATGGTCCTCCAGGGGCTCTAGCTTTGGCTCTTGCCATAGAGGAAGTAGGGGGCAAGGCAATAATTCTAACAGAGGACATTGTGAAAGATGCCCTAAAATCTTTTTACAAAAATATAATAACAGAATTTCCTAAAGACCTAAACTATTCTCTTTTAATAAGCATTGAGACCCCTGGGAGGAATAAAGAGGGCAAATACTACTCCTTTTCTGGTTTAGAAGTTAATGTTAGACCTTACGATTCCCTCTTCATTGAAGGTAATAAGTTGGGAATACCGACAATCGGAATCGGCGATGGTGGAAATGAGATTGGGATGGGGAACTTGGAATTATCTGGGAAATATTATTCTGTAGTAAAGACTACAGAGCTAATAGTGGCAGGAGTGTCGAACTGGGGGGCTTATGGTTTGGTTGCAGCTCTTTCGATTATGGAAGGAAGAAACCTCCTAAGAGAATTTGACGAGGAGGAGGTTGTTAAGGCACTCGTAAATGAGGGCCTTATTGATGGGATAACAAAAAGGCGAGAGTTAAGTGTGGATGGCATTCCACTATCCTTTCATAAAAAATTCATGGAGCTTTTGAATGCCCTTATTGAGATTAAAATTAAATGAGTTCTTTCTTTAGTATATTTACAAACTCTTCTACAATTTTGTGCCTTTCCTGGGCAATCCTTTTCCCAGTCTCAGTGTACATTAAATCCTTAAGCCTTAGTATTTTCTCTTCGAAGTGTTTTATTGAATCTTCTATAGATCTCCCTTTTTCTCCAGCATACATAAATACACGGGCAATCCCAATGGCTCCTAGGGCGTCTATTTTGTCAGCATCGCTCAGAATCTTTGCCTCGAGAGTCCTTGGCTCTATATTAGTTGAAAACCGATGAGCTTCAATTGCATGGGCAACTTCATCAACGTGTGGATACCTAAGCTTTGAGAGAAAACTACGAACAATTCTTGCTCCCTCCTGAGCATGATCTTTTATCCTCCCCTTGTCCTCCAGCGGCCTAGCTATATCATGAAGGATAGCTGCCAGGGCTAAAACTTCTAGATTTGCTCCCTCCACTCTTCCAATTTGGAGGGCTAAATCTAGAACTCTTATCGTATGTGATAGTCCGTGGCTACCTTCTCCTAGCATTGATTCTGCAAGTTCACAGGCCTTTTCTATGATAAAGGGAACTTCAGCAAAATACCTTCTTAACACTTCTTCGCACCTTTTGTTCACATTGATTCCCTCCGATATTATTTTAAATATGAGTCAGGAGATTTCTCTGATGGTTGAGGTTAAAATTGAGAAGCTTAAAAATCTTGACGAGAAAACATTGAGGGAACTAATTGACGTTTATATGAGCGGATATAAGGGACTAGAAGAATATGGAGGAGAGGGCGAAGATTACGCTAGAGAATACATTCAGTGGTGCTGGAGAAGGGCTCAAGATGGTTTTTTTGTTGCAAAGGTTGGTGATAAAATAGTGGGCTTCATAGTGTGTGACTGTGATTGGTATAGCAGATTTGAGGGTAAGATTGTGGGGGCAATCCATGAGTTTGTAATTGCTAAAGAGTGGCAGGGAAAAGGGATTGGAAAGAAGCTTTTGATGACATGTCTCGACTTCTTGGAGAAGTGTAGTGACACAATTGAGCTTTGGGTAGGGGAGAAGAATTTTGGGGCGATGAAACTCTATGAAAAGTTTGGGTTTGTACCAGTTGGTAAGAAGGGGATATGGGTTAGGATGGTGAGACGAAGACAAAATTTATAAATCCATCTAATAACCCATTTTCGGATGCGGGCCCGTAGCCTAGCAGGATAGGGCGCCGGCCTTCTAAGCCGGAGGTCCCGGGTTCGAATCCCGGCGGGCCCGCCAACTACTTTTGCTCTATTTTCAAGATATAGAATTCTTCCCATTGGAACACTATTATAAAATCATTTTCAAAATCTTCGACTGTGGCGTTGAAGCTCTTTTTAGTGTAGGGATCTAAAATTAAATACTTCAAGTTGTATTTTTCGATGATTTCCTTTCTCTTGAATTGGAATGAGCTCCTTGGGATTTGGGAACAGTTGAGATTTTAATAATAAGAAGGACACTGAACCTAGCAGAAGTCCCCCATATTTCTCATCTAGTTCTTCCCCGAGCTTATACCATGCAAAAACCATTAGCAGTGCGAAGACGAGAGAGGTTCAGATCATTAGGTTCCAAATTGAGAGGTGAGTTATTCTTGCCAAAAGGGCTATTAACGCGTGATACAAAAAAAGGGTACCAGTTTGGAGGGACATTGTAATGCTGATCTAGGAATGGATTCCTGCCAAGGTAAATTCCTCTAATCATGGCCATGTGAATTATCGTATCTCCTCCATTTCCTCCAACAGGGATTTTTCCTTCCATAAATAACTGAAAAATTTACGACAAAGGCAATCAATAGGAGCCAAAATAACTTTTTATTCATCCTGATTTCCCCTTTATTGGTGTATGTAATATTTAAGTTTACTCTCAAAATAGTCACATTTTCAACTTTATATACTGGCTCAGCAATGCAGGACATGTCTTTTACTTCCCATCGCTTGTATACAAAAGTATCAAGAACAATGTATTTAATTTTGTATTTGGAGATTATTTTTGCTTTTTCTTTGCAATCTGCAGTAAACAGTAGTTCTAAGTCTTTGCGCCGAATTTCATTGTCTAAAAATGTGTTACCATGACCGTAAAGAGTTGCCATGATTGGTCGTCCTGTTAAGGCATTAATCATCATTCCAGCTTCTTCACTGGTCGCAATAAGATTATCTCTCTCCGTATTTGCTTTTATCCACTCTGAAACTTCGATAAAGTGTTCTTCTGGGAAGTATTCCTTGAGTTCAAATTCAGAAACCCATATAAATGGATCTCTTTTAATGGCTTCCCAAAAATTTAGTGCTGAGGCTATTGGAATTAGGAATAAGAGTATTCCAAGGAAAATTGTCTTTATGTCTTTTGAGGTAATTTTAATTTCTGAAATTCCGTAGGCACTTAAGAGGAGATATATTGTAGGGAGAGGAACGGTAAACCTTGTGGACCATATTTGTATTCCAAATGGTTTTAATGATTCGGGAAGCAATCTCAAGCCCCATATCGTCACTACAGATAAAAACAATACTGTGCCTTCATAATCCCTGCGCTTATAGAATTTATATAGGGAAAGCAGCAGAAATGGGACCAAGTAAATAGGGGGAAGTAAGCTTAGAAGTTTCTTTTCTAGGGTGTCTGTTTTCCAGAAGGCGTATATATCCTCAACTTTTGGAATAATGTGATCCGCATGGGAAATTATGTTAATTGCAAATGGGAGGAAAACTATGGTTGATATTAAGAGAGGAGTTATAACTTCCTTTCTTCTTGTAAAAATGTAAACTGTTAAAGGTAGAACAAAAAGTGGAAACATTGAAGCGTAGTGAGACCAGAGCCCAAGTCCTAAGATAATGCCAGAAAGTACCCACCTCTCTTTTACGAAGTACAATATAAAAAGAGCTCCAAAGATAGGTATTAGTTCTTTTGGGTTTGGATAACGGTGAAAGGGCAAAAACATTAATGAAAATGCCATTGCCATTATACCAGCAGTGCTTCCCCAGAGATTTTTCGCAACATAAAAGAAGACGATACATCCAAGTATTGCAAGCGTTGCTTGCAGCAATAGCATAGCCCCTTCTATTGAAATTTGAAAGACTTTGGAAGTGACTGCAACTATTAAGTGGTATAGAAATGGGTACCAGCTTGGATACACATTGTATGTCTGATCTAGAAAGGGATTCCTACCGAGGTATATCCCCCTAGCAATTGCTGCATGAACAAGTGTGTCTCCTCCTATAATGTACCCAGGAAGGGTTTTCCTTGTTAGGAAATATGGAAGTGTAATAAGCATTGCAATGAGGATAAGGTAGATACTGATAATTTTTTCAGTCCCCTCCTTCATTCTTGTCCCTATTTGAGGCATTCATAGAAAAAGTTTTAACTTTCTTTGTAAACTTTAATCAGAACGTTAAAATATGGAGGGTGTAATGGAATGACTAAAAGGGTCAAGGTAATAACTGATCCTGAGGTTATAAAAGTAATGCTAGAAGATACTAGGAGAAAAATTCTCCAGCTGTTGAGGAACAGGGAAATGACGATTTCACAGCTCAGCGAAATCCTGGGAAAAACGCCACAGACTATTTACCACCATATTGAAAAGCTCAAGGAAGCTGGATTAGTTGAAGTGAAGAGAACAGAAATGAAAGGTAATTTAGTGGAGAAGTACTATGGAAGGACTGCAGACGTGTTTTACATAAACCTATACATGGGAGATGAGGAGCTAAGGTACTTAGCCCGTTCAAGATTAAAAACAAAGCTCGATATATTCAAAAAGCTCGGCTATAAGTTTGATGAAGAAGAGCTCTTGAATGTCATGGACAGAATTCTTGAAAAGGAGCATGAGGTAAAGGTTGAAATCTCTAAGGAAATAGAGAATGTCGAAGATTCTTTAAAAGAATTTTCAAACGAGGATATTATCCATGCAATCGAATGGCTTGCAATGGCAAGGCTTGCTCAGGATGAGGAGTACATCGAACTAGTTAAAAAGCTTGGTCAAATTTTGAAAAGGTGAGAGGAGAAATGGGCAAAGGAATAAGGTTGCTAGTGTTGGACGTTTTAAAACCTCACCAGCCCCTAGTTACTGAGTTAGCACTGGGGCTGAGTGAGTTAGAGGGTGTTGATGGAGTTAACATAACTTTGGTTGAGATTGACAAGGAGACTGAGAACGTTAAAGTCACAATAGTAGGAGACAATTTGAATTATGAAGAGATAGTTAGAACGATAGAAGAATTTGGAGGAGTTGTGCACAGTATTGACATGGTCGCCGCTGGTAAAAGGATAATTGAAGAGGGGGAAACTCCTCAAGATAAGTTGGAGGAGTACTAATGTGTAGAAAGGATGTAATGATAATTTCTGATCCCAAGCAGATTAAGGCTCTCTCTGATCCAACTAGAGTTAAGATACTTGAGCTTCTAAGGTACCATCCGATGACAGTCTCTGAAATCTCTAGGGTTATTGGGAAGGATAAATCGACCATTTATAGGCACATAAAGGCTTTAGAGGAAGCAGGTCTTGTAGAGGAAGTAGAAAAAATTGGAAATGAAACAGTTTATGGAAGGACAGCCTTGATATTTTTGGTAAGGATTGGATCTGGATTGGGGGAGGAGATGGAGCGGTTTAAAAAAGCATATTTCATGCAGAGTTCAGAAAAACTGGCGAAAGCGCTTGAAGAGAGTGGAATTAAAATTAAAGACAGGAATAAGTTTGTGGAAATCTTAGAGGAAGTTTTTACCTCCATAGATTCGGAGTCAGAGGAAATTATCAGCAAGCTATCTTCTTTAAATATAGATGAAGTTACCTTCATCCATCTTTTAAACTTCATAGTTTTCCTATACTCTCCAAAACACGTAGAGAAGGCGAAGCTTCTTAGAGAGCTGTTGGATATTTAATCCAACTTGGAAACCTTTATATATGTAAAGATTCTGGGAAATTTTAGGGTGATGAAACAATGACAGTTAACCTAGACTTTCTATTTTATCCAAAGAGCGTTGCAGTAATAGGAGCTTCTGCAACACCTGGGAAAGTGGGAAATGCAATAATGAAGTCTCTCGCAGCAAATTTCAATGGAAAAGTCTACCCAGTGAACGTGAAGGAAGGAGAAATTGAGATAAATGGAAAGAAGTTCAAGGTTTACAGAAGTATAAAGGAAATTCCAGATGAAGTCGATGTAGCTGTAATAGCTGTTCCAGCAAAGTTCGTTCCTGATGTAATTGATGAGTGTGGAGAAAAAGGAGTCAAAGGTGCCATTGTTATTTCAGCTGGATTTAAGGAGGCAGGAAGGGCAGATCTTGAGGAAGAGCTGGTAAAGAGGGCTAGAAAGTGGGGAATACGTGTAGTTGGTCCCAATTGTCTTGGGGTTACTAACTTGGAGAATGGGTTTGATTGTAATTTTAATCCTCCAGAAAGACAGGCAAGGCCAAAATTTGGCCCAATAGCGTTTATGAGCCAAAGTGGTGCTTTTGGGGCAGCCATACTTGACTGGGCTGCAAGGCATGAAGTCGGAATGAGCAAGTTCATTAGCCTGGGAAACATGGCAGATTTAGACGAGAGTGACTTTATGCTATATCTAAAGGATGATCCAAAAACCAAGGTAATAACAGCCTATATAGAGGGAGTAAAGGATGGAAGAAAGTTTTTCAATGCGGCTAAAGAGACTACAAAAGTCAAGCCCGTAATTATTCTTAAGGCTGGAAGGACTGAGGCTGGAGCCAAGGCTGCTGCTTCTCACACAGGCTCACTCGCTGGAAGTTACAAAATATATCAAGCAGCATTCGAGCAAACTGGTGTTCTTGCAGCTAAAAGCATGAGACAGCTCTTTAACTATGCGAAAGCCTTAGCGATGCAAAGTCCAGCCAAGGGAGATAGAGTTGCAATAGTGACTAATGGTGGTGGGGCTGGAGTAATGATGAGCGATGGTCTTCTAGAGGCAGGTCTAAAGTTGGCAGAATTCACGGAGGAAACTAAAGAAAAGTTCAGAAAGGCCATTGAAGAGGGACTATTGCCTGAGCACATGAGCTATAAGAATCCAGTTGATGTAATTGGGGATGCACCCTCAAGTAGATATGAGACTGCGATTAGATATGTTCTAGAGGATCCAAATGTTGACATAGTTGTTGTGATAGCGCTCTTCCAGAGTCCAGCTTTGGACGAAGGAATAGTGGACGTTATGGAGAGAGTTAAGGAGTACGGAAAGCCAATAGTCTTTGTGGCCCCAGGTGGTGAGTATCCAGAAAGAATGGCGAGAAAAATAGAGGAAAAGGGGATTCCAGTCTTTGAAACAGTTGAGGATGGGGTAGATGCAGTTTATGCCCTGATTAAGTATGGAAAGTATTTAGCTGAGCTCTAATTTCTTGAATTCTTTTTCTATTATCTTGATTTCCTCTTCCTTTAGTGCTCGTGGATCAAGAGTTAAAATAATAAACTTATTCTCTGCTAGGACGATGTCCTTGATATGTAGTAGAAACTTAGCTACAGACTTAAACCCATTTTCAATTACGAGAGCTTCTATCCCGTCAATATAGACCCCATCATACCCTAGTTTTAAGGCTTTTTTGACTAAATCTGGTAAAATTTCGAGCTTTGTTGGTGAAATAGCATATATATTTTCTCTAACTTCTCCTTCTTCCACCTTGGTAAGCCAGTAGATAAACCATGAGTTTGGAGTATTTTCTGGTATACTCCTTGTTATCGCTATTATGTTCATGGGAGATAACATTTCCAGTACTTTCTTAGGATTGTCACTCCAACATGCTCCTGGTTTCAATTGTGTAGGGGACTCTCTTCGGGAAGGCGATGGTGAGGCAAAGAAGACAAGCTTCACTATACCAATAGCCGATAGTACTCTAAGAATGCTTGCAGTAAGAAATGCAAAGCTTGCAAACCACTCTATGTTTCTGGTGAATGGATATGTTAGATTTAGGGCGCCTAACCCAATAAGTCCCAGGGGGAGTAAGATTTCCAATGATTTCGGATTTACTATATAGTTTAGAAAGATTAGGCCTAAATAAATCGTAGAGAGGCTGAAGACAATTGATGGAAATATTAGGGCACTGTCTCCCGTGATTATTTTAGTTGCAATCATAAATATCCATATGTAGGAAAGTAGAACAATCGTACTGAGAATAGCTTCATGCTTTAGGGTGATATCCTTTAACTTAATTAATAGCCCGCCTGCTAGGAAGAAAAATCCTACGTAAAACATTGAAACACTCTGGGAAATTGGTGAAAGTTCTGGGGCTACTTTTATTCCCAGGGGTTCTAATATGTACTCTTCAATGTCTAGAGCTGAAAGTGTGAAGCCTAGCGTAATTAGTCCCCAGCCCTTATCTTTAACTTTCAATGTTTTATAGAGGGAAGTTCCGGCCAATATCAATCGTGAAACAAAATTTAAAATTGGAATAATCATTTCTCAATCACCTTTTTCTCCTGCTTAACTGTAACAAGAACGTTTTGTGGGATGTTCTTATCAACTATAACTCCTGGGCCTATGAAAGAGTTACTACCAATTTTTCTTCCTGGATAAATTGTGACGTTTATCCCTACTTTTACGTTGTGCCCAATTATTGCACCGAGCTTTCTCCTCCCTGAATCCTCTAACTTTCCTTTAACTTCAACCTTGATAGTCCCCTTGTCGTGTCTCAAGTTAGCTGTTATTGTTCCAGCCCCAAGATTTGTGTTTTCCCCGATTATTGAATCCCCAACATAGTTTAAGTGAGGGGCATTTGAATTATCCATTATTATGGAATTTTTAACTTCAACGGCATTTCCTATGTGGCAGTTGTCTCCTATGCTTGTATATGGTCTTATGTAGCAGTTCGGCCCGATTCTACAGTTTTTTCCGATCTTAACGGGCCCGATTATGTAGCTTCCTGCCCTTACTATTGTTCCCTCTCCAATTTCCACAGGTGGGATTATTGTTGCTCCCTCTTCGACAACTCCTCTTATCTCGTGTTTTAGCTTAGTTTTTAGAATGTATTCATTCACTTCAAGTAAGTCCCATGGCCTTCCAATATCGCTCCAGAATCCTTCATAGTTGTAGTAAACCACACTTTTGCCATCTTTTATCATGAGGTTTATCGTGTCTGTAATCTCATATTCTCCCCTCTCACTTATTTCGGTGTTCTCTATGTAATCAAAGACATCTGACTTGAAAATGTATATTCCTAGGTTTGCATATCCTTTGACATTGCCTGGCTTTTCTATTATCCCTTTCACCTTACCGTTCTCTACCTCTACCATTCCATATTGGCTGAGGTTCTCAAATTCTTTCACAACGATGCCTGCATCTCCTTTCTCTTTTTTGAAAACATGAAGAAGGCCCTTTACTGCATCGGGTTCAAAATATAAATCGCCATTGACAACGAAAAACTCTTCATTAGACTCTATAAACTCTTTTACGGAATACACTGCTGCAGCTGTTCCCTCTTCTTCTCCCTGCTCCACATAAGTTATTGGCTTTCCGCGAAATTCATCACCGAGTAAATCAATAACTTTCTCCTTCATGTACTTAACAACTATGATAAATTCATCTACAAATGGGTCAAGGTTTTCAAGAACATAGCTAATTATTGGTTTGTTGGCGATCTTTAGAACAACCTTTGGCCTATCATCAGTGAGTGGCCTAAGCCTTTCACCTTTTCCAGCGGCAAGTATTATAGCTTTCATACTAACTCCCCATTATTGATATTTAAATAAAAGATAGAAATAAGTTTCGCTACTATAGAAGGTTCAAGATCTCAGGAACTATGCTTATCTTTGACACTGGTGTTGGAATTGTATTCGTAACTGCCAGCTCATCAACCGCCTTACTTAACCTTTCAATAGCTCCCTCTGCAAAAACTCCATGAGTTGCTGCTACGAATACTTTTTCTGCTCCCAACTTTCTAAGTATCTCAGTAGCTTTTATCATAGTTCCTCCTGTGCTTATTATGTCGTCAACTATTAGGACGTTCTTCCCTTTTACATCAATATTCACAGGAGTCATCTGGACCTCTGTTGGTGATATTCTTTTCTTCTCAAAGTGGCTATATTCTAAGCCAAGAATCTCTGCAATTGCCTTTGCTCTTTCTAATGCCCCCTTATCTGGAGCTAAAATTATTCCTTCTCCAAGTTTATCACTAAAATACTCGGCAATTTCTTTTGAAGGTAAAATATTCTCTGCTCTCCCGGGGAAGAATTCTAGAGTTTTTGGATTGTGAATGTCCATGACATAGAGCTCATCATAGTAAAGACCAAGCATTTTTAGTACTGCCCTAATGCTTATAGGCTCTCCCTCTTTTGTCACTCGATCCTGTCGTGAATATGCCATGTATGGAATAACTATCTTTAGCTTCCTGTATCCATTCTCCCTTAGTGCATCTCCTAAGAGTAAGGCTTCAATCAAGAATTCATCTTGGGGTTTGTATGTGGACTGAACAACTATGGCTTTATCTCCCTTTTCTAGTATTCTTACGTACTTTTCTCCGTCTGGAAATTTTTTAATTTCAACGTTGGTAATTGGGGCTTTTTCTTTTATTTCCCCCTCTAGATGTTTTGCTCCACTCCCTATCACCAACATCTTTCCTACCCCCTACACTAAGAGCACGGCAAATAAACCGGAAAGATATATTCCATCAAAAGTTCCTGCACCTCCAATACTAACCATCTGTGCGCCTATATTTTTTAGCTTTCTCCAGTTCATAAGATCAGCTCCTATCAGCGTTCCTAAGGTTCCTGATATATATGCAATTGCAGGTTTGTTTGTGTCCAATATTAGGGCTAATAAAATCGCAACCAAGGGGGGAACAAAAGTTGGCACAGCTATTCCAAGCCCTTTAACTGGTCTTGAGACGGAGTTAATTACAAGAGAAGCCACAACTACCGCAATGATAGCTCTTAGTACTCCTTGAATTCCTACTGTCTTCATTATTGTCAAAAGAATGTACAAGGAAACGCTTAGGGGAATTAAGCATCCTCCAAGGTTTACAGCTACAACTGTTATATCTTCCGAGATATCCAAATAAGGAACCACATACCTAATGCCAAAAAAAGTTACTTCTGAGACCTTGATTGTTGGAACGTATGATTTTATTTCGGCAATTGGAATGTTGATAAAGCTACCGAAAAGGGAGGAGATGAATAAAAGGTAGGCAACTGAGGCTGGAATTCCAAGCTTAAGAAATGCAATCCTCACACTTTCTGCAAACATTAAAAATATTATAGGCATTAAGAGGGCAAGAACAAGAAGAATGATTGGGGAGATTGGAGGGATAAGAAATTTTTTCAAAGTGTGAACCCCCTCAGATTTACCCAGATTTGCGCTCCATTTGGTATCTCAACGTCTATTGGATTTTCAAACTTCTGAGGATTTGCCAGTACCCAAGCGTAAAGTTTTTTTCCGTTTGAGTATCTCTTTAAAAACTCATAACTTGCAAGATGCTTATTTTCGTGTTTGCTGAGCTCTTCTGGAGTAAAAGGGCCTAGGACATCAACAATCTCTACAGTGCCAAGAGCTTTTTTCTCAGAAATAATCACAATTTTTCCCCTTATTTTAGTTGGCATTTTTCTTATTTCCCAGCTTTTTTTACCCTCCACGATCCACTTAGCATAAGGTTGTCGAACTATTAACCCCTTCATACGACTCCCGAAATAAAAAAAGAAAAAAGATCTATATAAGTTCAACTCCATTCACTTAATTTGTTCTAATGCTCCCAAAACTTCCCAAATGATAGTTCTTGTGTGAAGAGGCATATTGGGGTCTTCACTAATTTCCTCAAGTATTGCAATTGCATCAGCGGCCCTAACCGCTGGTTCTTTCTCCTTGTTTTGTAAAGCCTCAATTGCTTGCTCGGCAGCTCTCCTAATATTTCTTGGAACAGCTGTGTCTTGAACAACTTGTTCTCTAAGAACCTGGATTATTTGATTAATTCTTTCCTCAATGTTTGTCATTACTACCACCTCCACAATCATTTACAATAGGTAACTAAATCCCTGTGTAGAATTAACTTAGATCATGCTAAAAATTTTTCCGTTGAAAAAAAGATACTGTCAGGATAAAGAGTGAGATGTTAGGTTTAAGTTTCTGATAATTTTCAGAAAAAGAGAAACATAAGAACTGAAACTATTGTTTACTGCTTACTCTCACTCTCAAAGCCTTTTCGCTGGAACAAAAGTCTGAAAAAGAAGATGCAGGGCAATGACCTTTTATCTGCATGGGCTAATTACAGAGGGGTAGAATAATCCTCGAAATCAGCCACACAACAGTCTGGAACGCGAAAGCAGTTTACCAACCGAAAATCCTCGCACTCAAAAAACAGAGAACAAATTTTGAAATCCTGTGAGGGAGAGCTAATTTTCCTGGTGGATAGAGGGCCTTGGCATGAGTCAGTGTTCAACTCCCTTGGCTACATGTAACCTCTGGGTCCAAGTTGAACGCTAATTTAGTACTTTTAAGGAGAGAACAAAGCTCTCCTGGAATAATTTCAGGGTTAGTGACTGGTGTTTCCGTTTACCTTCTGGTATAATTTTACCAAAATTCACTCCTGATTCGGTTGTCTGCCTGATGATGTAACTGAGTGGCTTTGAGAGGTTTGCCCCAGTTATCCCGACAGTATGTTTTATTCCTCCAAAAGTGTTAAATAAGTTTGTAATTTATTCTTGGCTTGAAAAGTCATATAAGGTGATTGTATGGATCCCCTGAGTGGATTTGTGGGATCATTGATATGGTGGATATTGTTTTTCTATTTGCTCATGGGGCCACAGCTCCAATACAGACAGCTGCAAATTGCTAGGGCAAAATTACTGGAAAAAATGGCAAGGAAGAGAAATTCCACTGTAATTACAATGATCCATAGGCAAGAAAGCATTGGATTCTTTGGGATTCCAGTTTACAAGTTCATAAGCATTGAAGACAGTGAAGAGGTACTCAGGGCAATAAGAATGGCTCCAAAAGATAAGCCAATCGACTTGATAATCCACACTCCTGGTGGGTTGGTATTGGCAGCAACACAAATAGCCAAAGCTTTGAAGGATCACCCGGCTGAAACAAGGGTGATAGTTCCCCACTACGCGATGAGCGGTGGGACTTTGATAGCTCTTGCAGCGGACAAGATTATAATGGATCCTCATGCAGTTTTGGGACCAGTTGATCCTCAGCTGGGTCAGTATCCCGCCCCTAGTATAATAAAAGCTGTTGAACAGAAGGGAGCGGAGAAAGTCGATGATCAGACGCTAATACTTGCGGACGTTGCAAAGAAGGCCATAAAACAGGTGCAGGATTTCTTGTATGATCTTCTAAAGGATAAGTACGGTGAGGAAAAAGCAAGAGAGCTGGCCCAGATCTTAACAGAAGGAAGGTGGACGCATGACTACCCAATAACGGTTGAACATGCCAGAGAGCTTGGTCTTGAGGTAGATACAAATGTTCCTGAGGAGGTTTACGCCTTAATGGAACTCTACAAACAGCCCGTTAGGCAGAGAGGAACAGTAGAATTCATGCCATACCCAGTAAAGCAAGAAGGGAAGAAATGATCAATAAAAAACTCCAGTTTTTAGTGTTTCTTTTACTTAGTTATGAAAAAAGTGAAGAAAACAAGAATTCACTTCTTTAAAGGATCTGGTATGGCCTTATTCCACTGTTCTTGAGCCAGTTTTCCAGTATATTTGAACTTTTCCACTAATTTTTCTGCTTTTTTCCTCTTTTCTTGATGTTCTTTGAGGAATTCTTGAACTCTCTGGATTAGATATCTCTTACATTCTCCGCAAAGCAACTCTCCATTCTTACAGGCATAATATCTTTCCATGAGCTTTTTATCGTCTGGTTCAAAGAATATTTCAAGCCATTTGAACACAACACACTTCTCTGGATTTCCGCCCTTTTCTCTCTGCTCCTTTAAGGTTGGTTGACCTCCTGTTAGGGCAAATTTCCAAATTTTCTTTCCAGCCTCTTCAGGGTTGTCTGTGAGATATATAGCCGTCTCTGGTTTGCTCGCGCTCATCTTTCCTTCTAAACCTGTAAGTGGTGGGAAAAATTTTGAGTGCAGGGCTGCAGTCTTATAATACCCCAAGCTTTCGGCAAAATCCCTCTGTAATCTCCAATATGGGTCTTGATCTATTGCCGCTGGAATTAGGCATCTTTTCTTTTCAAAAAACGTAGGAGCTGCTTGAATTGCGGGGAAAAATATCATTCCAATTTTGCTCTGCTCTGTAAATCCAAACACGGCTTTTGCCATCGAAAAGTTAATCTTCTTTGCTATTGGAATGGCCATCTCGTATATCTTTGTAAACTCGCTGTTTTGGAAGATAAATGTTTTGTCTGGATCAAAACCAACAGCTATTATGTCAAGGATATTTTGATAGGCCCAGTACTTTGTATCCTCAAATGTTAAGTTCTCCTTAAATAGAAACTTTTCGTCGTCGGTAATTTGGATGTAGAGATTTACATCAAACTTCTCCTGAAGCCATTTTGTCGCAAAAAACGGAATTATGTGGCCAATATGCATAGGCCCACTGGGTCCTCTTCCGGTGTATAAGAAGAATCCTTTTCCCTGCTCGTAGTCATCTAACACCTTATCATAGTCTCTGTGGGAGAAGAAAAACTTTCTCCTGAAGAATATTGGTAGCTCACTTTTAGTTAATCTTGCAGTTCTTTCTAGTAGGTCATCTGTTAGGGGAGACGTCCCAAACTGCTCTATCAGTTTGTTATAATCTATAATGCCTTCTACTTCCCAGGGTGTGACTTTAAATTCTTCTTCCATAGAATATCACCTCTACAAGATAGTTTGACCCAGAATAGAAATCTAAGCTTGGAGGGTTATTCGAGCCAAAAACCACCACCGAGCATGTATCTTTAAAGCTCTTTTTCAAATTTAAAATTTTTGGTTGGGACTGGGGCATCACCTCCTGAAGCCATTCAGTCGGGTCAGTAGGTGGACAACCAAACCGGGAATGAAACCTAACACAGTTATACTAGAAGGCGAACAGAAAAAACAACCCTGTAAACTCTCCTTCAATCCTTATTCTAGAAACGTTTTGTCTGCTCCTTTAACGTCATGAACCAGCGCTCAACTCGGTTCAAATGTAACGTGAAGATACAGCCCATGGGCTTTAAACGCTGACTTATACCACGGGCCACCATCAACCAGGCAGGTATTTAACACATTACCAATGAAATCCCTGGCAATCCACCGGTTCCTCACAGGAGTGATTTATATCGCAAGAATCTCCCTGCTCTCAACATCAATAGCCGCCCAGAGGTATCTTCTCTCCCCATTAATCTTAGTCACAGTATCATCAACTTCCCGTTTCTTCATCGCCAGCATTTTCATCCGGTAGTGACTCATCCCGAGAATCCTGGCGACTTGCTTGTAACTGGGGCCTTTCAAGTATAATCCCATACCCTGATCTTCTTCTCCATCGGAATTTTATTCCGGCGCAAGGGTTTAAGGCCAGTAAAGAGTGATTCCAGCCTTCTATCCTAACACTATCCACGCGCCACCGGCCTTCTAAGGAAGTTCCTTCTCCCAGGGATTTAAAATCGAGAAGTGCTCTCGTGAGTAAGTTCAAGCAGAAAGAAGGGCACATCCTCCTTTTCCAGCACCCTTACGTTTTTTGGATACCTCCTGTGGGTCTTGCCGGCCTTCACCTCCACCTTGAGGTCCCCTGCTATTGCATCTATCTCGTAGGAGTTCCGGTAGTAGTACACTTCGCCGAAACGGCGGTATAGGTGCTCCTGAACTACCCATTCATATAGTGCATCCTCCTTTAGTTCAGTCCCGCTCCACAGGGCGAAGAGCCTAGCCAGAAGAGGATCACGAAAGAAGAACTTCTTCTCACGTTTGTAGAGTACCTGGTTTCCCTGCTTAAGGTAGGCTATCCCGAGGACGTAAAGCTCGGTGAAGAGCTCAATGTAGTCCTGAACCACCTTGTAGGAGTAACCTGAGGTAATTCCAGCCAGAGCCCTAAAGCTTGTCGCCGAGGGGGCGCTCCTTATCAGGGCAGAGAGCGTCTCCTTCGCTATCTCAAGGCTCTTCCCAAAGCGGACAATCTCTCCAATGTAGGCCCCGAGGAGATCTTCCATCGGAAGGCCGTTTATTGAAGTCGGGAATCCGCCGGTAGTCAGGTAGTCCTCGAAGAGCTTCAGGACTTTTTCCCTGTAAAGTTCCGGCTTTTTAAGCCCCATTACCTCCACGTACTCAGGAAATGAGAGTGGCATGACCTCTATGGTCTTTCCACTCCCTCTCCTGCCCGGGAAGAGCTCGATGTCTCTCCTGACCCCCAGGGAGCTTGAGCCCGTAACCGTGACCACGTCGTTCTTCAGGAGACCGGCGTCTATGAGTGGTTTAACACCGCGCCACCAGCCCTCAAGGGAGGTAACCTCGTCGAGAAAGATATAACCCGTTTTAACCCCTTCCTTCTCCTTAAGCTCCTGGAACTCGCGTAGGAGGTTTAAGAGCTCGCGGTGGCCTGGCAAAACCTTGACGTTGATGTAGAGGATTGACTCTGGGGGGTTATCCTTCAGGAGTTCTTGAATTAGGAGCTTTATCCCTGTGGTTTTCCCAACTTGCCTCGGGCCGAGGACAAAGTTGAGGGAGAAGGGCTTGAGCGAAAGCTTTTCCAGCCACCCCGGCTTCCAGTGTAACCTCTGCTCTTTCCAGCGTCTCACGTGGTAGTCCTCTCTTCCCTCCCACCAGGGGTTCATGTAGGTGAGATCGTCCAGTCTCATAGGCACACCTGAGAAGTTATAGTTCTCAACCATTTATAAAGATTGAGAAGTGTGAGTTCTCAGGATTTAAAAATGGGGGGGTCAGAGCTTGATCGAGATTTCGGCCTTGTTACTCTTTTTGAGCTGGATTGCGAGGAGTTGCTTTGTGTAATCCCTGTATCGAAGGTAAAAGAATATTATGAGGGGCTCCAAGGGGCATCAGCCAACTCATCGCTGGGTGATAATCGGTAATCATGGCGTGGCCAAGTAGGCCAAGTCCAGTTCCATTGATCAACCATACTCGCATGTTGAGAAACCTGCAAGATGAGGGCTTTGATGTCCCTGGAGAACTGTTCCACTGGACTATGAAGCTCGACAGGAACTATATAGCTCCACGCTATTCAGAGGCATATCTCGAAGGTTCTCCCTTTGAGTATTGCTCGGGGAAGAGAGGTTCGTGAGAGAATTCTCAGCTTCGTCAAAAGAACGGCCGAAAATCTCGCCTGAGATTAAGAAGTTTGTGAGGAAGGTAGTCGATTACTTTGACTCTCCGGGCTTTTTGAGCATCTTTTCCTGCTTGAAGCACTTGAGGAGGTGGTAGCTAATAACCGCAGATATTCCCAGGGCAAAATATGCGACTGGGGCCAATGAGAATATCCCCCGAACTGTTTGTGGCCTCCCTGTGGGGTCAAGATGCATCAAAGTATTTCCAAGCAGTAGAGCAAACAATAACCCCACACTCGACTTGAAATACTCCCGGCCAAGCTCTTGCCTTTTGGGTTCTACCCAAGACAAAATAAATAATGATAGTATCGGGTTTGCGATAGGTATATAATCCACAATGAGGTATTATATTATTGGTGGCACCCATGAACTCTGAAGTCATAAAGGAGTTTCTTGAAGATATTGGGGAAGATTATATTGAATTAGAGAATGAAATACATTTGAAACCTGAGGTATTCTATGAAGTTTGGAAGTATGTTGGTGAACCTGAACTTAAGACTTATGTTATAGAGGATGAAATTGTGGAGCCTGGGGAATATGATCCTCCTGAAATGAAGTATACAAATGTAAAGAAAGTCAAAATCAAAAAGGTGTACTTCGAAACGTTGGATAATGTTAGAGTTGTTACAGATTATTCTGAGTTCCAGAAAATATTAAAGAAAAGAGGCACTAAATGAATTCCAAGATTGATCTATACCCTTTTCCATCTTTTCTTATCATTCTTGAAAACCTTGAAGACAGTAATTTGTTGTTCAATTCATATAGCAAGTCAAGGTATCCTATCGCGAGCTTGTCAACGTACTCGCTGAATTCCAGGACTTTTCTACCAATGTCTTCTTGGGAAGAGAAGAACCATTCAATCAAAATTCCCTTTGGATTAAGTATTCCGATTGTAATCTCTATCTCTGGAAATCTCTTTATAACTTCCTCTGGGGATACTTTAGTTGATATTCCTATAAAGCATCTGTCATGCACTTCTTCAACATTTTCTATGAAGGTTGAAAATCCGTCTATAACTTTATCTTCGATTAGTTTGTGTATCATAAAGTTTATCGTTGGCCTTTTCTTCCCTAGCTTTGCTTCTAACTCTTTCATGGGAGTTCTTGCGTCCGTCTTTAGAATATCCATCAAAACTGCGTATTCATATGGATACTCCCAGTAGCCAAATTTTCTTTTCATAGGGTCGCTTCTTGGATCCCAGACTTCGTAAAGTTCGAAGTCATTTGAATAGCGGGAGAAGAACTCAGGTAGGTATTTTTCCTGATCGTAGGGGATCTGTAATATAACCTCGATTCCATTCTTAAATCCAAAGATGGGGGTTATATATACAATAAAGGGGTTTTCTGATAGCAGTTCTGCAGTTGGTATTATTTCTGACTTTGGAATGGACAAAAATGCTATGTAACTCTTAAGGCCTATTCTTGTTATATTGTAGAGTGCACTCACAACCACATATTTTCCATAGTATTTGTCGTAGATTCTTTTGAGTTTGTAGTAGTTTATTCCTTCCTTTTTAGCTATGCTTCTCAGGCTATCCCTTGGGTGTTTTTCTAATACTTCAACCAACCAAAGGATATCATCCCAATTAACCTCGCTCATTTCCGACCAGTAAATAGAATTACTCAAATCTTAAAAGGAATTTCGGTGAATTTAGTAAAGTTTTTGTTTACCTAAAGGCTATGCTCCTGATCCAAAAAAGAGACAAGTAAAGTTTTTATTTACCTAAGAGAACTTTAATTAGGGGGAGGAGAGATGGTGAGGATAGAGGTTGTTGATATTGAGAAACCTGAAGGTGTAGAAGTGATAATAGGCCAAGGAAACTTTTCTATATTCACAGTTGACGATTTAGCTAGAGCTCTCCTGACAACAGTTCCTGGGATAAAGTTCGGAATCGCAATGAATGAAGCTAAGCCTCAATTGACTAGGTATACTGGCAATGACCCAGAGTTAGAAAAGCTCGCTGCTAAGAATGCTCTCAAGATTGGAGCTGGTCATGTGTTCGTCATCTTAATGAAGAATGCATACCCAATAAACGTTCTAAATACCATTAAGAACCATCCCGCTGTGGCAATGGTTTATGGGGCTAGTGAAAATCCATTCCAAGTTATAGTTGCCGAAACTGAGTTGGGAAGAGCAGTTATTGGGGTTGTTGATGGAAAGGCTGCCACTAAGATTGAAACTGAGGAACAGAAGAAAGAGAGGAGAGAGCTAGTAGAAAAGATAGGTTATAAGATTGATTGAGGGATTTTTCTATGGAACTATTTTTTATTACTTCAAATGATGGAAAAGTTAGGGAGGCAAAGAAATTCTTGGAACCCCTGGGAATTAATGTTATAAAAAAGCCTCTTGAATATCCAGAGATTCAGGCCGATACGTTGGAGGACGTGGTAGTTTTTGGGCTAAACTGGTTGAAAGATAAAGTGGACAAGCCCTTCATAATTGAGGACTCAGGCCTGTTCATAGAAGCACTAAATGGTTTTCCCGGTGTCTATTCTGCCTATGTTTACAAGACAATAGGACTGGATGGGATATTGAAGCTTATGGAAGGAATTGAAAATCGAAAAGCCTACTTTAAGAGTGTGATTGGATTCTATGATGGAGAAATACACCTTTTTGTGGGGGAAGTTCGAGGTAGAATATCTAACGAAAAGAGGGGCTTGCATGGATTTGGATATGACCCAATTTTCGTTCCCGATGGATTTGATAAAACATTTGCCGAAATGTCAACAGAAGAAAAAAATTCTGTATCTCATAGGGGAAAGGCTTTAAAGGAATTCTATAGATGGATGAAAGAAAACCTTAAAAAATGAATATGTGTCAAACATAATCTTGGTGGTTAAAATGGCAGAGCTCTTAGACAGGACTGATAAAATGTTGCTCGAAGAGCTCAAGAAAAATGCGAGAGAAAACATAGCAGCCCTAAGCAAAAAGCTTGGAATTCCCAGGACAACCGTCCACTATAGGATAAAGAGGCTCCTAGAGGAGGGTATAATTGAGAAGTTCACGATAAAACCAAACTACAAGAAGCTAAACCTTGGAACAACGGCCTTTGTATTGATTAGATATGACCCTGATTCTGGCCTAACCCAAAAGGAGGTTGCCGAACAAATAGCTAAAATACCGGGCGTTTATGAAGTTCACATAGTTGCGGGGGAATGGGACATTCTCCTCAAAGTTAGGGCCGCAAATGCAGAAGAAGTTGGTAAAATTGTGATAGAGAAGTTAAGGGAGATTAAGGGTGTGGGGCAAACTGTAACAATGGTGTCTTTTGTTACCATTAAAGAAGAGATTTAAAGTTGGGGTCTTCCTCATGTGAACTTTTATGAGTTCACGTGAGAATTCATTCCCCGATTTACTGTGAGTGCCCGGACTTAGACCGTCCCACCCATTTCTCTTTTCTCTCTCGGTTCGCTACGGCGGAACGGGTCGCCCGAACACTCGCAGGGTTCAACCAGCCCTCCACCTCACCTCGTTCACCGACTTCATTAGGCTGGCATCACTACCAAAAACTATTTAAGTAAATAAGTATTTAAGTATTTTGGTGAACACAATGGCGATGATCGACGTTCTCCTTACTGATTGAGATGATGAAGCGAGGTTAGGTGAGCCTTTTTAAACTATACTTTTCTTATTGTTGTGGGGAGAGAAAATGGTAGCGAGAGTTATTGTTGATGCTCAAGCCGCGAGAGCAATTGGAAAGGGGGCAATGATAGTCTTCAAGAAGGGAGTAGTGAGAACAGAGGGAGAGATAAAGCCTGGAGACATCGTTGAAGTGTACACAAGGGGAGGAAAATTCCTTGGAAAGGGATTTGCAAATCCAAACTCCAACATCATGGTTAGAATAGTCACGAGAGACAAGGATGTAGAGATAAACAAAGAACTCTTCAAGGAGAGAATAAGGAAAGCAAACGAGTACAGAAAAAAGGTTCTGAAGTATACAAACGTCTACAGAATGGTTTATGGGGAATCCGATTATCTGCCTGGATTGATAGTGGATAGGTTTAATGACATAGCCTCCCTTCAAATCTCAAGTGCAGGGATGGAGAGATTTAAACTTGAAGTTGCTGAGGCAATTATGGAAGTTGAACCTGAGATAGAGACCGTGTTCGAGAAGAACACTGGAAGAAGTAGGAGAAGAGAGGGACTCCCAGAGATTGAAAGAGTTCTCCTGGGAAAGGAAAAATACAGGACAATAATACAGGAAGGTAGAGCAAAGTTCATAGTTGATATGAGAGGGCAAAAGACAGGATTTTTCTTGGATCAGAGAGAAAATAGATTGGCATTGGAAAAGTGGGTTGAGCCAGGAGATAGAGTTTTGGACGTGTTCACCTATACCGGTGGATTTGCCATACATGCGGCAATTGCTGGAGCTGAGGAGGTTATTGCCATAGATAAATCTCCCAGGGCCATAGAAACGGCAAAGGAAAATGCGAAGCTCAATGGGGTTGAGGATAGAATAAAGTTCATAGTGGGTAGTGCTTTTGAAGAGATGGAAAAGCTCCAAAAGAAAGGAGAAAAGTTCGACATAGTTATACTTGACCCTCCAGCTTTTGTCCAGCATGAAAAGGATTTGCAAGCGGGAATGAGAGCTTACTTCAACGTTAATTTTGCGGGGTTGAATTTAGTGAAGGATGGGGGAATACTGGTTACCTGTTCTTGTTCCCAACATGTTGATCTTCAGATGTTCAAAGACATGATAATAGCGGCGGGAGCGAAAGCTGGGAAGTTCTTGAAGATGTTGGAGCCCTATAGAACGCAAGCTCCCGACCATCCAATTCTAATGGCATCCAAGGATACCGAGTATTTGAAGTGTCTGTTCCTTTATGTGGAAGATATGAAGCATTAGAAACGAAGATTTTTCGGTACACGGTGGTTGGGCTTATTTTTGAATTTTTAGTCTTCTTTGAGCTTTATTTTTGAAATAAAGGTTTTTGAGCGATTAGGGTTTAATTTAGTAACTCAAAGTTAGTATTTTCAGTATGTTACAGTTTTGTTGCCAAATTATGACGAAAGTTTTTCGAAAACTATCAAATAATATTTTAAGAGGAGATTTTTGGAAAGAGTTTGATAGTTTCTGTTGGATTCTTTCAAAAGATTGCGAACTAGCTTGGTTAGAATAGTTAAGTCTTCTCCTGGGATAGGGTGTGAAAGCAGTGTTTTATTCCCAGGGTGCTCGTGGGAGTTTTCTTGATTTAAAGTCCCAGGGGGAGTTGGTTTGTTTATAAATAAGGGGTTCTTGGGTAAGGTTGATGTCCCGTAAGGCTTATAAATTCGAGTGATATAGTTACTCTGTAGGAGTATTGGGGCAAAAAAGCCCCCTGTTCCAATAAGACTACAAAAGAATTGAAAGGCGAGCTCCTCGGCCATCTTCGCGTCAAGCTCTGCCTGAGTTCCAATAAGACTACAAAAGAATTGAAAGAAGAGACGTTTTTAATGAAGAGATAGTGAAGAAGTAGTTCCAATAAGACTACAAAAGAATTGAAAGGCAACATTGTGTGATTGCAGTCCACGCCCGTGTCAACGTTCCAATAAGACTACAAAAGAATTGAAAGCTCTTATTTTGAAGATCTCGACATTTTCTTTGGATGTGTTCCAATAAGACTACAAAAGAATTGAAAGTCATAAGGTGGTGGCTGTTTATTACAACGATGAGACTGTTCCAATAAGACTACAAAAGAATTGAAAGTTGAAATAATCCCTCACTCTGTATGTCTCTATCGCCACTGTTCCAATAAGACTACAAAAGAATTGAAAGACGATGTACAACCTCGGCTTTCTCCCCGTCATAAAGTTCCAATAAGACTACAAAAGAATTGAAAGTTCTGCCCTGTGTTCAATGCAATCAAGAAGTTCAGACAGGTTCCAATAAGACTACAAAAGAATTGAAAGAGGAAAGAAGTTAGCACAGTAGATCTTGCAATGGAGTGTTCCAATAAGACTACAAAAGAATTGAAAGGGGTGCAGGAAGAACCGTTTCGGGAGTAAAGATATTCTGTTCCAATAAGACTACAAAAGAATTGAAAGGAACACCACGACGACCCTCTTATCGTCCTTGTGCAACGTTCCAATAAGACTACAAAAGAATTGAAAGTAGGCATCTTCGCTGATTACCCTCTCAGCAGTCTTCCCCAGGTTCCAATAAGACTACAAAAGAATTGAAAGAGGGAACCAGCTCTTTGACGGCCTGAGCTACACCATCAGTTCCAATAAGACTACAAAAGAATTGAAAGCGTCTATTGTCCACCCTTCTTCGTATGCAGTCTTTGCAGTTCCAATAAGACTACAAAAGAATTGAAAGCTATTTAACGTTCCATAAGATACACCATCAACATAAAGTTCCAATAAGACTACAAAAGAATTGAAAGCTATGTATTCAGCTCTGGCCAGATAAAGCTACTTAGAGGTTCCAATAAGACTACAAAAGAATTGAAAGACTCTAATGTGTTCGTCTTTTATTTCTATGCTGATGGTTGGGTTCCAATAAGACTACAAAAGAATTGAAAGACAACTTGCTTCACAACGATAGTGCTCGCATTTGTATGTTCCAATAAGACTACAAAAGAATTGAAAGTTGGGTTCGGTTTTCTGACAACGAGCTCACCGTTTCTGAGTTCCAATAAGACTACAAAAGAATTGAAAGGGTTTCCGAGATGAGCACCCCGAGCCGGGAGCTCGGGGTTCCAATAAGACTACAAAAGAATTGAAAGTAGCAGCTGAGAACTATTACCACATAGTTTACGCCGGTTCCAATAAGACTACAAAAGAATTGAAAGCAATTAGCGACGCTATTAGCGTGAGCTGTAGTTGGGGTTCCAATAAGACTACAAAAGAATTGAAAGCTGGGTTTTTACCGTTCTGCTTGCACCATTGGTAAAAGTTCCAATAAGACTACAAAAGAATTGAAAGACACTCATGTTTTGCTCGTATATGGGACTGACGGTGAAGTTCCAATAAGACTAAAAATAGAATTGTAAATAATCTGCGGTGGTGGTGTGTAGGGACAAAAAGACAGAAACTCCTGAATAGGGGTGGGAAAAGGGCATGAATACCTATCTATATGTCAGGAATGACAAGTTCTTCCTCCGTTAGCAAGAATTTCCTATAAGCCTTGAGTATATCTCTATATCTTCCCTCTACATTTCTAATTTTCTAAGAATAAGGTTTGAAAAAAGCTCAAAAAGCGTAACCTTCACTTCTTCCACTCTGTATATCCACACTTCCCACAGGCCCACCTATCCCCGTGATCTGCCATGAATACTCCTGGGCCACAGCGCGGGCAGAACTTGTTCTTTCTTATAACTTTCCCATCCTTAATCTCGTAGAGCTTCCACTTCTGTCCCATTCTCACTCACCCTCCTTCTTCTCTATTAATCCATCTCTAATTAAAATGTACTCGGGCTCTATGTAGAGCATTCTCTCCTTGCTGTCGTATGCCTTCGCATATCCCTTGCTTATGTAGCTTCCGAAGTAACTCCTTATGTACTGAATAACTGTTGTTTCGGGGTTTAAGTCAAGCATTGCCACTAGCTTTCCTTTTACGTCCTTTCTACTTGGGGTGGGCTCTCCTGGGTGATAAATTTCGAAGTATATCTCCTTTCTCCCGATAAGTTTGTTTTCCTTGATCTCTTTAATTCTAATCTCCATTCCTAACCACCTCCATATTTCTCATAATTTCTGCACACCTGCGTTTGCATTCAGAAGTTACCTTTATAAGCACTATGCCTTCCCTGGGTTGCCCATATACAACAAAACTTCCAAGTGGTGCGTATAACACTGCGGGAATTGCTGCTAGATCCTCCTCACCATTAACAACAATGTGAACATTTGTGCCTCTTCTAATGAGGGAATACGCCTTTTTTATCGTTTTTAGTAGGTGAAGAGTAATAGTTCCAGGGGGATTTTTAACTGTTAGGAGGACTCCTTTATCTCCAATCTCGGGCTTATATTCTCTTCTCTCGGTTTTATGGTCATAAATAGCCAAGCGGGGTCTTAATCCTACCTTCAGGCTGTTCTCGGTAACTACATCTCCCACGGTAATAAGAGTGTTTGAATTTACAATTTCTTTTAACTTAAGATATGGGATTGGAATTTCTCCTTTTATAAGCTCACCAAGAGGTTTCTTTAATTCTTGCCGCAAGTTTAGGGGTAATTTAAACATTACAGACATCAGCGCACCCTTATGGCATATTTTCCTGGGACTTTTGCTCCAATTTTCTTAGCAATTTCACTGTTCTCAACGTCAACTATTATAACTAGATCGAACCATTCCTCACTCAAATCTCTACTTCCACAAACTGGGCATCTATCTTCTGAAGTAATGTAGTGACAGTGTCTGCAGGCTTTTTCACTCACTTCTTACCCTCCTCCTTTTCTTTCTTCTTTTCCTTCTCTATCCACTCGAATTTTCCAAGGCCAGGCTGCCTCATTGTAAGTCCTATTCTGTTCTCTCTTATGACTTTGCTCTTCGCACTAATGTTTATTATCCTAGCTCTCACCAAATCGCCAATTTTAAGTAGGTATTTCTTTTCTTTGCCAACAAATTGCTTATTTCTCTCGTCATATACTACATAATCGTCCATTAATTGGCTTATGTGGACTAATCCGTCAATTGGGCCAATCCTTATGAATGCCCCGAATGGCATAACATCAGCTACATAACCCTCAACTACTTCGTGAATCTTGGGCTCCCAAACTAGAACATCAAAAACTACCTCGTGGTACGTTGCTCCATCTCCTGGGATTATGATACCGTCTTTGATATCCTTGACCTCAAGAATTGATAGGATTACCCCTTCATCTTTGTCGTATGTTCCTTCGTAAGTCTCCCTTAGGATTATTTTTGCAGCTTCCTTGGGGTCCATGGTAAACATTGTTGGGGGTATCCTCACGACGTCCTTTACGGTGACTATCTTGTACATGTTTCTTCCTCCAAACAAATTTTAAGAGAGAAGAAGAATCACTCCTTCTTTCCAAACTTCTCTTTGTACATTTCTATGGCTCTTAGGATTTCTCTCTTTGCAGCTTCTGCTCCTTCCCATCCCTCTACTATTATCTCTTTTCCTTGGAGTTCCTTGTATCTCTTGAAGAAGTGTGCAATCTCATCTAAGAATGCCTTAGGAACGTCGTCAATATCTTTCCAGTCCTTGAAGTATGGGTCTTCTACTGGAACTGCAAGGACCTTGTAGTCCTTGTCTCCGCTGTCGATCATCTTAAACAATCCAATGGGCCTAGCCTCAATTATTGTTAGCGGGTATACTGGCTCTCTCATTATGACCATTATGTCAAAGGGATCATCGTCCTCGTACCATGTTCTGGGTATTATTCCATAGTCTACTGGATAGAAGAATGGGCTGTAAAGTACCCTGTCCAATTTAAGCAATCCGGTCTTCTTATCTAGCTCGTATTTGTTCCTACTTCCCTTAGGGATCTCTATTATAGCATAGACGACTTCTGGGACGTCTGGCCCGGGTTCAAGGTCATGAAATGGGTTCATTTTTCTTCCCCTCCCTCTAAATTGTTCACTCAAGAAATCCTCTTCGAGTAGTTTGAAGACACACCACTTTTAAATTTTTAGCTCCTCCCATTTTTTCTTCATAAGCAGAGCATCCCCTTCTATATTGGGGCTCTCACTTATTACAACGCCCTTAACTTTAAATTCTTTGAGAACTTTGAGTAGATCTTCCCATTTAAGATCGCTCTCCTCTAGATTGAGATGCCTCTTTTCTCCCTTTTCTGTGTATTCAATTCCACTTATGTGAATATGCATGTTATCTAATGCCTCTCTCCCAAGCTCGTTTTCAATTAAAGCTAGCATCTCTCTCCACTCTTCTTCAGAGTTACACTTTCCCTTATTCCTCGCATGGGCATGGGCAAAGTCTATTGCGGGAAGAACAAGCTCTAGGTTTTGACTTAATTTAATTAATTCTTTCAGATCTCCAAATTGGGTCGGCTTTCCCGTCAACTCAGGTCTCAGCCAGACTTCTATTCCCCTGTCCTTTAATTCTCTCTCTATATCCTTTAGTGTGCTTTCAATTTTCTGATAAACCTTTTCTGGATGTTCTTTCAAGTAATAGCCAGCATGAAAAACTACGCTCCATCCTCCTGCCTCATATAGCCTTTCTGCACTCTGAATAATTCTCCTTTTGCTACTTTCCACTTTTTCCTTCTCTTTGGCGTTTAAGTTTATGTAGTATGGGGCATGCGCTGTTAAAACAACGTCGTTCTTTTTTGCTACGTATTTTATTTTCTTTGCCAGTTCGGGCCTTATATTTACTCCTCTCACAAATTCAAGCTCCATGGCATCTAGTCCAAGCTCTCTAACCCTTTCAATTCCAGCTATTGTAGAAGGTTTTGGAGTAGAAAGAGGTATTCCAGCAGTTCCAAATCTTAGCCTATCAATTTTGAACATACATAATTCCCCATCATGTGTTTGGATAAATCCTTTTAAGGTTTCCACATTATATATCTCGGTGAAAGACTATGGCTGTAATCATCGAGTTTTCTCTTATTCCTTTGGGGGAAGTAAGTGTGAGTAAGTACATAGCAGAAGCTATAAAGCTTTTAGAGGAGAAAGGTGTTAAATATCAGTTAACCCCCATGGGGACAATTATTGAGGTCGGGAGTGTGGAGGAAGGGTTGAAGATTGTGGGGGAGGCTCATGAATTAATGTTTAAATTGGGAGTTAAGAGGGTTGTTACCCACATAAAGATTGATGATAGAAGGGATAAAGAGAGGAAAATGGAGGATAAGGTAAAATCTGTGATTGAGAAGGTGAAGAAATGAAGGTATTAATCCTGGCTATTGATAGAGACAATGACTTTGGAGTAAAGGCCGGAGTTAATGGACCAGTTATAGGTAGAGAGAAGTGTCTAGATGCTGCTGTAAAGCTAAGTTTAGCTGATCCAGAGGATAGTGATGCAAATACTCTTTTTGCCGCAATAAAACTCTATGATGAGTTGAAGAGAAGTGGAGAGTTTGAAGATGTTGAAGTGGCTTTAATAACTGGACACCCTTCTGTCGGCGTGAAGAGTGACCTTGAATTGTCAAGACAACTTGAGGAAGTCCTTAAAGTGTTTCCGGCAGACGGTGTTATTCCCGTAACGGATGGGGCCGAGGATGAGCAAATATTTCCAATTATCTCCTCGAAGGTTCCAATAATAAGTAGCAGAAGGGTCGTTGTTAAGCAGAGCCCTGGGATAGAGACGACGTGGTACATAATTGTGAGATATCTAAAGGAACTCCTAAGCGATCCAGAAGCTTCCAAAGTTTTTGTGGGGATCCCAGGAATGATAGTTTTATTGTTTGGACTTGCAAAGCTTATTTCACTCCGCTATCCAGCAAGCACTCAGATTGTTTCCTCGGTCGTTACTGGCTTCATAATGTTGCTTGTGGGAGGATATTTCTTTGTTAAAGGGTTTAAACTCAGACCAATCCAGTCAATTGCTAAGATGATTAGTAGAGGGTTCATTACATTCATAGCAGGTCTAACTGGACTGATTGTTATTGGAGTGGGTGCGATAAAGGTATATTTAACTATTGAAAGCATTGCTGAGAGCATGATTGGGGGCATCCCCTCGAACGAGCTAATAGCTCTGCTAATATACATAAATGCCCTCAACTTCTATTTTATACTTGGTCTTGGAATAATAGCTCTTGGGAAGATAATTCAAGGTTATCTAAGGAGAAACTTCCACCTTTGGTATTACGTTACAGCCCTGCTAATGCTCCCAGGATTTTGGATTGTTATTGACGTTGTGACAAGATATGCGAACCCCTTCATTAAAATTTCAACTACAGAAATTGCTACAAAAGTGCTCCTTGTGGGGGTTGACCTAGTTATTAGTATCCTAATTGGGTTAAAATTGAAAGAAAGAATAAAAAATTGGGCTATAAGGGTTCCGTCACTTTGACCTTCTCTTTAAGTAGATAAACACGGCAATTGTTATGGCAAGGATTCCAGAAATTGTGGCTAATAACCTTAGCCTACTTTGCGTTTCAGTGTTCTCTTTTACTGGGATGCTTATTGAGTATTCAAAAGTATAAACGTTGTCGTCTCCTTTTTCTCTATCGCCAACTGCTCTAATCCTTATTTGGATTATGTAATCTTTTGGAATTGCATTTCTGCTTATTGAGAGTGTTATCACTCCCTGGCCAGTTTGATTTGGATGTAGATTTCCGACGTAGTCAGTCCTCTTTATAATTGAGAACGGCTGTGATGACTTAACAACACCTTCGATTATAACGTTTTCAGCTTTTTCTCCTCCAATGTTCTTTAGCGTAACGTAAACGTTAACATCTCTTCCTTGCACTGGTTCTGGGTTAAACGTAACGTTTTCAATGATGATGTTCGGTTTCTCCTCTATTATTATGGGGACGTAGAGGGTTATGTTCCTATAAGTCCCAGTTGGGTCTTTATAGGTAACCAGAATTGGTATTTTATATTCTCCAGGCTTCGCGTTCTTGTCGACATCTACCTTGAAAGAAGCTTGGTATGAATCTCCTTGTCTTAATGTTCCTGCATTGATTATCTTATCGCTTGTTTCGCTTAAGGAGAAGGGATACCTTGGCTCTGGTGTTAATATTACATATCTTGCCTCTCCGCTTCCCACATTCTCTACGCTGAAGCTCACCACTACATCTGCATACCCAGGGAGCACCCTGCTTGGAGATGTTAGAACTTTCGAAATTATTATTCTCTCCATTCCAGTAACCTCTACTCCAACAACTCTATCATCCTCTATTAGCTTATCATCTGGAGAAGTTACATACCTTAGACGAAGCTTTACGGGATAAATATTACTCTCAAGTCTGCTGTTGGCTTTTAACCTAAATGTCACTACAACAGTTTGATTTGGCAGTACTATTCCGTTGTATTTGACGTTGTCCTCTCCTATCGGAAGGAATACTTGAGATTCTTCGGTTCCTAAATTCTCTATCAATTGGTTTATTGCCTTTTGCAAATTCTCCGAGAGTAGCTCACCCTGAGGTATTGGGAAAGAGGAAAGCTGAGACAAGTCTACTTTGGTAATTTCCCTTTGGATTTGAGTTTCTATTGGTTCTATTTTAACCTCCAATCCTTTTGCATATCCCTCTCCCTTGTTCTTTAGCGCTAAAACTAGTGTAAATGTTGACCCAGGTTCAACTTTTTCAGGAATTGTAGTCGCGTTTTCTATCTCTATGAAGGCTTCCCTCTTTCTAACTACAGTAATTGCTAGCGTGAACTCTTGAGATATTTTGGAATCCTCATTTCCAGAATAGTATTCAATTTTGATTTTAATGGGATAAGTCCCTGTACTCGCATCTTCATTTACGTGTAAGGTGAAGGTTTTAGTAAAGCTAGCGCCTGGCTCAAGGAAGTTTTTGTAGAATGAATCGGGAGTTACTGGGTTGAATGGTGAAGTTAAGATATTTGCTCCTGTAAGCATTGAAATATCACTTGGTTCTGCGCTAACTAAAATCTTTCCTACGATTTCTTTTGCCGTATCCCCACCAGAATTTTCAAACGTTAATGTTAGGTTGAAATCTTCCCCAGGGTGAACGATCTTAGGGACTGAAACGTCTTTAAGAGTTAAGTGGGCCTCATAATCTTTCCTTATTGTGACGACTGCAGAATCGTAGAGAGTTCTTTGTTCAAGCAACTGGCCTGAAGTGTAGACAAAGTATATTACGGACAAGTAAATTGGGTAATCTCCTGGCCTTGCATTTTCATTGACTTTGTACTTGAAGCTCAGCTCAACTTCTTCTCCGGGCTCTATGAGATCTATGTACTTGTACATTGTTTCTAGTGGGTAGAGAGCTCCTTGCAGTACTCCGGTCTGAGAGGCCAATTGGGGAAGTGCTGTGGAGATATCATTTTGGGTTTGGCTAGAGGGAAGTGTGGGCATGATGGGAGTTGGTGAGAGTATTGCAGTGACGAACCTAACTTTTCTGGCACCTATGTTCTTCAGCTTTACTTTTATCTCGAATATTTCTCCAGGCTTTAACTTTCCTGGATACTCAATTTTCGAGAGCAGTAATCCTTGAACCAGGGAAACCCTCCACTCAACTGGCCCGCTGATGCTGACTTTTGCTCCATTTGGATATACCTGAACAACTGTAATATACAGAGTTTTTCCATTGTATTCAATTTTTGCAGTTTCATTAACTCCTATCGGCTCGGCATTTGGGATTGTATATGGTTTTGATACGTCCTCTACTTCTATTCCTAATTCAGGGTGCTCTTCTATGGTCTTCACTATAGCTTCCCAAATTTCAATTTCATCAGCCGTAGAGAGCCATTGGAGGAATTGGGCAAATTCTGTAGGGTCGTCGGGATTATAGCCGAGAGTTTCGGCCATGGCCCTTAAGAATGTTACATTTGAGAGTAATTGTGATACTTTTTCTTCATCTGGAATATATATTACAGTTAGATTTGGCCCCACTGGGTTCATGTCCTCATCAAATGCTAGAAACACAGCCTTCCATTTGTTCTCATTGATATCGTATACTGTCTCTTTGAAAATTATCATTAATGGACCTATTAGGAGGTAATCCCCAACGTTCATATAGCCCTCATATAAAAGATCTCCTCCAGTTGCTGTGTAGTTTCTTCGTGCTATGTCTTCCTGGGCAATTACTGGAGACAATAATGAGAGGCCAATTAAAGCGATCAGCATAAGGCTAGTCTTTTTCACTTTCCCCACCTCCTATCTTTTTTCCAAACTCCAACTGGAGTATCGCGGGGGTCACTAGATAAGCGGAGAACATTGAAGCGAAAATCCCCACGGCCAAAACCTTTCCAAAGTCGTGAATTGCAGTGAGATCAGCGGAAAGCAATGCTAAAAATCCTCCAGCTGTGGTGAGCGCTCCCACAAGGATTGAGGGTCCTACGCTCTCCATTGTAGTAATTATTGGAGTCTTGTTTCCTTCTCTAAATTCTTCCATGAACCTGTGGGTAATGTGCATCCCATAGTCAACTCCCAACCCAACTATCATCGAAACAACTCCAGCCAAAGTTTGAGTAAACGGGATCCCAGTGAGTCCCATATATCCAATGGTCCATAGAGCCCCCAGGAACATGGGCATTATCATAGCTATTGAGACTGAAGGTTTTCTAAACAAAATGAATACGACAAGGACAACTATTACCGTTCCGATTGTGGAAATTCTGCTGAGCTCGCTGTTCACTAAATTGTTTAAGACGTAGTTTAGATAAGCCTCTCCAGCTAAGCTGACTTTTGTTCCTGCAGGAAAATAGCTCATTTCGATTTCTTCTTCAAAGTATCTCATTATTCTATCGAAATCTTCCTGGGTAACGCCCATGAAGTTTCCTTTAAACTTTATTATCGTCATGCTGTAGTCGGGAGAGACTAAGCTGGAGTCCTTGAGGGCCTCTTTTATGAGATCCTTACTATTGGGTATGAACCCATATTTTTCTATAACTTCATCAGCTATGCTCTCGCTCTCAAATACATTGTTATAGTATGAATCAGCTTCGACTGCCCTTTCAAACCTTAAAATAGCCCTAACGATTTCTGGATCTCTAACGTCATCGGCCCTAACGAGGATATAAATTTCATCTTGGCCTCCAAACTCTGACCTTATGTCAGTCAAAGCTTCAATCTCAGGAATCCCCCTGGGAATCATCTTTTCCAATCTAACTTCCGTTGTAACTTGGCTTAATCCATAGAGCGAGATAATTGAAATGATTAAGGCTAATATCAAAGCTCCTATTGGGAATTTCTTTATTCTCCATCCCCACCTTCTAAATAAACCTGCTAACTTACTTTCACTACCTGAAATACTTATCCTCGTTTCTTTTTTGAACAATAAGCTCCTAATTTCCTCCTCTAAGATTGCAAGGGCGGGGGTTATTATAACTGCATTTATTGCTGCCAACCCAAGCCCCATGGTTAGAGTTATGCTCAACCTCTTTAGTGACGGAAGAATTGAGATTGATAAGGCCAAAAATCCAGCAATGGTTGTTAAAGCAGCTCCCAGGAGGGCCTTTCCAGTTTCAGTAATTGCTTCCTCAGCAGCCTCTTCTGGAGGTCTCCCCCTGCTTCTCTCTTCATAGTACCTATTGGTGATGTGAACTCCATAATCTATTCCCATTCCTATTATCATTGCCCCGACGGTACTCGTTGCCATGTCAAGGGGAATCCCTAAAAGTCCCATGAACCCTAAGGTCATGACAACACCAAATATCAGCGGAATTAGTGGGATTAGCATTCTCACTGGAGATTTATAAAAATAGAGGAGGAGGAATACAACAATTGCTCCGGCGACGGCCATTGTTTTGTTCATGTCACTCTGGAGCATTTGAAGTATTCTGTAAGTTATTCCCAGGTCGCCAGTTAGAATAACTTTTACGCCATCAGGAAAGTTGCTTTTCTCTATATCTGAAGTTATCTCGTTGTAAACTCTAATTAACGTCTCTTGGTTTCTTTCTCTGTTGATTTCAACTATGACGAGAGTTGAAGAATAGTCACCACTAATCAAACCGTTCTTTGCTTCTGGAGGTAAGAAGTTGAGAACGAAGTTCACTTCCTCGATACTCCTGGGCAGTCTTCCTAAAATCTGAACACAGAGGTCGGCTATGCTGAATGTGCTGGTAACGTATTCCCTCTCCTTTAATCTTTGCTCTAAATTGTATATGGCCTCTATAACCCTGGGATCCCTAACATCTACAACAGATTTCGTACTCTCAATCTTGACATATATTAGGGCTGAACTTCCTGCATTAAACTCGTTTTGAAGGGCGAAATAATCTTTAACTGCCTCTAAATCCTCGGGAAGTTGCTTAGATAAATCACTTTCAAACCTTAGCTGAGTTAATCCATAACCAGATAGCACTAAGAGGAACATCGCTATTACTGCAAGAGCATGCCTGTAGACAACTATTATTTCAGCTATTTTCCTCAACATGTTTCTCACCGAACTTTCGGAATTTTCCGAAAGTTTTATATTTTAGGAATCTTAAAAACATTGCGGTGAGAGCATGGGTATTGAGGAGGCTAAGAAGATAATCTTGGAGCTATATGCAAACACCGCTAGAAGGCTTGGACAGAGTGAGCTAATTGGTTATATTTATGGGGCCTTATTTTTCTCAGAAGACCCCCTTAGCCTGGGAGATATCTCTGAATTGACGGGATATTCTCTCTCCCACGTGAGCTCAGCAATGAAAGTTTTGGAGAGCGTTGGTCTCGTTAGGAGAATTAAGAAACCGGGAGATAGGAAGGTGTATTTTGTTGCAACTAAAACGTTCAGTGAGTGGAGAAGTTCGGCATTCTATGATAACATTATGGATAATATAAGAGAAACTAGGGAGAAGCTTCTGGAAGCCCTAAAAGAGTTGGAAGGAGAGGAAAGTGAAGAAGCTGAGAAACTTAGACAAAAAATAAACATGGCCCTTAGGAGGAACGAAATTAGTGAAAAGCTCCTCTCACTGATAATGAAGTTTGACTCTGAAGAAGAGCTCTTGGAGACTCTGGAGGAGTGCTTAAAAAAGAGAAAATGAGATCAGCCAGGAATCCGGTCATCATGCCCTCAGTATCGGATGGCGCTCATCATTCAAAATAAGCTCATCTCATGTCTTTAAAGCATTTTTCATGAATTCAACTATGTCATCAATTTTCACTTCGTTCTGCTCTCCACTCTCCATATCCCTAACAGTAACGACTCCCCTTTCCAAGTCTTTTTCTCCAACAATGATTGTCTTCTTCACCCCTACTTTGTTTGCATAGTCCATTGCCTTTTTGAGCTTCCTTCCCATCAGCTCAATCTCCGTTTTAATTCCTGATTTTCTTAAGCTCGTTGCTATTCTTATGGCAACTTTTTTCATCCTTTCTCCAATTGGGACAACATATACGTCAGGAGCAATTTGGACTTCAGGAATGAGGCCTTTTGCTTCCAATATTGGGATTAACCTTTCAATTCCTATTGCAAAGCCCGTTGCTGGCGTTGGTTTTCCTCCAAACACTTCAATGAGGTTGTCGTATCTTCCTCCTCCACCAATTGAGCCAATTCCAAGATCGTTTGGAGCTATGGCCTCGAAAACTATACTAGTGTAGTAGTCGAATCCGCGCGCTATTCCTAAATCTATCCTTATCCAGTCTTTAACTTCGTAAGCCTCTAGAAGATCTATGAGTGCGTACAGCCTATTGATCTCGTTCTTTGCAACTTCACTTGTAAATAATTCTTCAGCTAGTGGAAGAACTTCATCTGGTTTCCCCTTTATGTTGATTAACTCTAAAACTTTCTCTATTCCATTCTTATCTAATCCAAATTCCTTTAAGGCATTAATGAAGTCCTCTTGAGGAAGTTTGTCTTTCTTGTCTATTATCCTCATGAGCCCAATATCGTCCTTAACACCAAGCATTTTCGCGAATTCATCGAGCAAAATCCTATCCCCTATGTTTACTGTGAACTCTCTTAGTCCAGTTGCCAAATAACTCTCCACGAAGAGTGCAATTACCTCAGCATCAGCCTCGACCTTATCGCTTCCTATTAGCTCAACCCCAGCCTGCCAGAATTCCCTATACCTCCCACTTTGGGGCTCTTCATACCTAAACATATTTGCTATGTAATACCACTTTATTGGCTTTGGGGCGGTCTGGAACATATTAACATATAGCCTGGCAACGCTTGACGTCATGTCGGGCCTTAGTGAGACATCTCTTCCTCCCTTGTCTTTGAACGCGTAGAGCTGTTTAACAACTTCTTCTCCACTTCTAAGCTCAAAGAGCTTTGTATATTCCATGGTTGGAGTTAAAACCTCTTTAAAGCCATAAGTTTCAAATCTTTCTCGTATTCTCTCAAAAACCCATCTTCTTTTGACCATCTCCTCTGGCAAAAAGTCTCTTGTTCCCTTTACTCTTTCAATCATTGTTCTCTCCCATTCCTTTACGCTCGAAAGCTTTAATAAATGCTTTTCGGTTTGGCCAAAAAGTTTTATACTTGTAAAATTTTGTATTTACATGGTGGTTTCTATGGGAAAGCTTGATTGGATTAGGGAAGAACTTGAGGAACTTAAGAAGAAGGGGCTTTACGTGACAATTAGAGTTCTTCAAAGTGCCCAGGGCCCCTGGGTTATTGTGAATGGAAAGAAAGTTCTGAACATGTGTTCTAACAACTACCTAGGCTTAGCTGCACACCCCAAGATTAAAGAGGCTGCCATAAGAGCCATACTCGACTATGGAGTTGGTGCTGGTGCCGTTAGAACCATAGCTGGAACTATGGATCTCCACGTGGAGCTTGAAGAAAAATTGGCTAAGTTCAAGAAGAGAGAGGCAGCAATACTCTTCCAGAGCGGTTACAACGCTAACCTTGGAGCTATAAGTGCCCTCCTAAGAAAGGGTGAGGACGGTGTATTCTTAAGTGAAGAGCTAAACCACGCAAGTATTATAGATGGAATGAGACTGAGTGGAGCTCCTAAGGTTATTTACAAACACTTGGATATGGAGGACCTTAAGAAGAAGTTAGAGGAGAACAAGGACAAGAAGAAGAAAATCATTGTTACAGATGGAGTATTCTCAATGGACGGTGACCTAGCTCCGCTTCCAGAGATAGTCGAGCTCGCTGAGCAGTACGATGCAATAGTTTACGTTGACGATGCCCACGGTGAGGGTGTCCTGGGAAGCCACGGAAGGGGAATTGTAGACCACTTCAACCTACACGATAAAGTTGACTTTGAGATGGGTACACTAAGTAAGGCCTTTGGTGTTATAGGAGGTTATGTAGCTGGTCCAGAGGAGGCAATTGAATACCTCAAGCAGAGGGCTAGGCCATTCCTATTCTCAAGTGCTCCAAATCCACCCGACGTCGCTGCAGCAATAGCTGCAGTTGAGATACTCCAGAAGAGTGACGATTTGGTTAAGAAGTTGTGGGACAACACCCACTTCCTCCAGAAGGGACTTAGGGACCTTGGCTATGATTTAGGAAACACAAAGCACCCAATTACCCCAGTAATGTTATACGATGAGAAACTTGCCCAGGAATTCTCAAGGAGATTATTCGAGGAGTACAACATCTTTGCCCAGGCAATAGTTTATCCAACAGTCCCCCTGGGAACAGCTAGAATAAGGCTTGAGCCCTCAGCAGCCCACACTAAGGAAGACCTCAAGTTAGTGATTGATGCATTCGAGGATCTTGGAAGGAAGACTGGCTTCCTGAAGTGAGTTTAGTAGGTAACACGCTCTGATAAAAGTTGACTTATTTCCCCTTCTTTTTTGTTTTAACGGCTCGTTCGTCTTTGTTTTTTAGTTTTGAGGGGTTATGGGTTGTTGAAGTGTTTTTGTGTTTTTTGTGTGGTTTTTTGTTTTTTTGTTTACCCTTTTAGTGGTAATTTTTTGTCGTTTGTATGCATTTTGTGTGAGGGGTTTGTGGGGGCTTTAATCGGTTAATAAAAAGTTTTGCTTGGGGTTTGAATGGTTAGACTCTCCTATTTTGTGTTTGTTTTTGTTTTTAATTAGATTTGAGAATTTAAATTTGGTGAGAGTGTTTTCGATTGTTGGGATTTTGTCTTCTAGGGTTTTGGGGTTTATTCTGACGTGTTAACCTTTTTTCATTCCTTTTCTATTTTTGTGTTGGGTTTATAAATGGAGTGCAGTGTTACGGGTTTTCAGAGAAAGTCTTAAATAGGAGGTCAGAAATTACTCCACTAGAGAATCTAAAGAAAAAAAGCCAAAGTTTCAGTAGAACGTAATCGTGTGGAAAGCATACAGCAACTCCCTAAACATCGTCGGACTTCTTGTTCTCAAATACCTTAACTTCTGTTTCAGTAGAACGTAATCGTGTGAAAAGGGCATTAGAACTTGAACTGGTGAAGTTGCTTTAGAAGGTTTAAGTAGAACGTAGTCGTATTGGGATTAGAAATACGTAGAAGAGCAAGCTAGAACTTAGTCCACTCCACTTTGTAATAGACCACATCTCCATCTTCATCGACAACGGCTAGAACCATTGTTTTTCTCACACCATGAGCTACCCTTGCTCTAGCTGTAATATCGTTTGGAGAAAGCTTTTGGCTTTCTCTCACAACCCAAACGAGCCAATCAGAGTGCTCTGCCCCTTTTCTGTAAACCCTATAATGAGAACCAAATTTTAGGGCGGATTTTACTATGTAGCCTCGATCTCGAAGATCCTTATAAACCAAATACTTTACATCAAAATCCTCATCTTTCTTTTTTCCCAGGGAGACTACGTCATAAAAGGAGAGTTCTCTTTCTCCATCTAAAACCTTTATCCACCCCTTTTCCAATAAATATGCGGCCTCTATTAGGGAGAGGAACAATCTTTTTCCCTTTAGTTCCCCGTATCCCCTATTTATGTGAAGCTGGTTTATCGCCTTCTCCCTCTCACTATACACTCTGTCCCCACTAAGGTAGAACTCTATAACTGTTTTCATGAAAGAATCACCCTTTCAAAGTCTTCTGGCCTTAGAATCATATAGTAAGCATCCTCTCCATCCGAGTAATAACTTATTATTCTCTTAACAATCTTAAACCCAAGCTTTTTGTAGAGATTTATGGCTCTGTAGTTGCTTACCCTGACCTCCAACCCGATCCACCTTGCTCCCTTCTCGAACAACTTTTTTATAACAGCAATCATTAGGGCTTTCCCTATTCCATTTCCCCTATAATCTGGGTGAACTGCGATGCTCATGATGTGCCCTTCCATGTCTGGCCTTAGGTAACCCATTACATACCCCACAATTTTTCCATTATACTCGGCAACCAAAAAAGTATCGGGGTTAGCTTCTAAAAACGTTAAAAATAGACCGCGGGGGTAAGCCTCTTTAAACGACATCTGCTCTATTCTCATAATGTATGGAATGTCAAATAGCTTTGCTGGTCTAATTGTTACCATAGCTAAAGGAACTTTCTTCTTTGGTGCTTCTATCTCTTCAGTTTCCATCTCTTCCATGAACTTTATTTTACGTTTGTGTTTTTAAATCTGAGGTAAAAGCTTAAACCTGGAAAGATAGAACTTAACCTAGGCGAGTGTGCTTGGAAGTACTATTATTGCTTTCACTCATGCTTGCGGTAGCTAAAATAATGGGTTACATCTTTGAAAGGTTAGGCCAGCCTGCAGTTTTAGGTCAAATATTTGGAGGTCTTTTACTTGGCTTATTTATTGAAACAAACCCAGTAATCTCGGAATTTGCTAACCTGGGTGTTCTTCTCCTTCTTTTTATTGCTGGATTGGAGAGTGAACTTGAAGAATTCAAAAAAGTAGGAAAGAGGAGTGTTATTGTAGCAGTTTTTGGAGTTGTTGTGGCATTTCTCTTTGGCTTTCTCGTTGCCCTCCCATTTACATCTTTTGAGAGGGCAATAATCTACGGGGCATTGATGACTCCCACAAGCGTGAGCATAACGGTAAAGGTTCTCATGGAGATGAGAAAGCTCAACACCATAGAGGGAACAACAATCTTAGCGGCTGCTGTTGTGGATGATATCCTGGGAATAATAGTTCTTACATTTGCAATATCAATAGCTAGAAGAGTCTCAATCGAGTACCTTAAGGTGATGGAAGTTCTAGTGTCCGTATCTGCCCTCATTTTCTTCTTCCTTTACTTTGGCCCCAGGCTTGCCGAAACCTTCTTTAGGCGATTGAGGATTATTGATCTTCCAGAGGTTGAGACTGCTTTTGCAATTGTTTTTCTGGTTTTATTTTCCTATCTTGCGGAGCACTTAAACTTGGCTTCAATCTTGGGAGCTTATCTAGTGGGTTTGGCCATAGGCCAGACGTCCCAGAAAAAGGTGATACTAGATCATGTCAACATTTTGGGTTATTCTCTCTTCATACCTGTTTTCTTCGTGGAAGTTGGGATGAAGATGAAGGCTCATCATCTCCTCCACGTTAGCAGTTTTGCCATTCTCTACACTTTAATGGCCATAGTTAGCAAGATAGTGGGGTGTGGCATTGGAGCTAAACTAAGTGGATTCAACTGGAGATCCTCTCTTAAAATTGGAGTTGGGATGATACCCAGGATGGGTGTTGAGCTGGCAATGTTGAGCATTGCAATTTCTGCTGGAGTTATGGATCTGGCTAGCTTGACGGTGATAGTTGTGATGGTTTTTGTAACCACTTTAATAACTCCTCCACTCTTGAAAGTTGTCTATATGAAGACATGAAAAAATATATATTCCAAATGGGAAAATAGTAAAGTTGAATGATGAATCTGGAGCCCACTGATTTAATGATGACCTGTTCGCGGGGCTGATGCTGTGATAAGGAAGAGAATTTGTAAGAAATACCTCGAGGAGATTGAAAGGCTTGAAAGGTCAATAGTGGAGTTGGAAGAACAGATATTTGAGCTGAAGGCCCAGCTTAGAATAAAAAGCGAGGAGGTAACTAGTTTAGCCATAGAAAATAGAAACCTTAGGTACAAGCTTGAGAAGTTGGAGAAAAGGTACAATCAGTTAATAGACCTCTTGAGGAAAATGAAGATACCCTTCATAATAATAAATGAAGATGAATTCGAGGAAGATTGAGAAAACATTTAAACTTTCTGGCCTTTTGATTTCTAGGGATGAGAAATGGAATTTGTCATGAAGACAAGAATGTTTGAAGAAGAAGGATGGATTAGGAAAACTTGTAAGGTCTGTGGAAAGCCATTTTGGACATTAGATCCAGATAGAGAGACTTGTGGCGATCCTCCATGTGATGAATATCAATTCATCGGGAAGCCAGGAATTCCAAAGAAGTACACTTTGGACGAGATGCGTGAGAAGTTTCTTAGCTTCTTTGAGAAGCATGAGGTATACCCCCACGGAAGGGTAAAGCGCTATCCAGTGCTACCCAGGTGGAGGGATGATGTGCTTTTGGTAGGAGCATCGATAATGGATTTCCAGCCCTGGGTGATAAGTGGTGAAGCTGATCCCCCAGCAAATCCACTCACAATAAGTCAGCCTTCAATAAGGTTTACCGATATAGATAACGTGGGAATAACGGGAAGACACTTCACGATATTCGAGATGATGGCTCATCATGCCTTTAACTACCCAGGAAAGCACATTTACTGGATTGATGAAACCGTAGAGTTGGCCTTTGAGTTCTTCACAAAGGAGCTTAAGATGAAACCAGAGGACATAACATTCAAGGAGAATCCTTGGGCAGGAGGAGGTAATGCCGGGCCTGCATTTGAAGTTCTCTACAAGGGGCTTGAAGTTGCAACCTTAGTTTTCATGCAGTATAAGAAGGCTCCAGCAAATGCTGATCCTTCTCAAGTGGTGATAATTAAGGGCGAAAAATACGTTCCAATGGAGACAAAGGTCGTTGACACTGGCTATGGATTGGAAAGACTCGTGTGGATGAGTCAAGGCACACCTACAGCCTACGATGCCGTTCTCGGCTATGTAATTGAACCCTTAAAGAGAATGGCTGGAGTTGAGAAAATAGACGAAAGAATTCTCATGGAAAACTCACGCTTGGCTGGAATGTTTGACATAGAGGACATGGGTGATTTGAGATATCTCAGAGAGCAAGTGGCAAAGAGGGTTGGAATTAGCGTTGAGGAGCTTGAAAGACTAATTAGGCCTTATGAGCTCATTTATGCAATAGCGGATCACACAAAGGCATTAACCTTCATGCTTGCAGATGGTGTAGTTCCCTCCAATGTAAAAGCTGGATATCTTGCGAGGTTGCTCATTAGGAAGAGTATAAGACACCTTCGCGAGCTTGGTCTTGAAGTTCCCCTTGCAGAAATTGTTGCAATGCACATAAAAGAGCTTTCTCCAACCTTCCCAGAGTTCAAGGAAATGGAGGACATAATTCTTGAAATGATAGAGTTAGAGGAGAAGAAGTATGCTGAAACCCTTAGGAGAGGTAGCGATTTAGTTAAGAGGGAAATTGCAAAGTTAAAAAAGAAGGGGGCCAACGAGATACCTTTGGAGAAACTAATAACCTTCTATGAAAGCCATGGCCTAACGCCAGAGATCGTTAAGGAAATTGCCGAGAAGGAAGGAGTTAAAGTCCACATTCCAGATAACTTCTACAGCTTAGTTGCCAAAGAGGCAGAAAAGCAAGTTGAAGAGAAGGAAGAGGAAGTTGTGGACTTTGAGCTTGTTAAGGACTTGCCCGACACAAGGACACTCTACTATGAAGATCCCTTCATGAAGGAGTTTGATGCAAAGGTTCTCAAGGTAATAGAGGACTGGGTGGTTTTAGATCAAACCGCATTCTATCCCGAAGGCGGTGGACAGCCATATGATACTGGTATTTTAGTTGTTGATGGAGAGGAAGTCAAGGTAACTAACGTTCAAAAGGTTGGAAAAGTCATCCTTCACAAAGTTGAGAGGCCAGAACTGTTTAAGGAAGGTACTATAGTTCATGGAAGGATTGACTGGGAGAGAAGAATTCAGCACATGAGACACCACACTGGAACCCACGTTCTTATGGGAGCTTTGGTTAGGGTTCTAGGAAAGCACGTGTGGCAAGCAGGTAGCCAGTTGAGCACGGACTGGGCTAGGCTTGACATAACCCACTACAAGCGTATAAGTGATGAAGAGATTAAAGAGATAGAAAGACTAGCCAATAGGGTTGTAATGGAGAACAGAAGAGTTAGATGGGAATGGTTGCCAAGAACTGAAGCGGAGCAAAAATACGGATTCCGTCTTTATCAAGGTGGAGTTGTCCCAGGAAGAATAATTAGAATTCTCAACATTGAAGACTGGGATGTTCAAGCTTGTGGTGGGACTCACCTTCCATCAACTGGACTTATAGGCCCAATAAAGATACTGAGAACTGAGAGAATCCAGGATGGAGTTGAGAGGATAATCTTCGCATGTGGAGAGGCTGCTGTAAGAGAGTGGCAGAAAGAAAGAGAAATAATAAAGAGAACAAGCCAAATATTGAGAGTTCCTCCAGAAAAGTTGCCTGAAACTGCAGAAAGATTCTTCAATGAATGGAAAGAGGCTAGAAAAGAAGTAGAAAAGCTAAGAAAGGAGCTGGCAAAGCTTTTAGTTTACGAGCTCGAAAGTAAAGTGGAGAAAGTAGGGGAAATTGAGTTCATTGGGGAAATTGTTGAAGGTTCTATGGATGATCTGCGTGAGGCAGCAAATAAGCTGAGGAAAGAGAACAGGGTTGTTGTCCTTGTGAATAAGGAGGGTCACTTTGTTGTGGCCGTTGGAGATAAACTCCCATATACTGCAGGGGAGTTTGCAAAGCTAATAACTTCAGTAGCTGGTGGAGGAGGCGGAGGAAGAAAAGAACTAGCTCAAGGTAAGATAAGAGACATAGAAAAAGCAAAAGAGGCAATAGAAAAAGTTAAGGGCTCTCTATAGCTTTCTACTCTCCTTCTTTTGGAATCAGAAATATTTCATATTCTGATCTCCAGAATGGGAGCTTGTTCATCTTTATTTTTATATAATACTCGGTGCTTTTCTCTCTGTATATTTTCTCCACTACTTCCTGGGGCAGTTGGAACTGAACTATAATTTCAGCATCCTCTGATAACTTTGTTTCAAATTTTGAAGTACCCTTGTAATCCTTTCCATTTACCTTTATGAGATAATTTGTGCCCTCTGGAAATTCTATTTCGAAGTTGAAATCTGAGACAATTTTTTCCACTTTTAGCGTAAATAACCCCCAACCGTCTTTTTCAACTATTGTAACTGTCCTGTTTTCCTTATAGAATATCTCACTTGATTCTTTTTCATTAATGGTTGCAGGAGGCATTTTTGCCGTTCTCATGGCAAGCACTAGAAGGACTATAAAAATTATTGCTACAGCTGTTATTTTCTTGTCCATGCTAACACCCTGTAATGAGATTTGGATTTTCCTATATAAAAAGCCTTAGTTATTTTTGAGCCATTAAATATATAAGGAAGTATCACTCTTAGTGATTAATGGGTGGACGGAAGTGGGAGATAAAATTAACTTCATATTTGGAATTCACAACCATCAGCCCCTGGGCAACTTTGGATGGGTGTTTGAGGAGGCTTATGAAAAGTGTTACTGGCCGTTTCTGGAGACTCTGGAGGAATATCCAAACATGAAGGTTGCCATTCATACAAGTGGCCCCCTCATTGAGTGGCTCCAAGATAATAGACCCGAATACATAGACTTGCTTAGAAGTCTAGTGAAAAGAGGACAGGTGGAGATAGTCGTTGCTGGGTTCTACGAGCCTGTGCTAGCATCAATCCCAAAGGAAGATAGAATAGAGCAGATAAGGTTAATGAAAGAGTGGGCTAAGAGTATTGGATTTGATGCTAGGGGAGTTTGGCTAACTGAAAGAGTATGGCAACCAGAGCTCGTAAAGACCCTTAAGGAGAGCGGAATAGATTATGTAATAGTTGACGATTACCACTTCATGAGTGCGGGATTAAGTAAAGAGGAGCTGTACTGGCCATATTATACGGAAGATGGTGGGGAAGTTATAGCTGTTTTCCCGATAGATGAGAAGTTGAGATATTTGATTCCCTTTAGACCCGTTGATAAGGTCTTAGAATACCTGCATTCTCTCATAGATGGTGATGAGAGCAAAGTTGCAGTATTTCATGACGATGGTGAGAAGTTTGGAATCTGGCCTGGAACTTATGAGTGGGTGTATGAAAAGGGATGGTTAAGAGAATTCTTTGATAGAATTTCAAGTGATGAAAAGATAAACTTAATGCTTTACACTGAATACTTAGAAAAATATAAGCCTAGAGGTCTTGTTTATCTTCCAATAGCTTCATATTTTGAGATGAGCGAATGGTCATTGCCAGCAAAGCAGGCAAGGCTCTTTGTGGAGTTCGTCAATGAGCTTAAAGTTAAAGGTATATTTGAAAAGTACAGGGTATTTGTTAGGGGAGGAATTTGGAAGAATTTCTTCTATAAATACCCAGAGAGCAACTACATGCACAAGAGAATGCTAATGGTAAGTAAGTTAGTGAGAAACAATCCTGAGGCCAGGAAGTATCTGCTGAGAGCACAATGTAACGATGCTTATTGGCACGGCCTCTTCGGTGGAGTATATTTACCCCATCTTAGGAGGGCCATCTGGAACAATTTAATCAAGGCCAACAGCTATGTAAGCCTTGGAAAGGTCATAAGGGATATCGACTACGATGGCTTTGAGGAAGTTCTCATAGAGAATGACAACTTTTATGCAGTGTTTAAACCCTCTTACGGTGGTTCCTTGGTGGAGTTTTCATCAAAGAATAGACTCGTGAATTATGTAGATGTTCTGGCAAGAAGGTGGGAACACTATCATGGCTATGTGGAAAGTCAATTTGATGGAGTAGCCAGCATTCATGAGCTCGAGAAAAAGATACCAGATGAAATAAGAAAAGAAGTTGCTTACGACAAGTACAGAAGGTTCATGCTTCAAGATCACGTAGTCCCCCTGGGAACAACTCTGGAAGACTTCATGTTCTCAAGACAACAGGAGATCGGAGAGTTTCCTAGGGTTCCATACTCATATGAACTACTAGATGGAGGAATAAGGCTGAAGAGGGAACACTTGGGAATAGAAGTTGAAAAAACAGTGAAGTTAGTGAATGATGGATTTGAGGTGGAGTATATAGTGAACAACAAGACAGGAAATCCTGTATTGTTCGCAGTGGAACTTAACGTTGCAGTTCAGAGCATAATGGAGAGCCCAGGAGTTCTAAGGGGGAAAGAAATTGTCGTTGATGACAAGTATGCAGTTGGGAAGTTTGCACTGAAGTTTGAAGACGAAATGGAAGTCTGGAAGTATCCAGTAAAGACTCTCAGTCAAAGTGAAAGTGGCTGGGATCTAATCCAGCAGGGTGTCAGCTACATAGTTCCAATAAGGTTGGAGGATAAAATAAGGTTTAAGCTAAAATTTGAGGAAGCCTCGGGATAGGGAGGCCCTCATCACCAATCAGGGCCCGAAAGACTCCCTCATCGGCCCTTCTATTTTATTTTAAACGTCAATGGTTTACCAAGTTTCCAAAACTTACAAAATGAACAAATCTCTCCACTTGCGGGCATTCCACATATCTTGCACTCTTTGAGGTCTTTCCCCTTCACTTCTGGCTCGAAAAGTTTTTTCTTTCTTAGGAATCCTCTCACGAAGTTGAACTTTGTTCCAGGCCTTTTTTCCTCCAATTCATTGAGAACTTCCTTCATGTCAAGAGTTGTCGCACCTCTTGCATAAGGACACTCCTCTACTATGTACTCCAATCCAACGGCAATGGCATAGGCAACAACTTCCCTCTCAGTTAATTCGTAGAGAGGTTTGATCTTCTTTACGAACTTTCCTTCCCCTGGGAGCAGAGGACCTCCCTTAGCCAGGTACTCTGTATTCCAGTGGAGTAAGTTGTTCATGAGAAAGCTTGCTTCGTCATCCAAATTGTGACCCGTTGCCACTGCATCAAAACCATTGTCATATGCAAACTTGTTCATAATGTATCTCTTGGTTAGCCCACAGTAGGAGCAGGTTGGCCTGGAAGTTCTCACTTCTCCTATCCCATAGCCGAGCAACTCCTTAACTCTTATTATGTTTAGGGGTGCTCCAATGAACTCGCACTGTTTTTTGGCGTAAATTTCACTTTTTTCTGAATATTCTCCTATTCCCAGGTTAAGGTGTAAACATTCTATTTTATATCCTAGCTTTTTCAACACATAAGCTGTTACGGCGGAATCTTTTCCTCCACTAACTGCAACGAGTATTCTCTCGTCTTTACTTGCTAGCTTATACTTTTCAATAGTTCTTGCTACTTTTCTCTCAAAGTATTCTTTAAAATGCTCCTCGCACAGATACATTTTGGGATAGTGGAGCTTGATAAAGGCAGGCCTATCACAAAATTTACATTTAGCAGGCACTTTCTTCACCCAGCTCACGTTAGGTGAGAGATTTTATTAATCCTAAGGTAACCTTTAAATTTTCAGGACTTATTCTTTACTGTATAGCAAGGGGATGATAACATGGATGTATTTTTAGAATTAGCTCTGATATTAATAATGGCTAAAATCTTCGGCTATATTTCGGTGAGATTTGGATTTCCAGCTGCCTTAGGACAGCTCATAGGGGGGATTATAATAGGTCCCTCTCTCCTCAACATAGTTCCTTACAGTGAAGAGGTTAGGTTGCTTGCTGAGCTTGGGGTTGTAATCCTTCTCTTTTTGGCTGGACTTGAGACTGATGTCGAGGAATTCAAGAAGGTAGGTTTTCCGGCCTTTATAGTTGCCATTCTGGGAGTCTTTGTACCTTTTGTTCTGGGATATGCTTCTGCACTTGCCTTTGGATATCCAAACATGCAGGCTCTTTTTCTTGGAGGAGTGCTTACAGCTACAAGCGTTGGCCTTACAACGAGCATATTAATGGAGATGAAGAAGCTAAGAACGAAGGTTGGGACAACTATCTTAGCAGCTGCTGTGATAGATGATGTGCTTGGCATAATTGTTCTCACTATTTTAGTTGCAATAAGTACGAGGGGTAGCGTCAATTTGTTTGATTTAGGAATAATCTTTCTTGAAGTAGTAGTGTTCTTTACCCTTGGCCTACTCTTAGGTAATCCAGCTGTTAAAGAAATGCTCAAGTTATCAGAAAGGATAACACTTCCTGAAACTGTAACGGCTTTTGCAATTTCTATAATGCTACTCTTCGCATACATAGCTGAAAAGTTTCAATTGGCCGGGATTACAGGCTCTTATTTGGCAGGAATACTTGTTGCAATGACTGAGGAGGCAAGAGAAATAACAAACAAAATAATGACAATTGGATATTCTCTTTTTATTCCCATCTTCCTTGTGAGCATTGGAATAGAGAGTGATCTTCATGTTTTGCTCCATGCTAGTCTTTTTGCAATTGTATACGCTGTTGTTGGGATAGTGGGTAAGATTGTCGGATGTTCACTCGGAGCTCTTCTCGTAAAGTTCAAGCCGAAGGAAGCACTTCAAGTTGGGGTTGGTATGATACCAAGGATGGAAGTTGCCTTAATTATGGCAAATATTGGATTAAGGGAGGGGGTATTTACGAGAGATGTATTTTCAATTCCTGTCGTCATGGTTGTTGTTACGACTTTAGTTACTCCATTCCTTCTAAAGCTGGCGTTTTCGAAGTAGCTACTCTTCTGGTTCTAATGATTCTATCTTTTCCTTCCAGTTTCCAGGCTTTTTAAAGTCTTTTAAGTTGTATAGGCCTTCCTTTACTAGTATTCCCCTTGCTGCCATTATTCCCGTAGCTGCAGCATTTACGATATCCCTACTTAGCCCTGCTCCATCTCCAGCCGCAAATACGTTCTCTATACTAGTCTCTAGAAGTTCGTTGACTTCAACTTTCATAGCATAGTACTTTATCTCTGGTGCATAGAGGAGTGTATGATCACTTGCAACTCCTGGGATTACCTTATCGAGCTTTTCTAGCCCTTCAATAATGTTTGTAACAACTCTGTGGGGTAGGGCCATTGCGATATCTCCAGGAGTTACGTGTTTTAGTGTTGGCTCAACGTTGCTCTTCCTTATTCTTGACCAAGTGCTTCTTCTCCCTCTTCTCAAATCTCCAAGCCTTTGAAGTATTGGCCTTCCTCCTCCTATTGTCGTTGCAAGCTGTGCTATGCTCCTTCCATATGCCGTTGTATCCTCTACAGGCTCCGTTAGCTCTATTCTAGTTAGAAAAGCAAAGTTTGTGTTGTTACTCTTTTTGTTCCTCATTGAATGCCCGTTAACTCCCACGTAACCGTCATACCTCTCTTCAACAACGAAGCCATATGGATTTGTACAGAACGTTCTCACGAAGTCATCGTAGGTATCGGTGTATATGTGAAACTTGGGATCGTGATTAATGCTTGTTATTGGCTCCATTATTATTGCTGGAACTTCAACTCTGACACCAACATCTATTGGACCGTGCCTAGCTTTTAACCCTATTTTTTGAGCGATTTCGTGGAACCATTCAGCCCCCCCTCTTCCTGGGGCGACTATAATGTACTTCCCCTCTATTGTAAATACATCTTTTCCTCTTCTTACCTTGACCCATCCCTTATTGAATTCTAAAGCCTTAGTCCAGAGAAGGAACTTTACTCCCTTGCTCTCTAGGTATTGCTTTATGCTCTTAATAACCCTAGGAGTGTTGTCACTACCAATATGCCTTTGAATTATCGGGATAAATTTAACACCTGCTTGTGCAGCTTTTCTCTCCCAGTACCTTATCTGATCAGGATCACCTTTGTAGAGGTTTCTTGGGGCTCCATGCTTTAATAGTATTTGATCAACCTCCCAAACAAGTTGCCAAGAATAGTTTTCGTCGTTAGTCAACTCTGTGAGATCGCCTCCAATGTCAGGCCTTAGATTTACCGTTCCATCGCTTAATCCTCCAGCCCCACCTACACCGCTCATTATATGACAGGGCTTACATCCAATACAGTAGCCCAGCTGATCCATCGGACAAACTCTCTGATCTACGTCTCCACCCTCGTCGATTATTAGAACTTTCATGTTGCTTCTTTCAACAAGCTCGTAAGCTGCAAAAAGTCCTGCTGGACCAGCTCCAATAATTATTACATCAAACTTTTCCATTATGTCCCTTACCAAGGTAGCGTTGCTAGTTGCTTATAAGTATTACTATCCAATTTTCTTCTCTAAATATATGACTACAAGGAGAAGTGTCACTAGTGTTCCGAGGATGAAATATGCTTTTGATGTTACTTTACTCACATCTGCTACTCTTTCCATCTCTTCAAAATTAATGGTAACGTTTCCTTCTCCAATAATTGCTATAGCTATGAAATCCTCATAGCTTCTTATTCCAATATCTCCCGTAATAGTCTTGCCTCTTCCTTTGAATACTCCCTTAAAGTTTGTTGAAAAGGGATCAAAGTTTTCTTTTTCACTGTTTAAGGTAAAGTAATATATTCTGAGTTCAACATCTCTATCTGAGGAAAGGGAAAACCTTAGCTTTTTTCCCCTAAGAGATGTTGCATTTAATATAACCGTTCTAAGGCCTTCTCCAAAATCTTTCCTCTTAATGTCGAGAGTAATGGTTTTTGGCTCGTTAAGGTAATCGGATACAAGGAGAATGCCTTCAAAGTAGTTATCTCCCTCAACCATTATCATAAATTCATTCTCATTAAAAATTAGGTAATCGCTTTTTCCTTTTTCCTGAATTGACGAAGCTATAATGTTTCCCGAGAGATTTAGGAGATGGAGTCTTAGATCTTTCCCTTGGCGTATGTGTCTTCCATAAATAATTGCAATTTTCTCACCCTCCCAGGGTTCAAAAAGGAAGGGTGGTGTTATTTCTTTTCCAACAACTCTATATGGCAAGCATTCCAATTCCCCCAACTTCTAACTCTAGTGGAATTTTGATTTCGTTAACTGTTACATTAAAGCCGATTGGTTCATCAATCCTAAAGCCCTGGGGTAAGTGTGGAAGCCTTAAAACAAGAACAACTTGGGCATTTTGGACAACTTCAAGTTCCTTTACCTGGGTCTCTCCATAATAGAAGTGGGCCTTTATAGATTCTGGTAGTCCTTCAACTCCAAACCTAACTTTTCCATTCCCTGTAAGAGTTATCACATAACTCACGCTTCCTCCAAGCACTCCCTTTCCATATGAGTTAATGGCTTTTGCACTTATCTCGCCTCCCTTGAGTGAAATGGGAAAAGTAACAGAGTAAGAGTCTGATGTCACTCCAATAGTTAAGATCTGAGCTTCTTCTGGCACTTTAAATTCTACATAGGCTTCTTCTCCTGGCTTTATTGTTACATTAACAAAATATGGTTCTCCTACAATTATGGAGCTTTGGTACACGGATACTCTTCCTGAAAAAGTTGTTTTTCCATCATTTCTTAGCCATATCTTTAGCTTATCTACTTCTTTTTCAACTTTTACAAGAGTTATTCTCGGCATTTCGAAGTAGAATGTTTCTTGTTTTATTGCTCCTCCATACTCTACTAGAATCGCACCCTGGGAAGGAGTAACTTCAAACGCTACCTCTTTTTCCTTTCTTGAGTCAAGGGAAATCTCTCTCTTTTCTATTGTCAGGCCATTAACTAGAAGTTTAATAGTTACGTTGACAGGATCCCCATGATTCTTCAAAAGAACGTGGAGCTTTTCATCTCTCCAGATGCGCTCAATTGTCACTAGATCTTTAAGAGAAGTTATTGCTATTGATTTAGATATCTTTGCTTCCTTCAACACAAACGTTAGCTGAGTGTATGATGGGGAGATCTTCACAACTAAGCTTTCTTCAGATTTAAGAGCAATGGGGGAGCTATAAATCTCCATTCCTTGGGCGAGGACAACAAGAGTGTCATTGATTTCATAATATCCTGTATTCTTTATTCTCACCTTCACGTAAGCATCAAAAGCTTCCATAACCTCAACCTCGAAGTCTCTCTTTTTGAGAATTCTAGTGCTAGAATAATTGCCACTTAAGTGTATCTTCAATATGGCTTTACTTGAATCGAAACTTCCCACAGTGTAGTTTACGCCATTAAAAACAACGCTTTCGCCAAAATGAAGCCCTTTAAACATGCTTTTGTTTTTCCCTTCAAGGAATAGGAAAACTAAGCTCGGATCATTTTGAGCTACATCAAAGCTGACAACTGTATTATCGACAATTAAAACTTCGTCGATTCCCAACTCTATGGACATTGCGAGAACGTTTCCCACTGAAAATAGAAGAATTAAAAATGGCAATATTTTCTTCATCTTTCATCCCTCGAACTCCTTTTTGTATAATCCCAGGAGGGTGAATATGAGACTTAGCAAAATAACGCTGATGAAAAACAGAGCACTCATGCTTGGGTCTCCTTTGTATGCATCTAATCCTGTATGGAGGGTAAATTTCCTCTTTAATAAAACTCCTATCTGGTAACTCAAGTTGAAGCGCTCTGGATTGTCGAAGAAGGGCAACTGGGGTAATATAAACTGGGCCGTAAAAACTATTCCAAAGCTTGCGAGGGATGCATAGAGAGGCCTTGAAAGGACTACTGAGAGAAGCATTGAAACTGCTCCAAGGCTTCCCAGGATTAGGGTGGTAACGCCTAAAGCAAAGAGGAAGTCATCAAAAGTTACTTTAAACCCTTCAAAGCCTGATTTGTAGAGGAGAACCATGTAGATTTGCATAACGAGATAAGGAATGCCAAAAATAATAAGAATTGCAGTAATTCCTGAAAAGAACTTGCCGAAAACTATCTCACTCTTTCTTATTGGCTTTGCAAGGAGTAGCCTTATTGTGCCTTTGTCAATCTCGCTCGCAAGCAAATCGCTCATAAGAATAATAACAACAAGCTGGCCAATAACACTTGCCCAGAAGTTTATTAAAAATTGAGAGAGATTTATCTGGAAAGATATTTCAAGGGCCTTTGCACTATATTCGGTGATTTCCTCATGGGTAAAGAAGTAAACTATAACGGGCAGGAACATTAAGGCAAGCATAACCTTGAGCCTTCTTGACTTCAAAAGCCTATAAACCTCAGTTTGATATAAAACGCTAATCACTTCCCTCACCTATATTGAACTTCTCCATGAGAATCCTCTCAAGTGGACTCGTATGGGGTTTAAATAACTTTAATCGTATTCCCTGGGAAGTTAGGTATCTTGGAAATTGTAGGAAAAACTCATCGAGAAACCTTGGATCAACCTTAACCCTAATTATATGCTCTTCCTCCCAAACCTCTCTAACGTATGGCTTTTCCTTTAGATACTCAATTGCCATCTTGTTGTCTGACGTAGAAATGTCGTACTCGTCTTCTTCAATTCTTGTAAGTTCGCTAATTTTCCCTTGAGCTATCAATCTCCCCTGATTTATCAACCCTACATAATTACACATCTTCTCGACTTCACTTACTATGTGGGAGCTAACAAAAATAGTTTTTCCTTCCTTTGCTAGGGAGATTATCTTTCCTATGAACTCTATTCTTCCCAGGGGGTCAAGGTTTGCTGTAGGTTCATCAAGAATCAAGAGTTCTGGATTTCCCATTAAAGCTGATGCAAAGGCTACCCTCTGCTTTTGACCTGAAGAAAGCTCCTTTATCTTGTTTAATGCTAGCCTTCCAACTCCAACATACTTCATAAGCATTTTCGCCTGTTCTCTAGCCTCTTCCTTTTTTAAGCCTGAGAGCCTGCCCATATAAATCAGAAAGTCAAAAATAGTCATGTCTTCATAAGCTATTGGAACTTCGGGCATGTAACCAACTTTCTTCATTATATCAACTCTCTTTTGGGGCATGTCAAGTCCAAAGATTTTAATCTCCCCGTAAGTAGGCCTCAAAGCCCCAGTGAGCATTTTAATCGTCGTTGTTTTTCCAGCACCATTTGGTCCTAAAAAGCCGTAGACAACGCCTTTAGGAACTTTAAGATTAAGATGATACACTATGTTCCTCTTTCCGAAAAACTTCGTTAGATCCTTAGTTTCTATGACATATTCCATTTCAATCCCAGCATTAATAGGAAGAATTCAATAAAAACTATTCTGTTAACTTTTGGAGTGCTAGGCTTAGCCTTTTCATAACCTTGGGTGGGGCTGGGCCATCTAAGCTCACTAACTTGACGTTTTCTCCATCTCTTATTCTTTCCAGGACTTCTATGGCCCATTCTACAGCTTCCCTATAATTCTGCACGTTGGGAGCTTCCTCTACCTTGTACCATTCATCCCCCTTCTTATCGTAAATTGCCAAAGTTGGAGGTATTGGCTCGCAAGGACAGTCTATGTAGACTAGCTCAACAATGAACTCTCCCAGATCCAAGAAACCTTCCTTCCTAAGAATTTCTCGCCACGTCATACCTAGATTTATGAAGGATTTTTCATTTAAAAATTTTTAAATTAAAGGAGGGCGAGGAGTGATATTCCAAACACAATTCCCAGGATAATTGCCACTATAAACTCAATTATTACGGCAAGAACTAATGCAAGAAAGGCTCTTAGCCAGCCTGTATTGAAAACTGCTTTGATAACCCAAAGGTATGTTATGAATCCAAATATTGGGGCCAATATTCCAAAGACTGGGATTGCTCCAGTTATTGCTGTCACTATAACCGCTAGAATCCCTCCTCCAAGGATTGCCACTATTGACTTGCCTAGCGTTGCTTCCTTTATTCCCACGAGCTTAGCTCCTAGATGGAGGAATAATCCTGCTATAAACAAAGCTATTAGTAGAACTATTGCCCCAATAATCCCCAGACCTGCCAGCAATATACCAGGGCCTGGCATGTTTAAGCCACCAAGAAAAATACCTCTCTAGGTTATTTAACCTTATTGCAAATATTTTTAATTTTAGAGAAACAAAAGATTTAGGGGGGTTAAAATGAGGATTGTGGCAATAACTGATATTCACGGTAGAAGATCGATGGTGGAAAAGCTAGTTGACGTGGTGAGGAGAGAAGATGTTGATGTAATTTTGATAGCGGGAGATATAACTCACTTTAGTGGCGCTGAAGAAGCTGAGAGGGTATTATCTCCTTTGTTAACCCTCGAGATTCCACTCCTAGCTGTTATGGGGAACTGCGATGGTAGGGACGTTTTGGACTTCTTAGAGGAAAGGGGAGTTAGTGTGCATGACAAGAGGGTAGAGATAAAGGGAGTAGGAGTTGTTGGATTTGGCGGCTCAAATATAACCCCCTTCTCAACCATATGGGAATTCAGCGACGATGTTATTTACTCCTCTCTCATTAGAAACTATAGGCAGGGAGACATAGTTCTAACTCATGCTCCTCCTTATGGCACAAAGCTCGACAAGACGCATTCTGGAATTCATGCTGGAAGTATGGGGTTGAGAAAGTTCATAGAAGAGAAGCAGCCAAAGTTATGCATCTGTGGGCACATTCATGAGGGTAGAGGAGTGGAGAAGATAGGAAATACAATAGTTGTAAACCCAGGGCCTCTTGCTAGGGGATACTATGCAGTAATTGAAGGTGACAGTGTGGAGCTTTTAAACCTCAAAGGTTAAATCCCCTTCACGGAATTTTATTATGGGAGGAGCTATGGGGATAGTCAGGGCTCATCTAAGAATATACGGAAGGGTTCAAGGGGTTGGATTTAGGTGGAGCATGCAGAGGGAAGCTAAAAAATTAGGAGTCAACGGTTGGGTGAGAAATCTTCCTGATGGAAGCGTTGAGGCTGTTTTGGAAGGAGAAGAAGAGAGGGTCGAGGCTTTAATTGGGTGGGCTCACCAAGGGCCTCCTTTAGCTAGAGTTACTCGAGTTGAGGTTACCTGGGAAGAGCCCAAAGGGGAAAAAGGATTTAGAATCATCGGGTAGAGATGAATATCTTCCTGGGACAATACTTTATCTCACACTTGGGACAAATCATCCTCTCCTTTTCTTTCTCTGGCGTGTGGATTACAATTCTCTCCAAGCTCCCCTCTTCTCGGAGAGACGATATAACCTCGAATGGAACTATTCCCTCAACAACTAAAAATGCCTTGCTTTTCTCCTCATAGGGATTTGAGCCAAAGATCTCTATAACCCTAACCCTTCTCTCCGCTAAGCTTTCCAGAACTTTAGCTAGGGTTTTCTCGTACTTTCCCTTTTGAATAGTCAGCTCTAAAACTTCCCATCCCATTAGAGGAGCTATTGATATTAAGCTCGTTCTTGGGGAGAGGTTCTCAAATAACAGCTTTAGTGCAGGCTTGGACTCTATATACTCTATAGTGTGATACACTATCTTCCTGTTAACCCCTGCCACCTGTGCAATCCCGCTTATTGGAACTTCTACTCCTTTAACGTAAATTTTGCCATCTTTTACTGACATTCCAGCCTCCCATAATATTTGAGCCACCTTTTTACGGGCTGGATATGGCCTGAAATATTCCTCTATTATATGAATCATTTTTGCCACCTCTTACTCAATATTGGGTATAAATGCATATTTAAATCTTTGCCAAAGGTTTTTATATCCACTGAATACTTCAAGAAAAAGGGTGAAGGGGGAATAGGGAATGGGAAAATTCGTGGAGAAGCTTGAGAATGCAATTAGAGGGTATACATTCGACGACGTTCTCTTGATTCCTCAACCGACTGAAGTTGAGCCAAAAGATGTTGACGTTTCTACCCAAATTACACCCAATGTAAAGCTAAACATCCCAATTCTCAGTGCAGCTATGGACACCGTTACAGAATGGGAAATGGCAGTTGCAATGGCTAGAGAAGGAGGATTGGGAGTAATTCATAGGAATATGAGCATAGAGGAGCAGGTAGAACAAGTAAAAAGGGTGAAGAGAGCGGAGAGGTTTATAGTCGAGGACGTTATAACCATAGCTCCAGATGAAACCATTGACTATGCACTCTTCTTAATGGAGAAGCATGGAATAGATGGTTTGCCAGTTGTTGAAGAGGATAGAGTCGTTGGAATCATAACGAAAAAGGACATAGCGGCAAGAGAAGGAAGAACCGTCAAGGAACTAATGACAAGGGAAGTGATAACGGTTCCAGAGAGCGTTGATGTTGAAGAGGCCCTGAAGATAATGATGGAGAACAGAATAGATAGATTGCCAGTAGTGAATGAGGATGGGAAATTAGTTGGTCTAATAACAATGAGCGACCTCGTGGCTAGAAAGAAGTATAAGAATGCCGTAAGAAACGAGAAAGGGGAGCTACTTGTCGCGGCCGCGGTTAGTCCTTTTGATTTAAGAAGGGCAATTGAACTTGACAGGGCTGGAGTTGACGTTATAGTCGTTGATACTGCACATGCCCACAATTTAAAGGCAATAAAAGCGATGAAGGAAATGAGGCAAAAGGTTAGTGCCGATTTCATAGTTGGAAACATAGCAAATCCGAAGGCTGTGGATGACTTAACGTTTGCAGATGCAGTTAAAGTTGGCATAGGTCCTGGAAGCATATGCACGACGAGAATAGTTGCGGGAGTTGGAGTTCCTCAAATAACCGCAATAGCAATGGTTGCAGATAGAGCCCAAGAGTATGGACTTTACGTCATAGCCGATGGAGGGATAAAGTATTCTGGTGACATAGTGAAGGCAATCGCCGCTGGGGCAGATGCAGTAATGCTTGGCAACCTCCTAGCTGGAACCAAGGAAGCCCCAGGAAAAGAGGTGATAATAAACGGAAGGAAGTACAAGCAGTACAGGGGAATGGGTTCCCTGGGAGCTATGATGAAGGGAGGGGCCGAGAGGTACTACCAGGGAGGCTACATGAAGACGAGGAAGTTCGTTCCCGAGGGGGTTGAGGGAGTAGTCCCCTATAGGGGGACCGTCAGTGAAGTTCTCTACCAGCTTGTTGGTGGGTTAAAGGCAGGAATGGGCTACGTTGGTGCCAGGAACATCAAGGAGCTAAAGGAGAAAGGCGAATTCGTGATAATAACTTCGGCTGGTTTAAGGGAGAGTCATCCTCATGACATTATAATCACGAACGAAGCTCCGAACTATCCCTTGGAGAGGTGATTCTTTGGTTTCTTTCTCCTTTTGAGGCTTATCCTTCTTCACTCCACTAAGAACTTTTAGTGAAAGTACAATCATTTTAAAAATTTAAATACGCTTAAATTTTGCTTTCATTTACCAAAAGCTATTTAAATAATTAAAACTATCGTGAGTTTATGAGAAGGATCTCGGAGTTGAGTCTAGATGAGGTTGAGAACATAAAGAAGAGAATCTCGGAGCTTAGAGACGAAGGACTTAGCTACTCAAAGATAGCAGGGATAATTGGGCAGGAGTTTCATGTTAGTATTTCCAAGGCAACGGTGATTAGATGGTGCAAAGGGACGAGCGATCCTGCAAATAGGATAAAAAGGGTAAACCTTGAGCCATCTCCTCAACTGGCGTATATAATAGGGGTCTACTTTGGGGACGGTAGCATAGATGCAGATGAGAAGTACAGGTATAGGGTCAGGCTCAAGGTCGTTGATAAGGAGTTCGCTGAAGCTTTTGCAAATGCACTTAAGGATATAGGGGCAAATCCTAGAATTTATTTTGAAGGCTCTACAGGTAGATGGTGCGTTGAGGCCACAAGCAAAGAGCTCTACATGTTCTTGAGTAAGCCAAAAGAAGAACTCCTGAGGATTGCTAAAATGTTTCCCAGGGAGTTTATAAGGGGGTTCTTTGATAGTGAAGGCTATGTTTTTGTAGATCCAAAAGATCCTAGAATGGCATACATTAGTGTCTGGAATTATGATAGAGAGCTATTGGAGATATGTAGACGTCTCCTACTGAACAATTTTAACATACACTCGACAATTTTCCTTAAACGCGAGAAGAACTCCGAGGTTATTATCAGAGGAAAAGTATACAAATATAACGGAGATCTCTATGAGCTTAGGATATATAGACGAGAGAGCGTTAAGGCATTTGGTGAGGAAATTGGACTAACTATTGATAGAAAGTGGCGAGCTCTTAAATCATTTTTACTTTCATATTGAGTAAAAATATTACAACCAAAAGTAGAATGGTAGCGGGGCGAGGATTTGAACCTCGGACCTCCGGGTTATGAGCCCGGCGGGCACTCCTAGCTGCCCCACCCCGCTGCACGACCCATTACTAACTTTTATTGGTAGGCTTATAAAGTTTGCGCTCTCTGGTCCTTAATTAATTTAATTTTATCCTCCTTTATCCTCCTTGATTTAAATTATAAGATATAATCACTCCGAGTGATGAGTAAGATACATCATTACAGTCCCAAAATGTTTATAATTGGAACGCAGTGAATATACAAAATGAATATAACCTCGGAGGTGACTGTAGAATGAATAAGAAGGGACTTACTGTGCTATTTATAGCGATAATGCTACTTTCAGTAGTTCCAGTGCACTTTGTGTCCGCAGGAACACCACCGGTTAGTTCAGAAAATTCAACAACTTCTATACTCCCTAACCAACAAGTTGTGACAAAAGAAGTTTCACAAGCGGCGCTTAATGCTATAATGAAAGGACAACCCAACATGGTTCTTATAATCAAGACTAAGGAAGGCAAACTTGAAGAGGCAAAAACCGAGCTTGAAAAGCTAGGTGCAGAGATTCTTGACGAAAATAGAGTTCTTAACATGTTGCTAGTTAAGATTAAGCCTGAGAAAGTTAAAGAGCTCAACTATATCTCATCTCTTGAAAAAGCCTGGCTTAACAGAGAAGTTAAGCTTTCCCCTCCAATTGTCGAAAAGGACGTCAAGACTAAGGAGCCCTCCCTAGAACCAAAAATGTATAACAGCACCTGGGTAATTAATGCTCTCCAGTTCATCCAGGAATTTGGATATGATGGTAGTGGTGTTGTTGTTGCAGTACTTGACACGGGAGTTGATCCGAACCATCCTTTCTTGAGCATAACTCCAGATGGACGCAGGAAAATTATAGAATGGAAGGATTTTACAGACGAGGGATTCGTGGATACATCATTCAGCTTTAGCAAGGTTGTAAATGGGACTCTTATAATTAACACAACATTCCAAGTGGCCTCAGGTCTCACGCTGAATGAATCGACAGGACTTATGGAATACGTTGTTAAGACTGTTTACGTGAGCAATGTGACCATTGGAAATATCACTTCTGCTAATGGCATCTATCACTTCGGCCTGCTCCCAGAAAGATACTTCGACTTAAACTTCGATGGTGATCAAGAGGACTTCTATCCTGTCTTATTAGTTAACTCCACTGGCAATGGTTATGACATTGCATATGTGGATACTGACCTTGACTACGACTTCACCGACGAAGTTCCACTTGGCCAGTACAACGTTACTTATGATGTTGCTGTTTTTAGCTACTACTACGGTCCTCTCAACTACGTGCTTGCAGAAATAGATCCTAACGGAGAATATGCAGTATTTGGGTGGGATGGTCACGGTCACGGAACTCACGTAGCTGGAACTGTTGCTGGTTACGACAGCAACAATGATGCTTGGGATTGGCTCAGTATGTACTCTGGTGAATGGGAAGTGTTCTCAAGACTCTATGGTTGGGATTATACGAACGTTACCACAGACACCGTGCAGGGTGTTGCTCCAGGTGCCCAAATAATGGCAATAAGAGTTCTTAGGAGTGATGGACGGGGTAGCATGTGGGATATTATAGAAGGTATGACATACGCAGCAACCCATGGTGCAGACGTTATAAGCATGAGTCTCGGTGGAAATGCTCCATACTTAGATGGTACTGATCCAGAAAGCGTTGCTGTGGATGAGCTTACCGAAAAGTACGGTGTTGTATTCGTAATAGCTGCAGGAAATGAAGGTCCTGGCATTAACATCGTTGGAAGTCCTGGTGTTGCAACAAAGGCAATAACTGTTGGAGCTGCTGCAGTGCCCATTAACGTTGGAGTTTATGTTTCCCAAGCACTTGGATATCCTGATTACTATGGATTCTATTACTTCCCCGCCTACACAAACGTTAGAATAGCATTCTTCTCAAGCAGAGGGCCGAGAATAGATGGTGAAATAAAACCCAATGTAGTGGCTCCAGGTTACGGAATTTACTCATCCCTGCCGATGTGGATTGGCGGAGCTGACTTCATGTCTGGAACTTCGATGGCTACTCCACATGTCAGCGGTGTCGTTGCACTCCTCATAAGCGGGGCAAAGGCCGAGGGAATATACTACAATCCAGATATAATTAAGAAGGTTCTTGAGAGCGGTGCAACCTGGCTTGAGGGAGATCCATATACTGGGCAGAAGTACACTGAGCTTGACCAAGGTCATGGTCTTGTTAACGTTACCAAGTCCTGGGAAATCCTTAAGGCTATAAACGGCACCACTCTCCCAATTGTTGATCACTGGGCAGACAAGTCCTACAGCGACTTTGCGGAGTACTTGGGTGTGGACGTTATAAGAGGTCTCTACGCAAGGAACTCTATACCTGACATTGTCGAGTGGCACATTAAGTACGTAGGGGACACGGAGTACAGAACTTTTGAGATCTATGCAACTGAGCCATGGATTAAGCCTTTTGTCAGTGGAAGTGTAATTCTAGAGAACAATACCGAGTTTGTCCTTAGGGTGAAATATGATGTAGAGGGTCTTGAGCCAGGTCTCTATGTTGGAAGGATAATCATTGATGATCCAACAACGCCAGTTATTGAAGACGAGATCTTGAACACAATTGTTATTCCCGAGAAGTTCACTCCTGAGAACAATTACACCCTCACCTGGTATGATATTAATGGTCCAGAAATGGTGACTCACCACTTCTTCACTGTGCCTGAGGGAGTGGACGTTCTCTACGCGATGACCACATACTGGGACTACGGTCTGTACAGACCAGATGGAATGTTTGTGTTCCCATACCAGCTAGATTATCTTCCCGCTGCAGTCTCAAATCCAATGCCTGGAAACTGGGAGCTAGTATGGACTGGATTTAACTTTGCACCCCTCTATGAGTCGGGCTTCCTTGTAAGGATTTACGGAGTAGAGATAACTCCAAGCGTTTGGTACATTAACAGGACATACCTTGACACTAACACTGAATTCTCAATTGAATTCAATATTACTAACATCTATGCCCCAATTAATGCAACTCTAATCCCCATTGGCCTTGGAACCTACAATGCGAGCGTTGAAAGCGTTGGTGATGGAGAGTTCTTCATAAAGGGCATTGAAGTTCCTGAAGGCACCGCAGAGTTGAAGATTAGGATAGGCAACCCAAGTGTTCCGAATTCAGATCTAGACTTGTACCTTTATGACAGTAAAGGCAATTTAGTGGCCTTAGATGGAAACCCAACAGCAGAAGAAGAGGTTGTAGTTGAGTATCCTAAGCCTGGAGTTTATTCAATAGTAGTACATGGTTACAGCGTCAGGGACGAAAATGGTAATCCAACGACAACCACCTTTGACTTAGTTGTTCAAATGACCCTTGATAATGGAAACATAAAGCTTGACAAAGACTCGATTATTCTTGGAAGCAATGAAAGCGTAGTTGTAACTGCAAACATAACAATTGATAGAGATCATCCTACAGGAGTATACTCTGGTATCATAGAGATTAGAGATAATGAGGTCTACCAGGATACAAATACTTCAATTGCGAAAATACCCATAACTTTGGTAATTGACAAGGCGGACTTTGCCGTTGGTCTCACACCAGCAGAGGGAGTACTTGGAGAGGCTAGAAATTACACTCTAATTGTAAAGCATGCCCTAACACTAGAGCCTGTGCCAAATGCTACAGTGATTATAGGAAACTACACCTACCTCACAGACGAAAACGGTACAGTGACATTCACGTATGCTCCAACTAAGTTAGGCAGTGATGAAATCACAGTCATAGTTAAGAAAGAGAACTTCAACACATTAGAGAAGACCTTCCAAATCACAGTATCAGAGCCTGAAATAACTGAAGAGGACATAAATGAGCCCAAGCTTGCAATGTCATCACCAGAAGCAAATGCTACCATAGTATCAGTTGAGATGGAGAGTGAGGGTGGCGTTAAAAAGACAGTGACAGTGGAAATAACTATAAACGGAACCGCTAATGAGACTGCAACAATAGTGGTTCCTGTTCCTAAGAAGGCCGAAAACATCGAGGTAAGTGGAGACCACGTAATTTCCTATAGTATAGAGGAAGGAGAGTACGCCAAGTACGTTATAATTACAGTGAAGTTTGCATCACCTGTAACAGTAACTGTTACTTACACTATCTATGCTGGCCCAAGAGTCTCAATCTTGACACTTAACTTCCTTGGCTACTCATGGTACAGACTATATTCACAGAAGTTTGACGAATTGTACCAAAAGGCCCTTGAATTGGGAGTGGACAACGAGACATTAGCTTTAGCCCTCAGCTACCATGAAAAAGCCAAAGAGTACTACGAAAAGGCCCTTGAGCTTAGCGAGGGTAACATAATCCAATACCTTGGAGACATAAGACTATTACCTCCATTAAGACAGGCATACATCAATGAAATGAAGGCAGTTAAGATACTGGAAAAGGCCATAGAAGAATTAGAGGGTGAAGAGTAATCTCCAATTTTTCCCACTTTTTCTTTTATAACATTCCAAGCCTTTTCTTAGCTTCTTCGCTCATTCTATCAGGAGTCCATGGAGGATCAAAGGTAAGTTCAACCTCCACATCTCTTACTCCTGGGATTTCGAGTACTTTCTCCTCTACAGCTCTAAGAAGCCAGAGAGTTAAAGGACACCCAGGAGTTGTCATTGTCATCTTTATATATACCGTTTTGTCAGGATTAATCTTTAGCTCATAAATTAATCCAAGGTTTACAACATCCATCCCAATTTCTGGGTCGATAACCTCCTTTAGCTTTTCCAGAATCATTTCTTCAGTAATTTCAAGGTTCTCATCTTTAGTTTCTCTCACAAACCCAATTTCAACCTGCCTGATACCTTCTAACTCCCTAAGCTTGTTATATATCTCCAAAAGAGTGGCATCATCAATTTTCTCTTTAAATCTTATTTTTATGACATCCCCTTCTATCTCTAAACTTTCTACAATGTTTTCTTTTCCTGTATTCTCCTTTATAATTCTCAAAACTTCTTCTCTGGTTACCACAACTCTTCCCCCAGCAAAGGTTTTGTTAATCAAATTTAAACCTTTTGGGACAATTTTGTGTATTACGGGAATTTGAATATCTGACAACAAAATTAATAATGTTAAGATGCACACACTTAAACGGGTGTATAAAAATGATGAATGAGGCTCTTAAAAAATTGGAAGAATTGCTCGATAAAGACCAGTTTGAGAAAATTAAAGCAATTAACAATCCCTACCTACACTCATTTTTGGCTGAGTGGATACAGTGGCTAGAGCCAAGTAAGGTTTACGTTTGTACGGATAGCGAAGAAGATGAAGAATACGTTAGATGGAAGGCCTTGTATTATGGAGAAGAGAGAATGCTCGAAATGGTGAGGCATACTGTCCACTACGACAACTATTATGATCAAGCTAGGGATAAACAAAATACAAAGCTTCTGGTTCCAAAAGGTACAAATTTGCCTTTCTTAAATACGATGGATAGGGAAGATGGGCTTAGGGAAATTAGAGAGATAATGAAAGGTATAATGAGAGGAAAGGAGCTCTTTATAGGATTCTTTGTTCTAGGCCCCAAAAACTCAGTTTTTACTATTCCAGCTGTTCAGCTTACTGATTCTGCATATGTCATGCACTCAGAATTCCTCCTCTATAGAAAGGGGTATGAAGAATTCAAGAGGCTTGGTCCAACTAAGAACTTCCTAAAGTTTGTTCACTCTGCTGGCGAGCTGGATGAAAGGAAGACGAGCAAAAACCTTGACAAGAGGAGAATCTACATCGACTTAGTTGATGAGACAGTTTACTCAGCAAACACTCAATATGGTGGAAATGTCATTGGCCTAAAAAAGTTGGCCTTTAGGTTAACCATCCAAAGGGCAGTGCGGGAAGGATGGCTAAGCGAGCACATGTTTCTTATGAGGGTCAATGGCCCAAATGGAAGGAAAACCTACTTTACTGGAGCTTATCCGAGCATGTGTGGGAAGACTTCAACAGCAATGATTCCCTGGGAGAACATAGTTGGTGATGACCTAGTATTCATAAAGAACTTGGATGGGGTTGCTAGAGCTGTTAACGTTGAGATTGGAGTGTTTGGAATAATAGAGGGAGTGAATCAGAAGGATGACCCAATAATATGGCAAGTTCTCCATTCTCCAGTTGAGATAATCTTCTCAAACGTCCTCGTAAAGGATGGAAAGCCCTACTGGAATGGCATGGGGATAGAGATTCCCGATGAGGGGGAGAACCACAGTGGAAAGTGGTGGAGAGGAAAGAGGGATGCTGAGGGTAAGGAAATACCTCCAAGCCATAAGAATGCCCGCTTTACCGTAAGGCTTGATGCCTTCCCCAACTTAGATAAGGAAGCGTTGGAGAGTCCATGTGGAGTTGAAGTTGGTGGGATAATATTTGGCGGAAGGGATCCAGATACATGGCCTCCAGTGAGGGAATCTTTCAATTGGGAGCATGGGGTTATAACAATGGGTGCAGCTCTGGAGAGTGAAACAACTGCGGCAACCCTGGGCAAAGAAGGTGTAAGGGCTTTCAACCCAATGTCAATCCTTGACTTTCTCAGCGTTCACATAGGAGATTACTTGAGGAACTATTTGGAGTTTGGAAGGAAGCTCAAGAAGACACCAAAAATATTTGCAGTGAACTACTTCCTAAGGGAGAATGGCCAATGGCTCAATGAAAAGTTGGACAAGGCTGTGTGGCTTAAGTGGATGGAGCTGAGGGTTCACAACGATGTTGGGGCTATTGAAACTCCTATAGGTTATATACCCAGGTACGAGGATTTAAAGGTGCTGTTTAGGCAGGTTCTCAACAAAGATTATTCAAGGGAGGACTATGAAAAGCAGTTCAAGATAAGAGTCCCCGAGCTATTGGCTAAGATAGACAGGATATGGAAGATATATGAGCCCATTGACAATATTCCCGAAGAACTGTTCCAGGAGCTGGAAAAGGAAAGGAAGAGGATTTTGGAGGCCAGAGAAAAATATGGTGATTACATAAGCCCGTTTGCATTAGAAAAATAAAGGTTCAGAAGAAGAGAATTGTTGCATCTCTAACAACGGCAGTTTCAACCTCTTCGCCCTCGCTGAATACTGCCCTCTTTATCTCTACATCTTCTTTTTCTAGCACTACTTTTTGTCCCTCTACTTCGAACTCTACCTTTCCTTCTTCCTTGATCATTCTTCCTACCTCTTCCGCGTTCTCTTGGAGGTACTTCACGATCTTTGGAACGAGCTTGCCATACCTGGGTCCAATTCTCTTGTAGTTGGGCTTTACCTCAACAACTTTCTCCTCTAACTGTGGTTCTCCCTTGACTATTTCCAGCTTTTCTATGTTCATTGTTCCTGCTATGTCCTTCTCTATAACTCTTAGCATCTCATAGCTGTCTGTTGCGTAAATTGCTACATGCTCTAGCTTTGCATTCAGCGGCATTCCGTGAGAGTTCTTATATTTCCTCATTGCGCTTATAACTTCCCTTGCTAACTCTCCCAGCTTTTCTGCCTCTTCATTGATTCTGTCCTCTCTATATTTGGGCCATGAAAGTAGGTGAACGCTCTTTTCGCTGATCTTGTCTTTGAATATGTGGTGGTAGAGTTCCTCAGTTATGTGGGGAACGAATGGTGCTAAGAGGAGCATTATATTGTAGAGTAACTCATACAGGGCTACCTTTGCCTTAAGCTTGCTCTCCTCGTCCTCTCCGTAAAGTCTATACTTGATCATCTCTATGTAGTCATCTGCAACTTCGTGCCAGATGAATGTCATTAGCTCCCTGGTGATTAAGTTAAATCTGTATTTTTCAAGCTCTTCTGTGGCGAACTTAATTATCCTGTGGAGCCTTGAGAGTATCCACTTGTCAAGGGGTTCAAGCTCAATATCCTTGTACTTTTCGTAGTCGAAGTCCTTTATGTGCCTCTCGGCAAAGCGGTATATGTTCCAGAGCTTTTGGAGGAATCTAAAGTTGTAATCTACAGTTTCCCACTTGAATGGATGGTCTTCTCCTGGAGGAGCTAATGCAGTCCATAGTCTAAGCGCATCGGCTCCGTACTTTGGTATAACTTCCTCTGGAGAGACAACGTTACCATAGCTCTTGCTCATCTTCCTTCCATCGGGTCCTGCTACCATACCATTTATCACTATGTCATTCCACGGCTTCTTTCCTGTCAATATGTAAGTTCTGAATATCGTGTAGAATGCCCATGTTCTTATTATATCAGTTCCCTGCGGTCTTAATGCAGTTGGGAAGTTGTGCTCGAACCATTTCTTTGCATCTTCATCGCCTTTTGTTGCCTCGTGCCACTTGGTGATTATTAGTGGGGTTATGCTTGAGTCCACCCAACAGTCGAGGACATCCGTCACTGGCTCGATTTCAGCCCCACAAACTGGGCACTTATCCACGGGAGGCTTATCAAACCTGGGATCTACTGGAAGATCCTCTTCTCTGGCTGGAATTATGTGCCCATTCTTACAAACCCAGAATGGTATTGGTGTTCCAAACACTCTCTGCCTGCTGATTACCCAGTCCCAGTCCATGCTCTCGGCCCAGTCCTTTAGTCTGAGGAACATGTCCTCTGGATACCAGTTTATCTCCCTGGCCACCTTTACAATGTCATCGGTAAACTCTCTCACCTTAATGAACCACTGCTTCTTAGGCAATAACTCAATTGGAGCCATACACGAACTTCTCTCGGTGTGCCTTAGCACTCTGTGCTTGATCTTCTCTTTCTTATAGAGCAACCCCATCTTTTCAAGATCTTCAGCGATTCTCCTCCTAGCCTCTTCTACCTTAAGCCCTGCATATGGTCCAGCATTTTCGTTCATCGTTCCATCTTCATTTATCGCTATAATCACGGGCAGGTTGTAGCGCTTCTGCCACACGATGTCCTGTTCGTCACCGTAGGTACAGTTGTAAACTGCTCCAGTTCCAAAGTTGGGATCGACATCTTCATCAGCCAATATTGGAACTTCCCTCTCATATATGGGGAGCTTAACCTTCTTTCCTACAAGGTGTTTGTACCTCTCATCCTCAGGATGAACGAATACTGCCACACATGCGGGCATTAGCTCTGGCCTTGTCGTGGCTATTGGAATGTAACCGGAACCGTCTGCAAGGGGGAGCTTTATGTAATAGAGGTAGCCCTCCTCCTCAACGTAACCTACTTCGGCCTTAGCTAAGCTCGTCCTACACCTGGGACACCAGTAAACGGGGTGCTCTTCCCTGTATATCAATCCCTTCTTGTAGAACTCCAGGAGAGACTTCTGCACTGCGGCCTTGTACCAGTCGTCCATGGTATGGTACTCAAGATCCCAGTCTGCTGAGTATCCTATTCTAATGAACTGCTCCCTCATCTTTTCTATTGCCTGCCAAGTCCACTCTATACACTTCTTTAGGAATTCCTCTGGCTGGTCTTTTGAAATGCCGAACTCCTTCTCAACCTTAAGCTCCGTTGGCAATCCATGGTTGTCGAATCCTTGCGGGAAGAGGACGTTGTATCCCCTCATTCTCTTGTACCTTGCAATTATGTCAATCCAGGTGTGGCTTAGAACGTGTCCCAGGTGGAGAGTTCCGCTTGTGAATGGTGGAGGTGTGTCTATTGCATAGCTTGGCTTGTCGGGCTCGAGTTTGTACTTGTATATCTTCTCTTCAAGCCAATACTTCTGCCACTTGGGCTCAATCTCGTTTGGGTCGTAGTTTTTAGGTAGCATTTCCTAACCCCCATTTGGTTTTTGAAAGAAAGTTGGCACAAGAAGTAACAACTAACTCGGTGGTGTTTTTAAAGGTAGAAGGGAATTCTCTTATGGAGGACGATATACACCACCAAGGTTTATAGATGCTTTTCAAATTTAAAAAATTTGCTTAGATTACATAATACCTTCCCAGGTGCTTGAGGAACTTAGACACTTGCTTCAATTCTTCAAGTATTTCTTCCTCGTCTGGAGTATACTCGTAGTCTATGTAAAATACGTAGTAGCCAAGATCTTTGAGGGATGGCCTAGATTCTATTCTCGTTAGGTTGACGCCTCTCTTTGCAAAGACTCCCAAAGCCCTATAGAGCGCCCCTGGGACGTTTTCTAACTCTAAGAATATTGCCCCTTTTTGGGGTGTTCTGTTTCCAAGCGGATTTTCCATGTCCTCTCGTCCAATTAGTATAAATCGCGTCTTATTGTTTGGGTAATCTTGGATGTTTTCTGCTAGAACCTTCAGACCGTACCTCTTTCCTGCCTCCTTTGAACCTATTGCAGCTAGGGTGGGGTCTCTGCTCTCTGCAACTATCTTTGCTGCTTCTGCCGTGCTTCTGGTTTCCCTAACTTTCCATCCCATTCTCTGAATGAACTCACGGCATTGGGCTAAGGCCTGGGGATGGGAAAGCACGACTTGTATCGTGGATAGGTCATAACCTAAAAGAGCATGTTTGATCTCTAAACTTGTTTCTCCAAATATCTTGACTGGGAATCTTAACAAAAGATCTAAAGTGAGTGTTACTGAACCCTCTATTGAATTTTCCGTTGGAACTACTCCATAATTTCCTCTCTCAACCTTTCTAAAAACTGAGTATATCGACTCTGCTGGGGCAATCTTTAGATTTATAAGCTCTGCAAACTTCAGTGCAGCTTTTTCAGTATAACTACCCTCTGGCCCAAAGTAATAAATTTTCATAACATTTTGGGCTTTTTTGTTTGCTTTATAACCGCTTGGTCATCTCTTCATGACCATCCATACTAGTATTGGGAAGACAAGAGTAGCATCGGCCCATATCTCCACGTAATCTGCCTTTGCCCTAATCTTTCCCCAGCTTACTCCCTCACTTGGTGGTGCCCCGCTTAAGGAGCCATCCCAGGGGACTGCCGTTGTGATGTAGATTGCGTAGTCTGTTCCTCCCCTAAAGAGGTTCGCATTTATTATCGCATGCTTTGGAAGGGAACCTCCGAGAATTATTGAGGCGGTCTCCTTAGCAGTTACTGCCAGGTTGTTTAGCTTAACTATGTCATTTGCTATGTCAATTACTAATTCTTTGTCTCCTCTCTCCTCTTTGAAGAAGTATAGCATATCCCCAATTGAGCCATCTGTTATCGCGGGGCAAAATATTGGAATTTCGTTCTTGTAGGCCCAGTAGATAACACTTTTCTCTTTTTCTTTACCCAACTTTTCGTCCATGTACCTTCCAAGCTCGTAGATGAACTCACTGGCAGTTAGAGGTTTTCTCCTTTCCCTTTCCAGCTCAAGTACTCTCTCAAAAAAGGGAATCATATACTTCTCGAACTCTATATACCTATCGTTTGGGACAAATATATTCCCAATCCTGTTTATTCCCTTCTCTCTCAATTCAGCATCGTTAACAATCCAATCCCCCAGGATGAAGGGCTTTAGGGCCTTTATGAAGTCTTCTTCAACGCCTCCGGCAGTTGTTACAATCACGTCAATCTTCCTATGCTTCACGAGCCACGCTATTATCTCCCTCAACCCCGAGGATATTATGTTGGAGGTGTATCCGAGAAATACCCTTATTTCCTCTCCTTTCTCCCTCTTTTCCTCTATTCTTCTCCAGATCTCTATGGCCTTTCCAAGATGAGTGGCCTGGAATCCTATTTGGGTGTAAAAGCTCACTACTTCCTCCAAGCTTTGGGTATCGTCAAGCCACGGGCCTTCAACTTTGATTCCCTTAATTTCTTCAGACTTTTTCAGCACGAATTCTTTTGGTTCTGGCATGGTGGGGAGTAGGAGTTAGATATTAAGTGTTTTTCTAAGGACATCTATAAGCTTGTCATTCTCCTCCCTCTTCCTAACTGAAAACCTTATGTACCCAGGGAGCCCAAAGCTCTTACAATCCCTTACAAGAATGCCGTTCTCTTTTAACTTTTCAATTGTTCCTTCCTTGACTTTCATAATGAAGAAATTTGCATCGCTCTTCACATTTAATTCTTTCTCAATCCTCTCCTTTTCTTTCCATATTAAAGGCAGGGTTTTCTTTAAATGTTCAAAGTTGTCTTTGAGTAAGAACTCTAAGAAGGCCACTCCAGTTGAGCCAATTGACCAAGGCATCCTAACGCTCCTGAAAGCATCGGCGAATCCAATAACATATCCAACCCTCACTCCTGGGAGTCCATAGCTCTTAGTGAAGGTTCTTAGCTTGATGACGTTATCTCCCTCTGGGCTTTCGGGTTTCTTAACGAAGTCTATGAAGGCCTCATCCAGGATGAGAATTGAGTTGGTGTCTTGAACAGCATCTAAAAGAGGTTTCATCTCCTTTTCTCGATAGAACTTTCCGTCTGGATTGTTAGGATTGCAGAAGAACACAAAAGAATTCTCTTCAACTAACTCCGCAAGCTTTCCTGGGCCGTTGGGACCTTTGATCACTCTCCCTCCAAATATGCGCGAGACTCTCTCGTATTCCTCGTAGGTGTGCTTGGGCATTATAACCTTCCTACCCCTCATCCAAACTCCGAGTAGGTAGAGGGCCTCCGTTATTCCTGCAGTTATAGTTACTGGCTCTCCAATTAAATCTGAGAGCTCTTCCTCAAGTTTTTCATAGTAGGGGTAGAGAGTGCTTATCTCTTTAGCCCTCCTGAACATGTCATCAGTCCATTCTGGTGGATAAGGATTTACGGAGGCTGAGAAGTCTATGTAGCCTTCCTCTCTACTTCCTCCATGAAAGGCCTTGAAGTTTATTGGGTGAATCATATGCTACCCTCCTTGCTGGTTTTTTAGCCCTTAAGATTGAGCTCATGGAAGACTAACGTCATGCACCCAGCTATAAACCCTCCAATTGCATCGTCCAGAAATGGAGGGAGTTCTCTCAATATTCCAGGCTTCTTTGTGTCATAGTAGAAGAAGTTAAAGAGGGCCATCTTCCCTCCTATGTACTCGGCTATATCAATCCCAATTAGCTCATCCGCAACTAAGTTCACTGGATCTTCCTCAACATTAAATTTCTCCTCCAGCAGTAAAGCGGCCATTAGAAGAGCTTGAACATTTATATCCTCTAGATAGCGGAGCATCACTCCTCTTACCTTTTCCTTAATACGCTCCCTCTCATTCCCAATGTAGAGCTCTAAGGCAGTATCAATAATCCTTTCGAGAGTTATCCCTTTTGACTTCAAGATTTCTAATATCATCTCCTCATCACCCTAAACCTCATCCACCAGTACCTTTCACTTTCCTCTACAGAGATTTTTTCCAAGGTAAACGCATACCTAAAGAGGGGGCTTGAGAGTGTTATGGTGTGAAACTCTCCTCCTTCTCCTAGCGGATCAATTGTGGGATTTTCACTAGTAAAGATCTCAAGGTCTTTAATTGAGGAGAAAGTGTAGCCCAACCACTCCTTCCCCAACTTACTTTTGTCCACGGCAATGATGGAATATTTAAACCCAGCCTCTAGCATTTCTTTAGCTAGTTCAAGCGTGTTCCTTCCCCAGAGGGGCTCAAGAGTCTTTAATCCAGCTTTTTCAGCGAGGAAGTTCACCCACTTTAGGTGATCTTCCAAAAATATGTCTCCAGCTACTATGTAATCAACATTGAGAGAACTTATGACCTCTGCCAAAGCTTCGCTTCCATTTCTCATATCAAAGGTTAAGAGCTTCTTCCCCATACTCTCCGCTAGAGCCTTTAGGGCATCTAAGTTTTCCCAGTGAGGGGAGAGCCCTATGCTTGTCTTGAGGGTAAGTAAATAGGGGACTTCAATTCCTTCCCTCTCTGCAAGGTATAAGGCGTAGAGCCCATCTTTTCCACCCGAGAAGAAGGCCACTCCTCTCCCCTTCATTCTCTACCCCCCATAGAGGATGATAAACACGGCCAAGAGGAACTCCACAACAACAATCCAGTACACTTTTAGGGCCCTCTTTATATCTTCATTTTCTGGCCTTCTCCCTGGGAACTTATAGTAGTTTGGCTTTTCGAGCCAAACACCCAGCACGGCGCTCATGGCTGCTATTGGCTTATCGGAATTTATCTTGTACTTTGCCATTCTATAGTATCTGATAACTTTTCTTCTTCCCAGGGGGAGGAAGAGGAGCACCGTTATTCGGGCTGGGATGAAGTTTAGGACATCATCAAGCCTGGCCGCGAACTTTCCAAAGTACTCATATCTCTCTTTCCTATACCCTATCATTGCATCTAGGGTGTTTACGGCCCTATATATAATGACCCCAGGAAGGCCAAAGATTAGGTAATAGAAGATAGGGGCTACTACTGAGTCATTTATGTTCTCTGATAGGCTCTCTATTGCCGCAGAGTTCAAGTGGGGCTCGTCAAGAGACTTTGTGTCTCTACTCACTATCATTGAAACTGCTCTCCTCTTCTCTTCTAAATCGGAAGTTATCGTTCTTTTTACGTGGTCGTGGAGGCTTCTTATTGCAAAGGATGACTTTAGGAGGTATATTGAGAGGAGTAAATTGAACGGATTTGGGAGGAGATTGGAGAGATAAGAAAGGAAAAGTGCGAATCCAACAACAACTAGGGAGGAAAGAACTCCAGCTAGAAAATCAAGAGGAGGAGACCTTCTTCTATATTTACTGTCAAGGAAGCCTATAATCTTGCCAAACCACACAACTGGGTGAATTACGGCTGGAGGTTCTCCAAGGGTTAAGTCAATTAGGAGAGCGATTGGAAAGGCTATATCCATGGTTGGATATTTTGTCCGCAAGTTATAAAAGTTTGCCCGAAGATTTTCGGTACACGATGTTTAAGCTTATTTTTAGATTTTTAGTTTTGTTTGAGCTTAATTTTTAAAATAAAGGTTCTTTGATGAATTGGGGTTTAATTTAGTAACCTGAAGTTAGTATTTGCAGTATGTTACAGTTTTATTATCAAATTATGACGAAAGTTTTTCGAAAATTTTTGAAGAGTGCACTGATAACATGTTTTTGTAAGAAGTTTGAGAGATTCTGTTTGATTATTGTAATTAGGTAGGAGTTTGCTTGGTTGGGTTAGTGGAGGTTGTTCGTGAGATAGGGTGTGATGACAGTAGTTTATTCTCAGGATTACCCTAGGAGTATTTTTGATTTAAAGTCCTAGGGGGCGTTAGTTTGTTTATAAAGTGGGGGTTCGAAGTAAGTTGGATAGATACTGTCAGGATAAGCAGTAGGGCGTCAGTTTTAAATCCCAGACACTACCACAGAAAAAGAAAGGGGAACATACAAGCCGAAACCATTATTTGCTGGGTAGTCTTAGCCTTAAAACCTTTTCGCCGAAACAAAATCCCAGCAGAAAAGAGAATCAGAGCAATAAACTTGTACCTAAACGGCTTAAGCTATAGGCAAACTGCCAGAATCCTCGGAATCAGCCACACAACCGTCTGGGAAGCCGTTCAAAAAAATAGCAGAAGCAGTTTACAAGCCAAAAATCCTCGTAGTCAAAAAACAGGGAAACAGTTGATGAAACGGGAAGAAGAGAAATTGACGTTGAGAGCAAGGAGGTTTTGGCAGTCTGGATTACGACTGTTAGAAACTGGTGAGTTGCCAGGGATTTCTCGTTGTTTTAAAGTCCTGTGAAGGGCAGTCTGTCTTTCTGGTTGATGGGGCGGGCTGGTATAAGTCAGCGTTTAAGAGTTTGGGGTTGGGTTATCTGCATGTGACTTTTGGGCCGATGAACAGTGTTGAGCGCCGGTTTAGGACTGTTAAGGAAAGAACAAAGCTTTTTTTGGAATAATTTCAGGGGTAAAGACTGGAGGAGGGTTCATAGGTTTGTTTTTCTGTTTGCTTTCTGGCATAATTTTGTCAGAATCCATTCTAGTTTCGGTGGTCCGCCTGGTGATGTTACTGAATGGCTTCAGGAGGTGATGCTCCAGTTACCTTAATAGTATCCTATTAAAAATCCGAAAAGTTTAAATATTTTTAGTTGTATATTTTTTCATAATAACTATAGGGGATATAACAATGCGGTTGAAGTCGTTGGGTGTTTTGTTATTTAGTTTGTTAGTTTTGAGTTCAACCACTCCAGTACTAGCAATAAAGAACAGAAGCGCAACGACATTCAACATTGAGGGAGAGTGTATTCAGGCAATCTATGGGGACGGATATATACTCTACAATAATACGAAGTTTGAAGTCAAAGATAGATTTGTTATCTTGGGGAACAAATATAAAATCAAACTTGAAAAGTTTCCATATTTCCTAGCATCGAGCAAAGTTAGTAAAAAAATTTGGCAGGAATACCTTAAAAATGGAACAATAGATGTGGAAAACTTGAAAAATTAATTAACCTCTTAGAAACTACAAGTGAGAAAAAATTAAACACAAAAGAAAAAGACGCTCTAAAACAATTAATCATTAAAAACTTGAAAAAAGAAAAGGCTAGAGTACTCTTCGAGCGTGAGTTTAAAGCTAAGGCGGTACCATTAACAAGTTCACCAGAAAATGAAGAAATTGCAAGGAGATTGGCACCAAATATTTACCAGTTGCAGTATGATATCATCCCTTGGACATGGTGGCCACCTAACTATCCAGAGCCAGGAAATAATCCCTTAATTGAAGTCTTCTGGATAACATATGATACAGATATGGATGGAGAAGTAGATACTATTGAATATACATTAGCATTTAAAGATGAAGATTACCCTCTCAGTCCAGATATCGATCATATTTACGATCTTTATAGGTATAGCGAATATGGCAGATTTGTAGATCTTGAAACTTTCTATGTCTATATTGACAAAACAACATATGGTGAAATCTACCATGCATGGTTCTCTGGCAGTTATAGTGGAAATCAAAGTTACCTTGTAATTAAGCCAGATCATCTTGATGGATGTGAAACTTACTTTAAGATAATATACGTGAATACCTGGAATCATTTAATGAGTTCAGAAAAAGATAACAACCCCAATCAGCCAAAGAAAATATGGACACTATCAGAATATCTTTTCACATATGGTGACCACAATGCCGCAAATAGTAAATATCAAGGCCAGTAGGTGAGAAAAAATGATCAAGCTTTTTCTCTTTTCAATTCTTCAATTTTTGACTGTGGCTTTATTTAACCAGCTCTTCAGGAATTCTGCTTCGCTCTTGGCTCAAGTTGTTATACTTTTCCTCCTTGGAGCTACCTTTGTTCGCTTAACAGGAACCTTTGAGAAAGCTAAACAAAGCTCACTTTTTGCTGCAGTTTTGGTAATCATATATTGGGTTTTTAAAATTCTATACGCGAGTGATATCAATGTGGTATTTTACTACCTTGCTAATTGTTTTCTGAGTATGTTAAGCTTATCTTTCTTTGTACTACCAAGTTTTTTAAACTTACAAAAGTTAAAAATCAGCGTTGTTCACTTTGCATTAGTGTTAATAGGAAGCCTTATACTTAGAGATTTAGAGTTGTTGGTTAGATTTACAAGTTTTCTGTATGAAGTGCTGTTTTATCTCTTTGTACCTTGGGTATACCCCTTTCTGATAACTTTGATAACTGTTAGACTCTCTAGAAAAATGTTGCCACATGAGTTTTGGGTTATCGGCTTTGCTTCTTATTCCTTGGCTTGGAGTGTTGAAAGAATAATTCATCCCTATGCTTTAAAAGCTTGCAACTGCTATATTGAGCCAGGAGAAGAGATTGTAATCGGCGGAATGATGGTTTACATCCCATTTACCCTCATGTATTTCCTATCCCTCTACTGGGGAACCGAAACCTTGAAAGAAAGAGATGAATAACAATGTGATTGAAACTGTTAGGTGTTTCATTCCTTTAGCTTGATGGTTTTTAGAAGTCTAATATGGCTGTATACACCAAGTAAGAGTAATCCTGATCTCAATATATGTCAAAGAAGTTGCTCTTAGGAGAGTCAGTTTGCTTCTACGGAAAGAGATACTCAAAAAACCAAAAATATCAACAATTAACTGAAAAAGAGCAAAAAACTTTATTAAAGCTCGATTTTATAGTTCTTCACTTTGATTATTTTTCCTATTTCATGACTTGGGGAATATTTGTTAAGGACTTGCAAGGTATTTTCCTTCTCTTCTTGTGAAACTATAACGATAAATCCAATTCCCATGTTAAAAACTCTAAACCTCTCATCTAACGGAACCGTTCTGGTTGGCCGTGATTTGTGTAATGTCGATACGGCCAACCTTCCAGCCTCCCATCTTCATCGGCTGGCTTTCGGGGGGAACGGAGACTCCCACATCTTCGGGATCCGTGCCCATTCGGGCTTATCAAACCCCACATATCGGGCACAGGGTGGAAAGACTCCACTAATAAAGTATAACCAATATTTAAACCTTACGATCTCAACTATTTACGAAACATCCCCTAACTGATTCTGCTGTTAAAATTCTCCTTCTCGGAAGCGGTGAGCTTGGAAAAGAAGTAACCATAGAGGCCCAGAGATTAGGGGTCGAAGTCATAGCAGTCGATCGATACCCAAATGCCCCTGCAATGCAGGTAGCTCATAAGAGCAAGGATAAGGACTTTCTCTGGAGCATAGTGGAGAGGGAAAAAACCAGATGTAATAATTCCGGAGATAGAAGCAATAAACCTCGATGCCCTCTTTGAATTTGAGAAAGAAGGCTACTCCGTCGTTCCAAATGCAAAGGCGACATGGATAGCAATGCACAGGGAGAGGACTCGCGAGACCCTTGCAAAAGAAGCAAAGGTCCCAACATCTCGTTACGCATATGCAACAACCCTGGATGAGCTCTACGAAGCTTGCGAGAAGCGAGAAGATAGGCTACCCCTGCCACACCAAGGCCATAATGATTTCCAGCGGGAAGGGATCGTACTTCGTTAAAGGGCCCGAAGATATTCCTAAAGCGTGGGAAGTTGTAAAGAAAAATGCAAGGGGAAGTGCTGATAAGATAATCGTTGAGGAGCATATAGACTTTGACATCGAGATTACCGAATTAGCGGTTAGGCACTTTTTTAAGTTCCAATAAGACTAAAAAAAGAATTGAAAGGCGACGGGGATAGTAGAGTGGAGAGTTCCAATAAACAAAAAAATAAGATAAAACGACGTTAGATCTCTATAACCACCCAAAGTGCCCTGTGATCTGACACCTCTACTTCGCAGAGGCATCCATAGTCTTTCACCCTTACATTCCACTCTTTTCTGAGCATAATGTAGTCTATGTTCTCGATGTCAATGTTCCCCCAATTGAAGGTAAATGGGGGTCTCTCCTCAAATGAGTCCCTATACTCTTGCATTAAAATCTCTATGGCCCTCTCCTTTGGTTCTGCATTAAGATCTCCAAGGATTATGTGGGCCTTTGGCTCAGTGGTGGCAAACTTTAGAAGCTCCTCAGCTTGCATGGCTCTTTCCTCCTCACTAAGCCCTAGGTGGACATTTACTACGACTAGGTTTAGCCCCTCAATCAGAACTTTTTGGACTGGTCTAGCCTGTCCCACGCTCTTCAAGTTCATCTCTCCCAATGTTTTCATGGGGTATTTGGAGAACACTGCCACTCCATACGTCCCCTCTACGGCTGGCTTGTACTCATAGTCATATCCCAGCCTGGCCGAGAGGAGTAGCGGAATGTCTTGGTAGGCATTTGCAATCATTCCCCCAACTACTTCCTGGGCCCCTATTATGTCTGGCCCGTGGTTTTTAAGCAAATCAACAAGCTCTTTACCGTTGAACGTTCCCTTGTATGGCCCAAATCCTTGGTGGATGTTATAGGTCCACACCGTTATTTCGCTTTTTCTCTCCTGATAAACTGGGGCTCTGTGGAAAGCTGATAATGTTATGATCCCAATGATTAAAAATGCAGCTATAGAATAAGCTATTTCCTTTAAGGTGGGAAGAGAAACCTCTTCTACGCTCCTCTTATAGCTTGTTAGAGCATACACCATTGATGCCAGGATTATTACAACCTCTAGCCTGTCCTCCATAAATGACAATCCAATGTCCCTTCCTATATAAGCCCCAGTGGCTAAGATCGCCATGATAGTGAAGTATATTGGCCCAAGCACCCCTGGGATTTTTCCGTTCCTTGCACTATCTAGAAGAGCCACAGAGGAGAGCAGAGCTATTGGCAGTCCAATAAGAGAGAGTGGCTTGATGAGTAGAGTTAGTGAGCCTAAGATTAAGAGTATTGTTGCAATCTTTGGTTTCTTTCCTAAGTAAATTCCCAGGAAGAGGGCTAGAGTTATTATGAATGAATACCCCACAAAGAGTGGCAGGTAGTAGACCTTAATCCCTGAATATCTCAGTATGGCGTTTGGATATATTAGGCCGAGCTCGATCAGTGTTGCAAATGCATAGAGCTCGAATGGAGCTTTGTTGAGTTTTCCTTCTTCTCTTATCGTGTAGTAGACTACTGGAAGTGTGAGTAGGACGAGCAATACGCGGGTATGGTAGAAGTCCAGCGGTTCCCCTCCAGTGGCTAGAACTCTTAGGGAGAGATCTGCAAGCATTCCGAGAGCTAGATATTTTGTAGGAACCTCCAGGGTTAGGGAGAGGATTATTGGTATTGCAAGGGCTCCGAGAAGATGGGTATATTCAGTAGCATCGGTAGCAAGGGTTGCAATTATGTATAATCCTAATATTGCTCCTCCTATCTTTTTAGGAATCCTTGCTACCAAAGCCGTTGCAAGTATTAAAAGCACTATGCCTAATATAGAGGGGAAGTAGACTCCGTAGAAGAAGGTCTTTTCAACACTGGAATAAACCCCTGCAACGAAGACTCTGAGAGATGACGCTAAAAGTGCTCCAACTCCTATCCCAGTTAAGATTTCCCTTTTCATGTTTTTAAGTTTCGCTTAGGGGAAATATAAATTTGTGGTCACAACTGACCACAACCCTAAAAATTGTTGAAACCCTAGATTTTATCATGCCTAATGATCTCGAGAGGGAGCTCAAAGAACTCAAGGAAACACTTGAATACCTGAAGAAAAGCTTTGAAGTAGTTTCTCAGTTGGCCCAGGCTTACATAAGACTTCTAAACGTTTACGCCGAATATGGGGAGTTGGGGATAGATGTGGTTATACCCGAGATAAAGCATGATCCAATTGCTAGGGAGATTGTAAAGATACTTTTTGACCTTAAGCGCGCTAACGTTAGTCAAATAGCTAGGGAGCTGAAGGGGAGGAGGGGTAAAGCCTCTCGAAATACTGTTAGGAAAAAGCTGAATGAGCTGGAGAAGTTGGGAGTGGTCAAGGAAGTCCCAGGTGAGAGGGGAAGTGTTTATACCCTCTCCCGTGAGGTTGTGAAGAGGTGGTTGGATTTAATTGGCATCCCCATAAACCTGCTCTAGTTTGATCAGAATTTAGATTAGGTGTGAGCACACTAATTAGTATTGAGGTGATCGAGATGGTGGAAGCTGAGAAGATTGAAAAACTTATTGAGGAGATAGCCGAAGAAATAAAGACTGCAAAGACACCAGAGGAAGTTGAAGTGCTAGAAAGGAAGGTCAAAAGTCTGAAAAGCTTAATAGAGGCCATTGAGGGAGACAAGGATTTGGACAAGGTCGCCATGCTGATGGATAAGCTCGGCCCAATGATAGAGGACATTCTGGGACCAATAAAAGAGTTGATATCCGAACTCTACAATCCAGAGAGAATGGCAGCACTTGGGAAGAGCGTTGCCCAGTTCTACAAGGATTTGGTTGAGGCAGGTATGGACAAGGAGGCAGCTCTTGAGCTAACTAAAGAGTACATGGCAAGCATAAATCTCTTCAAGTCCTTAATAGAGAGCTTGGCAAAGGTAGTTAGTTCAAAAGGTAACATCCCCATTGGAATGCCGAAGATAGAGATTGAAAAGGAGGAAGAGGAAAAGAAATGAGGGCTTTAATTACCTCTCTTCTCCGCTTTCTTCTTTATATTCCTAGGATTTTGTTCTACATGGCTGGCATAGTTAGGCACTATAATAAGGGGAGAAGAGCCTTTAAAAAGGCCCTTAAGAAGGAAGGCCTACCCTCAGAGGTCGTGGAAGTGCTTAGTAGGGAAGTTGAGATAAACTTGGGTTGGGTATTTAAACTCCCCAGGCATATTCTGAATCATGAAGAATTTAATACCCTTCATGACGAGGATTCCGATTAAAGGCGAGTTCGAGAAGGCCAGGGAAGAGGTTTGGGCGCTTCCATTGATTGCTCCTTTAACTGCTTTTATTCCATCATTGATCCTCTACCTTGACATTCCTCTTAAAAATGTTCTCTCGATCCTCTCCCTTTACTGGGTTATTGGTTTGATGCATCTTGATGGGCTTGCTGATTGGGCGGATGGAGTTATGGTAAAGGGAGATAGGGAGAAAAAGGTTAAGGCCATGAAAGACGTCAACACTGGGATTGCTGGAATTTTTGCGGTTGTGATGATTCTCTTGATTCAGGTTTACTCCCTTTCCTCTGCACCATTTTACTCCGTTTATCTTGCTGAGCTGAATTCTAAGATGGCCATGCTCTTGGCCTTAGCAACAAAGAGACCCCTGGGAGAAGGACTGGGAAAGTACTTTATGGATAGGTTGACAACAAAAAAGGTCATCTTGGGAGGAGTTCTATACGCTCTCCTCTTGATTCCAATTTTGCTCTATGATCCGCAATCAATATTTGCCCTCCTGGGCTTAGTAGGGGGAATTTATGCAGTAAAGATAAGCTTGGACAACTTTGGAGGACTAAATGGTGATTGCATAGGGGCCGTGGGGGAGATAACTAGGGGCGCAACGCTCTTAATCCTGGGGGTTTGGGCATGATAATCATCATGGCTGGCGGGAAGTCCAGTAGGATGGGAAGGGAAAAGCCCGTTCTTAAGATAGCTGGAAAGGAGATGCTTCTCTGGGTTTATGAGCAGGCTGAGGCCGTTGGAGAAGTTTTGGTTGCCCTGTCAAGGCACACTCCCAGGACGAGAGAGCTCTGTCTAAGGGAAGGGATTGAATTCGTCGATACCCCAGGGAGGGGGTATGTGAAGGATGTTCAATGGTTGCTAAGGGAGTTTGGCCCCTTCATAAGCTTATCCTCAGATATACCCTTTGTCAAGTCCTCCGATATATATTCTCTACTTAAGGAATTTGACGGAAAGGTGAGCTTAACTGGGGTTTTGCCTCTGGAGGTTGTCCCCAAAGACCTGACGCCATACTCTTACATGGGTTACGCGATAGTTGGAATTAATGGTGTTGCCAAGGAAGGAGAGAAATTCTTCGTTTTTTCAAACCCTCTCCTAGCCCTCAATGTGAACACTCCCAGGGAGCTAGAGCTTGCAAAGAGAGTAGCGGAAATAATTAGAGTCCGAGGAATTCGATGATGTAATCTACGTCTATGCTCTCCCGAACGATCTTTGCAAATCTATTTATCTCATCCTCAATGCTCCACTCCCGAATTTTTATTGGTTCGAGCCCCTTCTCTCTCCTTATCAGATTTAGGAATGCCTCCGTAAACTCAAAGTTGTGGAATATTCCGTGGAGGTAAGTCCCAAAGGTTCTCTCTCCTACCGCACCTTCAAACTCTTCCACTCTTCTTCCGTTTACCCACTTAATTACTGAAAACGGCCTTCTCGTGGTTGACCTTCCAAACCTAATTTCGTACCCCTCAACTCTCATTCCTCTGGCTGGTTCCCATAAAACTTCGGCCTTCAGATGATTTGTTCTCTTTTCCCTTGCAAAGATTGTCTTTGCTGGTAAAAGGCCAATTCCTTTTACTTCTCCCCGCTTGGACTCTACGTTATCAATAATTTTCTCTCCGAGCATTTGAAATCCTCCGCAAATTCCAACGATGAAAGAACCCTCACGGTGGGCTTCAATAATTGCATCCTCAATCCCATTCTCTCTCATCCAAATCAAATCCTCCACAGTATTCTTGCTCCCTGGGATGATTATTATGTCACCTTTAATTTCCTCGGCCTTCGTCACGTAGTCGACTCCATTGGCCCAGTGCAAAGGCTCAAAGTCCGTAAAGTTGCTTATGTGGGGAAGTTTTATTATCTGAATGTGAACTTCCCCTTTCGCCCTGGGAAACTCGGCCAGTGAATCTTCTTCTGGAAGCCTGTGGTCAATGTAGGGAACAACCCCTAAGACTGGCTTTCCATACTTTTTCTCCAAGAATTTGAAACCTGGATAAAGTAGGCTGGGATCTCCTCTGAACTTATTGAATACGAATCCCATCACGAGGTTTCTTTCCTCTTCACTTAACAACTCCATTGTTCCCACTATTTGGGCAAAGCTTCCTCCCCTATCAATGTCTGCAACCAAAATAACTGGGGCATTGACTTCCCTTGCAACCCTCATGTTGGCTATGTCATAGTCCTTCAGGTTAATTTCCACGGGGCTTCCAGCTCCTTCTATTATAACTAGGTCATGCCTCTTCATGAGACTTTTCAGGACCTCCATTGACTTTCTAAACAACTCTATTTTCTTTGAAAGCATGTAGTCCCTAGCAGAGACACTTCCAATAGGTTCCCCAAGGAATACAACTTGACTTCTCATATTACCTTCGGGCTTGAGCAGAATTGGGTTAAACTTTATGCTTGGCTTCTTTCTACACGCTATGGCCTGAAGGTATTGAGCCCTGCTTATTTCTCCTCCTTCTATGCTGGGAGCTGAGTTTAGGCTCATGTTTTGGCTTTTAAATGGAACAACATCATAGCCCAAGTCCGAGAATATGCGGCAGAGCGCCGTTGCTATTAGGGATTTTCCTACTCCCGACATCGTTCCTTGAATCATTAAAGCTTTCCCCATCCCTCACACCACCGGGTAGAGAAGTTTGGGTGGTTTTACTTCTCCCTTTACCTTTATCCTGTATGCATTAAGAACATTCTTTACCTTCTCTATGCATTTATCAACTTCCTCCAAATCCGCGCCTTGAACTAGTGGGTCTATCCTTAAGGCAATGTTTGGGTTTATTGAGGCTATGAATTCCGCTATCTTCATGATCTCTTCGCATTCAACTAATCCTGGAACATATACGGTCTCAGCAACTATCTTTCCACTTTTTGCGTACCTCCTAAAATTTTCCAAAACCTTTGAGTTGGATACTCCCGTTATTCTCTTGTGTAGCTCCTCGTCGAGAGCCTTTATGCTAAAGGTGATCCCATAGGCAATATCAACAATCTCATCATCTAATCCTTCTCCATTCGTCACAAGCCAGACCTTTATCCCTCTCTTGGCAAGTGCTTTCATTAGGGGTTTTAATTCTGGATCGAGCGTGGGCTCTCCCCCTCCAAGGAATGCAATCTTTACTCTTTCCTTCTCTAAAATTCTTTCCACCTCCTCAACAGTTAAATATCTAACCTTTCTTTCCTTCCACAGGTAATCTAGTTGTTGTCTTGTCTTCTCTGGCAGGCAGAGGCTCCATCGCGTGACTTCCCTCCATACGCAGTACTTACATCTCCAGTTGCATCCATCAAAGAGGAGGTATGCATTCCCATCTTGGAACTTAACTATGTGATACACTCTTGTCATCACAACAATTTTAAAATGAATGGATAAAAAATCCATCGGTGGTTTGATGAAGTCGCTGTTTCTTTTAGTTCTCGGAAATACTGAAGTTAGCCTAATCCCAGGAATTAGCGTGGCTGGAGCTACACCTGAGCTCACAAAGTATACGCCTCCTGCTGATGCGGAATACCTCTTTTATGATAAGCCCAAGATAATAGATGCAATCCCAGTTACTCCAGAAGGACATCCCACACCAGCGATAATAACTAAAGCCGCGAGGGAGCTGGCAAATTTCCCCATTTTGGTAGTTAGGGGAGGGACTTATTTAGCCCCAAAGGTTCCTCACGTTCACATTAGTTCCATAGTTGGTAGGGATTTTAGGCGAGAGCCTGCTCTTCCCGAAGCTGGTGAGATAATTGAAAGGGCAAAACTTCTCGGGCAAGAATTGGAGAGAAGTGGAATTGAAGAGCTTGTCATTGGAGAATCCACGCCTGGAGGAACCACAACAGCCCAGGCAATCCTTTGGGCCCTAGGGTACGAGGGGAAGACGAGTTCAGCCTCCCCCAATAATCCTCAGGAGTTAAAGAGAAAGGTCATTGAAGAAGGGTTTAAGAGGGCTGGAATAGAGTTTGGTGGACTTAAGGAAAATCCCCTGGAAGCTCTCCGCCAGTTAGGTGATCCAATGTTGGCAACTGTCGTTGGGGTGTCCTTAGGATTTAAGGGTGATGTGGTGTTGGCGGGAGGAACTCAAATGCTTGCAGTAGCTGCAATATTGAAAGGACTTGGAGAGGACTTGAGTAGGTTCATGATAGCCACTACTAGATGGGTTGTTGAGGACAAGAGTGCGACCTTCATTAAAACCGCTAGGGAAATTGGAATAATAAGTTATGCAGCGGACTTGGACTTTTCAAAGAGTGAGTTTAAGGGCCTAAGAGATTATGAAAAGGGATACGTGAAGGAGGGAGTTGGTGCAGGAGGAGCTACTTGGCTTGCAGTTAAGGCCGGCTTCTCTCCAGAAGATGTTGTTAGGAAAGTTGAAGAGCTCTACAGAAAGCTAATCTCTTAATTTTCCATTTTAGTGGCTTAAAGAAATAAAAGCTCACAAGTTTCTTATCACCTTTTCCAAATCTTCTAAGTCAAGCATTCCTTCTTCCTTGTCTTCAATTCTCTTGGCTATAAGTAGAAACTCTTTCTCTCCCTCAAAGCGCTCGGACTTTCTTTTGAGGTCTTTGAGGATTTTCCTGGCCTCTCTTCTGTTGAGATCCTTCCACTTGACCTCAACGAAGAGCAGTTTGTCTTTGAGTTCAGCTATAGCATCTATCTCCTCCCCCCTATGCCACCACCTTGAGACGCCTTTCTGTCCAAAATCAAGGATTCTAAGCCTAAGCATCTCCCTCACAAGTCTCTCGAACATCTTTCCGTAGTAGGCGTTGATTTCTCCACTAATCCTTTCCCAGACCTCATTAACGAGACCCAACTCGAGGTCGGCTAAGTTTGGATAGACAAAGCGGAACCAGAAGTTGAAGAAGTTGTCTCTAATGTAGTATTGCCCTCTTTTTCTCTTCCCGTAGGGGAGTTCATAACCAACGAGCTCAAGCCTTTCGAGAGTGTCGAGGTACTTCGACAGGTTGCCACGGTCGAGACCCGTAAAGTTGATCAGTTCTCCAAGGCTTTCATAACCAAGCGCTAGCCCCTTGAGGATCAGTTTATAGACCCTTGGCTCTCTTAGCTCCTCCCGAAGGAGAAACTCTGGCTCCTCGTAGAGGATTTCGCCCTTTTTCAATATCCTCTCCTTTATCGCGTTCTCGACGCTTAGGTTTCGGATAAGATCAAGGTAGAAGGGAACACCACCAAAGACAGCATAGATCTTCACAAGCTCCTCCATGCTTCTCTCTGGAAACATCTCGGCTATGCCTCGGATGTCAAAGGGTTTCACTTTCCAAGCCCCAGTTCTTCTGCCATAGAGGGGGCTTTTGTATTCAAGGGTTCTTTCCATCATTCCAATCGAGGATCCACAGAGAATGAGGAATATACCTGTATCTTTTAAGTATTCGTCCCATATCTTCTGAAGGACACTTAGTATTCCAGGATCAAGGGAAATTAAGTATTGAAATTCATCGAGAACTACTGCAACTCTCTCCTTTCCCATCTCTTCAGCTAGGTAGCGGAAGAGTCTTCTAAAGTCTCTTACTTCCATGAAGTATTCTCTTCTAGTTAGTTTGGTAAACTTCTCAGCTAATCCCCTGATGTTCTCTGCCATTGAATCAGCTGTGGCTAGGAAGTAAATTCCTCTTTTCCCCTTTAAGAACTCCTTTAGAAGCATTGTTTTACCGATTCTCCTCCTCCCGTAAATAATTATGAGTTGGGCACCTTCCTCTCTCCACTTTCTTTCAAGGAACTCCAGCTCTTCCTTTCTGTTAACGAACACTACTTTCACCACTAAAATGATGTTGGCAAAGTATAATAATCTTTCTACATCATTTTTCTTTGAAAGCAAGAGCAACTCTAATCGCCTTTCCTGGGCTTAAAGACTCCTATATCGGAAACTGTCACACTATAAAACTGTTCAAAAATTCGGAAAAAGACTTTTATGACAGCCCTAAAGACTTTTTATCTTCTCCCACTTCTTTATGCTTTCCTCTAATGCCTCTCTCACAGCCTTTCCGATTTCAAATCCTAACCTTGTTGCAGTCCCTGCCCACTCCACATTTCCCTGCCTGGCAAAGACTCCAATCCCATCACTAGTTGTTCCCGTAGCATTGTATCCCAGCTTGAGGAGCGTGTAAGTTTTCGCTTCAGTAGCAGTCATTATTGCATTGGCCATGGCCCCTATTGTCAGTCCCTCATCAATGACAATGGCCATGTTTATCGTCCCAGGTTCCCAAGGTTTTGGCTCTTCCCCAGCTATTGCAGGGTTCGAAATTCCTGCAGTTAGGTAAACTTCAACATTTCCAAGGCTTTTTATTGCCATAACTTTCTCTATATCCACAGCTGTCATAAAGCCTACAAAACTTCTCAGCCCGTTTTTTCTTTCAAATTCTAAGCAATCTTTCTTGTAGTCTCCTCTGTAGTTCTTCTCAACTTTCATGAAGAAGAAGCCCCTTGCTTTGGTAAGGCCTCCCCTATGGGGAGCGTTGCTTAGAGCAATTAGCTCCTCTTCAAAATGTTTGATGAAGTGCATCTCAATCAGCCTTGATGATCTTATACCCAGCAGCTTTCCTCAATCTATTCATTACAGCTAGTCCAAGCCCCTTCTCCTCGACTCCCTCCGCTAGGACTATGTCAACCTTTGCCTTGTCCATGTACCTTAGTGCCTTGAAGAGATTTCTCGCCACTTCCTCTACTGTCTCTCCCAGGTAGAAGAATTCGTCGGCGTTATAGCTTTCAGATCCAATAACACCAACTCTCTTTCCTTTCTCCTTGAACTCTTTAACCAGCTCGGCAATTTTTCTTTTAACTTTCTCTTTGGGCCCTTCCACGACTATTACTTCTGCATCGGGGGCATAGTGTTTGTACTTCATTCCTGGGGACTTTGCTACGTCAACCTTCTTTCCAAATACTGCGGGGTGAATTCTAACTTCTCCAATAACTTTCTCGATTTCCTCTAAGGGTAAGCCTCCAGGCCTTAAAAGCACAGGGGGCCATTCCGTTAAATCTATAACGGTCGACTCAACTCCTATCTTGGTCTCACCCCCGTCTATTATGCACTCTATCTTTCCATAGAAGTCATCTGCCACGTGCTCTGCTGTAGTTGGGCTGGGCTTTCCACTAATATTTGCTGAGGGAGCTGCAATTGGCCTTCCACTGAGCTTTATCAGCTTTAAAGCAATTTCATTTGCAGGCATTCTTATTGCAACTGTATCCAAGCCTCCCGTGGTTACATCGGGCACTATTTCCCTTCTGGGAAGAACTATGGTTAGTGGGCCAGGCCAGAACTTTTTGGCGAGCATTTTAGCCTCTTCTGGAACTTCTCTTGCTAGCTCGTAAACCTGGGAGAATTCAGCAATATGAACTATCAAAGGATTGTCCGCTGGTCTTCCCTTAGCTTCAAATATTCTTCTTGCAGCTTTTTCATTCAGTGCATCGGCTCCTAGACCATAGACAGTTTCCGTGGGAAAGGCGACGAGCTTCCCTTCTCTTATTAGTCTAGCCGCAACCCTTAGCTTTCTTTCATCTATCCTGTCTCGCATGTTTATTACTATCGTCATGAAATCACCTCTCTGTATATTTCTTCAACTCTTTCGCACATCTTTTCCTGGGAATGCCCTTTGGAAATCCTTTTTCCTATAGACCCCAACTTTACGTTTGTCTTTGGTACTAGAAGTGTCTTTAAATATGTGATAGCATCTTCAATGTCCTCAAAGAGATAGCCGTTCTTTGAAAATCTGATAAGCTCTCTAATTCCACCTACATTCCTTCCTAATACTGGGACTTTAAATGAGTTTGCCTCAATTACAACCAATCCAAATCCCTCTCTCTTTGAAGGAAGCACTAAGACCTTTGCTTTCTTAAGCACATCTTCCGCTGGAACGTAGCCTAAAAACTTAACATTGGGTGGGCTTTTCGCTCTAAGTTTTTTAAGGAGTGGGCCCTCTCCCGCAACGACGAATTCTTCTCCTGGGAATCTCTTAGCGAGTTCAATGAAATCTTCAATACCTTTGTAACTTGCAACTCTCCCAAGAAAAAGTATGTACTTTCTCTCACTCTCTCCACTTAACTCAGTCCAGTTTGGAATTACTGAAATTCTAGACGCTCCAAGCTCTAAAGCTTTTTTTGCTAAGTAGTGGCTCACGGCAATTACGTAATCTGCTTCCATTATGGATGTTTTAACGAAGTACCCTCCCAGGGGAAGTCGGGACATGAATTCTAAATCGCTTCCATGGGCCGTAATCACTAATGGAACTCCAGTCTTCCTCTTTGCAAGAACCCCAGCAAAGCTCGTGGTTCCCACGTAGTGAGCGTGAACCAAATCAAAGTTATATTTCTCATGAAGCTTAACAATCTTCTTTGATGCTAACAAGGCAAAGGAAGTCCCCCTTATGCCAAAGATATTTGGAACCTTAACAGAATATACATTCTCTTCCTCAACGGCCACGGTACCATATGTGAGCACGTACACTTCGTGTCTCTTTTCTAGGCACTCCTTCAACTGCTTAACATGCCTGGCTACACCACCTTTGTGAGGAGGGTAATGACCCACCAAGAGAATTCTCATACTCTTCCCTTCTAATTCTTCATAAGTTTAGTTATAAATGATTGGTGGTCATCATTTATTTGACGTAAAAATGTTTATTCCGTAAGTGTTTTAAGGGGGTTATTGACTTAGCTTTGGGTAAGAGCGATGCCAAGTGTAATTGTTGTTGGTGGACAGTGGGGAGATGAGGGAAAGGGTTCAATAATAGCATATCTCGCACTCCACGACGAGCCAGAGATCATAGCAAGAGGTGGCGTTGGAACAAATGCTGGGCACAGCGTGGTTATAAACGGGAAGAAGTACGCTGTGAGGCAGTTGCCCACTGGGTTTATGCAGACCAAGGCTAGGCTTCTTGTAGGGGCTGGAGTTTTAGTTGATCCTGAGGTCTTCTTTTATGAGCTCGAGCACTTAAAGGATTTCAATGTTGCTGAGAGGGTTGGAATAGACTACAGGTGTGCAATAATCGAGCCAAAGCACAAGGAGATGGACAGAAAAAATGACTATCTTCACGGTACCATAGGAACAACTGGAAGTGGATGTGGACCTGCCAATGCTGATAGGGTCATGAGGGTGGCAAAGCAGGCAAAAGACATTAAAGAGTTGGAGCCTTATCTTACGGATGTTGCTGCAGAGGTTAACGATGCCCTGGATGAGGGGGCACTCGTCTTAGTTGAGGGAACCCAGGGGTTTGGCTTAAGCCTTTATTACGGTACTTATCCCTACGTTACCTCAAAAGACACCACAGCTTCTGCAGTTGCAAGTGATGTCGGAATAGGGCCTACGAGAGTTGATGATGTGATAGTGGTCTTCAAGAGTTTCCCAACGAGGGTAGGTGCTGGTCCATTCCCCACGGAGATGCCAATGGAAGAAGCAGATAGGCTTGGATTGATCGAGTATGGAACAGTTACTGGAAGGAGGAGAAGGGTAGGATGGTTTGACTTTGAGATGGCTAGATACGCTGCTAGAATTAACGGTGCCACAATGCTCGCTGTTACAATGCTGGATAAGTACGATAAGGAAGCTTTTGGAATTACTGATTACGATAAGCTTCCCAGGAAGGCAAAGGAGTTTATTGAGGAGATTGAAGAGAGAGTTGGAGTTCCAGTAGGTTTAATAAAGACGGGTCCAGAACTGGAGCACATTATAGATTTGAGGGAGAACATCTAGCTTTTCTTTTTATTTGGTTTATCCTTTTGTTTTAAGTTTTAAGAAAGAATAGTAAACTTCTGGTGCCCCGGCCGGGATTTGAACCCGGGGCGCGGGCTCGAAAGGCCCGCATGTTTGACCGGGCTACACCACCGGGGCAACCCATTAGCATTCCTAAAAAATGAATTTAAAAACTTTTCGTCATAATAGTTACTCTTTCTTCCTCATGAACCTAAGCTTTGCTGTGAGAAGCTTTTCTGTGGTAAAGAATTTTGCCGTTACAAATAGCGTCACTGCCGACAATATTCCTAGATATACAGCACTCACGTACATCGTGGAGTATTCCTCCATGAGCATTGCTCTAGACGCAAGTATCGGGTGGCTGAAGGGAATTCCGAGGAGGAGATATTTGAGAACAGTGGGTAGTGTATTTACGTCTGCAAACATTAGTATGAACGTTGGAAAGGCTAGAGGCATTATTCCTGCGGTAACTACAGTATTTGCAGTCTTTGTATCCTCCGCAAAGACAGCTAAAAGCATTGCAAAGCTTAGTGTGAATACCATTGTCAGAAAGATTATAATTAAGAATAGTGTTGCGCCGAGAGGAGTTATTTTAAGGCCGAGCTCTTCAAGTGTAATGCTAACTTGAGCTGAAGAGGTTAACTTCCCTAGGTAATTCCTCATTCCGATCATGTAGGAGATAGCCGCTATAATTCCAATTATCGCCGTACCCACCATTTTTCCCGCTACAATGGTTATCCTTTTTACGGGCAACGTTAATAGGGTTTCCAATGTCTTGTTTTCCTTTTCCATGGCCATGCTCCCAGCGGACATTTGAGCAACTAGCATGATCATGATGAATATCACTAGGGGCATGGAGAATGATTGAGAGGCTATTATATTTGATACAACAGATGGAGGGATTTCAACGATGCGCCCCTTGATTACTGTATAGCTCTTTGCATCAATAGGCTTTAAAATTGCCTCTGGATCTCCTTCAATTCTTCTCTCTATCTTTAACTTTGCGAGATATTCGTTGAGAATTGAAATTACTGCATTTATCCTCCCCTCGCTTATAGCTTCTCTCATACTTCCGCTTATCCCCTTTACTATTCCGTAAATTTCAACGCTGGCCTTTTGATTGCTCTCTATCGCCTGGGAAAAGTTCTTGGGAATTATGACAATCATATTGTACTCTTCTTCCTGGGCCTTTTTGAGAGCCTCATCAAGGGTTTTGGCCTCTATTTTTGTTACAGTTACGTTGGGTGCGCTTTCTAAGGCTTTGATAAGTAAATTACCATATCTTCCCTCATCAAAGTTAACAAGAACGACTTTAGTTTCTTCTTGAGCCTGCTCAAATCCCACCTGTAGCATTTGTCCCAGGGCGGGATATATGATGAGAGGAACTATTATGATTCCAAAAATCAATCCTTTATCCCTCAGAAGATCTTTAAGCTCTTTCGTTACGAGAACCCAAAAGTCACTCAACTTTCTTCCCTCCTACAATTGACATGAAAACCTCTTCCAAGTTTTCTGCATTGTACTTTTCCTTCAATTCTTTGGGAGTTCCGATCTCCACGATTCTACCCTTGTTTATCAAGGCCACTCTATCACAGAGGAACTCGACCTCAAGCATGTTGTGGCTTGAGAGTAGGAAAGTTATCCCTTTCTCCCTTGCGAACTGTTTTATTGTCTGTCTTATGGAGTATGCGTTGATTATGTCTAGCCCACTTGCAGGTTCATCCAATATGGCAAGCTTTGGTTCGACCATTAAAGCCCTTGCAAGCAAAAGCTTTCTCGTCATACCTTTGGAGTATGTAGATATCCTATCCTTTAACCTCTCTCCAAGCCCGCTGAGCTCTACACCTGTCTCAAGCATCTTTTTATAATCTTTTCCAGTTTTTGCGTAAAGTTTGGCCATGAATTCTAGATATTCGTACCCAGTCAAGTTTTTATATGCCCCCGCCTCCTCTGGAAGGTAGCTTATTAACTTTCTAACTTCTTCAGCCTCTTCCACAACGTCATATCCAAATATCTCTGCCCTACCTCCAGTTGGGACGAGTAGGGTGGCTAGAATTTTGAGGGTGGTGCTTTTCCCAGCTCCATTAGGGCCGATAAGCCCAAAAATTTCTCCTTCTTTGACTTCAAAAGATATGCCTTTCAAGGCTTTAACTTTACCGTAGTCTTTCTCAAGATCTTCAACAACAATGGCCTTCATTTTCTCACCTCCATGACACCAAGAGTTACGAGCATAGCTCCAAAAAGTGCTACTTCTAAAATCCTTGAGTATCCTCCAATGAACCCTATTCCTAATCCACCCGCAAGAAAAATCCACCCTCTCTCCTTGCATTTGCTCTTGAAGTTGTGACCGAGGGTTATTAAGGTAGCCCCTACTAGTACAATTCCAGTTTCAAGGAGTAAGAAGAACATATTAATTCCTTCGCAAACTTCTCCCCCTGGGAGGGTCATGCAGGCAACTCTATCTACTGGGGGCCTAATGACGGTTAGAATGAAACCGAGCGTATAGATAATTCCTCCTATAAGCTTTTTAATCATTTTCATCATCCTCTGTAGATGTTACTATCTGTATTTGAAAATTAATGTATTAGATTTGCCATTAAAAAAGAAAAGTTAGAGAGTGAATGAAAACTCACCAATAAATGCCGAGCTTGAGATGGTGTCCCCAATTCCGACAGTGCTCTTTGGTTTTGCCACTATTTTAGTTGGAATGAAAGCTATTTGATATCCCTCCACTTCTCCTATTCCTTCCTTAATTCCATACTCTGCTCTTAGTTTCTCTTCGACCTGGGTGGCTTTTTCATTGACTGGAACACTTGTGGCTTCTCTTATTTCTTCAAGGCTTGTTATGTTTCCTTTCATGGCCTTGGCAGCGGCTGCTAGGGCTGCAAATAGGAGAGCATCCCTCACGTGCTCTCCCTTGTATTCGGTTAGTGCGAGATAATAACCATACGTGTGGAAGTGTATCCTCTTAACCCCAGTCTTCTTGGCAAGCTTTAACATTGCTTCAGTCACAGCTATTGGATCTACGGGATCGTGGGCCAGTAGTTCTTTTGCGAGCTTCTTCTCTCCCAAGATTTCCATTATTGATGCCAGCTCTACCTCGTTAAGCCCTACACTGTAGAACATTCCAAGAACGTTCAATATCTCTTCTCTAACTTTTTCGTCAGGCGTAAATGCAAATTCCAAGTGAACTGGGATTTCCCTCTCGTTCAGAACCTCCAAGTTCGACTTGACAATCTCAAAAGGCTCCTTGTAGTTCTCTTTTGTTAAAGCCTGCAGTCCACTCAGTATTGCTAACTGGACGTTCTTTATTACTTCGCTAAAGCTTTCTCTAAACTCCTCTCTTATGAAGAGAGTTGTGTTGTAATCATCGGCGGAGCCTATGAATCTATTCTCTCTAGGTGCTTCAAACTCAAAAACTCTGAATCCCCTGGGGAATTCATAAATGTAGTGGATACAGTTCTCTTCGTCTCCACTAAACTCCTTTGGATGGATCAATTTTACTTCTCCATTCTCCAAAGTTGGAACGTAGATCGGGCCGTCCAAGAATAGATTAGCTTGGAGTCTTGAAAGCTGGGGAACGTGAACAATTACAGGAACCCCATAAACTCCTCCCAAGAGATTTGCCATTATTCCAGCTTGGCCTCCCATTCTGAGCTCATTCCAGCCCCATCTCTTCATGTAAAATCTCACTGGGCAACTTTCGACGAACAGTTCTGCAGCTTTTCCCCTTCTTATGCTCCAAAGTATTGAACCAAGGAGTTGAGAGACAGTGTTGATTTTATCTGGGAGCTCTTCTGAATACTTTATCACTTCCTCTTTTCCAGCTTTTATTATTCTTTCCTCAAGGTCCTTGCTGTCCAAGTATTTTATAGCGTCGATGTTTGTGTTATATCCAAGCAGAACCCCTTTAACCTTTGGCACTGATTTTATGGCCTTCTCTATTGCATTTTTATAAAGCTCCTCCCAAGTGGGCATAGATATCACCAAAGGAGATAAATGGAAGATGACTTAAACTTTTCGTTATGCGGTGTCAGGGGCCGATTAGATCATCACCGCTCAGCTACCTACCCTTTCTTCATCCACCTATTCCCAGGAACTCTCTAACCTTTATGGAAATTATTCCTATCCTGGGAAATACAACAAGTGCCTTGGCCTTTATAGCTTCCCCTGGGACACAATCGAGCATCCCATAGGGAGTTGGATAGACATCAGGAACTGGATTATTATCTCCCCAGGTTACGAAGCATAACTCCTCCCTGCCTTCAATTGATATAGTTTTTATCTCCCTAACCCTATGAATTATTGGGTATTTGTAAAGGGGATTTTCATACACGACCACATCTCCCGCTTTGATTTCTTCTGGAGAGACCCCTTTAAGCAAGACTACATCACCTCTGTAAAAGACAGGTTTCATGGACCAGCTGATCACTACAACGAGAGGTGTGTCTGTATGGAGAGCTATCCTCATCCCATAATATATGGAAAACGTTAGTAAAAAGACTAGGACTGTTGAAAGTATTTCCTTTACGGCTTTTTCCATTTTAACGCCTCCATTAATGTTTTTATCCTCGCGGGAATTATTCCAATTGCCGTGCACGTTTCCAAGCTAATTTCTCTTCCATCAGTTATGTCTAAATGGTACTTCGAAATTTCAAAAACTTCTTTGGGCAATCCATGCCTACCGAGACCAATTATTAACATTAGGCTTTTTCCCCTTAGGGCCATCTCAGCGACTTCCCTACTACCAATAACTTTTTCTTTAGAGGGTTTTGAAGTAGTTGCTATAACTTCGCCAAATTGGGGTGGAAAACCTCTTTTTGGAAAATCTAGAAGGTGGAACTTGTTTGACTTTGCAAGCTCTAGGAGATACTTTCCCCCTTCTCCTATTGTGGTTGTGGAAGCTACTCTTTCAGCTACTTCTTTAGGATCATCCGAATCAAAGGGAAAACCAATAAGGGCTAAGTGGAATTCATAAGCGTAAGCAACTGGGGCAGCTCTAGCTATGGCTCTGATATGTGCCTCGTGAAGTTTTTTGGTATCGTATGTATTGTAGAGGCCAATCGTTAGCATCAAATTTAGAAGGTCTGGAAAGTTTAAAAGCACTATCCTTTAATACTATGAATGTAATTTTAATTACATGAAAGATGACATCGTTGAAAGTGTGGAAACTTTGGTTAGGAAAGGAATGATTGAAGAGGCAATTAAGATAGTTGAAAACTTGCAGGAGAACTTTGATAAAGTAATTGCTCTCTGTAAAATAGCTGAATTAACCAGGGACGAGAGTTTTCTCGAAGATGCGATTTACTTCTTAAAAAAGATCAAAGATCATGACAACAAAGCCATAGGGTATGGAGAAGTAGCTAAAGTTTATGCTCTTCTTGGATATGAAGAAGAGAGCCTAGAACTCTTTGAAGAAGCAGTTAAGTTAACAAAAAATCTGAATCCCGTGGATAAGGCAATAACTTTAACAATCTTGGCGAACAGATTAGCTTTAGCAGGTTTTGTAGACTTATCTCTTGAGATGTTTCAGAATGCATTTGCTGAGATTATTGAACTTAATATTGAGTTAACGAAAAAGACAGACTTAATAATTCAATTGGCTGAAATATTGGAAGCCAGTGGAGATGCTTTGGACTCAGAAAATGCACTTAAGTTCTATGAAATGGCTCAAGACATATATAAAAACCTGAAACTGGGCCAAAGGGAAGGGATCATTGAGAAAAAGATTGAACTTACAAGAACTTTAATGCATACAAGCTATCCAGACATTAGGAAGCTTGCGTACGAAGGGAGGTTTATTCAAGCTTTACACGAAATAGAGAAAAGATTTGGTGGAAATAATGTAATTCCCCTTTTGGAGTTGACAGCGTGGGCATATAAGACCAATGTATTTGAAAGATTAAAGCTAAAAGAAATTACAATGGAGAAGTTATCAGCAAGTAAACTCTCTGATGAAGAAAAATTTAAGGTAGTTCAGCTTTTACTTGAAATCGATGATACTTTAAAGGCCTACGAGATAGCAATAACCTTAGAGTCTCAAGAGTTAAGGGAAAAAGCTTTAGTCCTTATTGGCCTAAAGATGATTGATGAAGGAGAAGTAAGGTTTGTGGAAGAGAAAATTTTTCCATTACTCAGCGATGAGAAGAGAGAAGAATTTATTAATTTCCTCAAAAATCTACCCATAGCATGAACGAAAGAAGAAAGGCAGAGCTGGTCCTTCTAGGGGCCACCTTTATCTGGGGATCAACCTTTCCGGTTATGAAGATAGGGGTAGAAGACTTTCCCCCGATTACTTTCATAGCCCTTAGATTTGGCATCGCCTCTTTTGTTCTCTTTTTAGCCCTAAGGAAGCACATTAGAAAAGATGCTCTCTTTCCAGGGTTAATTCTTGGTTTCACGCTTTTTCTTGGTCACGGCTTTCAAATTGTTGGATTGAAGTACACAACACCCTCCAACTCCGCATTTATTACTTCCCTTTATGTTGTCTTCACGCCTTTCATAGCGTTCTTATTCTTCCGTAAGGGGCTTAAGATGTTTGACGCTTTTTCCCTGTCTTTGGCCGTTATTGGGCTTTACCTAATATCGAATGCAGAGTTGAGATTGAATTATGGTGATGCATTGACAGTTGTCGCTGCCCTAAGCTTTGCATTCCAGATAGTTCTTGTAGAATACTTTGGAAACCTGGGAGTTGGACTTGCATTTTGGCAAATATTTTGGAATTTCATTCTCTCTACAGTTTATGCCGGGATTTTTGAGGGAATTTCTCTTCCAAGCGATCCAAAAGTTCTGGGTGGGATAATTTACACAGGAATATTTGCCACGGCATTATCTTTTACGCTTCAGGTAAAATATCAGCCAAAGGTGGAGTCTTATAAGGCGGCAATTATCTACTCATCAGAACCAATTTTTGCCCATCTCCTTGCTCTCGCATTTCTCAATGATAGGTTGCCTCCTAAAGGCTATCTAGGGGCGTTTTTAATTCTCTTAGCTGTGTGGTTGGAACTTTATCAGGAAAGGAAAAACTATTAAACTTTACTTTCAATTAATTTTGGTGATAACGTTATGAGTTCAATCGAATGGAACGAAAAAACGTTTGCAAAGTTTGCATACTTGAGTGATCCCAGGACAAAGGGAGAATTGGTGGCCTATGTATTAACAAAGGCCAACCTAAAGGACAACAAATATGAAAACACAATTGTTATTGAGAACCTCAAGAACAATGCAAGAAGGTTTATTGAAAATGCCACAATGCCAAGAATTTCCCCCGATGGTAAAAAGATAGCTTTTATGAGGGCTAATGAAGAAAAGAAGGTAAGTGAGATATGGGTGGCAGATTTAGAAACTTTAAGTAGCAAGAAAATCCTTGAAGCTAAGAACATAAGATCTTTGGAATGGAACGAAGACTCAAGAAAACTTCTCATTGTTGGCTTTAAGAGGAGGGAAGATGAAGACTTTATATTCGAGGATGATGTTCCAGCGTGGTTTGATGATCTTGGATTCTTTGATGGAGAGAAGACAACATTCTGGATTTTTGACACGGAGAGTGAAGAAGTTATAGAGGAGTTCGAAAAGCCGCGCTTTTCTTCAGGAATTTGGCATAGAGACAAAATTGTTGTGAATGTTCCCCATAGAGAGATAATCCCACAATACTTTAAGTTCTGGGACATCTATATCTGGGAAGACGGAAAAGAAGAAAAGATGTTTGAAAAAGTATCGTTCTACGCAGTTGATTCGGATGGAGAAAGAATTTTGCTCTATGGAAAGCCCGAGAAGAAGTACATGAGCGAGCACAATAAGCTTTACATCTACGATGGGAAAGAAGTGATGGGCATTCTTGATGAAGTTGACAGAGGAGTTGGCCAAGCCAAGATAAAAGATGGGAAAGTGTACTTTACACTCTTTGAAGAGGGAAGCGTAAACCTATACATTTGGGATGGGGAAATTAAACCCATAGCCAAGGGAAGGCATTGGATAATGGGATTTGACGTTGATGAGATCGTTGTTTACCTTAAAGAGACGGCGACTAGATTAAGGGAGCTCTTTACCTGGGACGGTGAAGAGAAACAACTCACTGACTATAATGATCCAATCTTCGCTAAGCTGAAAACTTTCGAACCAGTTCACTTCCGTTATAAAAGCCTAGACTTAGAGATTGATGGTTGGTATATGAAGCCCGAGCTCAAGGAGGGAGAAAAAGCCCCCGTGATAGTATTTGTCCATGGTGGGCCCAAGGGAATGTACGGTTATTACTTCAAGTATGAAATGCAATTAATGGCGGCCAAGGGGTACTATATAGTTTACGTTAATCCCAGGGGGAGCAATGGATATAGTGAAGACTTTGCACTAAGAGTATTAACCAGAACTGGACTGGAGGACTTCCAAGATATATTAAACGGTATTGAGGAATTCCTGAAGCTTGAACCTCAGGCGGACAGGGAGAGAATTGGTATCACGGGAATAAGCTATGGAGGATACATGACAAACTGGGCGTTAACACAAAGTGATCTCTTCAAAGCTGGAATAAGTGAGAATGGGATAAGTTACTGGTTAACCAGCTATGCATTTTCGGACATTGGCTTGTGGTTCGATAAGGAGGTGATAGGGGAGAACCCACTTGAGAATGAAAACTTCAGAAGGCTGAGTCCTCTCTTCTATGCGAAAAATGTTAAGGCCCCAATTTTATTAATTCACAGTCTAGAAGACTATCGCTGTCCCTTAGATCAAAGTTTGATGTTTTATCACGTGCTTAAGGATCTAGGAAAGGAAGCTTACATAGCTATATTCAAGAGGGGAGCTCATGGACACAGCATAAGAGGTCAGCCTAGGCATAGGATGAAGAGGTACAAGCTCTTTGTGGAGTTTTTTGAGAGAAAGCTGAAGAAGTACGAAGAAGGTTTTCCAATTGAAAAAATTTTAAAGGAGTAGCTCAGCGCGCGCTACAGTCATCATGGGTCAGATAGGGATAGAGCTCATCATTGCTCATTGAACCCTGGTTTTCTTATTTTTATAACTTCTTTGTTCACTAGGGTTGGTGGAATTTCTCCTCTCTTGAAAGCTATTAGATTCCTTGCTACGAGTTCTGCCATAGCCTCTCTTGCCTCAAATGTTGCACTTCCTATGTGTGGAGTTAAAACTACGTTATCTAAGGAGAACAGCTCTTCGTTATAGTATGGTTCCTCCTCAAACACATCCAATCCTGCCCCAGCTATCCAACCTTCCTTTAATGCCTTGATTAGGGCCTTTGTATCAACAACTTTACCTCTAGCTATGTTAACGAGTATTGCTGTTGGCTTCATTAGCTTTAGCCTTTCTTCGTTTATCATGTACATAGTTTCCTTTGTTAGGGGAACCGCTAGGATTACAAAATCACTCTCTTTAAGTACCTCTTCTAGGGGTCTATACTCTGCCCCAAGCTCTTTCTCTGCCTGGGACTTCCTTGTTCTTGAATAGTAGAGAATTCTCATATTGAATCCTTTGGCTCTTCTAGCTATTGCTTGGCCAATTCTTCCAAAACCTACAATTCCTATAGTTTTTCCATAGAGCTCATATCCCAGGAACCATTTGGGATGCCAAGCTATCCCTTTTCTCTTCCATTCTCCACTTCTAACAAACTTGTCTCCCTTCACTACATGCCTAGCTGTGGCCAATAGAAGGGCAAAAGCGTGATCTGCTGTAGCGTTGGTTAGAACGTCGGGAGTGTTGGTGACGTATATACCTCTTCTTGTCGCTTCCTCAACGTCAATGTTGTCGTATCCGACAGCGTAGTTAGCTACTATTCTTAATCGGGGAGCATTCTCAAAAACCTCTTGGTCAATTCTCTCACTTAGCATCGTTACTAGAGCATCAACATCCTTTACTTTTTCTAACAGCTTTTCCCTGGGAATTTCTCTTTCCTCTTCCCACACTTCAACTTCAAATTCCTCTTCTAGCATATTTATTCCGTTTTCGGGGATGGCTCTCGTTATGAATACCTTGGGTTTCATTTTAACCACCAAAAGAATTATTAGAATTGAGTTTTAAAGGTATAAGGATGATAAAGGATTTATTCTATGTAAGGGATGCACTAAACAGGGGAGACTTTGAGAATGCTGTAAAGATCGCAGAAAAAATAAAGGATAGCTATTGGAGATCTTATGCTTTTAAGTGGATTGCCCAGGAAATTGTTAAAATAAATTCCGAAAGAGCTAGGAAAATTGCCTCTCAGATTTTGATTTCTTCTTTGAGGAATGATACCCTACTCTACCTTTCATACGAACTTGCTAATGAGGAGAAATTTAAGGAGGCTATAGAAACAGCAAAGTTGATTGAGGACAAATATTCGAGAAAGAAAGCTCTTAGAAAAATAACTAATGCTTTGGCAAATACCTTAAAAAAGAAAAACGTTACAGAGGTAAAATTGGGAGAATTAAGCCTGAGTGAAGAAGATGTTGAACTTCTCAAACCTCTGCCTCCAGGAATTAAATATGAGAACGGCAAATTCTTAATCGATGCTGAAATAGTTAAAGGAGTTGGAGAATTGAGAAACGAAGTAGTTGAGGTAACGGAAACTAAACTTGAAGTTAAAGATGTAAGAGAAAGCCTTCAGGAGGACTTTTTGGACTTAACTAATCTTTCAGAACCATTTAAATCAGCATTTTTGGAAAAATTGGGCTTAGAATATTTAGAGAATGGCAATTTGGAAGAAGCAGAAAGTATTATGAAAAAAATAAAGCGAGGAGGAACACTTCCAAGATTACTATTCTTTCTTGGGAGAAATGATGATGTAAAAACTGTTGTACGGCCAATTGATAAGGTACTCCTTGCCTATAGGATTGCAGTAACTTATAGCAATGAAGAAGCTCTGAAGCTTATTCTGGAGATATTTAGACAAGAAGAAAAACTAAAGGATGTGTTAAGATTTCTATCATTTGAGCTTCTTGAAGAAGGGAAAAGAAGAAATAATAAAAGGATTCTAGAGCTTTCGAGGAAACTTTTTGAGATCAGCGCCAAAGTTCAAGCTTCTCAATGAACCGCTTTGCATATCTTATATCTCTTTCTAGCTCTGCCTTCTGGAGGAGCTGTCTTTCTATAGCTCTTAATGCGTCGTGAACTGCCTGAATTGCTCCCCAAGTCTCTCCTGTTGCAACGTACACCCCCCTGTCTGTGACCACTCTCATTCTTGCCTGATATAGGTGAACTCCTCTGAACTTTTCGTTGAATCTTCTTATGTATAAGTATATTATTCCTTCATTTCCTAGCAGGTCTGAATAACCATCCACGAACTTCTTAATGTCGTTTATTATTCTCTCTCTTGTAAAGTCGCTTAATGCAGCGGCGTCTCCTCCGAGCTGTAAGTAGAACTTTGCCTCCTTTTCAACCATTCTGGAGATTGGAAGCAGTAGATCCTTAACTGTTAATATTCCAACGACTTTGTTGTTTTCGTCAACTACAACTAATCCATCTATATTGTTGTCCTTCATAGTAGCGACAGCTTCCCTTATGGTTGCATCTGGAAGAATTGTTATAACTCCTCTTATCATTGCCTCTCTGAGCTTCATGCTGAAGGGAGGTATCTTTTCTCCTGCAAGCTCCCCAGCTTGCGCTCTAAATCTAGGCTTGATGAACCTTATTATTAGGTCGTGAAGTGTTACTAGCCCCTCTAATTTTCCTTCTTCGTCCACAACAGGGATTCTTGAGATACCATGATCTCTCATTGTGGCTAATGCCTTTGCAACTGTATCGTCTGGAGTTAGAGTAATCACGTCTTTTGTCATAAACTCTTCTACTTTTCTCTTTCCAAATTCTTCAGCAACAACTCTCTCCAACAGTGCTAAATCACTAATAACTCCTATTATTTCGGCTTTATTTTCTCCAACTGGGAGTGATCTTAAATCTGTCTCGAGCATTAACTTTGCTGCGTGGCTTAGGTCATCAGTAGGCTTAACAACGGGAGCTGGCTTATACACATCTCTAACCTTTGCTTTAGTTGGATCCCACTTTAAGTGAGACTTTATAATTAAATCCTGAGTGAGAACTCCTTTGTAAACATTCCCATCAAACACGAGAATTAGATCGGGATCTTCCTTCTCAAATATTCCAATTGCCTCAGAAAGTGGGGCATTTATATCAATTTTTGCATACTTATCTGTAATAACTTCTTGGACTTGTATTCCTACCATTTTCAACCACCTCCATTTCAATATTAATTTTTGTTTTTCTTCCATTTAAACCTATTGACTCCAGAGATAATTTAGTAAACTTTGGTTAATAAAAGTTTCGCTAGACTATGTCCCTACCGGTAGTTGTCATCACAAGCTTCCCATGCTTAACCCCTTTTAAGCTCAAAAGCCTGTCAGCGATTTTCTTAATTTTTTTGGCTCTTCCCTTAACTACTATGACTTCCAAACAATTATGTTCATCCATGTGAACGTGTAAACTTGAAACTATTTCGTTAAGATATTCATGTTGCAAGTCAAGAAGTTCTCTAACGACGTCAGCTTCGTCGTGGTTATACACTATAGTTATTGTTCCAGCAACTTCTTCATCTCCAAGTTGCCATTCATGCCTCACGACCATATCCCTTATCAAATCCCTGATAGCTTCACTTCTATTCGTGTATCCCATTTCCTCTATTATACCATCAAACTTTTCGAGCAATTCCTTTGGGATAGAAACCCCAAACCTTACAATTCCCATTTATGCCACCTAGAAAAGATGAGCTATTAAGAGATAAAAACGTTAAGTTGGTGCGGGGGCGGGGATTTGAACCCCGGAACCCCTACGGGAGGGGATCTTGAGTCCCCCGCCTTTGACCAGGCTCGGCAACCCCCGCACTCCAAGTGGTAAATAAAAGTGATAGGTTTTAAAATCTTATGGTTAGAAGAAATTCAAGAAAATGGTAGCCCCGCGGGGATTCGAACCCCGGTCGCGGGATCCAGAGTCCCGCATGCTTGGCCGCTACACCACGGGGCTACTTCCGAATTTTACTCTTATAAACCAATTTTTAAGCTTTATGGTTTTTCAAAAAGTTTTGGAAAACATTCCAAGGTCAAAAAAGGCAAAAAGCTCTTCCAATCCAGAGGATCTATGTTAGATGTTTGTCAATTAAAACATTACAAAACCTTAATATAGTTTAAATCATATCTCCTTTAACATTTGGAGATGAGTTAAAGTGACAAGTCAAAAAGCTGAATTAAGTTCATCCACTGTGCTTGGGAATGAGAGGCGAATGATGATAATTGAGTATCTAATGAAGAGTGATACAAAAACCGCAAAAATATCTGATTTAGTTGATTATATCTGTCAAAAAGAAGGAAATGAAAGTAAAAGGCACCGCAAGAGTGTGTATGTAAGCTTAATTCAAACCCATATTCCAAGACTTAAAAGGGAAGGGTTCATAACTACTGAGAGAGATGAAATTTACCTCAAGAATGTTCCTAGTGACGTTGAAAAGTACATATCCTCAGAAGAAGTTATTTTATGGCCTCACATATATGTAACGGTTTCTTTTCTGTTCCTTCTAGCATCTCTAGTTTTAAATAATGGGTTGGGGGTTGTAATGTCTCTTGTTCTTCTTGGTCTAGCCATATTCCAATGGGTCACAAAAAAGTAAGCATCTATTACTTCAAGAAACTTGCAATTACCTATATACCTGGAGGCTTCTACTCACTATTAGGTCTCAACACTGAGGCCTAAAAAGTTTGGAGATGGAAAAAGTGAATAAATTTGGAATGGCAATGTTGGCTTTGTTGGCAGCATTTGGCCTTATTCTTGGGGCCGGAGCCAACTTTAGAGACTACAACGCAAGCAGAAGCGCCCATTGGGACATAGTTACTGACGATACAGAGCTAATAGATCTTGTACCAATACAACCGTACTCATACATAAACGCAACCACCGGAAAATTGGTAATTGACTTTTCAGAAAACAACCCGAACTACCCAGGATATGGGGACGGAATTAGTCCTGCAAGTGAATACAACTTTGACGAGGTTTTTGGAGTTAGCAACCATCTTTGGGAAGACCTAGACATAGTAGTGGAAATCTATTCCACAAACTCGCACATAGAGCTTTATGGAGCAGATGGTGAAGTTTATTCAGTTGACGACGGACAAAAGGCAAACGACAGTGATTCCGCAAGACAACATGTATGTTTTGTGGTTCCACACACTGGACAAGTAAACATTGGCATGGATCTTTCAGCAAATGGAGACTCACCTGGAGATGTTTGGACAGGAGAAATACAGATCAAAGCATATAGACTTGGGACTGAACCTGCTTACCTGCAAGGTAAGTGTGGGCAGAGCCCATGAATTGGAGGTTTGAAGAATGAATAAATTGTTTGGAATTGCCCTGTTTCTAGCAGGGCTTATGCTGGCAGTTGGCACTGGAGCCAACTTTAGGTATTTTGAGGCAGATAGGGATGTAAGCGTCGCCATAGTAGCGGACGATAACGAGCTAATAGACTTAACCCCAGTACAACCCTATGCATATTTGAGCAATGGCAAGTTGACGATAAAGATAAGCCCTGACAACACGAACCAATACCCAGGATATGGAGACGGACTTAGCCCAGACTCACTATACGTATTTGAGGAAATGTTTAATGTGAGCAACGAGTTATGGGAGAACGAAGAGAGCAACTATCCAATCTGTGTTACCATCCAGTCAGAAAACTCACATGTTACCCTATTTGCAGGAACTTATGACTCCCCAATTGCGGGGCCAGGAACAAGCATAACCTTTACTGTTGAACATGGAAACCCCGTGCCTATAGGCATGATATTTGATATGACTGGAGAAGGCCTCGGATCAGACCAAGGACAGCTTAGCATTAGTGCACAAGCTGGAGCATGCGACTGATAGTTAGGTGCTGAAAATGAGACTAAGGGCCTCCGACGTATTAATGCTACTGGTCCTGGGAGGAGTTGTATTCCCCTCAGTGGCTGGGTATGTCATGGGGAGGCCCATTTTTGTCTCCTATGTTTACTCAAACAGCATGTATCCAACTCTAAAAAAGTGGGATGTATTTTTCATAAACCCCCTCTCTAAGGGAAATGTTGGAGATATAGTTGTGTTTAACCTTTCGGGAAGTTGGACGGTTCACAGAGTCTATGCTATAACAAGTGAAGGTTACATAACCAAGGGAGACAATAATGTTGCAACAGATCAGCAGGGAGGAAAGGGATCGCCTATACCAGAGAACCAAGTAATAGGAAAAGTTATAACATTAGGTGAAAAACCGCTAAAAATACCGAAACTAGGGAAATATCTAGCCTCTAGCAAGAGCAAACTTCCAATTGTCTTCTTAGGCCTAGGTGCGTTACTTCTACTTCCTGAAAAAAACAGACGAAAAAGAAGGCGAAGGGGAGTAACAATAAGTACAACTGCAACTTATCTGATTGTTATCTCTATATTGACAGCGGGATTTTTTATCGTTGGAACGACTAACTGGAGGATTATCAATATCAGCTACGCCTCTACTCTTGGAGGAGGAGAAAGGGAAAATTGGTATCTACCTGGGAGCGTTGTTGAAAAAAACATAACAGTCCAAAATTTCGCAAAGTATAGAATGATTGGAGTTGTTGAAGGGAAAATAATAAACAAAACTACATTTGCCCTGAATGGCGGAGATAAAGTAATGCTACCTGCAACTATAATCGTTCCGAATGAGACTAGGATTTATACCGAGAAAATTAGAGTCTACATGTACTATCCCCTGCTTCCAACCGGAGTTGTAGAAAGGATGTTTGAAAAATCTCCTTATCTTCCCTTGGCCGTAGAAGCAATGATTGTTTTTCTAGGACTACTAGTGCTTAAACCCTTGCTCATTGGAGATGAAGAAGAAATAATTATTGGGAGATTTCGAAGATGAAGAAATTTATTGGAATATTGCTCATTGCACTCGCCCTTGTGCTTGTCATAAGCTCTTCAGCCAATTTTAGAGAGTACCAAGCAACTAGGCAAGTAAGAGTTTCGGTAGGGGAAGATCCTTATATTGACGTTTCATGTAAGGCTCCCTTGTTGATAGTGGAGAATAATCTCGACGAAATTGTATATATAAAGGTTGTAAGGGATGGTTGCTCTTTCTCCTGTCCTAGATGGTGGAAGGTCTACCCAGGGGAAATAGTGCCTTTTTTCGTATTCCCAGGAGATTACACAGTTTACGCTACCTGGGACGGTGGAGGAGCAAGAATCCATGTGAAGTGTAAATCAAGATGCTGGATTGGAGAGGAAGAACATGAAAAGGATTGATAAGAGGGTGTTCTATCTTTCGGTTGGAGCATTTATAGTACTAACTATGCTATCTACTATCGCATATTTAGCTGAACCTACCTATAAGAGAAGTGAAGTCACGGCAGTTGTCGTTCAGAAGGGAACGTTGTTCCATAAAGGTCATTTTCTAAACTCGACTATCTTTGGAGAAGAGGCCGCTTTGTCACACTATCCAACGAAAATTACAGATGCAATCTTTGGCCACTATTCTTACTCGATAACACCTCCTAGCAATGGAAGCTATACCTTAATTGGAGAGGCTGGGTACTATGTTTCCGCGGGGAAGGAAAAGGTATACCTAGTTAATCAAACAATATTCAACTATTCGGGAAACTTTGAGGGAAGCTTTGATAGGCAATTTACTATAAACTTTACGAAAATTCAGCAGGAAAATAACAGGCTCGGCGAGGGCTTAAAGTTGCCTAGGATGTCATATGATATCAAGATAATTGCCAAGGTTTCAACACCGAGGGGAGAGTTCTCCCAGGTGATGCCGGTAGTTGAAGGTGTCAGCGGATTAACGAGCATAGAAAACACTGAGGTTGTAAAGAGAGAGACGGAGACTAATGAAGTAACTTTCGATAACTTCATAATTGGTGGATTAAAGGTTTCGACGGCTCGAGTAATATTTCCATTGGGAGCTTTTGTGTTTGGGTTATTGGCCTTTGCAACCTGGGAACCAAAGAGAAAACTTAAGATAAGCTCAATAGAAGGAATTCCAAGCGGAATAAAGTCTAGAGTGATACTAAAAGATATCAAAAGTCTTAAGAAGGTCTCAAGTATCGTGGGAAGTCCAATAATTCATTACTCAATAGATGGGACAGAGATTTATGGGGTTATCGACGGCGCCGTGATCTACGAGTTCTGGAAACCTGCTGGCGGTAGTTAAACCATGCTATCAGGAGGATTAGCATAATTCCCGTTATAACCCCCACTGCCCATGAAATTATCGTTGGAAGCATTCCAGGTGGCTGGGTTTCAGTTAAGGTGACGGTAGTTGCCACCGTTCTAACTTCACTTTTAGTTTCAGTCTTAGTTATTGTTTCCTGGGTAAGAGTTGTTGTTTCAGTAAGTGTTTCGGTAAGGGTAATCATTGATGTCTCAGTTTTTGTTATCGTAACATAGTTCTCTTCTCCCTCTCTTGCTGTGGTCTCAAAGGTTGCCTCTGCTTGAGATATCTCCTTTGAATCAATTGTTAGGAGGGCTTTAATTTTATGGAAACCTGGATTGAGAGAGACTAATGTTAGGGTGGTATTTTTAGGCGGAAGGATTACCTCCTTTCCTACTAATCTTCCATTGTACAACACTCCAATTCCTTCAGGCAGTATGAGAGTAATGTTTCCAGCAACATTTTTGTTTAGGCTAATAGTTACATTGAAGGGTTTTCCTAACTCTACAGTTTTTGGTACGTCTATAGAGAGCATTGGAGTAAACGACTCGACAAAAGCATTTGGCGAGTTGGAGGAGAATTCAATGACGTCAAGACCTCCGCATGCAAGTGGATAAGGAATGGGAGCTCTGATAACTGCATTGCCTAGATTGACAGTTCCATTTACTAGAGGCACAATCTCTATCGAATATTCAACCTCTTTCCCAGGCTCAAGCTTTTCTATGTAGAATGCAGAATCCCCCGAGATCTTTATCCCATCTCCTGGGAAAAACGTTAAAAAGGCACCAATGACTCTGCTATTCCCCTCGTTTATTACCTTTATCTTAAGAGCGGAGGGTTTATACTGAATAAGCTTTTCTGGAGGTATTATAGTCACATTTAGGTATGCTAAATATCTGGGCTTTTCTTCTTGGTTGTAAGTGTAAAGTACTATTGCCTTTTTTCCGCTGGAGTCGCTCTCACTTCCAACTATTCCAATGGTTAAGCCATCATAAGTTATGCCTTGAATGATATTATCCCTAACAAAAGATTTTCCAAAGAAGATTTCATCTCCACAATTATTCATTATGCTGAAATAAGCTGTATCTCCAGATATTCCTACAGGCCTAACCAGGAATTCTCCTATCTTATAATCCTTCTTTTCGTACATCTCGATTTTAGTGAAGGGGGTGTAGGAAATCGAGACTTCAGCCCCCCTTAAGTACACTTCAAGCGATATTCGCGGGTCGCATAAGTTGTTTACCATTTCGCACCTAAATCCGTTGTACTTCACTATAAACGGTCCTATAGATTTGCTTTCGTCCTCTTTTACTTCATAAGTCTTGTCGTCATATCTAAGTGTAACCACGCTTACCGTTTTGTTATTTACAATACTCATGTTGAGGCTTTCTATTGTTAGCTTATAGGAAGAGTATGTAATATTGTCTCCAATCTTGACTTCTCCAGAGAATATTTTTGGATGGGGTTTTAGGGAAACTTTATATCCTTCATGTTCAAAAGTAGTGCTTGTATAAGTTTTGTTCCCAACTTGCACTTTTATAGAGTCTAAAGTTACATTTACCAATGAGAGGGTAAATTTTCCAACTTTAACTCTTCCCCCCACTAAGACTGGCTCAAAGGTGGCGTTAATGTAGGTTAAATTTGTGCCCGAGAGGAATATCTTTTCAACTTTCACTTTAATTCCTAAGACTTCAGAACTTCCCCCAATCTTTAAGGTGGTGTAAGTAACTTCATTCCCCCTACTAACTTCTACTAAAATATTGCCATCAACTGAAATATCCACGATTCTTATGGAATAATCACCATAATTTATGCTCTCTCCTACTTCTATCCATCCTGTGTAGCTTGATCCTTCGACATAAGGAATGAAGAGCACCCAAATGAGTGCTATAACTGTTACTAGTCTTTTCATCTTCATCACCTCACTAAAAGCAAGATCATTTCAGTAGTGCCAAAGTTCATGAACCTCGCCATTAGGAGTTGACCGACATACATTCCTGCGGCAAATACCCAGAGCAAAATTACGAAATAGTACAATGAGACTAGCAAATGCCCGCCATCAGCAACCTTTATTGCCACAGCTGAAAGGAAGGAGTGAAGGATCATTAGCGTAAGCATTGAGATTGTTAGGAGTTGCATTCCTGAGGGTGGAATGATGTGAATTATTTCTCCTATGTATTCAGTTGGAACTTGAAGTTGACTAAAGAGGTTGTTAATCGAAACAGCTACTTGGAAGGATGCAGCTAGGGAAAATGCAAATGCTCCCGTTAGTCCAAGAATTATTCCAATGAAGTTGGATATGCTCTGCTGCCTCTTTCTCCTGAGACGAACTATCCTCTCGAAATTCCTACTAATTACCTTACCTACATAGTCGGGCTCTGCTCCTAGCCTTAAGCTTTCTCTAAATATCTCAGAGAACATTCCAACAAGCCAGCTTCCAGTTTCGGCAATAAAGTAATCCCAGGCTCTATCTTGATCAACTCTTATGGCTAATCTCCTGTATAGGGCTTTTATATCCTCTGTGAGAGTTCCAAAATCGTGGGCACTTAAGTACTTCAAAACTAGAAGTAGAGAAGCACCGCTCGCTGCCAGTGATGAGGATAAACTTCTAATGAATGCTGGAAAATTCTCATCTTTCCTAAATATAACCCCTTCTTCTTTTCTGACAACATTTCCTACATATGCAAGAGGAGTGAGTATTATAGCCACCACAAAGGGTGTCGGGATTGAAAATCTCGGTCTAATAAAGAGGAAATACACTAATCCAACAATTGGAACTAAGAGAATTGATAAGATAAGAGCCTTCCTAATCTTCACCATTCTTGGAGTTCTGACCTTAGCCTCAGCCCATATTGGATCTTCTGGCATTCTATACTTAATGACAAGAAGTGCTCCAACTTCAGCTGCCAAGATCATAAATATTAAGTACAAGGCCAGCCTACCTATATCCTGACCAGTAATCAAGGGTCCAATTATTATGAATGCACCAGCAAAAACTACCGAGATTATTATTGACTCATATATCTCTTTAAATATGTCAAGGTCATACAGTGCCCCCTCGTAGAATGTCTGATAATCATCCATAACAGTTTGTTGCTCTTGGAATAGGTATTCTTTCAGCTCAACACCACTATCAAGTGAATATGCTAATCTGTCAAGAAAATCTGCAAATACTCTGCTTGGTGTTCTTCTAGCCAAAAATCTAAATGCCTCTGGAAGAGAGCGGTGGAACTTATCTACCAATACATACACCTTTTTCAGTTCCTTTGCTATGGCCCCAAGCTTTGGATCTTGGGCCATTACCTTTAGTAGATCGCTTCTTCCAATTTCACTTGTAGAAAGGACTGCAAAGTATGTGATAAAGTAGGGGATCTTGGAGTTTATGGCAATTTTCTTGGAATCAGCAATTAGATATGGATAAGCAGTAGTGTAAAACATCAGAATAATGGGGATTAAGTACATGAAGACCTTTAATCCAGTTGGTAGGGTAAATATTCTTGTAAATATCATAATAGCCAACAACGTAGCGAAAGATCCAACTATCCCAGGGATAAGAATTTTCTTCATATATTCTTTGGGGTCTATGTCTGCCTTTACAAATATACTGGCCTTTTCCTCTGGCATCTTCACCACCGTCAGATTCTGAAGCTTAGTCCTTCCAGCCCCCTCTGGTAAAATGCTTTAATCTCCCTGTAAACGTCCCAGTAGTTGAAAATCTTCAATTCAACCATTTTCTCAATTATTCTAGCTCTCAAGAACAGTTCATCGTATATGTCCTTGGGATCCTCATAACCCGCTATCTCGGCTATCTTCTTTTCGAGAATGTAGGAGTTGTTCATACCTCTAAATATGTGCTTGTCGCTTACAGGATCCCATTCGAAGACATTTCTAGTTGCTACACCACCCAGCTCTTCATAATATCCTTCAATCTCCACGACATTAATGACTCTCCTTAGGAACTTCCCCTTAACGTAAACTGCTTGCTGGAATATAGCTATGTTGAGGTTGTCTATGAAGGTTATTGGGACGTTTATAGGAGAACCTGTGAAACGCTGGATCATCTTCTTTACATCTCCTGCGTGGAAGGTACTCATAACGGGATGTCCAGTCTGCATGGCCTGGAATGCTATTGCACCTTCCGCACCTCTAATCTCACCGACGATAATGTAGTTTGGCCTCGACCTTAAGGCTGCTTTTAGCAAGTCAAATAGTGTAACTCTGCTCTCTTCTGGCCCTCTCTCTCTAGTAACTAGTCTCTGCCATGTTGGATGTGGAACTTGAACTTCCGGAGTATCTTCGGCAGTATAAACCTTTGATCCGGGCTTTATGAATGGGATTATTGCATTTAGAGTTGTCGTCTTACCAGATGCAGTCTCACCACATACGAATATACTCATTCCATATTCAATGGCGAGCCAAAGGTAAGCGGCTATCTCTGCACTCATTGTCCCCCATGCAACTAACTGAGTTATGCTGAGTGGAGTTGCAGCGAACTTTCTTATTGTTGCACTAGGCCCTTTAAGTGAGATGTCTGGGGAGTAGATTATGTTGATACGAGAACCATCTGGAAGTGATCCATCAACAATAGGATTCCTATCACTAACTGGCCTTCCAATTCTTTCAGATAAGTTCTTGAAGTAATCGGCTAATTCCACGTTGTCTTTCCACTTTATGTTCGTTGGAAGATGTTCGAATATCTTATGAACTAGGGATACGTAGTGAGCTCCTATGATGTGGATATCTTCAATGTACGGATCTCTAGCTATTGGTTCTAATGGTCCTATACCAATTATATCTCTCTTTATCAAGTACCTAAACTTCTCCATCTCTTCCTTTGTTATTGTTATTCCTTTCCTTCCTTTTACTAGAGAAAGAACTGCTTCCTCAAATAGGGAGTCTAGAAATCTCTCAAACTCTTCTTGCTCTTCGGGTATGTCTTTGTTTGGGGCCAATTCTAACATTCTATCTCTAATTAACTTATACTTCTCCTCTTCTTCTTTAGTTTCAATTCTTGGCTCTATCACTATGTATTGCTTTTCTGTGTTTGGATCACCATAGATGTGAATGAATATTGGATCTCCCACTGGGTATATTATGTTTGGATAGGGAATTTCCTTCATGTCCCTACTCAACTGTACGTGAAATTCCGGGATTTTACCGTACTTCCTCCTAAACTCTTCAACGTATTTCCTTAGATGAGGATTTCTTCTCATGGCATCTTCAAGTGTTTGTGACATAACTTCCGCCATCTCGCTCACCCCCTCTCGCATCACACGACTGCAGCAATCTCTACTACTAATCCCACCTTGGGTTCGACTCTAAATGGTATTATCTTCTGAAATACACCCTTTGCATTGTTATACTTGACTATAGTTGCTGAATTCTTTAAATCTCCGCCAAAAACCCTAACGTTGAGCCTCATTAACAGCGTTGATGCTTCTTCAAGCAAAAAGAGCGTGTCTCTGGGAATCTCATCAGGATTCGCTGTTAATATTATAACTTTTCCCAGGCTCGAGAGTCTCTTTAGATACATTAGAAAATTTCTCACGCTTTTCAACTCTTCCTCTCGCGATAGCACGGATGAAAATGAATCAATGATTACAACATCGGGCTCCCACAACCTGGGCTCTCCCAATAACCTGCTTAGGAACCTTCTTTCCTCACTAACACCGCTAAGTAAAGGGTAGAGGGATACAAAAACAAGCTTCTTTCTTATTAAAAATGGAATTATGTCATAACCTATTGATACCATCTGCTTAACATATTCAACTGTAGTATATTGGCTTGAAACATAGCTTGCGGTGTAGCCGTTCATCAAGAAACCATAGAGGAGTCTCTGGGATATTATGGACTTCCCAGTACCCCTGTCTCCTTCAATGAGCATAATAGTTCCTGCAGGGATGCCACCGCCCAACCTTCTGTGAAGCTCATCGCCCTTTAGCTCAATCCTTAAGAGTTCCTCGACCAATGATGATCACCTCCTGGCTACTGATTTTAACTTTTCACTCTAAATACGAGAGATCTCTTCTTCCCATTTTCTAGAACAACGACGATTCTGTGTGTAGTTGTTGTGTCTAATGGATTTCCCAGGGTAACTTCTAGGACTCCAACCTCGTAGGGCTTAAGGGAAGTTATTTGATTTCCATTAACGTCTTTGAACGTTAAGTTTGATGGGGGAATTAAGTTTCCATCTATGAAGACTTGAACTGAACTTGAGGTAAACGGTATTGTCTCTTTTCCTATATTTTTGATGTAAAATGTATAGGTATATGGGCCAGTTCCTGTTACACGAACACTCTGAGGATCATTTATTATTGCAAATTCTACCCTAAGTTGATTAGCAAGTAGTTTTCCCCTATCTTTCATGCCATTGGCTATATCTGTTGTAACATAGGCCAATGCTCCAGCAACCGTACTTGCAACTATAACGGCAACTATGAATAATATTAGCTCGCTTGCGGGCTCTCCTGCGGCCATCAGTCCACCTCCGTTGGGCAGCCTCTCTGGATGGGTAACACCAATACCGTGGTTCCGTCATAATACCAGCTCAATCTAAACCAGCATCCGTTTTCCACTGTGATTGTTAGGTTGTGTGTTGTTGTATCTCGGGGAATGTTTGCAATGGTAATTTGGAAGTAGTCCCCAGGTAATATGTAGGTGTAATTTTCCGAGAAACCTACATTGTCATCGCTGACATTGTAGAGGGTTATATACCTTCCATCATACACTCCACTCCAATATGGAGCATACAATGTTCTTCCAGTATTAATTAACACGAGGGTTATACTATAGGTAGTTGGAGAAAAATAAACATACCCAGGGGTTTCATTATAAGTAAAATCTGTTGACATTTGGGAAATCTTTAAATCATACCAAAACTCCTGGGCAGATTTAACGTCAGCGTAAGCACTGTCCCATGCTGCATACAATGTTATCGCTGCACCTAAAAAAGAAATAAAGATTATTGCTGCACTTGCTGAAACGCTGAACCCCAATGGGAATCCCTCCTACTTCAGACTCCATAGAACTCATCGAGAGTCTTCTCCAGCATCTTTATTTCTCTCTCGAGCTTATCTAGAACATCTCTAGTTATTCTCAATCCCCTAAGTCTCTCGATGAAGAGTAAGCTTATTAGGTGGTCTTGAACTGTGAGCTTCTCGGCGGGCTTCCATTCGGGATCCCTGTGGTGTGGCCTGGTTCCCTTTGCAAACCTTAGGAGTTGGTTAAATACCTTCTCACTAATCCATCCTATGTCATAGTAGAACTCGAGGACCTTCTCAAGGTTTTGAATGCCCACTCTGTCTATTAGGAAGCCTAACCACTTTAGAGCTATCATAATTGACACTACATCGTCGGGAATTTCCTCTAATCTTGCCTTTCTGGGTTCTTCCTCGAAGAGTAAGCTTGCAATATCCTCAGGTATTTTCATTTTTTCGGCCATTTCCCTACCACCTTCCTCCTCTACTTTTTCTTCTTCAACAACATGAGAGGGAACCTTTTCCTCCTCAACAACTTCTTCAACGGGTACCTCTTCAATAACTTCCTCTTTCTTTTCTTCTACAACGGGAACTTCTTCAACAGGTTCAGGTGGCTTTTCTTCCTCTACAACAATTTCCTCAACAGGAGCTTCCTCAAATTCACCTAATTCTTCAACTTCTTCTTCAATCTCTTTAATTTCTTCAGGCTTGATTTCCTCTCCCTTGGCTATTTTTTCTTCGAGCTCTTCAATCCTGGCTTTGGTTTCTTCTACCTTTTCTTTGGCAACTCTTTCACTTAACTCCTCGATCTTTCTGTGCAATTCCTCTAATTTTTTCTCAATTTCTGACTTTCTAGGTTTTTCTTCCAGCATCTCCTCTATCTTCTCTATCTTTTCACTCACTTCGGCCGCCTTTTCAGCTACAGCCTCAGCTTTCTTTTCGTGGACGGCAAACTTTTTCTCTTCTAGAGCTTCAACTAATCTGGCCAGTTGAGAGCTTAAATCGCTTAACTTCTTTCCTAGCTCGTCAACTCTCTTACTAATCTGCTCATATTTTGCTGCTTGACTCCCATAGGCTTCTAGAACCCTCTTTACTATTTCATCTAGTTGTCTAGGGGTTAAGGAATCCTTCTTGGCCATCAGTTTTTCCCTGAGCTCATTTATGACAACGCTGGGTACTTTGCCCTTAAGTTCTGCTAGCTTTGCATTTATTTCTGCATCAGTGACATAGCCAAGCTCTTCCATGCTTCACACCTCCGCAAGAACTTCATACAATATTGAGTCTATATCAACCCCATAACCAGCCAGGACCTTAATGTCGTTTTTAACTTGAGCAAGTTCCATCCTTATCTCTTCAATCTGCTTCTTGAGTTCCTGTATCTCACTGCTAAGTGACGTCTCTTGGCTTAATTGTTCTTTGAAGGGATTTATCTCTTGAGATACAACCTCGTAAAGCATCATGACATCCTTTATTGTTTTGTCAAGCCTTTCTATTTCTTCTCTGAGCTCTTGTATCTGCTTCTTTATGTTGTCAATGCTTATCTTTATCCTTGGAATATCATTTTCAATTTCGTTTATCCTCTCCATTATCTGATTGAGTTGCTCGTTCTCCTCTCTGTTTTCTACTCTCTCCTCAAGTTCCTCAACATTGATTTCTTCCTGCTCTCCTTCCACCTCCTCTTCCTTCTTTCTCTTGAATAAAGATGAAAGGAAGTCGAGTGGCATAACAACCACCTCATTGAAGTTCCATTAAGTTTTGGGTATATGTAGAGGGAGTTGTGAAGTCGATAACACCAGCAGCTCCGCTCTCTGGAATTACCTTTCCTATAATCTTTGTTCCTGGTCTTAGCCCGAAACCGTTGGAGATATTATTGTCATCGTCGAATGGGAAAGTCCATATCATTAGGGCTGCTAAGTCTCCCCAGCTTAATGTTGGATGTTGTGGATCGCTAAGGCTGTTGTCCCCATCTTGAACTACCGCAATCCCGAAGAGTAGCTTGCTTGAGTTGTTGTAGGCACTGTAGAGGTTCCACCAAACTGCACTTACGTTAATATTATCGGTGATGTATTCTCCAGATATCTGTGGCTTCTTGTTTTTGTAGTAGGGTTCCCACTCTCCATAAGCAAATATGTTAGGTATATCTCCTTTGTAGTGAATGTATTCTGGCTTTAGGTCTGAGCTTCCATCCTCCTTTGGATCGTAATACCTGTACACTGCCATTCTTTTCCCATCGCTTAACACTATTTTTACATATCTTAAGTCAATTCCACTACTCCCTGCATTTGGAGCAACATATATGACAATCCTGCTTATGTTTGAGGCTCCAGGGGGAGTGCCATTGATATAGCCGAACACACCAGTAACCTTGATTCCACTTGCAACCTCCTGGGTTGTCTGTCTACCTGTGGCCATGGCCTTCTGCTGCAAATATCCACTTGTTGCTATTAGCACACCTGCTGCTACTGCCGCAACAAGCACCATTGCGATGAAGACGATGAGCGTTCCGATACCAATTGCTCCTTTCTTCATTTTCTCACCTCACTGCAGTTCTATCACATTATACTCAAATGTTGGGGGCGTTGTGAAATCTATAACTCCGGCCGCCCCAGCATCTGGAATTACCTTACCTATTATCCTCGTTGATGGTCCTATTCCATTCTTGCTCTTATAATTAAAGACATCATCCGTTCTAAGAAGCAGTGCAACAGTGTCGCCCCACTCGAGGGTTGGATGTGTATCCTCCATCTTTGAGCCTACGTCGTTAACCACAGCTATGCTGAATGTTCCATTCTTGGTATTGTTCCAAACTGGTAGGTTGAACAGATCAAGTATCTTTCCAGTGTACAGTTCTCCACTGTAGTTGTATACGACTAATTTTTTCCCATCACTGAGCACTACTTTGACATTACTTAGGTCTATTCCACTGCTCCCTGCGTTTGGTGTCACGAATATTGCCATCTTAACTATGGTCCCATTGCTTGGAGGGGTGGCGTTTATATAGCCAAACACGTTGACAATTTTTATTCCACTTGCAACTTCTTGGGTTGTCTGTCTTCCAGCTGCTTGAGCTTTCTGTTGTAGATATCCTGCTGTTCCTATGATTACCCCTGCTGCTACTGCCGCAACAAGCACCATTGCAATGAAGACAATCAATGTACCAATGCCTATTGCTCCCTTCCTCACTTGATCACCTCCTTAGGACTGAGAAAGAAAGAAAAAATAAACTAAAAGCGATAGAAAAGTATCACTGTAGTTCTATGACCTCACTAGTGTATGTGCTTGGAGTAGTAAACTCTATGACACCTGGAGCTCCAAATTCTGGTATTACCTTTCCTGTTATCTTGGTTCTAGGTGGAATACCCTTACCGAAAACTCCATTTCCCTCTCCGACTTTTACTGTTATGACTACAATATCACCTTTGTTAAGTGTTGGATAGTTTTGGTCGACTGAGTTGTCTGCATCTTGGAGAACTATTATTCCAAAATTGGTGTTACTTACATTCCATGCAGTAGATGCATTAAACACATCTCCAACGGCTCCTTTGTGATATGCTGTTTTCTCGTATTTTAGAACAGCCTGTACAGTTCCATTGCTAAGTACAACTCTTGTGTTATTAAGGTCAATTCCTTCACTTCCAGCATTTGGTGAGATATAAATTGCTAACTTCTCAACGTAGGTTTTGTTACTATCAGTTTTTCCTACAACACTTAAAACTTTAATACCACTTGCAACTTCTTGTGTAGTCTCCCTACCAGTTGCTTGGCTCTTTTGTTGGAGGTATCCTGAGGTTTGGATTAGTACTGCTGCTGCTACTGCAGCCACTAACACCATGGCAATAAACACTATAAGGGTTCCAATTCCGACAGCACCCTTCTTGGCCATAGGCTCAGCACCTCCTTATGGAGGATTTTCAATATAGTATACTAGCTATTGGATATAAATCAATTTTTTGTCTGTGGAAATGTTTGTAGAAGTTCAAGTACATATGTAGCTACACATGTAGGTTAATACTAAAAAGAATAAGAAAGAATTACAACTTTTCAATGAGAAGAATTGCCTTTCCATAATCCCCGAATTTAACTTCGAATCCCTCATCTAATATTACTTCTTTGATATATTTCTTGGACGGATATTCGCGAAATGCTGAGTTTAATCCTTCAAAGAATTCTAACGCCTCAACATTTCTAAATTCATCTTTAAATGCATCAACAATTATTAGCTTTCCTCCACTCTCTAAGCTATCTAGGGCATTTCTAAGAGCAGATCTTCTGTTTTCGATGTATTCTAGAACAAAGCTCATTATTGCAACATCATATTTATTCTTTGGCTTAATTAAACTGGCGTCCATTTCCTTAAGCTTTACAGGCAGTCCTTCTGTTCTATTCTTGGCAATCTCTAACAGTGCTGGGGAATAATCTACTCCCACGTATTCTCCTTCCTCTCCCACTAACTTTCCGAAGTACGCTGGTGAAGCTGAGCCACAGCCTATGTCTAAAACTCTACTTCCTTCTCCTATTTCTCCTAGTTTTGCTATTAAAATTCTATACGCTTCATGGAATGTAGAAGACAACCTGAGATCCCAGAAGTCAGCGTCTTTATCAAAATCCATTAGAACATGGGGATGATTGGGAGTTATCAAGGCAAAGTCTACCATCCTATATATCTCTTCGAAAGATGGAATCCAGTCGGGTAGGAGGTACATGTGCTCCTCTTTTGGAAATCTAATTTCATATGAGAAGCTATTGAGAAGTAAGTGGGTTGGGGTTTCCTCTATTATCCCAAGCAACTTTAAATGGTCGATTAGTTTCTTAAGCAGGGGCTTATTAGGGACATCAACTTGAATTAGGAGATCAATGTACGATATCTTCTTTGACACAGCTTTGAAAATTCCATACTTTAGGCCAAGCTTAACTAGTTCAAGTACACTAAGGTTTATCATCTGTTGAATGTTCATGTCAACGGTCTTCTCTAGTTTTTCCATTTTTCTTTCACCTCACATAAATTTCCTGTAGTACGTTTGGTAGTCTTTTAGCATCTCAACAACTTTCTTTCCATATTCAGTGAGTCTATAATATTTGAATCCGTTATTAACGATCTCCTCTACAAGCCCCAGATAAACAAGGGAACTCTCACTATTGTATCTATTTCCTAAACCCACTAAGGCTCCCCTCACATTAGAGGGATCAGAACTAACAACCCTCGCTATCTCGCTAAGGTAAGTGGCAGAAGGATAAATCTCGTAAAGATAATGAAGTATCCTTCTCCTTAGCTCGCTTCGGTGTAATGACCGTAAGATGTGTGGGTCGATTATTGGTGGCACTGGAGCATCCCTCCATTATTGGCATTGAATTTTATCCCACCTATATTATAATTGTTTGGATAATTAATAAATGTTTCGGAAATGTAATTGGGAATCATCTAATTGAAATTTATGCAAACCCCTCTCGAATTTCTTGAAGAGAGAAGCAAGCCTTATATAGATCAACTGCAATATTTTCTAAGAGTTGAGGGGGAATGTTTGGGGGAAAGAAGAAGAGTGAGGGAATTACATGGGCATTCTTTCAGAAGCACTATCCTGAGGTTGTTGAGGAGCTTAAAGCGTTAAGGGAATGGGAGAGGGTAAAGAGCTCTCTGGCAGATTCAGAGAGGTTGGGTGAGTACTCAATTCTAGCTTTAACTGCTCTCGTTGCTTTGAGGAGGGAAATAATGCAGGAGATTGAAAGTATCAGAGAAGAGTTGTTTTCTCTGAACTCAAAGCTAGATAGCTACAAGGTAGAGAACGAAAAAAGCTTCAAAAGAATTGAAAAGGAAATAGAAAAGCTAAAAGAGAATATAGATGAGCTCGATAGGAGAACACTTGTTGTCTCAAATTTGGAAAAGTTTTTACCCAGGTTGAGTGAGATAGAAGAAAAGCTCTATTCTTACCCGTTGGAAGTGGCAGAGAGCATGGAGAAGAGGATTCTAGAAAGTCTAGAAAAAAAGGTGGAAAATATCGTGAACTCAAAGTTGAAAGAGATAGAAAGCATGACCCCGGGAGTCATTAAGGATATAATGGAGAAATATGAGAAGGCAATCAGGGAAAACTTGGAACTCAAGAGTAAGCTTGAAGAAAGGGAGAAAATAATAAAGAAGCTAAAGGAGCAGTTAAAAGGCTTTGAAGAGGGAGCAAAGAAAGTTCAGGAGATCGAGAAAAAGATTGGAGAGTATGAAAAGGTTGCTAGAGAATTAAGGGAAATAAAAGCTAGGTTAATTAAGATAACAGGTGTTTATGATGTAGAAGAAGCCCTAAACATAATTGAGAGAAGCTACATACCAAAGAGTAAGGTAGAGGAGCTGGCTAAAAATATAAAAGAACTCATGAGGGAAAATGAGGAGCTAAGAGAAGAAAATGAGAGGCTCAGAAAGGAAATCGAGAAGATAACAAAGTTAATAAAAACTATAATGGAAGAAGGGATTACTGAGAGCCCCTCTCAAGAAGAGTGAGAAGGGAAAGGCCTTCTCTTACTGCCTTCATGACTAAACTACTGTTATCTTCAAATTCTTCAAGCTTTCTGATCACGACTTTTCTAAGCTTTTCGTTTGTTCTTGCTAAGTGAACTAGGGCCTCAACGACGCTAGCTCTAACAACTTCATCTCTATCGTGAAGTAGAGCTATTAGCCTGGGCAAATATGGGGCAACGTATCTGAATTGATTTTCACCCATAGCTTCGATGAAATTTAACGCGGCAAGTTTCTCCTCTCTATTTTTTGATGATAACATCGAGAAGATGTCTCTAGCGATATCTCTCATAAGCTCGGGATTTGCCCTCGCTATCTCTTCTAGAGCATAGCTGAGGTTTATCTTGATCTTTGCGTCTCCTATCCTGTAGTTTGCGAACAATATTGGGACTAGGGATCTAATTAGTTGGGGTCTTTCTTTTGCTATTTGTCCTAGTGCCCTGGCAACCTCTTGGGTTAGTGGTATTGATTCACTCTTTTTAAGCATAACAAAAAGCTTCTTAACCAGAGGTTCATACAACTCTTTCCTTGTTTTAGCCAATGTTACAAGAATTGTCAGCGAGTTCTTTGCAACGGTCCAGAGATCATCATCTAACAATTTTATTAATTCTTCCAGAATTCTTTCATCATATTTTGCCATAACTAAAATCTTCTCCAAATCCTCACCATTAGCTAAAGACTCTCTGATGTCAATTTCTTCCTCCATGATAAAAAATTATGAAAGCAAGGTAATAACTTTTTTGCTAGGTTCCATGTTCCCAACTTTCAAGGTACTTTTTCTGCTCTTCTGTGAGCTCCTCAATTTTTATACCCATTGACTCCAGCTTTATTCTTGCCACCATTTCATCGATTTCCCTGGGAAGAATGTAAACTTTTGGCTCGAGCCTTTCGTGATTGTCCTTTATATACTCAGCTGCCTTTGCTTGAAGGGCAAAGCTCATGTCCATTATCTCCGCTGGATGGCCATCAGCTGCAACAAGGTTTACAAGCCTTCCATCTGCCAGCAAATATAACCTTCTTCCATCCTTGAGCTTGTACTCGGTAACATTAGGCCTTGGATTATTAATTTCGACAGCAAGTTTTTCCAAATCTGGCTTCCATATCTCTACATCGAAATGCCCTGCATTTGCCATAATTGCTCCATCTTTCATTAACTCGAAGTGTTCTCTCCTGATGCACTTAATATTCCCAGTGGCTGTAACAAAGATATCCCCAATCTTTGCTGCTTCCTTCATATCCATAACTAAGAATCCATCCATCCTCGCTTCCAGGGCCTTTATTGGATCAACTTCAACCACTATTACGGTAGCCCCAAGCCCCCTAGCTCTCATAGCTATTCCTCTACCACACCACCCGTACCCTACAACGACAACGTTCTTCCCAGCTATTAAGAGGTTTGTAGCTCTCATTATTCCGTCCCAGGTGGACTGGCCAGTTCCATAACGGTTATCAAAGAGGTACTTCATGTAAGAATCGTTCACCGCTATAACTGGGAACTTGAGAATTCCAGCCTTTTCCATGGCTCTTAGCCTTATGACCCCCGTGGTCGTTTCTTCACTTCCTCCCCATATTTCATCCAGCATTTCCTGCCTCTCCTTGTGGACTAGGCTTATCATGTCGGCTCCGTCGTCTATTATTATGTTTGGCCTTATATCCAGGGCCTTGTGCATGAACTCATAGTATTGCTCTCTGCTTTCCCCTCTTATGGCGTAAACTTTAACTCCGGCCTTTGCCAGGGCGGCGACTACGTCATCTTGAGTGCTCAGTGGATTGCTTGCGGCTGCAGAAACTTCAGCACCGCCAGCTTTTAGAGTAAGAAGGAGAAATGCAGTCTTCATTTCCAAGTGGAGAGTTGCTGCTATTCTTACGCCTTTAAAGGGTTTCTTTTCTTCAAATTCTCTCTTTATGTATTGAAGAACGGGCATAAACCTAGAAACCCAATCAATTTTCTTCCAACCTTCCTCTGCAAGGGACAAATCCTTAACACAATAGTCCTTTCCACAGTCCATAGGGTTCACCACTTTAATAAAGGCCGCTCCTTTTATAAGGCTAGAGGAACTTTCCAAAGTTGTACTGGGGTATTGGGCACATGACTATTCTCCTTGACCAGAGGCAATCGGCACAGCTTGGCTCATTACCCCAGCAGTCAATGTCGGTTGTCTTCACGAAGTCGCACGCATCTCTTAGAGAGCAATCGGTACAGGAGGGGTATAGATAGTTCTTCGTTATGAACCTGAACCATGTGTACCTTTCGCTCGTCCATATGTCAGCCAAGCTCTTCTCTCTTACATTGCCGAAGGAGTAAGTATTCACTTTCTTCTCCCTTCCAAATATGTATTCCCTGTACGTGTGCAAGAACCTATAGCAAGGGACAACTTCACCATCCCATCTAATTACAGCCACTTTATTTTCATCGAAGTCGCAAACCCTCTCAGTTTTCAACTCGAAGTATGGTAGTTTGATGTAGAGGCCATTGTGAGCTATTTTGTAGAGCTCATTAACTATGGGAGTCATATCAATGCTCCCGTCGTATACTATGTCGTTCACCTGCTCTGGGGTTAAGGGAAGGAGGTTTGAAACTAACATTGCATCAACGCCAAGGTTTAGAAGGTACCTAGCGAGCTCTGGCAACTGCTTGTAATTTTCCTTTGTAACCACAACTTCAACACCTATGCTTGGCTTGTGGGTTCCCACTTCTTCCCTATACTTTACGAGTTTCTTTATTTTCTCCGCAGTAACTCCCGCTAGAATGTGCCCGAGAGTTACCACATTTTGAGCTGTGGGTAAAACGTCCATGGAGAAATAAACTAAATCAACGCCAAGCTCTGCAAGCTCCTTGAGCATTTCATCCGTTAAAAGGGTTCCATTGGTGCTAATTCCCAGGGCAAAGCCTCTCTTCTTTACTTCTCTCACCATATCCATGAACCTTGGGTGAACTGTAGGTTCACCTATGCCTCCGAAGTATATCATCTTTAGCTCGGGAAACTTCTCTGCATCGTCAAGAATTTTGAGGAAGAGATCGTAGTCCATATCTCCCTCTTCATCTTCCCAGTGCTGCTTAAAGCACATCTCGCATCTCAAGTTGCACCTGCTAGTTATCTCTAGGTAGAGGTACTTCATGTCGAGCTTCGGTTTTATTACAACTTTCCCATCCCAGAGTGTAAATGTATACTCCTTTTCCACTTCATCCACCACCAGCTGGAGGGAAAATGCTCACTGTGTCATCATCTGAAAGTGGAGTGTCGAGGCCCTGAAGATGCTCTATGTTCTTTCCATTGACTAAAATCATGTATCCCTGCTCTAGCTCTTTTTTGAACCCTGGGAACATCTCTTCAAGCTTATCTAAAAGCTCTCTCACGGTCTTTGGGCCGTGAATCTCAAGTTTTCTCTTTCCAGTGAACTCTATAAGGGTTGCAAATAATTTCACCTGCATATTACAAATCCCCCAGAAGGAAATAAAAAGTTAATTGAAAAGAAGAGTTCAATAGAACTCAGCGATTCCAAGCTCCTCAAGCTTCTCTTTTGGAATCTTCCCGTCTTCAGTCCATCCTCTAAGCTTGTAGTATCTTGGCAACATCTCTTTAAGTCTAACTGTGTGTCCCTTGTTTGGACCTTCTGGCATTGGCTCCTCGAGGAACCTCTTTGGTAGAGTGTCATCTCTTGCTGGGTCTAGGCCTGCCTTAAGGTTGAACAGTCTTTCAGCATTCCATATCCTCTCTCCTATCTTGAGGTAGTCTTCGGTTGTGAAGTCCCATCCTAGAGCGGCATTGAGGAGGTCACGGTAATCGTCAGCTCCAAGGCCGAATGTTGTGAAGAGACATAGGCCTGCTGAGTCTATCAATGCCGTGAGGTCTTGGAATAGGATTAACATCTTGATCTTATCGTCACTAACATCATGTGGATCCATCTTGTATGGGTATCCGAGGATCTCAGGGCTAATCATGTAGTTCTTAATGTGACATCCACCACGGTTGTTTGTTGCATAACCTAAACCATGCCCCTCTGCTCCCCTTGGGTCATAAGCTGGTAGCTCCAACTTCTTAACGGTCATGGAAAGTTCTGGGTGTCCATAGCTCTCAGCCAGTCTATAGCTTCCCTCAGCGAGCTTATCACCAAAGCCTTCCCTCTTTGCTATCTTTTCTATGTAGTAGTGGAGAACCTCGGTGTTGCCCCACCTGAAGGGTGGAGCATCTCCGAGCTCTTCATCCTTTATGTGGCCTTTTTCATAAAGTTCCATTGCAGTGGCCAGAGTTCCACCAGTTGATATTGTATCAAGTCCAAGCTCGTCACACATGTGGTTTGCCTCTATTATTGATGCGAGATCGTTAATTCCCAGATTAGCTCCCAGGGCCCAAACGCTCTCGTATTCTGGACCTTCTGTCTCTCCAACTGTTGGTAATCTATTTACTCTACCACATCCAATTGGACAAGCGTAACATGGCTTATTTCTAACTAGATACTTGGCAGCCATTGCTTCACCGCTTTGCTCGTAGGCATATGGATAAACACCAGTCTGGAAGTTCTTGACTGGATATAGCCCGTTTTCGTTAATTATATTCACTAGAACAGCTGTTCCGTACTTTGGAAGTCCTCCTCCAGCAACGGGGTCATTCCTAAGCTTGTTTACCTTTTCTCTAACAACAAGCATGAACTTCTGCTTGTCAGCTATTGGGACGGTTTTGCTTCCCTCAACTGCTATTGCCTTAAGGTTTTTGCTTCCCATTACAGCTCCCACTCCACCTCTTCCAGCCGCTCTGTGTCCATCATTCATTATTGCCGCGAACTTGACCAAATTCTCACCGGCAGGGCCGATGGATGCTATCTTTACTTTCTCGCTTCCAACTTCCTTCCTTATTGTGGCTTCAGTCTCGCTAACCTTCTTGCCCCATATGTGGGAAGCATCTCTAATCTCAATGTGCTCGTCTTTGATGTAAATATAAACGGGCTTCTCCGCCTTACCCTCAACAACAATGGCGTCGTAACCTGCAAACTTCAGCTCAGCTCCAAAGTACCCACCGGAATTTGCCATAGTTATGAATCCAGTTAGGGGACTCTTTGTTACGACATTGTACCTTCCACCGGTTGGTGCGCTTGTTCCAGTTAGAGGACCAGCGGCGATGATAAGCTTGTTTTCGGGGCTTAAGGGATCTACAGTTGGATCCATTTCCTTTAGAAGAAGGTATATGGCCAAACCTCTACTTCCAAGCCACTTCTTAGCCAATTCTTCGTCGTATTCTTCTACCTTAATATCTCCGGTAGAAAGGTTTACACGTATAAATCTACCCCAGTTGCCATACATAGAGGTCACCAACATATTTATTGTTTTAGTTCTATTAAATGTTGACGAAAGCAAAAATATTTTACAACATTAGTAGAGTTTAGTATATTTGTTAATTGGCCAATATCTCCTAGGAATAATAAGAAGTACAAAAATTTGTAGGCATCAAAATACTTAAAAAACTTAATAGCAAAAACAATGCTCGGTGATTTTCGATGTTTATCAAGAAGGATAATAAGGTTGAGCTAATTCAGGGTATACCTCATGGAAGTCACTTAGACACAGTTTTAGGATACGCAGAAAGATTATCAGAAATACTATCAATGAAAGGAGAGCAAGTGGGAAGTGTTGTTTTTGAAAAAGGTAGAATAATAAAGAAGAAACTAAAATTAAAGATATACGATGTTCCTTTAGGTGTTATAACCTTCAGAGTTGTCACGGATGAAAAGAATGTTCTATTGACAACTTATCCCATGCTTGAAGATCTAGTTGAAGTTGAAGCGAGAATACTGAAAGTTCTAGAATGGAAAGAGTGGCCGGAAGGGGATATTGTTTGTGAAGTTTCGAACGAATATGGTCCGCAAATAACGTTTTTTGCGGTGGATTACCTCATGAAAAAAGATGAATATGTAAGGAGAGAAAATGCTAAAGTTGGTGTGGGCCTTCTTTTATACTTTTTAAAGGTAGGTGTTGACGCTCGGAAAGAAGTTCAGGGGCCTGGTGGGGAAAACATCGTTATTGATTTGAGTGAAGCAGAAGTGTTGCTCCCAGGAACATTGAATGGTGGTTTTATTGACGATTACATCTTTACTGGACATGTAAAAGAATTTAGGGAGGTCAATGTTTTAGGAAAAGATGGGTATCTCTTAAAAATCTCCATAGAACCTCTAGGATTAGTTCCAGCCTTCGTTCTTAAAGAACGCGTAAAAGGAGAAATTGAAAAAGATGCAGCAGTTTATGGAATGGGATGGCTTCAAGGAAAGGTAATTGGCGCCCCGGCGGGGATTTGAACCCCGGACCTCGAGGTCCGCAGCCTCGCGCCCTATCCAGGCTAGGCCACCGGGGCACCCGAAAAGATATCATCAGAAAGTTGTTTATAAAAACTTCGGAACCCACGAGGCCTCATCATCATTCAGCCAAGGGTGGGTTCCACATCAAGAAGAGAAAGATTGTGGTGCGGTGGCCGGGATTTGAACCCGGGTCTCCACCTTGGCAGGGTGGCGTCCTAGACCAGGCTAGACTACCACCGCACAGGTCGTTATTTACTCATTTAAAGAGGGTTTATAAGGATTTCGTCATCGTTACCGATACTGTCAGGATAACTGGGGCATCACCTCTTGAAGCCACTCAGTCACATCACCAGGCGGACAACCAAACCGAGAATGAAACCTAACAAAATTATACCAGAACGCAAACAGAAAAACAAACCTGTGAACCCTCCTCCAGTCTCTAGCCCTGAAATTATTCCAGAAACGCTTTGTTCTTTCTTTTAAAGTCCTGAACCAGCGTTCAATACAGTTCCTCGGCCCGAAGGTTACGTGAACAAAATCCAGTCCAAGGGATTTAAAAGCAGACTTGTACCACTTCCCACCATCAACCAGAAAAACAGGCTGTCCTTTGCAGGATTTCAAAACAACCAGAATGAAGTCTCTAGCAATCCACCAGTTTCTGGTTGTTGTAATCCAGACTGCGAGAACTTCCCTGCTCTCAACGTCAAGTGCAGCCCAGAGAAATCTCTTCTCCCCGTTGATTTTTACGACAGTCTCATCAACTGCGATAAAATTCCTCTGTTTTCTTACTGCGAGGAGTGTTGGCTGGTAAACTGCTTCTGCTAGTTTTTGAACTGCCTCCCAGACTGTTGTGTGGCTGATTTTGAGGATTTTTCCGACTTGTCTGTAGCTGAGGCCTCGCAGGTATAGTTCTACTGCTCTGATTTTCTTTTCTGGTGGGATTTTGTTGCGGCGAAAAGGTTTTAAGACTGAAATCAGTGAGTATAGAATGCTCTCAGCCTTCATTTCTCTCCCTTCTTTTTCTGAAAAATTATCAGAAACTTAAACCTAACGCCCTACCGCTTATCCTAACAGTATCTCGTTACCATTCACTTTTAGTTGTAAACCTTTTAACGAAAATATTATAAATAAAATTTAGGCAATCATAGAACATGGCCACAACTAATGAAGTTAAAACTTACGTGTGTGATATAAAGACAATATTGTTCATTGGCTCCCTATTGGCGTTGCTCTCATACCTCCCAGGAACGGGAAGGGTGCTTTCCATAATAGGGGGTATTGTTTACTTGTATGGTCTCTATAGATGGAAGGAGCTCGTAGATGAGAGGTCGTTTAAGTTAGCTCTTCTGATATTCGTGATCTCAATATTTCAAGTTGTTGCGGTTTTAATTCTGTTAAGAGCTGAAAGAATAGCATTGTCCATTACTAGCTTTTCAAAACTTATCTTCGTGTACACCATTTTAAACTATCCGTTTGTTGCTCTCATCGCAATACTGAGGAGAATTATCCTTGAAAACTTTTACGAGGTAACTGGTGAAGAGAACTTCCTAACATCTAGGGAATTATTGCTGTATGCGATACTCCTCTATCCGGTAATAGTGGGGAGCATTATTGGAATTGTCGCTAATGTATACGAGCTCTTAGGATACAAGAATATGCCAGAGGCAGTGACTCCTGTTAGAGGAAGAAAAATAGAGATAAACAAGAGAGAAACTATAGCTCTCTTAGGAGCATCTTTCCTAATATCGGGCTTACTCATATATGCCCTCGTTCCAAAATATGATTTTGAAATTGAAAAAGGGAACGTAGTTTTTTATGGGGAGATATCGGGGGACTTCATAGATGGAATAATTATCTATAAGGAGCCTTGCCCTGGATCTAAAATCTGCATTGAGAAAGTTGAGGTTGATGGAGAGATCGTTTACAGTGCACCTTCATATGAAAAGGTGAACAACAAGCAAGTGGTTAGAATTTCAATACCGAAGAGTGCAGAGAAAATAAGAGTTTTGTTGGCCAAGGAAGGGGAAGTTATCATTGAAGTCCCAACAAAGGAAAGTTAAAGCCAGACAGTGTCCTCTCCTCTAAAGTTCAACTTAACAACGAGTAGCTTAAAGCTCTCCTCTGAATTATTTTCCACCCAGTGAACGTCTCCTGGCTTGACTAGGTAAATATCTCCTGGTTTTGCGTGGTATTCCTCATTTCCAATTCCCAGCTTTGCTTCTCCACTTATTATGTAGAAGAGCTCGTACTGAAACTTGTGATAGTGCTTGCCCACTCTACTCTTTGGTTTTATTTCAACTATTTGGGCATAGCTACCTTCCGGGAGTTCCCTCTCAAATAGTGGATACTTAATGTAGTTTCCCCTGTCTATAGCTTTACTTATCTCGGCCTTCATGTTTCATCCCTTCAGAAAAGCTTCAACAGCATTTCTAGTTTCCTTTAGTGCTTCCAATGGAATGCCCTTTGGTAGTCCGCCTATTTCTCCCTTAACGTCCTTTAAAACTCCTTCCCCAGCTCCTAAGAACATTCCTTCGCTTACGACACCGAAAAAGTTCCTTGGAGTCAGTAATGCTACAGCAACTCTGTTGCCTTCTTTTACGGTTAAGTCATTTGTAACTACTGTTATAGCTCTGTTTCCAATGTTTACGTTGGTTACCAAGAGCCTATCAGCATTTGGATGCTTTCCTACGCTCATAACTTCTCCAACAACAATGTCAACTGCAATAACTGGATCATTTATCTTCCCTAGCTTTAGCCTTTTGTCAAGCCTAAGTATCGTGTTGAGGAAGAACTTTATCTTTGCTACCTGCTCTTCTACCTTCTCCCTCTCTTCTTTTGTGGCCTGGGACAAAAACTTGTGATGCCAATCTTCTCCTCCGAGGGCCTCGATTATGCCTTGTGCTTTCTCCTTTAGAGATTTTATTTGTGGAGTATCAACGAGCTCTTCTGGATCTATGTAGCTATATCTAAGGGCTTGAATGTCTGGGATCATCTCTTTTGCAAGTTGCACGGCCTTCTTCTTATCCCACTGTCCTCTAAACTTTGCCCCCTCGATTGTTCTTAAGAAGAGCTCCACGGCCTTTTCAGCAACGAGGAGTCTGTAATCTTTACTCGTGTCCCACATTGGGCTCACCTCTTAACTCTTCTGTCCCACTCCTCAAGCATTGTCTCTAAGGCCAACAAATCATTTAGCTTAAGCTTAACTCTTTTGTTTTCCCAGTCAATCCCACCTTTAAAGTCATTTAAGAGTTCAAATACCTTTTCGGCTTCTCTCCTTGGCAGTGTTTTTCCGTAAAACTCCTCTCCACAGACTGGGCATTTAAAAACGAACTCTTCAACCTGGGCAAGGAATCTTTCTCTGTCCTTTACTATCTCTTCGAAATTCTCAATAATGAGCATTTCCTCTATGAGCTCTTCCCACTTTAGAGGGCTTCCACAAATGGGACATTTTGCCATTTTCTCACCCCGAAATCTTTTTCAGTTCATTCTTAATCTCTTTTACAAGGAATTTCATTGCTTTATCTAAATTCTTCTTCCCGTTTGCTCCAGCAGCTCCTGCATGCCCTCCTCCAGCCCCATCTATTATGTCCCCAACTTTCTCCATAATTTTTCCCAGGTGGAGGCCCATCTTTACTATATTCTCTCTTGCTCTAGCCGAAATTCTAACTTCTCCTTTCTTTTCGCTACCCACTATGGCAACATCAGCTCCTAGGTTTACAAAGACTTTACACACTAGAGCTTCATATGCCGAGACCTTGGAGGTTACTATTATGAACTTCCTGAACTTGTGAATCTGCATTCTCTGGCACGCCTTTAGCACGGCAACTCTCTTAGCCTGCTCAATGTTTTCATCGGAAACTGGTGCTATCAACTGGTATATCTCACCCAAAGAGATCTCATAAAGGTTCAAGATTTCATACACCGTCTTAAATGTTTTCGCGTTTGCATATCTAAAGTTGGAGGTATCTGAGACTATTCCAGCTAAGAGGGCTTTTGCCGATTCTTCATCTGAAAACTTATACTTTTTGAAAATTTCCCATACAATCTCGGATGTTGATGTTTTTGTGGGATCTAAGAGTGAAATGTCAGCTGGTATTGGATTCTCTTTCTCTGTATGGTGATCAATTACAATTAGGTAAGATGAAGGAGGAATATCAATTGGGGCCAACTGTTCTAGAGAAGATGTGTCCACAATGAACACGTACTTTTCCTGAATAATGGGATCTTTTTCAATTGGAACGGGAGAGAAAAGGGTAAGCTTCCTTGCATAGCTTGCAATACTCTGTGCTATCCCAATTCTAACATTCTTAAATCCCAGGTGAAGGAGGAGCCTGGAAAGCGCTATGGCAGAGCCTAATGCATCTGGATCGGCGTTGTGATGGCAGAGTATAATTATTCTTTCATCTTTGTTAAGGCTCTTCAGAAGTTCTTTGAGCTTTCTCTCCCCTTTCATTTGATATCCTCCTTAAGTAGTCTTCTATAGCTTCGTAGGCTTTATCGAGAGCTTCTTCTATTAGAGATTCCACATCAACTTTGACAAATATGGGGACCTCAACATAAACCTCAAGCTCTAAATCGAGTGTTTCTCCCCTGTTTATCCTCGCAGTAACCTCTAAATCCCTAACCTCGCTCTTAGCTAAGTGGTCAAATATATAATTGATTATTATCTTCTGCCCTATCTCTCCAACCCTAATCAATTCTTCCTCGCTTAGCTCTGGAAGTCCGATGTGAATAACTTTTTTCATATCAACCACCAGAGAAAACAAAAATAATAAAAGAAGTCATCCAGCGGTTGGAGGTCTTAGGGCTGCCTGAATCTTTTGAGTGAGCTCCTTTATCTTTTCATTTATCTTCTGCTCTTGCCTGTTTAGCGCATTAAGCCTAACTTCAAGAGTTTCTACTTTCTCCTTAAGTTCCTGTAAAGCTTTTTCTTTTGTCGTTTTAACTATCAACGTGCCAACGGTCTTGTAAATTACAGCATCATCAGTGAGCTTTTCAATTTCCTCAAGGGCCTTTTTAGCTTCATTTAAATCAGCTTGAACCTTCTGCTTCTGCTGAATAACGAGTTGGAGTTGCTGCTGGTAGCTCTCTAATTGCCCAAGCATTGCCTGGACTTGGGGTGGAATGTTTTGCATCTTCACCACCTCAGCTCTAACTTCAGAGGAATATTTAAGAACCTTCCTCACCCTGGGATAGAAGTTTTCCAAACTCAACGTTAACTGTCTCGGGACTCCTCCAAATGTAGGCCCCTTCTCCCTTGTAAACAAAGCTCCTAAATCCACTTGGCACACCCTGGGATTCATATATCATTGACTGAACCTCTGGATCGTTGTAGAGTACCAAAGTAGGCCCAGGGGTTGACAAAACGAAATCTAGGGCATACTTAGTTCCAACTATGGCGACTCTCCTCCTTGCAGGTCTTGTGAGTAAGGGAACTGCAGCGCTACCTGCGGGAGTGAACCCCAAAACTGCGAAGTCATGAAGGCCAAATACAATGTTCCTCCTATTCTCCAAGGCTACCGCTAGTACGAGGAATGCAATTCCTGTGAGTGTAATGCTCTTCAATCCACTTAGATCGATAAGGGCTGTGTCTGGTATAACTATTGGATCTCCCGAAAATAGTATTCCATCTAAATCCGTGTAGCTTTCGGCTATTACCTCACTATATTCCTTCTTTGCTTTTAGTGCTTCTTCAATGGAATTTACTTTTCCAGCGATAAAGTCCGCGTATAACTTATCAGTTAACGCCCTATCGAGTTCATAAATTGTTTGAACTATTGTTACGGCAGAATATGGGTCATTTATAATTCCCATTTTGGCCATTTTTAATGGATCTAATCCTGCAGGTCTTCCTTCTTCAATCCTTACAACCTTTTCAAACATTGTGGTGGGAAACTCTCCGGAAGTGTCAAAAACGATTATTGAGTACTTCTTTTCTTCCTTGTACTGCCTGAGCAAATACTCCATGACCTCTATTGGATCGTTATCAATCCCTATGATCTTTAGAGTTCTGCCATGGTATATTGGGTCATAATAAACAATTCCACTTTCGCTTTTTAACAGCTTAACTGCAAGCTTTGAGGTCCTCATAATGGAGCACCAAGAAAATATGGAAAAAGGAAGTTATACAATTTTCGATTAGAAGAGGTCTTCAAGCTTGACATCAATCTTGTCTGGGATGAAGGGTAGAACGTGCCTTGTAGTCTTTGGAGAGAACACTTCTCCTCTCTTCACGAGCTCCATGACTTCTTCTTTAGTTGGGGCCTTCCTTATGAAGACGTAGTCTATTTCCCCCTTTTCCATGTCTGCCTTTGCATCTTCCTTTAGGCCATAATATACTAGTTCGATTTCTTTTGCCTGATCCATTTCGTCTAGAACCTTGCTAACCTTCTTCTGTTCCTCTAACCCTCCTGGGATGGCAAAGCTTTTCTCACCAATTAAGGCAAATGCTATTTCCCCTTTTTCGGCCTTTTCTTCTGCTTTTTCATCTTCAATGACCTCAAGTCCTTCGGCCTTTAGTCTTTCTATCACCTTATTTACATCTCCTTTGAATGCTGGGTACCAGGTGTAGACTTTAACTCCTTCATCAAAGTAATCTAAGATCACTGAAGGAGCTCTCTTGGCACCGAGCTTTTGTAGGCCTGCCCAACGGTGGTGACCATCTACAATCAAATATTCATCAGTTCCTGGGATTTTGGCTAGAAGCATTGGCTTCCAGAATATTCCAGAGCCAGTGACACTCTCTATAAAGTCTTCCAGCTCTCTTTGAACTAACTGTTCGTGGGGCTTCATCTTATCGAGTTCTATAAAAACGTACTCAACTTTCTTAACTGGAATGTCGTATTTTGGGACTTTCTCGACACCCATTTGTGCCACCCTATTTCAAATCTATAAAACTTCATTTAAACTTTAACCTTAATGCGAAATCCTTTTAAGTTTCCTTCCGCTAAGGTGAACAGACATTCTGATTAAAATCATACGGGAGGGATTAAGATGGCGAGGAACAAGCCCCTTGCAAAGAAGCTCAGGCTTGCTAAGGCCCTTAAGCAGAACAGAAGAGTTCCCGTGTGGGTTATTGTAAAGACTAATAGGAGAGTACTAACTCACCCGAAGAGGAGATACTGGAGGAGGACTAAGCTAAAGGAGTGAGGTGATGAAAATGGCAATTAAGGCCGGGGAGGAAGTAATATTCACAGTTCCGATAAAGAAAATAAAGAAGATAGTTCCCAGGTGGAAGAGGGCTCCGAGGGCAGTGAAGTTCGTTAGAGAATTCGTAGCAAGGCATGCAAAAGCTCAAGAGGTTATAATTGATCCTAAAGTTAACGAGAAGATTTGGGAGAGGGGAATAGAGAAGCCCCCAAGCAAGCTTAGGGTTAAGGTAAAAGTTGAGGAAGAGAAGAGGGAGGGGGAAGAAACTGTCAGGATAGCCTACGTTACTCTCGCCTGACTTCCCCCTCCCAATAGGTGATATTAATGCACATAGAAAAGCTCGACTTTGAAAATTCTCCATATCTCGGCGTGTTTGGGATAGCTACTGACAAAGTTGTATTAATTAGGGAAGGGCTTCAGGAGAAGAAGTTAGAGGTTATTAGGGAAGTCCTTAAAGTTCCCGTTGTTGAGGCTAGCTTAATGAAGTCTAGAATAATTGGAGTATTGGGAGCTGGAAATTCCAACGCAATAATAGTCCCTTGGTATGTGTGGGATTCTGAGCTGGAAAAAATAAAAAATGCTTTTAGGGAATATGGTATTGATACAGAAGTTGTTCCCTTCCAAACCAAGTATACTGCCCTCGGTAACTTAATCCTAACCAATGACAAGGGAGCGCTAGTAAGCTCAAAGTTTTCAAGGGAAGAAGCTAAGAAAATCGGGGACATCTTAGGAGTTGAAGTTGAGAGGGGAGTTATTGCAGGAATAGTGGCTGTTGGTAGCGCTGGGGTAGTCACAAACAAGGGAGGGCTCGTCCACCCAGAGGCCACTGATGAGGAGTTAGAGTGGCTTTCAGATCTCTTTAAGGTTGACGTGTATGTTGGAACGGCTAACATGGGCGTTCCCTACGTTGGTTCCTGTATGTTAGCGAACTCTTACGGAGTTGTCGTTGGTCATCTAACTACTGGTCCTGAAATTGTTAAGATCGAAGAGGCATTAGGATTTATATGAAGGAGGTGAGCCGATGAAGGTGAAGGTCTTCCGCGTTCACGGATATTTTGAAAAGAATGGGAGGAAGTTTAAGTTCACCAAGGAGTACAGGGGAATAAAGGAGGAAGACGTAAAGGAGCTCGTATACTCAGACATAGGAAGCAAGCACAAAGTGAAGAGGAACAAGATATTCATCAAGGAAATCAAGGAAATTAGGCCAGAAGAAGCGGAAGACATAGTTGTTAGGAGGCTCAGCCTCGAGCTTTAATTATTTTTTTATTGGGTGATTAAGATGGAAAACAATAAGGAATTGGAAAAGGTTGCTTATGAGTACCAAGTTGTACAGGCCCAAGCTCAGCTTTTGGCCCAAAATTTGGAGCTTCTCAGCTTAGCACAGGCGGAGGTTCAAACTGTAAAGGAAACTCTGGAAAACCTAATGAAAATTGAGGATGAGAATCCTGAAATTCTAGTTCCTATAGGTGCTGGGTCTTTTCTTAAAGGAAAGATAGTGGATAAGAACAACGCAATAATCAGCGTTGGTTCTGGATATGCAGTTGAGAAGACGCTTGAAGATGCAATTAAATATCTGGATGAGAGGATCAAAGAGTACGATGAAGCAATAAGAAAGACCCAGGAAGCTCTCAACGAGCTTCAGAAGAGAGCAGCTGAGCTAGCAAAGAAGGCACAAGAGATCCAACAAAAACAAGCAATGAGCTTCAAGCTTAAGAAGTGAAGAAAAAAAGAGGTCACTTGGTAACTGCAACAATCTTTATTATATCGTTGAATTGAAGCTCGTAGTCTTCTCCAACTCTTCTTTTTGTTTTAGCGTTTATTGCATAGAGGAATCCCTTACCAAGATCGGTGTGAACTTTAAATGCTAGATCCCTGGGAGTTGAGCCCTTTTTCATTAGAAACACATGTGGAAGGACATTTCCAAATTGATCCGTTAGCTTATTCTCATCCTGCACCGGATACACTGGAATCAGCTTTAGGAGCTCAAATACTGCCTTATTTATTACCTCTTGAACTCCAGTTGAGCCAAACCTATCTAAAACTCTCTCCTTGATTAACATTAAGGCCTTTTTCTGCTTTTCACTCATTTCTTTGAGTATTTTAAAATCACTAGATCCTGGGATGTATTCAATAAACCCAGCCTTTGCCGCTTTTCTAAGGGTTAGTTCAGCGGCGGCTGAGGTGGGGACTACAATGTATCCTCTCTTTTCTCCTTCTCTCTTTAATCTCTTTATATCCTCATCACTAGCTGCATCTGCCTTATTTGCCGCTATTATCATTGGCTTGTTTATCTTCCTAATCTCCGAGGCAAAGCTCAGCAAGTCCTCGTCACTCCAAGCGGTAGGATCATCTGGAAGGCCAAGCCTATGCATAGCCTCCCACACATCATTCTCAGTAACTCCAATTCCGCTTAAGTGCTCCGCTATCGCGGTTTCAATTTTCATTTTCTGAAGCTTTATTCTCTTTGCAAACTTCTCCCACCCCTTCTTTAGTATTCCATAGATCCAGTAATCAATCTCCCTTTCTAGGAATTCTATGTCTTCCACTGGATCATGAAAATCTGTGGGCCTGCCCTCTTCATCTGTTTTCCCCGTGGCATCTATAACGTGAATTAGGGCAGAGGCCATTCTTAAGTCATCTAAGAACTTGTTGCCAAGCCCCCTCCCTTCGTGAGCTCCTGGGACTAGACCAGCGACGTCAATCATTTTCACTGGAATTAAAGCTAATCCCTCTCTATACTCATAGTTTTGAGGATTTGGCGTGCAGCCAAGCTCCTTACATGGATGTTCGGTTATCGCGTAGGTAACTCCAACGTTTGCGTTTATCGTGGTAAAGGGGTAATTTGCTATCTCCACATCAACCAAGGTGGCGGCTGAGAAGAATGTTGATTTCCCTACATTTGGTTTTCCTACCACTCCAATTTCCATCTTTTCATCCCAAGGATAAAAGTTGGGAAGGGAGAATATAAATCTACCTCAGAACACTGGACACTTCCTGATGACAACCCCTATGGAGACTCCAACTATTAGGCCCGTTAAGAGAGAAATAGCTATGTACTGGACTTTCTCGTTACCTTCTTTAACGACAACTTTCTTTTCTTCCTTTAGGGCACCTATTACTGACTTTGAATTTTGGATTAGAACTTCGGTGTAATTCTTATCCGTCCACAGCACAGTTATGTTCGCCAGGGGAACTCCTAGCCTGTTTGAGAGTTCATAGGCTGCATTTTTTAACACGTCTGGCGTATTCTCATCATAAACAATTATATCTGGCCTTAATGTGGAGAGCTCATCTATGGATTTCGCTGGACCTTCTGCTTCGGGCTTTATAGAGCTAATAACCTCAATTCCCAACCATTCAAGGGCATATTGTTGAGATGGAAGTTCTATTATGGCCTTTTTATCCTTTGCTATGGAAGAATATGCCTTTATTATTGTTGTTACCTTTTCCTCAAATCTTTCAAATGCTTTAGAAAATTCTTGGTCTTTCTCTGGATATAGTTGGGACAGTGCAACGGCAGTTGCCTTAGCTATTGCTAGAGCGTTCATTGGATCAAGCCATGTTCCGTGAGGGTTATTCTTTCCCTCATACCACCTCTCTGGTAGGTATTTGAACCCATATTCTGAGTAATCTTTAGGCTCTAAGACAATTCCCTCTATGCTTCCTTCGCTCTTTAGCTCGATTATTTTATTCTCTGCTGGCAGATGACCTGTGGTTACTATTACATCGGCATTCTTCAGCAGTGCTATCTGCTCTGGGGAGAGCTGGTATTGGTGGGGCTCAACGCCGGGAGGGACTAGATAAACGACTTCTACACTGTCTCCTAGCGCCTCTTTTATTATTGAAGCAACTGGAGGAAGGCTAGTTACAACGAGTGGTTTTTCTCTTTCTTGAGATATAACCGGCCTAACGAATAAAGTAATCGCTATTAGGAGAACTACTGCTTTTCTCATTTTTCTTCCCCTTTAAATTAGGAAAGCCTAATTGTTTTTATGCCTTTTTCATTCTCTTGCATGTTTTAGGATATGGAAGACCTCACTTTTTATTATTTCCAGTCCAGTTTTTACGGCATTAACGCTCCCAGGAAGGGAAAACACGACGACTATCCTTTCTTGTCCTCTTATAATTCCTGCAGTGGCTCTTGTTAAAACTGTTGCATACCCAACTTCTTCATAACTCTTGGCCCTAAAAACCTCTCCAAAGCTCAGCTCCTTATCAAAGAGGGGCTTTATGGACTCTATCGTTATGTCCCTCCTTGTTATTCCAGTTCCACCCGTAGTTACAACTACATCTGCTCCACTCTTTATTGCCTCAAAAAGAGCTATTAATACTTCGATCTTATCATCTGGTACTATTTTGTAGTAAACGTGTTCCCCCAGCTTAGAGAGTTCCTCTATTATGAGTGGACCGCTTTTGTCTTCTCTTTCTCCCTTTGCCCCTTTATCGCTCACCGTTATAACTCCAAACTTGAAAGTTTTTGGTGCTTCCTTCTTGTGCTCTTCAACACCCATGTTATCCACCACTAGAAACTCAGCAAAATAATTAAATAAGTTTTAGGAAAATTAAGAAGCCTTTGAGAGCTTGTAGAGAGCCCACAAGAGAGGCCCATAGACTATTACGATTACTATCAAGGCTGCTATGTAAACCACATCCAACTTTCCTCACCCCAGTAGGAATTGGGAGATGTATATTACCACTATCACTATTGGATATAGGAACTTAACCCAGGGCTTCCAGAGCTCTGGCACTTTAATAAGGGCACCTTTTTGGAGTTCTTCATATGCTCTATCAACTCCCAGCTTTATGAGGGCAAGAGCTGCTATTAATGCTCCTAGGGGACCTACGTATACGGTTGAAATGTTGATGAGCCAATCAAAGTAGGCAGGATAAAGTGCGGAAGGTGCTCCCACCAGGAAAGTTAGCAAGCCTAAAAGCACTGAGGCATTTTTTCTGCTGATTTTGAGCTTTGTTATTGCAGAATCAACATAAACTTCAAGCATCGAAACAGTTGAAGAAAGTCCTGCAAATATTAGCAAGAGGAAGAACAATGCACTGAAGATCATTCCTCCTGGCATTTTTTGGAACACCATTGGCAGGGTTACAAACACTAGCCCTGGGCCAGCTGTGGGCTCAAGGCCAAATGAGAAGACTGCTGGAAAGACTATAAATCCAGCAGTGACCGCTACTGCAGTATCACCGAATGCAGTGGCGATTGCTGATAACGGTATGTCGTCCTCCTCTCTAAGATAGCTTCCATAAACAACCATTGTATTCCCTAAAACACTTAGGGAGAAGAACATCTGAGAGAGTGCTATCATCCATGTTTTTCCACTTGCTATTTTGCTCAGATCTGGTAGTAGGTAGAACTTCAAGCCCTCGTATGCGTTTGGTAGTGTAACGCTCCTAACTGCCAACACGATTAGGAGAACGAAGAGAAGAGGCATCATGATCTTGTTTGCCCTCTCGATTCCTCTCTGAACACCCATAGCTACTATTGCTATTGTTAATGCAATAACTACGAATAGCCACAGGAGGGCCTCCCTGCTAAAGGCGAGGGCGTTAAAGAACTTATCTGGTTCTATCCTTGTTAGCTCACCGCTTAGTGAAGCTATGAAGTATCTGATCACCCATCCGAGCACCAAGGAATAAAAGGCGAATATCATGAGGATAGTTACGTTCACCAGAATCCCTAGATATTTTCCACCTGGTAATGTCTTTTCAAACGCCTCAATTGGCCCGCCCTTTGTTGCTCTTCCAAGCGTCCACTCTACCGTAAGGGCAACTACTCCCACGGCAAACAATAGAACTAAATATGGGATGAGAAATGCAGCTCCTCCATAGAGTCCTGCCCTCATTGGAAACATCCAGATGTTTCCAAGTCCCACAGCACTTCCTATTGCAGCTGCAACAAAACCTACTCTACTCCCCCAAGTTTCCCTTGCCAAAACTTTCACCTCCTAGAAGGTTTGTTAGACAAATCAGGAGAATAAGACTAGAACATCCAAAAACGATCACTCCTGCCTATCATAAGGCATCAATTACTCAAACTGTCCATTTAATATAAAAACATTCTGCTATTTTATTTGTCAAACATTCAGAAAAACTATTATACCCCCTTTCGATGATCATCTACATGGTGGTAAAATGAGACCCAAAGTTGGAGTTCTTCTAAAAATGAAAAGGGAGGCGCTTGAAGAGCTTGAGAAGTATGCCGAGGTAGAGGTTATTCCATATCCATCAGAGGAAGAGCTCAAGAATAAAATCCACGAGTTCGATGGGATTATAGTTTCTCCCGTTACTAAGATAACTAAAGATGTTCTCGAAAAGGCTGAGAGACTAAAGGTTATAAGTTGTCATTCCGCTGGTTATGATCATATTGACGTTGAAGAGGCCACGAGAAAAGGGATTTACGTTACAAAAGTTTCGGGACTGTTAAGCGAAGCCGTGGCTGAGTTTGCAGTTGGTTTATTGATAAATCTAATGAGAAAAATCCACTATGCTGATAAATTGATTAGAAGGGGAGAATGGGAGAGTCATGTGAAGATATGGACTGGCTTTAAGGGTATTGAAAGCTTGTATGGAAAGAAGGTTGGCATCCTTGGCATGGGAGCGATAGGGAAGGCAATTGCAAGAAGGCTAATTCCCTTCGGAGTGGAACTCTACTACTGGTCAAGGCATAGGAAGGTGGATGTTGAAAGTGAACTTCACGCTACCTACATGGACATAGATGAATTGTTGGAGAAGAGCGATATCGTAATACTTGCACTCCCATTAACGAAGGATACCTACCATATAATAAACGAAGAACGTGTGAAAAAGCTCGAAGGAAAATACCTAGTAAACATTGGAAGGGGAGCGTTGGTTGATGAAAGGGCCATAACGGAGGCCATAAAACAAGGAAAATTGAAGGGTTATGCAACAGATGTGTTTGAGAATGAGCCTGTTAGAGAGCATGAGCTCTTTAAGTATGAGTGGGAGACTGTTTTAACTCCCCACTATGCTGGGCTTGCTGTAGAAGCTCAGGAAGATGTAGGGTTTAGGGCAGTTGAAAACCTCATCTCAATATTCAGAGGAATAGTTCCCGAAGATTTAGTAAATAAGGAAGTGTTAAAAATAAGGCCAATTGAAAGTGTAAAGATGCTTTAGGAGGGGGAGAAAGATGAAGCTAATTGAAATGCTAAAGGAGATAACCCAAGTCCCAGGGATTTCAGGGTATGAGGAAAGAGTTAGAGAGAAAATTATTGAATGGATAAAAGACTATGCCGATTATAAAGTTGACGAAATCGGGAATCTAATTGTGGAGCTTGGAGAGGGAGAAGTAAAGGCGGTTTTCATGGCCCACATGGATGAGATTGGCCTTTTAATTACTGGAATTACCCAGGATGGAAAGTTGAGATTTAGAAAAGTCGGAGGGATTGACGACAGGCTTTTATACGGGAGGCACGTTGATGTTATAACGGAAAATGGAAAATTAGATGGAGTTATTGGAGCTCTTCCCCCACACCTCAACGTGAAAGGAGTGAAAGATGTAGTCCCATGGTACCAGCTTACAATAGACATTGGAGCTGAAAGCAAAGAGGAGGCGCTCTCCCTGGGAGTTAAGCCACTTGACTATGCCGTATTTAAGAAACACTTCTCGGTTTTGAACAACAAGATAGTTAGCACAAGAAGCTTAGACGACAGATTTGGTGTTGTGGCTTTAGTTCAAGCTATAAGGAATTTAGTTGACCACGAGTTAAGTGGGAAGTTCATCTTTGCATTCACAGTCCAAGAGGAGATAGGCTTGAAAGGGGCTAAGTTTTTGGCAGAGAAGTATTCCCCTGAATATGCATTTGCCATAGACTCTTTTGCATGTTGCTCTGAGCTGACTGGAGACGTTAGACTTGGAGGAGGGGCTGTGATTAGGGCTGTGGACAACTCAGCAATTTATTCAAGAGATTTGGCCAGGAAAGTATGGGAAATCGCGGAGAAAAATAACATTCCAATTCAGATAGGGGTTACAGGTGGGGGAACGGATGCTTCAGTATTCCAGCACAAGTCCAAGGTCTTGGCTTTGAGCGTTCCAATGAAGTATCTCCACAGTGAAGTTGAGATGCTAAATGTAAAAGATTTAGAGGCACTAATTGCTTTAATAGAAGCAATAACATTTGAGATCTAGGAGGGAAGGCAATGATATTTCTCTTTTTCGTTGGAATAGTTGTAGGAATACTTGCAGCTATGTTTGGCCTTGGTGGAGGCTTTCTAATAGTCCCAACCCTTAACATTTTAGGAGTTGAAATACACAGTGCCATAGGAACCTCAAGCGCAAGCATAGTATTTACCTCTCTCAGCTCCTCTATAGCATACTCCAGACAGCGAAGGATCCACTATAGGGCGGGGATACTTTTAGCGAGTACGGCAATAATTGGGGCCTACATTGGAGCTTGGATGACATCCTTTCTCCCATCGAATCAACTCAAAGTAATTTTCGGTATAACCTTGATTTTTGTCGCATATAGGGTGTATAAGAAAAAGCCAGTAGAGCCAAGCGAAGTTAAGTTAGAAGAGATTAAGCTCAATGAAAAATTAATACCCGTTGGAGGATTTTTCTCAGGAATAGCAAGTGGCCTCCTGGGAGTAGGAGGGGGTATAATAAACGTCCCATTCCTAACCTGGCTTGGAATGCCTATCCACTACGCCGTGGCAACCTCAAGCTTTGCAATAGTGTTCACTTCCCTAAGTGGGGCAATAAAGCATTACATGCTAGGAAATGTTCAGATCATCTGGCTCCCATTCCTCGTTCCTGGGCTTATTATAGGGGCTCAAATTGGGGCTAGACTAGCTAAAAAGACGAGAGCTAAAAGCCTTAAGGGAATGTTTTCAATAGTTATGGCAATATTGGCTGTTAGGATGATACTAAAAGGCCTTGGATTTCCAATACCCTGAGGTGGTAGAATGATAACAAAGGAAGAGATAGAGGAGCTGATTATACAAATAAGAAAGGAACACGGCCTGCCTCTCTCTCCCTTTGAGATAGATGAGATAAGGTATGACAAGGAAGGCGATAAACTTTTCATAATAGCCCACGATAGAACTGACAAAAGCGTTATCATTGGAAGTAGTCTGGTCATAGGAAAGCTGAGGGAAATCTTGGGAGTTAACCTTGTGACGGTTTATACTACTCTTGACTTGCTAGTAAAAAGAGAGACTTTAAAGAAGAGCCTAAAATTTGCAGAGGAGCATGGTCTGGATTTCCTTATTCCAATAATTGAAGCGGAATTTAACTTTCCACCAAGAAACTGGCCCCAAATTAAAAAGAAGGAGAAGGGATTGATTTTCCTCACGTTTAATGCTCCAGCCCTTCTGGGATTTGGAGAATTAATGTTCAAGGAACAAAGCGTATATGGGATAAGATACACATTTCCTAAATTGAATTATAAAGTCGTTGATAGACCTCTGAGGGAGCTATTTTTCCCAGATTCAAGTTTTGTGGCAGAAATTTCAAGAAATGAAAATGTTGAAATTGCAATTTCAGAGTTCCAAGAATGCTGCAAAGTAGAGAAGGATGTTATCTTGATAAATCCAATGAGATTCTTTGGAATAGGTTACTTTGAGACCAAATACTTATTTGGAGAAACAAGACCAGCAGTTTTCCAAAAAGAAGACCTAATAGATTATGTTGTGGAGCAGGTTGGAGATGGCCTTATGGAGGCCACTGATGGTGCCAAGATTATCTGGTGGGGGTGGAAGCATTGATAATAGGAATTGCGGGAAAAATAGCGGCTGGAAAAACTACAGTGGCAAAGATCTTGGAGGAACTTGGATTTTGTAGAATAAGCTGTAGCGAGCCTTTAGTTGACATTTTAACGGGTAACACTCAAGGGTATTCCTGGGTTCCAGAAGTCGAATTCAAGGGTGAGCCAACGAGGGAGAATTTGATTGAGCTGGGGAGGATTCTTAAGGAGAAGTATGGAGAAGACGTTCTAATAAGGCTTGCGGTAGATAAGCTTAGGCATTGTAAGAATATAGTTGTTGATGGCGTAAGGTCCATGGGAGAAGTGAAAGCAATAAAAAAGATGGGAGGAATTTTAATTTACGTAGAGGCCAGACCTGAGATAAGGTTTGAGAGGCTAAAGTTAAGAGGGGCGGAAAAAGATAAGGGAATAAATTCTTTGGAGGATTTGCTAAAGTTTGACGAGTGGGAGGAGAAACTTTACAGCACAACGAAGATAAAGGAAGTGGCGGATATAGTGATAGCGAACGAAGGGACTCTTGAAGACCTTAAAAACAAAGTGATTTCAGCTATAGGGCTAGGAGAACAAGCTCATTAATTGGGCCCACTCCCTTTCATTCCAAATCTTCCTATCTGTGACTATTATTAGTGTCCCACCATTTATGAGAGCGTAATCTCTGATAAGTGCAAGGTACTTGAGGGTGTTTTCGAAGCCATTGTATAGCGAGAGGTATTCAAGGCTGTCAATGACAACTATACCATTCTTAACAGACTGGAGATACTTCCTGGAAAGCTCGAGCATTCTAGGCAAGTTCGTTGGATTAAGGGTGTTTTCATCTTCTTGAATCCGAGTAATGAAGTACGAGTACCAGTTCTCAGGAGGTTTCAAGTTCCTGACAAAAGCTAGAGTGGGGAATTCCTTAAGGCTTGGCATTACCTTATTAAATTCTTGAGTTGTCATAACAACACTTCCGGGGGATAAATTAAGTTGGATTGGCCTCTTGGCGTGTTCTTCTTTGAAATAAACTTCACTTCCAAAAACTACAACAATCCCATAGACTAAGAGCACAACCAATGCTGCTGCAAGCAGGAAACCTATCGGGGTAAACCATTGAACAGGCCTAAGGAAGGGATAGTCCATTTCATGAGCACCTATCGCTATTAATGGAAGTGCCAGCCATAGAATGTCCTTACTGAAAGTTTTCCTGAGTTCAAGGGCAAGTATTCCAGACAACAATATAAAGAACCCCGAGACTCCCCAATTTACTGCTGTTATTCCCCACAATTCAAAATCTATTTTTATCTTGTACAGCAACCATGTGTAGAGGGTAACAATAATTGGGGTAAAGGACATCAAAATGTGGACTGATCTTGAAGCCAAACTTTCCTCTTCACTTCTAAGATAATAGATCGAGCTAAATATTAATGCTGAAGTCAATGCTATCGAGATTTGATTCAAAAAGTAATTACCCAAGAGATCAGAGAACGTATGTAGAGAGTACATTACCAAGGCAGTTGCAAACATTAGCGATGATTTCCTCCTAGTCTTCCGATATACTCTAATAAGGTAACCAGCTCCAGATAGTTTTATTAAAGCCGTGATTACCATTGCAATCTCAAGCATACTCATGTGTTAATCTAGGAAGAAGAAGTATTTTAACGTTACCTTTAAAATTCTCAAACTTAACGTTTATTTGAGTATGGTTAGCAAGCTACTTGCGCTAGAAGCTTACCCAAAGCTTAAAGATATAGACTTCAGGCTACTTAGGGCTGTCGAGCTTAATATGAGACACTATAAATGGGTGCCTCTGGAGGAGATAGCAAAGTTTGCTAGAATAGACTTAGAGAGCGCAAGCTATAGGCTTGGCAAACTCGACAAGTTGGGCCTAGTTATTAGGAGAAGTGACATAGGATACATTGGTTACCAGCTAACTATTCATGGCTATGATGCTTTGGCGATAAGGGCCTTTGCAAAGAAGGGAGTTATCGAGGCCATTAGCTCAACTCACATAGGAGTTGGAAAGGATGCAGATGTTTATGTGGCAATAACTCCCCAGGGAGAGAAAGTTGCCATTAAATTCAACAGAATTGGGGAGAGGACAAGTGCCAGAAAGGCCTATTACCACAGCGACGTCTTTGCAGACAAGCACCACAAGAGCTGGCTTTATGTTTCAAGACTAATAGCGAAGAAGGAACATGAAGCTTTAGTGTTGTTGAGCTCTTTTGCAAAGGTTCCAAAGCCAATAGCATGGAATAGACATGCCATAGTTATGGAGTTCATTGATGGTGTGGAGTTGGCAGAGCTTAGGGACACTGATCTAACGAAAGAAGAAGCAGAGGAAATCCTGGGAAAAGTTTTGGATGAGTATGAGAAGATAGTCAAGTTTGGAATTGTACATGGGGACATGAGCGAGTTTAATATAGTTATAACGAGGGATAACGACATCTTAATAATAGACTGGGCCCAGTATTTGAGCTGTGTAAATCCCGAAAGCTTGGAATTGCTAAAGAGAGATATTTCCGTGTTGTTGAACGCATTTAGAAGGAGATGGGGGGTTAAGAGAGACTTTGAGGAAGAATGGAAGAGATTTTATGAGGCCTGGCAAATAGGGAGAAGGGAAAAGGAAGAAAGCTAAACTCTTATTTCGAATGTTTCGCTCTCGTGTTTTATCACATAGATGTTTTTCTCTCCTGAGCTCTTCTCTTGGAGGATATACCCCCCTGAGACTTCCTTGATCTTGCCGTTAATTGCAATTTCAGTTACATTTGCCAAATGGTTTCTAAATCTAATTGTTCCCTCTCCCCTTCCCACTGGAGTTGCTGTGGCATAGAGCACCTTAATGCCGTTTATTTCCACATTAATTGGGATGTAGAGAACTCCCCTCTTATTAAGCTCAACATTAAACTCGACACCCCTGTATCTAACTTTTCCAGTAACCTTGTCGTCCCTGGGATTTACCACCACCAGATAATTCCCTCTTGGAATTACTATTATGTCTCTGTTTGAGACTTCAAAATCCCTTTCAATCCCTTGGAGCTGGAGTATCTTATCAACAAACTTCCTGTGTAGATCGTGGTAGCTCGAGTAGTACTGAAGCCTGAACCCTAAGACAACTGCAGAACCTTTTCCTTTCCTTACCATAACCCCTACTACTTTATCTCCAACCCAAGCTATAGCTTTCCCTCCTTTAACCTCCCTAACGACGTTTCTGACGACCATCCTGTCTATCTCCTCTGCATCAACGCTGATGTAGGGAATTAACCTCATGTTATCCCTTGCCTTGGCCTTCTCAACTTCAATTCCTAGGAAGTCCCTCAGCTTTGTGTAGGGCTTCATGTTCTCATCAAGGGATGGAAGGGTTGGTAGGATCACGAGGTTTCCTCCCTCTTCCACGTATCTAGCAAGCTTTTCTTGAACTTCTCTGCTCATGAAATCCAGGCTGTAAATCCAAATCTGCTCATATTGGAGCATCTCCTCTACAGTGGAAAGTTCAAGGTCTATGACGTCAAAGGGAACATTGCTCATGGCCAAGAGTGTGAGCAATCCTCTCTCCCCAAAGAGATATTCTTGGAGATTTACGCTCTCTTCGAAGCTTTCTGGCCGATGTCCCCACATGCTTAAGGCTTCATAAGGCTCGTACATCCCAAAGGCAACTTTTGGCTTTAGTTGGGACTCGATGAAGTCCATGTTAGACTTTAAGAACTCGCCAATCCACTTTATTGGTTCCACGTGCTGTCTTTCTCTTCCATCCAATCCTATGGGGGAATACACGTCCCAGGTAGCTCCGTTGTGTGATTCATAACCTTTCGGATTTTCGCCACCCACGTAGAGATAGTAGTTTATGTTGTGGATTCCCAAAGCTGGAAGGAGGGCATAGAGGAGCTCGGCCTCATCCTTCTCTATAACATTGGCGAGGGATGTTTGGGTCTCTATGCTTAGTGGGGGAGTCTTCAGCTTGTTTATGTAATATCTATAAACCCCCGTCTTATAGTAGAGGTGGCCGAGTCTGTCTTCTTTGAAGTCAAATGTTCTGTAGAATGAGTACCAGAACTCCGTCCATAGGTGGATGTCGAGCTTGTGCTTGGTTACGTAGAGGTAAAACTCCTTCCATGCGGCTAAGAGTAAATAGGGATCTAAAATGCTAATTGGAACATCAACGTACTTCTTTATCTTTTCGTAGAGTATCCTTACGTACTCGTTGATCATCCATATCTTGAAGTGATGCCAGTCGAGTATCTTTGGAAGGGGCTCTGAGAATGACGTTGGTGGGACAATCTCAGCATAATCTGAAAACTTCTGACCGTATCTCTCCTCCAATTCATCCAACTGGTAGTTTTCCTTTAGCCAAGAGTGCCAGATCCCATTCTCCTTAACTACTATTTCGTTGTAATCGGTCAAGAATGCCTGGAAGATGGTTTCCCAGTAGGAAGGTTCGTCATCAATCGTCACGTTTATTATAGGCCCCCCATTGGAGTACAGATATTCTTTTATTATAGGAAAAACATTCTCATACCACTTCATTACATATTCCAAGTAAGTGGGATGGAGGTATGTGATTGGAGGATAGTATATATCCCTTGGAAGAGTACCATTCGGGCCTTTTGCAAGTATTTCTGGATGAGAGTTAATCAACCACTCAGGGATGCCTCCATTTTTCCACTCTCCACAAATGTATGGGCCAGGTCTTATGATAACGTAAAAGCCGAGTTTTTGTGCTAGATCAAGAAAACCGACGAGATCTCTTTGGGGGTGAGTTTCGCCAGTAAAGTCGAAGAGTCCTTCTTGGGGCTCGTGCCAATTCCAAGCAATGTACGTATCAATGGTGTTTAGCCCGTGAGACTTCATTTTCTTTAGCATTCTTTCCCAGGAGTTCCTGGGAACTCTAAAATACTGAAGGGTACCTCCATAAACAACAATCCTTTTACCATCAAGAAGATAGGTTTTACCATCATGACTAACCCTCATGTTTACCACCTCACAACTTTATCTAAAAACCTGGGATTGTCTGGATTTAATCCCCGAGCTACGGCTTTATAATAGGAAAGAAGCTGAACCACAGGAAGATAGGGAATTGGGGTTGCATCCTTGCTCAACCTGGGAACCTCTATAGAATAGTCTTGCCCAAACTCCTGTTGAGAATTTGAGATTAATAATACTCTTGCTCTTTGACCTTTGAACTCATTAACGAGCTTCTTATGCCATTCAAAAAGTTCCTGGGCCATTAGCACAACTAGAGTGTTTTCATCTGCTATTGCCTTGAAACCATGTCTTACCTCGAATGTTGGATAAGCTTCACTCCAGAATATCGCCATTTCCTTCATTTTTAGACTGGCCTCTAGGGCCACTGGATATAACAACCCTGAACCCAGGAAGATTACATTTTGGAAATCAAAATCTTCCACTATCTCCTTTATATAATTCTCGTATTCAAGAGCCTTTTCAGTCGCTTTGGCAACTTCAGTGGCCTCTAATAATGGAAGTCCATAAGAGTGTCTCAGTAACTGGAGATATGCAAAGTAAAAGGCTGTAAATGAATGCGTCATCACGACGCTCTCTTCTATAGTGGGAACAACCAGGGAATAATCGCAAGCTCTAGTTAGAGAGCTTTCATAGGCAGAGATTCCAAGCTTTGGAGTATTGATCTTTTCTAGGGCCAGAAGAACTTCTGTTGTTTCTCCTGACCTTGATATCCCAACTACTAGTTCTGGTTTCCCTATTGGATATGCTTCTTTAGAATAGAGGAACTCCGAACAAGGTAGGGCTACTCCAGTTCCTCCGTGCATGTTTGTGACCATTGCTAAGAGCTTGGCTAAAAAGTGGGAAGAGCCGCATCCCAGGTATAGGATGCGGCGTGGTAGTCTTATTTTATCTTTCACCTGATTAAAGCTCTCATCTGCCTTGATTATACCTTTAGGAGTTTGTTTAATCTCTGTTAGCGTTTTCATAAAGCCTCACCCCTTTCATAGAGGTAGCATGCTACGTGGTGGTTTTTTTCTGGTTGGGTTGTTTGTGGTGGTTTTTTGTAGCATTCTTCTCTAGCGTAAGGGCATCTGGGCGCGTACCTGCAGCCTTGAATCTCATAAATCCCTTCCTCTTCCCTCTCAGGCTCAATCCCCTTAAACTCCCACTTCACATTCAAGTCAGGAACACTCTCCAGCAACATTCTCGTGTAGGGGTGTAGGGGGTTGTTGAAGATTTTCTCAGCATCACCCCACTCGACAATCCTCCCCCTGTACATGATCACAACCTTATCACTAATGTAATAACCCAAGGCTAAATCATGTGTAATGAAGATTACTGAAGTCCCAACCCTATCCCTGAATTCGCCCAACAAGTTTAGAATGTCAATTCTAGTTGAAGCATCGAGCATTGACACTGCCTCATCTGCAATCAAGAGTGATGGTTCAACGAGTAATGCCCTGGCAATTAGGATTCTTTGTAATTGCCCTCCACTCAACTGGTGTGGGTATTTTCCCAACACTTCACTGGGGTTAAGGCCTACGCTTTCTAAACTCCTCTTGATCATTTCTTTTTTCTCCTCTTCACCAACATTCCCCAGGAAGTTCTTGAATACTAGGTCGAAGACTCTGTCAACCTTGTGGAGGGGGTTGAAGCTGGCGAAGGGGTCTTGGAAGACTGCCTGCACGTTCTTGTAATAATACCTCCTCAACCTCTCCTTGTCAAAACTCCAAATGTCCTCCCCCTTGAAGAGTATCCTCCCAGAAGTTGGCTTAATCAACCTTAGGATTAGTTTTCCGATTGTAGTCTTCCCACTCCCACTCTCCCCTATCAAGCTTACTATCTCACCCTCCTCAACCTTGAATGATACTCCATCCACTGCCCTAATCTCATATCCACCAAAGAGTCCCGAGGTGAAGGTTTTTGTCACATTCTCGAGTTCAAGCACTTCCCTCACCCCCGAGGAGGTGGCAGGCTGCGTAATGCTCTTTGGAGACTTGGACTAATTTTGGCTCTATTTTTGGACAGTGTTCCATTGCGTAGGGGCATCTTGTGTAGAATCTGCAACCTTGGGGTGGGTTTAGTAGGCTTATTGGATAACCTGGGATTCCGTGGAGTTTTTGCCTCTTGTAGTGTACACCCATTCTTGGGAGGGAGTCGAGGAGCATTTGCGTGTAGGGGTGGGCTGGGGATTCTAAAACCTCCTCCATTGGCCCGATTTCAACAACCTTCCCCGCGTACATCACCATAACCCTGTCTGCAATCTGTTTTAGCAAGGCTAGATCGTGTGTAACGAAGATTATTGATTTTACAATCCCCTCCTGCATGAAGTAGTGGAGTAATTCAATGACAACTCTTTGTGTTGTCACGTCTAGGGCTGATGTTAGCTCATCAGCAATTAGCAAGTCTGGGTTTAGGAGGGTTGAGACTACCATTGTGGCTCTCTGCCTCATTCCTCCACTCAATTCCACTGGGTACATTTCGGCGACCTTTGGTGAGAGTTTTACCATGCTTAGTCTTTCTTTCAAGAGTTTTTCGACTTCCTCTCTATCTTGCATGCCGTGTTCTCTTGCTAAATCCCATACTATGTCCTTGATTTTTTTCGTTGGGTTTAGGGCGTTCATTGCGTATTGTGGGATTATTGATAACTCCTTGTATTGGATTTTTCTTGCCTCCTCCCTCGAGAGTTTCATTAAATCCTTCCCCTTGAAGATTGCCTTCCCACCCTTGTGTGTCATTGGTGGTTTTCTGAGGATTAGGGAGTGGACGAGGGTTGATTTCCCACAACCGCTCTCTCCAGCAATTCCAAACACTTCCCCCTTCTTGACTTCGAAACTTACTCCATCAACTGCTTTTACAAATCCGATTGGGGTTGAGTAGTAAATCTTGAGATTCTCAACCTTAAGCATCTCACTCCCTCCTCAACCTCGGATTAAACACCTCCTCAAGACCGAGATTCACAAAGAACAACGCTGTGATTATGAGAGTTATAAACAATCCTGGTGGAATGAACCACCACCACCAGCCGAACTGAAGGGCGTTGTGCATAATTGCTTTTTGAAGTATTACTCCCAGGGAGACCATAGTTGTTGGTCCTAGTCCTATGAAATCTAGGGTTGCTGAAGCCAAGATTGCTCCACTAACTTGGAGGATCCCAGCCATGAAGATGTAGGAGATCATATTGGGAAGAATGTCTTCCATTATTATTCTGAGATCTCCAAGTCCCATTATCTTAGAGAGGTGGACGAATTCCCTATTCTTTAGCGAGAGCGTTTGTGCTCTAACTGATCTAGCTACCCATGGCCAGTTTGTTAATCCTATTATAAGGGCTTGAATTTCGGGGCTTCTAGCTTCAAGATAAGCGGCCACTAGGATTAGGAGTACTATTGAGGGAATTACCAGCATTATGTTGACGAACATCATTAAGATTTCATCTACTAGACCTCCCTTGTAACCTGAGACAAAACCTATTGTTATTCCCATTAGCGTCCCTATTATTGCGGCTAAAAACGCTATCCATAGAGATGTTCTGAGGCCATAGACGAGCTGAGCGTAGAGGTCTTTTCCTTCCTTATCTGTTCCCAGGATGTGCAGGACTTCGACGCTTTTTCCAGTGTATGTAGTTATGTTTTCCCTGGTCATTGGAGGAAGAGTTTTAGTTGAGTAAGAGGCAATCTTGATTTTACCCACTTGTTCATAATACAACCCATCACTTGCAAATGATGTAAAGAGTGGGCCGATTAGTCCAAAGATTATGAATGCCATCAATACTCCAAATCCAAACTTGAATTTGTTATTTTTGAAGGCAAGCTTTATTGTTTCCATTCATCATCCCTCCGTATAGCTAGCCCTAACACGTGGGTCAATGAGGGCATAGACGATATCTATCAGGAAGTTGGCGACGAGAACTGAGATTACGATCATTAGAAAACCCCCTTGGAGAAGAAAATAGTCTTGGCTCATTGCAGCTCTCATTAAAAGGACCCCCACTCCTGGATAGTTAAAGACGATCTCAGTAGCTATCGCTCCTGCTACCATTAAACCGAGCTGGAGCGCAAGTCCTGTAATTTGAGGCAGAATTGCATTCTTGTATGCATGTTTTGTCATTAGCTTTTCACTTGCTCCAAGGGCCTCCAAGTATCTTACGTAATCTGCTTCTAACTCGTATATTATCATATTTCTCATACCAATTGCCCAGCTGCCAATCATTACGACAAATAAGCTGAGAAATGGCATTATCCAGTGTTTGAGGAAATCCACGATGAATCTTAGAGAAAGGCTTGGAACTAGGTTAGGGCTGTAGGCCCCTTGATAAGGAAGGATTCCTGCCTTTACACCAACGAAGTATACGAGGAGCATTGCAAACCAGAAGTATGGCATGCTGGCTAGGAAATAAAATAGGGGCATCATATATGTGTCGTATCTTTTGTTCTTGCCTGCTAGTGCCCCCAACCAGTTTCCTATCACCCAGCTTAATACTATAGCTGGGAACAAAATTGCAATGTCATATGGGAGGGCATTCTTAAGTAACCTTGAAACGGGAGCTCTATAAAGTATGCTGTATCCCAAATCCCCTTTGAAGAGGGCCACCCAGAAGCTAACAAACTGAGCGTAAAGGGGCTTATTTAATCCATATAATTCTTCATAAAATCTCAATAATATTTCCCTCTCTTGGGGAGATAATCCTAAGGCAGAATTAATCATAATTTGAATTGGATCCCCGGGCATGAGCCTGGGAAGTAACCAGTTTAAAGTTACAGCAAAAATAAACGTCAGGAGGTAAACAATAATTTTCCTCTTTAGATATTCTTTAAACCCCATAACACTCCCCCCTAGAAAAATTTAGAAAAAGAAGAAACTCAACGCCTCCTCCTTCTTAGAAGGAGTGGGACTACAGCTAGACCTACTAAAATTGCGGGCCCACAAATTCCTTCAGTTTCTGTTGGTGACGTTGCAGTCTCTGTTGGAGTTTGAGTTACTGTAACGGTTTGAACTACTGTTTTAGTTTTCTCCTGGGTAACTGTCTCGGTCTTCTCCTGGATAACTGTGGAAGTAGTTGGGCTTACTGCTTTTGCTGGTCTAACTCCCAGGAAGGCTAGAGCTGTACCCCAGGTACCAAAGCCTGGCCAGAAGATGGGTACACCATACGGATTGTCTTCATTTGGCCAGTTGGCCCAGTATTGGGTGTTTGCTTCATAGAATAATGTACCCATGTAGAGTGGGACTGCTGGAATGTCTTGGAGCCATATCTTTGTCAGCTCGGCAAGAAGTTGAACTTGCTTTGCTTCATCTGGTGTCTTTGCAAGTTCATCGAGCAACTCATTTGCCTTTGAATTGTAGTAGTTGCCAAAGTTTGCTCCACCCTTCTCTTGGTCACTCTTGTAGTAGAGGAGGTCGTAATAGACGCTGTATGGATCGGGCTTAAACGTTCCAGCCCAGTGCATTGTTAAATCAAATTCACCTGCTTGTTGCTTGCTAACCATTGTTCCCCAATCGTACTTCTTGACGTCAACCTTTATTCCCACTGCTTTTAGCTGGTTAACTACAATTTCTACAGCCTGCATCCAGTCACTACATACTCCACATGCGGCAAATGTTAGAACAAGATCCTGTCCATTATACTCCCTTATTCCATCTCCATCAATGTCTTTGATTCCAGCTTGGTCTAATAGTTCAGCGGCTTCACTTGGGTTACAGTACTTCCATCCATACTTCTCAATTAGCTGGCTAACCCCTATCTTCTCCTTCCATGGCTTCATGACGTTACCCAGTGGAGTTTGGTCTGGGAGGTCACTGATTGGACCTTGTTTGACTATTTGAGAGGGACAAATTGCCTCAGCTATGGCCTTTCTTACAAGTGGATTGTCTAGAGGCTTGTGCTTAACGTTAAAATACATGATAACAGGAACAACGGGTGGGAAGTAGGGTGGCCTATCGAGCCAGCTGACTATGTAGGGGTTCTGCTTCTTGAGTTCAACTATATCCACGTAATAAGTACCTACATCAAGATCCCCCTTAAGGAACATGTTTGCTGCTTGATCATTTGAACCAACGTAAAGCTGGACTATGTACTTGGGACTTGGTAGTCCAAAGTACTTCGCACCCCACCAATCGTCGTTTCTCACGAATATTGCCTTTTGTTGTTCGACAACTTTGTAAAGTTTATATGCCCCTGAACCAACCAAGTATTTTTGCTCAGCTCCCAAGAATGTCATCTGGGTGACCTGTTGGGGATCGAGATCTTTGAAGATGTGTTCTGGAAGAATTAAAACACTATAAAGCTCGTTTCTCCATGCCCAGACGTTTGGAGTCCCACTAAAAACAAATTGTACTGTTCTGTCGTCTACAACTTTAATCTCAGTAAGTCCATACCTTGACCAGTCCTTAAGTCCGACTTTCTCGTAGTATTCAAATGAGAACTTAACATCATTAGCTGTTAAAGACTTGCCATCTTGCCATTTAGTTCCTTCTCTTAGCTTAACTTCAAATACATTGTTGTTTACCCACTTTCCATAGTCTGCAAGCCAAGGAATGAGTCTGTTTTCATGAAGTTCAACATAAACAGTGGTTCAAACACCAACCCGGCTATTGGTATTATGTTACTCCCCTGAAGGGGATTTGCATTGGTTGGCGGGGAGCTATTGGCGGTATACAGTGTTTCTTCTCTTGGAAGTTCTTCTGCTGCAAGAACTACTCCAAGATTGCTCAAAACTAGGGCAGCAACTAAAACTGTAGCAAGGTATTTCTTCATAGCATGTCACCTCATTATAATTTAGTCAGATTTATAAAAAATTGAGATCCTATATAAACTTTTTGGTTATAACTAGGTAAGGATTGAACGTGCCAAGTCCTATAGCTAGATTTAATATGGTGGAAGATGCAAAATTATAAAAACACTGAAACATATAATTCTGTAAGGGGAAGTTTATGGAATTTTACTGGGGAGTCGTTCAATCGGCATTCCAGTTTGAAATGGGAGATCCCTATAGAAAAAACATAGACACTAGAAGTGATTGGTGGCATTGGGTCAGAGACCCATACAACATTAAAAATGAGCTCGTCAGTGGAGATTTACCTGAAGAAGGAATAAACAACTATGACCTTTATGAGATAGACCACAGATTGGCCAAAGATCTAGGTTTAAACGCTTACCAATTAACGATAGAATGGAGCAGAATTTTTCCATGCCCTACTTTTAGCGTAGATGTTAAGGTTGAGAGGGATGGGTATGGGCTGATAAAAAGGATAAAGATAAAAAAAGAAAACCTGGAGGAACTTGACCAACTCGCTAATCATAGGGAAGTAGAACACTACCTAAATGTCTTTAAGAAACTTAAAAAAGCTTGGATTCACAACATTCGTTACATTAAATCATCAGACTAATCCAATATGGATCCACGATCCAATAGCAGTTAGAGCAAATTTTCAGAAGGCTAGGGCAAGGGGATGGGTAGATGAGAAAACAATAGTGGAATTTGTAAAATATGTTGCCTATGTAGCTTGGAAGTTTGATCAATACGTTGATTATTGGGCAACATTTGATGAGCCGATGGTAACAGTTGAGCTCGGGTATTTGGCACCGTACGTTGGCTGGCCTCCGGGGATCCTTAATCCATCTGCAGCCAAAAGAGCGATAATTAATCAGATAGTGGCTCATGCTAGGGCATATGATGCAATAAAAGAATATTCATCTAAACCTGTTGGAATAATCCTCAACATAATTCCGGCGTATCCATTTGATCCAAATGATCCCAAGCATGTAAAAGCCGCAGAGAACTATGATCTTTTCCACAATAGGTTGTTCTTAGAGGCGGTAAATAGAGGAAATGTTGACCTAGAAGTTACAGGTGAATACACCAAAATCCCACACTTAAAGAGAAATGATTGGATTGGAAACAACTATTACACCAGAGAAGTTGTTAAGCACATCGAACCAAAATATGAAGAGTTGCCATTAGTTACATTTGTTGGAGTTGAAGGGTACGGATACTCTGGAAATCCAAACAGCATATCACCAGATAATAATCCAACAAGCGATTTTGGTTGGGAGGTATTTCCCCAAGGTCTCTATGATTCTACTCTGGAAGCTGCAGAATATAAAAAGGATATCTTCATAACAGAAAATGGTATTGCTGATTCAAAAGATATACTAAGGCCAAGATACATTGTTGACCACGTTAGAGAAGTTAAAAGGTTGATAGAAAATGGAATAAAGGTGGGAGGATACTTCCACTGGGCACTGACTGACAACTATGAATGGGCTATGGGATTTAAAATTAGATTTGGGTTATACGAAGTAGATCTAATAACTAAAGAAAGAATTCCAAGAAGGAGAAGTGTTGAAACATATAAAATGATTGTAGCGGAGGGGATTGAATGAAGACAATAGCAGTCGATGAAACTACGTGGAAAAAAATTAAGATGCTTAAGGACAAAATGGAAGCCAGATCATATGATGAAGTCCTGCAAAGACTAATAGAGACTTGGCATCTCGTTGAATTGGACAAAAAAGTCGATAAAATAATACTAAATGACGAAGAAGCAGAAACCTTAATCACCATGCTAAAGAAAAAGAAGGGGAGTTAAAAATGCCCCTCCCACCAGATATAACTTTTGATAGTCCAGCCTTGATAAAAATGCACTCCCAAAGTATGAAAAGAATACTAGAGATAACGTTAGCAAAGTTTACCGTAAATTTGTCAATAGTTACTGTATACCGCTACCTCACTGTAAGGGCATACCTAAAGAAGAACATTGAACTTGAGCTAGATGTGTTAAAGGATATCTACAACATAGTTCCTCTTAACGAGGAGATAGCCATAAAAGCCGCTCAGATTGAAGCAGATTTAATGAGAAAGGGCATGATGCCCGATATAGAAGATGTACTGACAGCAGCAACGGCGATATATACAAAGAGTTTACTAATAACCGATGATTCAAAAAGATACGAGCCTATGAGGAGATTTGGTCTAGACACAATGCCCTTGGACAAATTTGTAAAAGAAGTAGAATTAATGGTGGAGAAAGAACTCATATGAGATCAGCAAATGGCGTTATGTGATAGAACAACCCAGGCATTACTCTAAATCCCTCTCCATATCTTACTCCTATCTTCTCTCCATAGAACATGGTCACGGTTCTCAAGAAAGGTTCCCACGTTTCCCAAATATCGTCTGTAAATTGACTCCTATGAGCTCTTATTGCTTTCAGCTTTAACTCCATGAGGTCAGTTATATCTACGATGTAATTCGGCTTGTGAGTGTAATAGAGAGCTATAAAGGACACTGAGTGCGGCTTTAGGCCGATGTCTATATCGATATTTGAGAAGTTCGGAAGTTGTGAAAATGCTACAGATTCTATTGCAAGGAATCCTGTTCTCCTATGATCTGGATGAGATTCGTATGGTAACCAAGGGTCAGGAGCAAAGACACCATCTGGCTTCTCTTTTCTTATTATCTTTACAAGATCCTTTCTAACTTCTCTGGAGTATGGGAGTTCGGTATCCCTATAATTTAGCCAGTATATCTTTCTAACTCCCAGAAGTTTTGCACTTTCTTCCTCTTCTCTTCTTCTTATAAGGGCTAATTCGTGCCCAGATAACTTCTCATCAGTAGTTCCCATGTATCCATCAGTCATGCAGATGTAGATTACCTCAACTCCCTCATCTGAAAGTTTTTTTATAGTTCCACCCATTCCTATGGCGCAGTCATCGGGATGTGGCTCAATGCAGATAACTTTTTTAGCATCTTCAAAGGGATTCTCCAGGTTAAATTCCAGCACTTCTTTAAGTAGCTTATTAAATGCCTCCTCGAATGTACTTACATTCTCAAACATAGCAAGCCACCACTACAATATAATTTTTCATATCTTTATAAATCTTTCATATTTCATAACAATATTGACTATTATAGGGAACATTATTAAATCTTCTTCGAGAACTCTAAATTAGGGTGGAAAATATGGTAAGCTCGAAGTTTAAGGAGCTCCTTTATACCCTGGGAATTCCCGAAGATAAAGTAGAGATTCTTGAAGCTAGGGGCGGAATTATGGAGGATGAGTTTGAAGGCATTAGATATCTTAGGTTTAAGAATTCAGTTGGAAAACTGAGGAGGGGAACTGTACTTTTTGAAGACGGGACAACTGTTTTTGGCTTTCCTCACATCAAGAGGATTGTAAACCTTTCAGCTGGAGTTAGAAAAATCTTTAAGTCCTCTGAGTTCTACGTTGAGGAGAAAGTTGATGGGTACAATGTTAGAGTTGTGAAGTTCAAAGATAGGATTCTCGGAATAACTAGGGGAGGATTTATTTGTCCTTACACTACCGAAAGAATTGCTGAATTCGTTCCAGAAGAATTCTTTAAAGATCATAAGGATTTGGTATTAGTTGGGGAAATGGCAGGCCCTGAAAGTCCCTATTTGGTGGAAGGACCTCCATATGTAAAAGAGGACATACAATTCTTCCTATTTGATATACAGGACATCAAAACAGGTAGTAGTTTGCCTGTAGAGGAGAGGCTCAAGCTCGCCGAGGAGTATGGAATAAATCACGTGGAAGTCTTTGGGAGGTATTCCTATAAGGACATAGATGATCTTTATGAGCTAATTGAGAGGCTCAGCAGGGAAGGAAGAGAAGGAATAGTTATGAAAAGTCCAGACATGAAGAAAATTGTAAAGTACGTGACACCTTATGCGAATATTAACGATATAAAAATAGGGGCAAGAGTATTTTACGAGCTTCCTGGGGGGTACTTCACGAGCAGAATTTCGAGGTTAGCCTTCTACATAGCGGAAAAGAAAATTAGGGGGGAAGAACTCCATAACTTGGCATTGCAACTTGGGAAAGCTCTGCTTCAACCTCTTGTTGAGGCCATTCACGACGTTACCCAGGGAGATGTAATTGCAGAGAGATTCAGAGTTAGAGTTAGAAAAATTGAGACAGCATATAAGATGGTAACACACTTTGAAAAACTAGGGTTGGAAATAGAGATAGAGGATATTGAGGAGATAGAGGGAGGATGGAGAGTTACATTCAAGAGAGTTTATCCTGAAGCTACAAGAGAAATAAGAGACCTCATAGGGGGGAAGGCATTCGTTGATTAATGTGCCTTCCTTAATTATTAAATTTTTTTTAATTACTCTGTGATTATATTGTGATGGAATTCTATTGATGGATTATAATATATTCCTAAATAGTGGAACATTTGCCGGAAGATTTTTATAGTATAATTTTAACTTAATTGTAGTAGTACACATTTCATTGCTCTGCTCTCATGGAGGGATGCCAATGTATGAGGCAATTTTTGATCTTGAAGCAATTACCCCACTCTTCATGCGAGGTGCTGATGCTAGAAGTCCTGAGTTTAGCTCTGCTAGTGTTAAAGGGGTTATGAGGTGGTGGTTCAGGGCTTTGGCTGGAGGATACTTTGGGAATAATATAGAAGCTCTCAAAGAAGTAGAGGAAAAGATTTTTGGCTCTACTAGAAACAAAAGCAGAGTTTTTGTTCGAGCTGAAGTTGAAGATGTTAAGAAAGGAAATATATACCGACAAGCTTCTAGTTGGGCAGATAAAACCATTATAGTATGGTCAGAATATGTTGATTATTTCTTCTTTTCAGTGTTAGACAAACGCAGAAATAGAAAAACTAAAAAAATAGATATAAAAACTCGTTTCGAATACTTTGATGTAGGCTCAAAGTTTAGTATTTCCTTATCTTCTACTGATGAAAGATATTTCCGTCTAGCGGAAGCTTCTCTATGGATGACAATAAACCTCGGAGGTTTTGGTTTTCGAGCAAGACGAGGGGCAGGAAGTTTGAAAGTAACAAATGCTGAGGGAGATGTTACTTTAAATTTCACTAAATTCGATTCCCTGAAAAAATTCTCCCAGGAACTTTCTAATGTTGTTTCCCAGTTTAATAAAGCTATTAGAGAGTTGGATATTAAATTTGAGCAGAGTGGTAGGGAAAAGGAGCATTATCCGAACTATCCAACGTTTGATCAAGAAAATTCATTAGTATTCACAAATGAAGAGTGGGCTGCTTCTGGTAAAAAAGAAACGTGGATAAAAGCTCTTGATAATTTTGGTCGCTGGTATTTGGGTAGAAGAAGGGGTAGAAAATTCATTGACGGATTCAGATTCAAGTTTGCTGACTACACTCTGTCTCATGCCCTTGAGAAAGTCAAAGAGGACAGTATAATTAAGACAGTCAACTCTGAGCCTCTAAAAGAAAAACGTTACTATCTTGGGTTGCCAATAAGATATGCAAACTACGGAACGACAGTGTCTGGTTGGTCAGGAGATTTACCACTAGAGAATAAAAAACTAAAAAAAGATAACATTGTGCATAGAAGAGCCTCTGGATATTGGCTGAGTCTTATTGATATAAATGGAACAATATACCCAACAGTCACAGTGTTTGCTTATCAGTTTTATCCCAACTATAGGGGAGCCTTTTATTTTGAGAAACAAGACAACAAAACAAAAGCCAGAGGCTTAATATACATTTATGAAGATAACTATTCGGCATATCTCTTTTACAAAAGGTGGATTGAAAATATAGTTCAAAATAGTGACAAGGGAAAATTCGTAGTTCTCTGGCCAAAAAAGAGCTAGATTACTGAGTTAAGCTCAGTAATTAACGGAAGGAGCACTACAAGCAACAGTTTAATAAAAACATCTCTTCTTAACAACTTTTTAGAGAACTCCCGAAAAGAGCGACTTAAGTAAACACGCTGGTTTCTATAGTTTTAAGAAAGGAAGAGAAGTACAAAATAGAGCAATCAAAGGATATGTAGACTACAGTTTGCAACAATATTTTTAAAATCCTCTCCTAACATTCTCACGGGTAGGACAATGAACATGTTGGTGGAGGTTCTACTCTTTGTTGTAGGCCTAATGCTTTTAGTTAAAGGTAGTGATATATTTGTTGAATCAGCCACGAAAATCGCCAAATCATTTGGTGTTAGTGAGTTTTTGATTGCCCTTGTTCTTGCCAGTATAGCGACAACCCTTCCAGAAGTTACAGTTTCAGCAATTTCCTCATTTAAGGGTGAAAGTAGCATAGCTCTTGGAAATGCTGTGGGGAGTGCTCTCGCTAACATAGCTTTGATACTTGCGGTCTCTGCTATGATTATGCCTTTAAATGTGGACAAAATAGCACCAAAGAATTCTCTCATAATGCTTGGAATCACAATTTACGCGTGGCTTTTGATGTTTGATGGTGTGATAAGCAGAATTGATGGCTTGACATTAATTCTTCTATATTTCGCATTCTTGTACTACCTCTATAAAAAGCACATTAGCCTTGAAGAGTTGAGCGCCCAGGAAAGGGGGAATGTTATAAAGAATGTTGTGATTCTGTTTTTGTCGGCGGGGCTTGTTATATTTGGTGCAAACCTTGTGGTTGATAGTGCCGTTGAGATAGCAACTTCCCTGGGAGTTCCTAAGGTTATCATAGGAGTTACTCTAGTTTCCATTGGAACCTCTCTTCCCGAATTTGCAAACTCCCTCACTGCAACGCTTAAAAAGATCCCCAACATAAGCGTCGGAAACATAATTGGGGCAAATATTCTGGACATTCTTATGGTAATCGGGATTGCTTCATTGATAAGGCCAATTGTCGTGGATGACTCTATAAGGAGTATAGTCATGCCGATAACCCTTCTCGTCATGGCAATATTAACAGTGTCCTTATATAGAAATCACAAAGTTGGCAGGAAAACTGCCACAGTACTTTTGGCAATCTATATGTATTTCCTATATCTCCTCGTCCAGGGAAAAGTGTATATACCTCAATGACAAATTTTCTTTGAAATGAAGATACTCCCGAGTATAGCATACCTGAGAGTTCAGAGGCAGGTCTATTTAGGATATTCAATGGCATTAGCTGGATGGATAGGGGAGTATATTTTGAATTATGGTTCATTACCAAAGCCAAACTTCATCCGAAAAGCACTTTCGAAGCTTGGCTTCTCTCACTTTTCTGAAAATTGGGAAGAAGACGCATTTTTGCTCTTTTATCAGAGAAAATCGACGGGAGTAACCGCAACTTGGGATTTAGAAAACGAAAAGTTAATTCTTCAAGTATTTCCACTGAAGACAAGATTATCAAAAGGAATAACAATTAGGGCAGAATATCTGGAATTTTACAATCAACATGTTGTTTCAATTGAGCCAGCACAAAAGCTTCCTCATGGAATAAGGAGTATAGGAATTAATCCTTTGATAGTAGGGGATAGTGAAATCCTAACTCTCCCCTATTGGGGTATGGTGCATGAAGATTGGGAAAACGACTTGAAAATTCTTGTAATGAAAGATGAGATATTTGATAGCCTTTTAAGAGAGGAGTACAGATGTCCAGTATGCTTTTCTCCCTTAAGAAGAGAGGGTAGTGCGCTTGTCTGTGATAGATGTGGGTTTATTCACACTCCAGAAGAGGGTCTCGAGGAAGTAATAGAAAGGTTCACTGTTGAGGAGTTCTCTTTTTGATCTTCCAAAATAAAATGAGAACTTAAGAAGCCTTTGAACGTGTGGAGCCTTTTTGAAGTGTTTTGAAGACTAGTGGGCTATTATTGAGCTTCTTTTGTTTCGTAAAATTTATAAGTGCATGAATAAAGCAGTGATTGGGCATAGCCCCGTGGTGTAGCGGCCAAGCATGCGGGACTTTGGATCCCGCGACCCGGGTTCGAATCCCGGCGGGGCTACCATCGTTTTCTTTTAAAAATCTTTTAAACGTCAAAACCTAAACTTCTATTAGGTGGGAAAATGTACCTAACAAAAGAGGAAGAACTAGCTCTTTCTGGAGAATATGGGCCTGCAATACAAAAAGCCATGGAGATACTTGTTGCCCTGGGTGATATCTACAATGCAGACAGGTTAATACCAATAAAAAGCGCTCAAATAGCAGGAGTTAGCTATAAAAATATTGGCGATGAAGGAATAGAATTCCTTAGAGACTTTGTGGAAGCTGGAGCTAAAGTTTCGGTGTATACTACCTTAAATCCAGCGGGAATTGGCGATGAAGACTTTATGGAAAAGCAAGCGGAAATAATTGAACTTTACAGGAAGATGGGAGTTGAAATTACATCCACATGCACTCCCTACTATGGGCCTAACCTTCCAAAGTATGGAGATCATCTAGCTTGGAGCGAAAGCTCTGCTGTAATCTTTGCAAATTCTGTTTTAGGGGCTAGGACAAATAGGGAAGGAGGCCCCTCAAGCTTAGCTGCAGCAATTGTGGGAAAAACTCCCAACTATGGACTTCATTTAGAGGAGAACAGAAAAGCTACTCATATAATTGAAGTAAAAGATAAGCTAAAATCTCGCACAGAATATTCTCTTCTCGGCTATAAAATTGGAGAGATTGTCGAGAATGGAGTTCCATACATAAGAGGAATAGCACCTACAACCGAAGACTTGAAAGCTTTAGGGGCAAGCATGGCAGCTAGCGGTGGAGTTGGATTGTATCATGTAGAGGGATCCACCCCTGAGTGGAGAGGGGCAATAGTTGACAAGATAGAAAAGATCGAAATTGGAAGAAAGGATTTAGAGGATGTCAGGCAGAGATTCTCCGTTGATTGGGGAGATGTTGATATAATCCTCTTAGGGTGTCCTCACGCTTCATTAAGGGAAATAAAGGAAATAGCTGAATTGTTGAGAATGAGAGATAAGCCTTTGAAGATACCTCTATTTATCACAGTTAGCCGGGGCATCAAAGCCTTGGCGGATTACTTGGGATATACCGAGATCATTGAAAGGTACAACGGAAAGCTTTTACCTGACGTTTGTCTTGTTGTTTCGCCAATAAAGGAGTGGTATTCTGGGGTAGCAACGGACAGCGGAAAGGCGGCATTTTACCTAAAATCTTTTGGGCTAAAAGTTCTTCTTGATACAACTGAGAACATTATAATGGGGGCTCCATGATGAAGCTCAAAGGGAGGGGGATAGTAAAGGGAGTTGCAGAGGGTGAACTAGTAGTTTCAAGGAAGCCCCTTTCATTTTTAGGAGGAGTGGATCCAAACACGGGAATAATCACTGATCCTGAAAGCGACATACAAGGGGAAAAGATAACAGGAAAGATACTTGCATTTCCCAGGGGAAAGGGATCAACTGTTGGGTCATATGTAATCTATGCTCTCGCGAAGAAAGGGACTGGACCTAAAGCTATAATTGTCGAAGAGGCAGAGGCAATAGTGGCAGTGGGCGCTATAATCGCAGGAATTCCCCTAGTAACTGGAATTGATATTTCAAAATTAAAGAGTGGCATGAAGGTAAGAGTCGATGGTGAGAGAGGGGAGGTGGAGATTATTGCCCAGGGGGATTTATGAGTGCGTTAACTGCAAGCATAGAGAAGTTTTAGACAAAACCCAGCCTCTCCTTCCTGGCAGATGTCCTGTTTGTGGAGGGGATATGATACTTGTTGGTTATGAGCTTGACATAGAGGAAGAGGAGAAGCCAAGCTTTGAGGACTTCCTAAGAGAGCACTATGACCTTGGCGAGTTAATTGAGCATAGGGGAGAAGTTTACGCTTACGAGGTTCTTGGAATAAAAACTGAAAACTTTGAGGAAGTTTTGAGAGAAGCTGAAAAATTTGGCTATTGGCTTGCTCTTAAGAGAAGAGAGGGGAAAATAGTTCTTTATGTGTTCCCAGCTCAATTATATGAAGACAAAGAAAATCCTCTTGTTGGAATTGCTTTGTTCATACTAACACTTCTAAGTACGTTCTTTGCTGGCTACATTCTCTCCTTAAATTACGTGAAAACACTTGAAGACCTTAACCTTCCAGGAATTAAAAATTTGTATTTGAATGCCTTGGCCTTCTCCCTGGGAATAATATCCATTCTAGGAAGTCATGAAATGGGACACAAAATAGCGGCCACAATTCATAACGTAAAATCCACATTTCCGTATTTCATTCCATTTCCATCTTTTATTGGAACTCTTGGAGCAATAATTAGGGTGAAATCCCCAATTCCCACCAGAAATGCCGCAATAGATCTTGGAGCTAGTGGTCCTCTTGTTGGGCTTATTGTCGCCATTCCCGTTACAGCAATAGGGCTTAGGTTATCCCCCTTAGTCCCCGTCGATTACCTTCAGGGGGAAGGAACTATATACTTTGGTATGAACTTGATATTCTATGGGCTGTCAAAGCTGGTCATTGGAGATGTGCCGGAGGGCTTTGGAATTATCCTTCACCCACTGGCAATAGCTGGTTGGGTGGGAATCCTTGTGACGTTCTTGAACCTTCTTCCAGCGGCTCAACTAGATGGAGGACATATAGCGAGAGCCTTCCTTCCTGAAAAGGTTCACAGAGTCCTAACTTATGCTTTGGGTTTTGTAGCTATAGGACTGAGCTACCTTTGGCCAGGATGGTTCTTATGGGGATTGTTAATTCTCATTATGGGAAGGGTAGGAAACCCAGGGGCCTTGGATGAAGTGACTCCCCTTACGTGGAGTAGAAAAGTATTGGCCATTATAATTTGGGCAGTATTTATAGCGTCAGCAACTTTAGTTCCGTTTTCAACATCCAGCTGAGCGGAAATCTTTTATCTTTATTTATCTGGAAATAAAAACAAGCTTAACATGAAATAAGGGAGGGGACTAGATGAGAATTGAGATAAAATTATTGCCACTTCAAGATAACCCAGTGATTCCGTTCAACTACAACTACGAGCTATATTCCCAAATAGTCGAAAAGGCTGGGGCTATAGAACCAAGAATAGTGAAGCTTTTGGAATCCCCTCACGGGTATTGGACGTTTTCAAGAATAATCATAAGAAAGAGAGAGATAATACCCGAGAAGGGAATAAAGATTTTGTCGGATGATATCTCTCTCTACATTTCATCCTCAAACAAGGAGATAATTAAGGGAATCGTAGAGGGTATTGAAAAAAGCCCAGAATTTAAAATAGGCGATGTAGGATTTTTAGTTGCGGACATAAAGGCTCTAAAGAGCAAAGAAATAAAAAATGTAAACATATTTTCAACATTAAGCCCTATAGTAGTTAGAACTGTGAAATTTGAGGGTGATAAGCTTAAACATTGGGATCTTTATCCTCACGATGAATTGTTCTTAGACAGGCTTAGAAAAGTGATGCTCCTGAGATATCATGAGGTTATGGGAGATTTACCTGAAGATAAAGACTTCAGAATTGAACTCATAAAGTTCAAGCCTACGAGACTTATTGTCAAGGATTCATACATTAGAGGATCTCTCATGGTGTTTAGATACTATGGATCCAAAGAAATTGCAAAATTTGGGTACGAAAATGGATTTGGAGAAAAAACGAATCTAGGATTTGGAATGGTGAAGATTATAGAAGAGCAATAACCAGAAGGGCTAATAACATTTCTACTAACCATGTAGATAGGACAAGACGGGGTTCAGTAGCTCTCCAAACTTTGTTTAAAGCTCTAATCATAATTCCCAGGAAAGAGGTATATGGAGGGGGCAACAAAGTTCCATCTTCTAAGACTTTTGTTTTTCCAATGGACTTTCCTTTGAATCTGACCTTCATCTTTAAGAGAAAGTCAATTATGTGGGGAAGCAAGAGAATAGTGGCTTGAGTCTCAAGGCCAGAAGTTATCGTAACTAGTCCTATTAAAGCTCCAAGAGATAAAGTTCCAGTGTCTCCTGGGAAAACTTTTGCAGGGTATTTATTCCAGATTAAGAATCCCAGGCCGGCAAAAAATCCTATAAGAGCGAGCTCTTTCATGTTTTTGGAAAGTACAAACAGGGCAAATAGAATTATAGATGATAATCCAACCTCTAAACCGTTAAATCCTGCAAGTAAGTTCACTAGATTTGCAACAAATGGAACATAGAGCCAAAGGAAAATTATGGCAAAGATGCCTAAATATACTTTGTGGTTAAATACAACCAGAAAGTTCCGTTCCAGGTTAAAGAGGACTGGCATTGAAACTAGTATTGTTAAAAAAACTTTATGTGACTGCTTTAGGTTTACAAGGTCATCTATGACTCCAACAACCCCTACAAGGAGAAAAACTGAAACTATCCAACCAGGGATGTTGGTAAAAAAAGAAGCTAATGAAATCGAAATTAGAAGTGCTAGTCCTCCCATCTCCGGGACAAGAACTTCTTGCACTTTATGCACATCTCTTCCAACTATGTTGGCTTTTTTCATTAGAGATGCAATGTAAGGAGTTAGTGTGAGGGACAAGAAAAATGCAACAATGCTTTCAATGATCATCTTTCAGCCTCCTAACTTCCTCTATAATTTCCCTTAGATACCTCGAAATTTCCAATTTCTCTAGGTCTTCCAATGCATTCCAAAACTCACTTAAGTTTTTAGCGCCGGAAAGTTCGTACTCATATGCCTGGATTATCATGTCAAGTTTATCAGCAATCTTGACTAGCTGTCCCTCTAAAGTTAATGCTTTTGAATACTCTTCGAATAACTCTGTATATTCCGGAAGGACGTCTTTTAGGGCTTTTGCTTCAGCTTCTTCTTTATTTAGATATTTTTGAGCAGAAAGGGGGAGATCTGTAATAATGGCCTCTCCGAGGTCATGAATTATTGCTATTTTTAGGGCCTTTTCGACATCGATTTCAACTCCCTTCTTCTTTAGTTCTTCGGCTAGGAGGAGGGTTATGAATGCTACTCTATATGAATGATCGGCGACACTCTCTGGATTTGGAACTCCTTTAATTAGCCAGCCCATCCTGGGAATTCGTTTTAATTTTCCAGCTAGAAGGATTAGGTCTATCATGCTTTCATCCCTACTCTTCGCTTATATACACAGCACCATTAGTTTCAATTGCCCTTGCAATTATTCCATCTCCAACAAAAACTCCATAAACCTTCACTTTCTCCCCCGCCTTTATGTAGGGGGTTCCAGCAAACTCTATTTTTAAGCCCGAGATCTTGAAAGTTGTTCTGTAACTCGGCAGTTCCATAGGTAAAAATTCTATGATAGGCTTGTTCTCTATCTCTCCTTCAATGACAATGTTTTTCCCCTTGAATTTCCCATTTCTAAGTTCCTCTGGAGTCACTATATAATAAAAGTGGTGTCCCAATTTTACCCGTTTCATGTTCCTCCCTTCCTTATCTTTTATATCCCCCAAGCTGGAATAAATTGTGGGGTGAAATATGATAAAGGTTGCGATAATTGGTGCTGAAAATGTAGGTAAATCAACCTTGATGAATGCTCTCTTAGGAGGGAAAATCTCAGAAGTCTCAGAAGTTCCAGGTACCACGAAGGGAACAATAAAGAGAGTTTTTGGAAAGATAAAGTTGCCGAAGACAATTAAGAACCCTTTTGGTGGGGCAGATGAGCTTGTACTGATAGACACAGCTGGGTTATTTGACCCAGAAAAAGAAATTAGGGGAAAAGTCTTGAGCGAGGAAGCATTTAAAGAGCTAATAAACGAGATAATAAGGGCTGATATAATTATTCACATGATAGATGCAACGAAGGGCCTTCACAGAGGAATGGAAAAGCTTCACTATATCCTCAAGTTTAGATACGAAAAGCCAATCATAGTTGTGATAAATAAAATTGATTTAGTTCCCAGGGAGAAAGTTGAAGAGTTGGCAAAGATAGTCGAGAAAAGACTCGAACAGAAGCCTATACTCCTATCCTTAGTCACGTATGAGGGATTTAACGATCTTCTTAAGGCCCTTGTTCACTATGCCCAATATGCAAAGTAATTACCAAGGAACACTTTTCCATTTCATCTTGTACGCAAGGACATTGGTCCCCCAGTGGATAAGAGGAGTGACCACTAAGAGAAGTAGAACTTCTCCTGTAGGAATTGTATGTACTGGGTATGCAAAGCATAGTGCTGAAATTAGGAATCCCCACTGATCTAGACCCACTGCAGGATAACCTGGGGGCAAATTGAGCCTCCTTTTTATGAAACTTCCAATTAGATCTCCAACTAAGGCTCCAAGAGCCAAAAGAAAGGAAACTTTGAAGGCCAGGCTAAGAGAAGGGTAATAGGGATAAATTATTTGCTGTATAACTCCAATAAGCGTTCCAACTGTTAATCCCCCTAAAAATCCCCTCCACGTTTTGCTGTCTCCAAAGATTCTTCTTCCATCTCTCCAAGTTTTTCCAAAGTCAATAGGAGTTCCCCCACCTAAAATAACTGGAGAAGAATTAGCAAAGTATGCGGGAAGAATATACCAGAAAGCTTCAAGAATTGGATGCATTTCATTCACCAGCCTTTAGTTTTAATACCTCCTTTGCAAATGCCTCCAAAACCTCTTTCCTCTTTCCTTCGAAGAATTTAATTGAACCAGCATAGCTGTGTCCTCCACCCTCAACCCCAGCATCTGGGAGTTTTTCTGCTAGAATCTTCACTATCTTGTTAAGGTCAAAGTTGTACTTGGCCATTCCATCACTTGCTCTTACAACCGCAAAGTCCGGTCCATAGGCTAAGGTTAGAATTGGCGAATCCTCTCCATATTGTTCTTTGAAGTGATCGTGAATAATCCCTGATAGCTTCCCTGGGCTTGGATACTCAAACTTTGGAGCATAGAGCTCAACATCAATTGTGTTAAACCTAATGCCATTTGGAAGAACGACGCTCTTTACATGAGGAAGGACGGCTTTGAGGACTTTTTCCTGCTTTTCTTTGACTTCTGGGTAAATTCCCTCAACGAGCATTCTATGCCTCTGCAGGTTCCCAGTTATTAAAAGGATCTCCTCAATTATTCCCCTTCCATCCATGAACTTCCAATAAAAGGCTTCGTGGTCGATAACTTCAGCAATCTTTTTGAGGTCTTCCTCGTCGAGTCCTTTCTCCTTTGCATACTCCAAGTACTGGTAGAATTCTGGTGCCTTGCTCCTATCTCCCGTTCCTGCAATTGCTGGTAAGTGCTTAATTCTATCTTCAACCTCTGGGTTTATATAACGTGCTACTTCCGTGGCTAGCATTCCTGCAGTGAGCTCATAATAACCACGCTTCACGTGATGTGGGTTTACATGGACATCAACGTATTCATCAACCTTAGCTTTGTCTTCACTTATCCAATCTCTTGGATCATGGTGGTCTATTACTACTATCTTTACTCCATAAGCCTTTAGCCTCTTATAAGCTGGAATATCCTCTGTTGTTCCTCCGTTATCTACTATTACAACTAAGGGCAGCTCATCTCCAAATCTCATGTGGTCTTCCATCATAAATATGATATCCTTAAGCACATCTTCTAGTTCATAGAAGGGGGCCCTGGAAGGTCTTCTCTTGAAGAGATGCCACCTGGCTTCTGGATCTGGGGCCACTTTTTCAATTAGCGGGATTATCGCAGTTTCTAATGCTACCCCAGCCGTGTATCCGTCCGTATCGGCGTGATGCCTTAGAATTATTGGCCTACCCTCGAAGATAGCCCTCCTTATCATGAAAGCCGCCTTCATGATCTTTGGCTTCAATGCCTCGAGAACCTCGCTCTTAACCAAGAAGCCAACGTCACTTGGCTGGGCTCTCCTGTCTAATTCTTCCTCAATTTTTCTCTTGACTTCTGCAGCATCTGGCCCCCAGAGCCTGTACATGTCTATAACTTCTACTTGTATACTTCCTGCGTGGAATGAGACTTTCCCTATGATCTCAACTATGTCGCCGACATTGATGTTTGGATAAGCCCTTACTCCAGGAGCTTCAAATGCTGCAGCCCATGTTATTCCAGTTCCATCAGTTAAGGTAAAAACAGTTGGACCCCCAGTTACCTGCACTTGCGTGACCTTTCCCCTGATCTTTACTGTTCTACCTGCGAGTTCCTCTTTTAGCTCTTCAATTGGAGTTACTGGAAGCTCTTTCTTTACATGAACTTCCCTATATTTTGTTAGAGGGGCTTCCAGAAAGTCTATCTCTCTCTTGTCAGGCCTTACATCGAGAACTTGCACTATTATCTCATCACCGGGCTTGTATTCTCTCTTCCCTAAGAGGTCTTTTTTCTTTATTAACCCAATAACGTGCTTGTTTAACTTTACAAACACTCCAAACCTCTCTACCCTGTCAATTACACCTTTATAGTAGCTTCCAATTTCCACATCTTCATAATCACAAGCATTGTCAAGAACGTACACTACTTTGAACTTTCTTTCACACTCAGGACAAACCCAAGTTGTTTCCATCCCAGGTTCCCAGGGGCCTTTAACCTTTCCACATATGTCACATGCAAGTACTTTTCCAGTTCCTCCGCAAGTTGGGCAAGTGTCATAAACTGGAACTGTTCCCTTTCCATGACACTCTGGACAAGGAATTTCGTCTACCTCTTCATCCACTCCAAAGTTCTCTAAATTTCTGTATCCTTTTAGATGATCTGTGAGCTTAAAGTCAGCTGGAACATAACCCCAACCATTACAAACTGAACACTCCTTTTCTCCAACTTTAACTTTTCCACTTCCCCCACATTCTGGACAATCCTTGACAGCCATTTTCATCACCTCTCATACCTTCATTACGTAGAAGTATCTCGCAAGAGATGAGTGCACTCTCTGATAAAACCTATCAATTACTTTAAATCCTATGCTCTCCGCAACATCAATGGCATCAAAATCTTCAGGGAAAGCTATGCTTAAATACCCCTCGAGTACTTCATACATGCTCTCTAGGGCCTTTTTATAGAGCATATCTCTTTCCATTGAGAGTGTTGTTGAAGACCCATAAGGAGGATCGGTTGCTATGGCTTCAAAAGTTTTTCCTGGGAATGCTTCCTTAATTCTGGTGGCGTCACCAACTTTAACTACGTAGTCTTTAATTCCGTAGTACTCTAGGTTTATCTTTGCTCCCTCTACCATGTCTTCCCTTATATCTAAACCATAAACTTTAAGCCCCATTAATCCCGCTTCAATTAGCATTCCTCCTGTCCCCATAAATGGGTCTAGCAACTCCCTTGTAGCTCGGGTAAGATTTACCATTGCTCGAGCGATTCTCGGTGGCAAAGCTATTGGTCTTGAAAATGGTCTTCTGTCTGCTTTTCTGTTCTCGAATTCTTTTCCTTTAAATTCTCTTATTCTAACTCCAAGCCAGAGTTTTTCTCCACAGTAAATCCTAATAACAGTAGTTGGGCTTGAGAGGTTAACTTTGAAGCCTTTTGAATATATTGTTCCCCCAATTATCTTGTCTAGGTCTTGGATATCATAAATACAATTCGCCATTCTTTCTTTTCTTACGGCGAAACTCCCCTTAATTACACCCTCCCAATTGCATGATTTTGAAAATTCTATTATCTCCTCTGGTGAATCTGATGAAAAGAGCAAAATTCCATATTCATGAGCCATCCCGAGTCTCTCAAAAAATTTCAGATCTTCTACTTCTCCCCATACAAACAAATAATCCTTCCCATTTACTTTACCCTTTCCCAGTTCCGAAAGGGCCTCCACCTCTGCAACGGCCATTTCAGGGATATTTCCCAAAATTTCAACATAGAACTTCATCAATGCTCAAATAAAAAAGAAGGTTAAAAAATTATCTACTGAGAACCTATAACCTTAATCCTTACCTCTACGCTGTCTGTCATGCATTCATTTCCTGAATCCCCATCGAACTTGAACCTAAACTTAACTGGTAGCACTTCTTTTTCCTTTAGTTTTCCTGAAAATATCAAAATATCTTTGCCTGCAAGTTTGTTTAGCTTGCTTTTGACTATTTCACTTCCATTTGCAATGATTGTGGCTGTTATACATTTGCTTAGCTCCCCTACATCATCAGTTAAGTCAAAAGGCTTTTCTGCAGGGGATAATTCGTCTTCTCTGTCTACAATATACAAAACAATTGAGATATTTGAAACCTCTACATTGCCATAGTTCTTTATGTAGAAACTAACATCTTCCACGTCTCCAGGCTTCATGTCTTTAAGTTCAAAGAGCTTTAGTGTCTCATAAAACCTGTTGTTGTCCTTTCCTATCCTAATGTCGAATTCTCCACTGGATATGCTGTTTCCCTGGGAGTCAGCTATATCCAAAAAAGATCCCCTTGCTGTCGATGCTAAAATAACAATAACCCCAACAACGAGTATACCAAGTATTATTTTGTTATTTTTAATCTTCATTTTTTACCACCTTCAAAAGTTTTTACAAAAATTTGACGGCGTTCTTCTTTATAAATTTTATGATAGGATATAAAAGAATTTGAGAAACTAAAACAAAAATACAACTAAAAATAGTAAAAATCAGGCCTTTAGAAGCTCCCTAACAGTTCTTCTCACAGCCTCGTAGCTATTCATTTTGGGCTTCCAACCAGTGGATTTTGCTTTAGTTATGTCGAGTAACATGAACTTTACATCCCCTTTCCAGCCTCTTCCACCGTCAACTCCACCCGTGAACCGGAATTCTGGATTTAGGCCCATTTCTTCACTTACAATTTCAGCTATTTCCTTAACTGTAATCCAGTCTTCATTACCTAGGTTATAAACATCGTAGATTTTTCCTTCTTTTTTAAAGTACTCAAAGATGTGAAGCATTCCCTCGACAGTATCACTTACGTGGAGGTAGCTTTTTCTCTGAGTTCCGTCTCCAAGAATTTCTAAAACCTCAGGATTCTTCTTGAGTTTGTTTATGAAGTCGTAAATTACTCCATGATTCGCCCTTGCCCCTATTATGTTTGCAAGCCTAAATACTACTGCATGGAATTCGAATATGTGGGCATATCCACTAATTAAGGCCTCTGCAGCCAGCTTTGCACCTCCATAGACGCTTATTGGCTCTAGGGGACCATAATCTTCTGGTGTTGGAATGACTTTCGCATCTCCATATACCGTGGAAGATGATGTAAAGATGAGATACTTAACGTTTGAATCTTTTATTGCCTGGAGGAGGTTGTATGTTATTAGAACGTTTGTCTCGTAGAGAAGCTCTGGGCTTTGAGCACTTATCCTAACTTCTGGGTTTGCTGCTAGATGATAGACAATATCAACGTCTTCTACAGCTTCTTTTACAATATTTGGATCTCTCATATCCCCTTTTATGAACTCAAATCTGCTGTTATCTAACCACTGCTCTATGTTCTTAAGACTCCCCGCACTTAAATCGTCGAGGACTCTAACTCTATAGCCCCTTTCCATTAAGGCATCTACAAGGTGTGAACCAATAAATCCTGCCCCTCCAGTGACTAATACCTTCATATTTCTTACCTCCTTGTTGGTTGAAATACAAGATATATAACTAACAAAGAGCCGGCCATTATTATGGAAATATATTCCCCAGGAAGCTCAATAAGTTCCCCAACTAGGGCAGGGGAAATTATTAAGCTGAAGACTGCAGCGGGTATTAAAATACTATGGAAATTCTCTATATGAAGTAAGCCCGCTATAATTAATCCCAAATAATAAAAGTAGTCTCTAAGTACTCCCAGGAAGAATAAAGGTAAGTAGTATAGATCTGTCTTTTGTAACTTTTTTCCCTCAATGCTCTCTTTTAAGGCCAATAGAGAAGGAATTATGGCCATCAATGTTGTTTTTATTGTTTCATATGAGATAAGCTCTTTGACTTCCACAAACTGAAACGTTATAATGGTGTACATGACAAATAGCAAATAAGTAAGATCCCTACTTCTTCTTCCGACTAAATAAATCAGTGGAATTAGGAGTACGGCTGGATTTCTTAATATTGCCCCTCCAGTTAAAGAAGTTATGACTCCTATCATTCTAATCCCCTCAGCACTTCCTCATAATCGTAAGGTTCAAGATCTATAACTGGAACAATGGTAGAAAACTTCCTAAGCATTAGCTCTCTCTCCTTATAACTTTCATAAAGCATTTTTAAAACTTCTTTGTCTACCTCATATGGGTAGAATAGGACGGGATTTGGTGAGAAGATAATAATTTTGTGTTTTTTCTTTAGCATAACAACCAAAGAATATAGTAAAGATGTGTTGCTCATTAAGTCTGTGATTATAAGCAGATAGGAAGGACTTTTTATTGAAAGTAAAGCTTCTGCAATCCCTACTTTTTTCGGAAAAACTTTTCTTAGAAACTTTCTTCCTTTTTCTGAGAATGAAGATAGACTAGCTTTTAAACTAGAGATACCACGTTCCCTTCTGACTTTTAGATCACTTCTTATCTTCTCTAGATGGGCAACTCCCTTTCCAGGTTCAATAACCTTGTATCCTCCTTCCCAATACCTTATAAGCCCCACTCTATATCCCGCCTTTACAAGGAGTCCAGTGAGGTAAAGGGCGAGAGATGAGCCATAGTCAATCTTGCCTTTTCTCATTTCTCTTGTTTCATCTAATACAATGTAGACATCACTGTCTCTTTCCTTCAAAAATTCTCTTATAATTAGTTTCCTAATTCTAGAACTTGCCTTCCAGTCTATTCTTCTTATGTCATCTCCAGGATAATACTCCCTTAGCCCATAAAAGTCAACGGTTTCAGATCCAATAAGAGCTCTTTTGTAAGACTCCTTTAGCCTAACATTTCTGGCCTCTTTCACACCCTCCTTAATTGAATCCACAGAAGGAACTACGCCAATGTTCATCGAGGCTTCTTCGGTTTCAAAATTCAAAAGCCCATATAGATCTTGAACTAGGAGGGAAACCCCAATATTATAGGAGCCCTTGAGTAGTGGGGTTACTTTTAGCTTAATAAACCCTCCTCTCTTTATTGGAACTTCTTTCAAACCCTCCACTTTAACTTCAAAGGGAACCTTGACAATTGGTTTAATTATTGTAGGACTTCCATTATTTCTTATTTTTATTAGGAAGTCATACTGTTTTCCTTCTTCAAGCTCCCCGGGCCCTTCAATTTCAAATGAAATTTTAGGAGAAAAGGAAAAATGAGCGAGTTTTATATAGGCTATAATCCCAGCTCCAAAAAGAGGGCCAAATAAGCTTCCAGTAAGAAATCCATGAAGTGCTCCAAGAAGAGAAAGTGTAACGAGAATGTCCTCTCTCTTCATATGGGCACCTCAACCTTATCTAAAATTTCCTTGATTACTGTATCTCCTTTAATCCCCTCTATTTCATATTCAGGCTTGACTATAAGCCTGTGAGCGAGAACTGGAATCGCCATTGACTTCACATCATCGGGAATAACGTAGTCTCTTCCTTCTAGAAAGGCCTTCGCCTTTGCTGCGTACAATAGGTGTTCAGCTGCTCTAGGTGAAGCTCCTACTAAAAGTCTTTCATCCTTTCTGGTCTCGACAATTATTGAGTGGAGATATTTGAGAACTTCTTCACTTGTCCTAACTCTTTTTACAGTTTCAATCGCCTCAAGGATTTCAGATTTTGAGAATATAGTTTTGACTTCATAGAACTCTCCTTTATCTTTCCTTTTAAGCATCTCCAATTCTTCCTCAATACTTGGGTATCCTACTTTGATTTCAAGAAGAAATCTGTCTATTTGGGCCTCAGGAAGGTTGTAAACTCCTTCAAATTCAAGTGGATTTCTAGTGGCAATTACCAGGAAAGGTCTTTCCAAAGAAAATGTTTTTCCCTCTATAGTAACTTGTCTCTCTTGCATGGCCTCTAGTAAAGCTGATTGAGTCTTTGGTTGAGCTCTGTTGATTTCATCTGCTAAAACCACATTTGCAAATATTGGTCCCTTCTTTATTTTCCAATTTCCATCAACTTGGTCATAATATACGGTCCCGAGAATATCTGCAGGGAGAAGGTCTGGAGTTAATTGTATTCTTGAAAATTTTAGCCCCAAAGCCTGGGCAAAACTCTTAGCTATTGTGGTTTTAGCTACTCCAGGTAGTCCTTCGATTAGTACGTGGCCCTCTGCAAGCAGAGCTACAGCTAGAAGCTCTATAACTTCATCTTTTCCAACGACAGCTTTATGAATTTCTTTTTTGAGCTTTAGAAGGAATTTTTCCCCTGATACCACTCTCACCAAGCCTCCTTGATTTTTCTATTCCTCTAATAATCTTTTTAAGTATTCTTTCATCGTACCCTTCCTTTTTGAGCTCCTCAATAATGTCATCAATTGTTGTTTTTTCCTCTCCAAAGATTCTGTTAAGGATCTTATTCATTAATTTTAGTCCAAGCTTAATAGTTTTTGTTGCCATTCCACTTTCTATAAATAGGGCAATAAGAGTTACCGTAGAGATTACTAAGAAAGCTAACTGTTTGTTTACCTCCCTTCTAATTGTAACGGTTCCTGTCTGAACAATATTAAATCCTGAGTGATGAGCTTCATCAATATATGCCGGATACTCCACATATGCCTCAACAAAGCTTTCTATAAACTTGGAATTATATTTGAACATTTCGTTTGTGAAAACACTTGGGTCTGAAAACAGGACTATTTTTCCCTTTCCGTAATCTAAAGTTGCCATGATGGAATACTGACGAAAGCTTCTCCCGAGCATTGTGATTTTACTCGTAACTATGCTTCCGTTTGACCAGGTTATTACTGAAGGAACGTTTAAGATTATCATCTCAACATTTTCTAGGTTCTCATCGTTAATTCTAACCACAACTGGAAAATTGTAATTTTTTGAATAGAAAACGTCTATTGGCTGAGTTTTGGCAAATCTAACAGATAAGTTTAGGCCTTCTAAAATCTCGTTTCCAGTTCCAAAATCGTCTATAAGGATAAGAATTCCCCCATTTTCGAGGAATTCTTTTATCTCTTCAATTTCTTGGCTTGAATAGCTTAAGTCTGGCCCTAAAATTATTAATGTTCCCTCTCTCTTGCCCAACTCAAAGAAATTAAATGAAATTAAAATGGGATATATTTCACCCCCCTGGAATAAGACTTTTGCAAAGGAGGATGCTCCCATTGGAGAAGGATTGAAAATGCTAAATGGAGTCGTATTTGTAAATAGAGGGACCGTTAAGGGGGATATCATGAAGAATATTCCAATTGCGATAAGCGAGAAGTATATGGCTCTCCTCATAATTCACCACCTAGGACTTTAGTAACTATAAAGTTTGACAAAGCCCTAAAGAACTTACCTATAATAGCTCTTGTTAGTTCCATCATACCATATACGTGGACTTCATGAATTGCAGTTAATTCTTTTAGATACCTTGAAAATGGTTCATTGGAAAGAATGCTATAGAGCTCTCTAGGAGTTAGACTTGGCTTAAGATTGTACTCTGTAATTAGGGAATGATAGACTTCCCTATAGGCTTCCCTAACTGAAATTTGTTTGGTTTCATGGTCTTCCTGGGTCAAAAGTTCAGGTTTTATGGGAATCCCGAACTTGGTTCCTTGTGTTCTTGAAAATCGGAGGAGAAATACAGCTGTAATTACTATCCCTAAAATTCCTAGTATCTCAATGACTGGGAGTGTGTATACCTCAACTACCAAGGTATTTGATCTAGCAGGGGTATAGATTTCATTTCCTGGGAAAAATACGTAAATCTCGTGCCTACCTGGAGAGTTAATTGTTAAGTTGAATTCTCTGGTAAAGGGAATTACAGCCGTTAAATTTTTGTCAACGTAAACATATAGGGGTTCAACTTTTGCTGTGGAATTTATTCTAACTGTGTAAATTTCGCCTTTTTTGACTCTTTCTTCTCCAGAAATTCTTATATTGACTGGAATTCTCGTGAATATTGCTCTAACGCTTGAATTACATCCCTTATAAATTTCATTGCCGGGGTACACAATTGTTATTTCTAGCGCTTTTGGATAGTTAGAAGTGATATTGAATGAAAATTTGCCGAGTTTGTTAGTTTTGAGAGTTACATTTAACGGAAAAATGGATATACTCTGATTTGGAATTGGATTCCCAAAATAATCTACTAAAATGCCAGAAATCTCTATAACATTATAAATATGCGAGTAAACTTTTTCAGGAACTAAGATATTTGTTGGCATCTTCGTTACGTTAAATACTAACATGTTAGACTTGACTATAGAAGTTCCATTTTGCCCTGAAGCATAGGCAGTGTAAATTCCAAGTTTAGAGAATTTATAAACTACTGAGAATTCTCCTGTTTTGTTTATTGGAATAATAACCCCGCTAATGTTTAAATAGACATTTTTCAGACCTGGATTGTTACCAAGGATAATTACCTCTTCTAAAACAAACGGATTTAAGTCTGTGGCAGTTATTATAAATCCCTCATTGGCTCTGTATTTTTCTAATGCTTTCTCATAAATGGTGATCAGGCTGTTTATTCTTTCAAGTTCTTCCCTAACATCTTCTATATCCAACTTCTTAACATCCCCATTCTCTCCTATAAATTCTAATTTTCCTATCTCTTCTAAGCTATATTCTGTTTCTTCAACGCCAACTTTCATTAACTCTATTCCAGATTTTGCCTTTGTATAAGCAACATAACTTTTTGAGGACTTTAGATCTTCGAACCATGTTATGAATACCGTATTTCCCTCTACTATTTTGCTAATTCCATTTCTGAGAGTTATAAATGGTGGCAGGAAATAGGGCATCTTTGTTTTAATTCCTTGGCTTTCATAATAGGAAGACTCCTCTATTGTCCTGTTTACTATTTCATCAAATATCCTAAAGTTTTCCTTAGTTAAATTCTCTAAAACATCCCTGGATAATTGTAGGAGAGAAGAGAAAAAAATGTAAGCACCTTCATCATTTTCTCTAGCCTTTTCATATTCTAGCTGTCTCTCAACGGCGAATATTGGAGATATCATTGTTATTAAAACTACCAAGATTACTAAAGCTTTTTTCATATTCACCGTATCAAAAGCAATAAGAAAGATTTATTAAAGTTAACGGTTCGCTATTTTCCGATGAATCTACTAAAGCCACAAATAGCAGGTGGAATAGTTGCCATAACAACTGGAATTCTTACATCTCTAGCTGGAGTATTTGCGGGAAATGTCCAGATTATAAATATTGGATTAGCTGGAATATTAATCGGAAGCACAATTTTGGCTCTAAAGTCTAGTGACTACATTAAAAAAGATACCTTAGACACGGTTCTTTCCTCTTATCACTTAATCCTTAGGGAAATTGTTAGGGATTTAGGGCTTGAAGGAAATGCCCTCTATATTCCTCCTTATATAAATATGCCAAGGGGTGGAATTTTTATACCTTTGAGAGAGGATTTTGACTTAGATTTGGGAAGATTACATGAAGATGAAGTGTTCCTAACATCAACAGCTAACGAAAGACAGATGGGATTAGTAATCAGACCGCCTGGATACTATCTCATTAGAAAATTTGAAGAGCACTTGGAAGGGGAATTAAGTGGTATTGGAGTGGCTGGAGTCGAAAGTGTGGCATCTTCAGTTCTTAAATCTCTAGGGTTAGCAGATAGAGTTTATATTGAGGAAGAAGGAGAGAAAATTACTGTACATGTCTCCCCAACAAATATTTCATTCTGCAAGAGAAACATTGAAGACTGCCCCAAAGTTGCATGTCCAGTGTGCTCGTCCATATTGCTAGGACTCGCTAAGGCCACAGGAGAAGTTATATATGTGGAGGAGGTCTCAATTCATAAAAATAAGGACATCAAAATTACCGCTAAGAGGTTAGGAAAGGTGAAAGGTGCTTTGTAGGGTGTTAAAAATGGATGTTGAGGACATTATATTGCTTTTTTCTTCCTCATGGATAGTACTTTCGGCAGTAATGAGTAAAAGCATCGATGTATTCTTAACTCTCTCACTAATCGGTCTTCTCATTGCCTTAGAAATTGGTTCTCTTTTTCTATCCAAAGAGCAAAAAGAAAATATGAAGCCTCTAATTGAGATTCTTCTGGTGGCCTTTGTCATAATTGTTCTAAAAAAGGTCTATGAGGTGTTGAGTGGATGAAGATTGATAAAAGGTTGATGGTTATTGTTGCAATTGCCACCCTTTTTAGGATGATACCTTTTAGGCTTAAATATCTAGTCGGTTCTGATCCTTACTTTCATCTGGCTTACATTGAAGAGGCTCTCAAGGCTGGAGAATGGTTCAACTTCTTTACCTATGCTGGAGGTCCCTGGGGATTACAAGTTAGGCTGTTTCACCCCTTAGGATTGTGGGCGACTCCTGCCTACATTTACAAACTCTTCAGCTTCCTGGGAATTTCGCTTTATACGGCTTTTAGGGTAACTCCAGTCATATTTGGAGTTCTAACTGTTGTGTTCTTCTATTTAAGCCTTAAAAAACTCTACAACAGAGACGTGGCCTTTATAGTTGGTCTATTTCTTGGTGTGAACTATGGGCATATTTTCAGATCGATGGCGAACTATTATAGGGGAGATAATTACATGCTTTTCTGGTATTCAGTGGCTTTATTGGGGATTGCCCTGGGATTAAAAACAAGAAGTAAGTATAGATACTTATTTTACTTGCTCCCTGGGATAGCAACAGGGTTTGCTTCAGCATTCTGGCAGGCTTATTATCCAATTTTTGTTTTCGTACTTGCAGGTGGCCTGCTCCTTGGAGTTTATGCATACCTTAAAAGTCCAAAGCTATTCCTTGATTCAATTTTAATAGTTCTATCTACCGGTCTTGGGGTCCTAATAGCTAACATCTTGGGGGATAAAGTTGGATACGGGATGTTAGGATATACGGATTGGATGGGAAAGAAGGTTGCCGAGACCTTTGGTTTGGAGTTTGGCTTCATAAAAGATGCATATTTGTTAATTCACGTAAAGTATCTCCTCCCTCTCTCTTTAGTCTTTCTGGGATTTTTGATCATTACAAAGAAATTAAATCCAAAAATTAAGGTGGGGGTATTGGTTGGAGGATCAATTTTGGCGTTTATAGTTATGCTAGTCAAGTTTCCAGCATTAAAGGACTTATCAACAGGCTTTGGCACATTTAGGGAAGTTCCAATTTCTGAAACGCTCCCTCCCACTTTGGATGATCTATGGAGAGCATACAATATTGCAATTTTTCTTGCTGCTCTTTACATTTTGAGACTAAGAAAAATTAGGAGTGGAGATGCAATTTTATTAGGGTACGTTATTACTTCGCTTTGGATGCTAAGGTACTGGACAAGGTTCCTCTTCACTGCAGCACCAGCAGTTGCGTTCCTTTCTGGGATTGGAGTTTACGAGCTAACAAGGCGTATAAAGGAGAACAAAATTAGAATAACCTCTTTGGGAGTTGTAATTTTGCTATCTTCGGCATTTTCTCTTGGAGAAGTCTACAGCGTAAAACCGTTTATGAATGAAAACTGGGAGAAAGCTTTGATATTCATAAGGGAAAATTCAAATGAAAACGATATCGTGTTGACTTGGTGGGATTGGGGACACTTCGTGACTTATTATGCAAGAAGAAGTCCTGTAGCCCAGGGAAGTCCAAATTCTGGGGTTGCTGGATACTATCTTGGATTAGTTGATAATGGGTGGGCGCAGAGTTTGGGAGTGGATTATGTGATAGTGTCCCTCTATGATATCCTAAAGTTTGAGGCGATAGTCGATACGGCAAAGCTCTCCCGAAAATGGGAGAATATTAGCAGGGCCGACTATGGGGTTGATTTCTTAAAGTTAACGGAAAGCACAGGGAGCATTTTAAGATTTGATTCTCAATATTCTACCCTAATTGTGAAAGAGGGAAATATTAGGGTCATTTTAAGTGGAAAGGTTGTGTATCCGAGGGAGGCTATAATTGAAAGTAATGGAAGAATAAAAAATCTGAAATATCCTGCCAGGAGTGGGGTATATGTATATGTAAATCTTGATTATGGCTACGCTATCCTTGCGAATGAAAAAGCTTGGGAGACTAATTTGCTCAGACTGTTCACCCAGAGGACAGGAGAAAATTACGAGCTTGTTTATTCTGATGGTGGATTTGTAAAAGTATTTAGGTTTGTTCATCCAAACGTGGTTTTTAGGGGAAATAAGTTTATCTTAACTGGGAACGGGACAGGATTGGGGTTATATGGGTATTTAGACAATGGAACTTTAGTCTTCAAGAAATGGTATTCAGTAAAGAACATGCAAGAGTTTGAGCTTCCAAATAATTTAAATGGAAGTGTCGTTGTGAGATACGTTTATACTCAGGGAAAAATTGTATTGGATAGAGGAATTGTGAGGGTAAAGAATTAATCTTTTTCAAGCTTCACTCTAAGTTCTTCGGCGAACCAATTTACCCTCTGTGGGAACGGGATTTCGATTCCTTCTCTGTCCAGGGCTTCTTTTATTTTCTGTACTATCTGAGTTCTAACGTCAAACCATTTTTGAGTCGGTGCCCAAGCTCTGACAGCTATGTTAACGCTGCTATCCCCCAGATTGTCAACAAAAACCATAGGCTCTGGTTCAGCTAACACGTAAGGCATTTCATCTAAGACTCTTTTAATGACTTCTATGGCTTTTTGAGCATCTTCTTTGTAAGCTATTCCAACAACTATATCAACTCTTCTAGCTGGATATTTCATCAAATTCTTAATATCACTGTTAAACAGCTTTTCGTTTGGTATTCTAACAAGTAATCCATCCCAGGTTCTAATTCTAGTGGAGAAAATTCTTATGTCATGGACGATTCCAGAATATCCAGCAACTTCAACGGGATCCCCTATCTTTAGAGGTTTGTCGAAGTACATGAATATTCCCGAGATGAAGTTTGAAACAACAGTTTGGGATGCGAAACCGAGGACTATACCCGTTATTCCCGCAGCTGCAATTATTGTGGATAATCTACCCGTCAATCCCATGATGTTTAAGGCCAAGAAGAATGCCAAAGTAACTAGGACATAGAAAAATATCTTTGCCTTTATTTGAGCATCTGGTCCTCCTTTTATTGCTAAGTATTTTTGTGCTCTCTTTCCTATTTGATAAGCTACATAGAACAAGAGTAGCCCAGTTATGAGGGAACTGAGTTTGCTTCCAAATACTTCAATATCCAATATCCCAAGGGCATCAAGTGCATACAGTACAGAACCTATTATTATGAAATTTCTCACGAGCTTTGCAGTTTCTTCATTGAATATCCATATGTACTTGGTGCTCTTTGATAGGGATAAAATCCACTTGTATATTAGCCCACTTATTATAACCCCCACGGCTACTGCAACCAATGCATTAATTATTCCTTCCCAGGGGATGTTCATAGCCTACCACCTCATCCTAAAGCTTATACTTCTCTCACTTCCTACGACATTCAGTCCTTCCATTGGGGGTTTTCCTGTATTAATGACTTCTAAATCCTTCTCAATGATCACGTTAATTAAGGGATAGAACGCCTTATCCTCTGAGTAATACATAGTGTCGAAAAGAGGAAACACGATTTTCTCAACAAATCCCCATTCCTCAGTTCTGTTTTCAATTATTACCTTTATATTTCCAATTCCCACTGGTTTCTTGTTTATCATTGACTTTGCATACCTGGCAATAACTCCACTTTCTAAACTGCCATAGAGTGCATATTTTTCTCTTCCAACGTTAAACCTATCGATCTCAACTTTACCAGTTTTTACAGAAACTTCAATTGGAACACTTAGAAAGCCTTCAATCTTTTCATGAGGGACAATGGATAGTGGAGTTTCGAGCCTTACCATCATTAGCTTAACTCCATATCCAACTGCAGGGGCTGGAAGGAATGAAATCTTATCCCCAACTATTATTACCTTCTTACCTTCCCTAGTGTAGACAAAGTACTCGTTGTCTTTTTTAATTTCCACACTGACTTCTCCAAAGTTGAATTTTGTGTTATCTCTTAATGATATTTCCCCAAACATCATTTCTTAATGTATGAGACAACTTTATTAGTGTTGCTAAAGAAAATATTTTTGTGTGGGTCGAAGTCTTATCTTATCATAAATACAACCCTCCACCAAGGCCCCTTTTCAGAAAGGGAAGCTTTGAAGTTGTTGGAAAAAGGCTAGTTTTCAAACTAAAACCTCTTGGAGAGATTATGCTTAACTTAGAATTCCTCACAAAGACTGAGGGGGTTTTGCTGACATTTTACAATCCACCAAGGAGAGGAATAAGGTTTGTTTTTCCGAAGAACTTTGAAGTTCTAGTAACGGTTGGTAGAAATCCCCTTGTTTATAGTATTGAAAACTTAATAAAACTCGCTGTTTCTGTTTATTCCTCCTTACTTGATAGTGTTCCTCTTGAAAGAGGAATTTTGAGGATAGTGGGGGATAACGTGGCTATAGTCACTGATCGTGGAATTTCCCAGGTAAGAGTGGAAGATCTAGAGGGAGAAATAAGAAGAAGAGTAGAAGAATTCCTAGGTGTTATAGAATTTCTTAAGTCCAACAATACTCAGTAGTGAAGCCACTAAGAAAAATCCTACCCCACATATACTTGGCAAAACTTCATCTTTGTGAAGGACTATAAATGTATTACTTCCAGTCCCGATTGCAATGTAATCTTGGGAAATTCCCATACTCCTAACATATCCAACTGGCATTTCTCCTTTTATTTTTCCATTTTCAATAACATACAGGCTACCCACACTGTATATGGTTCCATTTTTCTCTTTAAATTCGCCTGCACCTACGAGGAGTCTTCCATCCATAAGTCCGAGTACTTTTCCTCTGTATGGTATTTGAACCTTCCATAAGATTTCTTTTTTATCAAGGTCTATTGTTACCACATTCCTATTCCCTGCGACATAAGCCACGTTGCCAGAAACTAAAATATCTTCAACAAAAAATAGCGTCAAGTTTCCAACTACTCTCCCTTGGGAATCAATTATGTAGACATGTCCACTCTCTCCGTATCCCGTTCCCACCACTGCTTTTCCATTCCATACTTCGATATCTCTCACCCATTCTCCAAGAGATACGTTCCACAATAGCTTACCATCTTTGGAAATACCATAGACACTGCCGAATTTCTCTTTACCAACAAAACCCGAGGGATACCCTGTTCCTACGTAGATAACTTCTCCAACCCTAACTCTGCTTGCCATTTCTGTCAGATTCACCCTCCATACTTCTTCCATTGTTGAAAGGTTTACCTTATACACTATTCCCTTACTTTCTCCTGAGAAGACGTCACCCGTAGCTAGATAAGCATAATCTCCGTCCAATGTAAAGTCATAGAGCTTATATTTTGTGAGGAATCTTCCTGTATAATTTCCCGAAGAGTTTAGCTTTAAGAGCCCTCCCATACTGCCCACTAGTATTTCTTCCTTCCAAGGAACGAGTTTCGTTACAAATCCAGAATCTATCTCCCAGAGTTTTGTTCCATCTAGCTTATATGCTCCAATAGTTCCCAGGTAGTATATTCCTATTAGACCTGAGCTATTAGCCACCATCCTATAAGAGCAAGCAGCATAAACTGTAGAATTCTGAATTGTAATTGCTTCGATGCTCTTTTGATACTCTATATTTTCACATATTTTTCCTTCCCAGGCCTGTACAAAGGGGAGCAGAAGAAATAATACAATGAGGGAAATGAATTTTTTCATTTTTACACCTCCTGAACTTTTTCATTTGAATATACAATTATTCTCGTTCCATTGTTTTGACTCTCAAGGATTTTTTTGAGGGGGAAGTTGTTTAGATATACTTTGTATTCTCCTTGGAACTCCTTAATTTTAATTTCTTCTGGTCCAGATATGGGTATAATCCTTATTTTGTTTCCCTCAACTCTGAACTCAGTTTTTAAAGGAACCTTCACTCTAACTACTGTAATAACGTTGTTTGTTTTTTCTTGGGAAAGTATGTAGAAGGATAATGAGAGAGTTATCAACAAAAGAGCAATTGGAATGTTTATTTCAAAGTTTAGTGCCATATCCTTGAGAAAGTAGAATAGTAAACCACTAGCTCCCACTACAACTAGAGAATACCCGAATCCCAATGTGAAATCTTTCCAGTTTAGGTTAATTCTTTCATATTTTCCCCAGGTATCTGAAATAAAGGCGAGAGAGAGCAAAACAACTGTGATGAATTCATCTTCAGATGTATAATGAAGTGGGATCATTCCCAATATGATGCCCGAAAATTTTGGGAAAAGCTCTTTCATTACTGGGCTGTTTAGAAGCCATATGAAAGTTGTCATGAAAAAGTATGTTAATGATAAAGATTGGAGAGAGTAATCTGAGAATATAAATGCAATTGTCATTAGCCCGAAAATTATAAGGAAGAACGTTTCTGGAGCTAAGGGTATTTGCAAGTATTCTAATCCTAAACTAATTAATTCCTTGAGTACACTAACGTTTTCGACAGCCTCCATTATTTTGTAAAATATTATCAACGTCAAAATAACTCGGACGATTTTCATCATGCGGTCATCACCACCTTAAGGAATGCCTGTCTAATGTCGTGCTTTGATACATCCCACAATATTGCTGGAAACTTTAACTCACTATGCAAGGATTTCTTCTTTAAATTTACTAGGATTCCCTCATTGGGCATTATCTTCTTGTAGAGTGAAATGTCAACTAAAACTACATTTCCCTTTATTTTCTTTAGCTCTTCTATGATTTCCTCTGTAACGTTTGTTATCAAGATTATTGTGGGAGCATACCTCATAAGAACTTGGGAAGCCTTTGAAAATGCTTCATTTATTGTTTCTTCAACTTTGTACTCCGCTCCTAATAAAGCCTTAAGTATCGTCTCTCTATGAGCTGATGAAGAGGAGGGAGTTACTAGCTTTTCCTGACCTATTACGTATAGTCCCACATTATTCCCTTTAGATAGATAAAAGGTTGCAAGAGCATACGCTAAATCAACTGCGTACTCAAGGGGATTATCTACGTGAGAACCGAGGTTTTCCATTCTTGAATCTAGGAATATCATTATGCTTCTCTTTCCTTCCCTCTCAAATTCATTAACCAACAATTTTCCAGTTCTTGCAGTTGCCTTCCAGTTAATAAACTTAAACGCATCTCCATAGACATATTCTCTTATCTCTTTAAAGTCAGTTGTTAAAGCTCCTGTTAAGGAGTATAGCATCACTGGGGATTTTTTAGTTAGGACTTTCTTTGCCCTTACGACTCTCCCAATCCCTGGGGAAGGAACAACAGCTATTTTTATTGGCTCTCCGGTAAGGAAATAGCTCATTGGATAAAACTTAAGGAAATGAATGCAAAACACTTCTACTTTAGGAAGCTCAAATTCTCCTCTTTTTAGTGGGACTAAGGTGTAGGAAATTTCAAATTTCCTCTTGAATGGGTGAACAAAAGTTGTTGTCGATGTCTTCCCTTCTACTTTAAAGGAGGCTGGGGGGTTATCTCTCACAAGGACGATTCCAATCCCCTTTCTAACCTTAACCTTAAGTGTTACATTTATTCTCTCTCCGACTCTAGTCCTCGTTTTCTCTATCTCTCTCTCAACAGTGACATCTTTTGGAGGTTCAAGAATTAAGCCCAGCATAAGCACTACTAACGGAAAGAAGGCTAAGTTAGGAGACGTTCCAAATAACAGAGAGAGTAAAATAAACACCACGAAGAGCGAACCGAAAAAGTTTGTCCCCCTCATGGCCCTTCCTCAGTACTTTAAATCTTTTGGAACGGGGACACTCTCAAGAGCTTCTCTCACAATCTCAATTTCTATCCCCTTTTCTAGCGAGTATTCTGGTTTTAGGAAGATTCTGTGAGCTAGTGCTTCAATTGCGAACTCTTTTACGTCATCAGGAATTACATAGTCTCTTCCTTCCACGTAGGCATTTGCTTTTGCGAGCTTCATTAAGGCCAATCCACCTCTCGGGCTTGGGCCTGCCTCAACCCTCTCATCTTCTCTTATTGTCCTCACGATTCTAACTATGTACTTAAGTATGTCCTCGTGAATCTTGACGTTTCTCTCAACGTCTTCCTGCATTTTTAGAAATTCACTCTTTGTAATTGCAGGCTTTAGGTCAGTTGTGGGGTCATCTTTTCCCCATCTTAGTCTTGCCTTTAGGATTTCCACTTCTTCACTTTCATTCTTTGGGTAGCCAATGCTCATTCTAACCAGAAATCTGTCTAACTGGGCCTCTGGAAGGGGATAAGTCCCCTCGAACTCAAGAGGGTTTTGAGTTGCTATTACAAAGAATGGCCTTTCTAAGACGAATGTTTCTCCTTCTATTGTCACCTGTCTTTCTTCCATTGCTTCTAGAAGCGCTGACTGGGTTTTTGGTGGGGCCCTATTTATTTCATCAGCAAGCAACACATTTGTAAATATTGGCCCTTTGACTATTTCGAATGTTCCCTTCTCTGGTCTCCAAACTTTTGTACCCAAGATATCCGAAGGTAGTAGGTCTGGTGTGAACTGAACTCTCCTATACTCCAATCCCAAGACTTTGGCGAATGCCTTTGCTAAGAGTGTTTTTCCTAGCCCTGGGTTATCTTCAAAGAGTACGTTTCCGTTAGCGAGTGCAGCACTTAAAACTTTTCTAACGACATCTTCATGACCTACAAAGGCAACGCTAATTTCCTCTACTATTCTCTCCAGTTTAGCTGACATTCTTATCAATCCTCCTCAAAATTTCTTCTATAATCTTTTTTCTTCTTTCAATTTCTCTCTTTTCCATTTTCCTAATCCACCATCTTGAAGCAAGTGCTGAATATCTTCTTCTTTCGTATTCAACTATAGGCCTTAGAATCTCCTTAAGGGTATCCTCTTTAATTCCCGCCTTTGCCGCATTTAGGGCTATATAGGCTAGTATTCCAAGTTTGTCCCCCCTAAAAACGAACTCCTTTACCAGTTCTTCGGCTTTTTGAAGCAGCTCGTCTCCAGAGGTTAGAATCTCAACCTCGTGCTCGAGCTCTCCAAAAATAACCTCTTCTTTCGATTTCTTTGAGGGGAGGGAAAGAGCAATATAAGCGGAAATTGCAAGGGCTAGAAAGAGTGATGAGAGCTTAATTATGAAGGAGATGAACTCTGTAACTCCAGGGATCTCAATGTAATAAATTCCCAGGAGGAGGCCGACAAGAATGAAGCCTAAAATGTTTCTCCTGAAGAAATCTCCGCCAAGAATTTTGAGCTCTTCTAGGCTTGCAAGGATATAGGCAGGTATTGCGAAGAGTAATGCAATCTTGAATGCCTCTGAAAGGGGAGGCAAAAGCTCCATAAGTGAGTAAAACACTATTGCTATGCCTGCTCCTCTAACTGGAAAGCTCAAAAAATCAGGTAGTTTGGGAGCAATTAAGGCAAGTCCAACTCCAAGGGAAAGAAGTGAAAGCTCAAACTTTGGAAATAACGTGATAGGGAGGTAATACACGAAAAATTGTATCCCAAATACAAGTGCAAGATACTTTGCATACCTTTTTCCTGAGATTATTTGGGCTACCTCTCCTAGTATTGCAAAGACTATTAGGGCACTAATGCTGATAGTAAAATCTTTTAGTATCTCTATTCTAGGGATTATGTAGTACGCTAAGCCACCTAGGACTATGTAAAACGCAAGTGTGGGGATGCTTTCCTTTACTCTCTCCTTGAGCACTTTCCACCAACCTCCTTAATGAAGGTGTAAAATTCTCCCTCAGAGATTTTTTTAAGGCCATATCTAATCTTTTCGAAGATCTCTACAAGTTTGTTCACTCCAAAGAGCTCTCTTGGTGTTTTAGTTTCTTTTCCATTTAAGCATTTCACGAAGAGTTTTATGGCTACTTCTTCTCTGCTTTTTAGTATCTTGATGGTTTCTGTTGTTGAGAATATTTTTCCTGCCTTTATAGAGTATTCCCCTGGGGATAGTTTAAGTTTAAACTCTTTTCCTATGCCTACAAGCTTTCCGTTAATGAAAACTTTTGTCCGTCTGCTGATTTTAATTTTGATCTCCTCTTCCTGGGAATATATAGGGGGGTATCTATCAAACTCAATTATTGGTCGGAGGAAGTGAGAGGCCATAGAATATAACAAGAACCCAAAAATAATAAGGGATGCACCTAAAGCGAAATAAATGTATAGGGGATAGCGGTAGACCTTCACCTCGAATGTTTCCATCTCAAATCCATTTCTACTGGGAAAGACTACGTACCCTGAGAACTTTCCTGTGGATATGGGAACTATAGTGAAGTAGGCAGTTCCTTGTTTGTTCGTCCTGTTTGTAAGTGTTTTGTTGAATAGTGTTACGGTAACGGGAACGTCTGCGAGAGGAGTCCCATTCACATAGGCAAGAGATATTATGAGAACGTTACTTCTGTTAACTACCATACTCGTCCCGCTGATTTTTGCAACTACCCGCTGGAGAACTACTACTCTCCCCCTTCCAATTTTAAAACCCTCATATAATAGTTCAAAGGAATAAACGCCGTTCATGTCCTCATCGGCTTGGAGAGATAAGGAAAAATTCCCAGGTTTAATTGTGTGGTAACCAAAATCTCCTTTTACCTCTATTATTCCTTCTTTTATCCCTTCGACTGTCCCATTAACTTTAAACTTCTCCCCTGCATACACCTGAGGGGGATAATAGAGGGTAACCTTGACCACCGTTAAATTCCAAGAGATATTATCTCCTTTAACAAATTCGTTACCCTCGTATACTAAAGAAATTTCATGGGTTCCTGGGTCTAAAGTGGGTAGCCATACTGAGAATTCCCCTTTTTCTCCAGTTTTCACGCTGGCATAGAAGTTCCCGTCAATGTATGTCTTTATCTCCTCGCCCTTTAAAATTGCTCCTCCTACAGTTCCCAAGAAACCCTCAACTTTAACTGGGCGAGCTAAAGTAATTGAGGTTTTATTTACGTAAATCTTTGCCTTATCTATTATCCTTATTTTTGGATCGCTTGTTGAGTTTCCATAAAGCTCCGTTCCAAGGTAAACAGCTACCAGGTTGTATTCTCCTATTTCTGGAGGGGCTTTACATTCCGCTTTAAACCTTCCATTTTCTACCTCCCCACCGCCAATTTCGACCCCTGGGGAGTTCTTGTTCTTTCTTATTTCCATTCTAACTTTTCCTTCTGGGACTGGAAATCCCGAAAGTGTTTTTACAGTTCCTTCCACTGTAAAGTTCTCCCCAGGAGTTACAGAAGAGGGCCATTTAGTAATCTTAGTTTCCGTTTTATACGCAACAATGACTGGAATCTTAAACTCCTTTTTTACTTTTCCACATTCAAGCTTTGCCTGAATTGTATATTTCCCAGGTTTGTCCCCATAAACAATAATCTTGTCTTTTGAAATTTCGGTTCTTAAATTGGGAGATATCAAAGTAATTGTGGGAACATTTTCTGCGATGATTTTAATTTCTCCAACCTCTCCCTCTAAAATTCTTAAGGTCAGTGGATATAGAGAGCATTTTTCGGGTGTAGGGGTTGGTGTAGTTGTATTTGATTGGGTTTCTTGAGTGGGAGTTTCTTCTAGTGACATTGGAGGTGTAGCATCGAATATTACCCATCCAATATCCTTAAAATAAACTTCGGCCCAGGCATGAGCTTGTATTATTCTTACTTCTTGTTTTCCTGGCTTAGGTTCAATATGATAGCCAACTACAAGCCTTGCTGGTATTCCATTAAGTCTTGCGAGGATGACGAATGCTGTATTAAAGTCAAGACAAACGCCTCTTTTAGAATAAAAGAGAAACCATTCAACTGGATCTATCCCAGGAGGAGCCTCTGGGGCATCTAAATCGTATTTATAATTTTCCATTAGAAACCTTTCTATGGCCTTTGCTTTCTCATATGGGGACTCTATTCCTCTAGTTATGTTAAGGGCCAGCTCCTTGACCCTTTCCTCTAGAATTGGCACTTGAAGGTACTTTTCAATCCTCTCAACCTGGGCATTTTTAAGAACCTCCTCATCTATATCATACTTGATAACAGTGAAGGAGTAGCTGGTGACTGGATACGACTTCGGCCTAAAGAGATTGTATTCCTGATTGTATAGAGAAGGAATTGAAACTTTTGTTGTGTATAGGGCGGTGAATAAATTCCCACTCAAAATTGGGGATTTCAAAACAACGTTTACATTGTCGTAATATACCTTATAGGGAACTTTTGGAGATTGAATCACAACCGCTCCAGAGACTTCCGTAAACTCTCTCCCTTCACTCTTCCATGAACCTTCCTCATATACTGTGTAAACGTTTTGCCTTAGATATTCAACAACTCCCACATCCTGTTCTACTTCCATTACAATGGGATTCTCTTCTCGGAGTACTCTTTCAAAATTCTCTCTCAGAGAGTTTTCTCTTAAATCCAGCTTGTTTAGTGTTATTTGACCAGGTAACTTGCTAATTCCAATCTGAGGAGAAGATGGTGTCTCTATACTAATCAGTATAGGTTTTGCAGAGGAGATCAAAAGAGATCCTATAAGGCCTAGCAGGATTACTGCAATGAACCTTCTCATGCAAAACTCTACGAGAAATTGGTTTATATAGTATATGGTAAAAAGGAGAAAAAGATCAAGTGACTACCTTCTCCAATTCGTCGAGCTCAATTGCCCTCTTTATCTCCAATGCTATTCTTCTTCCAGTGCTCATTGGTTTTCTCCAAAGGGAGTTGCCATAGGGATGGCCCATGGCCATGTGTATGTTCGTTCCACCACCTGTTCTTGGCGCTACGTCATAGATGTAGAAGTTCAGATCTTTATCAACTGCAGTCTGAAGGGTGAAGGGGCCTATTATCCCTGGAGGATAGTACTTCTTAGTAGCCTCTACATACTTCTCAGCCATGTCAAAGACCTTTTCAAGGAGACTCTCCCTTAATGTTGATGAAGCATGACCGCAAACCGTGTATTCTGGCTCAAATTGCCATTCTGGAAGAGTTAACTGCTGGGCTGCTGGAAGTCTCACGTGTCCATCCAAGCTTGTCTCAAAACGCCAATCAATTCCCAGAAGTTCTATTTCCTCATCGATTGGGGAATAGAAGAAGTCGAAGTTGAAGACTGGGCCAATTATGTACCTTTCTATTCTTGCTTTCTCTAGGTCTTCTCTTGTGATTACACCAAGCCTTATTAACTTTTCTGACTTTTCTTTGAACTCTTTATAGCTTGCTGCCGTGAAGAATCCTCTTTCAAGCCTTTTCTTTGCGTGAGGGAGCTTTACTATCACTAGACCAACCTCATCAATCTCCTCGGGCTTAACTTCTTCTGGATAAGGTAGTTTTGCTTTCTCTAGTAACCAATAGTAGCTCTTCTCCTCACTTCTCTCTTCCGTCCTTAGGAGTGACCTTGTTCCAAACATTGGCACCAGGAATTCGTTTTCGACTCTGTCTATTCCAGTATAAACAACGAAAGATCTATTGGGGATGAATATTACATTTCTCTTTCTGAGTTCTTCTTGAATGTCTATAATCTGTGAGAACTTCTCCAGAACTATGACTTCATCGATGAACCCCTTTACCAAGCCGTCTCTTGTTTTCCTCAGCTTAAAATACTTCTCATATGTCTTGTGCCTTCCCCTTTGGGCAACTACTAGGGTTGGAAAGCCTTCTTCCTTTGCCCCATCAGTTATGTCAAGGGCTGAATGACTTCCTATTACTCCTATGGTTATTTTTTCCTTGTCATATTTCTCTAAAACCTCCAGTATTTGCTCTCTTGATATCATCTTCCTCCACCTCAGCAAGAATTAACATCAAAATCTCCTCTGAGAGATTTCATAATTTTTATTCTCTTTTCTATGCTTTCTCTTGTTCCGACATCTTTTCTATAGAAGATTGGTCCTTTAACATGCCTTATGGCTGATTGAGCGATCTTTTCAGCTTCTTCAAGGTTTTCTGATACTCCAACTACAGCCAATGCTCTAGAGCCCAGGAGGGTGTAGTTCTCATCTATAGAAGCAAAAATTAGTCTTGCCCCTTCTTCCCTTATTTTATCTTCGTTTACTTCGATTCTAACTCCCTTAATTGGGTTTTCTGGATATCCCTGGGGGGCTATGTACTTCACAACGGTTGCCATATTTGAGAACTTAACATCTCTTAAATTGCCGTCAATGATTCTTTCCGATATTTCAACGAGATTATCCTCTAGAATTGACAAAACGTTTATTGCTTCGGGATCTCCAAACCTCGCATTGTACTCTATTATCACGGGCCCGTCCTTCGAGAGCATGAATTGACCGTAAAGTATGCCCTTATAGGGATATCCCTCTTTATACATAGCTTCTACAGTCTTTTGCAATGTTTCTAGGGCTTTTTCCCAGTCAGATTTAGTTATGAATGGGAGTAAGTGATTTGAGCAGGAGTAGCTTCCCATTCCACCTGTAATAGGCCCTACGTCCCCCTCGTAGGCGTGAGGATAGTCTTGAGCTAACGGCATTGGGACTACTTTTTTGCCATCGCTAAACACTTGAAATGTGAATTCGACACCATCAGTTCTCTCTTCAATAAGTACTTTTCCGTCCTTTCTAATTAGATATTCGGCATATTCCTTGGCTTCTTCATTGTCCTTGAGTTGGTAACCAACAACCTTGACTCCCTTTCCACCTGTAAGGCCGAGAGGTTTCACGACGACGGGCTTTCCAAACTCATCAATCCACTCTTTCATTTCCTTTGGATCGTCAAAGACTCTAAACAATTTTCTCCCTGGGATTTTGTTCCTCTCCATGAACTCTCTTGCCCAAGCCTTATTAGTCTCTAACCTTGCGGCCTCTTTAGTGGGCCCTACGGCGGGAATTCCTCTTTCTTCTAGGGCGTTAACTACTCCAGCTTCAAGTGGAGCTTCTGGCCCTATGAATGCGAAGTCAACTTTCCATTTCTCTGCAAATTCAACGACTTTTTCTACATCAGTTTCCCTTGCTAAACCATAGTCTTTGGCGATTCTAGCAAGTCCTGGGTTTTTATGTTTCGAAACTACATAGAGCTCTGCTCCTCCTTTTACAAGGGCTTCACCAATTGCGTGCTCTCTACCTCCCCCACCTACTAAAAGAACTTTCACCATGCTTTCACCATTTATATGTCAAAAAGCTTGCATATTAATGGTTTTCGTTTACATATTTAAGTCAATTAAAACAATGCACTAGAGTTGTTTATGGAATACTTTCAATAGACGTCACTTACCTACACAAATAACTATATATACTTGTTATGTTTTATATGATAAGTGGGATGTTATAATGAAAAAGGTTCAAGACATTGTGGAAGCTATACCTAAAAATGGAACTTTATCAATTGTTCAGAGAGATTTAGAGAGCAATGGGGATAAATTTGCACTAAAAATCCTCAAATATTTATTAGAGAATAGCAATATGGTTTTCTTAATCCTATACGAGCCCTATACAGTACTAAAGTCAAATCTAGCTTGGTTAGGCGTAAACATTGAAGATTACCTTGGCAAGAACTTAATGATTTCTTTGGGAGTGTCCACAGAATCGAGAGAAACGTTAAAGGGGTATACGTTCTTTCTGGGGCAATTGATGAAGTTATTTTTATCAGCAAGCTAAAAGACCTAGCAAACAGCATAATAGGTAGAATAGACAAAGAAAAAGAATATTGGATCTTCACATATCTAACTTCAGGGATATGTAAACTATTTTCACATCCAAGTACTGTTTACAAGCTAGTCTTAGCAATGAAAGATGACGTCCTCAAGGATATCAAAGTAAAAACCATAGTAACTTATGTCCCCGTTGAGTGTCCAGTAATTGAAGATGTAATATATCAAGCTTCAGACATTGTTATTGAGACTAAGGTTCTTGGAAATAGAAGAGTCGGAATATTTTCAAAGGGTGGGGAAGGAATTTTTCCACTTTTTGAGGAGGGGTAGCCATGGTATCGTGGGATATAGAGTTTTTAGATAAAGAAGTTGGAGAGATAAAGAAACATTCCCTTATCCTAATACATGAAGAAGACTTACCATCGAGAGGGCGAGATCTTTTGTATTACATAATGGCAGAGAAATTGAGAAAGGGTAACTTAGTTGGGTACTTCAATATATCTTATCCTCTCCAGATGGTGTTTAGGGCTCTGGAGAGATTTAACTTGAACCCTATTGAACTTCTCCACTCAAGAATTTTGGCAATTATAGACACCTTTGGAAGTTTTTACGGAATAAAGACAAATCTCCCAGGAGTTTGGTATTTAGAAGGGATGCTCTCCTCTGAGACTCTACCTGGGAAATATGCAAAGGTTATAGAAGCTCACAAATCGGTGTGGGCGAGAGAGGGGATGTTCAAAGATAGAGACATTTTTGGATTTGCAGTTGCCATGTCCTCTTACCTTGATATCTTTGGTTCGAGAGAGGAAACTTTGAGGTATTTAGAATTATCTGCAGAAGTTAGGAGCAAACACTCTGCATATAAAAAGTATCCGAGGGGAACAAACTTTTGGTTGTGGGTTGGAAAACGAGATGAGGGAGTTTTAAATTCTGTTTACAGAAGGGCAGATTATGTCTTGAGAACTAGGAGTAGGTTTACAGAGGAGGGAATTAAAAGGGAGCTCTTGGTTCTAAAGACCCCTGAACTCGTGGAAGATATTCCAGTATTTGAATATGAGTTCAAAGGAGATAAAATAGTTGGACGGAGAATTTGTTGACAAACTTCTGTAAATTTTTATACCCAAAACTATTTAAAATCTCCATATATGTGTAAATTTGATGATAGTGGGAATTCTTGGAGGGGGTCAATTAGCTAAGATGATGGCTCAGGAAGCCAAGAAAATGGGCTTTAAAGTAGCTATCCTTGATCCTCAAGAAGAACCTCCAGCTAAAGGAGTTTCCGATTATCATATTCTAGGTAGCTTTAAAGACGAGAAAGCTATAAGAAAATTAGCAGAGATATCTGATGTTCTAACGTACGATATAGAGCACATAAATGTTCAAGCTCTAAAAGAGCTTGAGAAGGAAGGTGTGCAAATATATCCATCACCTAGGGTTCTGGAAATAATTCAGGATAAACTAGTACAAATGCAGGTTATGAAGGAGGCTGGAATTCCTGTCCCACGCTTTATAAAAGCAGATAAAGACGAGTTGGTTGACAAGGCCTTAGAATTTGGATTTCCTTTAGTTCAAAAGACTAGAAGAGAAGGATATGATGGAAAAGGAGTAGCAGTTATAAGAGACAAAAGTGAGCTAGCTAAATTGATTCCTGCAGACTCAATGCTTCAGGAGTTCGTAAACATAGAAAAAGAGATTGCCGTAATGGTGGCTAGAGATCAGGAGGGGAATACTGTAGCATATCCTGTTGTTGAGATGACGTTTAACGAGGCAAATATACTCGATATGCTCATTGCACCCGCAAGGATTGAGGAGGAAATAGCTGAAGAAGCAAAGAGAATTGCAATAAAGGCTGTAAAAGCTTTAGATGGGGTGGGAATATTTGGAGTAGAGATGTTTCTGACAAAAGATGGGGAGGTGTATCTTAACGAAATAGCTCCAAGGCCCCATAATTCAGGTCATTACACTATAGAGGCTTGCCTAACAAGCCAGTTTGAACAGCATATAAGAGCTATAACAGGTCTCCCGCTGGGAAGTTCTGAGCTTTTAATTCCCGCGGTAATGTTTAACCTCCTTGGAGAAGGAAACGGGAAGCCAAAGGTTATTGGAATGAAGGAAGCTCTTAAATTCCCAGGAGTGTATGTCCATATTTATGGAAAGTCCGTTGTTAAGCCTCTAAGAAAGATGGGTCATGTAACCGTCGTAAATAGAAATTTGGAAAAGGCCTTAGAGATTGCCCACAAAGTTAAGAAGGTAATAAAGGTGGTTGGAGATGCCTAAAGTTGGAATCATAATGGGTAGTGATTCAGATTTGCCCGTAATGAAGGAAGCAGCTAAAGTTCTGGAAGAGTTTGGAGTAGATTATGAAATAACAATAGTCTCGGCACACAGAACACCAGAGAGAATGTACGAGTATGCAAAAACTGCCAGAGAGAGGGGAATTGAAGTTATTATTGCAGGTGCTGGAGGTGCAGCCCATCTTCCTGGAATGACGGCCTCGATAACAACTCTTCCTGTAATAGGAGTTCCAGTTAAAAGTAGGGCCTTGAATGGACTAGATTCTCTGCTTTCCATAGTTCAAATGCCAGCAGGTGTTCCTGTTGCTACTGTAGCCATAAACAATGCTAAGAATGCTGCTTTACTTGCTCTCAGAATTCTTTCTATAAAGTATCCAGAGATTGCCGAAAAACTAGAAAAGTACAAAGAAGAGATGAGAAAAACAGTTGAGGAAAAAGCTAAAAAGCTCGAAGAGGTTGGTTGGAAAGAATATCTGGGAGAGGAATGATTTAGTCCTTTTTTAAATATTTTTAGGAGATTTGACAACTTAGATTTGGGAATTTATATAAAGCCTCTTTCAATAGGTTGTAGTATGATAGAAATCAGAACTCATACAGCCTTACATGTTCTAAAAGGCGCGGTTGTAAAAGTTTTGGGTGAAGGTGCTAAATGGACGGCAAGTGTTTATGTAAATGGAAACCACGGAAGATTAACTGTTAAGTTCAACAGAAAACCAACCCATGAAGAAATTAGAGAAATAGAAAGGCTCGCAAATGAAAAAATCAAGGAGAATGTTCCCATACAAATATATGAACTTTCCAGGGAAGAGGCAGAAAAAATATTTGGGGATGAAATGTATGATCTCTTTCCAGTTCCAGAACACGTCAGGACTCTTAAAGTTGTAGTCATCGAAGACTGGAATGTCAATGCATGCAACAAGGAACATACAAAGACAACTGGTGAAATAGGGGAGATAAAAATAAGGAAAGTTAGGTTCAGAAAATCCAAGGAACTTCTTGAAATAAGTTTTGATGTATTATAAAAAAATAACAGAGAAAAGAGGTTACTCTGTCATAGCCTTCATTAATTCCTCTGCATTTTCTGGAGGCTTTGTTGCTAAGCTGACAAGGACTGTAGCTATGAGGGCAAATAGGAACGCTGGTACAAGCTCATAAAGCCCTGTTATTGGCCTTATGTATAACTTCCAGATTATTGTTGTTAATGCTCCCACTATCATTCCTGCAACTACACCCCATTTGGTAGCCCTCTTCCAGTATAGAGAGACTATAAGTGTTGGCCCAATTGCCGCTCCGAGTCCTCCCCAAGCAAAGAGAACCAGCCAGAAAATTATGTCCTTTGCGAAATATGCTAGTAACATTGCGAATATACCCGCCAAAAAGACGACAATTCTGCTTAGGAACACCGCCTTTTCTTCACTTAGTTTCTCTCCTTTCTTTATGATTTCTTGATAAAAGTCTCTAACTATGGTGGATGCAACTACAAGTAGCTGTGAATCGGCTGTAGAGAGTATAGCTGCAAAAACTCCACCTATAAGTAATCCATAAAGCAGTGGTCCAAAGAAGTCTGAGGAGAGAACAAGGTATATCATCTCTGAATTTGCATCAGGAAGCATGTTAACATCTGGATATAGAGCTCTTCCTGCTAAACCTACGAAGATTGCCCCCCAAGCTAGAACTACATTCCAGAATGTGCCTATAACAGTTGAAGCTCTAAGCCTATCTGGATCATCAATTGCCATGTACCTGACAATTATATGTGGTTGCCCGGGAGATCCCAAACCAATTCCTAAAAATCCTATGAGTCCTCCGACTCCCAGGGAAAGTGGATCAATGTACTTTGGATCGAGAGCTTTAAGAATTGATAACATTACATTTACTCCCCCTATCTTAGCCACTGCCACTGCCGGGAGTACTGTTAGTCCGAAGATCATTATTACTGCCCTTATAACATCATTATATGCTACAGCTATAAACCCACCGAGGACCATATAAATTATAATCATTAGGGCAGCAATTAAGAGCGCTGTTAAAGTGGACAATCCCAATGCAGTGCTGAGAGATTTTGCTCCAGCATTGAACTGTGCTCCAACGTAAGCTGTTAAGAATATGGCTATAATTATTGAAGCAACTAGCCTAACAATTTTTGAGTCATCTCTAAATCTCTCTTCGAAGTAGTCTGGAACTGTTATACAATTATATTTTTCTGAAAATTTCCTTAGCCTTATTCCCATATAAACGAATTGGAACATCTCTGCCACTATGTAACCTACAGCAGCCCAAACAGCACTTACACCTCTTGCATAGGCCATTCCACTGAGACCAAGAACGAGCCATGAAGATCTACCTGAGGATACTGCCGATAATGCAACAACAATTTTGTCCATTGCTCTTCCGCCGACAAAAAAGTCTTCTTCTGTTTTGGTTCTTCTCATAACTAAAAACCCAACCAATATAGGCAAGAGGAGTGTAAACAAAAACGCTGCAAGGGCAACTGGGTTTTTAAGCATTTCATAGGCATTTGCCACATTTTACACCCCCTATGTCTTCTTACTACCAGCGATGTAGTATATAACAACAGAACACAAAACTATAAGTGTTGGTAGCACAAAAAGTACAAACTTTGCTCCTAGCATAACGTCAATCACCTCCTATGGACATTGATCAATAGAAAGTAGCATCCTTTATATTTATAAATATTATTCTAAAATTTTTGTGATACTGTTAGGATAGCGGGGGTATCATCTCCTGAAGTTATTCAGCAATATCACCAGGCGGATCATCAAAACTAGAATTCTGACAAAATTGTACTAGAAGGTAAACCTATTGACCCTCCTCCAGTCTTTACCCCTGAAATTATTCCAAAAAAAGCTTTGTTCTTTCCTTAACAGTCCTAAACCAGCACTCAACACTGTTCCTCGGCCCAAAAGTCACATGCAGATAACCCAACCCCAAACTCTTAAACGCTGACTTATACCAGCCCGCCCCATCAACCAGAAAGACAGACTGCCCTTCACAGGACTTTAAAACAACGAGAAATCTCCACCAACAATTGTAATCTAGACTGTCAAAATCTCCTTGCTCTTAACGTCAATTTCTTTTCTTCCCGTTGATTTTTATTACTGTTTCATCAACTGTTCCCCTGTTTTTTGACTGCGAGGATTTTTGGCTTGTAAACTGCTTCTGCTATTTTTTGAACTGCCTCCCAGTAACTGATTCTGGCGGTTTGCCTGTAGCTTAAGCCGTTTAGGTGCAGGTTTGTTGCTCTGATTTTCTTTTCTGGTTGGATTTTATTGCGACGAAAGGGTTTTAAGGCTGAAATTAACCAGTGGATAATGGTTTCGGCTTCCTCCTTCTTTTTCTGAGGTAGTGTCTGGGATTTAAACCTGATACCCCACAGCTTATCCTAACAGTATCAAATTTTTGAGAAAGTTAATTGGAATTATAGAATATAGCTCTATTAGAAAATAAAAATGGTAGAAGGGTATTTTTACAGGAGATGTTTTCTCTTTTCATAGTCTTGAGAATGCCAATCAGAGCTTCTGGTTCTTAATTCAATCATGTGAGCTACCATCTCTGCCCTCTTTTTAGCCTCTTGCACATCTTTATCCCAAGCCAAGACAACTCCCAACCTTCTTCCTGGGTAGGCCTCGGGCTTTCCAAATAGCCTAATGGTAGCATTTGGAACGCTTAGGGCTTTTGCTAGCCCTCTGAATCTAGGTGAATACCCAGAGACCTTGGCCTTAATCACGTGAGTAGCCGCTGGGATTAGCATCGGGAAGAGTCTATAGCCATCAACCCACTCTCCTGGGATGGGGAGACCAAGAACAGCTCTTAAGTGAAGGCCAAACTCTGAGAACCCAGGAGGATGGGAAGCTAAGGTAACCATTCCAGTATCATGTGGCCTTGGGGAAACTTCATTTGCCCATACCTTGTCTCCTTTGACAAACATTTCAACCCCAAATAGTCCAAGTCCTCCAAGTACGTCAGTTATCCTTTTAGCGATTCTGTAAACCTCTCTCTCAGCCTTTTCACTGATCTCAGCTGGTTGCCAGCTTGCATGATAGTCGCCATCTATTTGATAGTGCCCCACAGGCTTTGGAAAAGTTGTAACAATCTCTCCATTCTCATCGAAATGCCTAACGGCCAATTCTGTGATCTCAACGTCGAAATCTATGTGCTCTTCTACTATTATCTTCTCTGCACTGCCCCTAGCCTTAGTTTTTGCCTCTTCCCAAGCTTTTGGAATGTCCTCAGGGCCCCTAACAAAGTATGATCCCTTGCCAGAAGAGCTCATTATAGCTTTAGTGTGGCATGGATATCCAATCTTTTCACAGGCCTCATATAGCTCATCCAAAGTCGTTGCATACATGTACCGGGAAGTGGGAACTTTAGCCTCTTTTACCAGAGTTTCCCTAAGCCTTTCCCTGTGCATTGCAATCCAGGTAGCTTTTGCATTTGGAACCACAAAGTAGCCCTCTTTCTCAAATTCAAAGAGTGCATCCAGGTTTATCGCTTCTATCTCGGGGATTATTGCATCTGGCTTTTCTCTCTCTACAACACTCCACAAAAAGTCCTTGTCCATCATGTTGCCCACGTAACTCCTGTGGGCTACCTGCATGGCAGGTGCATTAGCGTAGCGGTCAACGGCAACTACCTCTACTCCTAACCTCTGGGCTTCAATTGCTATTTCCTTTCCAAGTTCACCACTTCCTAATAGAAGGATCTTCTGAGCAGAGTCAGTTGTAGCAGTTCCGAGTTCATCCCTAAGCTTTATCATACCACCACCCCCAATTGACGTATATATGTTAAAATGCAGCCTATATTTAAGTCTTTTTTAGCATGAAAATGTTAACATAAAAATGTTAATGAATCTTTTTAAATAGACACAATTTTATCAATTTTTGGTGATAATATGCTGACTTATGCACAAGCAGGTGTCGATGAGGAGAAGACATCAAAGGCTTTGAGATTTATAATAGAGGCGGCCAGGAAAACCTTTGAGTTTAGAAAAGGCAAACTTGGCGAACCTGGAGATATAGGGCATTATTCGGCACTCTTAGATTTTGGAAATTATTACCTTGCTATCACAACTGATGGAGTGGGGACTAAAGTTCTTGTGGCTGAAGCAGTAGGTAAGTTTGACACAATTGGAATAGATATGATAGCGATGAACGTTAACGACTTAATATGCGTTGGAGCAGAGCCAATAGCTCTCGTGGATTACTTTGCAATTAAAGAACCCAACGAGAGGGTTTTTGAGGAAGTTGCTAAAGGGCTATATAAAGGAGCTAAGGAAGCGGGAATTGCAATAGTTGGAGGAGAGACGGCAGTAATGCCCGACCTTGTGAATGGCTACGACCTTGCGGGAACTGCGATAGGAATTGTGGAAAAGGATAAGGTGATTACTGGAGAGAAGATAAGGCCTGGAGATGCCGTCATAGGAATTTCGAGCTCTGGAATTCACTCTAATGGTCTAACCTTGGCAAGAAAGCTCCTAATCCCCAAATATGGACTTGACTATGAATACGAAAGTAGAAAGTTGTGGGAATGGCTGTTAGAACCAACTAGAATTTATGTAAAGCCTATTCTAGAACTTTTAAAGAGTGTGGAGGTTCATGGACTGGCGCATATAACTGGAGGAGGCCTTCTAAACCTCAAGAGGATTACAAACTATGGATTTAGGTTAAACATGCCTCCCATAAATGGAATATTTAAGCTAATACATGAGAACGGTGTTCCTTTAGAGGAAATGTTCAGGGTATTTAACATGGGTGTCGGTTTTGTTGTTGTAGTTTCCCAGGAGGATAAGGAAGAGGCGCTTCAGATATTAAACAGATACTATGAGAGCTTTGAGCTTGGAACAGTTAGTGAAAGACCTGGGATAATTGTCGAGAACTATGGTGTAAAGTTTATTTAAGTACAGCTCAACACCGCTTAGGGATGGAAATGAGGATAGTCTTTGACATGGATGGGGTATTGTACAGAGGGAACACTCCAATAGAAGGTGCAAGGGAAGTTATTGAGTTCCTAAAAGAGAAGGGAATAAAATTTGCATTTTTAACGAACAACTCGACAAAAACTCCTGAAATGTATAGGGAAAGACTTCTGAAGATGGGCATAGATGTCCCCGCTGACTCAATAATAACTTCGGGACTTGCAACTAGGATTTATATGAAGAAACACTTTGAACCTGGGAAGATATTTGTCATAGGAGGAAGAGGGCTTGTAGAGGAGATGGAAAAGTTAGGCTGGGGAATTGTGAGTGTTGAAGAAGCTAGAGAGGGCATTTGGAAGGAAGTGAAATATGTTGTCGTGGGCTTGGATCCGGAATTAACATATGAAAAGCTGAAGTATGGAACTCTTGCAATAAGAAATGGAGCAGAGTTCATTGGGACTAATCCTGACAGAACATACCCAGGAGAGGAAGGAATTTATCCTGGAGCTGGTTCTATAATAGCTGCTCTGGAGGCTGCAACAGATAAAAAGCCTCTAATAATTGGAAAACCTAATGAGCCTATGTACGAAGTCCTAAGAGAGAAGTTGGGGGAAGGAGAAGTTTGGATGGTTGGGGATAGGCTTGATACTGACATTCTCTTTGCAAAGAAATTTGGAATGAAGGCAATTATGGTTTTAACTGGAGTTCACTCTCTTTCTGACATCGAGAAAAGTGATATAAAGCCTGATCTAGTATTGCCAAGTATAAAAGAGCTATTGGAATATTTAAAAATACTACATGATGAAGATAAAGAGGGCACCAAGTGAGGATAACTTTCAGGAATCTCTTAAAAACCTTGCATTTTCCTTTTGAAAACCTGTTGTCCTTCAATAAATCATTTTTCTGAATTTTCTTTGCTACTGGGTGTGTCACTCTGTTTGGCCAGCAGATTTGTCTATGTATTCTGTAGCATTCTCTAAGTCTAGAAGGAATAGTCTTCTGGCTATACCATAAGTTTGTAATTATCCCGTCATGTTGAGCACTGAAAACTTTAAACCTCTCAGCTATAAATAAGTAGATGAGCTCAATAAAGGGGTGTGAGAGTGAAAACATCCATTGTAACCCCTGCTATACCCTTGATAGTTCCAGCGGTGTTAGGGAGTCTCGAAAGATTTGGAAGAGCATAAAGCAAGAGTTGAGAAAAGAATAGACAAAATCGCTGAGATACTTGATAGGGTTGCGAGCGGAGATCTAAGCGTTGAAGACGAAGTAATTAGTGGAGAGTTAAGAAAGGGATCGAGAAACTTAGAAGATCCATTAGTGAGTTAGGGTTAATACAGGTCTATGGCTGTGATAAAGGCGCTGGACTTATCTGTGAGTATGCTGGAGCTTGATTTATATGGATTTCCAAAAACAGGGGTGATGTCTTTGAAGTTCATTATTATAAAAAGATTCAAGAATAGGGATGAGTTATGTAAGTTTTTGGAGAGATCAAATACAAAGTCTTCATTTGGTATCTTTAGGTTGATAGCCTTTATCTTTGCTAGTATCTTAGTTGAGCGTATGTTTCCTGGCTCTGAATTTGTTAAGAATATCGTGATTGTCGCACTGGGCTTAGCAATTTTTGTGACTTTTCCTAAATTGGGAGGCAAGGGAACATAAAAATACACTTTAAGTTTGTTGGAGGTGAAAAACAACGGACACGATAACTAAAATGCTTCCAGTTCCATTTATGGCAGTGGTTGCATACTTGCTATGTTTTCATCGATGTTTGCTCTTTGGGGAAACCCACTAAGGTATCTTGCAATAGCAGGCATTGTCCTCCTAACAATCCTTAAATTCTCAGCGGCAATGAGAAAAGGAGAAATAAGAAGGCTACTATTAAGGCTTAAAAAGAGCGTTTAATGGAAGAAAAACTTCAGTTGATCGTAATTTATGGGTAGAAAGGTGTGAGAAAGACTATAGCCTGGGACTTGGAGGATTTTGGAAAGTTAAGATATGGAAGTTCCATTTTTCGCTTTCTTCGAGCTCCCATCTTGCTGAAGGTAATGCTTGGAGAATTATAAATAGCGCTTTCTCGCCAACGGTCTCTTCTCAAGGAAATGCTCAATCTCGGTTAGAGCCAGCTTGGAGGCCTCCACAAGAACTTCACCGACAACTTCTTGCTTGGAACCTTCCCTCATCGTAACTACTCCAAATAAGCCTATCAACGGCCTTTTCCAGAATTTCATCTGGGACATCAGGATCAACCTGCTCAAACTTATCCTGAGGAAGTGTCTAGGAAGGCATAGAGTGAGCGAAATCGTGAACTTTAATACTTGAGAACACTCTCCAAAAGCTACCTTAGCATAAGCCGTTGCCGAAATTGTTAAAATGATAATTGCTATTATGATAATGGTGATTATCATATGTACCCATTCGTTGACAGAAAAGAGGAGCTTAAGGCCCTTAAAGAGCGTTTAACGAGAGAAAACTTTGAGTTGATTGTGATTTATGGGCGTAGGAGGGTGGGAAAGACTCGCCTTGTCCTCGAAGCCGTTAGAGACCTTCCTCACGTCTACTATCTGGCGGTTGAAGGCAATAATCTGAGGCATTTTAGAGAAACCGCTGAGAGGGTGTTTCCGGAAGTTAGATACTCCAGGGAAGACTGGGAAGGAACCCTTCACGCTTTAAAGGGAAAGATCATCGTTATCGACGAGTTCCCGAACTTGATAAAGGAAAATCCTCGTGTCCTTTCACTCTTTCAGAGGGTTATAGACCTCGACCTGTCTAATTCTAACACAAAGATGATTCTCCTCGGCTCCTCGGTAAGTATGATGACTGAGAAAGTTCTGAGCTACAAGAGTCCTCTCTATGGCAGGAGAACCGGCTCAATGAAGCTCAAACCAATGGGCTTCTTTTCCCTCAGGGTGTTCTTTCCCACAGCCAGTTGGGAGGAGCTCGTCGAGATCTACGGCATGACCGATGGAATTCCCTTCTACATAACTCAGGTTAAGCTCCCCTTCTGGGAGTGGCTGGAGGAAGAGCTTTCCAGCCCGGTGAGCTTCTTCAGGGATGAGGTGGACTTCCTCCTGAAGTATGAGTTCAGCGAGGTGAGCACCTACAAGAGAATTCTTGAAGCCATAGCCCTCGGAAAGACGACCCCCAAGGAGATAAGGGACTTCACAGGCCTGAGGCATTCCGATATAAGCCCCTACCTCAGGAACCTGATCGAGGCCGACCTAATAGTGAGAGAGGTGCCGGTTACGGAGAAGGGAACATCAAAGAGAGGACGCTACTATATTGCCGATAACTTCCTAGCTTTTTGGTTTAGATTCATCTTCCCGAACCTCTCGCGCATAGAGGAGGGGACGTTCAGCGTTGAGGAGATAAGGGACTCCTACGACCACTACCTCGGCCTTGTTTTTGAGAAGGTTGCGAGGCAGTTTTTGGTAAAGCTCAATAAAGCTGGCAATCTTCCCTTCAAGTTCACTAAGATTGGTCGCTGGTGGCACAAGAACGAGGAGATAGACCTCGTGGCTTTAAACGAGCGAGAAAAGAGGGCTTTGTTTGTGGAGGTTAAGTGGAAAAGCCTAAGTGGAAGGGAAGCGCGTGGAATTTTATGGGATTTGGAGAGAAAAAGCGAGCTTGTTGGACTGGAAGGATGGGAAAAGCATTACGGTCTAGTGGCTAAGGAAATCCGGAATAAAAATGCACTGAAAAGCGAGGGCTGGCTTGTATGGGATTTGGGGGATTTTGAAAGGCTTATTTCTCCTGGGGAAATCTCCTACCTTTGATATAACACTCGAGATAGAAGAACTGAAACGAGTGTTTATCGAGATTAGGGGAAGAAGATAAAGGAAACCTTCCCGCTCCAAAGTACCTGCAGATTAAGAATTAGGAGGAAGAGCTGAGGATGATCTATTCTGTCCTAAAGGATGATTCAAAGAAAAATATAATATAAAAAAGAGATGTCAAATTTGAAGTCCTCTCAAGTCTTCAAGCTTTGGAGTTTGCCGACTACTCTGAGAACACGAAGGAAAAAGCCCTCCAGAAGCTCTCTTCGATGGTTGATGAATTCTTAAGAGAAAAGACGACCTTCAAGACCCTCCAGAGGATCGGTCTTACAACCTTTGCCATCGAAATAATAAAATGGAGTTAGTTCAACAGAGCGGATGATATAAGAGGCTTTGAGAGCTTGGAATAATAGTCTTTAGAACTTTTGAGACCAGAGATGAGGGTTCGTATTCGTGAATAGATGGGAAGAAGGAAAATAACTGTTACCACACACGTTATATGGTCCCTAGAGGAACCAGTAATCTAGGAGAAGCTCTCGTTTGCTGGTTTTTACTATAGTTCAAGCAAGGAGTGTGACATTGTGATAAAAGGGCGGAAGTTCTTCGGGATTGAGGTCAAGTACGGCGAGGTTAAAACGGAATCAGACCATATGCATCTCGAAGGATGAAGTTGGTGAGAACGTGTATCCTGTTTCCCTCTATCTCTATGGGCTGGAAAAAAGCGGGAAGTCAATATGATAGCCTTGTTTCAAAAACTCAGAGACAAAACCTAAGGCTCAACGCTAACCCTTAGGCGTGAAAATTACAATGTATTTGTTGGGACCCGGACCTCTCCCACCGACTATGTATATCCTCCGACCGTCCCATCCTCCCGGGGCCTGTCCAAGAGGGTACGGAAGGGTTCCAACTCTTGTTAGGGTATTATTCTCGGGAACGAAGAGGTAGATGTTACGGCTGAAATTAACGTTGTCGTCAAAGCCGCCAAAGATGTATATTCCCCTGTCAGTCGCTACCGCCGTCCTGGCCCAGTATTTGTCGGGGAGTCTAACTTGTGCCCAGACAAGGTTTTTCGAGGAAGGATCAAAGACCGCTATCCTATCGCCGTGTACGAAGTATCCTTTACCTTTGTACCACACTGCCGCATACTTTGAAGTTCCCGGAAAGACGAAACCCTCTGGAAAACCGAGATCGAGACATTGGAACTTCTTTGCATAGGGGTCAAATGAATAAGCGGAGAGGTTTCCATTTAGAAATCTAACGAAGAGATAAGCCTTTGAGCCGTCCCAGAGGAGGGAGAGCTGATCGTAGTCTCTAAAGGGCATCTCCGCGAATTCCCTCATGCTCCCGTTCTCAGGGTTATACGCGTAAACGACCGGGACTAGGGTGATGTTACCGGGATTCATGCCTCCAAAGAGCAACACTTCGTTGTCTATCCACAAAGCAGGTACATCCACCACGAAGGGCACATCGAGCTTTCCAACCAGCTCAGACTTTCCATTCTTCAACCGGTACACCCTATGCTCAACTTGCTCTCCCTTAACCAAAACCTTAAGACTCATCATGAAGGTCGAGTTGTCCACCTTCACAAAAAACCCGTTTCCAAGTCCTATGAGAACATCGTGGTCAATTTCTATGAGTTCAATATTATTAGTGACTTGCATGCTATTCGGTTTAGATCCGAAAGAATTCCATGCCCAGTGTCCAGCTATCCCCAATATCAGAAGAAAAAAGAGAGTCAAGAATAAACCACGCTTCATGTCATCCACCCCAATAAAACGGTATAGTTAGAGTTTTTCCGTTTAGATATTTGACTTTCAGCGAACCCTTGTATTTTCCCTGCTTATAAACATGAAACGGAACAAAAAAGTCAGACGTTGTTCCATCTCCAAAGTCCCACATTATGGAGAGAATCTCATCATACGTCTCTAATAAAGGCACAAACAAGTAACCATTGATCTCTGGAACATATATTACCCGTACTGCGTCTTTGGTTAGGGTGGGAGGTTTCTGGACATAAAATCCCTTAATAACCAAGATTAGTGCCCGCTTCATTCTACTAGATAAAGCGGGAGGAACCTTAAAGTTTAGTGTTATATTGTCCCCTGGTGTCAAGACAGCATAATGTCCATCATCCTCTAGGAGTTCCTCTGTGATTTCTCCCCCTATATCCGAGGTAGCTAATAAGGGTTTTTCTTTTACAATATGATAAGAGGCATTTACGGGAATTCCATATTCTATAGAATATAGCTTATGATCATTTAACTCCATTTTTAATTTGGAGATATCTTTATCGGTGAAAAGCGCATATCTATATGGAAACATTCGGGGATATAAATGGATGCTCTCAACAGACTTGTTTTCGTAAACTTTATTTACTTTAAAAGAATATGAGGTCTTCACATATGGAGAAACAATAACAAGATCAGTCTTTAGCCTGTTAACATTGCTACTTGCAATTTCCGTTGTAAATCTTGTGTTTAGTCTTGTGTGTATTGGGATATACAGAACAATATTTCCTTGTGGATCCAGACTTAATTCTAAACCTTGGGGATAATCCACAACTAGTAATTCAATGGAGTCTATGTAACTTGTATCCTGTTCAAATTCCTGAAGTTGAATCGAGTAAATGTTTTCCCTAATTGTATGCGAATTGTTAATCAAGTAATAATCAGTCAAATCCATATGTTTTCTGGGTTTTAATATCTCAGATTCCACTAGAACAGTATTTTCTGGGACATACTCAATGCCATTCCATGTGGACACATAGGGGCAACCTATGACTTGTAGAGCAGGCTTGTATGATACGTGCCATAAAACCCATTTCTGCCAATCTTCATCAAACCATTCAACCACATACCCGTCAACATTATGAACATTGTCTGGAAATGTGTATGGGGATTTTACATAAAAATACTGATTGTGGCCTAAAATACTCCCTCCAAGCTCTACAAGTTTTCCATCATAGGGATATGCAACATTTATGTAGATATCTGCAGAAAATGGGGCACTATACGCGTTTCCATGAAACTCTAAGTAATATCCTGCCCATCCTGGCATATTTTTTCTCACTCTATATATATTCTCTTCACCATTAAGATTCTAAGGGGGCTTTCCAAACTGAATTGTTCCTGTTTTTGCTACCACATAACCATTGTAATACTCAGTTTCTGGATCTTCTTGCCAGAGTAAATTCATTGCAAAATTATAGACTTTATAAGCGGCTTCTAGCACTTCGGTCCATGAGACACTACTAGATGCTGCAACGTGGAATCTCGTGTATCCAATATTCTCCATGTAAAATCCTGCCGCAAGTAATGAAATTACCAACATATAGGCAATTAATTTTTTCATTATGGCATCACAAGATTAGCTTACTACAATTTGGTTATTTTAATTTTTTCGGTATTTAGTTTAATAAACATGCATCTGTCTGTCCAAAAGCATAATTAAAAAGCCACTCATCACATCCAAGAACCTTTTAAACCTCAAAACTCCCAACCATACTCGAAAGACTTTTAGCCTTGACTACTACTCCAAAACCTTCGCGGAGCGCTATTATGAACTCTGAGGTGAAAAGGGCCTTTTCAATATCCAAATCGACCCTCGCAAACTATTTGGGGTACCTTAAGGAGTGCTACTTTGCATTCCCCTTGAGGTTTATTACTCCAAGGTAAAGCACGGAATGCAGCACCCTAGAAAGATATACTTCGTTGATACATCGTTTCTGACGTTTCTGAGCGTAAAGTTCAGTAAGAACATGGAAAGGCTGATGGAGAACACGGTTTTTATCGAGCTTCTCAGACGTGGAAAAGGGGTTAACTACGCCCTTGGGAAGAACTGGGGGATTGATTTTGTCCTACTCATAAAGGTTAGCTACGATGTTAGTGATGAGGGAACACTCAGGTGTGAGGTGAATGCGCTGAGGAAGGTATCAAGGGAATTCGACTTTAAAAATGCCCTATTGATTACATGGAATTCAAAAAGGAGGATAGAAAGGGAGGAACTATGATAGAGATTGTTTCATTGTGGAAGTTCTTGATTGGGGATTATACTTGATTAGCAGGGAGATCCGATAACAAGAGCTAAGAGTGAAAGGAGTTTCTAGTTTGGGATTTAATGGATTTTGATAGGTCAAGGATCACTACAGGTGCTAACTAACGCCTGTCACATTTTCAGCCATATTTGAGTATTCTGGACACTATTTTGTGTTTCCTAGATAAAATATTGGAAAGTGATGAACATGAAATTCTTGGAGCGGTGATAGTATTGCTGAGAACCTTTGATAGCTTAGACCTCTATAGTAGTGTTCTCACTTCTATTGATAGCTAAGGGAATTGATGCTCCTTTACTAGTAAAAAAGTTCTCGTCAAATGAAGCCAATGTTTTCAAAACAACGCCACTACTACCTCCTTTCACTCATTATAGTTGGATTTGGGATGTCAACTTCCCAAGAAGTAGGTCAGCTTAATGAGGACTGAAGGGTTAGTCTTACATTTTCCTTTTGAAAGCTTCACCTTTTAGGGCGGGATCGCATCTTCCTTAATATTATGGTGATCATGACAAGAATGATGGTCGTAAAGATAATAGTGTAGTGAGTTTTCTTCGGTTCTTTCTCTATGCTTAGATCAACAGTGGGGACTTCAAGCTTCACAGGAAATAATTTCATTTCTAGGGGTTCCTCTTTAAAGTTGATCTTGATGGCGTAGCACTTCGTTGTTTCTTCGTTCTGTTTAAGTGGAATAGTTATTATCGTTCTATTTGATAGAATAATTAAGGAACCTTTTATTATCCCCATGGCCTTTCCAGAAACGTTAAGATATGTAAGTGGATTTCCTTCGGGGTTTATGATGAAAGTTCCTGTTGTTGTACTAAAGGTGCAGATTTCCTCGTTGCAGAAGGATCTTTGTATCTTCATAATCCAAAAGGCGTCCCAATCACTTTCTCCTGGACAGTGATAGGAGTTGAACCATTTTATCTTTCCCTCTTGGGATACCTTTAATGCGAAGTAATCGGCTAACCAGGGGGCATCACTCCCTCCTCCATAGACGCCTGCAACTATTTCTTCACCGTTGACAACATCGGGGCGATCATAATAACCTGTATTGACTATTTTGGCCCAGAGAAGAGTTCCATTCAAGGAGAGAGCACCAAGAAGAAGGTGGGACTTTGGATCATCATTGAGTCTGATAGTTCCAACTACGAGAATTGTTCCATTAAGAGGGCCAAGTAGCTTCAATTTGGTTCCATTTGCAATGAATCTCCTGGCCCAGAGCAGGTTTCCGTCTGAATTAATCAGTCCAACGAGGTTATCCTTTAGAAACGCAACATGGCCATTGGGCAAACCAATGGCATCATCAACGCTTATGTTTTTTACCCAAACAACTTTTCCATTATTGTCAACTTTAGCCAGAATTTCACCGAGGAGAAGGACACCGTTATCGGAGGAGCTAAGGCGTTCAAAGCTTATTTCCTTAATTTGAACTTTCCAAACTGGCTTAATATTCTCATCCAACCTTATGAGAGCGTTGTTCTCATCTAGGGTGTATATTCCATCTGATATGATGGCATCCTTGAACAGCAAGTCTTGGGCTAGTACACTGCTTAAAAACATCAAGAGTAAAAATGAGTAGAAAATCTTACAATTCACATCTATAACCTCCTTAAGATTTTGCAAAATATTGACTAGCAGATTTGTCTGGAGCGAAGCATCCTCCACAGTGTGAGTTTACTTGAATTGAAGGGTCGTTGAGGCTGATACCCATTGTGTTCAATGTGGAAGAGATAACTAAAAGTGCTCCCAATATGGCCATAACAACTTTCCACTTCACAAGATCAATCCTCCTATAATTTCACGTTATATGCGCTAGGTAAGATATCTTTCTTAAGTCTTTGTGTATTCTCCTCTCTTTAAATAACAAGGTCATAAGTAATTTCATTAATCTATTGTTTTTATCTTTTTGTTGAAAATAGGTTGTTCCATAATCTTCTCCTTCTCCCTAGATTTGTTAAGACCAGTCTTACATTCAGAAGTCAATTATATTGCAAGTAGTGAGGTTAAGATTTCTTTTAAAAATTATTCCTGTTTTTAAGGAAATCCAATTGAAATTTCTATCTAAGGATCAAAGTTTCGTTAACATTCAGCTAAGTTTACCTTTATTTTGAGACCTTATAATGATATAAAATGGGGACTTAATTAGTTATACAAAATCCCCAGTGGATAGAGCCAAGTGCAATATACGAGGACTAATGTGTTAAAAAGTCCTCTTTTAGGAACCTGGGATTGGCTACCTCTTTGAATCTTAATTGACCCGAGACAGGTCGGTAAGATTACCTACATGAAGCTCCTCCATAGTAAACCTTAAACCTTATTGAAGCAGGAGTCGATCCAAGAAACATTCTTTACTTCTCGTGAGATCCCCTTAAAGACTATCGCGAGATAGTTTCCGTTATTAAATCTCTTTCTCCATAGCGTAAAGGGAAGGCATGCGTCTTCCTTGATAAGGTACTTCGTTGATAACTGGGAGCGAGCAGTTAGTTCCTCCTTGATTCCCCTCTTGCCTTAAGAATAGTGCTTCAAGTTACGAGTTCGATTTTAGCTGGGCTAAAATCTTTAAACCAAAGTTAAAGAACCTCGAGCTTCCCTACAGGTTTCCAAGGACAACTGTGGAATTCTACGAAAATGTCCTCGGACTCTACTCATATCTAGATGTCCTAAGCGGGACACTAAACTTTTATTTCTTCTCTGGAGGTTATCTAAAGTTGATCTATGAATCGCTAGGAGGAGGAATAGCTTCGGAAATCTACAAGATGCTCTACAATACAGCAATTTTTGACATTATTAAGTTGATTTCAGGAGAACCTTTGGAACCGGACCTGGCATTGATAGGATGATCAAGGGAATTGTGGGTGAGCACTTAAAGCAATTCTATCAAACCTACTTCTTCAGGACTTTCCAAGGATTGGGATAAAGAAGATACTCCTCTCAAGGGACAAACTGGAGTTCATTGAAAGTAAAAACCTTGCAATAATTCTAGTCCCCTATTTCTCTTCCAGCTTCAAACTTCAAGCTCTAGGATCATCTTGAACCCATAGAATGAGGATCAAGAGAAATAGAGAAGAAAAATCAGCTGATAACGCACTTGCTCCATCCACAGACTGGACAGGTCGCGCATCCACTTTCCATCTTCAGCTCAACGAGCTTTCCTTCCTTCTCGTAACACACTGGACAGTAGACCACTCCAAGGAGCTCTCTTATCTTTTCTTCCGGAATATTCCCAGGTCTCACTTCCTCTTCTCTGCCTGGAACTTTTAGTTTACTCTCATTAGCTGGTCTCAGAGAGAACAATAGTTGTTCTTTCTTTCCGTTGAGTATCTCATCAACGTTTATGAAGTTCTTTATCCAAGGCTCTTTCTCGACTATCTCAAGCAATATCTTCTTGGCGTACTCACTTGGCTTTGGCTTGAATCTTCTCTTCTTCTTTTCTCCCTCTACGCTGTACACTTGAACGCTCAGAGAACCATCCCTGTAGACAGTTACTCCCTTGCATCCCAGGAATCTCGCTATGAGATACGCTGCCTTAACATCCTCAACCGTCGCTTCGTTTATCATATTTATTGTCTTGCTCGCTGAATCAGTCAGCCACATCTGAATGCTTGCCTGGGCTATTATGTGGTCGAGCCAGTGTATGTCCAGGGCCGTCACGAAGACTCTTTGCATGTCCTCTGGAATCTCCTCTAGCCCCTGGACTGAGCCGTAGTTGTCGCTTATCTTCTTAAGCAACTCCTCGCTGTATAGGCCTCTCTTCTTAAGTTCTTCCTCGAACACTGGGTCGACGTAGTAGAATTCACCAACGGTAACACTCTTCTTGTAGACGAGTGCATAGACCGGTTCAATTCCGCTTGAGGTGTCGGCTATCATCGAAACGCTACCGGTCGGTGGGCACGTCGTGACCATTGCATTCCTGAGCCCATACTTCTTTATCTCCTCGACGAGCTTATCCCATGGAAGGTTCCATATCTCTGGGTGGTAGAAGCCCTCCACGGGTAGCTTACCCTCTGGATATTCGGTCTTGTCGTAGAGTGGGAAGGTTCCCCTCTTCTTGGCAGCTTCGACGCTGTACTTGTAGGCGTAGAAGGTTAGGTATTCGGTGACTTTCCTCATGAACTTGAAGCCTTCTTCGCTGTTGTATGGAATTCCCAGCTTGAAGAGCGCATCGGCAAGTCCCATCATTCCAACTCCGATCCTCCTCGTCAGCTTCGTGTTGTAATCTATCTCTGGCAACGGGAACTTGTTGACGTCTATGGAGTTGTCAAGGTACTTAGCAACCTTTTGAATCACGTATGCATATTCATCCCAATCGAAGTACGGCTTTCCGTTCTCGTCGTACTTGACGAACTTGGCCAAATTGATCGATGCGAGGTTACAGGATTCGTATTCGTATAGAGGCTCTTCTCCACAGTTGTGGCTCATGAAGCCGTTGCTTATGTACATGTGATAATTGGGAACCGTGAAGTCATAGACTATTTCCTCTCCAAGCACCTCAACGCTCTCAACCGTGACAATTGGCTGGTCAACCTTCGTCTTCTTGAGGCTGAGCTTCTCCATCTTGTAGCCTTCAAGGCCTATCTTTTCCGCGAAGAGCTTTCTACTGTAGTTAGTTATGACGAGCTCGTAGTAACCCTTGCTCCTGTAGATCCTTTCCTCCCCATTCTTAGTTGTATAATGGAACTCGCTCTCATAAGGCTTCTCGTAAATCTTTGACAGTATTCCGAATAGCAAGAGCAGATCTTGAACTTCTCTGAGGAGCTCTCTGCTCTTTGAAGTTAGCCTTATTGCCATGTCCTTGTCAACGTATCCATCCGCACTAAAGAGGCCCCTAAGGAAGGCCGCTATTTCTCTTGGCTTGAGCCTGTAAACTATCTCTGGAATCCTCTTCTCGTTGTTTTTCACGATGTTCTCAAGCCACCTGTATGCTTCCCCGCGAACTCCTAGCTTTATCTGGTTGCCATAGCGGTGAAGTTCTGCCTTGATTCCGAAATGCTTCACGAGTATATCCCTTATCCTCACGGCAATTTCCTCTTCCTTCTCGGCGTTAAAGTAGAACCATGCCCTCTTGTCGTTCACGTTGAGATAGCCGTCACCGATGAACCATCCGAGAACGAAGGCCAAATCTTCCCCTATGCTCTCGCTTCCAAATTCTTCTTCAACCTCGAACCTTGGGAGAAGTATCTTATCCCCTTCTTTTAATTTGCCGACCTCTTTCCATCCTTCTGGAGTCATGAGCTTGTGGTCGAGAGTCGCTGTAATCTCGTAACCTTCCTTTGTCTTAACCCTCGCAACCTTCTTCCTTCCAACCTTCCACACATATGCTGGAACCGCAACTGGATCAGCAACGGCTAAAACCTTTCCGTGAACGGTTTCGTACTCTACCTTCTCTTCTCCCGGCAGGAGGATCTCGACTGAATACGCGTACGGCTCTCCCTCCTCCGCTATTCCCTCCACGGCCACTGCCTCTTTCTTGCCCCTCTCTTTCGCCAAACTGAATATCTCTTCAGCCTTTAGATATCCCTCTGGAGTTAGGATTCTAGTGTCTCCAACGACACATGGATTCGTTGCCCTTATCGGCCCGCCTTTGGCCTTCTTTAGGACATTTCTCCTGTTTATAACGTCGAAGAATATAACTCCTGGGTCGGCTTTAGCCCAAGCCATGTAAGCTAACTCTTCAAATAAGGTCTTTGGATCAACCTCCTTTACAACTTCACCGGTCCTGGGATTTATGAGTGGGTATTTCTTTCCTTCCTTTAGAGCCTCCCAGAAGTCTTCCCATATTCCAACGCTGATGTTGAAGTTACTCAAGACATTAGTTCCAATGTTTTTCTCTTTTGCATGGATGAATTTCTCAATGTCTGGATGCCATATCTCAAGTATCCCCATGTTTGCTCCTCTTCTCACACCACCTTGCTTTATTACATCGCTAACGGCATCTATGAGGTGCATGAACGAGACAGGACCACTAGCTGCGCCTGTCGTTGTTCCCACTATATCTCCTTCTGGACGGAGTTTTGAGAAGTTGAGTCCGGTGTTGTGGACGAAAATCATTCCATTTTCTCCCGCCAAATAGTTCTGGTAGTTTTCAACGGTTAGATCGTAGAACGTCCTCGGCTCGTTCGTGGTTGTTATATGCCTCACAACTTCGAGACCCTCAATCAGGTGGAGCATCCTCTTGACTTCTTCATCCTTTGTTGCTTCGTAGAGTTTCCTTAGCATCTTTACAAGAACTGCCTTAGAGACTCTATTTCTTGTGTGCCACTGTCCAAGTGAAATTCTTTCATCATTAATGATTGCTATCGTCTGGCTACCATTTGTCTTAAACTCTACTCCATACTCTGATGCCCATTCCTTGAAGGCATTAAAGTTCAGTGGAAGACCAAAGTTTCCTCCTTTGTGATTGCTAAGAACTTTCTCAAGTTTCTCCCTCTTTTCCTCGTTCTGGAGATTCTTTCCTATAAGTTCGTAAAATCTTAAGAGTGATGAGTATTCCTCAACGTGAAGCACATAATCAATGCCATCCTTTCTCAGCTTTTCTCTTATTCTTGCTTTTATTCCAAGGGCATTAAGGTAATGAGTAACATCTTCTATTAACCTTTTATTTACCATTCCAAGCTCGATACCTGGTTTATTACTCACATGACCCTCTGCATCAAAGAGGCCCGCTATGAAAGATAAAACAGCATTCTTGCCCTCTTTTAGAATTTGGGGTGGTATTCCGTTATCTATCCCCTCTAAGAGTTTTAGGTAGTGAGAGGTTATATTCCTCGCCTTTATGTCAATATAGTATATATTCCTGTCCTTCTGAATGCTGTACTTCCTTCCAAAGGTTTTTTCAAGATAGTCATTTATTATTTCAAATGTTTCAATTCTATAGTCATATATCCTGAGTCTGTCATAGATGTACTCATGTCCCTTAACATGTGAGTGGTATTTATCAAAGCATCCGTCACCTGCTATGAACCCAGCAAGCCAGTAGTCAAATATGAACTTGTAATCTTCGCCATCTGGCATTCCGCCGATTAAAATGTCTCCTTCCTTGAGCTCATCAGCCCTCTTCTCCACTATCTTAAAGTCAGGTGTCAGAACGAAGAACGGATGCCAGGGAGATGTTAGTATCTTAGTCCCCTTGTTGGTAATGATTTCGTACTTAGTAACATCCTTCCCAAGCTCGTACTTCCATATCACATTCACCTTACCTTTGACGACTCTCTTACTCTCTGGATCGAATGACTTTACATAAATAGGAACGTTTGAAACATCAATTCCCCATCTATTGTATTCCTCATCGTAGAATTCACCTAGATGCTTGTATCTCTCGTACATCTCCTCCATCGTCGTTAGATGCTCCTCACCTTCGTTCTCAAAGATTATCTTGGCCTTTCCGTCTATGCACCCTCCTCCCATCTTCTGTATCATGGCAACATCGTGGGCTGCTTTCATAATACTCTCCATATCATCCTCTATTGGGACAACAAAGCAAGCTGAGAGCATTCCCAGGGGCCTTCCGGAATTTATTAATGCCGGAGTATTTGGCATGAAAATTTGGTTTGTCATTAACCTAAAGTACTCATTAATTTCTTTCTCATATTCATTGAATTCTCCTTTCTCTAACATAGCTAAGAACTCGTCAATGCTGACTTTCATCTTCCCCTGTTCTGCAAGCTCCTTGTATAGGTTGACCATTCTTTCGAAGTGATATTTATTGAGCTTGTATTTTCCTATTGAATATTTTCTGTCAAATTCTTCAAAATGTTCTAGATAGTACTCAACGCGCTTTAAATCTTGAGAATAGTTGCCATTCTTATCAAAGACTCTCTCATCATAGAGGAGATCAGGGATGACAGCTAAAATTGCTACTCTCTCAAACAACTCTCTTGGACTTTCTACAATGTTGCCGTTCTCATCTTTTTTGAGATATCTCGACGCAAGCACTCTTAAGGCATTTATAGAGAATCTCTTGTCAATTTCGTCTAGTTCCTTCTTGTTCAAAATCCTTTTCTTTTCTTCTCTTATTTCAGCTTTCTTCTTTCTATAGAGGATGTAGGCTTTAGCCACTTCAAAAAGTCCTGCTCTCATAAGTTCCAGCTCTACAATATCTTGAATGTTTTCAATGTGTGGGATTTTGCCGTCGTATAGTTCGTTTATCCTCTGCACAATTGACTTAACTACTTCGTCAAGCTTCTTCTCATCCCTGATGCCTACTTCCCACATTGCCCTTTGTACAGCCCATCTTATACGTGACTCATCGAATGGTACTATCCTGCCATCTCTTTTCATCACTTTTTCAACTGCCATAATAACACCTCGACATTTTATCTTTAAAAACCTTCATATATTGGAAGAGTATCAGCACCAAAAATGTTGGGTCATTGGTTATTATACCTTATCCTCATCAGAGTAAGCAATGTGACAAGAATAATATGATAACTTTGTCGTAATATTCAGGGGTTACTAAAATCCACTTGATGAATAGTGGGTAAGAAAAAGAGACGTAGGAGAGCTTAAATACATTTCCCTTTAAGGTTAAGTCTTTGTGAAACTTTTTTGCATGCCTCTTTAAGCTTTCTGGCGTTTTCTTCTGGGATTGCATCGTATGTAAATTCCCATGTACCCATTTCAATTCCTGCTGCGTATTTGATCTTTCCATTGTCTCTTAAAATAGGGTAGAACTCTATGTGTAGGTGATAAAACTTGTAGTTTCCTTTAAATGGAGCCTGGAATATCATCATTGTGTAGGGCATTTGCCTTTCTAAAATGGTGTTTAAGGTTCCAGTGGTAGCTTGAATTGCATCCGCCAAGCTTTCTATTTCTTCCTTGTTGAGGTCTGTTAAATACTGAACGTGTCTTTTTGGATAAATGTGCATTTCGAAAGGCCAACTTGCAAAGAAGGGCATGAAAACTATAAAGTTGTCATTTTCGTAGATAATTCTCTCTTCACTTTCTTTTTCTTCTTTAAGTATCCTACAGAACAAACATTCATTTTTGCTCTTGTAGTACTTTCTAGAGTTTTCTATTTTGAGTCTAGCTTTGAGAGGAATATACGGAAGGGCATAAAGCTGGCCGTGGGGATGAGTTAAGCTTACTCCAATTTCCTCCCCTTTATTTCTAAATATCGCGAGATAAGCAACGTGGGGATTTTCCTTTAGTGTTTTCGTAGCCTCTACCCACAGTTCAACAACCTTAACCATTTGCTCCCTGGGAAGCTCGTCTAGATCTTTAAGATCATGATCTGGTGTCTCGACGATAACACTACACTGGCCAATTGCCCTAGCTTTCTTGTAAAATTCCTCACTCTCAGGTTTTGGGGCATCAAAAGATAACATTGGGAATCTATTTGGAAGCAAAAGAACTTTCCATCCATAACCTGTCTCTTCGCTTCCTGGGCAAAATGGACAGAAATTTGTGGGTCTCCATGGTCTTTTTTTCCTAACTGCAGACACCATGATCCACTGACCTGTGAGGGGGTTATATCTCAGCTCCCTCATCTTTCCACCAAACTTTAAAATATCTTATCTTTTTAAAATGTATTTGGTGGTTTCAAATGCCCCTTAAGTTTCCTGAAGAGTTCCTGTTTGGTACTGCAACAGCGGCTCACCAAATAGAGGGAGACAACAAGTGGAATGATTGGTGGTATTATGAGCAGATTGGCAAACTCCCCTATAAGTCTGGGAAGGCGTGTAACCATTGGGAATTCTATAAAGAGGATATCCAGCTAATGGCAAGTTTGGGGTACAATGCCTATAGATTCTCCATAGAGTGGAGCAGATTGTTCCCAGAAGAGAACAAATTTAATGAAGAAGCTTTCAATAGATATCAAGAAATTATAGACCTGCTTTTAGCGAACAACATAACTCCTCTAGTGACTCTCCATCACTTTACTAGTCCGCTCTGGTTCATGAAGAAAGGAGGCTTTCTTAGAGAGGAGAACTTAAAGTTCTGGGAAAAGTATGTGGAAAAGTCTGCAGAGCTCTTAGAAAAAGTCAAGTTGATAGCAACTTTTAACGAGCCAATGGTATATGTGATGATGGGTTATCTAACTGCCTATTGGCCCCCATTTATTAAAAGTCCCCTCAAAGCCTTTAAAGTTGCTGCAAACTTGCTCAAAGCTCATGCGCTTGCATATGAAATTCTTCATGGGAAGTTTCAAGTTGGTATAGTGAAGAACGTTCCAATAATGCTTCCAGCTAGTGACAAAGAGAGGGACAAAAAAGCTGCTAGAAAGGCTGATAATTTGTTCAATTGGTACTTCTTGGATGCAATTTGGAGTGGGGTGTACAGGGGAGCATTCAAGGCTTATAGGGTTCCACAAAGCGATGCAGACTTTATTGGCGTAAATTACTATACGGCAAGTGAAGTGAGGCATAGCTGGAATCCGCTAAAGTTTTTCTTTGACGCGAAATTGGCGGATGTTAGTGAGAGAAAGACCCAGATGGGATGGAGTGTTTATCCCAGGGGAATATACATAGCTCTAAAAAAGGCCTCTAAGTATGGAAAACCACTATACATTACCGAGAACGGAATAGCAACGCTAGATGATGAGTGGAGAATAGAGTTCATAATCCAACATCTCCAATACGTTTATAAGGCCATTGAAGATGGCTTGGATGTAAGAGGCTACTTCTACTGGTCATTTATGGACAACTATGAATGGAGAGAGGGCTTTGAACCTAGGTTTGGTTTGGTGGAGGTAGATTATGAGACCTTTGAAAGAAGGCCCAGGAAGAGTGCCTACATATATGGGGGGATTGCAAAAAGTAAGGAAATAAAAGATGAACTAATAGAAAAATATGGATTGTCAAGTCTTTGACTTTAAAATTTCTTCTGCTCTCTTCTTTAATATTTCTTTAACTTTATCCCTGTCTTCTGGGTAGCTCTTTCTTATCCAAATCCAGACTAGTGCACAGGGTATCCAGAACAATGCTCCAATTAAGAGGGTGTATTGGTATGCTAATGGTTCCATGTATCCCATACTCTTGAGAGTTTCTATAAGGAATCCTCCAAATAGTGGTCCGATTGCCTTTCCAACATTATCAAGTATGTTAAAGAGTCCGAAAACTGTCCCCCTGTCTTCTGGTAGATTGACCTGGGAGACAATGGCTCTCACGTTTGGTCCTGCGTAAGAGACAAATTGGATGAATAGAATTGAGTAAATCGCTAGGCCGATCCAATGAATTGTAGTAAGTTTGCTTGGAAGTGGGTAAAGTATTAGGCCTATTGAGGCTAACATTCCCAGGAAAATGGCAATTCCTGTTATAGTGGCTCTTCCTCCTCTTCTCTTAGCCTCAAAGTAATCTCCTACGAATCCACCAAGCAGGCTACCGAAAACACTGGCTATTCCGATTATTAGAAGTACGAATGTTGCTGTTGGTTTATCCATTCCTCTTGTAACCTGTAGGAAGGAAACAAGCCAATAGAGAAGTATCCCCCATGGAACTGTTCCTATAATTCCTTGGAGGAAAATTAGAATGTTTGTTTTTGTTTGGAATGATTTTCTTATTGCCTCAAGATTCAATCTGTAGGTGTACTCGTATCCCTTTTCAATAAGAGCTCTAATCTCCTTTTCTCCTGCCCCTCTCTTTGGTTCCTCAGCTATTATATAAAATAGGGGAGCAAGTATAAAGTTTGGAACTGCTGCAATGATGAATGGGGTTCTCCAGCTGGCTATCATCCCAGCAATTATCATTCCAAATAATGTTCCAAATCCAAAAGCTGTTTCTATGTACGAATAACCCCTTCCTCTCTTTTCTTCTTCAAACATGTCTGCAATCAGTGAATACCCTATTGGAATTATTGAGCCAATTCCAATGCCCGTGAGGAACCTCATTGCTAGAAGTTGCCAGTATGTCTGAACGTATGCAGTAAGGAAGCAAGGAATTTCTCCTAAGAGGACTCCAATGACCAATAATTTTTTTCTTTGCTTTATATCAGCTAACATACCCCAGATTATGGTAATTAAGGCGCTAGTGGCCACAAATATCGAGGAAACAAGTCCCATTTGAGTTTCCCCTATGCCGAACTCTTTCATGATTTGCTGGTAGTTTGGAGGTAGCAAGTTTTGGTCAGCCATTAAAAAAGCGGCCATCAATATCAGAAGAACTATGGAAACCCTTCTTCTAATGTTTCCCATTTTCACTCCTCCAATGGGTGTATATAGCTTTAAATGCGTCTAACCTTCTTTCGGGAAGAGGTTCCCAACCTCGGGCATCACTATTCTCAGCTAAAAATGCAAGTTCTCCATCCATATAGGAGGTAAGCATGTTTAATCTTGCATTCCCTTCATCCTCTGTCCAAATTCTCAAACTTTTGTCCGGAGCCCAACTTGAGGTTCTTAGATATAGCTTTTTTTCACTATGCTTTATCTTCCTGGGTAGACCTAATTCTCCTTCAAGCTCATTTATAATCTCCAATAGGTTGGAAATTGTAATCTTATACCCTGCTATATCTCTGTATCCGAGGAACTCTATGTCTGTTCCATAAAGCAAAATTTCATCTTTTTCCTTTACCCATTTTGCGACTTTTTTAGGATTCATAAGTGGAAATCTTCCCGCTCCCAGCATTACTGCAGTATTGATGGAAACCCATACCGGGATAGCTTCGATTTCTTTGACTGCTTCTAGTGTGACTTTTCCTTCAAAGACAAGATTTATGGCCTTTTTGAGCTCTCTAAGGCCTAAAAGGTAATTTAAGTACACTAACCCCTCTCCTCTTTGGGCTTTTATTAGATGAGGGTATAAGGGTTTAATTGGTTTTATTGCAGAGTTTAGATGGTTAGAGAATAGCATAGCCTCGCCGTCAGCGAAGAGATATTCATAGTTGTTGTCCCTCAAAATTGCTGGAATTATTGGGTCATATGCCAATTCGGGAAGCCAGAATCCTTCTGGGGAGACTTCCAATATGTTCTCTTTCACTTCTCTATCTCTTTTTATTTGTGCCTCAACTCTAGAGAGTGGGAGAAGTGGGAGAATTGCGTGAGTATAACTTGTTCCAAGAATCTCTATGAGGCCACTCTCTATTCCCTCCTTTATGAGGGCAATCAAATCTTTTGGGAGAAAGCTTAATGAGTATCCCGTTATGTTAAGGCCAAAGGGTATCTCTCTTCTTATGAGTTCTGAAATAGTGGGGAAGTATGCTTTTTCTATAACCTTTGGAATTTCGCTCTTTGGTATTTCTGCATATTGTAAATTCCCATGAAAGACTAGTGCTCTCATACTCCCACACCATCGGAGGGTTTTACGACGAAATATTTAGCTTTCCATGAAAATTTCGCGAGATATTCCCTCAATATTGCATCTCCTATTGTTTTTGCCTTATCTTTATCAACTAGTGCTATTGCCGAGCCACCAAATCCAGCGCCTGTTAGCCTGGCCCCATAAGCGCCTAATTCCATCGCTTTTTTAACAAAAAAGTCTAACTCTTCGCAGCTGACTCTATAATTCTCCGCTAGATCCCAATGTGCTGTTGTGAGAATTTTTCCTACCTTTTCTATGTCCCCCTCTTTAAGTGCATCTCTAACTTCAAGAACTCTAGCGTTTTCTCTAACTATATAGCTGAAGAACTTCCTGTGTAGGGGAGGAAGTTTGCCCAAGTCCTTTTCTGTCACCTCTTTTGAGGACTCTTTCCCAAGAATTCTCAGACTTTCTTCTGCTATGCGTTTTCTTTCTGCGTATTCTGAAGATGCTAACTCTCTCTTTACTCCAGTATAAAATACCAACACTGAAACGTCTTTGGGAAAAGGAATATATTCATATTGCAGTGTTTGTGTATCTAGAAATATAACATTGTCCTTTTTTCCAAAAACAACTGCAAATTGATCTAAGATTCCGCATGGAACTCCCACAAATTCATTTTCAGCTTTTTTCGCAAGTAATGCCTTTTTGAGTGGATCGATATTTAAATTATATAGTTGATTTAGCACTTCTAAAATTCCAACTTCAAAGCTTGCTGAGGAACTTAGACCAGCTCCGAGGGGAAGGTCCCCTGTTATTTTTCCTTTTAGTCCTCCAATTTTGTACCCTTCTTGGATTAAAACCCACAATACTCCTTTTACGTAGTCTATCCATGATCCTTCCTTTGTGAGATTATCTAATGTAAATGTTTTCTCTTCGTTGAAGTGTTCGGAGTATAGCTGGACTTTATCGTATTTTTCGGCTGTTATTATTGTGTAGAGATCGATTGCCATTGGCATTACATAACCATAGGTGTAATCGGTGTGCTCTCCGATCAAGTTAACCCTACCAGGAGATTTTACAGTGATTTTACTCATGTAAATATTTTACCTTCAAATAATTTTTAAATTTTTTTGTGATTAATCTCCTCGTTGAATTTTTGCATGTCCTCCAACTAAGCTTTTCCTTAGTTCGAGGTTTCTTATCTCACATTTCTCGTCAATTATTGATCTCCATATTGTTGAGTTTCTAATTATTGTACCAGGGAAAATTATTGAGTCGCTTACATCAGAATTTTCTATTATACATCCCTCACCAATATATGCGTAAGGTCCTATAATTGACCTACCAAGTATTTTTGCCCCTTTTTTGATTATTACTGGAGGAATTATCTTTGAATATGGGCTAATTTGAATTTCTTCGATTTGAGTCTCTTTTAAAAAATCCTTTAGGGCTTCGAGGTAACTATCTGAGCTTCCAATGTCATACCAATATCCTGAGAACCTGTAGCCGCGGATTTCTATTCCCTTCTCTAGTAACCATTGAATGTAGTACCCAGGGGCGTCTTTATTACCTTCTTTTAGGTATTCATCTATCAAGGAAATTACTTCTTTTGGAAATGCATATATTCCAGTGCTTACTAGGGTTGTTTTTGGATTTGGTGGCTTTTCTTCAAAGTTTATAATCTTATCCCCTTCCAGAACGATACTGTCAGGATAACTGGGGCATCACCTCTTGAAGCCACTCAGTCACATCACCAGGCGGACAACCAAACCGAGAATGAAACCTAACAAAATTATACCAGAACGCAAACAGAAAAACAAACCTGTGAACCCTCCTCCAGTCTCTAGCCCTGAAATTATTCCAGAAACGCTTTGTTCTTTCTTTTAAAGTCCTGAACCAGCGTTCAATACAGTTCCTCGGCCCGAAGGTTACGTGAACAAAATCCAGTCCAAGGGATTTAAAAGCAGACTTGTACCACTTCCCACCATCAACCAGAAAAACAGGCTGTCCTTTGCAGGATTTCAAAACAACCAGAATGAAGTCTCTAGCAATCCACCAGTTTCTGGTTGTTGTAATCCAGACTGCGAGAACTTCCCTGCTCTCAACGTCAAGTGCAGCCCAGAGAAATCTCTTCTCCCCGTTGATTTTTACGACAGTCTCATCAACTGCGATAAAATTCCTCTGTTTTCTTACTGCGAGGAGTGTTGGCTGGTAAACTGCTTCTGCTAGTTTTTGAACTGCCTCCCAGACTGTTGTGTGGCTGATTTTGAGGATTTTTCCGACTTGTCTGTAGCTGAGGCCTCGCAGGTATAGTTCTACTGCTCTGATTTTCTTTTCTGGTGGGATTTTGTTGCGGCGAAAAGGTTTTAAGACTGAAATCAGTGAGTATAGAATGCTCTCAGCCTTCATTTCTCTCCCTTCTTTTTCTGAAAAATTATCAGAAACTTAAACCTAACGCCCTACCGCTTATCCTAACAGTATCTCCAGAACAACTACACCATACCTCTTGGCTAGTTCAAAGTCTCCGATATCATAAACGGCTATTAGAGTTTTCTTTACTTCATCAAATCTTGAGAGAAAGTCCTCTATTGATAGGGAAAACAAATTGTCCCCAGATATTATGAGGTAATCATCATCTCCTATTGTTTCAATTGCATTTTTAATTGCGGCAATTGTTCCAAACTTTTCTTCTTCCCTATATGAATTCTCTACAATTAGTTCAACATCGTATTTCGATAGCTTCTCTCTAAAGCTCTTTTCAAAGAATTTATTTGTTGAAACATAAATAGGATATTTTATATTAGCCAGCTTTTCTAAAATGTGTTCTATTATTGTTTTATTGCCAACTGGAAGAAGGGGTTTAGGTTTATTTTTTGTTATTGGCCATAACCTAGTAGCATAGCCTCCGGCCATTATTAGAACCTTCATACGTTTATCCCCCATATTTGTTGGAATAGGATTTTTAAAGGTAATTCTAGGAAAAGCTACCATGAACATTCCAGAAATGCTTGCTTTGATATCCTTGGGGTATATTCTTAGAAGATTAATCAATGATGAAAGGCCGTTTAGTATCCTGAGGATAATAGTTAATGAAGTTCTCTTTGCAATATTTGTTTTTGGGAACGTGGCTAGCAAAAGCCTAGATTATTTGATAAGGATAAAGCTCGTTTTCATATATGTATTTTTGGTTATTGGGCTAAGCTTGCTGACATCCTATGTTTATGGAAAACTGTTCCTAAAAGATCGAGAATGGCGTGGAGCTCTCATGGTTCTCTCTTCATATCCTAACACAGCTGCATTGGGATTTCCCATTGCTAGTCTATTTCTTCGAGATATAACTCCAGCTATTTTGTACGCAACTACCAATTCATTAATAATTCTCCCAATTGTTACCTTTATAGCTGCTCATTTTTCTGGCAAGCAGAGCTCAATAAAGGAAAGCGTAAAAAGAGCTCTAAAGTTTCCACCTACCTCAGCCAATTTGTTGGCCTTGACTTTAGTTATGTTGGGCATAAAGCTTCCAGAGTGGCTTTTGGAGCCAATAATTAGAATTGGATGGTGGAACATTCCGCTCCTCTTAATTTACTTTGGCTCAAGAATTTCATTGGGCAAGTTTTCTATTAGAAGATTGCTTGAGGTGGCAACTTTTAGAACAATTATTCCCTTCCTATTCGTTTTAATAACTCTCAGAGGAGCAGAAAGAGAAATTTTCTATGCTATATTAGTTGAAGCTTCAATGCCTCCAGCAATTTCGGCAAATGCTATCTTAGCTCAATACAATCTTAAAGCAGAAGAGGCAATTAGTACAACCTTTGTATGGACTTTGATTGTGATAGCGTTCTACTCGGTTTTAAAAATGTTGAGTTAGAGGAAGAAATACCTCTCAAGCTCCCATTCTGTAACCTTCTTTGTGTCTTTTGGCATGTGCTTTTCTTCTAGGTATTCTAAGTAGGATTCCCACTCTTTCCACTTGTAGTTAATGAAGTTCTTGTATGCATCTCCAAGGGCCTCCTTTACAACTTTGTCTTTTTCAAGTTCTTCCAGAGCTTCACCCAGGCTTCCTGGGAGTGTTTCAATTCCAAGTTCTTTCCTCTTTTCTTCGCTCATTTCATAGACATTCTCCTCTACGTATGCAAATGGATCAATTTTGTGCTTAATTCCATCAAGACCAGCTTTTAGTACAGCTGCAAAGGCAAAGTATGGGTTTGCACTGGGGTCTGGGCAGCGATATTCAATTCTAGCTCCCTTACCCCAGAATGCTGGAACCCTGATTAGAGCACTCCTATTTCTATAACCCCAGCTGATGTACACTGGAGCTTCGTAACTTGGGACGAGCCTCTTGTAACTGTTCACTGTTGGGTTTGTAACCGCAGTTAGTGCTTTTGCGTGCTTTAGTATTCCACCTATGAAGTGTAGTGCTATTTCACTTAGCCCCTCTTCTCCCATGAAAACGTTTTCTCCATCTTTCCACAAGCTTATGTGGAGGTGCATTCCGTTTCCTGGGAATCCGAAGAGGGGCTTTGGCATAAATGTAGCATATAGACCGTGCATTTCTGCCACTGCCTTTGTTATGTACTTAAAGCTCACTATGTTGTCTGCAGTTTTTAGGGCTTCATCGTATCTAAAGTCTATTTCATGTTGGGCCTTACCTACTTCGTGGTGAAGAACCTCTGGGATTAGACCAAATGATGGCATGTATTCAGCTATTTCCCTTCTAATGTCTCTTGCTTTGTCCAAAGTGAGGATATCAAAATAACCCCCGACGTCAGGAATTTCTAATTCCCAGGTACCATTTTTCTTGAATAAATAGAATTCAGGTTCTGGTCCAATGTACGCTTTGTAGCCTTCTTTTTCTAGTTCTTCAAGAGCTCTCTTCAAGATTCCCCTAGGATCTGCTCCATATGGCTTGTTATCTTTGTAAATGAACCCATACACCCTAGCTACATTATCCCAGGGGACCTCAACGTAAGTATCTGGATCTGCCTTAAACACTAAGTCACTGTCTTCAATGCCTTGAAAACCTGGGACTGAGGAGCCGTCAAAGGATATCCCATCAGTGACTGCTTCTTCTAACCTGCTTGCTGGAATTTCCATCCCTTTGGGCATTCCGTTTATATCCACAAATACTAACTGTACAAATTTGATCTTTGAGTCAAATTTGTTCATGCTTACACTAATGTTCATTTATTTCCCCCCTTCATGATTATTTGTCTATTTATTCCCAGCATACAATGAACATTTATACAATATAAGCTTTTAGGCATGAACATTAGATAATTGACAAAAAGAGTTCATTTGGTAAGCGAATTGACAAAATTTTGATTATATTTAGGGAATTGAATCTAGAATATTGACATAGATATGAGAATCAATCCAAAAAGTATAAAGAGGGAAAATGCAAGTAGGCTAAGCTTATACAATGTGAGCTCCCAGAAGTGATCTTTCACTATAATTCCAACTATGAGGAGCATTAATCCGTATAAAGTGGAAAATATGCCTAAGGAAAGTATAAAATCAGCTTTCATTAACATCAATATTCCAAGGATTGCACCCGCAAATAGAGTAATATGGGGAATAGTTAATGCGTAATATCTTACCAGGGTTTTTTCTTCCTCCTTCATAATTACCACTCCGTTATGAAGGCATAAACTGTAGTTGTTGGAAGCTTTCGCCTTATTGTTGGAAGATAGTACCTCGGTAGCCTCACAGTGTTTTCTTCTAAATAAATATCCTCACTCAGCTCTAGAAGCTTTTTAATAACCCTTACCTCTCCTCTCCCTCTAACGACAAAGTACCCTCTATCTAAGGTGCTTAGTTCTAGTATAATAGGCAATTTAACTAGGCAAGCTTCCTCTCCTGCCAAGGTTTTTAAAAATTCAAGTTCTGATCTTCTAAAATAGTGAAGAGAGCCGTCTCTAAGCTCTATTGATGGGGAGTCTTCTTTAAGTAGCTCACATAGGGATTTTCTGGCCTTTGGGAGGTGGGAATTAATTCTTCCTATCTCCATTTGAATAATTCGGTCTACTTTTTCCATGAGTCAAGATCACCTCCTTCCAAGCGGTGACTTTCTCTTTGGCTTGGGGCGTTCCCTTTTTCTTTTCCTTGTCTTTTTCCGACTATAATAATATATTCCAGCACCTACGAGAACCAGAAGCATTACAGAGATTAAAAGAATTATTGTTTTTTGGTTGTTTCCTGTTAAGGCTGGGGTAGTATATGTTTGGTTTTTAGTAGTGAAGGTAAAAGTAGATTGGGTTGTAGAAGTCTGAGAAGGCTTTGTTTCTTCCCGTCCACTAGTTTCAGATGGAGGTAATACTTCTCCCCACCCACTAATTTTCGTGCTCTTTCCAAATGAAGTTAAAGTTATCTCATACGAAAACTTCCCATACCCATTTATTGGAATTTTAACTGTTGTTTCTCCTGGGGGCAAGTATATCTCCTTAATCTCCTTTACTATTGTTCCATTCATCCATCTAATTGTGTACGTGAGCGTTGCAGGAATTTGGAAAGCATTTGGATTGTTGATGATGATTGTTGGAGGAAGTACAGTTTGGTTGTTTTCAGTGAGTATAGTTAAAGTTGGATATCCAACTACAAGATACCAAGTGGAAGCGCTTCCCAGCTTTAATCCGTCGTATTCTAAATTTACATTGACTACATTCTCTCCCAGGTACTCAGTAGGCAGCTTAATCTTTACCAAATTAGACCCAGGGCGTGCTTTAATTGTTGTTTTATTCTTATATATAGCATTTCCATCTTCTGAATGTACTTGCACAGTTAAGTTGACGTGTATATCTCTTTCAGAAGAAATAAAGACATATGCATAGTTTTCTTCTCCTTGGAGAACGTTGGTTTTCTCTATTGAGATAGTTGCAAGGGAAACCCCGAATTCCACTATATAATCCTTTCTAAACACATATTCTCCCCTTTCATAGGAGATTTTATATGTCAGCTCATAATTTCCAGGAGGCACTGACTCTGGAACTTTTAATTCAAATTTCACTAAATTATCTCCTGGGAAAAGTGATAAATTTGCATACTTTTCAATAACAATGTTCCCTCCCATGTCTTTCAAACAAGTTGAAGCTGTAGCATTTATCACTTCACTCGCAAGGTTCGCTACATGTGAATAAACTATGATGGTCTCCCCATTAAAGACGATATTCGAGTTGGGCCTTTCTTTTACATATGAAACAGCTTCATAAAAAATTAGGGGCTTATCTTTAACTTCCAAAGGGACATATGCCCTTATTAAATACATTTCATCATCATGAAAGCCCCACATGAATATGTAAAGAGTGTATTCTCCTGGAGCAACATTCTTGTCGGTAACAATCGTATATGTTATAACTCTTTTTTCTTCAGGCTTCCATTCGTAAAACATCTTTGGTGAGAGGGAAATGCTGAATCCGCTAACTTCATTTTTGTTTTTGTCCAATATCTTTACATCTTTAATTGTCACAGAAGTAAATGTAATTGTGAAAGGGTTTTTGAGTTCGAAATCTCCTGTAGTTTTGGCTCCAACAAGAGTAATAACTTTTCCCTCAGGCTCGAATTCAAGTAGTTGAGCGCTAACAATTGGCATAATCAATGTTATCAGGATCAGGGAAATAATCCATCTCCTCATTATGGTCCCTCCTGTTATTATAGGAAGATGAGGCTAAAATAATTTTCTTCTCTAAGATACAAAGTTTTTATTGTTGAGGTTTAATTAAGTTTAGGGGAGAGCATTATGGATTATGATGTTTTGATAATTGGTGGAGGACCAGTGGGTAACTATCTCGCATCTCTTTTAGCTGGAAAGCTCAGTGTAGCAGTAGTGGAGAGGAAAGGAAGTTTTGGAGGGAAGGCGTGCACTGGAATCATTGGGGCTGACAATTACGAAGCTCTTGGTTTTCCAGAAAAGGCCGTTTTGAATACCTTTAATGGTGCGTACTTTATCTCCAAGAAAAAATATTTTCACATAAGCAGAAAGACTCCACAAGCTTATCTTGTGGATAGAAAAATTTTAGAAAGAGAATTAGCAAAAAAGGCCATGAAAAAAGGAGCAGAGTATTATTTGGCAACGAATTTCCTAAAGTTTAAGAATGGGAAGGCTGTTCTTCAGCATCTTGATGGTAGAATGGAAATAGGAGCAAAGATTTATGTCGGGGCAGATGGAGTGAACAGTACGGTGGCAAAAGAAATAGGGGCAAAAACAGAGGGAGAAATCCTTAAAGGATGGGAAGTAGAGGTACTTGGTAATTTCAGGAGGAATTCAGTAGAAGTGTGGGTAAATAAGGACATAAACCCTGATTTCTTTTTCTGGGTTGCTCCCATAAATGAAGAAGTGGCTAGAGTTGGAACTTTTGGATCCGTTGATTCTTTAGCTAAGTTTCTCCAAATGAGGAAGCTTAAAGGAGGGCAGATTTTGGAATTTAAAACTGGAGCAGTAATATTGGGAATGAGAAAACCTTGGGTTAAGGGAAATGTAGCTTTAGTTGGAGATGCTGCACTACAAATTAAACCCACTACTGCAGGAGGAATAGTTTTTGGGGCTCTCTGTGCAAGGGCTTTAGCTAAGGCTATCCTCAACAATAAATTGTCGAGTTATGAGAAAATGTGCTCTTGGGTTAAAGAGCAGATATCCTTTGGTCTTAGGATTAGAAAGGTATTCAAGTCATTAACACAAGACCACATAGAAGAGATATTCAACGTTCTAAGTTCAGAAGATGTGATAAGGCTTATTGAAGAGAGAGCTGATTTTGATGATCATGCAAAAACTGTAAAGGCTTTGCTCAAAAGCCCAAAAGTTTTAAGCAAGCTGATTAGAATTGCACCAATAATACTGAGAACATTAGTATGAGGGATGAGAAATGGAATGGGAGATGGGGTTACAGGAAGAGTTCTTAGAGCTAATAAAGCTTAGAAAAAAGAAGATTGAGGGTAGGCTTTATGATGAAAAAAGGAGACAAATAAAGCCTGGCGATGTAATATCCTTTGAAGGTGGAAAGTTAAAGGTTAGGGTCAAAGCTATTAGAGTATACAATTCATTTAGGGAAATGCTGGAGAAAGAAGGATTAGAGAATGTTCTCCCAGGAGTGAAAAGTATCGAAGAGGGAATTCAGGTTTATAGAAGATTTTATGATGAGGAAAAAGAGAAGAAATATGGGGTAGTGGCGATAGAGATTGAACCTTTGGAGTATTAGAGATACTTCTCCTTCACCCACCTCACAAAGTATTCAGCATCCATATCCTCTCCAATTGCTTTCTTTAAGAGTTCCTTTGGAGGATAAATGCTTCCCCAACGGTGTATCTTTTCTCTGAGCCATGCCTTTATTGGGTCAAACTCAGCCTTGGCAACCTTTTCTTCAAAGTCTGGTATGTCCTTCTTTATGTGGTAGTATAGTTGAGCTGATAAGAGTGTCCCTATCGTGTACGTGGGGAAGTATCCTATGCTTCCATGTGCCCAGTGAATGTCTTGTAAGATACCTTCTGAGTACTTCCTGGGTCTTATCCCAAGAAGTCTCTCCATTTCATCATTCCACATCTCTGGAAGATCCTTTGCCTTTATCTCTTCACTCACCATTAGTCTCTCTAGCTTAAAGCGGAGCAATATGTGGAAGTTGTATGTCACTACGTCGGCCTCAGTTCTTATGAAATCGGGCCTGACTATGTTGAAGTATAGGTAGACATCTTCAGGTGTGTAGTTCGACATGAAGGGTAAGTTCTCTTTTAAAACTGGGTATATGAGCTCAACGAATTCTTTAGAACGTCCAATTATGTTTTCCCAGAATCTGCTTTGGCTCTCGTGAATTCCTAGGCTTACTCCTCCTGCAATGGGGGTAAACATAAATCTCTCATCCTGCTGTAGTTCGTAAAGTGCATGCCCAAATTCGTGAACCGTGCTTAAGATAGTTCTTCTGAAGTCATATCCCTCATAACGTGTAGTTATCCTAACGTCCCTTATTCCAAACTCAGTTGTAAAGGGATGGGCTGAAACGTCGAGTCTTGCTCTTGTTCCCAGGGGAAAGCCGAATTTTTGCAATATCCAAAGGTTAACTCTTTCCATCCATTCCCTTTCATATTTTTCTTTTTCTAATGGGTGCTCCCTGGGAACTTTTCCTTCTTCAAGTATTTTATCGAGGAGTGGTTTCAGTTTCTTTTCCAGGACTTCAAACATCTTTTCTACATCTCTTGTTCTAAGTCCTTCCTCATATAGGTCTAGGAGAGCGTCATAGGGCTCTTCTTCATATCCTAGGTATTCGGCTGCTCTTTTTGCCAGGGAAATTATCTTGTCCAGCCATGGTTCAAATTTTGAAAAATCATCCTTTGCTTTAGCTTCCTCCCAAGCTTTAGTGGCGAGAGAAGTTGTTTCGCTAACTTCTCTAATGAATTCTGGAGGGAATGCTCTCGCTATCCTTATACTCCTATCTAGAACCCTAACTATTCCCCTCTCATATTCATTGAGGTTCTCTAGTCCTTTGGCTTTCTCTACGAGATTTACGAATTCTGGGTGTAACAGCAATTCATGAGAAAGAACAGAGAGTTCGCCCTGGGCTACGGACCTTTCTAGAATTCCCTCTTTGGGCATGTTGACTTCTAAATCCCAGCCAAGAACGCTCTGAGCATGTCCAATTGCCCATATTCTTCTATATTTTGCCAAAATCTGCTTTATCGTTTCGTTTTGGAATACCTCTTCCATATTACCACCACTTTCAAGTGATTATTTTGTATGTTAAAACTGTTTCCATCAAAATTTACACGAAAAAATAAATATAACAACGTTATTGCTTTTGGTAGTAAAAATTAAACTAGATTGTAAAGCATGAATGCAACTCCTATCGAAATTCCCCAGTACCCAGGATTCCACAAGAGAACCTTAAAGCCGTCAAGGGATGGGAATGGAAGTAAGTTGAAGAATGCTAGCCATGAATTTACTCCTGCAGTGTAGGTAAAGATTAACTTTAATACCCCTCCTGTAAAATTGGAGAGGATAACTGAAACAATGGCCACTATAATGTTTGAGAGTGGCCCCGATAATGCTATTATGCCCTCACTTTTCTTATCTCTCCAAAATTGATATGGAGCGTAAATATGGACTGCACCAAGGGCAGCAAAAACCCATGTACTGCCAGTGAGAAGCTTCGAGAATAGGCCTAGGAGTAGTGCTATTATTATACCAGTATCCCATCTCTTGTACAAGGCATAGTATCCATAATACCTTGCCACTTGTCTATGAGCAAGTTCATGAAAAATAAACGCTGTGAGAAGTGCTGGGACAACGAAAGGCATAATTCTAATATTAAAGTCCGAAAAAAGGAGTAAGAGAACTATAAATGATATCAGTAGGTCTTCAATTTCCTGTCTTTTCATGGATAACACCTCAATACTCTGGAATCCTAATTGGGGCCTGAAGTTCTTTTTCACTACTTTCAAGGTTCGTTGCTAGCATTCTTATTCTTTCTACCCCCCTGATCTCCTTTATGTATTCTGCCACGCTCTTCGGTACTAGATCTTCCCAGGGTTCTCCCTCTATCATTCTTCTTCTAATTTCTGTTGCAGAGAGTATATCCTTTTTGAACATTGGCTGAACTACAACTTTATATCCTCTTTCTCTAAAGAGCTGGGCAACTAATGAGTTCCCAGTAAAAACAACCTCAAACTTAGGAACCATGCTCTCAACGTATGGAACCCAAATTGCATTGAAGTTTATGTCGGGTAGGGGTATGAGGTAGTATCGCTTTTTCTTGCTTAACCCAGATTCATCCAACGCCCTAATTAGCATTTCCATTCTTTCACCAGTTGTAAACGGATTTTTGAGTGTGTGACTTGCTTGTGCACTTCCAATTCCAATGATAACTTCATCAACTTGATCAAAGACAAATTCTAACGCTTTTATATGGCCTTTGTGAACCGGTTGAAATCTTCCAACAAAAAGTCCTCTTTTCATAGTTTCTACCTCCTTAGGATCACTCTTATTTCATCTCCTACTTTAATTTTTAATACATCTGCAGCTGATCCTTGATTTACAGCTATTTCTAAGTATCCATGGCTACCTGGGAGGGCCAGCATTTCCCCTGGTTTTACTTGACCGTATGTGTCAAGATAAGGAAGAGTTAGTTTGAAGTCTGGTAAAACGACTTCTTTAGGTTTCTCGTATCCTTCAAGGTTTAGTATCACGTTTCCAAAATCATCTACATATATTACCTTTAGTATCCAAACGTCTCCTTCTCTCCTGGGGGTTATGTTTAACCTAACAATACTTTCTAGAGGGATTTCGTTAGAAAATTCTAGTGGATCAACGCCCTTGTCAATTAATGCAGCGGCGGGGCCAAACAAGTCTCTTCCATGAAAGGTTGAGCTAATTTCCCAGGTTACATACTTCTTAATTTTTTTCATATCAATTTCGTAGGCTCTTCTGGGCTTTATATGCTTCATTGGGAGTGTAGCAAGGCCGTTGTCTGGAACAACGAGCCATTGTTCACCTTCAATTATTATTGCCCTTCTATTAGTTCCAACTCCTGGGTCAATGACTCCAAGATGCACAGTTCCTTGTGGTGAATATTTAACGACCTGCTCCATAACGAAGGAACCCTCTAGAATTGAGTGTCTGGTTATGCTGTGAGTTACATCAACTAATCTCGCATTGGGATTTAGTTTGAGCATTGCAACTTTCATCTCTCCGACATAAGGCCCCTTTAATCCAAAGTCTGTTGTTATTGTTATCACTTATTTTCCCTCCTCTAGATTATTCTTCCAGAAAGTTTATTAAATATATCACCTACATCATATAGGTGAGTTATGAGACATTTAAAAATACTTGTGGTAATGATGGTATTACTTGGATTAGGTTGTCTTATAAAGTCTCCTGCCCAGGTTAGGTTTAGCTTAGATAAGACTGTTGTTACACCTGGAGAATATTTCTATATTGTAGTGGAAGTAAATAATACGGGAAAATTTGCAATCGTGGATGTAAACCTTAATATTGAAGGAGAAGGATTTTTGGTAGTTCAAAGGCCAAGTTTGACAAGCCCAATAAAAGTTGGAGAAGCTACAAAACTTATATGGGTCGTTAAAGCTCCACCAGTTCCTGGGGTATATCCGGTAAAAATTTATGTGGACATAAAAGACGAGTTGAACAGAGTCTGGAAAGGATTTATTTATGAAACAACGATAAAGGTTGAAAGCTCTAGTAATTCAGAACAAAAAGTTAAAGTTGAAGCAATACTCCCAGAAGAGATATATGGGGGTTCAGAATTCAACATCTCTCTTATAATAAAGAACAATAATCCTGTCCCAATAACGATTTCAAAGATTGATATAATTGCAGGAAAAATAAAAGTTGTCAACACAAGTTTTCAAAAAGATATTGTAGTGATGCCTGCTTCTTCTGTTAAAGTCGTTTATACATTTCAAGTTCCACATCAAACGTTTCAAGATACTATATTTTTCCTTGTTGAATATAAATCCCCTGAGACGGGAATTGCGAAGGTAGTTAAGAACATAAGTATAAGAGCAACTTTAAAACCATGGCTTTTAAACGAAACTATACTAAGGGATTTATACAAAGAGGTTTCACAATGGATTTTCTACGATAAGATTGTTGATGGATATTGGGAGTGGATATATAACTCAGATTCCACAATAAACAGAACATACTTCCGAGAGAAGATCTTAAAAACTTTAGAAACATCGGATTCTGACTTAGAAGCTGGCAATGCAATATTCAACTATCTTATAACCCATCACATATTTAGTGAGAGAATAGTAAGAACTTTAAATCCTCAGGAGATTGATAAAACTCCTTCTATATCGCCCATAGAAGGAAACATCCTAGCTGTGGCATACTTTAGGTCTGCTAACCTTCCAGCTAGAATTATAGCCTTATATAACAATATTGAGTGCACAGAAAGCCCAATAACTGAAGTTTATCTAGAAGGAAAATGGTTTGTTATAGACCTTGGCCATACATATTTTGCACCAAGAGACGAATATATTGCAAGTAGGTGGTTCCCGAGAATCTACCAGTTAATAACTCAGAAAAACTATAGAATTGTTGCATTGAAGCCAGCTCCTATCTTAGAGCATTCTCATGAAGATATAACGGAGGAATACGTCGCTGGTATTGAAGATGTTATAGAGGAACAACTCCAGGAAAGATTAGACAGGGAGACCTACTCAAAGGTAATCAGAATTGTGGACAGTTTAGAAACAAAAGAGGAAAGGATATTTGCCTTGTTTCTATTTTCCTCAGCCGAACCTCAGGAAATTAAAACTCTTCTTTCGAAGGCAAGTTTGGAGAATATTGCGAAGACAATTAAAGCACTATACCAGTTTTATTATGACATAGAATGGGAGGAAGATTTTAGAGTATATTGGGTAAAGCTAATGCAGATTTACAGCTAGAGGGGTGTTCCAATCATGATAGTTGTGTTAAGACTAGGCCACAGACCAGAAAGAGACAAGAGGGTAACTACCCATGTAGCATTAACAGCGAGAGCTTTTGGAGCTGATGGAATAATAATTGCTGGAGAAGAAGATGAAAAGGTTAAAGAGAGCGTGGAGGATGTAGTGAAGAGATGGGGTGGGTCGTTCTTCATTAGGTTTGAAAAAAACTGGAGAAAAGAGATAAAGGAATTTAGAGGAATAAAAGTGCACTTGACGATGTATGGACTACATGTTGACGATATAATAGAGGATATTAAAGCGAAATTTAGAGAAGGGAATGACATAATGGTGATAGTAGGAGCTGAAAAAGTTCCGAGAGAAGTTTATGAGCTAGCTGATTACAATGTTGCTATAGGAAATCAACCTCATAGCGAAGTTGCTGCTCTTGCAGTCTTCTTGGATAGACTTTTGGAAGGAAAAGGATTAAAAAAGGAGTTTAAGAATGCAAAACTTAGGATAATACCGCAAGAACGCGGGAAAAAAGTAGTGGAGGTTGAAAGCAGTGCTGAGCAATTTGAGACCATTGGCGAAAAAGCCACTGGAAAAGATAGCTGAGCCATTCTCAAAGCTTGGCATAACTCCTAATCAACTCACTATGGTTGGATTTTTCCTGTCTTTACTTGCATCTTATGAATATTACCTCAATAATCAGGTTTTTGGCTCATTAATACTATTACTTGGGGCGTTCTTAGATGCTTTAGATGGGAGCCTAGCAAGGTTAACCGGAAGAGTTACAAAATTTGGTGGTTTTCTCGATTCTACGATGGATAGGCTTAGCGATGCAGCAATAATCTTTGGAATTGCATTGGGAGAGTTAGTTAATTGGAAAGTAGCGTTTTTAGCGTTAATAGGCTCTTACATGGTAAGCTATACAAGATGTAGGGCTGAATTAGCTGGTTCTGGAACTTTAGCAGTTGGAATTGCTGAGAGGGGAGAGAGATTATTGATTCTTGTTATTGCAGGATTATTCGGAATTATTGATATTGGTGTGTATCTGGTTGCAATACTCTCTTGGATAACCTTCTTGCAAAGAGTTTATGAAGCAAAGAAAAGGCTTGAAAAATAGGGATGATGAGATTTGCTACCTCTGAAAATAATGATGAACCCTGCCGTTACTGACCGTTTAACTCCTCAACTATCTGAATAACTTCCCTAAGGTCGCTTATTACAAATTCACACTCTTTCCATAACTCTTTCTTTTCTCCCTTTCTGTCTACCAATATTGAGAGCATGTCAAGCTGTCTTGCCCCACCGCAGTCTTTTATTGGATTATCTCCTACATACACAGCTTCACTTCCTTTAACGCCAGCCTTTTTCAGTGCAACTTCAAATATTCTGGGATGTGGCTTAAAGAATCCTGCCTCTTCACTTGTGGTAATTGAATCAAAGAGCTCGGCTATTCCTAGGGCTTCAAGGTGTGCCCTTAGATATGCTGTATCTGAATCAGTGATTAAACCAACGTGATATTCTCGTTTCTTAAGCTCGTTCAACACTTCTACAACCTCAGGATACAATTTCCCATACCTTTGGTGAGCTTTCAGGTGGATTTCCCAGAAGTTTTCGGGGTAATCAAAGCCATATTTTTCTGCCAACTTTTTCATAATCTCCTCTTCTATTATCCTAATAGGCTTGAAGGGTTTTCCTGCATATTGTGAGAATGCCTCCCTTGTTAGAGCCTCATACTCACGTAACAATTCCTCGGGGGATATTTTCTTGTTTTCTCCGAGAACTTCCTCCATTATCTTTAGATGCGTCTCATATTCTCCTTCTTGACTTAACAGAGTGCCAATGAAATCAAAAAAGACTGCCTTAATCATGCTATCACCATTATAAAAAGGATTAAGGGGTATAAAAAGATTAAAGAGTCCACTCAGTTCCTATTAATTGACTGTATGCATCTAGGACTCTCTTCAAGTACTCTTTGGCCGTTCCAATTTTGTCTTCTTTGAATTTCTTGGCCCAGTTTTCGTTTCCAAACTCTTCACTGCCCTTTGCAACTAAGTCGATTACCCTCATGCTGTCCCAAAATACTGGCTCATAACCTGCCTTCTTAAGGTAGTCTATAAGCTTTCTAATCTGTTTTTTGGCGTGCTCTTCCATGTCAATGCTGACACCATATGCCTCCATAAACAGAGCCTTTAGGACTTTCTTCATCCACCCTCTGTGGAAACGACACCAGCCTACGTTATCGTACCAGAACTCCCACAAAGCACTTGAAACAATTTTCTGAGCAAGTTCCTCTGGTTCTAGGAATACTCCAAATTGATAGAATGTCCAGTATCTACCTTGAATAGGCAATGGTATGAAGTTTCCAATGGCCCAATACATTGTTGGGTTTATCTCTCCATCGTCACCTAAGGGTGTGTAGACTCCATAATCCTTAAAGCTCTCTCCATAACTTAGTCTGTCCTTGAACTTTTCATCTAAGATCTTGCTTGCTTTCCTCTTACCCATTCCAATTATCCTAGCAACTTCCGTTTTTCCAAAAGCTATTGAGTGGGCCAGCTCTGCAACAAGTTTAGCATTTTTCTCGCTTGCTTCCACAGGCTTTGTGATTAGATCGTCCTTTGTAAATTCTGGAACATCGCTAATTCCAACCTCTGCAGGCTTTAGTAAACCTTTGTGAACCAGCTCCAACACCCACGCTGCTGTACCGCCGAATTCAATTGCATCAAATCCCATGGCATCTACTGCATGAACACTAATATCGCTTGCATAGAGGTATATACTTCCGCTGAGAGGACCGTTTGCTTCGTAGGGCTCATATTCAACGTGATGTCCTTTTCTGTGCTTCTTACAAACTACTGGACAGGGCTCGCCACAGGTAGTCCAGTTCTTTGGTTGTATTGACTCTTTGTTGAAGGGTTCCCAGTAATATTTCATTATGAGCTCGTGAATCTTTATCCTCTCTTCTTTTGGAATGTAAGGCATTTGCCAGTTTAAAACTGGCACTAAATCACCTTCAGCTGGGTAATTACCTCCAAATGTACCTCCTGTGTTAAGTTTTGGATTGTATCTATACTTCACGGTGCTTTCATTAATCACATCCCTCTGAGCCTTCTTGTGAATTCCTTCAACCACTCTTTTGGCAACTTTTACATCGCTTATGTCCTCACCTGGGAATTCTCTCTTTCTCTTCTTTCCACCGAATGCTATGGCAACTACATTGTGAGCCCTCAAAAGAACACTTCCAGGACCTCCCCTTGCGGCCCAGTCTTCGCTACCTACAGCCCTCTTACCATTTCTTAGAGCTTGGGAGAAAATTGCACCCATGTTAGTGTTAAGTGCAGCTGGGCCAACTACGGCAATTCTAAACTCCATGCCTTCAAATACACTCGCTAGGTTATCAAGAAGGTATTGCGTTAGTGCATAAACCCCCTCTTCTCCTTTGTATTCTTTCCATACATCTAAGAGTTTCTCAAGCTCAATTTCATAAAAGTCAACGCTTAACTTCTCACCGTCATTCTTTAGAATTATCACGGTAGGCTTCTCAGCTTTTCCATGAATTTCAACGAAATCAACACCTACATTTTTGAATTGATATCCAGCTCCACCCATTGTGGAGGGGAATAGACCTCCATAGAGGGGAGACCTAAAGAAGAATACTAGCCTGTGACTTCCAGGCAAAACAGAACCTGCGAAAGGTCCTATTCCAAAGATAACTATATTCCTTGGATCGTAGGGATCAACTTCATATGTCCTTAGTTCATTGTGTCTCATGATTCCGTAGTCTACAACTCCGAAAATGTCCTCCCTTTCTATCTCTTGAGCTTCTACTTCCCTTTTACCTACATCTAGTTTTAGAACTGAAAATTTCATACGTCATCACCTCGATTATACCACTACCAGTGACGTGATTTCATTTAACTTACTTAAAAATTTTTGCATTTAATTTTGTCAAATATCCGTAAATGTGAATGCCTAGATAAAACATGGCCAGAAATATCAAGATAAAAGGAAAAGAAAGTGCCTCAATTATTGATCCTCCTTCAAAAATTATTGGAGGCAGCATAGTTAAGATTTCGAACCCAAAGAAAGCTCCAAGTAAAAGAAATTCTCCTCTAACAATAAATAATAATGGAAGGATAACATCGAGGAATGCAATGAAATCGCTTAACATTAATATCGCATAATCCTTTGGTTCAAGGTGATTTAGATCCCCTATAAACCATCTTTTTCTTTGTCTCCAGAGCTCTTTTAAGGTAATGGGCATTCTAGTAAACAATTTTGCCTTAGGCGCGTACACCACCTTACCCACTTTCTTTAAAAGCTTTGTTGTAGCATAGTCTTCGACTATACTCTCTGCAATTCCTCCAATTTGGTCTAGAGCTTCTCTCCTAAAGGCAGATAGTGGGCCTGGGGCTAGGCTTAAATCTTCAAGCTCTTTGGCTCTTCTGTACATAGCTATTCTTAAGTGTTCTATGTCTTGAACCAAAGTTAAGAAGGATTCAACAACTACTCTAATTTGCCCTCCAACTCCAACGATGTCTGGCGAATAAAACCTCTCTACTAACCTTCTAACGGCATCCTTGGCCATATAAGAATCGGCATCAGTGGTAACTATTATTTCTCCCCTAGCGACTTTTATTCCTTCATTAAGGGCCCTAGCTTTTCCCCCATGAGGAATTCTTATGACCTTAACTCTTGTATCTTCCTGGGCCATTCTTAAAGCTCTTTCGTAAGTTTTATCCTCACTTCCATCATCAACTACTATCACTTCACTTACTGGATAATCTTGTGAGAGAGCTGCCTTTATTGCACTTTCAATGTTCTCTTCTTCATTATACGCTGGAATTATAACACTAACAGTTGGATTCCATTGAATTGTCCTGTATTTTCTAGTCAATCCAATAATGTATCTAAGAAAGAAATATCCGTCCCAGGCAAATACTAAAAACAAAAGAAGAAGCTCAATCTTCAATATTTACCCCCGCCAGATCATAAATCTTTCTGGCGATCTCCTCGGCCTTTTTCTCGTCCCTTAGATCTTTTATTATGATTTTACCGCTGGGATAAATGCTGGCTTCATACCCGTCAATTTCCGTAACAACCATAATCCCAGGAATTAGTGTTTTTATTTTGTATCCCTTTTGCTTGAGCTCTTGAGCAAGCTTAGATATTTCAATTTTTACTTCTTTGTCCCAAAGATAGAGTTGAACAAGAACCCCTCCCATGCTTGTGCAGGGTTTAGCTATTAACATTTTCAATTCCCCCCAGGGGAAGGCTTTTTCTAACTTTCTCTATGAGCTCTTTCTTTTTCTCACAATCTGCAAGTGCCACTTCTAACACTTCATCTATTCTCTCTACTGCAACTATTTCAATTTTTTCTCTCATATCTGGGGATAGAAAGACATCCTTTTCGTTTGCCTTAGGAATTATTACTGTTTTTATTCCTGCCTCTATCGCAGCTTCGATCTTTGGAGTTATTCCTCCTACTGGCAAAACTTCTCCTCTAACGCTTAGTGAACCTGTCATTGCAACATCTTGCCTTACTGGAATCTCTTCTAAAGCGGATATAACTGCAGTAGCAACACTAATGCTGGCGGAATCTCCCTCAACTCCCTCGTATGTCTGTAGGAATTGAACGTGAATGTCGTACCTGCTGATGTCCTCTCCCTTATACCTCTTAATAATAGCTGAAACGTTTAGGACTGCTTCCTTTGCAATCTCTCCAAGCTTTCCTGTTGCTATGATCTTACCTTCCTCTTTGCTTGCGGCTGGAGCTACCATAGCTTCGATCGGCAACACAATACCGCTTTGCTCTCCTATAACAGCTAGACCATTCACCCTGCCGATTTCTTCACCTGAGGTTTTTATTACCTGATACTCCTTCTTGTTCTCGATGTACCAATCTGCTAATTGCTTCTCTAAAGGCTTGGCCAGCTTGAGGGCCTCTAGCACGTCTTCCCTTGTGACGTACTTCTTTCCTTTTCTTACGGCAATATCTCCAGCTGCCCTTACAACTCCGCCCAGGTCTCTGAGTCTTAATGTTAGGTGGCCCTTTCTCCCAGCTCTCCTTTGGGCTTCTCTTACGATTTCCTCGACGGCATCTCTCGTGAAATGTGGAATTCTTCCGTCTTTCTTTACCTCCTGGGCTACGAATTGGACAAGCTTTCTCCTGTTCTCTGGAGTGTCGGGCATTGTGGTTCTCATGTAGACTTCATATCCATATCCCCTGATTCTTGAACGTAGTGCTGGGTGCATCTTGTCTATTGTATCAAGGTTTCCAGCAGCTACCAAGATGAAGTCACAAGGAACGGGCTCTGTTCTCACCATAGCACCGCTTGAAAGTTCGCTTTGTCCGGTTATTGGGAATTTCTTTTCCTGCATTGCAGTTAGTAGACTTTGTTGCATCTTCAAGCTAAGTGTTGCTATCTCGTCTATGAACAGAACTCCCTTGTGAGCTCTGTGGATCATTCCGGGTTCAACTCTTTCGTGTGCCGGTGTTCCAAGACCTCCAGAGTTCTTAACAAATAGACCGTTAGCAAGTAGATTTCCTGTCTCTGTAGTTACGTTGTAAGTAACTTCAACTTCCTCCCAGCTTTCGAGGAAATTCCTTCTCTCTCCCTTCTTAACTCTCTTAACTCGTTTCTTAAGATCCTCAGTCTTTTCGGGAATGCTATATTCCAGATATTTTTCAATTTCCTTAAAGAATTTTTCTCTCTTTGCTGGAGAAAAGCTTATTGGAATGAACTCAATGAAATTAAGCATGTTGTCTATTGATGAGGATAGCGTAAGTCTAGCCCTGTATTTATCTTTTTCTTCATCCTCTTCAGCTTCTGCCTTAATTCCAAAGAAGCTCAGATACCAAGATATTTCCTCGAAGAACGTTTCGACGTTGTCAGTAAGTTGAGTTATTTCGAGGATTTCTTTGTCATTCCTATTGCTACTGTAGAGACCATCCATGAAGGCGAGGAAAAGTGACGGCTTAAGCTTGACCCACCATGGAAGCTTAAGCTTAACTTTGCTTTTGTCTCCAACTGGTGCACCAAGTGTAGCAAAGAAGGTCACTATTCTTTTATCACATGTTCTGAAAATAATGCTGTTTTCTTTTTCTTCAATTTTATAGTCAAATTCCCCGAAGAGCTCGCTGAGTGCTTTAACAAACTGTTCAATTGTTTTCTTCTCGCTAGAAACAAAGCTAAGGGTATTGAGATTCTCATCGATACCTCCACTACCAAAGAGTGCGCCCATGATTCCTGCTATCTTTTCTAGTCTACTGTCTTCACTATTTAGTGGAAGTAGGCTAAGCCTTTCAAGTTCCTCTCTTATACTCTTCTCGGCTACGTCAAAGCCGTCAAGAATTGTGAGAGGCACTCTTATTATCTCATCATCTTTAGTTATCTCTCCAGCTTCTTTAAGGCCCTTTATTGTGTACACTTTATGTTCAGGTGTTAATGCAAGCCAATAATCCTTTTCAAGATTTACTATTTTTCTAAGCTTTTGCTTCCCTTCTCTTCTATTGACATAAAGGAGCTTTACAAGTCCGTCTTTTGTGAGTATTTTTATGTTTTCCCCTTGAAGATCTTTATAAACTACTCTAATACTTCCGTCCATCCCTTCTCCAGACGCCTCCTTAAGGAGACCGTCAACGAACTCCCTAAGTTTGAAGACTTTTTTCTCTCCGTCCTTTTCAATTAAGATAACTTCTTCACCGCTAAAACATTGAAATGGGTCGTGTCTAACATCTCCAAGCAGAGCTCCAGCATGGGCCCCTGTCGCATCTACAAATGGGGCCTTTTTTCTTCCACAGTTATCTACAAGTAGCTTGGGCACCATGGCCTGGGTTCTAATTCTCATGTTTGCTACTGCCATTAGGGCTACTAGAATGACAAATACTCCCAGGAGGAGCGTGTTTGGATCTCCCTTACTCATCAAAACAGCCATTCCAACGACTAGAAATACAAAGAATAATAGATATGTCTTAATGCTCTCCTGTTCTCTTGCTCTCTTTCTGTACTCTTCGACGATTTTTCTTCCTTGGCAAGCTGGGACAGTCTTTATCCTAGGCATGTTCTCGTCTTCTGGATTTGGAAAAACTAGGATATCTTCGAGATTTTCGGTTGGGAGTAGTTCTGCCATTGCTTGGCCAAGCATTGACTTACCTGTTCCTGGCTCTCCAATGAGAAGTACGTGTCTTCTCTGCTTTGCAGCAGTTTTTATAACTTCAACAGCGTGATCTTGACCTATAACTTGATCAATTAACCTCTCTGGGACAGGAATCTCCTCTGTTGTCTCAAACTCGATCCCAAGATCGAGTCTCTCCTCCTCCATATTCCTCTCGCCAATCATGGATAATTTTATATGCCTTATAAAGTTTCCATACAATATGAGAGTTAAAGTTAGGAAGGAACTCTTTGAATATCTTTTGGATCTCGCAGCCTCTTTTCATCCAAAAGAGTTTGCAGGCCTGCTGAGAGAGAAAAATGGGGTATTTGAGGAGGTTTTATTTTTGCCAAAGGGGTTCTTTGGAACAAAGTCGGTATACTTTGATCTAAATCTCTTGCCTCATGATGAAACTATTAAAGGAACTGTTCATTCTCATCCCTCTCCTTATCCTTATCCTTCTAAAGCTGATTTGGACTTTTTCTCCAAGTTTGGGGGAGTTCACATAATAATAGCATTTCCCTATACTAAGGAAAGTACAAAGGCTTTTAGAAGCGATGGAACAGAATTGGATATTGAAATAGTCCCCTAGATTTTAGGTTGCATAATTCCTCTCTTTTTGAGCTCTTCATAAGCTTTTCTCAGAACTTCACGGATCTTATATCTTTTATTAAGACCACCCAACTTCATTGCAGCCTTTCTTAGGCTTCCCTCATTCAAAAATAACTTTAGAAGGGCTACTTCTTCGAAACTTAAGTTGTCCAAGTGCTTTAGGGCTAGCTCTGCAATTTCAATTGGGTTATTTCCTTCATATGGGAAATCTGCTGAAAGAATTGGCTTGTCTAAGAGTTTTATCATCTCAAACTCCACAATTGTTGCAGGAGAATCAGGTCTAACGAACTTGTAATGTTCCTTGAGTGCTTTTATGAGTTCTTCTTTATTTCTAAAACCATCTTTTCTAGCATCCTCGTCAGTTAACTCCTCGACTTTTTTAGTTTCGACCCTAATAATTCTTGCTTTTCCCAAAACGTAACCTCCAGCGTGCACAAGAACCTCTTCTCCAGGCTTTAGGTTTATCTTCCTTCCCAACCTAATTGTTGCTCTCTTTTTCCCTGAGATTATGTCGTCCTTGTATCTTCCATCAAATTTTAAGTTTTTCATTCTTTATCCCTCCCAAGAACTCTGAACTTTATTGCCAAAACTCCGTACCTATACTCTTTCCACTTCGGATACATATTGTGGAACCTCTTGAGAGCCTTTTCAAAGCTTGGTTTATCTGGAAATATCTTGTCTATCGGCTCTTCTCTAAGTACCTGCCTAAAAGTTTCGTACTTCTTAACCTCCACAACTTCAGCCGGAATTAAGTCATTGAAAATAATTTTGTCCCCTCTCTTAATGTCTTTTAACTGAGGATAAGCCACTCTAACCTCAATTCTTTTCTTTCCACTTTTCACCATCTCAAGATATTCATCCTTTAAATAGAGCCTGTATACTTTCATCGTTTTCTAAGTATCTTTGCCTGTTTTTAACCTATTCGGGTGGAGAGGTCCTCTTCCGAAAGGACGGGATAATTCACACCATTCCAGAAACCTTGAGAATGATCCACCACAAAATGTCTCCAAAGAAGTAACTTGTTAAAAACCCCAGGAACAATGCTGGGGCAAAGGGCATTGCTTTTCTGACTAAAAATTCATTCTCGAGCTTTCCTTCGCTTACTAGCTTTTTGAGCTCTTCAATCTGCTCTTTAGTTAATCCTTCAACACTAAAACCAGCTATCTCTTTTCCACTAATCTGTTCGAATTTCCCACTTTTCAAAACTTCATTGAGCTTTTCAAAGAAGTCTTTCCTATCCCTGACTATTTTGCCTCCGACTTCCAGTATTCTCTCTCCTAGAACTTCTCCTTCTTTGAGCTCTTCAACTCTTTTGACTTTGGTTAAAACTTCTTTTCTTAACATCTTAACTGAGGATAGCAAAAGCTTGAATGCATAGAGGATAATCACTAATCTGAGGAAGAAATATAGGGATGAAAATCCTACAAGATATGTGACGTATACAAGGGATAATACTCCAAGAATATCTCCTATAACCCTAATTTTGCTAAGAAAAGCTATCAACAGAAAGGTAAGAATCCATCTCAAGAGCGGATGTAGCGATATTCCAAGGTTGATGCTTATCACTACAAAGAGAGTAACAGAAAACATTATCCACAAAGACACTTCGAAGACGTTCCTAATGCCTTTAACAAACAGTTCTTTTAAGAGGCTGAGTTTCTTCTTTGCAATAAGTCCTGCAAATGCATACACAAATATTAGGGGGAATATAAGAAGGATCGAATTAAACAGAATCGTTAAGGCATTTAGGGGCAATACTACAGCATACGGAGCTTTGTACTTGGCAGATTCTGGGGCATAGGGGAGAAGGGATGAAAATGCTGCAAGAATTAGCACGTCACCACTAGCCCATCCTCCAGTATAATAAAGGAGGGATCCTACGGCAAAACCTAAGAGCAATCCAATAATTCCAGAAAATGCAAGAATTAGATCCTCGTTTTTTATTCCCAGGAAGAAATAGTATAGAATTCCAGCCTCTACAATGGGTATGTATGGACCTTTTACCTCATAATTACATCCCTTCCTCTTACACCACCACTTTGATAGGAGTGAAAAGCTTGGAAAAAAGCGTTCCTCGTATATGTAGCTTGTTTTAATGTCCGTATAAGATGTAAGAATCCCAACTAATATTCCCAGAATCAGAGGAATTATCATGAATTCACCTCCACTAAAGCGACTCTAGAAGTCTTTCTCTTATGACTTTTGTGTACTCCTCAACATAATTTGTTAGAGTTCTCATGCTATCAACAACTACGTTAAGCACTATGGCCACCAAAATCAGAACTGCAGCCAGCATGAGGAGATATTCAATGGCAGTTTGAGCTCTTTTCATGGGGCCCTCATTAAAAGTTGTTCACAAAATAATTTAAGGCTTTTGCTGTTTAAGTGAGAGGGGAGTTAAAGATGAAGCTCATAAAGCAGGGGGCTGAAGCAAAGATATATCTTGCAGACTTTTCCGAATTATACTATGATCTTCCCATCAAGGTGATCGTTAAGGAAAGGGTCTCGAAAAGATATAGGATTCCTGAAATCGACATAAAACTCAGAAAAGAGAGAACAATAAGAGAAGCTAGAATACTCCATAGAGCTAAGAAAGCTGGTGTAAATGTTCCCTACGTGTTTGAAGTTGATACCAAGAACATGATAATAGTTATGGAGTTCATAGAGGGGGAGAGGCTCAAGGAGCTTTTGGAAAAACTTCCCATAGAAGAAAGGTTGGAGATATGTAAGGAAATTGGCAGGGTCATAGGAAAGTTACATGAGGCAGGTATTGTCCATGGGGATTTGACGACCTCCAATATGATAATGAGAGATGGAAAAATTTACCTCATAGACTTCGGGTTAGCTGAGTTTGACGATACTTTAGAAGCCCAGGGTGTTGATCTTCACTTGCTGAGGAGAGCAATGGAGAGTACTCACTACAGCTGGGTTGAAGAGGGATTTAAAGCTGTTCTAAGAGGATATGAAGAGGTAAGGGGGAAAGAGAAGAGGCGTGAGATTGAGGAAAAAATCAAGGAAATTGAATTGAGAGGGAGATATAGGGAGAGAAGCTGGATTACTTCCTAAATTTTTTAAGTATTCTGTTCATTATCATTTTTTCTTCTCCTCTTCCCTTTCTAGCAAGTCTTTCTACTATTAATTCTGGCGTACTTCTTCCAATAACTCCAAATTTTGGCTGTCTATCAACTATTAGATTCAAGTTTTCGTCAAGGCCTTTCGCTTCTATTCCATCCACCCTCGCAAAAGGAATCTCTCTTTTCAAATCTTCTCCTAAGTGAGAGACAATTACGACGAAAAATCCCTTCTCATAAGCTATTTTCAGGAGCTCTGCCAATATCTTCGCGGCAGCTCCAGGCTCAGTTATTGACTCAAATTCATCAATTAGAATTAGCTTTTTTCCTTTTCCTTTAATTGCCCTTACCAATCCTTTTAGAGACGTTTCAAAGGCTCCTGCTCCATAAACACTTCTCTTTCTCTTAAAGAAAAATATTTCATCTAAAACTGTAAACCAGGCTTTTTTTGCAGGAACTGGAAAGCCCATATGGGCCAATATGACAATCTGGGAGATGAGCTCAAGGAGAGAAGTTTTACCTCCGCTGTTAGCCCCTGTCAAAATTACAATGTTTGCTTCTTCAACTCCTGGGAAGTTACCATAAGACTTCCCTACGAAATAACTTACTGGTTGTGGGTTTTCTATGAACAGATTCCTACCTTCAATAAACCCGATCCCTTCTTCAACAATTTCTGGAAACACAAAGTCTCTTGTGAATTTTTTAACCACAAGCAAAAAGTATAATTCGTAGGCTTTTTGTATCTCTTCTTTTAGTTTTTGCAGATGGGGCAGGATTTTTTCTACAGTTTCTCTGCTTTTAAGATAAAATTCTATCTTAAATTCTCTCTCTAGCTCTCTTTTAAGGGCTTCTATCTGCTCTGGAGGAACTTCTACTGGGAAATCTCTAGGAAAAATCTCTACACTAATTCCCAGAACATCGGAAATTTCCTTTTCCGCTTTATTAATCTCCTCTATGATTTCGTCATTAAGAGCTGAGAACTTATGAAAAAGATATTCCAGGTTTCCAGCTCTTAAGGCTTTCATAAATTCCACAAGATCTCTGCCGCTTAGGGTTAACTTAAATCTCTCAAGCTTTTCTTCAATTTTCCTATTGAGTTCCTTTTCTTTCTCAACGATTATTTCATCTAGATTTTCGAGAATTTCCATTTTCTTAAAAATCTCTTCTATCTCTTTTAAAGAAATCAAAATTTTATCGGCCGCTCCTCCTGGGAAAACTTTTGAAAGTGCTTCAAGAACGTCCCTATTTTCCCACAGGGGAATTATATAAAGCTCTGGGGCAATATGGGAAGGCTTTACCTCAACCTCAATTCCATACCCAATCGTGCTTAAAATAAGAGGATAATCTTCAATTTCAGAGGGATCAGAAGTTACTGGGCATAAGTCAAGCTTTTCTGCTTCTTCTACTTCCTCATCGGAGACCAGCAAAATTCTATCATGAAAAAATTCTCTCCTAAATCTAATTGGCCTTATTGAAAGGAGATATTCTTCTAAGTCATCTCTCACATTTTTTAAGCCTTCTTTTAAGTAATTTTGCCTTTTTATAATTTCCTCTCTATCACTTGTCGGTTCAAATTTTTTAAGAAATGTCCTGGCCTCCCCTAATTTAATCATAGACTCTAGCCGGGAGAGTAACCTCTTGTAGACTTCTCTGGCATCCCCCCGCAACTTCATATCATATCCCTCGGGGGAAGTATAATTCCTAGCTCAGTTATAATCCCTCTTATAAATTTCCAGGGAGTTATGTCAAACAAAACATTTCTAACTCTACTTCCTTCCCTATACAAAGGTCTCTCCACGAGTTCTACTTCCTTGGATGTAATCTTTTGGTGAAACTTGTAGGTTTCGGCAGCAACATAAAATGGAACTTCACTTTCATAACAGGAGATGGCAAGTAAATAAGTTCCAGCTTTATTCACAACGTATCCATCTTTTGTCACAGTATCTGCTCCAACGATTGCCAGTGTTGCATCCTTAGCAAATAATCCAAGTTGGGCATCTGTTATAATTTCAACTTCAATACTTTCATCTTGCAGGGCTTTTGCTAAATATAGGCCCTCGTAATCGGGAGCACTTTCTGTGAGTATAACCTTAAACTGCTTCCCTCTTCTCTTGGCAGTTTTTAGAATTTCAAAGACAGCTGAAGAATAAGAGTGGGTTATTATGACATCCCCACTATCTATTAGTTGGGCTCCAATAGAGGCAATTTCCTTCTTAGCTTCTTCCGCTCTTTTTATGAACTCCTCAGCTCTTAGTTTTACCACTTCTCTGTCGTTTGTTATTGGAATAAACATTGCAAGATTATAGAGGGAGGCCATCGATGGATTAATTTCAAGGATTTCTCTTTTCAACTCTATTATTCCTTCCTCTAGGGAAGTTTCATCTAACTCTTCGCTGAGTAATATAAAGGCTTCAGCTCCCTTTTTGGCCATCCAGCTAGCTCCTCTTATTTTCTCGTTCTTCATCTCCTCAAGTATCTTTACAACTTTCTCTGGAAGCACTACCAGCCCTCCCTAAATTCGATTCCCTTACTCTTCATAAATTCTACTGCCTTTTTTATGGTATCTTCGTCTTGAGCAAATATTATGATTCCAATGAACTTCCCAAAACCTTTTGGGGAGGAGTGTATCTTTACATCGAAAATCTTTATAGTTTCTTCTAAAATTGGTGCCAATTTGCTTTCATCGGTTATCTCAGCAAGGTATTTCTTCTGAACGAATTTCTTTGATCCAATTCTTGGTAAAACTTCCTCTTCAAGCATCGCCTTCATTTCTCTTGGCATGCCTGGGAGCACAAAGATTTTAGTGCCTCTATATTCTATATAGGCCCCAGGTGCTGCCCCAACAGAGTTTTTCAATGGAATGGCTCCTTTGGGAAGGTAAGCCATCTTTTTCCTTGCATCATTCAGCGTAGGATCATCAATTAGCCCCTCCCTATATAATCTCTCATAAAATTCCTTTATTTCCTCTAAGCATTTTTCACAGAGCACTAATTCTTTTCCCAGCGCCTTAGCGACGGCCACCATTGTAACGTCATCGTGAGTTGGCCCGAGGCCTCCCGAAATAATAAGAACATCGGGTTTTCTGTTAAGGGATTCTAAAATTACAGACCTTATATCCTCCACGTCATCGCCAACAGTAGTTATTCTCTTAACGAGGTATCCTCTCTCCGTTAATTTCTTCGCTATGTGTGCTGAGTTGCTGTTTACAGTATTCCCTGTTAAAAGTTCATCACCTACGGTAATTATTTCCGCGAACATTGGTTCTCCCCAGGAATTGTTTTTATCAAGAGTTTATTAGATTTTGACGTGCGTTGATGAACATTTATGTTCACATGATCATAACAGAAAAATTTATATGTATCATCACCAGTGATACATTATGAGACTTTGGTGTATGGAGGTGATCACGTGAACATAAAGAAATTAACACCCCTCCTAACTCTATTACTGTTTTTTATAGTACTAGCAAGTCCAGTAAGTGCAGCAAAATACTTGGAGCTTGAAGAGGGAGGAGTTATAATGCAAGCATTCTATTGGGATGTTCCAGGGGGAGGAATTTGGTGGGATCATATAAGATCGAAGATTCCTGAATGGTATGAAGCTGGAATCTCTGCAATATGGCTACCTCCACCAAGCAAGGGGATGAGTGGAGGATATTCAATGGGCTACGATCCCTATGATTACTTTGATCTCGGCGAGTACTACCAGAAGGGAACTGTAGAGACGCGTTTTGGATCAAAAGAAGAACTAGTGAGATTGATACAAACTGCCCATGCCTATGGAATAAAGGTAATCGCCGATGTAGTTATAAACCACAGGGCTGGTGGTGACCTAGAATGGAACCCCTTCGTTGGAGATTACACATGGACAGACTTTTCTAAAGTTGCCTCAGGGAAATATACAGCTAACTATCTGGACTTCCATCCAAACGAGCTTCATTGTTGTGACGAAGGAACCTTTGGAGGATTTCCAGATATATGTCATCACAAAGAGTGGGATCAGTACTGGCTATGGAAGAGCAATGAGAGTTATGCTGCTTATTTAAGAAGCATAGGATTTGATGGTTGGAGATTTGACTATGTTAAGGGCTATGGAGCTTGGGTTGTCAGAGACTGGCTTAATTGGTGGGGAGGTTGGGCAGTTGGAGAGTACTGGGACACAAATGTAGATGCACTACTAAGCTGGGCATATGAGAGTGGTGCAAAGGTCTTTGACTTCCCGCTCTACTATAAAATGGATGAAGCATTTGACAATAACAACATTCCAGCATTAGTCTATGCCCTACAAAACGGACAAACTGTAGTTTCGAGAGATCCATTTAAGGCAGTAACTTTCGTTGCCAATCATGACACAGATATAATATGGAACAAGTATCCAGCATATGCGTTCATATTGACATATGAGGGACAGCCAGTAATATTCTACAGGGACTTTGAGGAATGGCTGAACAAGGATAAGCTAATTAACCTCATTTGGATCCATGATCATTTGGCAGGAGGAAGCACAACAATTGTCTACTACGACAACGATGAGCTCATATTTGTGAGAAATGGAGATTCTAGAAGGCCTGGGCTTATAACTTACATTAACTTGAGCCCTAACTGGGTTGGTAGGTGGGTATACGTTCCAAAGTTTGCAGGGGCTTGTATTCATGAATACACTGGAAACCTAGGAGGATGGGTAGATAAAAGAGTAGATAGTAGCGGATGGGTATACCTAGAGGCACCACCTCACGATCCAGCTAACGGCTACTATGGGTACTCCGTATGGAGTTATTGTGGTGTTGGGTGACTTTTTCTTTTTTCTTTTTAACAATGGGAGAAGTGCAAATACTGCGACAATTCCTGGGCCGCATACAGGAGTTTCTGGAGCGGCTTCATTCAATATTACTGTTTTATTTCCAATTCCATACAACGTGACATTTGTTGGTTGGAGAGGTTCCCAGGGAAGTCCCTTATATAGTTGAACTGTAAAAGTTTTGTTTCTGGGGAGGGGAACCACGGCAAAGTAGTGTCCCGTTGGAGATTTCAAGAGGGGTCTCGGCTCTGAGAGTTCTGGTATGTTCCCCTTGACCCAAAGGTAACCAGTGTAGTTTCCTTGTAGGACTATTAGTGCTGGGATATCATTGCTAGAATAGTACCTAAGCTTAACCTCATTGCTTCTAGTTCCATTAACAACAACCCAAACAGGAATCCACGCATTCATAGTTTTAATCTCGGGAACCTCTACAAGGATGGAATTTTCTTCTTTCTCAATAATTCTTGCTCTCCTACCTCCTATATACACCTTGATGTTTCCATTGAGGCCTGCTCCGGCTATAAGGATTTTTTGCCCAGGTTGGGCTATGTATGGAGTTATAGATCCTATGAGAGGGGTTTTCTGTTCTTCCTCTACATGAAAGACATAAAATGAATATCTGGGTAGCTTTATCTCACCCTGACCTTCTTTAACTTTGAGAATTGCTCCTTCGATGATGTCTATGTATGTTCCATCTGTCCAGTTTAGGGAAATCGTGATGTTTTTGTCTGGCCCTTTGTTTAGAGCAACTAATATCTTGTGGCTTCCAAACTTTCTCTCAAATATCCATGTGTTGTAGTCCACATATACGGTTCTGAAATCACTATAAGCAAGGGCATCGTTGACTTTTCTTAGCAATGAAAGCTTTCTTATAATCTCAGCAGCCTTAGTAGAGTTATCAAAAACCATCATTGGTCTGTTGTAGGGGTCTCCCTTCCCTTCCTTACTCACTAAATAGCTTTCATCTCCATAATATATAACAGGAATTCCTGGGAGTGTCATTACTAATCCGAGGGCCATGTGGTACCTGTCTTTGTTTGGGTTCATGTTCAGGAACCTAACTAAATCATGGCTGTCTAAGAAGTTCAACTGCTTGTTGGGATAAACGAACAAACTGTAATACTCCTCTAACATCTTTGCTAGCTGCTCAAAACTTCCTCCATATGCAAAAGTTCTCGCAATTGATTCTCTAATTGGGATATTTAAGAGGGAAGATACATTTGAGTACCTATAGAACTCATAGAGGTCAAACGTTTTGTCAGGAGTGTTTGCAAAGTATTCTCCGTAGATAAAGAGTGGTTCATCTGAGATTTGATATAGGTAAAGGTAGAAGGTTTCAAGCCATCCCAGCTCTATATGCTTAACAGCATCAATTCTAAATCCACAAGCGCCATTTTTCACGAATAAAGCTGCCCCTTCTTTAAGATAATTATCCACAAAGTCATTCATTTGGTTGAAATCTGCCAATCCAAAAAGATTTGCGTACTTAAGCTGAAAGCCAAACCAATCGTTTATGTTGCCATTGTGGTGATAGATGTTTTCCAGGCTCGCAGTATAGGGATTTCTTGTGGCATTTTTTCTGTCTTCATAGTAGTTAGTCACTAATGTTCCATTATCGTACAAAGCTCCAAACTCCCCATCAGTTGCTGGATTTGAATGGTTGGGGACATAGTCTACTATTATGCAAATTCCTCTTTTCTTAGCTTCTTCTACTAACCTTCTAAAGTCTTCCCAGGTGCCAAAGTGCTCGTCTATCCTTTTGAAGTCTCTTGGCCAATACCCATGATAAGGAGCGCTTCCACCTGCCATTCTGTTTATGTTGTCGTTTAATGGTGAAAGCCATATCATTGAAACACCTAGACTCTCTATATAGTCAAGTCTCTCTATGATGCCTTCAATGTCTCCTCCCCAATAGAGCCTGTAGTTTTTCTTCTCTGGATCATAGAAGGGTTCGTTATTTGTTGGGTTTCTATCGTAAAATCTGTCCACCATTATTTGATATATAACACTTCTCTCTGGAACATAATAGGCTGCGACCTGGGAAAAATAGAGTACAAGAATTGTAAAACTTATTATCAGCTTTCTCATGTTATCACCTTTAGTGATACAGAAAAAATAGGAATTTATGTTTTTCTGTTATAAAGAAGAGAAAGATTAAGAATCACCTACTTTCAATGTACACACCTACAGGAACTTTTGTATTACAATTGCCAACAGAGTATGTATACTCACTAACTCCTAGGTAAATGTACTCCTGAATATTTTTGCCTGTTCCAAAAAGCTCTCCATAGTTTTTGATGCCACCATACAAGACAAGAGAACTCGAATGAGAGTAATGCATCCCAACACTTAAGCCTGCAGCCCAGGGAGGTATAGTGCCTCCGCTTAAAGCCACTGCAAGGGCGCCTACTGGAAGACCTATTCCAAATTCTGTTGAACATGAACCTGAAGCCTCTGAGATTAATAGTGCTAGGGGTTTTGAGTCACCCACATTAAGAGTAGTAGCGTACTTAAGAGTTGTTCCACTGTAAATTTTCTCCATAATATTTGAATCTGGTAACCCTTTAGAACTACCTCCAACAATCTCATTGTTTCCAGTAGTTTTTATTGCGTTAATTCCTTCTTGAATTCTCTCTTCGCCTGTGGGGACGCAGTTGTTTAGGCTGGCTGTACAATAGTATTCCTTTTCATGTAGATGATAAGGTTTTGCATATATGTAAATGTAACCTTTTTCATTAGGTCCAAGCACTATACTTTCGGCAAAATAAAATTTACCATAGATTGTGGGAAATCCATTACTGTATATATCTAAACTTGGAGTGTCATACTTTTCGGAGAGCTTGTAGCCATATGCAACTGTAACATCAAAGTTTGTATACTCTTCCCTGCTAATGTCTACCCAAGCATTGATTAGTCCCGATGAAGAATACTTATTATCTACAATCAGTATGGGAATTTTTATGTAATCATTAGGTCTCCAAGAACGACTCCAATCGACTTTCCAGTAATAAAACTGTTTGTTAGACCCTTGAATGGATGCTGTTCTATTAGATGGAAGTTCGCTGGAGGGTAGTTTGTGAATATTTACCTTAACTATTTTTTTGAACCCCTTTCTCATGTCCTTGATTTCATAATTCACTATAGTGAATCCTCTGTAGAGCTTTTTATTTTCGTAATCAAGTACCCATACTGATATAACAAAAGATGTCCCAATTTCTTCAGAGTATTGTTCTACCCATTTCGAGATAACACTTTGGATCTTCTGGTCAGCTACAGAGATCTTAATTATATTTCCAGAGTCCCAAAACTTTAGTATGGTAGGTTTTTTGAGAGTTCCATAGTAAATAGTCTTATACACTTCGTCTGTAGGGACTAGAGCATCTATCTGCACCTGAACTTCTACGTTTTTTGATATTTTTGTTAAAGGAGTTCCATTTTCGTCTACGAGTATAAATTGCAATTTTGGAAACTTGAAAGCCCCTGCTAAGTATCTCTCTCCTAACAAGCTTAGTAATAGGAAAAATAATACAACTAATACTAATAGTTTTTTCTTGGGCATTATTCTTCTCCAATGTACGTTTGTACTAATAATCCTATTTAAGACTTTTGATAATAATCCTATAATTAACGAAAGGTGTTGTAGGAGTTGTATATGTACTAAGCTAAGTTGACATAAAAAAGAGGAAAAAGATAAATCCTTTAATTCCTATTTATCTATATGACCCAGGTATACAAAGCAAAATTTGGAACTCCAAACAGAGGATGGGTTATAATAGTTCACGGATTAGGAGAGCACAGTGGAAGGTACTCAAAACTGGTAAGCATGCTTGTAAATGAAGGATATGCAGTCTATACATTTGACTGGCCAGGTCATGGAAAGAGCCCAGGAAAAAGAGGTCATACAAGCGTTGAAGAAGCAATGGAAATAATAGACTTTATCATAGAGGAGATAAACGATAAACCTTTTCTCTTTGGCCACAGCCTCGGAGGATTAACAGTGATAAGATATGCAGAAACAAGGCCAGAAAAGATTAGAGGAGTTATTGCCTCCTCCCCAGCTCTGGCTAAGAGCCCAAAAACACCCTCTTTTATGGTTGCACTTGCAAAAATTCTTGGAGTCTTGCTTCCAAGCTTAACACTCTCCAATGGAATAGATCCCAATCTTCTCTCAAGAAATCCAGATGCTGTAAAAAGATACATAGAAGATCCCCTGGTTCATGACAGAATTTCTGCCAAACTGGGAAGGAGCATATTCAAGAACATGGATCTTGCTCACAGAGAAGCCCACAAAATTAAAGTTCCAGTTCTACTCTTAGTTGGGACTGGGGATGTTATAACTCCTCCAGAAGGAGCTAGAAAGTTATACGGGGAAATCAAAGTGGAAGATAAGGAAATTGTAGAGTTCGAAGGTGCATACCATGAGATATTTGAAGATCCAGAATGGGGAGAAGAGTTTCATAAAAAGATAGTTGAGTGGATAAAGAAGCATTGAGAGGGGAAGTCAGGCGACTGTTTATTCATCACTAGCTCAGCACTCGGCAAACTCATCATCCCCTCCTGCAACACCTTGTTTTTGTTTTTTATAACATTTACTGAGTCGAGAATAAGCCTCTAGATTGAACAGAAAAATGTATAAAAACAGCTAGAGATGCTGGATTGGAGTTTCTGCACCACAAGCTTCACACTTAAGGAAGTGGAACCTGTCCCTTTTAATTATCTTCGTATCAGGAGAGCCACATACTGGACAGATAACATACTCTTTTATGTACTTCTTTAGCTTGTTTGCTATTAAATATGGCGTGAATCTACCCTGAAGGACTACTCTTCTACCTTCAAGAGTTCCAGCTGTAGCTATTTCTCTAAGCAAGAACTTGAGCAAGTGCTGTGGATCTCTGTTTAGAGCATCCGCAATATCCTTGAAGTTCTCGATTATAGTCTTATTACCTTCAATAGTTACGAGAGCTCCTGGGACTTCAAAACGTGACTTGTGGTGTTTAACGTTCTCAGGTAACTCTTGGTATGCCTTTTCAAGGAGCTTTTCATAATCGTAATAGTCAATTTCCATTTACCTCACCCCCACATCTAGCTGTTTTTCCTACTATATAAATCAGACGGTTTTGTAGTAACCACTCTCTGGCATATATATTTGACCCTTCTCCAAAAGTTTTTCAAGGATTTCTCTTGCTTCCTGCTTCTCTATTCCTGCTTTCTTTGCTTCTTCTAAGATATCATTAACGTGGGCGCCTCTTTCGCTGGTCTTCTGAAGCTTTTCAATGATATCCAGTATTTTCTCTATTTTACTGAGCTTTCTTGCGCTCTGACCTAATTCTAGAATTGTCACGTCAATTTGCCCGGTCTCATCCATTGCAATTTGCTTTAGCGTGTATTCCATCAGTTTTATTGCTTCTCTTGCATCTTCCCTTGTTACTATTGGGCTTAGCCTCATCCTTGCATGAGCTTCGCTTAATCTAATGAGGGCCTCGAGCTGTCTAGCTGTTATTGGGATTGGTGGTATCCCCTCTTCTTCTCCCTTTGTCTTCTTTACACTCTTTCTCATTCTCACATAGTACTTCTCTATCTCTTCCATAGCTTCTTCACTTATAACGGGATGAATATTCTTCCTTGCATAAGCGATGTACTTCCTTAGAATTTCATGAGGTATTTTTGGGGCCACGACTTCACTTTCTCCCCTTCTGACCCTTAAGATGTGTCTGGCAACTTCACTGTCAATTTTGTCATCGGGCTCATCAATTAACACAAATATTAGGTCAAATCTACTTAGAAGTGTAGGGGGAAGGTCAATTTGCTCGAATGGATTTTTCATTCTATTAAATCTTCCCTGTTTCGGATTTGCAGCCGCAATGACTGTAGTTCTAGCGTTTAGAGTTGCCGTAATCCCTGCTTTTGAAATGCTTATTGTCTGTTGTTCTAAGGCTTCATGTATCACGCTCCTATCCCTGTCGCTCATCTTGTCGAGCTCGTCGATTAGAGCATAACCCCCATCTGCAAGGACTAAAGCTCCCGCCTCCAAAACCCATCCTCCCGTGAACTCATCCCTAACTGCTGCAGCAGTATTGTGGACTACAAAGCCATTTGCTATGAAGCTGTGAGAACCTTCAACTGTAAGGTCATAAACGTAGGGGTATGGACTTTTGATAATCTTTACAGATTCTACTCTTTCTGGTATCAAATCTGAGGAGAGTATGACCTTTAGAGTGTTAACTTTTTCCTTAATTTTTGCCTCTTCTTCCGTAACTTCACTTAAAATCCACGCAAGTTTATTGTAGAGTTTTTCATCTTTTATTTCCTGGGCAATTTTCACAAGTTCACTGTAAGTTGCTCTTTCACGATTTATTTCTTCTCTTAAGCCCTCTGGGAGCTCTACTGGAACTGTCCCTATATCGAGTTCTCCTTTTTCATGGAGGGAACTGTAGACATCCTCTTCACTGGTTCCATAGAACTTAGATATTTCAGCTATAAACTCTCTAAATAGCTCCACTTCATGGGTCACGACGCTAACGTTGTACCCTAAGATTTTCTGGATGTACTCCCTTCCAATGATGACTTTTCCTGTCTCATCTACCGAGGAAACTATTCCAAGCCTTAGCAATAAAATCTGTAGCCTCTTTGCCATATCTTTATCGACTTTAATGACCGCTGTATCTCCGACGAGTCTTCCGACTTTGTCAAATATTCCCTTTAGATAAGCGGAAATTGTCCTCTCAGATGAACTAAAGAACTCCAAAGGATCGGAAAGGGACAGTCCACGCTTGTATGCAAGCTTTTCATCTAAAGTTTCTTGTTTCCCATTGATATGTAACTTTTTAACCGTTAGGACGTAATCTCCAGGTTTTATTTTTCCAGCTTCTTTCCATTCAAGTGTCCCATTGAAGGTCAGAAGTTTTGTCTCAGGAGTTACTGTTATCTCTTTTCCAGTAATGGTCTTTATTGTAACTAATTCTTCTGGGGATTTTAACTTCCAAACCTTGCTAACAACTGAAGGTTTGACTTTCCCTGTTACTAAATCTAGGGATATTCCTCTTCCCAGGTAAGGAGCATAGAAAATCCCACTTGAGTATTCTAGGAAGCCTACTTCTCTTCCCCATTCTTCCGTTAGCTTTCCTATTTCTTGAACTTTGTCATTCACTACCACTAAAGAATCGGGAGCTACACAAAGACCTGCTGCGGAACTACTTTTTCCTGAAGTGTAAATGGCCCTAGGAGCGAGGTTTGCCACATACCTTAAAATCTGGCTCTTTGCAACTCCTGGGTCTCCGACCAGGAGGACATGTATATCTCCTCTAAGCCTAGTTCCATCAGGTAACTTTCTTGAAACTCCTCCAAACAGGGCAAGTGCTATTCCCTTCTTGACTTCTTTGTATCCATATATGGCAGGAGCTATTGAATCAACTATTGCATCTACTATGTCTTTTCTTTTTGCTAGCTCCTTTATTATCTGCTCCTCTTCTGGAGAAATTTCTAATTCTTGTATCTCTTTACTAACAGGTTCAATGTGATTTACCTCGAGGATTTTTCTAAATATTGGAGTTTTCTCTCTCTTTTCAAGAACGACTCTCAAAATTCCTGTTACAATAACTCTGTCTCCTGGGAGGGCTACATCCACTATGTCATCAAGCAGAATACCATCGATAAACCTTGGCATTTCTCCTCCTTTTAGGGTTTCTGGTCTATCCTGAATCCTAAAGCTCTGGAAGTTTACGAAGGAGCTCTTGTTAACATCTAGTTCTATATTTTTGCTTCCACATTGTTCGCACTTCTTAACTTTTTCAAGGCTTTCATAGGGTTTTTGAGGCACTATCATTTCATGACCGCAGTCCTTACATACGAAAACTGCCACAGAGACAAAGGGCTTAATTTCTCCTACTCTCGTCACGATTCCTTCTACTTGAATTAACTTGTTGATGTGCTCTGCCCCAATGTCTTTGACCATTAGGGTTTCTGGCAAATTATAAAACCTTGCGTGTATTTTTCCCACGTCTTCTCTTTGGAAGTCTTCTCGTAATACAATCTGGATTGCATCTTCTGCGGCACTTATTCCTTCTTCGGGGTTCTCTATAACTTCATGAGCTAGCTCTGAGTCAAAGGAATTTAGGTGCATCCAGTCTATTGCAACAGACCTCTTGGGTGTTATTGTAAGTAAATCAGTTATTTTACCTCTGTATACTGGGTTACCATCTTCGTCTGTATACTCCCTAAGGAAGTTTGCAAATCTCTCAATCATCTCCTCCCTGTCCACGCTAATCACCTATCCACTCTCTCCTTATTTTAGAGATCTCAAGGTATATTCTCTTTTCAGCTGGGGATAATCTCGCTAGAATTTCCATACTGTTTGGTCTAAGCCTCACAGCCTCTAGTATCTTTTTAAATCTTATCTCTTTCAGAGTCTTATACTTCTTCTTTAGATTTGCTAACTTTGTGACCTTAGTTTGTATTGTTTCTATGTTGTCGACCTTCTCTTGGATGTACTTTTCTAGATAATAGATGTAAAATTCAGCTTTTTCGTACAGTCCCTCTGGTATTGGAGTCAATGGGAGGTTTTTCTTTTCTTCTGATAACACTCTATCGATCTCTCCTATGACTTTATCAGCTTCATCGATTATTTCAACTACTCCACTCTCCCACAATTCCTTGGCTTTCCAATCTTCTAGCAGTATCATATCTCCTTCATTCCAATTCTCAAACTTCTTGAGTACTTTTACTGGAATCAATACCTTACCCGTGAACATGATTACTCCCCCAATACTTGAATGACATTAGAGAAAATAGGGGTTAAAAAATCTAAGTGAGGTCGCCGCATGTACAATAATGTTCATACGCTAAAGTTTCAAGGTCTTCAAATCCTACTCCTGTCTTTGCTGAGAGGTACAAAACCCTTACTGGAGGAGAAAGTTCGGGGAAGACTTGACACATTTTATAAGCTAAAAGTCCTTGAGTTGAGACATCAAATTTTAGCTTCGTAGTTAGGTACTCTATATCTTCAAAATACTTTTTATGTCTTTCAAATTCTTTTTCAGATAAAAGGTCTACCTTATTTAATGCTGGCACTGTTGTTGCTCCTAGTCTTAGGTCTATTAGGAGAGAGAAAAATCTTACGAAACAGTAGTCGTGAGGTCTCTTGAGGATTTCTGGATCGGAAAGGTAAACAACTAAAGGATATGGTAAGTTGTTCATTAGTTTGACTCCAAATTCATGGAAAATAAAAGTCTCCATCTGTCCAGGAGTATCGATTAAAACATAGTCATTGGACTTCTCCAACTCCAAAATTTTGTTTATGTAATGTTCCACTCTTGTCAATAGCCTATCATAGCTTTCGACTATTGCTCCATTTGGTCCATATCCTTCTTTCATTAAATCTCTGACTGTTATAAAATCTCTTACATCTATATCAGGCTTATATGGAAGATTTTCGACTCCTGTATCCAAGTTAACGTAAGCTACTCTGTAGTTTTCCTCTAAGTATCTTCCAAATGCTCCAGTTAGAGTAGTTTTCCCACTTCCCGCGGTTCCTAAAAATGCTATTATCATTGGTTTCTCCCCATTCGTTAGGTAGCCCTAACAAGTTTAAAGCTTAACTAGTACATGACTCTCGCTTTAAGGCCTGCAAGTTTTTCAATTTCTTCTGCAAGCTTAACAAAAGCCTTGGCTCCTTTACTTTCGGGCTTATACTTAACTGCTGGAATCCCTTCTAAGGTTCCTTCTCTAATGGCTGGATCTTCTGGAATTACAGCAAGGAGTGGAACCTCCATTACATCTTCTACAGCTTCTGGGGGAATATCCCTATCACTTCGGCCATATCTATTTAAAACAAATCCTAGAATTGCCAATCCAGCTTTTTTCAGGACTATTCCAACCTTCATTGTATCGGTAAGACAGGAAATCTCGGGATTAGTTACAAGGAGTGCCTCTTCTCCGCTAAGCATTGCACTCATTGCATCTAGTTGAAGTCCCGCTGGACAGTCAATCAGAATAAAATCAAATTTGTCCTTAAGAGACTTTATTACCTCTGGCAACTTTCTCGGATCAGCTTTTAAAACATGTTCCCAGTCTACAGCGCCTGGAAGTACATAGACGTTATCAAATTGGGTCATATATATTGCATCTTCCACATTAGCTTCTCCAGCGAGGACATCATGAAGAGTAACATCAGGATCATCTACCCCTAAAACTAAGCTTAGATTAGCCATTGTTAAATCTCCATCGACCGCAAGAACTTTTCTTCCACGATCTCCTAATGCTACTGAGAGATTTGCAGTTACCGTAGTTTTTCCAGTACCTCCTTTTCCTGAAACTATCGAGATTATCCTCCCCATTTAATGACCTCCAAATGTTATATCTTCCCTACGAATTTTAACATTTTTGTGCTAACGTTTTTAGTTTGCCATCGAAACGTTAAGTTTTTAAGCTAAGCAGTGAGGCTCTGTTTGTGTTGGGGATAATCTTAGGGCTAATCTCAGCATTTTGTTGGGGAAGTGCCTCTGTCCTAGTTAAAGTTGGGTTAAAGGATAAGAGTCCAGTATATGCTAACGTTATAAGGCTTTACTTCTCCGCAACAACCTACGTATTAATATTTCTGATTACTGGAAGACTTGAGCTATTGGTCTCTTTGCCAATAAAGTACCACATTTTGGCGTTTATTTCTGGTCAGTTTGGCTTTGTTATTGGCGATTATTTTTACTTCTCTGCTCTTAAACGGTTGGGAGTTTCAAGAACAGTTCCAATAACATCCACATATCCTCTTTGGACAATATTGTGGGCATTTTTGCTGGGTAAAGAAATTACAGTGTTAACTGTTATTGGCGCTGTTTTAATCGTTATAGGCATAGTAATTGTTAGGAAAGCAGAGACAGAAGAGAATGTTGATCCTGTAGGTATTTTATATGCCTTCCTAACTCCAATATTTTGGAGCTTGGCGATTATAATTATGGACTGGCTCTCTTCACGGATAGAATCTCTATCCCTAGCAGGACTAAGGATAATTTACGCGGCTGTTGGGATAACTTTCGTCTCTTGGAGGTATCTTCCAGAATTTAAAAAAGCAACAAGAAAAGAACTTTTAGTTCTTAGTCTTGCTGGACTCTTGGGATTAGTTGTGGCTCAGTATTCATTCGTAAAAGGTACTGCATTGGTGGGTGCTGAAATAGTGACTCCGGTTACCGCTATTAACCCAATGATTTCCACATTGTTGGCTATTGGATTACTTAAAGAGCCCTTCAACAAGAAAATATTGATTAGTCTAATCCTAATCATAACAGGAATAATACTAATTAGTCAAGCTTGATTTTCCGCTCAATTTTGACTACGAAAGTCTTTCCACTCTTTTCTCTCTTAATGAGACCCTTATTTTCAAGTTCTTGTATTACCTTGCTTATTGTAGGTCTAGAATAGCCAACTAATTCTGGAAGATCCTCTTGTTTGATTTCCCCTCCATGCTCTAAAATAGCTCTTAATACAGCCTTTTCTTTTTCATTTAGGAGATTTAAGATTTCATTTTGTTGGGTCCTAACTTTTCTTCCCAGGTAGAAGAATATTGGAGCTGATACAACTAGGGTTATTAGAACTCCCTTTAGGAATGAGTATTTACTTTCTTGGGGCTGAGGAGTTGTTGAGGTTTGGGTGTAGAATGGGGGTGGCTCTATGCTTCTCCCAATCCAATAAGTTTCGTATCCTAGCTCCTTTAGAGTATTTTCAACAGTTTCATTTATTCCAAATCCAACTAAAACAACTATCTTTGCATTAAGTTCTTCTAGTCCTCTTAAGGCACTTGGAGAAAGTTGACTTTCCCAGGTCAGAAGGAGGGGATAGTTATATTCCACTGCCAACTCAGCTGCGGCAAGAGTAGAACCATAATCCAAAGCGCTTGCAAGTATAACTGTCTTACTCCCATTTGGATAAAAGTGCAAAGCAAGTTTTTCTGCAGTTTCTGTTCTATCTGCCCCCCCTATTCGGGTTACAATGAACCCCATGTTTTCTAATTCTTTTTCAACTTCTAGACTAATTGCATTAACGTTTCCAACTATTAGAAGTCTCGTTCTCCCTAATTGAATATAAGAGTATAATTGGGCTTTTGTGACTTCATTAAGCTCTTTTGGATTAATTGGTAGAATTGGAATGTTAAAGGAGTGTGAATATGGTAGTGTAATGAGATAGTCAATAAGCTCATCATTTCGAACAAGAATTAAATCGTATCTAGGCTGTTCCTCTCCTAATACTGGTGGAATTAGAAGGAGAAATGATATTACTGTCATAAAGACAATTGCCTTTTTCACTGTATACCCCTCCAGTTACTCGGATTTTATTATTATCTGACGTATTTAAAAGTGTTTATCCTTTAAACACAAAGTTCGAAAGTTTTAAATACCCCACCTAAAAGTGCCAAGTGATGGGTTTGAGAGATCCGCCGTTGGGCGGAAGCTCGATGAATCCCGCTGATGAACATTCCCAGGAGGTGGGAGGAAATGGCGACTTTCAAGCTTGTTATATCCGATCCTAAGAGTGGGATAGCAAAGCAGGTGGAAATTACAGGAGCAGAGACGGAAAAACTCATTGGAAAGAGAATAGGTGATCAGATCCCAGCAAAAGAGCTAAACATAAACTTAAACGAACTGTTTGGAAAAGAATTCCCAGAGGACGTGAAGTTAGAGATAAGAGGAGGAACAGACAAAGATGGATTCCCAATGAGGCCTGACATTCATGGTCCTAGAAGGGTAAGAGTTCTACTCTCCAAAGGGCCAGGATTTAGACCTAAGGAAAAGGGAGAAAGAAGAAAGAAAACTGTGAGAGGGAACACTATTAGCCCCGAAATAGTTCAAGTAAATGTAAAGCTTGTATATTGAATAAAATTTTTAAACTGCTTTTCTATATTTTTCTTGCGCGGCTCAGACCGGCAGATGCCGTAGCAATGGGGCCGCGCTGGACCGGGCTACGTAGAGGTGTTGATTTTGCACGTTGAGATATATCTAATACTCTTACTCTCTTTATTATCCTCCATAATTTTAGTGTTAACATCCAGTAGAGAGGTTATGTACTTATTTGTTATCCCCCTCCTATATTTATTGCTAAATCCGTCATATTACCATCTTGTTCCTATTCTTTCGTTATCTTTTTTCTTAATGCCCAGGCATTCAAGAGAACTTGGGTTTTTGGCATTTGCTCTCCTCTTGTCTTCCCCTTACATTAGAAGTCAACTTAATATCTTCAAATCTCTTGAGCTCTCAGTATTCATGATTTTGCTAGTTATAATTCTCTCGCTTCATTTTTCTGGTTCAAGGTTTAAAACAGCGTTTCTATGGACAATTTCAGGAATTCTAACTGGTTTACTTTCTCCTACTCTTTCGATAGTTGTATTTCTAATACCTTCCATAATTCTAGTATTTCCAGTGTCTCCTTTAAGTTATCTTTATGGGTTTGTTGCAACAATCATAATAATCATTTTAACTGAAATGGGGATATATGAATTTCCTAGTTTAAATTTACCCTCCAACAATTTTTACTTAAGTGCTATCCTTCCAATGATCTTAATAGCTTATTCTCTGGCAACTGAAAAACTAAATATAGTTAAGAAGAGGCAAACATCTGTGCTTATAATGCTTTTCCTATTTTCTTTCCCATTTTTAGGCAATTATGAAGTTGAAGGACTTCTGCTTTTGTCTCTCATTGGAATTAGACTAATAAGCAGTTTCCCAAACTATGATATTTTAGAGGTGAAAGAGGGGAAGATGGTGGCTTAATCTTCAAATTTTATGGCTCCTATTTTTGCGGCCCTTATATATGGCCCAATTTCTTTAATAATTCCTGGTGCGTGAGTGCCCTTCTTCAGAATGAGCATCGTTTCCATAAGTCCTAGCTCTTCTATCCTCCTTACATCTCTGCTGTGTCCTGTCTGTATTAAAGCATTTTCTACATTCTCACTTATTGTTCCTGCTATGAAAAGCTTGTCATGTTTGTCTGTTAGCCATCCTTTAAGCTTTTTTATCCATTTTTCTGTAAGATAAACTTCGATTTCCTGGGCAAGTCTTTCTACTTTCTCTATCCTTACTTCAACTGGTAAGTTATCCACCCATCCAAATTCTCTTATCATTTGTCGGACTGGTTTATCTTCAAATGTCCTCTTTAGCCAGTAGAGAGGCAATAGGGCATCTTTTGGCCTAGGAGTTAAAATTCCAATATCAACATAGACTCCATAACCAACTTTTCCTAAATCAATTAACCTTCCAACAAAAATATCGCCAACATTCACATTTGAAAGAGATCTTGGAATTTCCCCAAACTCTTCTCTAATTAGATTCGCTGATATTTCACTATCTTCTCCTTGCAAAATTATCTTGACCCACTGTTTCTTGGTTATAGCAATCCTCCATTTAACATCCAAATCTCCTAAGAGAGATTTTAACTTCTTATTCAATTTTTCAATTCCACTTCTATCCCCATAGATCTTTTGAGGTATTATAACTTCCATAACTCATCCCTAAACCTTTATTTCTTCTTTTTCCCTGATCTTGACTTTTTTCTTCTTGTTGCTTTTTTTGGTTTTTCTTCTTTTGGTGGACTTCTCAGTCCGAGTTCAATCTCTAATTCTTCAATTCGCTTTTTGAGTTCTTCAATTATTTTTGAGTTGTCATACTCGTAAAGTATCTCTCCACATATTGGACATTGGAACCCGTACTCAAAGGCCTCGTCAAATGTTAGCTTTGGATGCCCTGGAGTTCCACAGTGATAATAGGTCTCGCTGGTTTCTTCCTGAAGCATCTGCTTTAACTTTTCAAGCTCTTGCAACTTTCTTGTTCTAATAACCTCCGGTAATCTTTTAGTATCAATGCGCCAGTAATAATAATACCAACCAGTCTCGTCATCTCTAACTCTTCTAAAGGTTGCAAGCTTAGCATCGTACAGGGCGTATAAGATTTTTCTCACCGTATTAACTCTTACTCCAGTTAATTCTGCCAATTCCTCATCTGTTGCTTCTCCTTTCTTTTCTAAGGCTTTTACAACTTCTACAGCTTCATCTCCTCCTATATCTCTTGCAATATCTAGAAGCGCTGTATTTTTTTTGTCTCTGCCCATGTTTTAGACCTCCCTCTTTTTGGATCTTTCTTTATATAACTCTCCACACATAAATAAATGTGTTCATTCTGTTATATATACTTTTTCGATGCTAATCAAAAGAATCAAGAAGGGGACTATTTGGTCAAGTATTCATCAACTAACTCCTTTGCTGATGGTTTATAGATTTCTAAAACTTCAATATCTTCTATAACATTTCCTTCTTTAAGTTTTAGTTTAACTTTACCTCCGTAAACCTGCAAATCCAGTAACCCATAAACCACGTCCTCGGCTTCAATTGGACTCTTGAACTTCATTATATACTCCCCATCCTCCGTGATAAGCTTGACCCACCATTCATTTTTTCTCTTGAATGGTCTAGTAACTTTAGGTTTGAACTTTTCAATGATGACTTCCAACTAAGTCACCCCCATCTCTGCCCTTTCTGGGTCTTTGTTGTTTATCACAATACCTCTTGACGAAAAAATTTATAAAACTTCTGGATACTTACCCACCAATGGGTGGGCCGGTAGCTCAGCCTGGTTAGAGCACCGGGCTTTTAACCCGGTGGTCGCGGGTTCAAATCCCGCCCGGCCCGCCATGAATATAAACCTCCATTCTTATCACCTCATGATGCGGGGTGGTGGAATATCTTAATTATGGGAATTGATATTGTAAGTGAGAATCCAAAAAAGTTTGCTGTTGTAATTTGGTTTAATGGTAAATTGGAGAGAAAAGGAGAATTTACACTACCAAGGCTCATTCGATACATTAGAACTAAAAAGCCAGACATAGTTGCAATGGATAGTATAACTGAACTTGGAGAAGACTTGAAATTTTTCTTAAGGTCTCTTCCTGAAGGTACTAAACTTGTACAAGTTACTGGAAAACCGGGTGAGCAAAAATCTCTCTGGTCATTGGCGAGAGAGTATGGAATTCGGACTGGAGGAGATAAGTTTGATCCATTCGAAGAAGCAAAGATTTCTGCCCTCCTTGCCTCTAAAGGCGTTGGATATGAAGTGTTAGCATTTGAAGATGAAGTCCTAATAACTGTTACGAGAGGTAGGAGCCAGGGAAAGGGTGGATGGAGTCAGGATAGATACAGAAGAAGAGTTTATAACTTGGTTCAGGCCAAAGTTAGGCAAATAGAGGATATTCTCAGGAGAGCAGACATACCTTTTGACTTGGAAATTGAAGAAAGAGATTATGGGGTATCCAAAGGGGAATTCAAAGTTTATGCGAGTAGGGAGGAGCTTGCAGGCCTTGTTCGGCCCATGAGAGGGGGAGACGTAGAGATTAGGATAACTCCCGTTGAGAGAAAAACACTTGAGTTCGTACCACTTAAAGCAGAAGTTGAAATTGAGAAGAGGAAGAGCATAATAGTTGGACTTGATCCAGGAATAACGGTTGGAATAGCTGCTGTGGATTTAGATGGTAATGTAGTAGCAGTCTACAGTGAAAAAAATATGGCTTTGAGCGAAATAGTTAGGTTCATCAGCGAGCTAGGACATCCTATAATTATAGCCACTGACGTAAATCCTGCCCCAGGACTTGTTGAGAAAATTGCAAGATCATTTAAAGCTCAACTCTTTGTTCCCAGGGAGAGCTTAAAAGTTGAAGAGAAAAACGAGCTTCTAAGGAATCTTGGAATTACAGTTGATGATGATCATCAAAGAGATGCCCTAGCAGCAGCATATAAGGCTTATCTAAGATATAAACCAAAACTTGAACACATTGAGGCCAGACTCAAAGAAAGTGGCTTATGGACAAAGAGAAATGAGATAAAAGCACTAGTTCTATCTGGTTATAGCCTAGGAGAGGCCATTATGAAAGTGAAATTCCAAGAAAAGCCGAGAATGGAGAAACCAAAAGAGAAGGAAGTAAGCGAAGTTGATGTAACTCCATATATGGAGAAAATAAAGGAGCTAACGAAGACAATAGCAGAACTTGAAAGAGAAAACAAAGAGTTGAGAGCTATAATAGAAGAGCAAAGAAAAATAATAGAAAAGCTTGAAAGAAAGCTTGAGGAATTTGATGAAAATATTAGAGCGCGCATTCTAAAGGAGAGAGAAATTAAGGCAAGAGATGAAAGAATTGCAATGTTAGAAAAGAAATTAAAAGAAGAAAAGGAAAAAGTTGAGATTTTGGCAAAGAAGCTAGCTCAAATGAGAAAAATGCGGTGGTTGGAGCTCAGCGGTAAGGTTTATCCGCTTAAGATCATAGAAGAATTAACATGGAAGGGACTGGAAAAAGCGGAAAAAGAATTTGAGATTAAAAAGGGGGATATACTGTACATAATAAACCCGGCAGGAGCCGGAAAGAAACTTGGGGAATACTTAGTGAGCAAAAGACCAAGAGCTATTATTTCTCGGGCAAATCTTCCATTTTCAATATATGAACTCCTAATGGAAGAAAGAATTCCTGTTCTGCTTGAGAATACTGACATTGAAGTTATTTGGTTAGATGAATTTGCCGTTGTTAAAAGAGATGAACTTGAGACTGCTATCAAGAAGAGGATTGAAGAATGGGAGGAAGAAAAGAGAGAAAAAGAACTTGAAAGTGTTCTCAGAGTTATTGAAGAATACAAGATTGAGAGAATTAAAGAGTTAGTGAGAAAAGCTGAGGAGGAGGGACAATGATCCTCGTTATTGCAGAGAAGCCAAACGTTGCTAGAAAAATAGCAATGGCACTAGCTGAGGTGAAGCCTATTAAGAAAACTCTCTTTGGAGTTCCCTACTACGAGTTAATTAGGGATGGAAAAAGACTCATAGTTGCCTCAGCAGTTGGTCATTTATACGGTTTAGCCCCCAAAAATGACTTTTTTGGATATCCGATATTTGATGTGGAATGGGTTCCTGTTTACATAGCTGAAAAAGGAAAAGAATATGCAAAAGATTACATTAAGTTGCTTTCAGTCCTATCCAAAAGGGTTAGAGAATTTATTGTTGCCTGTGACTATGATACTGAAGGAGAGGTCATTGGTTATACTGCATTGAAGTATGCCTGTGGCGTGGATCCTGGGGTTGCTAAAAGAATGAAATTTTCTGCATTAACTAAGAGGGACTTAATCAAAGCATGGTACAATCTTGAGCCAACTATAAACTTTGGAATGGCAAATGCTGGTATTGCCAGGCATATTTTGGACTGGTACTGGGGGGTTAACCTATCAAGGGCGTTAACCCATGCAATAAAGAGGGCGAGTGGAAAGTGGGTTGTCCTTAGTACTGGAAGGGTACAAGGACCAACGCTCAAGTTCTTAGTTGATAGAGAAAGGGAAATTCAAAGCTTTGTTCCCCAACCTTATTGGGTCATAAAGCTGATATTTGAAAAGAATGGGAAAAAGTACACGGCAAACTACGAAAAGGATAAGATTTGGGATGAAAATGAAGCAAAAAGAATTGTATTAGAGGTAAAAAAGGCCCCTGCAAGGGTAACAAATATTGAAGTTAAACAACAAAATAGGAATCCCCCTGTTCCCTTCGACCTGGGAACTCTTCAAAGGGAAGCCTATTCCGCCTTTGGGTTTTCACCAAAGAAAACCTTAGATATAGCTCAGAGTCTTTATGAAAAGGGATTCTGCCTTCACCCGGACACCTTGATCTTAACTTCCCAGGGGGTTAGGAAAATTAAAGAGTTGTCTCGAGAGGGGGAAGTCTTTGCTTTGGACTTTAATCTAAAGTTGTCAAAAGCAAAGTATAGGCTTCTCGAGCGTGATGCAGATGAGCAAATGTATAAAGTTACACTTCTTGACGGGACGGAGTTGTATTTAACAGCAGATCATCCAGTTTTAGTGTACAGAGAGGGTAATTTGGCTTTTGTACCCGCTGATAAGCTTAGAGAAACTGATCATGTGGTTTTAGTCCTTAATAAATCTGCCAGAGATAATTATGGATTTTTGGATCTTTTACTTGAGATAACTGATTCCCAGGAGGATTATGCAATTCTAGAGAATGGTGAAACACTATCGTTGCATTCCTTAAAAATGCTTGTGGAGAGGGGGGAAATAAAAGACATTGCAGTGGTCGGATTTTCACACAATAACTTTGGTAAAGTGATGTTAAGAGATGAGTTGTGGTACCTCATTGGATATTTAGCAGGAAAGGGAGGAGAGATCAAAGGTAATGGAGTTGTAATCAGCTCTAGAACAAAAGAAATTGTTGGTTTAACAAAATCTTTAAACATTGATTTAATTGAAACAGAAGAAGGAATTGTTTTAAGTAACAAATCATTTGTTAGATTACTGCACCTAATTCATTATACTCCACGTGTTCCAGAAGTTTATGGAATAATAAACAATACTGAGTGGCTAAAGGCTTTTTTGGCTGGATACTACGACGCAACTTTACTTGAGGGCTTAACTTTGGAGGCTCTTTACAAAATTAAAGTTTACCTACAGCTTTTGGGTATAAGAGCAAAGATTGAAGATAACAAACTTAAGGTTCACCTGGAAGATCTACAACGCTTTAGAGAACTTCTTGGAAAGTTTAGCCGGAGAAAATTATATGTAGAAACTTCACAAGTTCCTGTATTCACTGATTTTGACGAAAGAAGTTATGACTTTCCAAGAATACTTGGAGGGGATATCTACATTATTGGAATAAAGTCAATAGAGAAATTCCACTATAAGGGGAAGGTCTATGATCTTGTAGTTGAAAATTACCACAACTTCATAGCCAATGGAATTGCGGTTCACAACTGTTCTTATCCCAGGACAGAAAGCCAAAAGCTCCCCAAGAATCTAAACTATAAGTTTATCATTCAGAACTTAGCGAGAATTCCAGAGTACAGGCCTTATGCACACCTACTCCTGGGAATGCCCGAACTTAAGCCGGTAGAAGGAAAAAAGGAGGATCCTGCCCATCCGGCCATTTATCCAACGGGTGAAATTCCCAGGCCTGGAGATTTAACTAAAGATGAAGCTCTGCTTTATGACATGATTGTTAGAAGATTCTTAGCGGTATTTATGGAGCCAGCAGTTAGAGAAACCGTTAAAGTCACAATTTCTGCAGGAAAGCACAAGTTCTTCATTTCTGGAGGAAGAACGGTTAAAGAAGGCTGGCTGAGGGTGTATGGAAAGTATGTTAAGTTCGATGAAGTTACACTTCCAACATTCTTCATCGGTGAGAGAATTAAAGTCCTTCAAGTAAAGAGAGAAAAGAAAAAGACGAAGCCCCCCGCTAGATACTCCCCCGCTGCAGTCATTAAAAAGATGGAAGATTTGGGATTGGGCACCAAGGCCACAAGAGCCCAAATACTTGAGACCCTATATCAGAGAGGATATATAGAAGGAAAGAAATCGATAAAGGTAACTCCCCTAGGAATGAAAGTTATAGAAACTCTAGAAAAGTACGTTCCAGAAATAATAAGTGTTGAGTTGACTAGAGAATTTGAAAAGAAGATGGAACTAATCATGGAAGGTAAACTAACAAAAGAGGAAGTAATAGAGGAAGCCAAAATTAGGCTTACAAAAATACTTGAAGAGTTCAAAAAGAAGGAGCTTGAAATAGGTCTTGAACTGGCAAAGATTGTAGTTGGGGAAGAGAAGCCTCCATTAATTGTAGGGAAGTGCCCCAAGTGTGGAGGAGACTTAATTGTTAAGTATAACGAAAAGACTGGGAAGAGGTTTGTAGGTTGTTCTAATTGGCCAAAATGTAATGTTACATACCCGATTCTTCAGAGAGGGGAGATTATACCAACCAATAAAACTTGTTGTAACGGTGCCCCGGTAGTTATAATTCGAGAAAAAGATGGAAGAGAATGGGAGATATGTCTAGATATGAATTGCAAGGAATATAATACTATTAAGAAAAAGAGATAGAAATAGCTTATTTCTAAAATACGGGGAGCTAGAAACCTTTTTAAGAACAAAAGTAGTGAACTTAGACTTAGAGGGAGAGCATTATGAAGGCAATATATAGGGATATGTGTCCCAATTGTAGAGGGGCAATAACTGATGAAAGACTTGCAGCAAAAAATCCCTGTGATGCATGTTTGGATGAACCAATAAGTATGGATGATTACTTTCAACTTGTAACTGCCATTAGGAAGGCTCTCAAATTAAAGGGAGTGCTTAAAGAGTGGGAGGAAATTTATGCTCTTAACAAAGAAGTTAAAGAAATTGAAGAACTCTTTAAAAAGGCAACTGGATTTACATTTTGGAGCGCCCAGCGCTCCTGGGTGAAGAGAATAATAAAAGGAAAGAGCTTTTCTATTATAGCTCCAACAGGAATGGGTAAGAGTACCTTCGGAGCTTTTATGTCCATTTACTTTGCATTAAAAGGAAAGAAGAGTTATATCGTAGTTCCTACAACTCCTCTAGTTGTCCAAACTGTAAAGAAAATTAAAGCGATGATGGAAAAAGCGGAAGTTAAAGTTAACCTCGTTTATTACCATGGAAACCTAAAGAAGAAAGAAAAAGATGAAGCCCTCGAAAAAATAAAATCAGGAAACTTTGATATCTTGGTAACTTCAAGCCAATTCTTGGCCACAAGGTTTGATGAATTGCTAAAGGATAAGCGTATAGACTTCATGTTTGTTGACGATGTGGATGCATTTCTTAAGGCAAGCAAAAACATTGACCGCTCTTTAATGATGCTTGGATTTAATGAAGAGATAATCAAAAAGGCCTGGGAAATTATAAAGCTCAAGAAACAACTCGCCAAGCTTCTTCAAAATGAAAGTGGTAATGAAGAAGTGGAAAAGTTAAATAGGGAGATAGAAAGACTTGAGAGAGAAATTGAAAGGTACAAGAAAGAAAATAAAATAGGAATCTTGATCGTTGCGTCTGCTACGGGAAGTGCCAGGGGAGATAGAATAAAACTATACAGAGAGCTCCTTGGATTTGAAGTCGGAAGTGGAAGGAGCGTTCTGAGAAATATTGTTGACACTTACATTATTCCCGAGAAAAGCATGGAGGAACATGTCGAAGAACTACTAAAGACCCTTGGAAGAGGTGGCTTGATTTTCGTTCCAATTGATAAGGGAATTGAGTATGCCGAACAACTTACAAATTACCTAAAGTCCAAAGGATTTAAAGTTGAGCTTGTCTCAGCTAGAGACAAGAAAGGACTAGAACTTTTCGAAAAAGAAGAAGTCGATTATCTCGTTGGAGTGGCCACATATTATGGGACAATTGTGAGAGGTCTTGATCTGCCTCATTTAGTGAGGTTTGCAATCTTTACAGGAGTGCCAAAATTCAGGTTCTCCCTCGATTTAGAGCAACCCACAATATATAGAGTCCTCGGATTAATGAGTGAAATACTGGAGTTTTTACCTGAAGAAAAGAGAACAGAAGGGGAGAAATTATATGCAAGGCTTAGGCGTCTAATAAGGAACATTCCGCAATATGAACTGATGAAAATAGAGGAAGCCCTTGCAGAGGGACTAGAACTAGAAGGATTTTACAATCATGTGTTAGAGGTATTTAAGCAGGCTGTTGAATTCTTAAGAGAGGCATTAAAGGATGAAGAAGTCCTAAAGAAAATAGCAGAAAATCCATTCTTAAGTCTCAAGCAGATAGAAGGTAAGTGGTACATTGAGATACCAGATGTAAGAACTTATATTCAGGCCAGCGGCAGGACATCTAGACTCTTTGCGGGGGGCATTACCAAGGGTCTTAGCGTCATATTGGTAGACGATCAGAAAGTGTTCAACGGACTTATAAGGCAGATGAGATGGAGATTTGTTGAGTTCGAGATAAAGCCTCTTGGCGAGATAAACATAGAAGAAGTCCTTAAGGAAATTGATAGGGATAGGGAAAAAGTTAGGTTAGTCTTAGAAGGCAAGATAAGTGAACAGGTTAAAGACCTTGTTAAGTCTGCACTAATGATTGTGGAGAGCCCCAACAAGGCCAGGACAATAGCTAACTTCTTTGGCCAGCCAAGTAAAAGAAGAATTGGTGATTTAGTTGCATATGAAGTTTCCATTGGAGACAAAATGTTGACGATTCTAGCAAGTGGAGGACATATGTTTGATCTAGTCACTACTGAAGGATATCACGGAGTTCTTCTTCTAGAAAAGGGGGGTAAAAGATACTTTGTCCCAGTCTACGACACTATAAAAAGGTGTAGAGACTGTGGCCATCAATTCGTAGATTGGGAGGAGAAAGGGGTTTGTCCAAGATGTGGAAGCAGGAACGTTTACGATGCCCTAGAGAATGTAAAGGCAATGAGAGATCTTGCCCAGGAAGTTGATGAAATATTAATTGGTACGGATCCAGATACAGAGGGAGAGAAGATAGCTTGGGACATTAGGAACGTTCTCTCACCTTATGCCCCCGTGATTAAGAGAATAGAATTTCACGAGGTTACAAGACCTGCAATCCTAAGAGCCATCAACGAGGCCAGGGATATAAACGAAGATAGAGTCAATGCCCAACTTGTGAGAAGGATAGAAGATAGGTGGATTGGATTTGAGCTTAGCCAAAAGTTATGGGAAGTGTTTGAGAACTACAACTTATCGGCTGGAAGAGTTCAGACTCCAGTTCTTGGTTGGATTGTCCAAAGATATAAGGAGTTTACGGAGAGTGAAACTGACTTCCTGGGACTTACGTTAGAGAATGATATAACTATAATCCTGGAGGGAGTCTCTGGAGATGTTCAGGAAGTTTACGTTAAGGAAGTAACAATTGAGGAGAGAGAGATTAATCCACTTCCTCCCTACACCACAGATGCCATGCTACAAGATGCATCTAGGTTCCTGGGGTTCTCAGCAACTCACACAATGCAATTAGCTCAAGATCTCTTCGAACTAGGTTTGACAACTTATCACAGAACTGACAGTATACATGTGAGTAACACTGGAATTGAGATAGCAAAAGAATACATAACCCAGGAAATTGGGGAAGAATACTTTGCTCCGAGAAAGTGGGGAGAAGAAGGAGCTCACGAAGCGATAAGACCCACTAGACCAATAGATACTGGAAGATTGATCCAGCTCATTAGAGATGGAATAATAACATTGCCCAGAAACTTAACAAAAGATCACTTTAAGCTTTATGATCTCATATTCAGGAGATTCATGGCTAGTCAAATGAAGCCTGCCAAGGTTTTGTATGAAAGAGCAGTTATTGGAACTCCTTATGGAGAGGTTGAAATAGAGGGATACATTGATGTTATATATGATGGATGGTCTAGAATTAAGCCTCTTCCACTGAAGAAACTTCCAAGGCTAGAAAAAGACCAAATATTGAAGGTCACTGAAATTAGAAAATGGAGAGCTCCAAAAGTTTCACTTTATACCCAGGGTGACGTTATAGCATTAATGAAAGAGAGGGGAATTGGTAGACCATCAACTTATGCGAAGATTGTGCAAACCCTATTACAGAGGGGATACGTTATTGAAACAAAGAGTAAGAAGAAATTAGTTCCAACGGAGAAGGGAATAAAAGTATATCACTACCTTGTGTCTAAATACAAAGACCTCGTTAGTGAAGAGAGAACAAGACAGCTAGAAAAGTTAATGGATATGGTGGAGGAGGCGAAGGCAAACTATCAAGAAGTTCTCAATGAACTCTATGAGGAAATCTTAAGATACGTTAAATCTTGAAGGGACAGTTGTTTATTTACTTTACCTCCTTCTATAACAATTTTTCTGAGATCTATTTGTGGTGAAGAAAATCTTTTTAAGTTTAATTATAATGCATATCTATGCAACTTCAATAAAAATATAAGAAGTATGTGATTTTCCTCCATGTAAAAGAAAAGCTTATATAATCTTACGCCATATAACAAATTGACAAGTTTGTGGTGGTGGTAAGGATGAGCAAAGATAGAATGGTAGAACTATTACAAGAACACTTTGAGTTGAACTTATACGAGGCTAGAGCATATGTTGCCTTAGTAGCGTTTGGTGTTCTTACTCCAGCAGAATTAGCAAGTGTTTCGGAAGTTCCAGCGCCAAGAACTTACGATGTACTTAGGAGTTTAGAAAAGAAAGGATTTGCCATGACTCAACCAGGAAAGACAAACAAGTACAGGCCAGTTCACCTAGCAAACGTTCTTGAAAAGTTCATCCAGGACTGGCAAGAGAGGGTTAAGGAAGAACTTGAGGCTAAGAAGAAAGCTAAGGAGGAACTCCTTGAATTAATGGCCCCACTAATAGAGACAGAGGTTCCAAAGTACGGAGTTGAGAGAGTTTGGGTGGTTAGAGGAATTAAGAACTCAACATTAAAGACCAAAGAAATGCTGGAAGAAGCTCAAAATGAAATACTATTGGCAGACGATGGATTCATAGCAGTTAACCTTGAAGATGACATAATAAAGGCAGTTGACAGAGGAGTTAAGACAAAGATCCTTCTAACAAAGAACTTACTTCCAAGGCTAAAGGCCTCCAAGATCATTGACTATGCAAAAGAGGGTAAGCTCGAGCTGAGGGCACTTGATAAGTTTGATCTTCCAATGCTGATCTGTGATGAAGAGGTATTCTTTGCACTGGAGGACTTGGCAGCTAGATACTTCAACTATGAGACCCAGGTTTGGATTAAGGATCACAGAGTTGTAGCTCTCTTCAAAGAGAAGTTCAACGAATACTGGGAGAAGGCTGAGAAGGTTTGATGTTCTATTTTCTATTTTTTAAGTTTTCAGAAAAGGTATGCTTCAAGAGTAATAAAACCCTCACTGATAAGCTCACCTCATAATAGGAAGTTAGAGAAGCAGAATTACAGATACTTGAACTCTTCTTCGAGCTCATTTTTTTCCTTTAGCTTCCAGAATAATTTCCCATCCTTTTGAAAGCTTTCAACTTTCCCCTGTTCCATAAATCTAAGAAGATACCTCCTAACTTCCATATCTCTGATTCCCGTCTCTTTGACGATCTCTTCAACTGTTCTTGGCCCATTCTCGAGGGCTTTTAAAACTTTTGCACTCTTCATCTTCCTCCCTCCAGTCTTCTGTATTTCTCCAACACTTCAATTATCTTCCCCATAATCTTTAAGTATTTCTCAAGCTCGTCGATGTCCTCAGGAAGGGAATTTGCCAACTGGGTTAACTTCTCTGTTAACTTTTCCTCAACTCCCTTAACCTTTTCTTTTTTCTGCTTTTCCCTATACTCACAGACTGGACAAAACACCTTTCCATCTTTTTCAAAGAGCGGTGAGCCACACTTTGGACAATGCTTATCTAGCATTTTTGCTCCTGAGAGAAGAAGTGGGGCGATTACTTTTCTAATTTCCTCATCTGTTATCATTCAAACACCTCCTTTAAGGAAGAGAACACCTCAATTATAGCTCTTCTCCCATATTTGGACTTTGCTACTCTAAATGAGATTTCAGCTACGTCAAATGCTATGATCTTGAAGTTCTTCTTAATTGCCTCTATTATGTCTAGGAGCTCCCTAAGAGTTAGCTCCCCATGCTGAAATCGAGCTATTCTATATTCAGGACTTAGGACATCTAAATCTATTGAAAGGTAAATTTCTTTTCCAAGAAATTCTCTTGTCTCTTTGAGGACTCTTTCAACGCCGTGTTGCTCAAGGTTTGTGTAAGCTTTCCATTTGCCTCTTATTTTTTTGGTTCTAGGCAATGCTGGAAATACCTTTACTCCCCTCTTCCAAAGTTTAGTTCCGGAAGTTGTGGGAATCATTAGAACAGCACCTATTACTGATGCTCTTTTTATGATGTTGTCTTTCAACGCATACGCAAGCCAAGAGGCATGATCGAAGTAATCCTGCATTAAGTCAGTATGTGCGTCTAAGCTAATTAGGGCATTTGGCTTTATCTTCTTTAAAATAAAATACGTTCCAGAATGGTCACCGAGAACGTAGGAATTGTCTAGAGGAATCTCATCTATCGTGGAGAAGTGTATATCTTCCACAAGCTTCTCCCTCTTCAATAGCTTGGCCACGTACCTTACCCCTTCTTGATTTGGCTCTTCTCCATTTAGGATGAACACCGTCATTTTATCACCTTTTGAAAACTCTAAGATCGAGGACAACATGCCAGACTCCTGGAGCATACCTCTTTATCCTTAACTCGTTCAGTTTCTCCACTTCATAACCATGTTCTTTTGCAATCCTTTTGAATGTCTCAAAGGGTTCTTTCGGCATTAACCTCTCTGGAACTGTATTGTGGTAGTGTATTATTGCTTCGTCTTTAGCTATGCTTAGAGCCTTTGGTATGAACTCGTGAGTTCTAACAACATATCCCATTAATATCCTATCAGCTATGTCCACTCCTGGGAAGTCTCTGTTGTCCATGTTATATGCCGACATTCTGTCTTCCACTTTGTTTAGGTGAATGTTCTCAACTAAGAATTTAAACGTATATGGGTCCTTCTCTATCGCTATAACTCTGGCCTTCCCATAGACTGCTATTGGAAGGCTCAAATGTCCTATGCCCGCAAACATATCTACAACCAATTCGTTAGGTTTTGCAACTTTGGCCATTCTAACTCTCTCTTTGACGTTTGCTGGAGAGAACATTATTCTGGCAACATCTAACTTGTACTTGATGCCATTTTCTACGTGAATCGTTATCGTGTCGCTTCCATAAAGAATTTCATAATCTGGCTTTCTAGTTTCTCCGTAAATGTGGCCTTTCCTTAACACAGTCTTAACTTCGAGAACTTCTGCATAAGCTTTGGCTATCTTATACTTATAGGGCTCTAGCTCTGGCCTTAGGGGGAGTAAAAGAACGTCCCCTATCTTAACCCACCTCTTTGGTAACAACTTAATGAGCTCTTCAGGGAGCTCTTTTGATAAAATTTCCCTAATCCTGGGCTTTATTACCTGCGTTCTCATTTTCCCTAAGCAGTTCTTTTATTTTTACAAGTATTTCGGAAAATACAGCCTCTCTATTTTCAGGAGTTAGCCAATAATATTCACCAAGTGGCCTGTACCTTTCAACGAACCTTCTGTGAACGGTAGCTAATAGGGGTTTTTCACTCCTAAGTACTAGCCCAAGGGCTTTGAGGAATTCGTTGCTCTTAAACTCCATTGGGCCAATTTCATCTATAACTATTAGATCCCCCTCTCTAAGAGCCCTTGAAATTGCTGGAATTGCTACTTTTTCGAAACTCTCGACATCTATGACATACCTTCCCAGCCTAGGATATCCTTGACCAACATATGCAAGCCTTCCTATCTCGCCAGTATCTAGTGCTATAACTCTAAATCCACTCCTTCTTGCTCCACTTCTAATTTCCTGAGTTATTATCCCCCCAACTTTAAATCCCTCTCTCTTAATCTCGTCGGCTATTCTTTTAGCTAGTGTTGTCTTTCCAACTCCAGGCATTCCACTAACAAAGAACCTGAACTTTTTCATGTTCTTACCTAGCGGTGGGGCTTAATAAGGTTATGGGAGCACGGCAACTATCCCATCCTCTCTTACAATCCTAGGCTTTATTCCGTAAGTCGCCTCAATAACTTCCTCGGATATTTCTTTTGACTTTCCCTTCCACGCTGTTTCTCCATTTTTCAAAACAATAATTTCGTCGGCATAATTAATGGCCAGGTTGAGGTCATGAAAAACAGCTATGATGAGTTTCTCTTTTTTGAGCTCTTGAAGGATTTCCATTATCTCTCTAGTGTGGTTTATGTCCAAATGGCTTGTGGGCTCATCAAGAAGCATTATGTCCCCTCCCTGTGCTAGGGCTCGTGCAATGAGGGTTAATTGATATTCCCCTCCACTTAGGTTTGTTATGAACTCCTTTCTTTTCTCCCACAATCCGACTCTTCTTATGGCCTCATCCACATCTCCCTTTCCTGCATAAGTTCCAAGCTCAACAAACTCTTCAACGGTAAAGGCGAATTCAGGATAAGAGGATTGAGGAACATAAGCCACTATCTTTGCTCTTTCTTTGGGCTTTAACTTTGTTAGGTCTATTCCATTATATTCGATAATCCCTCTTGGCTTAAGAATTCCAGCGATGCATTTCAAGAGTGTTGATTTTCCTGCCCCATTGGGGCCTATAATAGCTATGATCTCTCCTACCTTACCTTCAAATTCAACGTTCTTCACTATCTCTTTCTTTCCATATGAAAATGAAACACTGACTTTTAATTTATGCATAGAGCTCTCCCCTCTTCCTCTTAATTAAGAGGTAAGCGAAAAATGGTGCTCCAAATAGAGCAGTAACGATACCTATTGGGATCTCAACTGGAGCCGTTATCGTCCTGGAAAGTAAGTCGGAGATTACCATTAATGTTCCACCGAAAAGTGCAGATGTCGGGAGTAACCTTTTGTGGTTTGGCCCTACAATCATCCTCATCACGTGGGGACTTATTAAGCCCACAAATCCAATTATTCCACTCTCAGCAACGGCAACTCCCGTAAGTAGGGCTACTGTAAAGATTATGAACTTCCTATAGAGATTTATGTCTAAGCCAAGCGCTATGCTCTCCTCTCCCAGGAGGAGAAGATTTAGCTCTCTCCAGCTGGTTAGTAAAAGAAATGAACCAAGGAGTGAGACGACAAAAGCAATCCCTACTTTTTCCCAGGAGGCCAAGGAAAATGTTCCATAAAGCCAGCTGAGACCTTGGTGAACCTTATCTTTGTTGAGATAAAGGAGGTAAGATGTTATGGCATGTGAGAAGAACCCAAATGCAATTCCCGCAAGGAGGAGTATATCTACAGGAACATGTCCATCAACTTTCGCAATATTATATACCACATAAACTGCTAAAACTGCCCCCAAGAATGCGAAAACTTCAGTGAGGTGGGGGCAATATATTAGGGCTATAACTGCTCCTATAGAGGCCCCTCCACTGATTCCCAATATGTATGGATCTGCAAGGGGATTTTTGAAAAGAGCTTGAGTAGCAGTTCCTGCCAGTGCTAGGGAGAATCCAACGAGATAGGCCAGAAGGACTCTGGGAAGTCTAATTCCCAGGATGATATATGCTTTTCCTGAGACTTCCCCCCTAAGATATTTCAATATGGTGGGCAAAGATAAAGAAGAAACAACGTCATTAAGTGGAATACGAACTGATCCAAACACTACACCCAAGATTACTGAAGCTAACGATGCTAGGATTAATGCAGTTATTACCTTCTTCACGATTGGACAAATATGCCAACGTATTTATATCACTTTTCCCCTTCTTCATCCTTTATGAGATGCTTATAGTAGTACCATAGACCCCTAACTATGTCCCTGAGCTCTACCATTGTATACATCTCCGTCCTATTCAAAAGCTTAGCCGTCTCCTTCCAGTCATGAGCTTGCAAAACTCTGTGGATCAAAAGCATTATCTGCCGCTCATCCAAATACGGCCTCATCCATCCATCCAAGAAGTAGAGCTTTACGAGGGGTTTTACGGCATCTACAACTGTATCGTAAGTTAAAATTCTCTTTATAAACATCTCTAGTCTCCTCTTCTGCGTTTTTGTGAGGTATATTGGGTAGTTAACGGCCTCTCCAAATGGACTTTCAAAGAGCCATCTTGCAATCTCTGGCTCTAAATCTCTATGTGTATCCCCTAACCACTCCGTGAGTCTAATCCTAAATTCTTCATTGGCCTTCTTCACTATTTCTTTGGCCTTCTCACTGATGGGCTTTATCACGATGGCAGTGTATTCACCACTTACGGGATTTCTAGTAGGACTTAGGTGAACCACGGCAAACCCATTCCTCACCCAAAATCTTATCAGCTCTGGACTTGCTCCAAATCCCGAACCCACCCAGTCCAACCCTTTCTCCTCGGCCTCCTTAATTAAAAGCTCCAAAGCCTTGCTTCCAAGTCCCATATCCATTGCATCTGGGTGAGTTGCTATCCTAACAACTCTGTACCCCTTGAGCCTTGCAAATTCCTTGGCATAGTGGTGCTTTACCATCATGTCTGGTATGATGTTCCCTGGGGGCTTGTACCCCTTGGCCATCTTATCTATCACAGCCTTCGGTATGCCTCCCTCTTTGGCAATCTGAATCGCCGTAACGATCTTTCCGTTCTTTAGCCTAAGCACCCTTGCCTCGTGGTGAGGGGCGTCAGCTAAAAGGGCAACATCACTTGGCCTGTTCCTGTAGTGGGCCAAGACGTAGATGCCGACGAAGTGCCTTAAGTCCTCTCTATCGTTCTCAAACCAGTCATCTAAGTCTGGCTCTTCCAAATATACTTCCATCTTTCTTATGAGCTCGTAATCCTCTTCGGTTAACTCTACAGGCTCTGCATCGAGAAGAAGTACATCAAAGAGCCACTTCTCGATTGGATCCCCTTCAGCATACCTAATGGGAGTTGATAGGTGAACTTCCTTGTATTCCCTCTTCTCTTTTGCCTTCTTCAAGAACTTCACTGAAAATCCTCTTCCAGCTCCTTCATAACCATGGATTGTGGATGAGAAAACAACTCTTTCCTTCTCTAAGTATCTATGTAAAATGGGGACATGAATTCCAGCGGCTTCATCCACTATATACAGCTCAGCCCTCTGTCTGTACCCCTTTGTTGGAGGATAGTACCTTATTCCGATCCCTTTTGCATATACCTCTTTTATTAGTCCATTATCGGTTATGACCTTGGTCTTATATCCTAAGACCTCAAGGCTCTTTTTGGCGAACTTCATTAGGCTCTGCACATTCTCTGGCTCTGGAGCTGTTACCACGATTCTGAACCTCTTCTTTTTGCTTGAAACTGCTAGGCCAACACTTGCAATTCCTATGGAAACGCTCTTTCCTCTTCCCCTATCTGCCGTTAAAACCACCATTCCCTCTTTCTCAATTAACTCTTCCAAAGTCTTTAGAACTTCAACTTGACCTCTAGTTAAACACAGCTCGTAGAGCTCCCTGGGAAACCTTATATTTTTTGGTATCTCGACTTTTTCCCTTTCAGGGAGAGTTGCCTGGCTCCTATACTTCCCAGGCTTTCTCTCTATGCTCATCCTATCTGTATTGACTATGTATATTCCCTTGTGCTCCGTAAACTTTCTGATTAACCTCCTGTTAAACCTCTTTTTCACGTCTTCAATGGTGTAGGGAGGGGTTACAAGGCTCTTGTGAAAGCCCGTCCACATGTCCTTCCACTTTTCGAAGGGATTTGTAAGGACGAATATTAGTCCTCCTCCTCTCACCGTTTCTATAATTCTTCCCAGGTCGTTTGGAGAATAATCATAGCTTAAGTCAATAACTAAAATGTCAAAGGTTCTCCCCAGTATGTCTCTACTGTGTTTGAAAGTTACGGAAGTTAGCTCTGCTGTGGGAGCCAAAAGGGAGAAGTGCTTCCTAAACTCTTCAAATCTCTTTCTTCCATAAGTATCTTCTCCTAAAGCATCTGTGGCATATAGAACCTCTATCTGCTCCGTATCCCTTAGCTTTCTCTCCAACATCTCTGGAATATATTCGGAAAGAATTCTTGCAGCTCCCCCTGCAAGTATTCCCGCCAACTTAGCCTTGTTTAGAGTATCTCCCTGAAGCACAATCATTCTCCGATGAAACTTTGAAATTGCCTCAGCAAGTGCAGTTTCGGTGAGCTTGATGAGTGAGTCTTTAACCTTTTCCTTTCTCGCGTACTCGCGAATGTCCTTGGGAAACTTAACCTTAACCGTCATCTTTAACCCCAATAAAAGACGGAATTCAAGCTTAAAAACTTAAACTTCAACGTTTTTTATTATCTGTTGGATATCGTTGTATATAGTATCTCTTGAAACGCCGAACATTCTGGCGAGCTCAGAAATGTTTAAGGCTTTAGGATTGTAATTTAAGAGCTCAAGAACTTTTGCTAGAACCTTCCTTCTATTTTGAAGCATGTAATCTTCAGAATGAACTTTCCTTGGTTTGTTAAAGACTATAACTCCGATTGCATAAGTTCTCCTGGTTACTGGGGTTGTATATGTTTCAAGTTGGAAGTCAACTATCTCTATGTCGGGGGTTATGTGGGAGTTTAGCTTTTCTTGTAATTCTTCAATTGCCTTTTCTTTGCTTCCAGAGACGGAGTATTCAGCCGCTATTCCTGGCCTGTATTGGTGGGCAAGATCTATGGTTAGTGCTAGGCTTATGGAAAGGAAGGCACCTGTGGATATTTTGATTTTGGAAGTTGTTATTTTTCCTTGTGGGGGTAATTTCATTTTACTTAATTCGCTAATGGTTTTAAGGCATTCATGAACGCTGGCACTCTCGCTGTGTAACAAAACGAGCATCCTATCACCTCTACAAAAATGAATAATCTCTACGACAAATTTGAGGATAAAAGGATATATAGGGTTTTTGGGCTAAATAATATAGAAGAATACCTTGGAGGTGGAAAAGATGAGGAGGGCACAAGGAGCAATTGAGTACCTTTTTATGATTGCAGCAGCGTTGATCATAATTGCAGTAATAATTAGATACCTAAGAGAGACTGGTGAAACTGCTGGAGAGCAGGCAAATCAGACAGTAGCTGAGGTAGGAGAGTTGATTTCTGAGGGTATTTCTGAGGCTATTTCTGAGGCTATAAGTAAATAGATCAAAAATGCCACAAACTCTACTTCATGATGGCATTTCTCTTCCTTCTTTAATAAATTTTTAGGAGTTTTTGGGGGTTATAGGAATTGAAGAGATCTCAGTCCGCAATAGAATATCTTTTGGCTCTCGGAATAACAATAATAGTAGTGTTTTTAGTAGTTGGTTATGTAGCTAGATACACCCATAGTGAGGCTTCTACTGCAGCTAATACAGTGGAGAAGGGTGGAGAAACTATTAAAGAGGGTGTGAAGAATATCACTGAAAAAGAACTCAATGAGTAATTTTTATTCTTGCCGTTCCTTGAATTCTAACTACATTCTCGGAAAGTGTTGAAATCCCCGCTGTAGATATTACAATCTTGTGGTTCCTATATAGAATAGCTGAATTTTCTATGCTTATGTCCCCTGGGAACTCTAAATAACTCTCATCATTGACAACAATTTCGTTTCCCAAAATTTTAATATTCCTAGCAATCATTTTTTTGTCAAATAAAACATTTATCCTGTATGTGTTTGGTGGTATCCTTTCTACGATAATTTTCTTGGGAGTTTTATTGGCAAATTTTAGTTTAAACAGTTTGGAGCTGTTATAATATACCACAAGACTATCTGAATCTAAGAAAAATGATACCTCTGAACTTTTGTTAAGGGAGTATATGAGAAGTTTTTCTCCGCTTGAATATGCGATTCCATAAAGTAGGGATCCATTGACTGTTAGGTAATCAATGATGGCAGAATATTTTTCATATAGGACAGGGGAGTTATCCGCTATTGCGAATACCCAGGTACTTAGGATGATATTAGACACATTTAATGATTTAATGAATTCTTTTGGGTCTTCATTTTGGAGGTATAGAATTCCAAAATTATCAATGTACCATACTGGTTCCTTCAAATCAAAGAGATATGCATTCATTGGATTAAAAGAATATACAGAGCCGTTTAGTTTTGTCACTATATTGGAAGCTTCCCTTCTTATTTCCTCCGTATGTTCGGCGAAGGGTATCGCAAGCTTCCCCTTTGGGACATTCATAAGCAGTGCAATGGAGAAGATAGCTATGAGGAATATTGCGATTATAGCATTCCACTTGTTTATTTTAAGACTGCTAGCAAGGTAAATTAAAAGCAGAAGGAAAATCGGATATAAGAATCGTGGGTAGTGGGGAATTGGAAAGAGAAGATACACAAGAGCTGATATAATGGTGAGAGTTCTAACTTTTGCATCTCCACTGTTTCTCCCTTTTGCCAATATAAGAAAAAGGAGTACCAAAATTGAATAATACGGATAAAGAAGTTCCAGATCTCCGTCTATGATGGTTTTTAATATAGTGGTAACGAGATTTGGGAGATTCAAAAGAGGAACGTACCTAGAAGAGTTTGATAAGTAAACCATTGAAAAATACGACTTGGAAAGTGCAAGTCCAAGGGGGATTTCGATTATGGCTCTTCCTACGATAAATGTTGAGACAATTAACAATGCTTTCTTGATGTTTACTTTTTTAATAACTTCCATAATCATCTTAAATGAAAACACGTTGAAGATTCTTAGGTTAAGGAGAAAGAACACTAAAAGCAACAAGACTGGAAGGAAACTACCTACAATTTCTCCCTCCTTAATTCCAGGAAAGATTAAAAGATTCCTGGCGAGTTTGCTGGAATACAGTGTTATTAGGAGGATTTCTAGTATTAACAAAGATAAATAAGCTAAAACGAAGGCTTTGATTACTTTTTTGTCTATCTTAATGTCCAAATTTAGACATCTAACCAAAAGCAACGCTAGTGTATATGGGATTATTGTGTGCTTTACTGTTGAGAGAACTCCTAAGATAAAGAAAGTAATATAGTCGTTGGTTTCTCTAAGCCACAAATAAAGCGTTAACAAGAATGAAAACTCTATCAAAGTTAATTGATACACACTTGCATTGTAAAACATGAGGAAAGGATCGAGAGCTAAGAGAGTAGCCAAAAACAATCCCGTGATTTCATCCTTTAGTTTTTTTCCAATTAAATACCCTAGAACAACTGAGAGAGCTCCAAAAAATAGAGAAAACGATCTACCGGAAATTACATTGTCTCCAAATATTCTAAGCCACAAGGCCAAAAAATAGTAGAAAAGTGGAGGATGGACGGCAAAAATATCTCTATAAGGGAGATATCCACTGTTTATGCTTCTAGCAATTAAAAGATATGTTCCCTCATCGTAATCGCTAAATTCATCCATCCAAAAAAGAGGAGGTACTCTAAGAGCTACATAAAGTGTTAGTATCCCCAGGAGAGCTATAGTTGTTCTTTTCTTCATAAGCCTTACCTCTTGAGAGCTATCTCCTTTATCCCTATAGGGTCTCTATAACTTGTATTTGGGGAGTAAAATGTTAAATAGTGGAGTCCAGGGGGGACAGTTACTTTCAAATTCACCTTTTCATCTCTGTAATTATTTTTGAACTTATACCTTCTAAGTAATTTTCCGTCTAGATAAATTTCAACCGTTTTATTCTCTCTTCCGTTAATTGTTATAATGAGCTCATTAAAAGTTTCAGATGTTGAAAATAAGACTGAAGAAGAGCTCGATATCATAAGTGCATATGGAAACTTTTCAAATTTTCTTAGTTTTATTATCACAGGATTTTGATTAATATAGCCATAAACAAACCATCTTGTATCATCTAGAGGCCGAATTGTTCCATTTGTATGATAGTACTCAAGAACATCCCTAGGAGGTGATCCATGCTCGTCTAATCTTAAAAGCCAAAGTCCATCTCTGAACATTATAACTTTTCTATCTAGAAAGTTAACTATGTTGATTAGATACACCTCGATTTCCCCTGCCCCCCTAGTATCGACGTATAAATACTTCACTTTTGAGATGTTCTTTGGATAACATGCTATTGGAGTATTGGTGAGAATTGGAATCCATCTCCCTGAATCAAACTCACATGCTGTCATCACTGTTTCATTTCCCGCAATTTTTGAGACGTTCATTATGAAATCTACGATTTCTTTGTCAAGAAGGTAAGAAGATTCGCTTCCAATATGTTCAATCCTTAAGTGGGGGTAGGAAATTATCATTCCTATAATTAGCAGAGAAATTGCTACCTCTTTTTTTATTCTTGCCACTCTCTCCATTCCTATACCTTCCAAAAGGGGGATAATTGGAGTTGTTAGCATAAATGCCCTCTCAGAATTCCATATAGCTGAGAAGTATGGGATTGTAATTCCTATGTAAGTTTTGTTAAGCATTAGAGATATTATTGTCAAAAATCCGAGAGCAATTCCTCTTTCGATTGAAGAACCTCTTATTATGGATACAATAAGTCCTAAAACAAATGTAAAGCCAAATAATAGCTGACCATTTTCAATGAAAGAATATTTAATTATTGAGATAAGAAAGTCAGGATTGTCTTTATTGGAGAACCTAGGATTCATCGAAACACCGCGAGATAAATAAGTTGAAGATGAAGGGGTAAACGCCAGAAATATTGCTCCACTTACAATTAACTGAGCTAAGAATATCTTGAGGCCTTCTCTTTTATTTTCTAGAGATATAGTTGTGAAAAATGCGACTGCTTGGAATAGCATGTACTGGTAAGGATGAGTGACTACCATGACTCCAGAAGTCAACCCGAGAAGTAAAATTATATCGGGTTTTCTTTCTCTTATGCTAAGCTGTAGAATGTATAAGGCGAACAGGAAAAGCATGTAGTTTGTAAAAGCTGGGAGGAGGGCATATTGAACAAAATAATAATATAGAGCGGAGAAGTTCACCAGAAAAGCTGCAAAAATTCCTACTTCTCTCTTTATGTTTTTTCCAACGAGATATGCTAATACTGGAAGATATAGAATTTCAAAAATTCTTAGAGTGTTCATTGCGTATATTATGTTTTCAGTCTTAAACCCAGATAAGAGGGCAACCAAAGCATGATAACCTGGGGGGTAAGTAATAATTTGCCGTGAGAAGTATTCGGGAACATGAGTAAAGTACACGGTTCCTGTTGAAATTATCATCTTAACCTTGGAACCATGAAACCATGTGTCTACAGCTCTATAGTCGGGAAGGAGAAAATAAAAGTTCCTAACAACCAAGCCTAAAAATGATGCTATTCCCAGGAGCCCTAACTCTTTAAGCTTTCCCTCCTCTAATTTTAGTTTAATCTCCGTTTTGAGTCCCAATATTATGGTTAGGGTAGCAATTACTATTCTTGAGGGCTCTACATCTATTCCAATTCTACTAGTGGCTAAGAGGATAAGGGTGGTAGCTACGATTCCAAAAGCGGGGGCACTTAGCAAAGCCTCTGGAACAGTTCTTCGAGATAACATGTAGCCAAAAATAGCAATTCCTAGAAGGATAAGAGTAGGATTTGAAGTGAAAATCAAAATTGTTCCAATTATTGCAAGGATAATGGCTTTCACTTCTCTTCACACTCACATGGCTTCTTTCCACAATAGGGGCAGACTCCTGGGTATTTCTTTTTTGCGGCCTCTTCAAGGTCTATATCTACTAAATTGGCTAGACTGGCAAGCCATGCAATTACATCAGCGAATTCCTCTTCCAAAGCCTCTCTATCCCCTTTTCTCAAGGCCTCGGCTAGCTCTCCCACTTCCTCAACAAACCAGAAGAAAGTTTTTTCCACTCCCCTCTTCTTGTCTTTGTGATAGTAAATCTCCTTGATCATTTCTTGGAACTCTCTGATTCTCATTTCCTCACCTCCATTTCTGTCTTTCTATCATAACACAGGATGTAAAATGCCAAAAGGCTTTTCCACTTCCCATAGGGTTCAATGATCTCCCTAACAGTCCTCTCAGTAACCTTCTTTAGAGGTAGCCCAAATATTTTTGCTATTCCCCTTCTCAATCCTAGGTCGCTCGCGGGATAAACATTTTTCCTAAGCCCATACATTAAAAATAGCTCAGCACTCCACCTTCCTATCCCTCTAAACTTAGTGAGGTACTTTGTTGCATCTTTCTCATTTAATTCCCATAAGTCTAGCCTTAAATTCCCTTTTACGTATTCTTGGGTAATGTTCAATATGTAATCCCCTCTGTATCCAAGCTTTGCTTCCTTTATTCTTTCCCCAAGTTTTAGTATATCTTTGGGCTCAGGAAAGAGATAGAGGTCTCCAATTCTTTTACCAATAAGTTTAACTAGGTTGTAGATTGCTTTCTGTGCGAATTCAAAGCTTATCTGTTGTTGGGCTATAACTTCAACAATTGCCTGATATGGTGTTGGGGCAGCTGGCATGGTTAAACCATAAAACTCATCTACAAGAAAGGCAAACTTCGAATCTTGAATTTCTGAGTAAAATTTTTCTAAATTTGTATCAAGGCCTAAAATAAACCTTATTCTCTCTTCTGCTTCTTTCTTTTCCCTTTTCCCAAAGTGATCTGGAAATGTAAAGTCTTCTCCATTGTAACCAACAACTCCTGAGGGAAGAGCTTGCCAAAAGATTCCATTCTCAAATTTCCAAGTTCCGTTCTTGATCATCTCATGAGTGGTCTTTTTTAGATCAATCATGCCTCTCACGCTCTGTTAGGCCCTTTTCATCATCTCTCAGAGCAGTTCGCTTTCTTCATCGCGCATCTTATTAATGACCATATTATTTTTTAACATTGCTGACAAGTAGGGTATGGGGAAAAGTAATGGCAAAGGCTAAGCCCAGGTATTGTGAGCTTTGTGGAAGGGAAATAACAGGTCAAGGACATGTGGTTAGGATTGAGGGGGCTGAGCTTTTAGTTTGTGACGACTGCTATAGGAAGTACGGAAGAAAGCCTGGGACATTTAGTATTATGCCTCGGAGAGAACCTACAAGGATTACAACTTCTACACCCAGGAAAAGGATGTCCCCTCCAAGAGAGAGGCCCCTAATAACCGAGGACATTGTGGAGGATTATGCTGAGATTGTTTCTGAAGCAATAAGGAAAAGTGGACTGAGCTATGAGGAACTCTCCCATAAGGTTGGGCTCTCTGTTAATGTACTGAGGAGGATTGCCCACGGGGAATACACTCCAACTATAGAAGAGGCAAGAAAGCTGGAGAAGTTCTTTAAGATAAAGTTAATTGAAAGAGTTGAGCCTCAATTCGAAGAAAAACCGAGAATACCAAAGGACTACGAGCCTACACTGGGAGATATTGCAAGAATAAAGGTAAAGAAGAGGAAGAAGTAACTAGTGCCAAGTGACTACCTTTCTCTCCACTTTTCCTGCAAGGGCGTCTTTAATTGCCCTCTCCATTATTTCTAACCCCTTCTCTGCTATCTCCTGGGTAATAACTAAAGGAGGAGTTATCCTTATGACGTTCTGGAACATTCCATAGCTTGGGAGTATTAGTCCGAGCTCAAAGGCTCTCCAGCATATCTTCCCAGTAAGTTCTGGGTCTGGCTTTTTGCTTTCCCTGTCCTTTACTATTTCAACTCCTATCATGAGTCCTTTTCCTCTCACATCTCCTATCACTTCAAACACTTCTTTCATCTCTTCTAGCCTTTTCTTGATAAAATTACCTACTTTGAGAGCGTTCTCAAGCAAGTTTTCTTCCTCTATAATCTCTAAAGTTGCTTCTGCTGCCGCCGAAACAACCGGATTTGCTGCGGGAGTTAACAATGCTGCACCGCTTGTTAAATCCATTAACTCTTTCCTCCCTATTACTCCACTCAATCCCATTCCGCTAGCGACGCCTTTACCAAATATTATTAAGTCGGGCTCAACGCTAAACCACTCACTCGCAAACCACTTTCCAGTCCTTCCAATTCCAGTTTGAACTTCATCCATAACAAGGAGAATTCCCAGGTCATTTAGAACTTTTTGAACCTCTTTAAAGAAGTTTTCAGGAGGAACAACGATTCCCGCGTCCCCCTGAATGGGTTCAGCAAAGAGAGCGGCAACTTCATCTGAAGGAGATAGGTGAGAGAACACGTAATTTTCAAGGTAGTCCAAGAACCTGTTTATAAGCTCATTTGGCTCCTCATAACCGTCAATGCCCCAGATATTTCTGTAGGGGTTTGGGTAAGGTAGCCAAATAACATTGGGCATTAGGGGAGAAAATCCCCTCTTTTGTGAGCTTTGGAAGGCTGCTATAGATGTGGCACCGAGGGTTTGTCCGTGGTAAGCCCCTATAAATGAGAGGATCCAGGGCCTTCTTGTTGAGAATTTTGAAACTTTTATTGCCATATCCACAGCATCGCTACCACTCATTCCAAAGATTATGCGAGGGTTTTTAATTGGGGAGATTTTTGCTAATTTTTCAGCCACCCTTATTGCCCTTTCATTGTGAGTGTACCCTATCATGGAATGTTGAATTAAGGCAACTTGCTCTTGCACAGCTTTTACTAGCTTGGGATGAGAATAACCTGTTGACGCGGCAGCCGCACCAGCTAAAAAGTCTATGAATATATTCCCATCAACATCTTCTATAAGAGCGCCAAATCCCCTCTTAGGTACTAGTGGGAACAACTTAACCCCAATTCCCGGGGAAAGAATTCTGCTCTCTCGCTCAATTATCTCAGTAGCTTTTGGTCCAGGAAGTTTAGTAATAATCTTTGGATATTCCATTATAGTTCCCCCCATGACAAAAAATAGGAATGATAACAAAGAGAAAAACTAAAAGTCTCTATGGATTCTTCGAGATAAAGTCTTCAGTGTATTGTTTGATCACTGGATAGAGAATTATCAGCCCTATTAGGTTCGGAATTGCCATCAGTCCGTTCATCATGTCTGAGAAGTTCCATACATCTTCTAATGGCTTAACAGCTCCGATGTATATGAAGATAACGAAGAGGAGGTTGTAGATTAAGTGTAATTTTGGATAGAGGTTTGCGAATTTCTCTGGGTCTTGGGTAATCCACTTGGCCAAATACATGACATTCTGTCTTCCATAGAATGACCATGCTAGTATTGTTGAATATGCAAAGAGAACTATTCCAATTGCAACCATGATTTCTCCTAAATGACCAAATGCCTCTGCAAAGGCAGCCTGGGTCAATGGAGCACCGTTAAGGTCGGGATACTTGGTGTATGCTTGGGTGACTACAATGCTTATTCCAGTCAATGAACAGATTATTATTGTGTCAATGAAGGGTCCCAACATTGCAACGTGAGCTTGCCTTGCGGGATGATCAGTTTTTGCTGCAGCGTGAGCCAAGGTTGCTGTACCAAGTCCAGCCTCATTTGAGAACAATCCTCTCTTTACACCCCATATTATTACCTGCCCAATTGCTCCTCCAGCAACTGCTTTTCCTGTAAATGCGTCCTTTATTATGGTGGCAATTGCAGAAGGTATCTGTCCTGCAAACTTTATCCAAACTCCTATCGCAAAGAGGAAGTACACGATTGCCATAAATGGTACCAACATTTCTGCAACTTCTCCAATTCTCTTTATACCTCCAATGACTACTATGAACGTTAGAACAGCTAATGCCAATCCTGTAACCCATGCTGGAATCCCAAAGGCTGTCTCAATAGCATCTGCAACCGAATTTGACTGGGTCATGTTTCCGATACCGAATGCGGCAATTGCAGCGAATAAAGCGAATAGTACCGCGAGTACTTTTCCTATGGTTGGGAGGTAGGCTTCATTGAGTAATGCTAGCCCTAGAATTGCAAAGAGGATTCCAATTATGAAGGCTACAATTCTTAGTCCTCCTGTCAGTCCTAAACCATCCTTTATCAAGAACACTGCAAATAGCAATGTGAATATCGAAGCAATAGCCCTACTTATACCTGTTCCTTTTACTTCTGAAAATCCTCTTTCTAAGAAGTTGAATGTTCCTCCTATCATCGTCCCATCTGGTAGCTTTCCTCTAAATGCCACTCCTAAAAGTCCTTCTGAGTATCTAGTTGCCATACCGACAAGGGCTGTAATCCACATCCAGAACAAAGCTCCAGGTCCACCAAAGTGTATTGCTGTTGCAACACCTGCTATGTTACCAATTCCAACGGTTCCTGAAATAGTTGCCATTAGTGCTTGAAAAGGTGTTATGTCTCCTTCACCCGTTTTCTTTCTTCCCTCGAAGAGTGTAAATCTAATTGACCACCCTAGCCTTCTGAACTGTATTGCCTTGAGGACTATTGTCAATAGAAGACCGGTACCTAGTAGGAGCACTATTATTGGCGGTCCCCAGACTTCTCCATCAAGCCAATTTATAAAGTCCATAATTGCGCCCATCAATGCACCTCCCAGTAGTTTATCGAAATAAAATAGTGTAAGATGACATATATAAGTCTTTATAATGAGAACTTGTTCACTTAAGAACATATATGAGCACACAAGGTTTTTTATTTTGAACTACCAATAGAGCTCGATGAAAAAATCTTTGATAGTATTTTTTGCCATTCTAGTGGTAATGGGCATATTGTATGGTTCAACTACTGGAAGGGTAAGAAGTGCATTTAGTAGTTCTATCTTGAGCGCTCTTTTTTTATGGATGTCCCTAATATCCTTAATTTTTCTTGCCTTGCTGTTGATAGCATTTGTTATTCTGGTTCGTGAAAAGGATCTGGAGGCAAGAGGGCATTTAAGGGCTAGCCTTGCATTTTTGAAATATTGGTTGATTGTTGCAGCTGCTCTCTTTTTGTACGCATCGTTTTATCTTTCAAAGCTCTTCAAGGTTAAAGAAATGGAAAACATTACTCAAACAACAGACCATGTAGTTGTTCCTCCTTCCTTTTTTGAGACACCCTCAGAGGCAACTCTTGCTTCGGTTTTTGTCTACATCCCAATAATATTCTTTGCAATAATCTTCGTCTTGGCACTTCTTTCAATGGGGCGAGATGTGAATGAATTAAGAAAAACGAGACAAATTAAAAGGGAGCTTGAGGCCTTTGATAAAAAGGTTGATGATCTTGGTGTAGATGCATTTTCTGATCCTAGGGAGGCAGTGATAGAATTTTATCGTAAAGCTGTCTTATGGTTGGAAATCCTGGGAATTCCCTATCGGGAAAGTTGGACTCACTGGGAACATGCGAAGAAAGTTGAATATAAGAAGAAGGCTTATGTCGAACTTGCTAGACTCTTTGAAAAGGCCAAGTATGCGCCTGAAAAGGTAACTATGGATGACGCAAGGAGGGCATATGAACTGTACAAGGTGATTAAGGGTGAGAGTTGAAAAGGGTCGCCTAGTTATTGTATTGGTAGGAATAAGCGCTTTCTTGATCCCTTCTTATGTGATTAGATGGCTACTTGCGATTTTTGTTACGGCACTCTTGTTTATTAAATCAGTGGAAGGATGGGAGCCTAAGAGGAAAACAAGTATTTTCTCAAACTTTTTGGAGTTAAGGAGGGATGAAGTTAAGAGATTAGCAAAAATAATCAGCAGAGGAGAGAAGAGTGGGGTATCGAGGAGAATAGTCAAAGAACATTTATTGGAAGCATATAATATTTTAGGGTATGAGTATTCTGAGCTTAACAGCTCTCCACCCTCAGGAATAAAGGTTCTTGAAGAAGAAGGAAACTTTTTAGAAAGACTAAATGAGGCATTAGATTTATTGGAGGGCGAAATAAATGAGGGTGCATAAGAAGGCTGAAAGAGTTATTGAAGAAGTAAAGAAGGCAATAGTTGGAAAAGATGATGTACTAAAATTAGTTTTGACTTCAATACTTGCCGATGGTCATATATTGATTGAAGATCTCCCAGGGTTGGCGAAAACTTTGATGGCGAAGAGCTTTGCAAAGGCTTTGGGCTTAGAATTCAAAAGAGTGCAGTTTACTCCAGATCTTCTTCCAAGCGATATAATTGGAGTCAATGTTTTTAACCAGAAGACTTTGGAGTTTGAATTCAAAAAAGGTCCAGTATTTACGAATATTCTTTTGGCTGATGAAATAAATAGGGCTCCTCCAAAGACTCAGTCAGCACTTTTGGAGGCCATGCAAGAAAAACAAGTCACTGTTGAGGGCAAAACGTATCAACTTCCCCGCCCCTTCATAGTTATAGCAACTCAAAATCCAATAGAACAGGAAGGGACGTATCCCCTTCCAGAGGCTCAATTGGATAGATTTTTAGTTAGGCTGAGAGTGGGTTATCCAAGTAAAGAGGATGAAAAGGAAATTCTCAGGAGACGTATAGAGAGAAAGCAGGAAGAAGTTGAAATAGATACTGTTCTTTCGCCCGAAGAGCTTCTGGAAATGCAGAGAGAGATTGAGGATGTTTACGTGAGTGAAGCAATTATAGAATATATAACCTCCATTGTTTGGGCCACTAGGGAGGACAGAAAGAACATTGAAGTGGGTGTTTCTCCCAGGGGAAGTCTGGCATTGCTGAAGCTCTCTAGAGCATACGCAGCGATTGAAGGAAGAGACTATGTAATTCCCGATGACGTTAAGGCCGTTGCTGTTCCAGCTTTAAGCCATAGAATTATTCTAAAGAGGGAGCTTTGGTACACTAGGGTAAGTCAAGAGAGCGTTATTATGAAGATACTCGAAAAAGTTCCTGTCCCCAAGTTTGAGTAAGGGATGAAACATGAGGCCCAGCGGAAGGGCTTACAGCCTAGCAGTGGCCACCTGGGTAATAATATTTGCTTCTTATGCCTTTCTTAAATGGACAGGCGTTTTCCTTACAATTCCGATTTTTACCCTAATAATGTTCTCTACCCTATTCTTTAAGCCAAATTTGGATGTCGAAGTTAGGAGGATTGTGAGTCAAGAAAGAGTTATTGAAGGTGGAGAAGCTGAAATTGAAATTATTGTAAAAAGCAAAGAGAGGATAAGGTCACTCTACATTGAAGACCTAACTCCCCCTTCTCTGGAAGTAATTGGAAAGAATTCCTGGGTTATTTCTCTTGAGGAAGAAGATGAGAAAAAATTGAGGTATAAGGTTAAAGTTAGAAGAGGTATCCATGAGTTTCCTGGGATTAGAATTGTTTATAGAGATCCTCTCGGCATCTTTGAAGAGGATAGAATCATTGAAGCTTACGATGAAGTGGTTGGTGTTCCCAGGCTTGAAGATATAGTGACTCCATATTCTACTAAAGGAACGAAGATAACCACTGGGCCTCTTCCTTCTCCAAGAATAGGGGAAGGATTAGAGTTTCATGCAGTTAGAGAGTATCACCCTGGAGATCCAATTAAGATAATGAACTGGAAAGCAACAGCAAAGGTAGGAAAGCTCATGGTAAATGAATTTGAAAGTGAAAGGAAGGTGGATGTTGTTTTGGTCATTGATGCAACTTACAAGGCTGGAGAAGTTTTTGATCATATGATGAGAGCAGCGGCTTCTCTTCTGTTTGATTCCCTTAAGAACGGTACAAGTTTTGGGCTTTTAATTTCGGAGTCAGTTCCACTTTGGATGAAGGTTGATTACGGAAAGCGGCACTTCTTTAAGTGCATAGATGTCTTAAGTATGGCAAGTCCCGACAAGAACAACTTGATAGCTTATCAAGTGGAGCATTTAGCTAGGACGAAAATCCCTCCCAGGGCTCAAATAATCTTCATTTCACCCTTCATGACAAAAGAGAGTGAAGATGCTCTCATAACTATGTATAGGTTTGGTTACAGAATTGTTGCAATAAGTCCTGACCCGTATTCACTTATAAAGCCAAAGACAAGAGAAGAGGAGTTGGCCGTTAGGTTGCTCAGCTTGAAGAGAAAAGCTCGGATTAGAAAGCTTAGGAGCTACGCTCCAATAATAGATTGGAATGTAAATGTTCCGCTAAAATCTGCTGTTTTGGAGGTGGTAAAATGGTGAAAAGATTATTCTCAATATTATTGGCCCTTATGCTTGGATTAATTCTGTATACATTACCAAGTGGGAAACTTCTGATTCCTCTCTTAATTCTTCCGTTTATCTCTTTCGCCCTGGGAGGGATTTTTTTGGCTTTGTTAGGAGTATTTCTAGTTTTAAAAGGCTACACAAATATTTTAGGAATTTTTATTATTGCCTTATCTCTCCTTCTCTTGGAAATAACAGAAATGGAAAGGGCAGAGGCACCAAAGATTCATTATGTTTACGCAATCATTGCAACCTTTCTCTCAATCCCCGCTTACCTCTTTGTGCTCTTAGTTTCCCAGGCTGGAGTTGGAATTGAGGTAACCCTTTTAGCAATAATTTTGGCCTTTTTGGTGTACTTGTTCTTCCGCTATTCCTTCAAGTAGTCTCAACTGGGAGCTTCATTCTGCTAGCAATTATTAGGGCGAGTATCCCTATTAAAGGCATCATTGAGAGTTCTATCAATGCTAGTTCTTCATTAGTCCTTGCTAGTGCCTCAGTTATGCTTGGGGCAATGGCATTCGCTGAATTGGAAATTAGGCCTAAAGCAAAGTTTGCCCTGGGGACTACGTTTTCTGGATATGTAGCTGGAGCGCTGGTCCAAAATGCTGGGCCTGTCCCCTGTAGAGCACCAACTAAAACTACGCTAAAGAGTGCTAATTCATAGTTTCCAGATAGCATAGCCTTGGAGTACAGGAGTAGTCCTGCAAAGCCGAATGCATAGGCAATTATCATGACTTTAACTATTGCGTTGAATAATCCTCTTGGAGTGGTGTTCTTCTTTGAGAGTACAAATCCCAGGTATCCAAAGGCTATGCTCCAAAGTGCCTTTGATAGGTTTAGCGTTGTTGAGAGAGTTGAGACGTGATCTTTTGTCCATCCTATGTCGTATCCAAGCTTGGTTGTGAAGCCTATTATCGTGAAGATTACCCAAAGGGCCGGGAAGAACGTAAATCCAAGAGCCCACGTGAAGGGTAGCTTCCAAACGTTTATTCTTGCATCTCCAGATTTTGGATGCTTTATTTCAAAGTCTTCAACTAGGAGGAACCATAGTAAGTAAACTAAATATATTACTAGGCCAGTAATTACAAAGCCCGTTTTCCAGTCTACATATCCCAACAAATATCTGGCAGCAATGTTTCCAAAGACTCCTCCCCAGAATATCCCTGACAGGATTATTCCTTTGGCGAAAGGCCTCTCAGCTATAAAGTATCTAGCTATCTGCGTGCTGAAAAGTGGTACTAGCCCAACTACAAATCCTTGGATAAATCTTAAAAAGACGACTATATTCCAGTTTCCTACAAATGGAATCAGGATTTGTGGAATTGCTGCCCAGGAGACGGCTATTCCTACGCTTCTTTTGAAAGAACCTTCGTATATTCTTGTGTGCCCCAGGAGAAAGGCCACAAAGAGACCAAAAACATAAGCTACGTGTTGGAGATCATACTGATCTGATGTTATGTTGAAGTGCCCAATTATGTCAGGCTTTGCAACGCTCATAAAAGTTAGCGTTCCAAAACCAGCCGTCATAACTAGGGTGTCCAATATGACGGTCTTCCACCTTCCCATTTTGCCTCCCTCACTCCTTTATTATCATTAGAATTCCAAAGATTATGAAAAATACACCTGCAATTTTGTGGAGCACACTTGCGGGGACAAATTCTCTTAGTTTCTCACCTACAAGAGCTCCAATTAGATTTACAAGGACCAAAGCTGTTGCAGCGCCGACAAATGCTTTGAACCATCCATATTTAGAGGCAAAAGCTATTGTAGCTAGCTGAGTCTTATCTCCAAATTCGGCTAAAAAGATTGCAATGAAAATGCTAAGAATTTCTTTCATAATTATCCCTCTATATTTCTTCTAGGGCCTTTTCTATCCTGTCCATTGCCTCTATAAGTTTTTCTCTGCTTGTTGCATAGCTAATTCTCACATATCCCTCTCCATTTTCTCCAAAGGCCGTTCCTGGGATCACTACTACCTTGGCCTTCTCTAGCAACCACTCACTGAATTCCTCGCTACTCATCTCGGTCTCGCTTATATTGGGGAATACGTAGAATGCTCCCTTGGGCTCTCTTACCTTTATGTATGGCATTTTTCTCAATCTTTGTAGGACTAGTTTTCTTCTCTCGTTGTATTCTTTTCTCATCTCTTCCACTGCCTTCCAACTTTCTTTACTTCTGAGAGCTTCTATTCCAGCAACTTGGACGAACGAAGCAACATTCCCTATTATGTAGGCGTGGAGTTTAATCATTTCCCTTATTATTTGGGTAGGTGCTATGACAAATCCAAGTCTCCATCCAGTCATTGCGAAAGTCTTCGAGAATGAGTTTGCGAGAATGGTATTGTCGGGAGCAAATTTTATCATTGGATAGTGCTTTGCATCATCATATAAGAAGTGCTCATAGGGTTCATCACTCAGAATGTAAATGTTATAATCCTCAGCAACATCCGCTATAGCTTTGGCTGTCTCCTTATCTAAAACTGCTCCGGTTGGGTTGTTTGGATAGTTTATGACTATCATCCTAGTTCTCTTTGTAATTCTTTCTAGTAGCTCGTCTATATCTGGCTTGAAGTCATTTTCCTCCCTTAGAGGTAGTCTTATGGGCTTTGCCTCTGCAAGCTTCGCATCTTCAACATAACAAACGAATGCTGGGTCTGGTATAATTACCTCATCCCCCTGCTCTAGCATGGTCTCAAATGCAAGATATGTGGCTTCATAAGCTCCAGCAGTCACCAAAACGTTGTCTACTTCCACATCAATTCCATAGAACTTCTTGTAGTATTCCGCGATAGCTTCTCTTAGCTCTGGAATTCCGGCATTTGGAGTGTAATGAGTCCACCCTTCGTCTAAGGCTCTCTTTGCAGCTTCCTTTATGTTATTCGGGGTATCAAAGTCAGGCTCACCTATACCAAGAGATATCACGTTTTCCATTTTAGATGCTCTTTCAAACAACTCTCTAATCTTTGAACGCTGGATAACTCCAATTCTGTGGGCCATAAAATATTTCCTCTTTTCTTTCATACGGAGTTCCCTCATGGGGGAATAGGGAAATTCTTTATAAATTCTTTGGAGTTTGGGATTAAAAAGCGGTTTTAGGCTTTTTTAAGGTTCTATCAAAAATATTTCAAAGATAAAAGCTATAGCTCAATTAAATTTTTGATTACCATCTGTTAAATTGAAAGTTATAGGGCCTCTATTATTGCTATATCCTCAAAGGCCTTCTTAGCATACTCCAAGTCACATCTTTCTAATTCGAGCTCCTTTATCTCAAGTGTTGAAAGGATTTTCTGAAGCAATGCGGAGGCATTTTCTCCAAAAGTAACGATGTAATTTTCTCCCTCTTTTGCGCCAACTTTTTTGATAGCCTCTTTTATCTGCCTATTTCCACTAAGCCTCACTAGAATTTCTCCTGGAACTGTCTTTGCTATGCTTCTTCCTTCTTTTACAGCCTTTATTGCAATAATAGTGGCGAATATAACTTTATCTGCACATTCTGCATTTACAACTTGGTAATCTCCCTTAAACCTATCGAAGAGCTTGTTAATTTGCTCGTCTGTTAGCCATACTTTTGATATGCATATTTCTCCAACTTTTGTTCTGATTTCAAGCATGTGGGTAGAATTTTACTCCTCCTATTTATTCCTTTCTCACCATTGTTTAACATTTAGCTTTAAAAAAATTAAGTCAACAAAGGACCAAAATTAAATTTTTTTAAAATTCATATTACAAGAAAAATAAATCAAGCCAAAAAATATTTAACTTAGTTATATGCATAGTCAAAATAGTGAATACTGGTGCTCAGGGTGTTTCAGAGATGAGCAGAATGAAAATCATTAGTGTCCAACTGCCTCAAAGTCTTATCCATGGTTTAGATGCCCTCGTTAAGAGGGGAATTTATCCTAATAGAAGTGAAGCAATTAGGGTAGCAATAAGAGAGCTTCTAAAAAAGGAGCTCTACAAGGAAGAAATCCAAGAAGAAATTCCTGAGTATGTTGTTAAATAATAGTTGGGGGAGGGGAAAATGCTTGAGAAGTTATTAGAGCAGGCAGGAATAAAGCTTGACTTTGATGGGGAAGAGGAAAAGAAATCTGAAATTGTTGACGAATTTTCTGGATATAAGATAAACATTGCAGTTGTTGGAGTTGGAGGGTCTGGAAACAATACAATTTCGAGGCTTTATGATCTTGGAGTTCAGGGGGCAGATTTAATAGCAATGAATACCGACGCCCAACACTTGGCAATAACTAAGGCTCACAAGAAAGTCCTTCTCGGTAAGCACATAACTCAAGGTAAGGGATCTGGTGGAGATCCAAAAGTTGGTTATTTGGCTGCAGAAGCTAGTGCTCAAGAAATCGCTGCAGCTGTAGATGGATACGATCTTGTTTTTATAACGGCGGGAATGGGTAACGGTACTGGAACTGGGGCTGCTCCAGTTGTAGCTAGAATAGTTAAGGAAACTGCAAGGAATAATGGAAGATTCCAGGAGCCTCTTGTTGTTAGTGTTGTGACATTCCCATTTAAGACTGAAGGAACTGTGAGAATAGAAAAAGCTAAGTGGGGTATCCAGAGACTATTGGAATACTCTGATACCGTTATAATAATTCAAAACGACAAGTTACTAGAACTAGTTCCTAAACTTCCCTTACAATCTGCTTTCAGGTTTGCCGACGAGTTAATTGCAAGAATGGTTAAAGGAATTGTGGAGACAATAAAGCTTAATTCAATAGTCAACATAGATTTTGCAGATGTCTATAGCATAATGAAAGGAGGAGGACCTGCTTTAATAGGAATAGGAGAGAGTGATTCAAACAATAGAGCTGTTGATGCGGTGAACAATGCTTTGACTAATAAAATGCTTGATGTTGAATTTGGAAGTGGCGAAAAAGCTTTGGTACACTTTACAATAGGACCAGATGTAAGTTTAGAAGAGATAAACAAGGCTATGGAAGTAGTGTACGAAAAGCTTAGTGAGAAGAGCGAAATAAAATGGGGAGCTATGGTAGATCCAGAGATGGGGAAGACAGTTAGAGCCATGGTAATAATGACTGGTGTTAGAAGTCCCTACATCCTGGGAAATGTAAATGCTCTAACTGACTCTTCTTCCTGGGTTGTTCCAAAAGACAGGAGATTAATTGGAGATCCAAGGATTGAAAAAATGTTTCCTGACTTTAATGGCTCAAGAGCTGGAAGAAAGAGGCCCTCTGTGGGAGATGCAATACTAAAGGAGCTTGGATTTAAAGAGTTATAAAAACTTTTAAAATTCTTTCCTTCTTCATTTCCTTTAGGTGGCTTTAATGGGGGTAGTTGTGAGTATTGCCAACCAAAAAGGTGGGGTTGGAAAGACTACAATAACGCTTAACCTAGGGTACGCCCTCTCTAAAATGGGAAAGAAAGTTCTTCTAGTCGATGTTGATCCTCAATTCAATTTGACATTTGCCTTAATTGGAATGGATGTTATAAATTACAGTGACAAAAATGTGGGGACTTTAATGACAAAGGAGAGCTCGATTGAAGATACAATAGTTGAGATAAACCAAAATCTTCACTTAATTCCGAGCCATCTAATGCTAGCATCAAAAGAAATAGAAATAATTAACACGTACAACAGAGAAAGAAGGTTAGAGAAAGCTCTAAAACCGGTGTTTCCTGAGTATGATTATATTTTAATTGATAATCCACCAAGCATGGGAGTATTTCTAGTGAACTCTCTTACGGCATCAGATTTCGTTTTAATTCCACTAGAGCTCAGCTACTTTGGAGTAATAGGAATGCAACTCATGTTTAACTTAATGAAAATGATTAGGGAAGAAACCAACGACAGTTTAAGACTTATGGGCATAGTGCCAAATAAATTTACCAAGCAGACTAGAGTGCCTCAAATGAGGCTAAAAGAGCTTAAGGAACTTTATCCAGAGGCTCCAATTCTTCCAACGATACCAAAATCTATATCAATAGAAAAGGCCCAGGGAGAGGGTAAGAGCATTTTTGAATATGAACCCAATGGCAAAGCTAGTAGGGCTTTTGAAAAGTTAGCAAGAGAGGTGGTAAGAATTGCCGAAGGAGAAGAATGAAAAAGGGAAAATACCAAAGTTGTTTTTGGGATCTCTGGACGATTTAACAAAACCTGCTCCTCCATCAAAAAAAGAGGAAAAAGACTTGAAGCACGAAAAGAAGCAGAAAACTCTCTACATTTCTTTGGACACGAACAGAAAGTTAATCGAGCTATATGGAGAGGAAGGAAGGAGGCAAAGTAAAATTATAGAGGATGCCGTGGACTTGTATTATTACCTTAAAAAGGCTCTGGGAGAGAGGAAGTTTGATGAGTTGCTGGAGGTTGTAAAGAGAGAAGACGTGGAGTTTCTTAGAGAATACTTATCCAAGTTTAAGCTTTGATTTTAATACCCTTTTGGCGTCATCTAAACTTTTTGGCAACTCAAGGCCTAATTCAAAAAACAGTTCAATAATTAAAGGAACATCTAGGTTATTCCTTTTTAATATTTCTGGAATTAGAACTTCTCCTGGTTCCCCCACCCTTATAACTTCCCCATTTGCTAGAAGTAAAATTCTATCGCATTCTAATAAATATTCAGCTTCGTGAGTAACAATGATCACTGTTTTGCCTTCTTTTCTAAGAGTTTTTATAACATCCCATACTAGCTTCTTTCCCTTAAAGTCAAGGTTTGCAAACGGCTCATCAAAAATGACTATCTGAGGATTCATTGCTAGAATAGCCGCTATTGCAACTCTTTTCTTTTCTCCAAAGCTCAAACTTTTTATCTCTCGATCAATGTAGCCTTCCATCCCAACAAGTTTTAGCGAGTTAAAGACAACATCCTCTAAATCTTTTCCTCTAACTCCAAGGTTATATGGGCCAAAGCCAACCTCTTCTCTCACGGTTGGACAAAAAAGCTGGTCATTAGGATCTTGGAACACTATTCCAACTAATTTTCTGACTTCCCTGGGATTTTTCCTAACATCAATGCCACTTACAAGTACTCTTCCCCTTTTTGCTTTTAATATTCCATTAAGGTGAAGCACGAGGGTTGATTTTCCAGCACCATTAGGGCCTAATATCCCAAATAATTCTCCTTCATTTACTGTAAATGAAACGTTTCTAAGAACGTAGTTTTTCCCATCGTAGGATGAATATAGGTTCTCCACCACTATTATGGGCTGCTTCATAAGAAGAAACCTCCTAGTGTGAGTATTATAAATAATGGATGAACTTTTTTGTTCCCACTAAATGTAGGGAATTCAGAAAAATTCCTTGCCTGCATTGCCCAACTAACTTTTATCCCTCTTATATATACTCTTCTCACTAGTTCTCCAATCATTAACCCCAGGGTTTTGTAATACTCTACTTTAGACAATCCAAAAGCTCTGGAATCTAATGCCCTCTTCATCCTTTTAATTTCTTGGCTGAACAACTCGAGGTAGGCATAGGCCAATGCGAGAGTAAGTAGTATAATGGAAGGTACTTTGAGCTCCTTTAGTTCATTTAATATTGTTGATATGCCCACTGCACTCGTTACTGTGAGGATTGTAGCTGAGGACAGGAATGCTTTTGAAAACAGTAACACAAACATTTGAATACCCTCTTCAGTTATCTCTCCGAATGGTGTTGAAAGTATTGGTTTACCTGGGTTAAAAATAGCCATTGCAAATATTCCAAGTTCTATGCCCGAGAGAGCTAGAAGCGATTTGAATATAGACTTTTTTGGCCTGAAATAAAGAAGTAGGGCTAGAAAAACTACTAAAAAGTACCATAACTCATAAATATCCTTCCTAGTTGAGAGTATGAAGGAATAAAGAAAGAGAAATAGGACGTTCATACTCATACCCTCTTGATCAACATTCCTATTAGGTAAGCTGTTCCAAACACCATTGCAACTCCCAAGAGCCCCATAAGAACTCCTTCTATCCAGCTTTCTCCATAGCTTAGAGGGGCTGTGTATATTATCTTTTCTTCTAGCCCCACTTTTTCCATAGTGGCTTCTAACCCGTCAGGATTCGAGGAAGCCAGGGGAAGTGTAATTGCTAGTGCGAGAATAATAACAAGAAATCCTAAGATTATTTGTCTTTTCATGTTGGAACACCTCCAATACTTGCTACTTTACCTTTCACTGCTTTTATAACGGCCAGGGTTATCAGTGCTTCTCCAATTCCAATTATCGAATGATAAGCAACCATAAGGGAGAACACTTTTGTAAATGGCACATTTCCACTAACTCCTATTTCAATTGCTGTTAGTGCTGCTCCTATCACTACTGATAGCCAGGCTGCAAGTGCAATTCCGAGCTCTTCTTTGACTTTGCTAATTTTCTGGTAGATATAGTAGCCAAGATACGCTCCCACAGCTCCCATGTTCAATATGTTGGCTCCAAGTGCCGTTATTCCTCCGTCCCCAAAGAAGAATGTTTGGATTAGTAAAACCGTTGTCATTACAATGAAGGCGGCATGTGGGCCTAAAATTACCGCCACCAAAGCTCCTCCCAGTAAGTGCCCACTAACTCCTCCAATTATGGGGAAGTTGACCATTTGTGCTGCGAAGATTCCTGCTGCAAAAAGTCCTAATAGTGGTATCTTCTCTTCTGGGAACTCCTTTAGATTTCTAAGTGAGTACGCTAGAACGGCAATAAAACCCAAATATGTAGCGGCTATCACTGGAGGGCTCAATAGGCCGTCTGGGATATGCACATCTTATCCCTCCCTAATTTGTGTTACCAAAGTTAAAAATAGTAGCACGATTTTTAAATATTTTTTAAACATTTTGTTACCAACGTAAGGTTTGCTCATTATTGAATTCAAACGTTCATTGAGGCCTAAGAAACCTTATAAGGTAATTTTACGAGCATGAAATGGGTGGATAGGCGTGCTTGACTACTTCTTTAATCCAAGAGGAATTGCGGTAATTGGAGCTTCTAATGATCCAAAAAAGCTTGGTTACGAGGTTTTCAAGAATTTAAAAGAATATCAGGGAGGAAAAGTATACCCGGTAAATGTTAGGGAGGAAGAAGTTCAAGGAGTTAAAGCTTACAAGAGTGTCAAGGAAATTCCTGGGGAAGTAGATCTCGCAATAATTGTAGTCCCAAAGAAATTCGTCAAGCAGACGTTAATTGAATGTGGAGAAAAAGGTGTGAAGGGAGTAGTTATAATAACCGCTGGATTTGGGGAGACTGGGGAGGAAGGAAAAAGGGAGGAAAAGGAGCTCGTAGAGATAGCCCACAAGTATGGAATGAGAATAATAGGACCTAACTGTGTGGGAATAATGAACACCCATGCGAACTTGAATGCAACATTCATTACAGTGGCAAAGAAAGGAAATGTTGCCTTCATAAGCCAAAGTGGAGCGTTGGGCGCGGGAATAGTCTACAAGACAATAAAAGAGGACATTGGATTCTCAAAATTCATAAGCGTTGGAAACATGGCAGACTTAGATTTTGCCGACCTCATGGAATATCTAGCAGACACCCAGGAAGACAAGGCTATAGCGCTCTACATTGAGGGGATAAAAGATGGAAGGAGGTTCATTGAAGTTGCAAAGAAAGTCACAAAGAAGAAGCCTGTTATAGCCTTAAAGGCTGGAAAGAGTGAAAGTGGATCTAGAGCAGCAGCAAGTCATACTGGTTCACTAGCAGGGAGTTGGAAAATTTATGAAGCTGCATTCAAACAAAGTGGAGTTTTAGTTGCAAATACGATAGATGAGATGCTCAGCATGGCAAGGGCCTTTACTCAGCCTCTACCCAAAGGGAACAGAGTAGCAATAATGACCAATGCGGGAGGCCCGGGAGTTTTAACCGCAGATGAAATAGATAAGAGGGGGCTCAAACTCGCAAACTTAGAGGAGAAAACAATAGAGGAACTTAGATCTTTCCTTCCGCCAATGGCTGCAGTTAAAAATCCAGTTGACATGATTGCGAGTGCTAGGGGAGAAGATTATTATAGAACGGCAAAATTGCTTCTTCAAGATCCAAACGTTGATATTCTAATAGCAATATGTGTTGTTCCAACTTTTGCTGGAATGACACCTACTGAGCATGCGGAAGGAATAATTAGAGCTGTAAAAGAGGTTAATAATGGAAAACCTGTATTGGCTTTATTTATGGCTGGTTATGTTAGTGAAAAGGCTAAAGAATTGTTGGAGAAGAATGGAATTCCAACTTACGAAAGGCCAGAAGATGTAGCTGCCGCTGCTTATGCCCTGGTGCAACAGGCTAAGAATGTTGGAGGTGGGGTAAATGGTTAAAGTTACTGATATAGTTTTGTGGGACAAACCTGGAGAAAGGGTTCTCCTTTTAGGAAATCAGGCAATAGTTAGAGGAGCTTTGGAGGGGAATATCGCTGTTTTTGCTGCTTACCCAGGAACACCAAGTTCTGAAGTAACTGACACAATGGCCGCTGTTGCAAAGAGGGCTGGAGTTTATATGGAATACTCTACTAACGAAAAGGTAGCATTTGAGACCGCATTAAGCGCTTCCTGGGCTGGATTAAGGGCAATGACTGCGATGAAGCATGTTGGATTGAACGTTGCAATGGACAGTTTCATGACGGTTAGCTACATGGGAGTTAACGGTGGATTCATAGTAATGGTTGCAGATGACCCAAGCATGTGGAGTAGCCAAAATGAACAGGATACAAGGGCAATAGGAAAGTTCGCGAACATTCCAGTTTTAGAGCCTTCAAGTGTCCAAGAAGCAAAGGATATTGTGAAATATGGATTTGAGATCAGTGAAAAGTATGGGCAAATGGTAATTCTTAGAACAACCACAAGAAGCTCTCATATGAGGGGTGATGTGGTCTTAGGAGAGCTTCCCGAGGAAATAAAGCAAGGTAAGAGAAAGTTTGGAGAATTCAAAAAGAACCCAGAGAGGTATGTAGATATTCCTGCATTCCAGAGAAAGAAGCACCTCTGGCTACTTGAAACTATAGAGAAGTACAGAAAAGAATTTGAGAGTTCTCCTTTTAATTGGATTGAAGGAGACGGAAAGGTGGGAATAATAGCCCCAGGATTGAGCTATGCTTATGTTAAGGAAGCTTTGGCATGGTTAGGCATGGAAAACATAAGAATATTGAAGCTTGGAACACCGTTCCCCGTTCCCTATGCTCTCCTTGAGAAGTTCTTCGATGGGCTTGAAAAGGTTCTCATTGTTGAGGAACTCGAACCTGTAGTAGAGGAGCAAGTTAAGCTATGGGCTTATGATAATGACGTAAGAATTCCAATCCATGGGAAAGACTTAGTTCCAAGGGTTTACGAAATGACAACGAGGAGAGCTGTAGAGGCAATAGCCAAGTTCCTTGGAGTTAGCACTCCAATAAAGTTTGAAGAGATTGATGAGAAGTATAAGAAGGTTCAGGAGATCGTTCCTCCTAGGCCACCTAGCCTCTGTCCAGCATGTCCTCATAGGAATACATTCTTTGCTATAAGAAAGGCAGCTGGTCCAAAGGCTATATATCCAAGTGACATCGGTTGTTACACTCTTGGAGTTCTTCCGCCATTAAAGACCGTTGATACTACCATAGCTATGGGGGGATCAATAGGGATTGCTCATGGACTTAGCATAGCCCTTAATGGAGCTTTGAGTGAAGAACAGAGGAAGACTGGAAAGGAGAAGAAGGTTATAGTTGCCACAATAGGGGATTCAACGTTCTTCCACACGGGTTTGCCAGCATTAGCTAATGCCATATACAATCGCTCAAATGTCCTCATAGTTGTCATGGACAACCTAGTGACTGCAATGACTGGAGATCAGCCCAACCCAGGTACTGGTGAGACTCCACATGGAGAAGGAAGAAGGATACTTATCGAAGAAGTTGCTGCTGCAATGGGAGCTGATTTTGTTGCTGTTGTCGATCCTTACGACATAAAAGCTACCTATGAGACGATAAAGAAAGCTTTGGAAGTTGAGGGAGTTAGTGTCGTAGTTTCAAGAAGAGCCTGTGCCCTCTATAGAATTGGGCAGCTCAGGAGAGAAGGAAAGCAGTGGCCAATTTATCAAGTCAACGAAGAAAAGTGTACTGGATGTAAGGTCTGTATAAATGCTTATGGATGTCCAGCAATTTATTGGGATGCTGAAAAGAAGAAGGCTAGAGTCGATCCACTAATGTGTTGGGGATGTGGTGGATGTGCTCAAGTATGTCCATTTGGAGCTTTTGAGAAGGTTAGGGAGGGAGAGCTATGAGCCTGAAGGAGTATAACATTGTGATCACTGGAGTTGGAGGACAGGGAATTCTAACTGCTGCTAATATTCTTGGTTGGGCCGCTCTTAGGGCTGGATATAAGGTTAGAGTCGGCGAGATTCACGGAATGAGCCAGCGTTTTGGTAGCGTTATAGCTTATGTCCGCTTTGGAGAGGAAGTGTATGGTGCAATGGTCCCAGAGGGAAAGGCAGACGTTATACTTAGCTTTGAGCCTGTAGAGGCTTTGAGGTACATTAACTACTTAAAGAAGGGAGGTCTTGTATTTACAAATGCCAGGCCAATCCCACCAGTTCAAGTTTCTATGGGGATTGCAAGATATCCAAGCCTAGAGGAGATAAAGAGAATCGTGGAAGAGGATTTTGGGGGGAGATTTCTGGCATTTGATGCAGAAAAGCTCGCTATAGAAGCTGGACACGTTGTTACGACAAACGTTGTTTTGATTGGAGCATTGACACAAACCCCAGGATTCCCATTGTCTGAGGATCATGTAAGAGATGTAATAAAGCTTAGTGTTCCTCCAAAAGCTGTAGAGATCAACATGAGAGCTTTTGACTTGGGAGTAAAGACAGCGAAAGAAATGCTTGCTCTTTAACTTTCCTTTTTATTTGACTGTCCTTAATCGTCACAATAGACGCTGATCAGGGATTCATAAAATTTAGAAGTAGAGATTTTACTAATAGTTTAATCCTCTTTAATCTCTTCTATGACTAGGCAATCACCAATTCTTAACTTATTCTTTGAATCTAGAAATAGCACAAAATCCCTCTTAGCAAGCCTATCTTCAACTGGCGCATGTTCAACTAAAAACGTTATGATTTCAGCTGTACTGTAAGGAACCTTTACTCCTACTTTGTCTGCCTTTTTGAAGAACTTTTCGGGTATACTAAATATATCTTCTCCAGCTTTAATTTCCACTATCACCTTTGAGTTTATCTGCTCCCAGAGCAGTAATGTATTTCGAGCTTTCTCAATTTTTTCCATAGCTCTCTTTTCTAAAATGCTAACGTTTGCCCTGCTTGTTCCAAGAATTTTTGCAATTTCACTCTGCTTATATCCTTTAGCTCTCAACATTAGCACCTTTATCTGTTGCTCGGTGAGAAAAGTCTTCATTGTTAAGCACCCACATTTAAATCAAAAACAATAGTTAAAAGAATTGCTCAGCTATCGCGGGCTTCATCACCACTCAGGGACGTCACCCTTCGTCATCGCCAGATTAAGTTTTCCATACTGCATTAAAAATATTTTTTCGTTTCAATATATTTCTGAGAAGTTTCAACTTGAGAGTTCTTTTTTATCTTTCTCTAGAACCTCCCGATTTTAAGATTCCAGACTAATACGTTATTAGAGTCAACTTACAGCTCCTGTTCTCCCGAGAACAGGAAACCTTTTATATCTCTTTTACTGTCCTTTTAAGAACATAGGAGCATAGACAATTTATTTGGGAATACACTGAAGTTTGGAAAATAGCCTTTGAGCAAAAAATATTATGGGAACTATAAAAAAAGGCTATAAGTTGAGGAATTTAGTTCTAGTTCTCAGGCTTACTGAAGGATTAAGAGAGATAATGAAGGTAGCCAAGGAGTTCAGGGAAAGCATACAATTTACTATATCTCATACTAAAGGGTTAGACTTTTAGAAGACAAAGTAATTAAGAAAAGAGTTTTATGGAGGGATTGAGACTGATAGAGGTTAGAAATTGTTTAAATAGAAAAAGTTAATGTCAAACAAAATACAAAAATCCCTCAGCAAGGAACTCTTCTTTTATTTTCCATTCATTTCTGATTGCATTTGCAAACTTGTGAGCATAGTGAACGGGTGCTGGCAACCGCATATCAGCAGAAATACTCCCATAGTTAAGACGAGTTAAAATGAAGATATCTAAGACGTCCTGTCTAGTGATACTCTGCTTCTCGACTTTTCCATTCTTAATTATCCTCTTTTTGGCTAACTTTATTGGTATTGGTGTTCCTTTAGCTTGTTTGAGCTTATGGGGGATTAGGTATATTGCACCACCTAGGTTAAAGTACATTTTCATATTAGCAAAGGCTCTCACAGGGTGATTTTTTATCACGTCCATCGTGACCACCTCAATATCAAACATCTCGGAAATATACTTGAGCCCTTCTTCTTCGTTATTAGTAATTCTTCCATCTCTTAGAAGTAGTATTTTCTTATTATCTAGCTTAATATTGAACTCTTTAAATTTATCAACCATTTCTTTGAAAAACTCATTCATGTCAACTGATTCTCCTCTTTGTTCACCAATTTTAATTGGGACAATTTTTCGTATGTAACCTTGAGAGTCAAACATTACGGCACTACCACCTATATATCCCTCAGAACGCTTCATGGGAGCAACATCAATTCCAATGATGTAGTCATAATTGAACCTGTAATCTAGCACATAATACTTTACTCCAAGTTTAGATAATACTTGAAAAAGTAAGTTGTGTCTGACAAATAGATCAAGTCGATTTCTATCGTATTTGTCTCTTTTATTTTTTAAAGTATCTTCGTTAACCACTTGAGATATTACATTTAAATTAAAGAGTCTCCTTTTAATTTCCTCAAACTTCTCAGATGAAAGTTTATTTCTTGCAGCTATAAAGGCTAGGCCTAGTTCTTTTCCTTTCATGAAACTAGATACCTGCTCCACAACTTCTATAATACCTTTGTCAGAGTTTAAATCTTCAGTTATAACCTTTTCTTTCCCACGAAAGTCTAAAAAGGGTAATCCTATTTCATTTGTTGACCTTGCTTTTTTGGCAAGACTATTGTATTTTTTGGCAAGACTATAGTACATGCTCTTTACTAACTCCCTGAATTCATTAGTTGCAAAATTTTGAATGTCGGCAAGAAGTCCTGAATCTAGAATTATAAACATTGGTATCTCCCGTATTTTTCTGAACTTTTCTGGAACTTCATAAGGCAATATAACTGGATATTTTCGTGAATAATTCGTCCAAAGTAGTAATTGAGATTTTTGAACATTTAATTGAGAAATTGGTACACTGTTCCCTTTGTCATCTCTAACCCTTATTTTGTTTTCCAATTCTTGTGCAATTTTTTCTACTTCAATTTCACTTAATGATTTGTCTATAATGTCACTATCAACTTCTGCAAGGATGTTTTCTAAAAGCTCTTTACGTTCTTCTGGCATCAGTTTTGTATATTCTAAAATTTCTTTCGCCACGTCACTTTCTAATTGTTCGGCGTTATAAGTTGGGACAACTAATTGGGGCAAGAGATATATCTTGTAATTTTTGTTTTTCTTTATTTTAGATGCAAATTTCGCTAGAATTGCAGGTTGTTTTAAATCAACTTGGCCAAATTTTCTATAAAACTCTAATTTAGCTTCTGGAGTATTCCAATATCTTTCAATATGATAATTATACCAGTACTTTACTATTTCTTGATTATGATCAAGTTTTGGTTTTTTAGTATACTCTTCAAAGCAAGGCTTATAAACAGTTTTAAGTGGTGACGCAATGTCCTTCAGCATTAAATTTTCCTTGTGAGTCATTAAAAACTCTTCAAGCTCTTTAGGGTCTTTGTTTACAAGCTCCCACAGTGTTTTCATTGATTGTATTTGATGAATTATATGAATTACTAAATAAAAATCTTCATCATGCTTTATCACACTCATCTCAACGCTTGGAATGACCTTATAATCCCCAAAAGTTTTTGGTTTTCTAAACTTCCTAAGAAGTTTCGATAATTCATATTCACCTATTCCATTCTCCTTCAACAATCTTAAGACAAGTTTACTCTGATAGTCATTACGCAATTCCGAGAATGATATTTCACCCTCGGGAATAAATTCTCCCTCATATTCAAGCTCTTTTGTGGTGGCAATAATCAGATTCTCTGGATCAATAACAATACCAACGTTTTCATATGCAAGGCGATAAATAGAATATCCCTCTTTTTGAAGTTCTTCCTCTGGGTCATTAAAGAGCCTATATACATATATTTTATCTGGAATTATTTTTTTTATTTATCTTTACCAGATTAATAACAACTTTCGCTTTCATATTATCACCAAGTGATTACAATTAATATCATACTATTTAAAATTTAAAGCTTTCATGATATTTTTTTGGAATTATGAGGATTTTGAAGTTCTCCTAAAAGTTATCCTAAATATCATAAGTTTCTTGATCGTACCCAAGAAAATAATCTCAAAAAAAGTCTAAAAAGAACTTGGCGGACCGGCGGGGATTTGAACCCCGGACCTGCGGCTTAGGAGGCCGCCGCCCTATCCTGGCTAGGCTACCGGTCCATACTCGAAACTCTATGCTTATTAAGAATTTTTAAACCTTGCGGTGAGATTGGCAAGATAACATTATAGGTAGGGAGCGGCCCCCACGTATTTCAACACTTTTCTGATAACAGCTTAAGATCCAGCTCTTCTGCGATCTCCTGGGAGGTATATAGGACTATCTTCTCGTCCATTACCATATCTATTACTTTTCCTTTTCGGATTTATTGCAGTCTTTATCAATGCTTTTCTTGTAAGGGCAAGCAAAATATAAAGGTCTTTGATCAATAACTTGACACCAGAGAGAAGTTTTAATCTGCTTTATTCAAACTTCAACCATAGTAATGTTTTTTGGTGAGAACCTTGATTCAAAGCCCCAAAATCCTCTAATTCCCACACTAATCATCCCCACTCCTCAATTCTTTTTTCAATCGTCTCTCTCAAAAGATTTAGCTCTTCCTCCCTGTTGATGAACATTAATATGGTCAAAACCTACAGTTCCGAGGCTTATGTATACAATTCTGATCTGAATCCTTTAAAATTGCGAATACGAGCGAATTAAACGAATTGTATATTGTCAAACCTCCCTTTGTATACAGAATAGGGAAAAGAGAAGAAATTGAAGAAGAGCGCTCAGCTTCTACAGGGGTGATTATGTTTCTTTGATTTTATTTGTGGTGGTGATGCATAAGTTTGTTTCTGGGTTGCAGGGTGGTGTTGGGGTTTTGCCGTCAGTAATGACACCGAACACGAGTGGAACCTCAACTTTGGGCCCACTCTCCCCAACTTTAACATTCAAAATACTGTACATAGCATAACAATCCCTTCTAGGCTTAATATCGACGCTATATTTTGCATATGATGCTACATTCATGTATTTATAGAATCCAAATGTCAAGCTTAATGCACTTGCAAGCCTTCCAAGAGTTGGACTAATACTCGAGAGATACCTACCACCAGCATAACCAATCGGGATACTCAAGCTGGAAGTGGAAGAGAATGAATAACTTTGAGATTGTTTAATATAAATAGCATCCTCCCAGTCTCCAGTATTGCTAATCCACGTCCTCTTCCACTCCGCTTCCTTTGGGAGGCTCCAGATGTTGGGAGTTGTAGTAATCCTCGGAGGATTATTCCCATTAGACTCTGTAAAGTAAATCCCCCTTGTAGAAGACTCCCTTATTGTGTATTCCCCAGTGCTGTGTATTTTGACTGGATATGTCTGCGCAATTTCTATCCACACGTACTCCCTGGCAAGTTTATCATAAGCAGGAACCTTGGAATGAACTATAATATACTCAACCCTAATACTAAGATAACGCTCCCAAGTGTCTGAATCAACCACCAAAGGCCCTTTAGACTGGTAACTTATATATAACGCTTGTCCTTCAAACTTATGCCCCTTGGATACGCTGAGCACTGTGAAAGGACCAACATCAATCCCAATCGTCCAGTAACTATAAGTACTACTACTAAGAGATAAATCCCAGGCAAAGTATACTTCTTCTGCCACGTTATTCTCTATTTTTAGCCCCGTTATTGTTATCCATTCGTCAAAGGTTTTTGTTTTTGCGTTGCTTTCAAAGTGGAAATCCCAGTTGGGGCTTAAGCAGTACCTCCCTCCAAAGTCGATCCAACCATTTGGGCATGAGGACTGGGCTTGGTAACTCCCTTTTAAGTTTAAGTCTTTTAAGTTTAAGTCCTCTTCATTCTCAAGCCTAATCCTACTTGCGGTAATACTCTTAACTCCTAACTTTCCATCTGGGGTAATGTATAGGATTAGTGGGGTTGGAGGTGCGTAAAGGGCTTCTCCGGATGTCGAAAGCTTTCCTACCCACTCTTCTCTAGGAACTTTAACGAAAACTGGGAAAATGCCCCCTGCTTTTCCCCTTTTTAAGACTTTAATGCTTCCATTGGGGAGTGGGTAATAGATAGTGTAATTTCCAGAGCCTTCGATCTTGTAGACATCGTAGCCCAGTATTCTGGTTATCGAATCTTCATTGCTCGCCAAATAATTCAGAGCATTTACCATGTTCCCACTTAAGAATATCAACAATAGGACTCTAACTAAGAATTTTCTTCTGGACATAGTGTATTCACCAAATCATGAATAGTAATAAAACTACATAAAACTTTTACCCTAGTTCCCATCAGGTCGTTAGAATTATTAAGTACTTAAATTTTTTTGATTGGTTGGTGGTTGTTATGAACTTTCAGCAGGAAATCCTGATCATAAAATCCGAAATCTATCCGATAGTCAGCAAACACTACCCGAAAAACACTCGCAGGGAAGTAATCAGCCTCTACGACCTGATAACCTTCGCAATACTAGCCCACCTGCACTTCGGAGGAGTTTACAAGCACGCTTACAGAGTCCTAATCGAAGAAATGAAGCTGTTCCCCAAAATCAGGTACAACAAACTAACAGAACGCTTGAACAGGCACGAAAAACTCCTGCTCCTAGCGCAGGAAGAATTATTCAAAAAACACGCCAGAGAATACGTTAGAATACTGGACTCAAAACCCATTCAGACCAAGGAGTTGGCCAGAAAAAACAGGAAGGAGAAGAAGGGTTCTTCAGAAATCATCTCTGAAAAGCCCGCAGTTGGGTTTGTTCCCTCTAAAAAAAGTTTTACTATGGGTACAAGCTGACCTGTTACTCTGATGGAAATTTGCTGGCTTTACTGTCTGTTGATCCGGCGAATAAGCATGATGTGAGTGTTGTCAGGGAAAAGTTCTGGGTGATTGTTGAGGAGTTTTCTGGCTGTTTTCTGTTTTTGGATAAGGGGTATGTTAGTAGAGAACTTCAGGAGGAATTCCTGAAGTTTGGCGTTGTTTACACGCCGGTGAAGCGGGAGAATCAGGTTAGTAATCTGGAGGAGAAGAAGTTTTACAAGTACTTGTCTGACTTTCGCAGGAGGATTGAGACTTTGTTTTCGAAGTTTTCTGAGTTTCTTCTGAAGCCGAGCAGGAGTGTTAGTTTGAGGGGGTTGGTTGTCAGGATTTTAGGGGCGATTCTGGCCGTGAATCTGGACAGATTATACAACTTCACAGATGGTGGGAACTAGGGTTAAAACTTTTTGATCGTCAATTAATCATAATAATGGCAAAAGTTTACTTAGTGGATTATTATGCCACTTATGATCTTTTCATAGGGGTTAGTATGGAAAACCATATCAAGATATTGAAGGACATGAAGTGGGGGGTAAGAAATGGTTCGTGTTACGCTCGTTAACTATACAAAGAGGCCCTTAGAAACAATAACTTGGGCTGCCCTTATAAGCTATTGGGGGGAATGGAGCACGGAATCATTTGAAAGGATAAGTGAGAATGATGTAGAAAAGCATCTCCCTCGGATATTGGGTTATGGTCATGAGAGCATTTTGGAGCATGCAACGTTTACTTTCTCAATCGAAGGTTGTAGTAGGGTTTGTACTCATCAACTTGTGAGGCATAGAATAGCCAGCTACACCCAGCAAAGCCAGCGTTACATTGTTCTTGACGAGGAGAACGTTGAGGAAACGTTTGTAATTCCTGAATCGATAAAGAAAGATAGAGAGCTTTATGAAAAATGGAAGAAGGTCATGGCTGAGACAATAAGCCTTTACAAGGAGAGCATAAATAGGGGAGTTCACCAGGAAGATGCTCGATTCATTCTTCCTCAAGCTGTGAAAACGAAGATAATTGTGACGATGAACTTGAGAGAATTGAAGCACTTCTTTGGCCTTAGACTATGTGAAAGGGCTCAATGGGAGATTAGGGAAGTTGCATGGAAGATGTTAGAGGAGATGGCGAAGAGGGATGATATAAGGCCGATAATAAAGTGGGCTAAACTTGGGCCTAGGTGCATTCAGTTTGGCTATTGTCCCGAGAGAGATCTAATGCCTCCTGGGTGCTTAAAGAAAACTAGAAAAAAGTGGGAACAAGTTGTAGGGAGCAAGAGTTAATTACAACATTAAGTATAAATTTCTTTGATCTCTTCTAGATTTTTATTATTATTACAAAAACAAGATAGAATTGAATTTTCATATCAATTAAAGAAAGGTTTATAAATCATAGTCTCAAGAGCGATACTGATGGAAATGGAGTATGGAAGTATTAGGACATTTGAAACTCATGAAGAAATAGGAAGTGTAGCTCATTCAATGACGGATTTTGATAAAATAAGAGAAGTCTGGAGAGAAGTAAAAGAATATATACATCCAAGAGTTGTTGGTGTGTTCAGTTTAAGGGACGGAATATTCTCGGAAATTTATGTGATAGGAGATGTTGAGAATAATGAGGAGGAGATTATCATAAATGATGAAGTTCATATTCTGTTTTCTATTCCCGTGAAAAAGTATAGAACTCCCGAGGATTTAATATTAGAGCTTATCCCAAAATTACTCGACAATCCATTAAAACTTAAGATGCCATTTGAAGCTCTTTTAACTAAAATAGTGAGAGATTTCGACACTGCTCTTGGGATTTACTTTTTCCTTTCGGGAGGTGAAGTAGTTTTTGAAGATACGCTCCCCCTAGATAAAATTCAAGACGTCTTCGCAAGCGTCACAAATGGAAGATACTACGTCTCATTGGTAGGCAATAATACTCACTCTTGTGCTTTTTTTGAAGGAAAATGGAGAATAATACGAGACTCTCAGTTAGATTCTTCTGGAGTATATGTTAAGGTTTGGAAAATTTAGACATAAAAGTCTTTAAAGTTTTCCTTTATCTTTAAATTAGGGTGAGCTAATGGATACTGAAAAACTTATGAAAGCCGGAGAAATAGCAAAAAAAGTAAGAGAGAAAGCTATTAAACTTGCTAGACCTGGGATGTTGTTGTTAGAACTTGCAGAGTCTATAGAAAAGATGATAATGGAACTTGGGGGTAAACCTGCTTTCCCAGTAAATTTATCAATTAATGAAATTGCAGCTCACTATACTCCTTACAAGGGAGATACTACTGTTCTGAAAGAGGGGGATTATCTAAAGATCGACGTGGGGGTTCACATAGATGGATATATTGCCGACACTGCGGTTACAGTCAGGGTTGGGATGGAGGAAGACGAGCTTATGGAGGCTGCCAAAGAAGCATTAAACGCTGCAATCTCTGTAGCTAGGGCTGGAGTAGAGATAAAGGAACTAGGGAAGGCAATAGAGAATGAAATTAGAAAGAGAGGATTTAACCCAATAGTTAACCTAAGTGGACATAAGATAGAAAGGTATAAGCTTCATGCGGGAATTAGCATCCCAAACATTTACAGGCCCCACGACAACTATGTTCTGAAGGAAGGAGATGTTTTTGCAATTGAGCCCTTTGCCACTACAGGGGCTGGTCAAGTAATTGAGGTTCCTCCAACCTTAATCTACATGTATGTTAGAGATGCTCCAGTTAGAATGGTCCAAGCTAGGTTCCTTTTGGCTAAGATAAAGAGAGAGTATAAAACCTTGCCTTTTGCCTACAGGTGGCTTCAGAACGAGATGCCCGAAGGACAGCTTAAATTGGCCTTAAAAACCCTTGAAAAGGCTGGATCCATATATGGATACCCCGTGCTCAAAGAAATTAGAAATGGTATTGTGACGCAATTTGAGCACACAATCATTGTTGAAAAAGATTCTGTGATAGTAACAACTGAATGAGTTAAACTTTATAAATTCCCAGGTATGAAGAAATTGGGAGCGCCGGGGTAGCCTAGCCAGGGAAGGCGCGGGACTCGAGATCCCGTGGGCGTTCGCCCACCGGGGTTCAAATCCCCGCCCCGGCGCCACCTGCCGAGCACTTGGAGGTTGATAATATGGCATTTCTGAAGGTAGTGTCACTGGAGGAAGCACTTTCAATAATCAATAGCTTTAAACTTGAAATAGAGAGTGAGGAAGTTACACTAGATAAAGCACTGGGGAGAATAGTTGCGGAGGATATTTACTCTCCCCTAGATATTCCCCCCTTCGATAGATCAACTGTTGATGGATATGCCGTTAGGGCGGAGGACACTTTTATGGCCAGTGAGGCCAATCCAGTGGAACTTAAAGTAATTGGTAATGTTCATGCAGGAGAGGAGCCTTTAGTAAAGCTTAGTAGGGGAGAGGCAGTCTACATTACAACTGGGGCAATGCTACCAGAGAATGCAGATGCTGTAATACCTTTTGAAGAAGTGGAGAGAGAAGGAGACACTATAAGAATTTACAAGCCTGCATACCCAGGGTTAGGAGTCATGAAGAAAGGAACTGACATAAAAAAGGGTCAGCTTTTAATTAAAAAAGGAACTAAGCTGACGTTTAAAGAAACTGCCCTGCTTTCTGCTGTAGGATTTTTAAAAGTAAAGGTCTTTAAAAAGCCTAAAGTTGCGGTCATAAGTACGGGGAATGAAATTGTTCTCCCAGGTGAAGAGCTTAAGCCTGGGCAAATATACGACATAAATGGTAGGGCAATAGTTGATGCCGTAAATGAAATAGGGGGAGAGGGAATATTCATTGGAATAGCACAAGATGATAAAGAAAGCCTCAAAAAAATGATATTTCAAGCCTTAGAAGTTGGAGATATTATCGTTATTAGTGGGGGGGCAAGTGGGGGAATGAAGGACTTAACAGCGTCGGTAATAGAGGAGCTTGGAGAAGTTAAAGTTCACGGAATTGCAATTCAGCCAGGTAAACCCACAATAATAGGTGATATAGATGGTAAACCAGTCTTTGGTCTTCCTGGGTATCCAACAAGTTGCTTAACAAACTTCACCCTCTTAGTTGCTCCCCTGCTTTTGAGGCTACTTGGAAGGGAAGGAAAAATTAAGAAGGTTAAGGCGAAAATTAAGCATAAAGTATTTTCGGTAAAGGGAAGAAGACAATTCCTCCCAGTTAAACTTGAGGGAGATGTAGCGGTTCCTATCTTGAAGGGAAGCGGAGCAGTCACAAGCTTTGTGGAGGCAGATGGTTTTGTGGAAATTCCCGAGAATGTAGAAAGCCTTGATGAGGGAGAAGAAGTAACGGTAACGTTGTTCTCGTTTTAGGAGGTGATAGTATGGTCAAGGTTAAGGTTAAGTACTTTGCTAGATTTAGGCAACTTGCAGGAGTTGATGAAGAGGAGATTGAGCTTCCAGAGGGAGCTAGAGTTAGGGACTTGATAGAAGAAATAAAGAAAAGACATGAAAAATTTAAGGAGGAGGTCTTTGGAGAAGGATACGATGAGGATGCCGATGTTAACATTGCCGTAAATGGAAGGTATGTAAGCTGGGATGAAGAGTTAAAGGATGGGGATGTTGTTGGAGTATTTCCTCCCGTAAGCGGAGGTTAACATTTACATACTTTTACATAAACTTCTCTTCTCCTGGGTCCATCTAACTCTACAAAGAGAATGCTCTGCCAAGTTCCTAACATAAGTTGGCCATTTACTATTGGAATAGTCACGCTTGGGCCAAGTATTATAGCTCTGAGGTGAGAGTGGGCGTTGTTATCTATAGAATCGTGTCTGTATCCTGCACCTTTGGGAATTAATTTTGAGAGAATATTTTCTATGTCGTTAAGGAGCCTTGGCTCGTTCTCATTTACTATTATTCCTGTGGTGGTATGCCTAGTATAGACAACGGCAATTCCATTATCGATGCCACTTTTTCTAACGATTTCCTGGACTTTTTCCGTTATATCTATTATTTCAACTTCTTTGGAAGTCCTTATAGTGATGGTTTCAATCATATTTCTTCCCCTCTAGATACCTTTTTATCATCTCCCTAGCGTTTTCTATATGCTTATTTGCCTCTTCTTCATTAATGTTTTTTAACGTGGCCCTAACAGTAACAATGCTCTCAAAGGCCTCCAATAACCTTTGATCTGTTGTCTCTTTTAGAATTCTTTTTAGCATTAAGTATGCTTCGTCTATGCTCTCCTCTCTTAGGGTTTTCTTAGATAGTCCTTCGAGGATTCGATCTAGAATGAATATTCTATCTTGCAATAGCTTCCTTCTTAGTATTAATCTTCTCATTGACTTTCCCCTCTACCACTTTTACTAAAAGTTCGGAAGCAAGTTTTGAAGCAATACCTCTATCTTTAATATTCAAAACAACGTCAATAGCATCTCCAACACGCCCAATTCTAATGAGATAATGGGCTAGGAATCCTAAGGCAACTGACCTGTGCCGTTCGCTATTAATTCTTTTTATTACTCTAACTGCCTGTTGAAGGTTGTTGAGCTCTAAATAATACTTTGTTATTCCTACTAGTATGTCTTCGCTTATTCCCTCTTTCTCGAGGAGGACTTGAATCATTGGCTCCATCTTGGGAGAACCCCTCTCTAGAATCCTAAATATGATATCCTTAACCATTAGGACCATATCAGGGGGAAGGCTTTCCATTAAAATTTTCAGCTTATCTAAGTCTTCTTTAGAAAGTAGAGAAGTTAGAATTTCCCTAACTATTATTCTTTGCGTGGTGGGCGGTATTGTCTTTAATACTTCAATCGATTGTTGGATAAATCCGTGAATTGCAAATATGTAGGCAATATCTTCCCTTATATCTTCTCCCACTTTTTTAGCCAGCTCCTCACTCTCTTCTATCAAAATTTTTACTATTTCTGAGTTTTCCTCATTATTCTTCAAAAATTCTAGAACCTCATTTAATGCCTGTGCTATCCAGAGTTTGCTCCCTATAGAGTTTATTAACTCAAGAACAAGCTTGTATTCTCCTAGTGAAAGTAGTGGTTTAATTGACTTGACTATTGCCTCCTCTCTATAGGGCTCCTCAATAGTTTCGAGAATTAGGAGTACTTTCCTTCTTTTATATATTTTGTTTAGTTTTTCCCCTTCCAAATTTTCTAAAACTTTTTCGAGTATTTCAAGAAGTTTTTTGTTTCTAAGCTTCTTGTTCTTAATCTCCACGGCATAAAATACCGCTTCGTCAGTGTCTTTTAATGAAAGCAAATAATCGATTGCTTCGGCTTTTACAATGTCCTGAATTTCCTCTGGAAGAAGTTGTGCCGATGATATGGCCTCTCTAAATGCTTTCTTTGCTGATTTAAGCCCTGCTAAACTTGTTGAATATCCAATGGCGAGAAGAGCTCTTACTAAAATATAAGGATCTTCTATTTTTGATAATTCTTCGAAAGCTTTTCTGAATGCTTTTCCTGCCCTGGGATCTTTTATTTTAGACAAATATACTCCTATTCTCCCATATGTTAATACCCTAACGAATGGGTCTGGTATCGAGGGTACTAACTCTAATATTTCATCTATTACCATAATACCTCACCATAAGATTATACATGGCAAAACGCACTTACTAAGGTAAATTTATGGACATAGATATTTTAATCTTTTCGTTTTTGAAGCAAATCTTTTTGTAGGAAGATGATGAACTAATGGTTTCAAAATGTTTAAATAAAAGCTTAAGGTGTAGTCAAAATGTTGTCTCAAATTTAAAGAAAAGAGGCGAAACAAAGAAAATAGAGGGAAGATACTTTACTTCTTGAGCTTTTCACACTTCTTTACCCACTCCTCAAGAACGTCTCTGAGCTTTGGCTTGCCTATTTCCTCAAGCTCATACTTGACTCTTACTGCAGGCTTGTTGAGGTTCATGAATCTTCTTAGGTCTACTGGAGTTCCCATAACGACAACGTCTGCATCTGCTCTGTTAATTGTTTCCTCTAGCTCTTTGATCTGCTTCTTGCCGTATCCCATTGCTGGGAGTATGTTGCTTAGGTGTGGGTACTTCTTGTATGTTTCAATTATTGACCCAACAGCGTATGGCCTTGGATCTACTATCTCCTTAGCTCCGAACTTCTTGGCTGCTATGTAACCTGCACCGAAGCTCATTCCACCATGGGTGAGGGTCGGACCATCCTCAACTACGAGAACGCGCTTACCCTTGATTAGCTCTGGCTTGTCCACGAAGATTGGTGATGCTGCTTCAATGACTATAGCATTTGGATTTATCTTTTCAATGTTCTCTCTAATCTTCTGTATGTTCTCTGGTGGGGCTGTGTCTATTTTATTGATTATAATAACATCAGCACTTCTGAAGTTTGTTTCACCTGGGTGGTGTGTCAACTCATGACCAGGTCTGTGTGGGTCAGTGACAACTATCCATAAGTCGGGCTCGAAGAATGGGAAGTCGTTGTTCCCACCGTCCCAGAGGATTATGTCGGCCTCTTTCTCTGCCTCCCTCAGTATCTTCTCGTAGTCAACTCCAGCGTATACTACCATTCCTCTCTCTAGGTATGGCTCATACTCTTCTCTCTCCTCAATTGTACACTCATATCTGTCGAGGTCCTCAAAGGTCGCAAAGCGCTGAACAACTTGCTTTCTTAGATCACCGTAGGGCATTGGGTGTCTGACTGCAACTACCTTGAATCCCATCTCTTGGAGGATTTGGGCCACTTTTCTTGAGGTCTGGCTCTTTCCACATCCTGTTCTGACTGCAGTTACGGCTACAACGGGCTTGCTTGACTTTAGCATTGTGCTCTTTGGTCCAAGTAGCCAGAAGTCAGCCCCAGCACTGTGGGCTCTACTTGCTAAGTGCATGACGTGTTCGTGAGAAACGTCAGAGTACGCGAAAACCACTATGTCAACATCATGCTCTTTGATTATCTTTTCCAAATCATCTTCTGGTAGAATTGGAATTCCATTTGGATACAGTTCACCAGCTAGCTCTGGGGGATATATTCTCCCCTCTATATCTGGAATTTGGGTGGCAGTGAAGGCAACAACCTCGTAATCTGGGTTATCTCTGAAAAAGACGTTGAAGTTGTGGAAGTCTCTACCCGCAGCACCCAGAATTACAACCCTTCTCCTTTTTTTCTCGGCCATTTTGATCACCTCAGAATGTTTTATTTCGAGATAATACTCAATCTAGACATTTATAACGATTTTCATTTAAATTGGAAATAATTTTTCGAATGATTTTAAGTAAAAGTTGTGTAAAGTCGAAAATATTTCGAATAAATGTGTGTATTATTAAAGGGATTAAGAAAAGGGAAAAGGTTGAAAACTTCAAGTTTCAAAAACCCCTAAAAAGTCTAAATCAAACCCTCTAATGGTGAGAATAAAATGTGTCTTGCAGTCCCAGGAAAGGTTGTTGAGATTAGAGGTAACGTTGGAATAGTTGATTTTGGGGGGATAAAGAGAGAGGTTAGGTTAGATCTTTTGAGTGATGTTAAAGTTGGCGATTACGTTATAGTTCACACTGGCTTTGCTATAGAAAAGTTAGATGAGAGGAGAGCTAGAGAAATTCTTGAAGCCTGGGAAGAAGTTTTCTCAGTAATTGGGGGTGAGTAAATGCTTGAAAAATTTGGAGACAAAGCTGTAGCTCAAAAGATTTTAGAAAAAATTAAAGAGGAAGCTAAAGGAATGGAAGAACTGAGGTTTATGCACGTTTGTGGGACTCATGAGGACACAGTAACTAGGAGTGGAATCAGATCACTTCTTCCAGAAAATGTAAAAATCATGAGTGGCCCAGGATGTCCCGTCTGTATAACCCCCGTTGAGGACATAGTGAAGATGATGGAAATTATGAAAGTTGCGAGAGAGGAGAGGGAAGAAATTATTCTCACTACTTTTGGTGACATGTATAGAATTCCAACTCCAATAGGAAGCTTTGCAGACTTAAAGAGTCAGGGTTACGATGTGAGGATAGTTTACTCTATATATGATTCTTACAAAATAGCCAAAGAAAATCCAGATAAGCTTGTAGTGCACTTTTCTCCTGGGTTTGAGACTACCGCCGCTCCAACAGCTGGAATGCTTGAGAGCATTGTGGAAGAGGGGCTAGAGAACTTTAAGATTTATTCCGTTCATAGGTTAACCCCTCCTGCAGTTGAAGCTCTCCTAAATGCGGGGACTGTTTTTCACGGTTTAATAGATCCTGGTCATGTCTCTACAATAATTGGGGTGAAAGGATGGGCGTATCTCACAGAAAAGTTTGGAATTCCTCAAGTCGTAGCCGGTTTTGAGCCAGTTGATGTTCTACTTGGAATACTGATTCTCATTAGGCTTGTAAAGAGGAGAGAAGCGAAAATAATCAACGAGTATAATAGAGTTGTAAAGTGGGAAGGAAATGTCAAGGCCCAAGAACTGATTTGGAAGTACTTTGAAGTTAAAGATGCAAAGTGGAGGGCCCTAGGAGTAATTCCAAGGAGCGGATTGGAACTTAAGAAAGAGTGGAAGGAGCTAGAAATTAGAACTTATTACAATCCCGAGGTTCCAAAGCTCCCAGATCTTGAGAAGGGATGCCTCTGTGGAGCAGTCCTTAGAGGATTGGCTCTGCCAACCCAGTGCCAACACTTTGGAAAGACATGCACGCCAAGACATCCAGTAGGCCCCTGTATGGTCTCGTACGAAGGAACTTGTCACATATTTTACAAATATGGTGCTTTGCTGTAATTTTTCCATGTAGGCAAAAAAGTAATATAGCTATATGACAATAAACTCTAATATGAGCTATCGAAAAATTTCGACATTCGTCGTTGTTTTAGTTATTGTATCTTCAGTTGCTCTCCTGCTAAAACCTTATTCTCCAAGAGAACGGGGAATAGTATACTCAGGAGAAAAGATAATCTTACCCCCTCCAAAAACTGAAGGAACAGTGAGTGTTGAAGAGGCCATTGCAAAAAGAAGGAGCATCAGAACATACAAAAATGATCCTCTAAAGATAGAAGAGCTTGGTCAATTGCTATGGGCTGCACAAGGTATAACACATGAAGATAAAAGGGCAGCTCCAAGTGCAGGAGCAACGTATCCCTTTGAAATATTCGTTATCGTTGGTAATGTGGAAGGACTAAAGCCTGGGATATATCACTATAACCCCTTTGAGCACAGTCTTACCTTAATAAAGGAGGGGGATTTCAGAAAAGAGCTTCAAGAGGCAGCTTTAGGACAAGAATGGGTAGGTAACGCAGCAATAGACATCGTGCTTGTGGCCTTTTATGAGAGGACGACCAAATACTATGGGGAGAGAGGTGTTAGATACGTTCATATGGAAGCAGGCCACATAGGCCAGAACATATACCTACAAGCTACAGCCCTGGGCCTGGGAACTGTGGCCGTTGGAGCATTTCATGACGAGGAAGTTGCAAGAATACTTGGAACGAATGGCGCTCCTCTGTATATATTCCCGGTTGGGAGGGTATGAAAAATGGTTAGTTTTGATCATGCTACCCTTGGATACATAACTTTTGTATTAATGAACTTTTCAATGCTTAGCGGAGCGTTCATATTCTTATCCAAGAAAAAACAGCACTGGATAAAGGTTCATTTGCTTGTAAGTATCCTTACGTATATCTTCATGGTTTGGACAATATGGGTAGTAAGGTAAACTATTCCTCAGTAAGCGCCATGGCTTTGCTCCCACTTCCAGTTTCAAATTTTGCTGTGAAAAAGTGTCTTGTCTTATTTGCTATCCATACAAGGCTTAACATTATTGGAACTTCCTCCAAGACCCCTACTACTGTAGCTAAAGCGGCACCACTATCTAAACCAAACAAGGCTATTGCAACTGCTACGGCCAGTTCGAAAAAGTTGCTTGCACCTATGAATGATGCTGGAGCGGCAACCTTGTGTGGGAGTTTCCAGATCCATGCCCATCCATAGGCTATTGCAAATATAAAGTACGTCTGTATTGTTAGGGGAATAGCTATGAGGGCAATGTGGAGTGGATTTTCGAGGATTATCTCTCCCTGGAACGAGAACAGCAGAATTAAAGTGAGCAACAATCCAACTATTGATATTGTGCTAAGCTTTGGAAGAAACTCTTGCTCAAACCATTTGTGTCCTTTTGTCTTCAAAATGTATCTTCTTGAAAGGTAGCCAGCGGACAGTGGGATTACAACAAAGAGTACTACGGAGAGGAGGAGTGTATCATATGGAACTGGAACTTTGTTAAGACCCATGAGGAAACCAACTATTGGAGCGAATGCGAAGAGAATTATAATGTCGTTTGTTGCTACCTGCACTAAAGTGTAGAGGGGGTCTCCATCAGCTAAATAACTCCACACGAAAACCATCGCAGTACAGGGTGCAGCTCCCAAAAGTATTGCACCTGCTATGTACTCCTTGGCAAGAGAGGGATCAATGAGGCCAAGCTTCATTGAAAAAATAGTGCCTATGAAGAATGAACTTATTAGGAACATACTGAATGGCTTTATTAACCAGTTGGTTACCCAAGTAACAATTAATCCCTTGAGCATTTGGCCCTTGTGCACTCTCTTAATTGCTGAAAAGTCAACCTTGACCATCATTGGATAAATCATTGCCCAAATTAGTACTGCTATTGCCATATTTACGTTTGCTATTGTGAGCTTTGAAAGTGTTCTGGGAAGGGATGGCATGAATTTTCCAATTAGAATGCCGAGTACTATACAAAGAGCAACCCAAAGTGAGAGATACTTTTCAAAGAAGCTTAACCCCTTTTTCTCGCCCATTTTCATCCCTTTTGAATTGAAAAAACTTTCAAATAAAAATCTTTCCTAAACCAATGGTTGTAAGGTTCTATATAGCTCAATATATCCTCTATTGAAAAACGCTTTAAGCTACAAAATCTCTTTATGCTTAGGGGGTAATTATGGAGGAAAAAATCATCCTATTTGTTTGCGTAAAGAACTCTGCAAGGAGTCAAATGGCAGAGGCATTCTTCAATTATTATAACGATGATCCAAGATTTAAAGCAATGAGCGCTGGGACTGAGCCAGCTGATGACATTGATCCCCTAGCAAAGAAGGTCATGGAGGAAATAGGAATTTCTTTAGAGGGGCAAAAACCAAAGCTTTATACTCCGGAAATGGCAGATAAAGCTTACATTGTCATAACAATGGGATGTCTAGATAAATGTCCATATGCCCCACCTGAAAAGACTTGGGATTGGGGACTGGAAGATCCTTATGGAAAGCCAATAGAAAAGTATCGAGAAGTTAGAGATGAGATAAAGCGTCGTGTTCTAAAGCTTATAGAGGATTTAAAAGCTGGAAAGAGTAGAGAGGAAATTATAGGAAGAAAAAGCTTGTTTGCCATTTAAATCTTCTTAAAAGATTGAGGTTGATCTTGAAGACATCTTGCGAGGGCGGAAACATTTACATTAGAAAGACGTGAAAGTTTTGAAAAATCCTTACAAGAATGAACCATACGGAGCAGGTTCAAAAGTTGCTCTTTTCTTAGCCAATAAGGGAATAAACGTTCCTCTTAACTCCAGTTGATTGTCCCAGGGAGAGAGCAATATTCGAGACAAAAATAATTAAAGTGAAGGTAAGAAGAAAAGTAAGAGATGTCATCAAGTTAGATTAAATGCCATCGGGGGTAAAGTCATGAGAAAAGTTAAATTAGGATTAGTTGGTTGTGGAATTGCAGCAAAAACTCTCCACATTCCAGCTTTAAAGAAGCTTTCTGAGTTGTTTGAGGTGACTGCAGTTACGAGTAGAACAAGAGCTCATGCCCAAGAATGCTCTAAGCTTTTGGGAGGAGTGGAGGTTTTTGAAAGCTATGATGAGCTCCTTAAATCTGGAGAAGTAGATGCCGTTGATCTAGCACTTCCAGTTGAGTTAAATCTTCCATTTATAAAGAAAGCGGTTGAAAGTGGAGTTCATGTAATATGCGAAAAGCCCATCTCTACAGACACAAAGACTGGAAAAGAGATCGTGAAAATAGCCGAAAGTTCAGATGTTGTTGTATATATAGCTGAGAACTTTAGGCATATCCCCGTTTTCTGGAAGGCAAAAGAGCTTATTGAGAAGGGCAAAATCGGTGATCCGATTTTTATGAGTTGGCACATATGGGTTGGGATGGACGAGAGCAATCCCTACGTTCATACAGAGTGGAGAAAAAAGCCCAAACATATAGGAGGTTATCTTTCAGATGGTGGAGTTCATCATGTGGCGGCTATGAGACTTATTTTCGGCGACATTGTTTGGGTTTCTGCCGTTGTTCGCGACATATCTCCGTTGTTAGGAGGGCCGGATTTCATTTCTTCCATACTAGAATTCGAAAGTGGAGTAGTGGGTAGCTACACTGCTGGATATCCAATTAAGGGAAAGGATAGATTCGAGGTCGTTGGTACGGAGGGGAGAATGGTTATAGAGTGGGATAGGATAGTTCTCAATGGAGAAAGTATTTATGTTAAGCCAGAGGATAGCTATAAGCTTGAGTTTAAGGACTTCTACTATGTCGTGAAAGGGAAGAGAGAAAATGTTCTTGGCAGTCCGCTAGAGGCTCTGAAAGATCTCGCAGTTATAGAAGCGGCAGTTAACTCAAATGGGCAGAAAGTGAATGTTGGTGATCTCCTAGATTTGGAAAAGTAGATATCCTAGGATATTTTTTATTTCTTAAACGCATTTCTCCTGAAGCTTCTTTATTTTTTTAATTTTCCTTTAGCTCTTTTATAAACTCTTCAAGCACTTCTAAGTACGTAAAGCCATCACTCACAGAGGGTTCTATAAATGTCCCCTCATAAAAGTCATTCCAAGTATCTATTCTTATCTCTTTGCAGTTTCCCAAGGAATCTAGAGCTATTTTTAGCATCTCGGCAAACCTTTTTGGATCCCTTGGTATTGGAAACTGCTGGTTGAAGGATTTGTCAAATGTTCTATCGAACCCAGGACTGACTGTGGGAATAAAGCATTTATTTCTACCATTTGTATAGCTACTCCAAGCTTCTACATGTTCTCTGTATAGTTTTGAATACATTTCAATTTCCCTAGGCGTTAGCGCAGTTTCTCCCTGAACAGAATAGAAGCCTATCCATGACGTATATGCATCTATAAATTTATCTCCCCCATCGTTTTTCCTTAATAGGAGGTTTCGAATGTACCACTCTCCTTCAGGAGTTCCTGGGATTACTTTTCGGTCGGCCATAATTCTTGGTAAAACATCTGCTATTATATATGGTTCGACACCAAGATCTCTCTTTACCATTTCTTTAATTTCCCTATAGGCTTCTGCTCTGTTGTAAAATATCGCTTCATTCCATATAAAGATTGCAGGTTTTCCGTTGATCCTATAGTAGTTAGGGTGCTTCATAAGTGGGATGGCCATTCTCACGACTTCTAACAAAACATTCTTGTTCCACGGATCACTTAGGTCCACGGAAGGGTATCCCTTAGTGAAATGCATATCTACTTGGGCACCTATCATTACTCCAACGTTCATTCCCTTATCCAATAGTTTACGGGTTATTTCCTGGATCCTCCGGCCATCTGAAGTATGAATGTAGTTTGTCCAATCGACCCAAAAAATATATATTCCATGACCTCTTGCCCAGTCAATATGCTTCCATTGGACTATATCTTCTATAGCGTGATATTTTCCCAAGAGTGGAACACCCCTTCTCTAGTTTTCTCTCAAGATATTTTTCATGTCCCAGGGCATGTAGGTTGTGCTGAGTACAATTCCTTTTTCAGCGAGTTGCTCTGCTAAATCCTCATACTCTCTAACATAAGGAGTTCTTAGAACAGTCTTATTACACATATCGTGAATACATGAGTTAATTATGACTTGGTACTCTCTCCCGCCTGAGACTGGAATTGAAACGGTGTAGTTTCCACTTCCATTAAGATTAACACTCTTTGGACTCTCCTGGGAGAATCCGGCTTCTTGCAGGAACAAATATTTTACAGGATACACCGTTATATTAGTTCTAGTTTGCTCTTCTCCTTCGACTCTAAAACTAATTGTTAATCTTTTAGTTCCAGCACTCACATTTGCGGAGAAAATTGTGGGGGGAATAATTTTATTTCTATCTGGGACAATATAACTGACTTCTAAAATACATATTATGTCCCCTTCCACTATATCAATATGTCTTCGTTGGACTATGAATCCCAAAATGCCCCTTTTATTCCATGGTAAGCAGTAGACGGCCTGAATTTTTGGTATATTCGACTTCCCATGAAGATACACATCTTCTCGCCTAGGCGTATTGTCTGAGGAGAATTTAGTGGTTTCATTTGCAATGAGCATAGGTGATAAGAGAACAATAACAAGAAAAAGGACTATAGATGGTTTATTGCTTGATAATCCCATCTTAGACACCTTGTTAAACAATTTCTTTGCTGAATAAGTAGTGAGGAATATGGAAAAAAAGAATAATTTATTAGTCTGCATATATCATTTTGACTGTCATTCCTCCGTCGACGACGAAGTTTACGCCCGTTATGAAGCCGGCTTTTTCGTTGTCAGCTAAAAAGGCGCAGATGTGGGCTATGTCCATTGGGTCTCCAACTCTTCCAGCTGGATGCTGTTCATGATCTATGGGCCTTAGCTTTGGCTCGGAGCGCAGCTTTGACTTCTTCCAACGCGAAGTCTCTATCCACCCAGGACTTACAGCCACAACCCTAATCCTGTACTTTGCGAGACTTATTGCTAAAGAGTGCGTTAGTGCCAGGAGACCACCCTTAGAAGCAGAATACGGCTCAGTGTCCGGTTCGGACATTAAAGCCCTTGTGCTTGCAATGTTTATGATGACTCCTCCTCCGCGCTTTATCATCTCCTCCGCAGCATAGCGGGAGCATATGTAGGGCCCCGTCAGGTTCACCCTTATGACCCTCTCCCACTCTTCGAGCGTTCTTTCAAAAATGCTCTTTACAGACATTATTGCAGCATTATTAACCAGTATATCAACTCCTCCATACAATTCAACGGTTTTCTTAACCATGTTTTTTACGGATTCTTCATCCGCGACATCAGTTTTTATAAAAGTAACATCCAGCCCCCTTTCACGGAGCATTGCTTCTCTCTCCAATCCGGCCTCTTCATCTATCTCGGCCAAAACTACTTTAGCCCCATTTTCAGCAAAAAGCTGGGCTATTGCTGCTCCAATCCCCTGACCACCGCCAGTTACAATCGCCACTTTATTCTTCAGGTTATAGCATGGCATACTTACACCTTCTCCAAAAGTTTTCGATAGTTCTTATAAGGCTTTTGGAAAGTTAAAAGCAAAAGTTCTGGTTCCGAACTATTTTATACGTGACTATGAACAAGTACTCCATTGGAAGTTTTCTATGAAGATCTTAACGTTCGAAAATCTTTTATATCACTGTTTGGGAATTTGAGTGGAGAAGCAATGGAAGAGAGTGGGGAAAGGCTCAAAAGAAGAATGATAATTTCCTTTGCCCTCAATATGGGGATAGCCTTAGTTGAAATCATTGGAGGCATAGTTTCCAGAAGTTTAGCCTTGTTTAGTGATTCCCTTCACAATTTCAGCGATTCTATGAGCATACTAACAAGCTACATTGCCATAAAAATAGGAGAAAGAGAGAAAAACGAGAAATATACTTTCGGGTATAAAAGGGCCGAAATTCTGGTCGCATTTGTAAATTCAGCAATTCTTGTGGGAGTTGCCCTTTTCCTCATAGTAGAAGCATATAAGAGATTCAAGACTCCTGAACCGATTAATGGGCCTTTAATGTTCTCAGTTGCTTTGATTGGCTTTCTAGCTAATTTGATTTCCGTTCTTCTCCTTCACGAGCATTCTCACGAGAACATCAACGTTCGTTCCGCCTATCTCCATCTCCTAAGCGATACCTTGTCATCAGTAGCTGTTGTTCTGGGGGGTATTGCAATAATCAAGTGGAATGCCATTTGGGTTGATCCTCTCCTTAGCGCGCTAATCTCAATTTACATCCTTCGCGAAGCTTATGAAATTCTCAAGGAAAGCGTTGAAGTGCTTATGGAAGCTTCTCCTAATCTAGATTTCAATGAGATAAAGAGGGAAATTGAAAGCATTCCAGGGGTTAAGAATGCTCATCACTTTCATGCCTGGAGGGTGGGAGAAAAGGAGGTTCACTTTGAGTGCCATGTTGAAGTTAATGACATGTTGATAAGTGAGGCCCAGCAAATAATAGATGTTATCGCGGAGAGGCTTAGAAGATTTGGAATAACCCATGTAACTGTCCAGCTTGAGGCGGGAAGATGTAAAGAAAAGGGCATGATCTGTGATGAGGGTGTTTAACCAAAGGTTGAAAATCCCCCTTCTGTTTCTAACTTTTGGTTTTAGAAACCTATAAAGGCTCCAAATTCGGAGATGTATCTGGGGGAGAGAATGAAAGCTTATAGAATTCACGTTCAGGGAATAGTTCAGGCCGTGGGATTTAGGCCCTTCGTTTATAGAATAGCTCATGCTCACAACTTGAGGGGATACGTTAGGAACTTAGGCGATGCTGGAGTTGAAATTGTTGTCGAGGGAAGGGAGGAAGACATAGAGGCATTCATCAAGGATTTATACAAGAAGAAACCCCCACTTGCAAGGATTGATAAGGTTGAGAGGGAGGAAATTCCTCTTCAGGGCTTTGACAGATTTTACATAGAGAAAAGCTCGACGGAAAAGAAGGGGGAGGGAGATTCAATAATCCCTCCGGACATAGCTATTTGTGAGGACTGTCTTAGGGAGTTATTTAATCCAACTGACAAGCGCTACATGTATCCTTTCATAGTATGTACAAACTGTGGGCCGAGGTTCACGATAATTGAAGATCTTCCCTACGATAGGGAGAACACAGCGATGAGAGAATTCCCGATGTGCGAGTTCTGTAGGAGTGAATACGAGGATCCCCTGAATAGGAGGTATCATGCAGAGCCGGTTGCATGTCCAACTTGTGGGCCGAGCTATAGGCTTTACACGAGCGATGGAAATGAGATAATTGGAGACCCCCTGAGAAAGGCGGCAAAACTAATCGATAAGGGATACATAGTTGCGATAAAGGGTATAGGTGGAATTCATTTGGCCTGCGATGCTACAAGAGAGGATGTGGTGGCCGAGCTTAGGAAGAGGATTTTTAGGCCTCAGAAGCCTTTCGCCATTATGGCCAAAGATTTAGAAACTGTAAGGACTTTTGCCTATATTTCTCCCGAAGAGGAGGAAGAATTAACAAGCTATAGAAGGCCAATAGTGGCTTTGAAGAAGAAGGAGCCCTTCCCACTTCCCGAAAACCTCGCTCCTGGGCTTCACACAATTGGGGTAATGCTTCCCTATGCTGGAACCCACTACATATTATTCCACTGGAGCAAGACTCCAGTTTACGTTATGACTTCCGCAAACTTCCCAGGGATGCCGATGATAAAGGACAATGAAGAGGCATTTGAAAAGCTTAGGGACGTTGCTGACTACCTCTTGCTCCACAATAGGAGAATTCCAAATAGAGCTGACGATAGCGTTGTTCGCTTTGTAGATGGTAGAAGAGCTGTTATTAGGAGGAGCAGAGGATTTGTTCCACTTGGAATAGAGATTCCATTTGAGTACAAAGGATTGGCAGTTGGTGCTGAGTTAATGAATGCTTTCGGAGTTGTTAAGAATGGAAAAGTTTATCCAAGTCAGTACATAGGGGATACATCAAAGATTGAAGTTTTAGAGTTTATGAGGGAAGCCGTGAGGCACTTCTTCAAGATATTGAGAGTTGATAACTTAGATCTAGTTGTTGCAGATTTGCATCCAAGCTACAACACAACTAAGCTGGGAATGGAGATCGCTGAGGAATTTGGGGCAGAATTCCTTCAAGTTCAACATCACTACGCTCACGTGGCCTCTGTAATGGCTGAGCACAACTTGGAGGAAGTTGTTGGAATTGCTCTAGATGGTGTTGGGTATGGAACCGACGGAAAAACTTGGGGTGGGGAAGTAATATATCTAAGCTATGAAGATGTGGAGAGGTTGGCCCACATAGAGTATTATCCACTCCCAGGAGGGGATTTGGCCAGCTACTATCCCTTGAGGGCCTTAATTGGAATACTCAGCTTAAACCACGACTTAGAGGAAGTTGAGAAAATCATAAGGGAGTTCTGTCCAAATGCAATAAAGAGCTTAAAGTATGGGGAAACAGAGTTTAGGGTAATTATGAGGCAACTCAGCAGCGGGATAAACGTTGCCTATGCCTCTTCAACGGGAAGGGTGCTTGATGCCTTCTCGGTACTTTTGAACGTTTCCTACAGGAGGCACTATGAGGGAGAGCCTGCGATGAAGCTGGAGAGCTTTGCATACCAAGGAAAGAACGATCTAAAGCTCACGGCTCCAATTGAAGGTGAGGAAATAAAGGTTTCAGAGTTGTTTGAGGAAGTTCTTGAGCTGATGGGCAAGGCCAATCCTAAAGACATAGCTTACTCCGTTCACTTAGCCTTAGCTAGGGCATTTGCTGAAGTTAGCGTGGAGAAAGCTAAGGAGTTTGGAGCTAAAACTGTCGTTTTGGGTGGGGGAGTAGGGTACAATGAGCTAATAGTTAAGACGATAAGAAAGATAGTAGAGGGGAGAGGGCTAAGGTTCTTAACAACTTACGAAGTTCCCAGGGGAGATAATGGAATTAATGTAGGCCAGGCCTTCCTGGGAGGATTGTACTTGGAAGGATACTTAAATAGGGAAGATTTGAGCATTTAGTTTGTCTCTACCTAGGCCTTCCTTTTTTTCTTAAATTATTCCATACATATTTTGCAGGTCTTGGGATATACTAATAGCGTTCTCCTTAATTACATTCACGAGCAGTTCTTGGACTTCTTCTGAAAATATTGTTTTTCTTCTTTTTGTGTTGGCTAGATTTTCTAGTATCTCCTTGGATATGCTTAATCCATAATCAGATCCAGTAGCCACGCTCTTATCAATTTCATATAAAGCCCTTAGTTCTCTGAAGTTTGGTTTAACTGTTAACTTTCCGCTCTCGCGCTTGACATCCAAATAAAGTCCTGACAGACCATAAAACGCTACATCTACCAATCCGATGTATTCTTTTTTTCCACTGTAGGCTTGGGCCTCTTCAATAAACTTTATGCTTTCCAACATGTTAGACAGACCAATAATAAGAGAATTGCTTCTTTGATCCGATAAATAGCCTAGAATAGCCTTTTTTACACCCTTATAGTCCTCTACTCCGTTGAGAGTACACCTATAAACAAAGCGAGCAGGTGTGTCTACTAACAATCCTCCGAGAAGATATACCTTTAATTTCTCTGAGGGGCTTAAGTCCTTAAAATTCTCTTCCAGCAATGAAGCGAGTTTAGTTTTTCTCACATACCATGAATTCTCTATAATCTTTACATCTAGTAATCCAAAGTTCCACAGTAGTAACATAATGCTCTTTATTCTAGGGGATCCAATTTTAGATCTCGACACTGTCTTAATTTTATTGAAACTTATTTTTGCGTAATTTTTCCTTATTGTTTCTATTTTTGATCCTTCTGGGGCATAGGGAGCCAGGGTTATTAGAGTGTCGACTAATTTTTCTATTTCTTTAAGTCTTTTGGTGACTTTCTTAGTTTTTAGATATTTTAAAGCTTGTAGATATGAGACACTTCCCTTAATTCCTACTACTTTCATCGACATCCCTCCGTTTTCCTAAATTCCATGTCTAGGAATTTAACTCTATCGGAAAGTATTTAAGAGCTATTATAACAATAGTTAGTTATGAGGTGAATTACCATGACGCCCATGGAGACATCTAATGAGCAAATTTATAATATCTATCTTCCTAAGGTAGCAGAAGAGTCTCCTATCGATTCTTTAGAAAAAATTGAACCTGTTGGTAAGATTAGAAATTACATCGACATAAGTTTTGAAGGTATCAAGCGGGTCGAAAATGGAGTCTCAGCATTTTATCCCATGGCAATCTTTGGATACTATGGGAGCGGAAAAACATTCTTTGTGAGAAAGCTATCGGAGAAGATAGTGAAAGAGTTGGAAAGAACTATACCTTTGCACTTTTATCTAGGACAGACATCTTATTTCGACTTGATTAAATTTGTGGACGAACTGATAGAAAGTATAGAGGTCTTTATTGAAAGAGGAGACAAAACTAAGGCAACGATAAGTGGATATAATCCAGAAAAGTGGATGAAGTATCTAGAGGTTTTAAAAGCAGCTAGAGAGAAAATTTCTAATGAGGAGGCAGAAAAAAGCAATGTGGAAGCGATACTGTTAGGATAAGCTGTGGGGTGTCAGGTTTAAGTTACTGGCAGTACTTTAGAAAAAGAAGGGGGAACATGAAGTCTGAAACCATTATTTACTGGGTGGTTTCAGCCTTAAAACCCTTTCGTCGCAACAAAATCCCACCAGAAAAGAAAATCAGGGGAGTAGAATTATACCTGCGAGGCCTCAGTTACCGGCAAACCGCCAGAATACTCAAAATCAGTCACGTAACAGTCTGGGAGGCAGTCCAAAAACTCGCAGAAGCAGTTTACAAGCCAAAAATCCTCGCAGTCAAAAAACAGCGAAACTTCATCGCAGTTGACGAAACAGTAATAAAAATCAACGGGAAGAAAAGATACCTCTGGGCTGCAATTGACGTTGAGAGCAAGGAAGTTTTAGCAGTCTGGATTACGACTGTTAGAAACTGGTGGGTTGCCAGGGATTTCATTCTGGTTGTTTTAAAGTCGTGTGAAGGGCAGCCTGTCTTTCTGGTTGACAGGGCGAGCTGGTATAAGTCTGCTTTTAAGAGTTTGAGGTTGGGTTATCTGCATGTGACTTTCGGGCCGAGGAACAGTGTTGAGCGCTGGTTTAGGACGTTGAAGGAGAGGACGAAGCGTTTCTGGAATAATTTCAGGGGTAAAGACTGGAGGAGGGTTCATAGGTTTGTTTTTCTGTTTGCCTTCTGGTATAATTTTGTCAGAATTCATTCTAGTTTTGGTGATCCGCCTGGTGATGTTACTGAATGGCTTCAGGAGGTGATGCCCCAGTTATCCTAACAGTATCGTGGAAGCATTCATAAAATTCTTAAATGAGATTAACCATGCTGGGTACTATCCCTTTGTATTCTTCGATGAATTTGAAACAGTCTGGATTGGTGGAGTCCTCCAAGATGATAGGAGCTATAGGGTTTTTGTAGACTTTTCCAGTAGATTATTCGAGATGATAAGAGGAAAGGCGTACTCTGGAGGAATATGCTTTGTTCTAACGAAACCAGTTAGAGAACTTATTAGAGAGGCAGCCTCCATGAATCCTAGACTGGTAAGAGAACTTAACGAGGCCTTCGGAACAAGTCTTGTAGATTATCCAGAGATGTATCCGTTAGAGAGAGAACCAGCCAGAGAAACTTTGAATATATTTAACATTAATTGGAGTTATGAGGATCTTGAACTATTGTCTAAAAAGTACAACCTAGTAATTCATGAGGATATTCTAATGGCAATTTCAAGAGTTCTCCCAACTCCAAGAGCCGTTATAAATATCTACTACAAGCTATTAGCAATTAACAGGAGTAATATAACATCCCCGACGATTTTTGGAAAACTAGCGGAGGACAAACTAGACATATTCATAAATAAAGTAATCTCAGAATTTGTTGCTCCAAATTCAAAATGGCACTTAATATTCAAAACGCTAGTTGAGAATGGCATCCTCTATGTCTACTCAAGAGATTGGGAGACAATTAAGAAAATAGCCGCCCTACTTGAAGTTTCAGCTTCCGATGAAAAGAAGCTTGTACAAAAGGTCAAAAACTACCTCAATAAATTAAGAGATTTAGGTCTATACGAGTATAACAAACCGTATTCAACTTATCTAATCTCTCCAGATGTGCTAGCGTTCCTTCTAGGAATTGAAAAATTACCAGATGGAAGAAAAGCAAACGAAGACACACTAAAATTGAAAGTAAAAGCAAAGATAGAAGAAAGAAAAAAGAAAAAGCAGATGTATAGAGAGAGTAAAGTGATATCTTAAAGACTCAGCGATGGGCCAGCTTCATCACCGCTCAGTCGGGGCTAATCTACATCATCGCCTAGCTTAACTTAAGTAAATGCCTATCTTTCTTCTTTATCTCAATGTTGATATTAACCTCAACATCTTCCCCATTCTTAACCACGAATACTCTTCTATCCTGGGAAAATGGTTTGTAAATTTTTACAATTACGGGGTCTTTGGCAATGTTCGAGACTATGTATATCCAGTACTTATCTTCATTTTTTTGTGCGAACTCAAATTCCTTTTCCGTTAACTCCGCAAGTAGGAGCATTGGATAGTGGCCTTTGACCTCTATGTACTTCTCTTCACCATCTGTAAAGGCCCTCATGTCATAGTGCTCCCTTAAAGATACGTCCTCAACGTTATATCCTCTGCTCTTCTCTAGCTCCATGACTATTTCCATGGCCTTCTTTTCACTCTCAAGGATTTTATCCAGAGGAACAAAGTTCCTTTCGAAGATCTTGAGGTATTCGTTGGTAGGTAGTTCTATTTTTGTGGAATCTAACCCTAGAACTTCCATAATCTCAGGGGGAACTCTCTTGATGACTTCGAATTCTTCTTCACTTATCCCCTTTACCTCGAGGGCTTTCTTTATTTCAACCTTAAGCCTCTTGAAGATTTTACCTTCTTTGATGTTTAAGCTATCGTATTCCAGATACTTCTTCACGATTAAATTGTATATGTTGTCCATAACTAGCGTCTTAACTTTATAGTCCACCTCTTCACTTGCCCCTCTAACGACCTTGTACTCTTTGGATAGTACCTCACTAATCCTCTTGAGTAAGTTGAATCCAACAAGGTACTTTCCGTTCTCAGCAAGAATTGGATATCTATAAATTTCTCTCCCATCTTCGTCGTAGAATATGGCATAGTACACATCCATAGAGCCATCATAGCCCTTAACTAATACTCTAATTCCCTCAATCCCCTCGGCTTCTCTTAAAAGTCCTCTCACCAAGCGGAACGGATTTGGAACGTTCCTATTAACGATTTTCTTTAATACTTCCACATCAGGAGTGTCCTCTAAAATTATCTCGAGCTCTCTCCTTATGCTTCCCGCAGGATTTACAGGAACTGCTCCCTCCACTTTCTGCTTTAGGATTCTGAGAGTCCTAACTAGAGCCCCGGCATAGCCCTTGAGTTCTCCCTTAATTGAGGCTAGGATAAGCTCATACTCTGAGACTTCTCTATTTTCTTCCTCGGCACCTTCATTCCATAGATTTTCAAAGTCTCCTTCAAATATTGGCCTTCCAATAATGGGTCCACTTCCCACGGCTTCCTTTATGTTCATAATCTTTCTATAGAGGTTGTTTAGAACATCCAAGTCCGTTTCCGTTGCAAGAAATATGGTATATGCTTTGGTTTCTCTCGTTTGGTTGAGCCTCCATATTCTTCCCACCCTCTGTTCGAGCTTTATTGGGCTCCAGGGGGCCTCGTAGTTTATTACAACACTTGCAACGTGCAGGTTAAGTCCTTCGGATGCAACATCCGTAGAGACTAATAGGTTAGCCCTTTCATGAAACTTGTTGATTTCCCTCTCTATTTCCTCAGATTTCATGCCCCCATGAAGTTTTGCAATGTCATCTTTTTCCAAAACAATGCCGTGCTTTCTCCTTAGGATATCTGGTAACCTCTCAAGTACGTATTCGAGGGTATCTCTAAATTCCGTGAATATTATGACCTTTTCGCCGTTCCTAATGTGATAAGCAACTATATCGGATATAACCTCAAGCTTGCTATCCTTGCTGCCAATTTTCTTTCCAAGCTCGAGAACTCTTCTAAGCCTTTCGAGTTGCTCTTCAGTTAAGAATCCCCTATATTCATCTATTATTTTGTGTATCGCATCATCTATCTCGTTAAATTCTTCTATTTCCAATTCCTCATACCCCATTCTAAAGATCTTTTCAATGTATGATTCAACGCCTCTGGCTCTTTCTTGCCCACTTATATAAGCGCTTTCAACGATCCTGGTTAGGGTTTTTAGAGCCGCTTCGTAGCTGGACGAGGCTCTCTTCCTAATGATTACTGCAAGAAGAGTTAAGGGAGAGTAATCAGCTTGATCCTTAATCAGCTCGAATAGCGCTCTATTTAACTCTTCAAAGAACTCCCTCTCCTCTCTGCTAACTTCTACCACGACAGCCCCAAAGTGACACTTCTTGAACACTTCTCCTTCAAGTTCGTTGACAACCTTCTTAGTTCGCCTTAGTACCAATGTCCCTCTTGACTTCATGTAGATCTTCCTTTCGTGCATTGGGGATATTTCCTCTGGTATAGTTGGGTCGAGGAGCCTAAGCCTCGCAAGGTAATCTCTATTGTTTCCCCTGTGGGGGGTTGCTGAAAGGAATATAACGTTCAAATCCTTGTTCTTGGTTAGTTCTTTTAAGAACTCATATCTCTGTGTTCCCAGGGTGGCGTTGTGGACTTCGTCAACTATTACTAAATCCCACTTTTGACGGAGTATTTCCTCGGTGTATCTCTTAGCTAGGTCTATTGATATTATGAAGTACTTCCTCGGCCTTTTCAACTTCCATTCAATTTCGCTACCATTCTCTATCACTTCCGGAGCTTCCTCTAAGATCCTCTTTACTTCTTCCCTCCACTGCTCCCTCAGAACTTTTGGAACGACTATCAAGGCTTTCTCAATCTCTCCCCTAAAATCGAGGTACTTGGCTATTAAAAGAGCTTGAATGGTCTTTCCGAGACCTATCTCATCAGCTATCATTAGCCTCACTGGCCTCATGAGCATGGCATGATAGAGGGTCTGGAACTGATGCTTGAAAGGAATGATGCCTTTATCAGAATAGGAATAAACAAAAAGGTGGGGGTTGTGGAGGATAACGTCCCTAAACAACCCTTTCAAATCATTTCAACCTCCATAAACCTTCTTGCTAGGAACATAAGCTTTCTCATGTTCTTGTACTTCCAATAGGCGTTTCTGAACTTCGAGGCCCAATACCTTAACTCAATGGGCTCCATCTCAAGAACCCTTTCCTCAAGCCTTCTCCAATCTCCTGGGTTTCTAAGAACGCCCATGACCACTCCATAGACCATTGCCCTTAGATAGGCATAGTCATCTTCAGTTATCATTCTCCTCTTCTTTACCTCAAACCCTAGCCCCTTGGCAAAGTCTGAATACTCTGGGAGAAATACTCTGGCCTTTGCTTCCACTCTCCCTAGTGTGCCGTCTTCAAAAATAGGATAAAATTCGGCGAGCTTCTGCTCCCTATTCACGGCAAGTTGCGCGGGCTTAATGTACTTCAGTTTTATGAGGTACTTCATCCCCATTAGCTCTCCCTCCTTTTGAGCCTAAACCTTACCTTTCCAAATAGTGGCCTCAGCTTCTCGATCACCAGGTCGTTTATTACAACTTCTTCGCTCGCGACAACATCAACATTGAGAGCTGGGTTGCTCTCAAAGAACTCCTTCATTTCCTTTACTATGTGCTTGAAAATCTCCAAGTCAACGTCCTGGAACTCGGTTCTCCATAGTGGTTCCTCAAATTCAAGGCTTCCACTGGCACTTCCTTTGAACTCTATCCTGTCTAGAGAGTCCACGTCTTTAATGGAGTGAACTGAGAGTAGTATATATCCCTTGTGCTCTTCCTTTATCTCTTTAACTTCTATGACATCCTCTAACTTTGGAATTAGAAGTATTTTTGCCTCGGCTTCCTTTCCTTTGTTGCTCTTCCCTTTTATGATGACTTCCCTCTTAACCCTTGGAATCTTAGCTCTCCACTTAACCTTGGCTTCCTCTCCTCTAAGCTCAACTTCCTCAACTTCCAGCTCTCCAAAGCTCGAAGATAGGGACACTGTGAATTCGTCATCGCTTATCGGCTTCACAGTTACTTCAACTTCAATCTCTTCTCCCGGCTTGCCCGTTATGCTTGCCCTACTGACACTTATCTCGAATTCTCCCTCCATGACTTTCTTTTGTTCTCTCTTTTCTACTATGTATCCCCAAAGTATTCTGTCCAGATCTTCTTTTACTTCACATTCCTCACTAACTATGCTCCTCAATGGTATCGTGAGATTCTCCTCTGGTATGTAAATCTCATACCAAACTTTAATCCAGTACTTCTCACCGCCTTTTTCCACAATGAGGTCTTTTTCTTCATTTAGCAGGGAGCACAACTGCCTCTGAAGTGCTATTTCCCTGGGGAGTATTAAGTCTCTCACCTCTATATTGGCTGGTGGATGCCCTTTCTCCTCTTCGCTTGGTATCTCTTTGTAGACTTTTTTGAAGAAAATCCTTCCATCTCTCTCTATTCCCACCTTAAGCTCTTCTACTGCCCTCCTTATAATTTCAGTTAGCGCCTTATCAGCGATCATTGGTAGCTTTGGATTCGTCTTGAACACATTTCTCAGCTCTGAGAATGGATATCCCTTTCCTGGGAAGTCTATTCCAACCTCTGCAAGAATATCTCTAAGCCACTCAAAGTCAGCCTCTTCATCTACCACTATCTTGCCCTTAGATACGAGGGCCGAGTATACGTTCTCAACGACTGACCTTGAGGATGGAGTTGCATCTATTATCTTTACCTCCTCACCCTCTGGGTAAGCAACGCGCCTGAATGAAGTTATTAATTGATTCTCCAAATCTTCGAGGGCTTTTTCCCTAATCTCCCTTACCATATTTCTCTGTATCTCCTCGACTTCTCTGCCGTACCTTCCATATGTAGACCTTATCTCTCTCATTACCTCATCGCAGGCCATAACCCTTGCAGTGAGTTCTATTAGCGCATCCAGTGAGTTTTCGACTAAGTAACAGATAACTACAGTGTTCCTGAACGTTCTTGCCGAGGTGTTCTCGAAGAATATCAGCCTTTCTAGGGTATCCTTACTTACGTCATCCCTAACGATAACCTCAAGCTTGTACTCTGGAGTGTCCCTAAGCTCTTGAGGATCTTTGGTAACTATTATCATGTTCTTCTTGAAGAATGGTATCTCTCCGCTAGAAGACCTTCCCCTTAAGCTTCTTCCCTCTCTAATGAATTTATCGGCGTAGTTGACAAGGGAACGCCAAGCATCTCCATAGCTAGTTTCAATTAGCTCCCTTGTTTTACTCTCCACTAGCTTGTTCACATTTGCTATCCTCCAGAACCAGAAGGTCTTGTCCTTCTTTGCAAGGTACATGAACTTCACGCTTTTTCCTATCTCTTCTACGGTGTCCCTGATATCTGCTGGTAGCCAATTGTTCCTCTCAAATGTATCTGGCTCGTAAACTCCCCTAGCAATGCTCTCTGGCACTGGAAATCCTGGGAGTGGAGTTGGGCTGTCAAACGGGTAAGTCTTTAGGAATATGTACTTCAATATTATTTTCGCTAACTCTGGATTTGACAATCCTTTAACTTTCTCTTCGTTGATATCAGCTTCCAAGACTGCTTTGTAGTCTGCAAATGTTGTGCTCTTTCCAAAGAGAAGCCCTTTTATTGCCTCATCTTCTAGGTCTATGTGGTATGGCATTATTATCCCAGGAGGGTCGTTGATGAGCTTTCTCACAACTATCCTCGTAATCTTTATGAGATCTCTCGTCCTCTGGAGGCCAGTTCTCTCTATTATGTTTCTCAGCACCTCTATGTACTCTGGATGGAAGGGATAGCTAACTTCAAGAGCCTCAAAAAGGCCCGAGGCCATTCCGAATATTTCCCTGTTGCTCATGACTTCCCTCAACTTCAGCAAGATTCTGGTCTTCTCCTCCTCATCTATCCTCTTGAATATCCTCTTCTTCAAAACCCCAATGAGCTCGTTTTCCCTCCCCTCAGTCCTCATTGGGGAGTAGAGGTTATGTCCGGCTACCTTTGTTACAGCACTCCAGATGCTGTTGACGGTCTTCCTGTCGTATAGTTCCTCAACCTTTCCTTCCCCTTCCATTGGTAGGGTTAGTATCATAATGCTCCTAGTAACGGTTAACGCTTTCGCCAAGTTGTGGAGGAAATTAGCGACGTTCTCTGCGTAATTTCTATCATCCTCATTGGCGCTCCTTGAGAGAGTGTAAACGTGGTGGGCAATCTCATCAATGAGCAAGAGGACATTTTCATCTTGGAAGAGCTTTACCAACTCCTCTATCGGGGGAACAGTCAAGTTCCTGTCATAATCTTCCACGAGCTCGTACTTACCCAGGGAATTTGCTATGTATCCCCAAACGGTTCTAATCTTTCCGTTGAGCGGTTTGCTTGGCTGTCCAATGTTTGTTTGGCCATGCACGATTATTATCCTAGCCTTAACGTTTTCGGCTAGATAGCTTAACTCTTCCAATTTTTCTTTGATTTCTTTTCTCTGCCCTTCCAACACTTCTCTTTCTCTAAGCGCTCCTGGGTTCCTTAAAGCGTGGTACACGCTCAGTAGAGTGTGACTCTTACCTCCACCGAATAAAGAGTAGATTAGGATGACATTGTTCCTTTCCTCTCCCCTTAGCGTCTTTATCACTTTCTCTAAAATGTCAACTATTGAGGATGTGAAGTAAGTTCTCTTGAAGAACTCAACTGAATCGAGGTAAATATTGGGTGCGTTTCCCTCCACTACTTTGTACAATTCGGGGGCCACTTCCTCATCAAGCCTTTCATCCAAAACGTCTTCCCAAACTTCATGCTTTCCAAACTTCATAACATTTCACCCCTAACGGCCTTGATAAGCCTGTCCATTAGGATGACCTCATAAAGGCCATCTTTCTCCAATCTTTTCATGATCTCCCTCTCGTCTTTAATTCCCAGGGCGATAGAATAGACGTTCTTATAGTATGAAGCTACGAGCCTTGCTATGGCTATGGCTTCTTCTACCTCTGTTGGATGGTTTTCTTGAGTTCCTCCTTTATTTCCTTAACCCTTGAAGCTCCCAGGAGTGAAGCATGCTCAAGTACGTGAAGAACATCTATTGCATTCCTATACTTTTCTGCATCCCTCTCCTTAATGAACTTCTGAAGTTCCCTAGTATCTAGGGCCTTCTTACCCAAAAGGTCGGGAGAGTATAGCGTAAGCTCACCATTTACCTTCTTTAAGATTTCAAGCTTTAGCAGGCTTGAAGAATCTACGGCCGTAGCTAGGGTTAGTAGTATTATATCGTTCGGCGAAACCTTTGCGTTCCCAAAGAGCACCTTATAAGCTGTGTAGAATATCCCCTCTCTTGAGAGCATTTCAGCTTTTACATCTTCAGCTATAGCCCCAACTATTCCGTTAATCGTTGCTGGATATACATACCTCTCTAGGATTTCCCTCACGCTCAGCTCTCCCTTTGGGGATTTCACTGCTTTATACTTTGTAACTTCCGAGAGAACTGAGGCCATTACACCATAGAGGAGATCCAATCCATGGTGTCCATAGGAGAGGAACTCTTTGGCACTCTTTACTCCTACCTCAGTTAAGATCTCTTCAAGGTCACTTGCCCAAACCTCTTTCTCTTCATTCTTCTTTCTCCAAACAACTACTACTGAAGTGTCAAGGGCCATCTTTCCTCTGGCGGTGACTCTCTGAGATGACTCAGTTCCCAGGGGGAATGCTCTTGTTATCTGGAGCTTTGCTTTTCTCCATCCGGCTTCTATTAAGGTAATCCAGCTTTCCAGATCGGTGTGGGCGTAGTAGGTAACTAGTATTCCGTCATCCTTGAGGTGCTCCCTCATGGAGATGAAGGCCTGGCTGAAGAGGTTCTCAAAGTGCCGGACGGCTTTCTCCTTTTTGTTCCCATCTTCCATAAAGCGGCCCGGATTAGTGGAGACTTCTTTCTTTGCAAATTCCTGCCACTGTGTCTTGATTTCCACCCATTTGGGGCCGATTCTTTTGAAAAACGCTTCCTTGTGGAACCTTGGAACGAGTTTGCCGTTCTCAACGTCGCTCAAAGCCCTCTTGAGCCAGACATAGTAAAAGTCCGAAAGCTCTGTGTACGGGACATCGTCGGCGTAGGGTGGGTCAGTCACGATGACGTCGAACTTCTCGCCGAGGTTGAGCGAGGTAGCGTCGCCCTGGAGAACTTTAACGGAGTTTTCTGTGAAATCGGCGAGGGTTCTCTGGGAGGAAGAAAGGGCGGAGGTGAGGTAATTCAAAGCTCTAATCTGAGAACGCAGAAATCGTTTAAATGTTCCAGTCATATCGACGTTGAAATAAACATCACACCAATTCCAGTTCATGGTAATACCTCTGCTGGCAAGAGTCTGATTTGGGAATAACCATGAAATTGTCCAATGATTAGTTACAGAGTTGAAATCCATATATCTCAACATCGCCATGCTCAAATACGTCGCCACGGCCTCCGCGTACTCAAAGGCTTTCTCTTCGCTCCAGCCTTCCTTGAGCTTCTCCTCCTCGATTCTCTTACCAGTTTCCCTTATCAACCTCACGATCTTTATGAGGGTGAGAAGCTGACGGGGGTTGAAGTATTTGTCCCAAGTATCCATGCCATGTAAAAGCGTTGGGAAGTTGGCTGGAGGCTGAAGTTGATAATATGCGACTTTTTCACTCGGCACGTCCGGGTCTCCCTTCTCAAGCATCTCCCTGACTTTTTCTTTTGCCTTCCAAAGCTTCTCGTTGTCCTCCCTTGTGGCGGGCTCGAAGATCAAATCTTTGTTTTTAACCTTCACCTTCACTAGTAATCTTTGCCTCGCAAACCTTTCATCTCCTTCGTGGTACTTCTTCAAAGCGAACTTCACATAGAAGTCTACATCCCTTCCCCTGGGCTTCTCGATGTAGTGATTTCCATCCTCATCCACATACTTAATCACGTTACCACATGATAAGCAGACAAGCTGGCTCTTCCTCGCTTCTATGTTTGGCTTTGGAACTCTAAAAACAACCTTGCTTCCCTCTATTTTAACGTCCTCTTCCTTGATCTTTCCACTTTCGATGGCCTTCTTGACCTTTTCCACGTATCCCTTTCCCTCCAGGACTATTTCTCCCCTCTCCGTGCTTACCTTGGCTCTTGAAACATCTGCGAATATCTCGTTTAGGTCAATTATCCTAACCTCTCCATTGGGCTCTACCTTCATGTAGGCGAGCCTCTTGTAGCTCTTCTCATCTTTAACTCTTGCGAGCCAGAAGTTCCCTACGGCTGGAGTCCACCTTCCACAGTGGGGGCACTTAACTTCCCAGGTGCCTATGTAAACGGCTACATCATCATCGTAGAGTTCCCTAATCTCGGGGTCGTTCTTGAGTTGCTCGGTTATCCAGTTCCCCCACTTCTCCACGTCCTTAACCAATTGTCTCCCAAACTTCTTTGGATACTCAAGAACGGCCTTGAGGAAGATATATGCAGTGGGTAAGAGCTCGACTGCGGTAACATCAAGTCCTAACCTTAAACCCTCGAGTGGGATTGAGCCAAACCCAGCAAAAGGATCGAGAAGCTTCTTCCCCATAAACATTGGCTCTGGGTTAGCTTTGTGGCCTTCGCTAAGCCTTATCTTGGATTTAAACTTGTTAACATCATAATCTTCTGGGAGAAGGGAGGCCGCAATTATAGCTCTCGCCCCTATCAATGGCTTTCGTGTCCACCAGAAGACCATTTCCCAGTAAGGAGGCCTCCCTGGACCCTTCTCCTTTAGACTCATTCTATTAACTTCTTCAACTGGAAAACTAGGACTTTCAATTAATCTCCTTTCCATTACATACACCAGAAACATTTATTTTAACATAGCGTTATAAACTTATTTGGGGGAGTTTAATGAAGGCGGTGACGTTTCCAGTCCCCTGGGAGTATCTAAAGAGAATATTCGAGGGAAAAAACGTCTTTGTGAAGCCAGCAACTCTTAGGGTTGAGGAAGGAATGAAGGTTATCTTCTACGCTTCAAGGGAGAATCAAGGATGGCATGGGGAAGCTGAGGTTGAGAGGGTTGAGTACTACACAAGCGTTGAAGAGATAATCAAGAAGTACAGGGACAAGCTTTTCCTAACCCCCGAGGAACTAAGGAGGTATGAAAGGGATAGGGCCAGGTGGGATTCTGGGAGGAGAAAGAGGCCATGGATGGTCCTAGTTCTCAGGAACATCGAGAAGTATCCTAGAGTTGTGAAGCCAAAGAAGTTTATCGTTGTCTCTGGAAGGTACGTGGATGAGAAAGAGTATGAAGAGATTAGGAGAAGTACGAGCTGAAAATTTCCAAGGCAATCACCATGCCCAAAAGGCGTAGGTAGGCTTCATAAGTAGCGGAAGGATAGTACTTCAGGAGAGGGTTGTTTGGATCAGAGAGCTTTGGGAGTGCATGCTCATCTAGCTCCCTAAGCTCAAGGAGGACGTAGTTGGAGAGTAGCTCTGCATAAGGGCCTTTACCTTTTTTCTCTGCAAAAGCAAGGGCCTTCTTGTAGACCTCTTCCCTAATCCCGGTTATGTTGTAGGGTACGTCCCTCTCACTTTGAAGCCCTCCCCCAATGAAGTATGGGTGAGGAGCATTGGCCCACTCTGATTCCGTCAAGTTAAGGTATGCAAGTGCTACTGAGTAGTACCACAAGGCTAGAGATTTTTCACCTCTTTTATAGCTCTCCTCTGACATGTTTAGCCAGGCTGAGGCAAGGACTACTAAGCCGGTTTTTTGAGTTTATCTTCCTTTAAGGCCTCTTCCATCTCTATGATTTTCTTTCGGGTCTCGCTGATGTTGGAGAGGCCAAAGTTTATTCTCATATATTTATCATCTATGTGCTCCCTAATGAAGGGAATTAGATAATCTGTTGTGAGAGCTGCTCTTACTGATGTCATGTTCGGGTTCTGAGACCATCCCAAGTAAAGCTCCGCAACAGTCAACCACGGAGACTGTCCTCTTGTCTCTTCAATCTCCCTTATTTCATTTAGCAGCTTTTCTACCTCACTCAAAGCTAGGCTGACGTTTCCCTTAGTATTGTTACACTCCATTTTGTCAGCTATTAGGTAAGCAAAAGTTGGAACAAACGTGTAAATTTTAGCTGAGTAGAAGTCCTTCTCCATATCACCCATCAAAATGCTGCATTTTCTTGTACTGTTAAGCTCTGAGAAAAGGGATTTTATTCGAGGTATTAATGATTCATCCGTAGTAAGGTCGCTGAAATTTACTAGAGAAAACTGTTCCCTCATTTCTTCAATGTACTCTCTTGGGTATACATACGGGGAGGAAGGTTCCTCCTTGTCCTTTGAAAGTAACTCAGGAATTCCAATGAAGTAGGCTCCAATTAAAATGAAAACGACTACAAAGACCGCGAACTTAATATCCAGATCATCCATGCAAATGCCTCCAGTTATTCTTTGAAGTGTTAATACATACATCAACTTCTAATTATTCAATTTAAACCTTTTGTCTAGTAAATTGTTACAGTGTTAAATGAGTACCAACGACCTTATACCAAAACTTTTTGAATTGACTTTTCGAGCCGATTTTGATGAACATAAAGAGCTTCATAAACAGGCTTAAGGAGCTAGTTGAAATCGAGAGGGAAGCTGAAATAGAGGCTATGAGGTTGGAGATGAAAAGGCTTAGCGGAGTGGAGAGGGAGAGGTTAGGTAGGGCAATTCTCAGCTTAAACGGTAAAATCGTTGGTGAAGAGCTCGGTTATTTCTTGGTTAAGTACGGAAGGAATAAGGAGATAAAGACCGAGATCAGCGTTGGGGATTTGGTTGTTATAAGCAAGAGGGATCCCCTGAAGAGCGACCTCCTGGGAACTGTTGTTGAGAAGGGGAAGAGATTCATCGTCGTTGCCTTAGAAACAGTCCCAGAGTGGGCCCTTAGAGATGTGAGGATAGACCTCTACGCCAACGATATAACATTCAAGAGGTGGATCGAAAACCTCGACAGGGTTAGGAAGGCTGGAAAAAAGGCTTTAGAGTTTTACTTAGGTTTAGATGAGCCTTCCCAGGGGGAGGAAGTGAGCTTTGAACCCTTTGATAAGAGCCTAAACCCCTCTCAAAGGAAAGCGATAGCTAAGGCTTTAGGTAGTGAAGACTTCTTCCTTATCCACGGCCCCTTTGGAACTGGAAAGACGAGGACTTTAGTTGAGCTGATTAGGCAGGAGGTAAAGAGGGGGAACAAAGTTCTAGCTACAGCTGAGAGCAACGTTGCCGTGGACAATTTAGTTGAAAGATTGGCCAAAGATGGAGTTAAGATAGTTAGGGTTGGGCACCCAAGTAGGGTTTCGAGGCATTTGCACGAGACAACTTTAGCTTACCTCATTACTCAGCACGAGCTCTACGGTGAGCTTAGGGAGCTTAGGGTGATAGGGCAGAGTTTGGCAGAGAAGAGGGACACATATACAAAGCCGACTCCAAAGTTCAGGAGGGGACTGAGTGATGCTGAGATAATTAAGTTGGCCGAGAAGGGAAGAGGGGCTAGAGGACTCTCAGCTAGACTAATAAAGGAGATGGCCGAGTGGATAAAGCTAAACAGGCAGGTTCAGAAGGCCTTTGAAGATGCTAGAAAGCTTGAGGAGAGGATTGCGAGGGATATAATTAGGGAAGCCGATGTGGTTTTGACAACTAACTCTTCTGCAGCCCTTGATGTTGTTGATGCTACCGATTATGATGTTGCGATAATAGATGAAGCAACTCAGGCAACTATACCGAGCATATTAATACCTCTCAACAAGGTTGATAGGTTTATACTTGCTGGAGACCACAAGCAACTACCACCAACTATCTTAAGCTTGGAGGCCCAGGAGCTCTCCCACACGCTTTTCGAGGGTTTAATTGAGAAGTACCCATGGAAGAGCGAAATGCTGACAATTCAGTATAGGATGAATGAGAGGATAATGGAGTTTCCGAGCAGGGAGTTTTACGATGGAAGAATAGTTGCTGATGAAAGTGTAAAAAACATAACTCTGGCCGACCTGGGAATTAAAGTTAATGCTAGTGGAATATGGAGGGACATCCTAGATCCAAACAACGTCCTCGTGTTCATAGATACTTGCATGCTCGAAAATAGGTTCGAGAGGCAGAGAAGGGGAAGCGAAAGCAGGGAGAATCCCTTGGAGGCCAAGATAGTGAGCAAAATCGTTGAAAAGCTCTTGGAAAGTGGGGTTAAAGCGGAAATGATGGGAGTGATTACACCTTACGATGACCAGAGGGATTTGATAAGCTTGAATGTTCCCGAAGAAGTTGAGGTCAAGACTGTGGATGGTTACCAGGGAAGGGAGAAGGAAGTGATAATTCTATCATTTGTCCGCTCTAACAAAGCGGGAGAGATCGGCTTTCTCAAGGACTTGAGGAGGCTAAACGTGTCCTTAACTAGGGCTAAGAGGAAGCTTATCATGATTGGCGATTCCTCAACGCTTTCATCTCACGAAACCTACAGGAGGTTAATCGAGCACGTGAGGGAGAAGGGGTTATATGTTGTGCTAACGAAGGATAGCATTTGATTTCTAGGAAAGATTATTTCTTAGGAGAAATATTAATATAGTTGAAATACTAATTTACTAGCAAGGTGAACGTAAAATGCCCATTACGAAGGTTACTAGAAACTATCAGATAACAATTCCTGCAGAGATTAGAAAGGCCCTTGGAATTAAAGAAGGTGAACTGCTTGAAGTAAGGCTAGAAAATGGAAAAATAATTATAGAAAGACTCAAAAAAGAAAGAAAAACACTCAAGCTGGGTAAAAAGTTAACACTCGAAGAAATTGAGAAAGCGATAGAGGAGGGAATGAAACAATGCATGCAGTGATAGATACAAATGTTCTAATTTATGATACATTTAGCGATTCTGAGTTTCACAAAGAGTCTAGATCTCTTTTGAATTCTCTTGATAGATGGTACATTCCTTCCATAGTACTTCAGGAGTATGTGTGGTTTTTTAGAAGTCAAGGATTTTCAAGTAGAGAGGCCAAGATAATGCTCTCTGAATATATATCAGATCCAAGATTCAGAGGTCTTGTAGAAGACCACAATGTAATTCTTCGTGCCATTGACATTCTCGAAAGGGAAAACCTCTCTTTATCACGGTTTAATGATATGATAATTCTTGTTCATGCAATAGAGAAGGGTACCCTAGCAACTTTTGATCAAAAACTCAGAAAACTTGCAAGGAAGTTGAGCGTTGAAATCTTGCCATAGGGACAGGTGATGGGATTTTTCCTTACAAACACTTTCTAGCTTCCTCGTGATATCACAAACTGAAACGTCCTCAAGCCATGTAACAACTCCATTACCAACGAACTAAACGTACTTGAAAAGTTCGGGCATCTCTTTTTTCATAGCGTTTAATCTGCCTGTATTCTTCTTTCCAGTTCTTCTCTAGGCACTTCAACTTGATTTGCAACTAAAAACTCATTGTTTTCTGGGTTTTCATAATTTATGAGAATAAGTCGTTTTGGTTCACCAGTTTCTTCATCCTTAATGGGAATTCCATCCCTCCAAGTGGTCTAATATTCTGCAAGAGCCTTCAACACTAAATGGAATAGTCCGAGAAAAGTTATAGCTTCTTCCGCTTCTTTTTCACAACCTCGCAATTGTAAGTTTTTGTATTGCTTTCACTCAGTATGATTCATAAGAGAAGAAGTTATAATGATGAATCAATAACTTCGATGAAAATCAACTTTCTTAAAGTCTTCATCAAAAGTGGCTATTTCTGAATTCCGTAATATTTGCAGCTGCTCAATTGATTCCTTTGATCTTTCCATAAACCCAAGCATATCTATCCAAATGCTTTTTGAGGTTATAAACCCCTTTAATTCATCTCGAAGAGCTAAGGTAAACATAACTTTATAAGCCGTTTCAGAGAAAACGACAGGATTTATGACTAAAGTGAAACCCCTTTCAATCAACGACTTCACTAATGCCTTTGCGTTCTCGTCACCAAGGTTTAATCCTACCAGAATAGAAGAATCTAGAAAGACTTCAGAGGGATTCATAGTAAGCCTCCTTATTATAATCTATGCCTTCAACTTTCTCAATAATCACGGGAATCCAAGATTTTCTCAATCTCCTCCTCATCAATTACCTTGATGATGACCTTTGAGTGCTCTTTGAGCTTTAAATTTTTCAGAAGTTTCAAAACTCCATCCTCATAAATCGCCTCAACAATCTGCATAACACTCACTACAAAGAATTCTATTGTGAGAAAATTTGAGATTTTGGTGTACTCGGCACTACCACCTGAAGCTTAATATATTGTCTGGTGAATAAAATATTGGTGGAATTATGCCCATCATTGAGGTTAGAAACGTTAGAAAGTATTATGGTAATGTTAGAGGCGTTGAAAACCTAAGCTTCGAAGTTGAAAAAGGTGAAATCTACGGCTTCCTCGGCCCGAATGGTGCTGGAAAGACAACAACCGTGAAAATCCTCGTTAAAATTATCAAAGACTACACTGGGGAGGTTAAGGTTTTAGGCAGAGACTTAAGAAAATGGGGTAAGGACTACTACAATAAGATCGGCGTCTCCTTTGAGTTTCCAGCCCTTTATTCTCGCTTAACGGCTCTTGAAAACCTGGAGTTCTTTGCAAGTTTCTACAAGAAGCACCTTGACCCAATGGAAGTCCTTAAAATGGTTGGTCTTGATAAGGAAGCTGATCAATTAGTTGCTAACTTTTCCAAGGGAATGAAGAAGAAGCTCGACTTGGCTAGGGCCCTACTTCCAGATCCCGAGATACTCTTTCTTGATGAACCTTTGGAAGGATTAGACCCAGGGAGCGCGAGGAAGATAAAGGATTTGTTGCTTGAGATGAGGGGGAACGGGAAAACTATTTTTCTCACAACGCACAATATGTACGTTGCGGATGAGCTCTGTGATAGAGTAGCGTTCATTGTAGATGGATCAGTAAAGCTCGTTGATAGTCCGAGTGAGCTAAAGGTCAAGATGGGGAAGAGAGTCGTTAAGGTTGAATACGTTGTCAATGGAAAAGTTGAAGTAAGGGAATTCTCATTGGATGGGATAGGGCAAAACGAAGAGTTCTTCAACATTTTGAGAAATTATGAGATCAGGAGGATAAACACCGAGGAGCCAACTTTAGAGGAGATATTCCTCAAGGTAACGGGGAGGAGGCTCATATGATAAAGAACTTGATAAAGGTGAACCTAACAATTGGATTTAGGAGCTACGTTTACCCTATGTACATTCTCATAGGGGTTGCCTATGGTTTAATGCTGATGGCCTTTCCGGAGAGATATCACTCCATAGTGGTGCCAATATTCCTCCTCTTTGAGCCTGGGCTTGTGGGATTTATGTTTGTGGGTACTGAGATATTTGCGGAAAAGAAAGACGGAACTATTGGAGCTTTGGCCGTAACGCCCATTGAGTGGAGGGATTACATAATAGCCAAGCTCATCCCACTAAGCCTCCTCTCAATAGTAGGAGGAATAGCGATAATGGCAATTGGAACTAGATCCCTCTCTGGTCTGCCTTACGTTGTTGTGGGAGTTTTCCTCTGCTCAATTGTCTATACCCTCCTGGGAATAGGAATATCTGCGAAGTACTACAGTTTGGACGACTACTTCATTCCTCTCCTGGGAGTTCTTATAGTCTCACTCCTCCCATTCGCCCACTACCACGGCTATCTAACCCATCCAATCTGGAAGGTTCTCTATCTAATCCCAAGCTATCCCGCGCTCTACTTTTTCAAGGCCCCATTCGTCGAGATATCAAAAACCACTTTAGCCATTTCTGGGTTAGCTTTAATTGTTTGGTCTGGTATAGGGTATTACTTTGCTAAGTCAAGGTTTTATAAGTACGCGGTGGAGGGATTGAGATGAGTTTTTTGGCGATTTACAAGACGGATGTTAAGCTTTTGAGAAGGGATCCCATGCTCCTCTACAGCGTAATCATGGTGTTTGTCCTTCTCCTAATAGTTAGGTACTTCAAGGACAAAGTTGGAATCTACTACTATCCTTTAGCTCTCTTGACGATGCTCTTCATCCCAATGATATTTGGCATGCTCCCAGGCTTCGTAATGGCCGATGAAAAAGAAGAAAAGACCATACAGGCCTTGCAGGTGATTCCAATATCAAGTGAGGCCTTTCTAGCCTACCGCCTCACCTGGGCCTCAATAGTTACTGCAGTACTGGGCTTTGCCTCTCCCTACATCCTAGACATAGAGTTGTCTCGAAAGGGTCTTGCAATGCTGATAGTTCTTTTCGTCCTTGAGGTTTGGATATATGGATTATTAATTACAGTGTTCTCAGAGTCAAGAATGCAGGCGATAACCGTCTCTAAAGTTCTTGGCTGGTTTCTCATGTTGCCACCGCTGATAAAGCTCGTTGTGCTTTGGAGAAATCTTTCAAGGGACTGGAGTGAATTTACAGCATTCCTTCCGACCTATTGGCTCTATAAAGTGTTCGAAGGGATTTTGCAAAATGACTACAGCGATTTTTTGGTGGCCTTCATTGTGCACTTAATATGGCTAATTCCCCTAATAGCTCTATTTAAGAGAAGGGTGCTTTAAAATTACCAATCTTGTATCATGATAAAGTACATTGTTACATCCGCCTCGTCCCCTCTTGAGTCTGGGTGTTAGTATAAAAGAAATCACTAATTGAATCCAAGAATTTTGGGATACTCTCAAAGAAACTGAGGAAATTTACAAGGTCAGCCGAGAGAATACAAAAGCATAAAGGACTTTTCAATGTTAATTGAAAAAATAAAACTATAGTAAGGCGTAAAATTTAAATATGAATTTTCGTTCATAAATTTTGAGGTAATCCTATGAAGAGACCTTTGACCCTCATACTATTAGGGTTAATGCTGGGCTTGGTATTTATAGTAGGAGTTATTTTACCCCACGAGAGCAAGCATCCTTACGAATCCTTGAGACCTGCGCTGGCTTTTCCCGATGTTAGGACTTTAGAGATTGTAGATGACAAAAGCTACACATTAAATATCATCGTTTTCAATAAAAACAATGAGACACTCAGTTGGGTGATTTCTGTGAACCTTCCAGAGAAAATTAAAGAGAATGCTAGATTATTTTTCGTTGATAATGGATTTATAGTTTTGAAGGCGTTTTCTATAGCTCCAAATGCAACATTTATTGAAGTGAATTGGAGCAGTGAGATGGTCTGGCTGGAAGATGACACATTAAATTTTAACCTAACTATACCTCCCAAAAGTTATGTCATAATTCCGGTGAGTGTTGTGTTTAAAGAGTGGCCAAGCTATCCACTTGGTAAATTGCTTAATGCAAATATAACGAAGCTTGATGATTCGATATATATGGTAAGCTATGTGGCTGAAGAGGACTGTATCGTAGAGATCTGGGTTCCTAAAAAGATTGGATATAGTAAAGAGTATGGAATAAGAGTGAACGAGTATAAAAATAAGATTGAGGGAATATTTGAAAAGATAAAAAGCGAATATGGTATTTTGGTTGTAGGTAAAGAAGTTAAGAAAGCTCTGGAGATGTTTAAAAGTTATGAGGATGTTGAAGCTCCAACCGATTACTGTCTAACACAAAAAGCAGAAGGTGAAGAAATTTATTCAAAGGACTGGATGAGTTATCTGGGCGCCTCTGGTTATTACACAAGTGGTGAATACTATATAACTGTTTTTGAAGGCAAAAAAGGTTCCTTATTATTTACAGCAAATGGAACATGTGAACCAAAAGTTATCATAAAATCAACTCTAGTCAAAAATACAACATTAGCGACACTAAACATACATCCAACTGAAAGCATAACGATTATAACACAAGAGACTGTAATTGGATAAGCTCCTCTAGCCGGACTATGTGAGGAATAAGCATTGTGGAAATTGGAGTGAAGACAAATGAAAACCCAGGGAGTTCTTTAAATAGTCAGCAATTTGGGTTTCTAAGGAAGTTAATTCCCCTAATAAACCTCTTTAAGAGAAGTGTGCTTTAAAACAAAAAGAGAAGCTATTCGTCTCCTAAATCAATGGAATATGTTGGACAAAAATCACCAAAGCAAGGTGGGTTAGAGCCTTAGCCGTCATCTATCGTAGTGAAGTACATTGACACCTCTACCTTATCATTTCCACTAAGCTTGGCATCTCTTTTGAGAATTGAGGCATAATAGAGCTGATTTGGTGCTGCCTGTAAAATGCCAATGTTATAGGTTGTTAAAGAGTGGGATGTTGAGGAATATGTGAATGTTATTGAGAGCTTGCCGACTATAGGTAGTTTGCTCCATATCCAACTCGCGGCAGAACCTCCTATTGGGGTGGAATAGAATGTATATCCTACACTTCCCTGGAAATCAAACACGAGATTTGGATACATTCCCATAGAGTTTGTTCTTATAACCTTTGGCTTAGATGTCGCATCATCTGGGAAGTGGGAACTCACTAGGTAGTTCGTGAGTAGATAACCTCTGTTAAGGTCACTTTCTGTGAGCCTATATTCTCCGCTTAGCATGATCTCTATTGGATAGGTTCCGGCAATTGGGATCGTGGCGTATTGTTTTGTTAATTTGTCATAAACGGGAACGTTGTACACAACAACCACATACTTCAGAGGAAGGTTTAGGTATCTGTCCAAGTAACCATCCTTAGTCTTTATTTCCTCTTCAGGTGAATAGCTAACCCTTAAGGTGGAACCAGAGTATGACTCTCCAAAATCTATTATGGGTATTCCATCCACGCTCGATACTGTTAGGATAACTGGGGCATCACCTCCTGAAGCCATTCAGTAACATCACCAGGCGGATCACCAAAACTAGAATGAATTCTGACAAAATTATACCAGAAGGCAAACAGAAAAACAAACCTATGAACCCTCCTCCAGTCTTTACCCCTGAAATTATTCCAGAAACGCTTCGTCCTCTCCTTCAACGTCCTAAACCAGCGCTCAACACTGTTCCTCGGCCCGAAAGTCACATGCAGATAACCCAACCTCAAACTCTTAAAAGCAGACTTATACCAGCTCGCCCTGTCAACCAGAAAGACAGGCTGCCCTTCACACGACTTTAAAACAACTAGAATGAAGTCCCTGGCAATCCACCAGTTTCTAACAGTCGTAATCCAGACTGCTAAAACTTCCTTGCTCTCAACGTCAATTGCAGCCCAGAGGTATCTTTTCTTCCCGTTGATTTTTATTACTGTTTCGTCAACTGCGATGAAGTTTCGCTGTTTTTTGACTGCGAGGATTTTTGGCTTGTAAACTGCTTCTGCGAGTTTTTGGACTGCCTCCCAGACTGTTACGTGACTGATTTTGAGTATTCTGGCGGTTTGCCGGTAACTGAGGCCTCGCAGGTATAATTCTACTCCCCTGATTTTCTTTTCTGGTGGGATTTTGTTGCGACGAAAGGGTTTTAAGGCTGAAACCACCCAGTAAATAATGGTTTCAGACTTCATGTTCCCCCTTCTTTTTCTAAAGTACTGCCAGTAACTTAAACCTGACACCCCACAGCTTATCCTAACAGTATCCCACGCTCAGAGTCCACATTGATTTCATATTCGTGGTGAGCTGAATTCCCCAGGCGATGCTAATTGATTTTATCTCTTTGTATCCCTCACTCCTAACTTTCACACCCATAAATGGAACCCATTCAATGAAAGTTCTTGAGTCTGCATAATAAGAATCCTTTAGGTACTCCCAATTTTCAATTATACAGTACCTATAGTTTAACTCTTCATAACCTTGTGGACAAGAAGAAGTTCCTAAGAACGAGCGAACCTTGTACTTTATTCTTGCTATAAAAGGAATCTTTAAATCTGGCTTTTGTGAAGGCTCCGCAACATCTTCTATGGGGAACATGCCCTCAAGTATTATTTGCTCCCCAGGTTTGAAGCTTTTCACTCCAATTTTCCCATCTTCAGTGAAGTATATTATTAGGGGTGTTGGGACCGCACTGAGGTTCTTGGTGGCGAGTGCTTCTCTCCACTCTTTGCTCTCAGTCTTTAAGCTTACAATTCCTCCCAGGTGCCCCTGTTTTAGGAGTTTTATTCCCCCTTCTGGCAACGGTTGGAAGATAAATACCTTTGCTCTTCCTTGAAAGTACGCTCGTTCAATGTCCATGAAATTCTCCATTGCTATACTACTTACAGATGCAAGTGTTACTAATGCTAGTATAATAGCTATTGTTCTGAGCTTCATGATATCACCTCTTTTATTTTGTGTCGTATCATATTATACAACAGGAGCTATATATCTTTCTGTACTTTTGCTGTTATTAATCTAACTTTTTTTAAAATAAACAAAAATCATGAAAGATAGGCCTTTCTAAATTCTAAGCCTGCAATTCCAGCGAACGCTAAAGCTAGGATTATTAAGACTATCCAATCGTTTATGATCCCAAAAGTTGGAGTTACCCCTGCAAGATAGTACCTAACACCATCAACTGCATACGTTAGGGGGTTTATCTTCGCTAGCCACTGCATCCAATTTGGCATTGTCTTTACTGGGTAGAATGCACCACTGAGGAACATCATTGGAAGCATTAGCATCATAACTATTACTTGGAACCCTTCCATGCTGCTCATCCTGAGGGCCAATGCAACACCCAATCCCGCTATTGCTATGCCCACAAAGAAGGCCAATACGAGAGCTGGTATTATTCCTGAAACTTTTAAGTCCGCTATGGTAAAGCTTAGTGCCACCATTATGAATCCTTGGATCATCGCAACTATTGCCCCTCCCGTTATCCTTCCTAGAATGCTTTCAACTCTACTCGCTGGAGCTACAAGTATTTCCTTCATGAAGCCAAACTGCTTGTCCCAAATTATTGTTAATCCCTGCATAAAGCTCATGTTGAACACAGTCATTACAACAACTCCTGGGACCAAGTAAGTCATGTAGTCAACTCCGCCAAATATTCTCGTTGCCATTGGAAAGTTAAAGACTCCACTCCATCCCTTTCCGAAAAATATGAGCCAGATTAGTGGGTTTAGGATGCTCCCCATGATTCTTGAAGGTGACCTCACGAATCTCTTAAGCTCACGGTAGATCATCGTTGAGAAGACGTTCATCTTCCCCACCTCCTCATTGGCATTGTTGACCTATCAGAAGCTTCATCCCTTATCTCTCTCCCCGTTAAGTGCAAGAAGACGTCGTTTAGCGTAGGTCTGTGGTAGGTAACCTCCAAGATCTTAAGTCCCATATCCCTGGCCTTTTCAAACACCAAAGGTAGGACTTCTGCCGCATTATTAACTTCTAGAGCGACCCTTCCATCGTTGAGAATTTTACATCCCCTAATGAACTCAGCTTGAACACAGGTGGGTTTCTCAAACTTGACGTAGATTATGTCATTCCCCACCAACTTCTTCAGCTCTTCAGTAGTTCCCTTGGCTATTATCTTTCCGTGGTCTATGATTGCTATCCTATCTGCAAGCTGCTCAGCTTCATCCATGTAGTGGGTGGTTAGGAATATTGTCATGTCATGCTCCTCTTTCATCGTCTTAATGTACTCCCAAATGTGAGCCCTGGTTTGGGGATCAAGACCTATTGTTGGTTCATCTAAAAAGAGCACTTCTGGCTCATGTAGCAGAGATCTGGCTATTTCCAGCCTTCTTTGCATACCTCCTGAGAAGTATTTAACTTGCTTATCCCTAAACTCCCAGAGCTCGACGAATTTCAATAATTCCTCAATCTTCTTCTTGAGATCTTGTCCTCTAAGTCCATAAATTCTTCCATGGATGTACATGTTTTCCCAGGCCGTTAGTTCTCTGTCAACACTTGGATCTTGAAAGACAATACCTATCTTCTTTCTAACTTCCATTGGCTCCTTAACTACATCGTGCCCAGCTACTATAGCTCTTCCCGAAGTGGGCTTCAGTAGCGTTGTTAATACGTGAACCGTTGTTGTTTTTCCAGCACCATTTGGGCCTAGAAAGGCGAATATTTCTCCCTGTTTTACTTTGAATGATATCCCCTTTACGGCTTCAAAGTCTCCATATTTTTTAACGAGGTTCTCCACTATTATTGCCTCCATATTGTTCACCTCCCAGGAGAATTAGCTTAATTCTTTTAACGAAGTTGGAAAACTCCCTCGCAAGAGCAGCTTTTTGCTCTTCAGAAAGCTTGTCAATGTTTTCAACAACTTCCCTTAGAACCTGGGCAACCTCCTTACCCCCAAGTTCTGAAAATTCTTTGAGTTTATTTGCAATCTCTAAAGCTTCTTTCACTTCGTCTTCGTGTTTTCTTAGATATTCTCTCCCTTTTTCTGTTATTTTGTGGAGCTTCTTTTCCCTCTTTCCTTCCCCTGCTACTTCAATCAGTCCGCTCTTTCTTAAGGATGAGAGGATTGGATAGATTGCACCTGGGCTTACCTTTATTCCAAAGGTTTCTTCTAATCTTGTCATAATGCCATATCCATGTAGTGGGTTTTCTTCTAGGAGCTTTAGGATTAGTAGCTTTAGATGACCCTTGAACCTGGGCTTTTCCACAATATCACCTGATATATCAATTGATATATCAACTTATAAGTACTTTCCTTAAGCCTCGAGTACGCTAAATACATGAAAGAAATACCGAGACTGGTATTACTAAAGGATCTCTAGAGAACTTTGACTTGGATAATGTTATCACCTTCCTTATCTTTCCAACCTTAACTGGAGAAGCTTTAATGTTGTCGCTCCACTTAACCTCTATCCCTATTCCATCTCTAGTCACAACATCGATCTCCCTTCCATCGCGCCAATATCCTACTTCATATCTCCTTGCCACATGAGTTGCTACCACACTCTCGACTATCTTATCTTCACTTGGTTCCTCCGTTAAGGTCCATCTAGAGACTAAGTGGTAGAGAAAGGGATCTATGAGGTGCACCTTTTTCTCCCGCCTAAAGTCTACTTCTAATTTGTTTGGATCTATGTATGGGAGAACCTTTACGAGAAACATTCTCTCGAAAAGTTCAATGTAGTTAAATACTGTTTTGTGGGATCCTATATCTATCTCTTTCGCAATTCCATGCCAACTCACTGGAGAGGGGAGCTTTTTGATTATGGCCTTCATTATTCTCCTTGCAACCTCTTCACTTTTTCCAAGCTTTAGTATGTCTCCCCTCATCCAAGAAATATAGGTCTCATATGTCTCCTCTGAAACCTTATTATACCTTAGTATATCTTTCACTGCCCTGGGAAATCCGCCACTAAGGAGGTAAAGTTTGAAGAGCTTATTAAGTTCTTTAATGAATGGTACGGCCTTTAAACACTCCTCAACTTTGTCTAGACTGTTTATCCTAGGGAGAAGTGAATGTAACTTTGGAGATGCTATCTTGATGAATTCCCTAAACGTCAATGGGAGCATTACTACATCCTTGCCTTTTCCTCTTCTCCCAGGAAATGTTTCAACTTCCCCTTTTGTATGCATGCTTGTTGATCCCGTTAAAATGAGGACGTCATTTTTGAATTTTCCCATGTCAATGTAAAGCTTTATTGCTCTAAACCACTCCCTTGGGAACGTGACTTCATCGAGGAGTATGTAAGACGATCTTATCCCTTCAATCTCTCTAATTTCGAGGTACTCATCGATAACATTCATAAGCTCCTTGTAATCGCTAATATAATCACATCGGAGATAAAAAATCGATCTTGGATTTATCCCTTCGTCGAGGAGTTTCTTTACTATGAGCTTCAATAGAGTAGTTTTCCCAACTTGTCTAGGGCCAAAGATTATATTAAGGGAGAAAGGCTCCAGAAGGATTTCCTTTATTATGTCAGGAACCCACTTAATTTCGCTCTCTACCCACTTTCTATAGTCTTCATCTTCCTTTATCCCTTCCTTTCCTTTCCACCATGGATTAAAATGTTCAATCATGTTGGTATTTGGATTACCAAATATTTAAAAATATTTTGGTAATGGAATTATCAACAAATCAGTCTTAAAAGCCTCCAAAGGTGAACTTTCTAGTACTCTTAATTCACTCTCTCTTGACAATTCTCATAGTGCTTCTCTTCTCCAGCCCCCTGGGCTTTAGTGCTGCACCTAGTATGTTCTCTTTGCCATCCCCCATTGTGAAGTTATTTTGCTTTAAATTTTCTCTATTTCTAGAAGCTAGAGTAATAGAGGATATTTTTTTCCTGAGTGGTTTTTACATATACAAAGTGGAAATTTTTAAATAGTCTAAGGCATACATAATATTTGTGGGCTGTTTTCGTAAATAGTAAAGTTTGTTGGGGTTTGTAAGGTGGCCAGAACAACAGGGGGATATGCATAGATTATGGTGAGGAATATGAAATCAAACTATAAATTGGTGATTTTTACTCTTTTCTTACTTTTGTTAGCTGGCATATTCACACTTTATGATCTGGAGAAATGTGAACAGGAACACTTGGATGAATCTTCCGAAAGAATATCACCCAACATTACGACCGAATTATGTTGTGGTCTCTTAAAGATTCCAGAACAATGGGAAACAAACTGCTCTGGAGTGGTAGAAATCAGCGAGAAGTATCCTATATGGCCAGGCTTTCCAGACAAAAAGCCAAACTGGACGGTCTTAATAGGTGTTGATGTTGCCTTCTACAATGGTGGAGCTTTAATCTCAATAACAGACAGGGAGTTCTGGGGTAGTAGGCCTCATCACTTCTCACTAATGGGATGCTTCTATAAGAATGGAACACTCTTCCTTCTAGTGAAGTACGAGGATTGTCCTACCTACAACAAGTTGCACAACGTAACCAAAACGTGTCTGATGGACAAATGGACCCCAACATTCTTTGTTCATCCCAAGGTTAATCCAGAAAATCTCGTTATCTACATAACGGGGAATAAAGAGGGAATTTTAATAATACCTTGGGAGGCCATATGGAATGATTAGGCATGCTGTTGTATTTTTCTTTTTATTACTTATTGGAGCTTTTGTATTTTCCCGAGCAATTAAAACTGTTGAAGTTCAAGTCCTTGTCTACTACCCGGGAGAGCTTGTGAGCAGGGGCTATCGCATAGAGGGGGGACAAGTAATACTTAAGTTCCATGCACTAAATAGGTCTGAGGAACTCAAGGTGAAGTATGAAACCTTCAAAGTTCGCTGCTTCTTCTGTGATCTTGATCTTGAGAATGCAACCATTATTATAGATGGAACTCCTTTAAAACCAACTTGCAAGGATTACATCATGAGCTTTGATACAGGTGATGGAATGCTTTACATCGCGAGCCCCTACAACCTAAGCGAGACTGCAGAGATCTGGATCCCTGAGGGATACCAATTCAAAGAGTTAAAATTTGAAAACAACACTCTTGTGATTCTGGTATCTCCTGGAGATGGCGAGAAGGTCAAGATTATTCACTCGGGAGTTGTAGCTGAGCACAGAGAAGGGCTCGAGAAGGGGTGGGTAAAGGTGATCTACACTGATGGGAGCAAAAGTTGGGGAGGGAGAGTTTACAGTTTTGGGGAGGGGGAGTGCCCAATACTCATTAAGACCTAGGACCCTCAAACCGAGTTCTACTATATTCTTTTCATCTTTTAAAGGGCTGAGGTTCATGAGCTATCTTGCTTTAAGTCTCAGGTTGAAATGGAAGGAACAACCTTACGGCCGAGAGCTGGGATTTACTTGAGGAAGTTCCATTCTATCGAAAGCCAGCTAAGAAGAAAAAGAAAAGCAGAACTATGAAAGCGCTTTCTCAAGTAGCTCAATTCCCAGGTCTAAGTACTCCTGGGCTTTCTCTTCGCTCTTTGCTTCGCTGAATATCCTTATTATTGGCTCCGTTCCACTTGCCCTAACCAAAACCCATCCATCTTCAAATATTATCTTAGCTCCATCAGTTGTGTCAACAGTGTATCCCCTCTCCCTCGCCATCTCTGCAACCTTATTTACTATTGCATACCTATCTCCCTCAACGTGCCTCTTGGTCTTTATCTGGTAGTACTTCGGCAGCTCATCTATGAGCTCGCTGAACTTCTTACCGCTCTTGGCGAATATTTCAACAACCTTAGCCACGGTCATTGCACCATCTCTTCCCAGTACGTGATCTGGGAAGATTACTCCACCGTTCTCTTCCCCGCCTATTGTTCCGTTGTTCTCATAGAGGGCCCTGGCAACTATTAGGTCACCTACTTTAGTTCTCATTACCTTAGCTCCATGCTTCTTCGCTATGTCATCGAGCAAGTTGGAGGTTGCCACGGTTGTAACTAGTAATCCTCCACCATTCTCCCTCAACACTGCATCGGCAACGAGTGCAAACGTCTTATCACCCTGAATGAATCTTCCGTTTTCATCTATGAATACTGCTCTGTCTGCATCTCCATCCTGGGCAACTCCAAAGTCTGCTCCCAAGGCCTTAACTATCTCCATGAATCCTTTGAGGTTCTCCTCATTTGGTTCGGGGTTTCTAGCTGGGAAGTGGCCATCTGGGTGGGCGTTTACGGAAACAACTTTACATCCGAGCTCTCTTAGCAGGTATGGTAGGGTTAGGGAGCCTGCTCCATTTGATGTGTCCACAACCACAAATGGCCTCCTCTTCTTTATGGCTTCAACATCTACCTTGGATTTTATAGCTTCAATGTAAGGCTTTATTATATCAACTTCTCTAACTTCCCCGATTTCATGCCACTCTACCCTGTCAAAGTCTTCCTTGAAGAATATCTCCTCGACAATAGCTTCTCTTTCCTTCTTTAATCCCATCCCATTCGGCTCAAGTAGCTTTATTCCATTGTATTCTGGTGGGTTGTGGGAGGCTGTTATAACTGCTCCCCCATCAGCTTTAAGGTGATTTGTTGCCCACTGAATAGCGGGAGTTGGAGCAATTCCCACATCGATTACATCACATCCAACACTTAGAAGTCCGCTTATTAGAGCACTCTTTAGCATTTCCCCACTCACTCTCGTGTCCCTACCGACTACTACAACTGGTTTCTTCTTCCCCTCTCTCCTTAGAAGGGTTCCGAATGCCATTCCTATTTTTAGAGCGAATTCTGGGGTTATGTCCTTGTTTGCTGTCCCCCTCACTCCAAATGTTCCAAACAGCTTCCCCATTTTATCACCTCCAGTGATTAATAAAAAAGAAGTTAAAAACCTAAGCCCTCTGGTAGTCGTCCTCTATTCTAACTATGTCGTCCTCTCCAAGATACTCTCCTATCTGAGTCTCAATTACTTCTAAAACCACTTTTCCTGGGTTTTCTAGTCTATGGATAACACCCGCTGGGATGAATGTGCTTTCTCCTGGCCTTAGAATGAATTCCTTGTCACCAACCCTAACCTTTGCAGTTCCCCTGACAACTACCCAGTGCTCGCTCCTGTGGTAGTGGAGTTGTAGGCTTAGCCTTTTCCCAGGTAGAACGGTTATCCTCTTTATCTTGTACCTCTCTCCTTCTTCCAGAACTGTGTAGCTTCCCCATGGCCTATAAGCTGTCCTATGAACTATTGCCCTCTCATCGTTTTCTTCCTTGAGTTTCTTGTAAACCTCTTTGACCTTCTGAGTTTCTCCTTTCTTTGCAACTAAGAGTGCATCTCCCGTATCAACAATAATTAGATCCTCAACCCCAACGGTTGCTGTTAACCTTTCAGTTAGAATTAGGTTGTTCTTGGAGTCGACGTTTATGTACTTCGCCTTGAATCCCCTTACCTCCACAGCGTTACCATTCTCGTCCTTTTGAAGTGCCTCATATACGGCATCGAAGCTTCCCAGGTCGTTCCAGTATGTGTTTAGCGGAACAACCGCCGCTTTATCGGTCTTCTCCATGATTCCATAGTCAACGCTTATCTCTGGGGCTAATTCGTAGGCTTCCTCTATAGTCTTCCCTTCTTCAAAGGCCTTTACTACATCTGGAGCATGCTTTCTGGCCTCTTCCATAAAGAGGGTTGTCCTGAACATGAACATTCCACTGTTCCAGTAGTAACCGTTCTCTACGTATCTTTTAGCGGTTTCCAAGTCTGGCTTTTCCTTAAACTCATCAACTAGAAATCCTAAGTTGCTTATCTTCTCTCCTGGCTTTATGTAGCCATAACCTGTGTGTGGCTTCGTTGGCTTTATTCCAAAGGTAACCAGGTAATTTTCAGCGAGCTTCTCAGCCTTCTTGAAGGCCTCTATGTAGTTCTCGTTAACATCTATCGCATGGTCACTTGGTAGCACTGCAACTATTGAGTCTCCAAAGCTTTCGTCGATAACTTTGAGTCCCCAATAAATTGCGGGTAGTGTATTTTTCCCAACGGGTTCCAAAAGGATGTTCTCTTCTGGAATATTAACTCCAATTTCGTTTAAGTCGTCAAGAACCCTGAACCTGTATTCTTTGTTGGTAACAACGAAAATCTCCTTTGGTTTTGAGAAAATTAGTGCTCTCTCAACTGTTTTCTGGAAAAGAGATTTATTTGAGAAAACTTTTATGAATTGCTTTGGCATTAGCTCTCTGCTCAGTGGCCAAAGCCTCGTTCCCTTTCCTCCAGCAAGAATTAATGTCTTCATGTCATCACCTCCTTTAAATTTTCTTTAACACATCTTTAATGGATGTAACATTTTCAGCATTTTCATGTCTTAAATCTCCAATGAGAAATGCAAAATCGACGACATCAAACATTGGAAAGTCGTTTTCTCCGTCTCCAACCGCGTAACTCTCCACTTCATCAACCCTTTTATAGAGGTCAAGCAACAACTTCGCGGCCTTTCCTTTGTCCGAATTTCCATGAACAGCGTAAAATCTGCTTCCCATCGTTACCTTAAACCCCTTCCTTATTAAATCTTTTTCCCATCCTTCTCTCTTCCACAAGAATATGGTCTCGCTGTATTCCCTATCCTTGGCTAGGGGTATGAGATGTTTTGGAAGTTTTGTGAACTTCTCTATTTCTTCGTCCGTGGAGTTTCCATAGTATTTGAGTCCATATTCTGCCTCGAGCTCTTTGAGAGCTTTTCTTATTTCCTCTACTTTAACTCCAAGTTCTAGAACCATATACTCTCCTCTTTTAACTCCTGGGACTTCAAAGGGAAAATAGTTTGAAGGAATATAGATTGCACTTCCGTTCTCCACTATGAAAGGTCCTTTAACATTAAGTTTTTCTCTGTAGTATTCTTGCTCTGCACGGGTTTTAGAGGAATTAAAGACTATTTCAAATCCTTTCTTTTTTAGCTCCTCCACTATTGGGATTGCCGGCTCTGGATCGTATTCTGGTAAGAGAGTCTTGTCTAGATCCAGGAATATTACTCTGATCATAGGCCGAACCTCAGCAGTGTCTCGGAGTTGTTCTCGACAACTTTCATCCATTCCTCAATGTCTATCTCATTTATTGGCCTCATTATTCTAAGCTTGGGTGGTTCTTCTCCCTCCTTCAGTATTCCATGCTCTATTAGGTCATTTAGAATTCTTCTCTTTAGGTTCTTAGAGGCCATTTTTGAGTGATATATTGTAGCGAGGCTGAGGAGTATCATCTCCCTGACATGTTCCTGCCCCTTGTCCTCGTGGAAGTGTGGGTTAAGGGTTTCAATTTGGAAGATCTCTATTCCCTGGTCAAATACATCTTTGAACTCTTCAACGTTTTCCCACTTTCCAAATCTCTCCAGCAGGTAGACTATTTCATAAGGTTCGATGGAGTAGTTGGTTGAGAATGGCATTATTTCAGCTAACTTCATCGTCATCGCGTGCTCTCCTGCATTTCCCGTGACCATTATCGTGGTTTCAAAGGAAGTCTGTTCGCTTATCAACATGTTGAGGTAGTGGTTTGTTATCTCACTTACTCTTCCCCACTTCTTGAAGTACAAGGTCCCCTTTGTGACTTTGGGCTTGTGCCTCCAGTGGAGCCTTACCATTGTATAGTCACTTTCGCTCATTAGGAAGCCTGCTGCATAGTCCTTAACGTACTCATTCACTGCTCCTGGGATGTAGTTATCTGCATCGACGAAACCCACGTATTCAGCCCCAATTGCCTTGGCTAGAAGAATACCTATGAGCATTCCCTCTCCTTTTCCACTCCTAATGTTGCCTTTTTCGTCTAAAATATCGGTGTAGCCCACCTTTTGAAATGCCTTGGCCAATCCTGGATCTCTTTGATGAACCATTATTATCTTTGAGTTTGTCAAGTTGTAGAAGTGCCTCACTAGATCAACTTCCAGCCTATACCTATTGGGTCCTTCCCTTTTGCTGTTTGATACTATGATGATGGGACATTTATGAGGGATTGCCTTGAGAACACCATCAACGAGGTGAAGCTTTTCGTTTTTCATGGGAACTATAACTGCCATCTTGCCAAGGGTGTCATAGATCTTCTCTCTGGGAATATTTGTAATCGTGTAAACTGGAACGTCCTCAGTCTCTGTGTCGAGCTTTATGACCTTTTGAAGCTCATAAATCTTCACAGCTCCAAATATCTCCTTATATACAGGTGCCTCGAGAAGCATTTAACCACCAAAAAGAATATACAAGAGGGAGTATATAACTGTTAAGGAAGGACTTTTTCCCATATTCTTATTGCCATCCACTTGTCGAGGAATTCATTGAAAGTTCCGCACTTGGGAGAATATATGCAGGCAGGACAGCCGTCTTTGCATGGACACTTCTTTATATGCTCCAAACTCCTGTACATCAGCTTTTCTACGTTCTCATACACCTGCCTAATTATTCCGCTTCCGCCTTCATTCCCATCATAGATGAAGATCACTGGCTTTCCATGGAAGTCATCGTAGCTGTAGCCGCCTATTTCTCTCGAATCCACATGAGTCACAACTGGAGCAAGCTTTATTATATTGTGCTCAATTGCATGAAGCCCTGAGCCTATCCCATCCTTGCTGTCGATCATCTTTTTTACGGCAAATGCGAATTCTTCTCCCTTATCTTTGGCGTGGTGGAGGATGAAACTCCTTATGTAGTGTGTGGTTGCTCCCAGAAGCGTGGGGAATAGAGATTTTCTACTAATTCTGTTGTAGAGGAACATCGCTAGCTCTGGATCTATCTCAGAGGCCACTGCAAAGAATTCCCTAAACTCCTCTTCGGGAACTATCCTAATATCGTTTGGAAACTCAAGCCAGAAACCTTCAGTTTCAAACTCTCTAATGTAGGGGGTGTCAAAGAGTACCCTCGCAAACTTCCAGGATTCCCAAATGTATGGGACGATGTCAATCTCTCCCCTTAGTATCCCCTCATCTTTTAGCTCTTCTAATCTCTTAACGTGCCTTTCAACGTCTCTTCCCCTCACGGCGTATCCAGTGTATTCGTGCCTTACTCTAAGTCTTCCGAACTTCACTTTTATTGGGCCAACAGTTTTCTCGTCTTTAACCTCAAGTATCTCAATGTTTTCAATTTTACTTGAACTAGTATCTATTTCTTCTTCGATTGGAAGAGGCCTCGCAAAAACGAAGTGGAACTTCTCAATCTTTATCTTATCAACTGCCATGTAGGGCCTTCCCCTTGAAAGGTAGACCATTCCAGGGAGTAGACTTCTGTGGAATTCTATCTCATCAACTTCCTCAACTACCATTCCTCTAACTTTGAGGTAGTTTACAAAACGGAGAAGTTCGGCTCCCCTCTTCCTCTGCAAAGCTCCCCTTATCCAGGGTTCATCCACGACTAAGAAGTAGCTTTCATCGCTCGCCGTTCTAATTGAAGAATAGACAGGAGGTCTTCTGAGTCTTATTTCTTCCTCTCCAGTTATTGGATTTCTTGTAACTTCCACGTATCCCTCCTCTACGAGGGTCTTTATGAATCTCTTCCATCTCCCCTCAATTTCTTTAATTGAGACAACTCCAAGTTCAGCTATGGCATAGTGGAGGTGCTTTTTCGCTATCTTTTCATTGTCCAAGTTAACGGGGATTTTCTCCACTAGGCCCTTTTCTATTCCCTCAACGAGCTCATCGAAATGTTCTTTGTAATAGTAGTCCAATCCATTTCTTCTCAAAATTATCCCGTTTATTGCAATTCTATTTGGATCCCTTCCGGCCCTACCAAATCTTTGAATTAGTGAAAACAATCCATCTGAAGGAATCCCATAGTTTATTACTGCATCTAAATCTCCAATGTCAATTCCCAACTCGAGTGCATTTGTCGTTAGGAGAACTGTGAGGTTGCCCTCCCTAAAGTCTCTCTCTATTAGAAACCTTTCCCTCTTAGTTAGCGTCCCTTTGTATGTTGTGATCCTATCAAAAGCATCTGAGAACAGGAAAAGCCTCATGATTCTTTCTGTCCCCTTTCTGGAGTCAAAAAATACCAAGGTCTTTATGTTCTTTCTAGTTAGTCTCTCAACAATTTGCTTGATTAGTTGTTCTCCAGTAAACCTTCTTGGCTCAAACATGACTATAATTCTTCTCGGGCTTGGACTTCCAGCTTCCTTGACCTCCTCAAATTCAGTCTCAAAAAATTGTTCAGCAAATTCTTTGGGGTTTCTCAAAGTTGCTGAAAGGGCAAGTATTTGGGGGCTTGAACTTAATCTCTTAAGCCTGAGAAAGAGTCTCTTGAAAACATAAGCAACATTTGTTCCAAAGATCCCCCTATAAACGTGCAATTCGTCCACGACAAGAAGTCTAAGCCCCTTTAAAAGCCAGAAATAATCCCTCCACCTGGGAAGAATGTGATGATGAAGCATATCGGGTGTCGTGAAGATTACGTTTGGTTTGCTCCTAATGATTTCTCTTCTCTTTTCCCATTCCGTATCTCCAGTTAAGACTTCTGCTCGAACTCTTTTTCCACAAATCTCCTCAAAGATAGTGTTTTCTTTTTCGAATTTTTCCATTTGGTTGTTTATTAAGGCTCTTGTTGGGTAGATTAAGAGAAAAGTTGAGGACGGGCTTGACAGTATTTCGTCAAAGATAAACAACCTAAATATCTCGCTTTTCCCACTAGCTGTGGGCGTTGAAACAACTACGTTTTTCCCTGAATACAGCTTTTCTAGGGCTTTAACTTGGTGAGAATAAAGTCTAAATCCGAGCCTCTTAACTAACTCATTAACTTCTTCATTCCTGAATTTGAACTCCCCATACTCTCCCCTCTTTGGGGGAATCTCGTGAAGTCCAACGATTTCACTCTCTAATCCCTTGAACAGCTCCTCAATCATTTTTGCTCTCCCAGCTCTTTTAGGAATTTGACTATCCCTTTTGGTAATTCAACATCTTTTCCCTTTTCAAACTCGTGGAGCTCTTTTCTATAAGCTTCTAGGGGTGCATTTTCTCTGCCCAGGAACTCGGCAAATGTTAGAGGTCTCTTATCTAGGGAGTTGAAGAACTCCTCATAACCTTTGTCCCTCACTATGTGATGGTCAATTATCAGCTCTGCGTTGGTCTCATTTATTATCCTGTTTATTAGTTCTCGCCCAATGTCTCTCACGTTTCCTACTCTATGTGTTAGATACGTGGGTGGACCTCCGGCAATTAGGAGATCTGGATTTTTCTCTATTATCCACTTCACGGCCTTTTCGTTGATAAGTTGAGTATCACTCGCATGTATCACACTTTTCTTTCCATCATCAATGAGAACCATCACTACAAACCCAAGCTTCGATCCTTCCCTTCCGTGAGGGACTGGTGGGGAGAACTCAATCTTAAAGTCGCCGAAGTCGAAGGTTTTCGAATCCCCATACTCGATCTTTTTTGCAATCCCTTCAACGTTCTTTAGGAATTCGTGAGCTCTCCTTTTTTGGCTTGCATTTATATTCTGGGTTGGATGCTTTATCAGAAGTATTTTTCCTGAATACAACTCCTTTGCTATCTCTGGGGAGGAACTTTCGTAAATTCCCTCAAAGAAGGGAGTATGGTGATCATAGTGGTAGTGGGAGATGGTAATTACATCAGCTTTTTTTGCGAACTCCTGTATTTTACTTCTGGCAAGTTGGAGGGCTGCCATTTCAGAGTTTGCTGGGCTTAATGAGTATCTTTTTGGCCCTAGTGCTGCCCCTGGGTCTATTAGAATCCCCCTCTTTCCTACCTTAACGAATACTGCTAAGCTTCTGACTCCCAAACTCTCGGAAGCTATGGGAATTATCTTCATGCTTAACCCCTAAAGAATAGAGGGTGGCAAGATTTATAATAATAAGGGGAGAAAGAAGTCAGAATTTAATTCCTCCCATGACAAGAGCAAGGACTGCCTTTTGGGCGTGCAGTCTATTCTCTGCCTGATCCCACACAACGCTGTTTGGACTGTCAATTACGTCATCAGTTACCTCTTCTCCCCTGTGTGCTGGGAGACAGTGCATGAACATGTAGTCGGGCTTCGCATGTTTAACTAAATCTTTGTTAACTTGGAATGGTCTGAAGATCTTCCTTCTCTCCTCAGCCTCAGCTTCTTGACCCATTGAGGCCCAAACGTCGGTGTAGATTACATCTGCATCCTTAACGGCCTTAACCGGATCGTGGAGAAGCTCAAAGCTTCCTCCGCTTTCAGCGGCGTTCTGCTCGGCCCACTTGATTACTTTTTCATCTGGCTCATAACCTTCAGGTGTTGCAACTACGACATCTGCTCCAAGCTTTGTTCCTGCAATCATCAAGGAGTGAGCAACGTTGTTTCCATCACCAACATAAACTACCTTAACTCCCTTGATAGTTCCCTTCTTCTCCCAAATTGTCATGTAATCAGCCAAAGCCTGGCATGGGTGGGAGAAGTCGCTTAAACCATTTATCACTGGAACGGTTGCGTATTTGGCCAAATCTTCTACATCCTTGTGATCGTAAACTCTTGCCATTATTGCATCAACGTATCTGCTGAGAACTCTTGCAGTGTCAGCTATTGTTTCTCCTCTCCTAAGCTGGAGGTCTTGGGCATTTAAGTAGAGGGCATGGCCTCCCAGGTGAGCCATTGCCACTTCAAAACTAACTCTTGTTCTAGTTGAAGGCTTCTGGAATATCATTGCCAATGTCTTCCCTTCGAGAAGCCTGTGGGGTTTTCCTATCTTTTGCCAAATCTTAAACATCTTTGCTGTTTCAAGAATTGTCCAGATTTCTTCGGCTGTATAGTCTTGAAGACAGAGAAGATCTCTTCCTGCCAAGCTAACTACCATTCTTCATCACCAAATTTAACTCACCTGGGATTTTAATAACCCTTTCGTCGGAAAATAATGAAGTTACATGAAAAGCTTTCTAAATTTTTCTTGCTCCACTTTACATTTTTCTAGGAGCAAATTGCTCAAGTATCTCTTTTGGGGCACCTGCAATCTCAACTAAATACTCTGCCTCTACAACGTGAAGTTTCCCTGGAACTATTAGAACATGAGGTTGCTTTCCAAAGTCTTCCTTTATCATATCTTTTACGTATCCAGCCCTAATTGTTGGGTTGAGCGAGCCAGCCCTTCCAAGGACAACCACCAAAGTGTTGGGAGTGAAAACATTCTCTCCCCTCATTTCCTCTACCTTAAGTAGGAGTTCCATGGCCTCATTTGCGGTCATGTACTTCCCCTTCTCGGCCTTTATGTCAAGGAAGAGGAGAGTATGAAGTCCTCTCTCTAAGTTCTCTTTAACTACATCGTAGTAGCTAGTGGGGAACCAATTCCCCTCTGGATAGGCTACTGTGGCACTCTTTCCAAACTTATATATATGCAATCCAGTTATTGCCACAGCTGAATAAATGCTTGGGGCGTGAATAACATAGCTCTCCACACCCATTCTCTTCGCCCTTATCCTCAGCTCTGCGTGGGTAGTAGCCACCATGGGATCCCCAGCGGTTAGGAATGCTACTTCTTTTTCCTTGGCCTCTGGGAGGACTATTTTTTCGAAGTTCATTTCCACATCCTCTCTATTGAGGACTATTATCTTTTTCCCAATTACCTCTTCGATTTTCTCAAGCGTAGTTCCAGCCATAAGAGAGGTGTAGAATTCTGCATACACCTTATCGCACCTTTTTGCAATCTCCAATCCTTTGAGCGTTATGTCTTTCTCATCATATAACCCAAGTCCAATAAAGTATAGGGGCATTAAATCCACCTCCTAATTTCTTCTCCCCTCGATATCGACCTGCTCTCATACCCAAACCCATTTAATATCTTCGCAAATGACTGCGCGTGGCCAAAGATTGTGAACACTTTCTCTGGGTCGACCTTCTCAACTATCCTAATTAGCTCCCAAAAGTCGGCGTGATTGCTTAGCTTTACTTTTCCAAAACCAGAAACAAGAATGCCTTTGGATGATGACACTATAACTTCTCCTTCATTATCAGTTCTAAGCCCGATCCCAAATTTTGAGTAGACCCTCGAAACTTTCAAAATTTCCCTATCAACTCTGGGAGTGTATCCATGGGCGTTAAGGATGGCAATTATTTCCTGGGCTTTTCCATATGGATTTGCCTGGATGATGGGTATCTTCCCTCTGTCAAGTTGATCCTCCACATACCATATAATCTCTTTCTCTACTTTCCTTGGTTCTGGGAAGGAATACATGGGGACACCAAAAGTCGCTTCTATTATTAAAAAGTCAGCTTTTGGGATCTTTGCTCTCTCAGCAGTTCTTAACCTCTCAAGCTTTATATCTCCAGTATAGTAGAGGGTTCCCTCATCCAACCAAATTTTAATTCCAGCGGAGCCGAGCATGTGGCCAGAAGGATAGAGTTTTGCCTTGTAATCTCCGATGTAGAACCTCTTTCCATATTCGACCTGGGAATATAGAGTGGAGTTCCTCAAATGACTCAAGAATATTGTAGGTTTTGTGGCGTATACAATCTTCCCGCTTGCAAAGTGATCTGTGTGAGCGTGACTCTGAAAGGCAACTTTACCTTTCCAGTCAAATCCTACCACATCGAACTTCATCGAAATCCTAATATCTCCGACCAGGTAATATATCCTTCGGTGGTCCAAATGTTCAACCCCCTTGAGGAGGCCATGAAGATTAAGGACGAAATCATCTCCTGGAGAAGAGACTTCCACATGTACCCAGAACTAGGTTACGAAGAGGAGAGAACTTCCAGAATAGTTGAGGAACACCTAAAAGAGTGGGGGTATAAGATAAAGAGAGTAGGAACGGGAATAATTGCTGACATTGGGAGTGGAGAAAAAACTGTGGCCTTAAGAGCAGATATGGATGCTCTCCCAATTCAAGAGGAGAACGAAGTCCCATACAAATCTAGAGTTCCTGGGAAAATGCATGCTTGTGGTCATGATGCTCACACCGCAATGCTTCTAGGAGCAGCGAAGATAATTGCGGAGCATGAAGAAGAGCTAAACAATAGGGTTAGGCTAATCTTCCAGCCTGCTGAAGAAGGGGGCAATGGAGCACTAAAAATGATAGAAGGAGGAGCATTAGAGGATGTAGACGCTATTTTCGGCCTTCACGTTTGGGCAGAGCTGGAGTCTGGTATAATTGGACTTAGAAAGGGCCCATTCCTTGCAGGTGTTGGAAAGTTCAACGTGAAAATAATTGGGAAAGGAGGGCATGGGGCAGCTCCTCAATATGCAATAGACCCAGTTCCAGCGGTAGCGGAGGCAATTTTAGCTCTCCAAAGGATAGTTGCCAGGGAGATTGACCCGCTAGAAAGTGCAGTGGTTACGGTAGGGAAAGTTCAGGGTGGAACGGCTTTCAACGTAATTCCAGAAAGTGTGGAGTTTGAGGGGACTTTCAGGTTCTTCACGGAGGAACTTGGAGGGTTCATAAGAAAGAGAATTTCTGAAATTGTAAGTGAGGTTGCAAAGGCTCACAGGTGTAGAGCTGAAGTCAAGACTGAAATTCTAGGCCCTCCCACAATAAACGATGACAGAATGGTTGAGTTCGTAAGGGAAGTTGCCCAGGGACTCGGGCTGAAAGTGGGAGAAGTTAAGAAGACTTTAGGTGGAGAAGACTTTGCCTTCTATCTCCAGAGAGTACCTGGGGCATTTATAGCTTTAGGAATTAGAAATGAAAAGAAGGGGATAATCTACCCACACCACAACCCAAGGTTTGACGTCGATGAGGACATTCTTCCCCTGGGAACTGCACTGGAAGTTGCCTTGGCCTTCAACTTTAGAGGTTAGCCAGTATCTCCTCTTCTTCCATTGTTCTTTCACAGTAGTGACACCTAACTTTCAATGGTTCCTTGCTGATCACGTAGAACTTTGGAGTTACATATTCGTAATGGGTTATACAGTTGGGATTGCCACACTTTAATATTCCCTCAATAACATCTGGAATCTCAACCTTAAACTTCTCAACAACCTTGTACTCTCTGATTATGTTAACGGTTGCAGTTGGAGCAACTAGCGCTATTTTGTTGACCTCTTCCTCACTCAGGAACTTGCCTTCAACCTTAACTATATCCTTTCTTCCCAGCTTTTTGCTTGGTACGTTCATAGCTAATAAAACCGCTCCTCCATTCTTCAACTCTCCAAGCCCGAGGATTTGGATAACCTTAAGGCCTTTGCCCGCTGGTATGTGGTCTATTACCGTTCCCTCCTTGATTGCGGAAACCTTAAGCTCTGCCATTCAAATCACCCCCAAGACTAGGCCCAAGAGGGCCATTCTTACGGGAATTCCGTTAAACACTTGCTTAAAGTAGATCGCGTGCTTGGTTTTATCAACTTCTGGATGAATTTCGTCAACCCTTGGAAGTGGATGCATAACCTTTAGCGTTTCCTTGGCCTTTGAAAGCACTTGGAGGTTTACCTGATAACTTCCCCTGACTTTGAGGTATTCTTGCTCGTCTGGGAACCTCTCTTTCTGAATTCTAGTCACGTAGAGCACATCTAACTCTCCAATGACGCTCATCAAATCAGAGGTCTCGTAGACCGTTACTCCCTTTTCCCTGAGCTCCTCGACTATGTGTCGAGGCATCCTTAGGAGTTCAGGTGAGATTAGGTACAGCTCTACATCGTAATATGCCAATGCCTCTGCAAGGCTGTGCACAGTTCTTCCATACTTTAAATCTCCCAAAAGGCCGATCTTTAACCCATCGATCTTTCCAAACTCCTTCCTTATAGTGTAGAGATCCAGCAGTGTTTGAGTTGGGTGTTGATTACTCCCGTCACCCGCATTAATCACCGGTATCTCGGCAACCTCAGCAGCTAACCTTGCCGCTCCTTCTTTTGGATGTCTAATCACTATGACATCACTGTACTGCTCAACAGTTTTTATTGTATCTGCCAAGCTTTCGCCCTTCTTCACGCTACTAGTGGAGGCTTCAGCAAACCCAATCACCGCTCCTCCCAGTCTGTGCATTGCACTCTCAAAGCTCAACCTTGTTCTTGTCGAAGGCTCGAAGAAGAGAGTTGCAAGTATCTTTCCTCTTGCATACTCCAGCTGTCCCTTCTCCTTTAACTCTTTTTCAAGGCGTTCCGCTGTAGAAAGGACGATTTCTATGTCTTCTTTAGAAAAGTCTCTAATGCTGATAACATCTCTACCTTTCCAATCCATTGAAGCCCTTCTACACTCATCCTCAATTGGTATTTAAATTTATCTCTAACCATATATAGGTGAAAGTGCAATCATAGATTTGGTGGAAGGAATGAGGAGGGTAATCGCATCTCTTGGAATACTTTTGCTACTCTCTCCATTGGCACTTGCCTGCTTTTTCCCAGAAGATAATTATGCGGTTGAAGTTGAGGTTGAAAAGTACAACCTAAACCCTCTACTTTCAGCTAAAAACGTGATTGTAGATGATGGAAGGATAGTTTACAGATCGCATTATCACCCTAAGCTCGTGGTGATAGTGTGGGAGGAGAAAAATAAGTTACATGTGAGAGTTCAAATACCAACCAAATTTGATGTGAGATATTCGGGGAAGTTCGAGGGCGAATTACCAATTCTAGAGTTGGAAGGGAAAGCTAAAGCATTGGGATGGAAAGTTGAGGAAAATAAGTTCGAGAAGAACGGAAGTGTTGTTATCTTAACGCCTAAGACGGTTGAGTGCAAAAGCGATTTAGATTGTAAAGCTGGAGGATGCTCAGGAGAGCTTTGTGGCCCTAGAAATGAGAGCTTATATTCTCCCTGTGTATATAGGGAGTGGTATGAGTGCATAAAGTATACTCAGTGTGGGTGTTACTTGGGCGTTTGCACATGGAAGCCCAACGAGGAGTTCTTGAGGTGTTTGGCTAAGTACAACGTGACCTTCAAGAAGAAGTTTATAATAGAGTTTGAAGGTGACTTAGGAGAAATTGAGAGGTTCTTGGGAGTTAAAATAGAAAACGCCACAAAAAGTGAGAGGATGAGCGTTATTCCCGAGATTGATCCATCAAAGTTAGATGCTGGCACTGCAATAGTGGAAGAGTTAAAGTGGCTTAGAAAGGCTGGCGTTGTTTACCTAGACGATAGGGATTTGAAAGAAATAAAAGAGGTTGCAAAGTGGGGTTACGCGGGATACAATTCAAGGATAGGGTTCTATGATGAGAAGTGGATTCCCTACTCAAACTATTCCCAGGCAGAGCTGATTAAATGTGGTGGGGTGGGGATTGCATTTAACTATACTCTCCCCTCTTCTCCGCCCGAAATTCAAGAGAAGACTTGTGGGGTGGGAGTTATTCTTATATTAGCTTTGAGCGTATTAGCTTTGAGGCGGGTAAAATGAGAACGCCAAGCGTGTTTTGGGCAGAAGTTGTAATTCCAGCCATAAGGGCGAGGGTTGCAAAGGTTCTCTACTCACAAGGATATTCCCAGGGTGAGATAGCTGATATCATGGGAGTTACCCAGGCTATGGTGAGTAAGTACATAACCAGATATTCTCCCCCTGAGATTCTGAAACCTCTAGAAAAAGAAATCGAGAACATAGCCTTGGCTCTCGTAGAACTCATAAAGCGGGGAGAAAAGAAAGAGAATCTTGTGAAGATTTTAGAGCGAAAATACTTTGAGCTTTTGCGAAATGAAGAGTTTTGCAAAGCCTATGAAAGCTATTCTGGCCTTCCTGGGAACATTTGTGGGGAAATTTTGTCATTTATATCTGAAAGGCAGAGCGTAATTGAAGAACTCTCCAAGGCCCTTTCGGTCCTTTTGAGTGATGAAAAATTTCCCGAATTAATTCCTGAGATAAGGTCTAACTTTGCATACTCACTTCCAAACCCAAAAGGGATAGAGGACGTTGCGGCCGTTCCAGGAAGGATTACCCTTGTGCACGGAAAGCCCTTTGCCATGCCTCCTCAATTTGGAGCCAGCAGGCATACGGCAAAAATATTGGTTAGGATTTCAAATCCCCAGGTTAGGGCAGTGTTGAACATAAGGTATGGCGAGGATGTCGAGGAGGCATTGAAACTTTCTGGACTGAAGATTGCCCGATTGAAAGAAGGAAGCAGATCAGAAGAGGAAACTGAGGTAAAGATTGCTGAACTGTTCAAGGAAGAAATCTGGGATGCCGTGATTGACCCAGGAGGATTTGGGGTTGAACCATGTGTCTACATATTTGGCAGGGATCCCTGGGATGTAATAAGGAAGCTTAGACTTATAGAGAAACATTTATGAAATCGTATTCATTTTTATTACCCGGGGGTGATAAAATGCAGGCGTATAGACTTTTATATCCAATGAGAACCTATCTGGTTGTTTCTGGGAAGGGAGAAGAAGCTAACGTTATGGCGGCTGATTGGGTGACGATTGTATCGTTTAATCCATTCTTAGTTGGAGTTGCTGTTGCTCCTCAAAGAACAACTCATGGACTAATAAAGAAGTATAAGGAGTTTGTAATCAGCGTTCCAAGCCTTGACATGCTTAGAGATGTCTGGATTGCTGGGACAAAGAAGGGACCTGCAAAGCTAAAGGAGATGAACATAACCCTGATTCCCTCAAAGAACGTGAGCGTTCCAAGCATAAAGGAGGCATTGGCCAACATAGAATGTAAGGTTATAGATGAAAGAGATTACGGGGATCACATCTGGTTTGTGGGAGAAGTGGTTGGATACTCCTACAATGAAGAGGCATTCAAGAACGGAAAGCCAAATCCAAAGGCTAAGTTCTTGGCACATCTATCCTGGACAGAATTCGTTACATTCTCTGAGGAGATATATAGGGCCGAATAATTAGTGTTGCTTTATTATTTATTTTCTATAAACTTTTTTTAAAGCTTTTGAGGGGTTTTTAGAGCTAAATACCTGCTTAAGTGCTTAAGTAATTTTAGTGTAGGGCTTATTGAAAGCTTTCTTTCAATTCTATTTTGGTCTTATTGTAACAGGTGGTTAGACGGGTGGTTTGCTGGAGACTTAGGACTCTTTCAATTCTATTTTGGTCTTATTGTAACGCAGTCCAGTACAAAGGCACAATTCTCGGTGGAATACTCTTTCAATTCTATTTTGGTCTTATTGTAACCTCCTTACAATAAGCTCACCGTTGCTGATGTTGTCGGCCTTTCAATTCTATTTTGGTCTTATTGTAACTTGTAAGGAGACCAAGACCACAGGTTTATAGGGGACTCACTTTCAATTCTATTTTGGTCTTATTGTAACATGGTGATTATGGCGACACTATTGAGTGGTTCGTTCTTTCAATTCTATTTTGGTCTTATTGTAACAGCTGAGAAGGTGTCGAGGGATGTGAAGGCTAGGTCTTTCAATTCTATTTTGGTCTTATTGTAACGCGGGAGCAAGGTGTTGCAAACCTTGATAGAGTTCCACTTTCAATTCTATTTTGGTCTTATTGTAACTGGGCATTGATTTCGACATTGCAAAAATTTTTCATTGCCTTTCAATTCTATTTTGGTCTTATTGTAACTCGGAGTTACCGATTGCTGAAGTAAATGAGAGATTCAAGATACTTTCAATTCTATTTTGGTCTTATTGTAACGTTGTTAATGTATTCGTTGAGGCAGGGAAGTATAAGGCTTTCAATTCTATTTTGGTCTTATTGTAACGACTTTTGTATTACAAAATCAGCGTAGTTTACTATCAGCTTTCAATTCTATTTTGGTCTTATTGTAACACAAACACAGAAAAGAAGCCAAAGTTATTGAGATTACTTTCAATTCTATTTTGGTCTTATTGTAACTAGCTAATGTCCATGAGAGTGTGTGAAAAGCTAGTGAACTTTCAATTCTATTTTGGTCTTATTGTAACGCCAAGCTAGTTATTGATGTGTTGCATACCGTATACACCTTTCAATTCTATTTTGGTCTTATTGTAACTATTCATGGCATGTGGCAATGTTTCTTGATAGGGCACTCTTTCAATTCTATTTTGGTCTTATTGTAACCTTTCTTTGCATCTTTTGTATATCCCTTAGACCCAAATCTCTTTCAATTCTATTTTGGTCTTATTGTAACTTAATTCTTGGGAAAAACAGGGATTATATTATCCACCTTTCAATTCTATTTTGGTCTTATTGTAACCTGGCCAGTGTGAGAACATACCTGTAATGTCCTCCACCTTTCAATTCTATTTTGGTCTTATTGTAACAGGAACGGTCTCCAAGAGGACTTGGCGAATTACGTGACCTTTCAATTCTATTTTGGTCTTATTGTAACATATAATAGGTATGTAGATAAATCACCCTCTGAGAAGGCTTTCAATTCTATTTTGGTCTTATTGTAACTGAAAATAGTGGACGTCATCCCTCCAAGCCAAGTGCCTCTTTCAATTCTATTTTGGTCTTATTGTAACTATGACTCTGACACAGGTACTAAAATCGAGGAGTTCCCTTTCAATTCTATTTTGGTCTTATTGTAACCACAAGCACTAGTCCTGCTAGCGTTTTCAGGAGTGGTCTTTCAATTCTATTTTGGTCTTATTGTAACACGAGCATTAGGACTGTGTTATTGTTTTGATCTTTTCTTTCAATTCTATTTTGGTCTTATTGTAACGTGAGCGCCCTCAAGTACTACGTGAACCATTCCCCTTCTTTCAATTCTATTTTGGTCTTATTGTAACCTCAATGCAAAGGGCTCACCGCTGCTGGTGAGTATGGTCCTTTCAATTCTATTTTGGTCTTATTGTAACCCTTGATCTCAGCATGTCCAGAAACGAAGTCCTGGCTCTTTCAATTCTATTTTGGTCTTATTGTAACAAAATATCACCTTGACGGAGCAGGGATGAAGAAGGTACTTTCAATTCTATTTTGGTCTTATTGTAACGCACGGCGAAGGCCACGCTAACGTCCTTCTCCGAGAGCTTTCAATTCTATTTTGGTCTTATTGTAACGCCAAGTAGTAGGAGCGTGTGAGAGCCGCCACCGCCGCCTTTCAATTCTATTTTGGTCTTATTGTAACGGCCAAAGTCAAGCACCAAGAGGAGTACATCGAGCACTTTCAATTCTATTTTGGTCTTATTGTAACAACCCGGGATACTTTGATCCTCTCAAAGTCAACTACACTTTCAATTCTATTTTGGTCTTATTGTAACCTGTGAGAGCCGCCACCGCCGCCAAAGAGCGTGAAACCCTTTCAATTCTATTTTGGTCTTATTGTAACTACCAGAAGGCTTTCACAGTTTTGATTTTAGTGCGAACTTTCAATTCTATTTTGGTCTTATTGTAACCCGAAAAAGGGAGAAAAGTTTGGCAATTCTTAGAGAACTTTCAATTCTATTTTGGTCTTATTGTAACTGCGTCTTTTGTCACCGCTTATGCTAGATGTTACCTCCTTTCAATTCTATTTTGGTCTTATTGTAACAGATGGTGAGCACAGGATTCAAGTTGCAAAAGAACTCTTTCAATTCTATTTTGGTCTTATTGTAACTGAGACCACCCTATTCTAGAGATTTCCTCACGGAAAAATTCCTTTCAATTCTATTTTGGTCTTATTGTAACCCTCGTACCGTCATCCCTGACAACCTCTGCATAGACACTTTCAATTCTATTTTGGTCTTATTGTAACGAAGATCAGTTTTACCGCATTCGGAGACTACGGCGTCGTGACGGCTTTCAATTCTATTTTGGTCTTATTGTAACAGGGGGCTTTTTCGCCCCAATACTCCTATGGAGTAATTATATCACTTGAATTTATAACCCTTACGGGGCATCCAACTTACCCAGCAACCCCCCATTTATAAACAAACCAACTCCCCCTGGGACTTTAAATCAAAAACACTCCCACGAGCATCCTGGGAATAAAACACTGCTTTCACACCCTATCCAAGGAGAAGACTTAACTATTCTAACCAAGCTAGTTCGCAATCTTTTGAAAGAATCCAACAGAAACTATCAAACTTTTTCTAAAAATTTGTCTTTATCATGGTATTCAAAAATTTTCGAAAAACTTTCGTAACAAATAAGTAATAAAACTGTAACATACTGTAAATACTAACTTTGAGTTACTAAATCAAACCCTAATCCCTAAAAAATCTCCATTTCAAAAATAAAGCCTAGAGAAAACTAAAAATGGAAAAATAAGCCCAACCACCCTGTACCGAAAAATCTTCAGAAAAGATATAAAATTCAACCAAGATAATTTTCCTTGGGATAAGAATTGAAATTTATAGCTGACATGATGCTGGGCAGATTGGCAAGGTGGCTCAGACTGTATGGGTATGATACCCTCTATGGAATAGAAGATGATAATGAGATATTAAGAATCGCAGAGGAAGAGGGTAGAATAATCCTCACTAGAGATGTAGAGCTCTACAGGCAGGCTCAGGTTAGAAATCTAAGGGCAATCCTAATAACCTCTAACTCCTTCGAAGAGCAAGTTAAGCAGTTGATGATGGAGAGAGTTGAGTTCAGTGAACTTTTTCCAGAGAATGCTCGCTGTCCTAAGTGCAACGGTGTCATAAGGTCAGCAAAAAAAGAGGAGGTTAAAGGAAAAGTTCCAGAGAATGTTTACAATTCATATAATGAATTCTACATTTGCACAAGTTGTGGCCAAATTTACTGGCCAGGGAGGCAGTGGAGGGAGATGTTGAAAATGGACAAAAAGATAAAGGCTAACAAACTCTAGGAACGGGATCACCGAGAGGCGGCTCTAAAAATCTTCTTCCACCAATTCCCGTCTCCAGAATAACTTTTCCTCTGTATTCACCAATAACTTCTCCTATTATTGCGGCATCCCTACCCTTTTCTGTCTTCTTCATGGCCTCAAGTGCCTCCTCCGCATACTCCTTCGCCACTATCATTACAACTTTTCCTTCGTTTGCAACTTCATAGGGACTTATTCCAAGCATTTCGCTGGCAGCTTTTACTTCTGGCCTAATTGGTATTGCCTCCTCTCTTACCAAAATTCCAACGTTTGCCTTTCTTGCCATCTCGTTTAGTGCGTTGCTCAATCCTCCTCTTGTGGGATCTTTCATTGCGTGGATGTTCTCCCAACCAATGGCATCTGCAACGGCCTTTACGACATCCCAAATTGGAGCTACATCGCTCTTAAGCTCTGTCTCAAAGGAGATCCCCTCTCTATGGCTCATTAGTGCTATTCCGTGGTCTCCAATTGTTCCACTCACTAAAACGACATCCCCAACTTTTGCGCCGGCATCGCTTATCGGCCTCTCAGCTACCCCCACTCCAGCTGTTATAACGAAGATTCCTATCCTGTCTTCAACGACTTTTGTGTCTCCAGTAACAATTGGAACTGGAACCTCTTTAGCTGTTTCGTCCATCGACTTCAGAATCTTTTCCAGCTCACTAACTTCAAACCCTTCCTCGATTATCAACGAGCTTGCAATTGCCAAGGGTTGAGCTCCCATGACAGCCAAATCGTTTACAGTTCCGCTAACGGCCAACCTTCCGATGTCTCCCCCTGGGAAGAATATCGGCTTTACTGTATGCCCATCTATTGTAAACACTAAATGCTTATCTCCAAGGGGGATTGTAGCTCCGTCATCAAGCTCCTCTAATCCTATTCCTCCAGCAGAATTAAGGGTTAAATTCTTGAGGATTACCTCCCTAATTAGTTCTTCCATTAATTCTCCTCCGGCTCCATGCTCAAGCCTGATTCTCATTTTGCATCCCAAGCTAGTGTTAGGCAAGGGTTATTAAAATCATTATGCCCAGGGAGAGGAAAATGAAGGAAACCCTAGTTCCCACCACCTGTGAAGTTGTATAATCTGTCCAGATTCACGGCCAGAATCGCCCCTAAAATCCTGACAGCTAACCCCCTCAAACTAACACTCCTGCTCGGCCTCAGAAGAAACTCAGAAAACTTCGAAAACAAAGTCTCAATCCTCCTGCGAAAGTCAGACAAGTACTTGTAAAACTTCTTCTCCTCCAGATTACTAATCTGATTCCCCCGCTTTACTGGCGTGTAAACAACGCCAAACCTCAGAAATTCCTCCTCGAGCCCCCTGCTAACATACCCCTTATCCAAAAACAGAAAACAGCCAGAAAACTCCTCAACAATCACCCAGAACTTTTCCCGGACAACACTCACATCATGCTTATTCGCCGGATCAACAGACAGTAAAGCCAGCAAATTTCCATCAGAGTAACAGGTCAGCTTGTACCCATAGTAAAACTTTTTTTAGAGGGAACAAACCCAACTGCGGGCTTTTCAGAGATGACTTCTGAAGAACCCTCCTTATCCTTCCTGTTTTTTCTGGCCAACTCCTTGGTCTGAATGGGCTTTGAGTCCAGTATTCTAACGTATTCTCTGGCGTGTTTTTTGAATAATTCTTCCTGCGCTAGGAGCAGGAGTTTTTCGTGCCTGTTCAAGCGTTCTGTTAGTTTGTTGTACCTGATTTTGGGGAACAGCTTCATTTCTTCGATTAGGACTCTGTAAGCGTGCTTGTAAACTCCGTTAAAGTGCAAGTGTGCTAGTATTGCGAAGGTTATCAGGTCGTAGAGGCTGATTATTTCCCTGCGAGTGTTTTTCGGGTAGTGTTTGCTGATTATCGGATAGATTTCGGATTTTATGATCAGGATTTTCCTTTGAAAGCTCAATACAACCACCAATCAACCAAAAGACTTAAGTGCTTATAACTCTAACGATCTAATGGGAACTAGGGTAAAGTATCTTTAAGGGAGAGAAAGTATGTTGAAGCTCGTCAAAACTGGGAATCATACGTAGACAAACTTGAGGAGGTATATAATTATGCACTCTCACTGCGATGATGTTTGTATTGGGATACTAACCAATTATGGCCTCAACTCGGATGGAGGGGGCGTTAAAGTTTACACCAAAAACTTAGTTGATGCATTAAAGGAGCTTGGGGTAGATTACGCTATCTTAATGCGTGAGGGGGATCCCACTGAAAAAGAAATAAAGCTTCCAGAAAACAAAATACTATATGTCGCCAAGGCTATAAAACAGCTCGATGGATTGCAACCTGAACTTATACTGTCTCAGGGTGGATGGTTCACTGCAATTCCTGCAATGATTTACAAAAATAGAAATCCGGATGTAAGGATAATCTATCTGTATCACACTCATTACGACAGTCCAAATACCACCCAAGAGAAGATAAAAAGGACTGTGGAGAAGCTTTTAATGACTTTTGTCCTCTCTCAGTTTGATAAAGTACTGTTTGTGAGTAATGCACTCAAGAAAAATGTTGAAGAGGAGAAAGCCCTTAGAAGTCTCTCAAACTGGGGAATCCTATACGGTGCCCCCTCGGTAAAGCACCCAAGCTCGGAAGAGATACTGTCAGGATAACTGGGGTATCACCTCCTGAAGCCATTCAGTCACATCACCAGGCGGATCACCAAAACTAGAATGAATTCTGACAAAATTATACCAGAACGCAAACAGAAAAACAAACCTGTGAACCCTCCTCCAGTCTCTAGCCCTGAAGTTATTCCAGAAACGCTTTGTTCTCTCTTTAACAGTCCTAAACCAGCGCTCAACACAGTTCCTCGGCCCGAAAGTCACATGCAGATAATCCAGCCCGAGAGATTTAAACGCTGATTTATACCACGGCCCTTTGTCAACCAGAAAAACAGGCTGTCCTTTGCAGGATTTCAAAACAACCAGAATGAAGTCTCTAGCAATCCACCAGTTTCTGGTTGTTGTAATCCAGACTGCGAGAACTTCCCTGCTCTCAACGTCAAGTGCAGCCCAGAGAAATCTCTTCTCCCCGTTGATTTTTACGACAGTCTCATCAACTGCGATAAAATTCCTCTGTTTTCTTACTGCGAGGAGTGTTGGCTGGTAAACTGCTTCTGCTAGTTTTTGAACTGCCTCCCAGACTGTTGTGTGGCTGATTTTGAGGATTTTTCCGACTTGTCTGTAGCTGAGGCCTCGCAGGTATAGTTCTACTGCTCTGATTTTCTTTTCTGGTGGGATTTTGTTGCGGCGAAAAGGTTTTAAGACTGAAATCAGTGAGTATAGAATGCTCTCAGCCTTCATTTCTCTCCCTTCTTTTTCTGAAAAATTATCAGAAACTTAAACCTAACGCCCTACCGCTTATCCTAACAGTATCCCCTTGGAAGCTGGATGTATTTATCTATTGGTACACTCCTCCACAGGCCACTTTCCTCAAACTTGTGTATTGCATATGAGATCGCAACTCCTGCTATATACTTAAGTCCAGGATATTTTACAACTTTTCCAGCCACATATGACGAAATCCTACTGATCGTATCCACAAGTCTTGCATTTCCATATGTGTGGGTGTAGATTATGTGGGCGCTTATTCCCCCGTCCCAAATACATCATCATGAATCCTATATACTACTTCCTTTTTAATACTGTCCCCTACTTTAAATATCATCCTATGTTCTACTGTTCCTGCATCTTGGTTAAGTGCCTGCACTTCATAGGCTAACTTTACGTCGTGGTTTCCTGGTATCATTCCCCACTTTAGTTCATAACCCCATGCATCCACACGATCGACCAGCACTTTATAGTAACTCTCTCCTTCTATTTTTTGACCTATCACATTAGTTATTGATATTTCATCCACATCACCCTGATCCCAGTAATCCTCCACTAAATCCCACGTCCAATAATAGTCTATAAACAGCGTTTTAGAAGCGGGATACACGATATACTCTATTTCAAGAGTCAAATCTCTTTCAGAAACCCAACTTTGTATTGAAATATCAGAATTAAACTTTTTAGGTTTGTTGAATTTTTGATACACTTTTTCTTCTCCCAACTTAACAAATCCATACTTTGATAGCAATCTGTTAGCCTCTTCTATTTTTCCATTAGCTCTAAGTCTGGAATACTCCTCTATAATTCTCTTTTGCATTTCTATAGAGAGCACATTTTTGTGCTCATTTGGTACTTTGGCTGAACTTACTACCTCAATTGTCATGCCTAATACAAGAATACTCACTATAAAACCTAATATCTTTTTTTGCATAGTATCGCCTCTAATAATGTACTAGCGTTGGTATATTAAGCTTTTATGTTTATAAAATTTTCTATGTCAAATACTTAGGTTATTGCTATGAGTATTACAGAAAAAATAAGAATGATTTGGATAAGTTAACCTAAACAATATGAATGAGCTTGAATACCATTAAAGTTTTTGAACAAAAAGCAAAGTTTACATAGGGGGAGATGCTTATGAAAATCGTAAAAAAAGAGTTACACTTCTCCACGAAGGGCGAAATTGACCTAGTAGACATAACGAGAGAAGTTGAGCTCTTTGTAGCTGAGAGCGGAATATCTCAGGGGCAAGTGCTAATTTTTGTCCCAGGAGCTACGGGGGCCGTTATAGCAATAGAGCACGAAGAAGGGTTATTGGAGGACTTCAAGAGGTGGTTAAAGGAAATAGTTCCCAAGGAGAGGCCTTACCTCCACAACAGATTCGATGACAATGCTCACTCTCACATAAGGGCCACCCTTCTTGGTCCAAGCCTAGTGTTCCCTATAATTGACGGGGAAGTAATGAGAGGAACTTGGCAGCAGATATTCTTCGTTGAGCTTGATACTAGGCCCAGGAAGAGAAGGGTCATCCTTCAGGCCATTGGAGAATAGCTCTCCAGGTCTCGTTTGAGTGAACGATAAACCACCACTTCTTGAGTTCTCTTCTCTTTTTCTTGTAATCTGGATGATAACTTGCAACTAAACTCCAAAATCTCTTGCTGTGGTTTAGCTCAATTAAGTGGGCCAACTCGTGGATAACTAAATAGTGAAAAAGCTCCTCTGGAAGAGCGGCAGAAGAGAAGTTTAGGGTTATTGATTTCCTCCATGTTGCGCTCCCCCATTTAGTTCTCATAGCCTTTACGTAAATCCTCTTAGGAGAAATCCCAAAATCCTTAGCTATCTCTCGTGCCTTCCTCTTTATTTCTCTTTTAATCCAATTCCTCAAGAACTCTATTCCTGGGAAAGTTATCCTTAACTCCTCTCTGTTTATTTCGAATTTCTCTCCCATCTCAAGCGAGTAAAACTTGCCAAAGAGGGGAAATCCTTTCCTTGATAGTTCTTTAGCTTCCTCAACTATGGAAATCTTTGAGAGTATCCAATCTTTCTTCTTGATTAAAACCTCCCTAACTATCTGCTCTAAAGGTGTGACAACGAGAATTGTTCCATCTTCGAGAACCCTTAACGTTACATACTTTACAGGCTTTTCGACAACCCTATACCTAACCACTTTCCCATCAAGAATCATCTCATGTATCATCGGACAAACTGGAGATGGGAAGATTTAAAAAAGTTCCTTCGAGTTTGTGCCCGATGAAGAAGCCAGGGGATGTGCTAAGGGAAATCCTTCAAGAGAAGGGCATCAAATCTGTTGGAACGCTCTCAAGAAAGTGGCCTTCGGGTAGGGATATCTATCAGGAATTGGCCCTTCTCCTCTTGGAGGGAGATGGGGCCATAGTAGAGCTTAGGGAAGAAACAGCTGAATCCTGGGACTTAAATGGGAAAAAAGTTGGCCCATCTAAATATGCATACGTTAGGCCCTGCTTTGTGGAGAAATTCAAAGTTATCGTCGATGGGAGCGAGATAGCTAAGCGTCTTCCCGATTATCCATGGATAATCGTCGATCTGACGTTTTGGAACAGGCATATACCAAAGGAGAAAGATAAAGTTGCTTTGCAACTGAGAGAGACCTATGCAGTTGTGAGGAGAATGTACTATCCGAGAAGGTTCGCGATAACCTGGGTGAACGAGGAGTTTAAGAAAAAGAATAAGGTACCACTCGAAAAAGTTGTGAGCTATGAGGGTTCAACGGCAGATTTCTTAAGGGAGAAGGGAATAAACAGAGTAGTTCTCCTTGATCCAAACGCTGAGGAAGTCCTTAGCAGGGAAGATCTCCAGGAAAGGGCCTTTATAATTGGTGGGATTGTTGACATGAAGGGTGACAAGAAGGGAACAACGGCAAAGATTGGCGAAGTCTTAGAGAAGGAAGGAATAGATGTTCTAAGGAGGAAGATAGTGCTAAGAGGGGATATAGTCGGAGTTCCCGACAGGATAAATCACATTGCCGAAATTCTTCTTAGAATGTTATATGGGGAGGACATGGAAAAGGCAATTTTAGCGGTTCAAGCTCCAACTCATGCTAGATGGAGATTGAGGAAGGAGATTCCAAAGAGGAAGATAAGGTATCTAATAGATGGGAAGTTATATCTCGTGGTTGAGAAAGAACTTTACGATGAGCTCAAGCAGTGGTTGAACATAAGGTGGGAGGACTTTGTAAAGGTTCTCAGAGAGACTGGAATGGTGGCCCTTGAAAGAAGAAGAATTCACCACTTGAACAAGATCTCCGTCTTCAGGTTCGACAAGAGCGGAGGTAAGAGAGTTATTCTCCTTAAGAGAGCCGCTTTACTTTGCTACAACTGCTGAGGGAGACGTATGAGGGTTGATGAGCTGAGAGTTGATGAGAGGATAAAGAGTACTTTGAAGGAGAGAGGTATCGAATCCTTTTACCCTCCCCAAGCCGAGGCCTTAAAGAGCGGGATATTGGAAGGTAAGAATGCATTAATTTCAATTCCAACGGCCAGCGGAAAAACACTAATTGCTGAGATTGCCATGGTTCATAGGATTTTGACCCAGGGAGGAAAGGCTGTATACATAGTCCCGCTGAAGGCCTTGGCTGAAGAAAAGTTTCAGGAGTTCCAGGATTGGGAGAAGATTGGGTTAAGAGTAGCGATGGCCACTGGGGATTACGACTCAAAGGATGAGTGGTTGGGGAAATACGACATAATCATTGCGACGGCTGAGAAGTTTGATTCCCTTTTAAGGCATGGCTCAAGTTGGATTAAGGATGTGAAGATTTTAGTTGCTGACGAGATTCATTTGATTGGTTCAAGAGACAGAGGAGCTACGCTTGAAGTTATCCTAGCTCATATGCTCGGAAAGGCCCAAATAATTGGACTCTCTGCAACGATAGGAAATCCAGAGGAGCTTGCGGAGTGGTTAAATGCCGAGCTAATAGTCAGTGACTGGAGGCCCGTTAAGCTTAGAAGGGGAGTTTTTTACCAAGGCTTTGTTACCTGGGAAGATGGAAGTATAGACAGGTTTTCCTCCTGGGAAGAGTTAGTTTACGATGCAATTAGGAAGAAGAAAGGAGCGCTAATTTTTGTAAACATGAGAAGGAAGGCTGAGAGAGTAGCTTTGGAGCTTTCTAAAAAAGTTAAGTCTCTCCTCACGAAACCTGAGATTAGAGCTTTAAATGAATTGGCTGATTCCCTCGAGGAAAATCCCACAAATGAAAAGCTAGCTAAGGCCATTAGGGGTGGAGTTGCGTTCCACCACGCTGGTCTTGGGAGAGATGAGAGGGTTCTCGTGGAGGAGAACTTTAGAAAGGGTATAATAAAGGCCGTAGTTGCCACCCCAACACTTTCGGCGGGAATTAACACTCCAGCGTTTAGGGTGATTATAAGGGATATTTGGAGGTACTCTGACTTTGGAATGGAGAGAATTCCGATAATCGAGGTTCACCAAATGCTTGGGAGAGCTGGAAGGCCGAAGTATGATGAGGTTGGGGAGGGAATAATAGTTTCTACAAGCGATGATCCGAGAGAGGTAATGAATCACTACATATTTGGAAAGCCTGAAAAACTGTTCTCCCAGCTCTCCAACGAGAGTAATTTGAGAAGTCAAGTTTTGGCCCTAATAGCGACCTTTGGCTATTCAACTGTGGAGGAGATTTTGAAGTTCATCTCAAACACATTCTATGCTTATCAAAGGAAGGACACATACTCTTTAGAGGAGAAGATAAGGAACATACTCTACTTCCTCCTAGAGAATGAGTTCATAGAGATATCCTTAGAGGATAAAATAAGGCCGCTTTCCCTGGGAATTAGGACTGCAAAGCTTTATATCGATCCCTATACGGCCAAGATGTTCAAGGATAAAATGGAGGAAGTTGTTAAAGATCCAAATCCTATAGGAATATTTCACTTAATCTCCCTAACTCCGGATATAACCCCCTTCAACTACTCAAAGAGAGAATTTGAAAGGCTCGAAGAGGAATACTACGAATTCAAGGATAGGTTATACTTTGACGATCCCTACATTTCGGGTTACGACCCCTACCTAGAGAGGAAGTTCTTCAGAGCTTTCAAAACTGCACTAGTGCTTCTGGCATGGATAAATGAAGTCCCTGAGGGAGAAATAGTTGAAAAGTACTCGGTGGAACCTGGGGACATCTATAGGATAGTTGAGACGGCTGAGTGGCTGGTGTACTCTCTAAAGGAAATTGCAAAAGTTCTTGGAGCTTATGAGATCGTTGATTATCTTGAAACATTGAGGGTTAGGGTCAAGTATGGGATTAGGGAGGAATTGATTCCCCTAATGCAACTCCCGTTGGTTGGAAGAAGGAGAGCTAGAGCTCTTTACAATAGCGGATTTAGAAGTATAGAGGATATATCTCAAGCGAGGCCAGAAGAGCTTTTGAAAATCGAGGGGATAGGGGTCAAGACCGTTGAGGCTATCTTCAAGTTTCTTGGTAAGAATGTGAAAATTTCGGAGAAACCTAGAAAAAGTACCCTTGATTACTTTCTCAAATCTTGATACATGAAAAGTAAAATTTTTACATTTAGCAACTTCCATTTCTCAGAAACCGCAGTTTTTTCATAAAAAAGTATTTTATGGCTAACAAAGGCTTTTATGGAGAAAAATCCAAACTTTTCTCGGTGGTTTTAATGGGTAAGAGGGTAGTGATTGCACTTGGAGGTAACGCTCTTCAGCAGCGAGGTCAAAAGGGAAGTTATGAGGAGATGATGGATAACGTTCGCAAGACCGCTAGGCAAATTGCCGAAATTATAGCGAGAGGGTATGAAGTTGTTATCACTCATGGAAATGGTCCTCAAGTTGGAAGTCTTCTCCTTCATATGGATGCTGGGCAGGCAACTTATGGAATTCCCGCCCAACCAATGGATGTGGCTGGTGCAATGAGTCAGGGATGGATTGGTTATATGATTCAGCAGGCTTTGAAGAACGAGCTGAGGAAGAGGGGCATGGAAAAGAAAGTTGTTACAATAATTACCCAAACAATTGTTGATAAGAATGATCCAGCATTCCAAAACCCCACAAAGCCAGTGGGGCCATTTTACGATGAAGAGACTGCAAAAAGGTTAGCCAGAGAAAAGGGATGGATAGTTAAAGAGGATTCTGGTAGAGGTTGGAGAAGAGTAGTTCCTTCTCCAGATCCCAAAGGGCACGTTGAGGCAGAGACGATTAAAAAGTTAGTGGAAAGGGGAGTTATAGTTATTGCAAGTGGTGGAGGAGGAGTTCCTGTAATACTTGAAGACGGGGAAATAAAGGGTGTTGAGGCCGTCATCGACAAGGATCTGGCAGGAGAAAAGCTTGCTGAGGAAGTAAATGCTGACATATTCATGATTCTTACAGATGTTAACGGCGCTGCATTATACTATGGAACGGAAAAGGAGCAGTGGTTAAGGGAAGTTAAGGTCGAAGAGCTTAGGAAGTACTATGAAGAGGGCCACTTTAAGGCGGGAAGCATGGGGCCAAAGGTTCTAGCGGCTATAAGGTTCATCGAGTGGGGTGGAGAGAGGGCCATAATAGCTCACCTAGAAAAGGCAGTTGAGGCTCTCGAAGGGAAGACTGGTACTCAAGTTCTCCCTTAAGGTCTTTTTCCAAATTTATCATCATAAAAGTACCTACCCAAAGCCTCTCCATAGGCTTGATAGTACTTTCTTCTAAAAAACGACGTGATTAGGATTAGCAGTATTAGTACTCCCGCCACCTCCCAGTTTTCCCTGAGGAACTTTAGAAGACCCAGGAACGGGAATGCTAACACTACTATAACAATTATCACGAGAAGTAACCCCAATATCTTATATCCGTACTTCTCCATGAATAGGGCAAAGTCCATATCTCATCCCAAAAAGTTACTAACAAAAAAGATAAATAAAAAATTTATGATAGGGATTAGCCAAGTGCTGATAAGAATACTCCAGCGACTACGGCCGTTCCTATGACACCCGCAACATTGGGTCCCATAGCGTGCATGAGTATGAAGTTTCCTGGATCTTCTTCACTTGCAAGCCTTTGAACTACTCTGGCACTCATTGGAACTGCTGAAACTCCTGCAGCTCCAATCATTGGGTTAATCTTTCCTCCAGAGATCTTCATCATTATCTTGCCAAACAATACTCCACCTGCCGTTGCGGAAGCAAAGGCAACCACACCCAAGGCAAGTATCATCAGCGTCTTGGGAGTTAAGAAGCTCTCGGCCCTCATTGTTGATCCAATTCCCAGGCCAAGGAATATGGTTACGATGTTCATTAATTCTTCCTGGGCAGCTTTGCTAAGCCTTTGTACAACCCCACTTTCCCTAAAGAGATTGCCAATCATAAGCATTCCAATGAGTGGTGCAGCTGAGGGGACGAGGAGTCCGATAACTATCATGCTTGCAATTGGGAAGAGTATCTTCTCCCTCTTAGATACTGGCCTTAGTTGCTCCATTCTAATTCTCCTCTCCTCTGGTGTTGTTAGAGCCTTGATAACTGGTGGCTGGATTAGCGGAACTAGGCTCATGTAACTGTAAGCCGCTACAGCAGTTGCTGAGAGAATGTGAGGTGCCAATTTTGTCGTTAGATAAATGGTTGTAGGTCCGTCTGCACCACCAATGATCCCAATGCTCGCAGCTTCCTTTAGGTTAAATCCTAGGGCCAGGGCAACCAGCATTGCGACGAATACCCCTATTTGGGCTGCAGCACCAAGCAGTGCTGTCTTTGGATCTGCTATCATTGGACCAAAGTCAGTCATGGCCCCAAGGCCGAAGAATATTAAGAGAGGTACTACTTCAGTCTTTATGAGGAGGTAGTAGATGAGGTCAAATAGACCAGGGGGCCCATATTGTTGACTTAAGTAGCTTATTGTTGCGAATATGTTTTCCTGAATCTCAGGGGGGAGCTGGGGAGCTAGAGGCCAGTTAGCCATGTGGGAGAGAGGGAGATTAACTAAAACTGCACTGATGCCGATGGGGAGCAAGAGCAGAGGTTCCATCTCGTACCTTATTGCCAGGTACACTAGAGTTAATCCAACTATGATCATCACTACATTTCCCACTGTTAAATTAAGAAGTCCCATGTGGTTGAAGAAGTCAACTACTGCCTGTTCAAGTCCCATTCTCCCTCACCCTAACTCAATTAATGGCTGTCCAGTATCAACTGTGTCTCCTTCTTTGACGTAAATCTTCTTCACAACGCCATCCTTAGGCGATGGAATTTCGTTCTCCATCTTCATTGCTTCCAGAATTAGTAATCCTTGACCTATTGTTACCCTTTGCCCTTCGCTTACAAGTATCTTCAGTATTTTTCCAGGCATTGGAGCTGTAACCACGTTATCCCCGACTTGTGGTGAAGCTGGTGTTGAAGTTGGCATTGGGGCAGGGGCTGGAGCTGGGGTTGGAGTGGGAACTTGTGGAACTGGAGCTGGGGTAGAGATTCCCAGGTCTTTGGCTTCCACTTCGTAAGTTTCTCCTTCCAGAGTAACCTTGAACTTTCCAGGCATTATTTCCTCTACTTCAACCTCGTATTCCTCTCCATTTATAACGATCTTGACCTTCATCCTCACCACTTCCCTATCTCATAGTTGAAGTTTTCAACTTCTTCCATTTGGGTGATGAGACCAGATAACCACCAATTTGGAGAAGGTTTTCTCTTGATTGGGACTTCTTTTGGTTGCTTTCCCCTCAAATAGGCCAAAATCGCAGCAGTTATTATTGCAATCTTCTTTTCATCAAGTTTTTTCTCAACTTTAACTGGTTCAACTTTTTTATCTTCAACTTCTTTCTTTTTCTCCTTTTCTACCAACTTCCTCTCAGTTCTCCCTATTAAGTCCATGACAATTGCTAGGATTGCAAGGACTGAAAAGACAACTACTATTCCTAAAATTGTAATATAGAGGCCCTCAAGGAGTTGGCTCATTTTGGGCACCTCACAGTGGAATGTTTCCATGCTTCTTTGGAGGAAGCTTAACCCTCTTGTTCTCCAAAGCTTCTAAAGCCATAACTATCTTTGCTCTTGTCTCAGCTGGATCTATTACGTCGTCAATGTAACCTCTTGCCGCAGCTACGTATGGGTTTGCAAACTTCTCCCTGTACTCCTTGATCTTTTGCTGTCTTACCTCCTCTGGGTTCTCGGCAGCAGCTATTTCTTTTCTGAATATTATGTTTGCAGCACCTTCAGGCCCCATAACAGCTATCTCAGCTGTAGGCCATGCAAAGACGAAGTCTGCTCCCAGGTGCTTGCTTCCCATTGCAAGGTAAGCTCCTCCATAAGCTTTTCTTAGGATAACAGTGACCATTGGGACTGTCGCCTCAGCGTAAGCATAGAGAACCTTTGCCCCGTGCCTAATTATTCCCCTACTCTCCTGGTCAACCCCTGGGAGATATCCTGGGACGTCAACTAAGGTGACTATCGGTATGTTGAACGCATCACAGAACCTCACGAATCTCGCTATCTTATCAGAACTGTCAATGTCAAGAACTCCAGCTAAGTGGATTGGATTGTTTGCCACAATTCCAACGGGCTGTCCATTAATCCTTCCAAACCCAATCACAGCATTTGGAGCAAAGTATGGCTGTAGCTCCAGGAAGTCGGGGTTTCCGTTTTCGTCCCTATCAACTATTGCATAAATTACTTGCCTAACGTCGTAACCCTTGTTTGGATCATCTGGAACTATATCATACAATTCTGGGGTTCTTCTGAAGGGCTCATCCTTGGGCTTTATCTTTGGAGGCTTCTCCATGTTGTTGGAGGGGAGGTAGCTTAAGAGCTTCTTTATAAGCATAATAACTTCCTCATCGCTCTTCCCTATCAAGTGAGCCTGTCCGCTCTTCTGGGCATGAACCATTGCACCACCAAGCTGAACTGGAGATACCTCCACTCCCGTAACGGCCTTAACTACCTGGGGTCCGGTGATGAACATGAACGTTGATGGATTATCGACCATCAGTATGAAGTCTCCAATTGCTGGACTGTAGACGGCACCCCCTGCACATGGGCCCATAATTGCCGTAATTTGAGGCACTACACCGCTGAGAATTGTGTTCATCTTGAATATCTCTCCATACCCCTTAAGTGAATCAACGCCCTCCTGTATTCTAGCTCCACCAGAATCGTTTAGCCCTATAACTGGAGCTCCAGCCTCCAAAGCCAGCTCCATTATCCTCTTTATCTTCATTGCATGCATTTCCCCAAGAGAACCTCCCATTACCGTGAAGTCCTGGGCATAGACAAAGACAAGCCTTCCATCAATTGTTCCGTAACCCGTTATTACTCCATCTGCTGGGAGTTCTCTCTTGTCCATCCCAAACTCCGTGGCCCTGTGCTTAACGAACATGCCTATTTCCACGAAGCTTCCTGGGTCTAGGAGAAGCTCGATTCTTTCTCTAGCTGTAAGCTTTCCTTTATCATGTTGCTTCTTTATTGCCTCTTCCCCACCCATTTGCATTATCTTTTTCTTCCTCTCGTAAAGATCTTTGACCTTCTCTTCCATGCTCATCCTCCTACCCCCTACCAGGCTGGTTGATATTTGTAAAGTTTTAACTTAAAAGGATTTTTATGAAGATGAAATACCTTCTTCTCCAACAAATATCAGCAAAATTCCTCCAACAATCAGAGTAAAGGCCAGCAAGAGGTTGATGTAGTAGGCCTGCCCCCCTATTATAAATCTCATTATGTAGGGAGGGTGTAAAAGAACTATCAATACTCCTATTCCAATTAGAAGCAGTGGCAGAGAATACCTGAGTCTTTCCTTTTTCATGTCATCACCTAATCCAATATTCTGGGTACCATTTATAAACCGTATCTCTCACGGTTAGTTGGGGAGGGGAGATGAGGATTGCGGTCATCGATTACGACAAATGTAATCCAGACAAGTGTGGGCACTTTCTCTGTGAGAGGGTCTGTCCAGTGAATAGAATGGGAGGAGAGGCAATAATTATTGACGAAGAAAACTACAAGCCCATAATCCAAGAGGCAAGCTGTACTGGATGTGGAATCTGCGTCCACAAGTGTCCTTTCAAGGCCATAAGCATAGTTAACCTACCAGAGCAGCTCGAAGAGGACTGTGTGCATAGGTATGGTGTTAACGCCTTCGTCCTCTATAGACTTCCCGTAGTTAAGGAAGGCATGGTCGTGGGTATAGTGGGGCCTAACGGTACTGGAAAGTCTACGGCAGTAAAGATACTTGCTGGACAACTGATTCCAAACCTTTGTGGGGACAATGACAGCTGGGATGGTGTTATAAGAGCATTTAGAGGAAATGAACTCCAAAATTACTTTGAAAAGCTTAAGAACGGAGAGATAAGGCCAGTTGTTAAGCCACAATACGTGGACTTGATTCCAAAGGCCGTAAAAGGGAAGGTCATAGAGCTGTTAAAGAAGGCCGATGAAACTGGTAAGTTGGAGGAAGTAGTTAAGGCCCTCGAATTGGAAAATGTGCTTGATAGGGAAATCCAACACCTCTCTGGTGGAGAGCTTCAAAGGGTTGCAATAGCCGCAGCTCTGCTGAGAAATGCAACGTTCTATTTCTTTGACGAGCCCTCAAGCTACTTAGACATAAGGCAGAGATTGAATGCTGCTAGAGCAATAAGAAGGCTTAGTGAAGAAGGAAAATCCGTTTTAGTTGTAGAGCACGATTTGGCAGTTCTCGACTATCTTAGCGATATAATCCATGTAGTTTACGGTGAGCCTGGAGTGTATGGAATATTCTCTCAGCCAAAGGGAACCAGAAATGGGATTAACGAATTTCTCAGGGGTTATTTAAAGGATGAGAACGTTAGATTTAGGCCCTATGAGATCAAGTTCACGAAGACTGGAGAGAGGGTAGAGATAGAGAGGGAAACCCTGGTCACTTATCCCAGGTTAGTGAAGGATTACGGTAGCTTTAGGTTGGAGGTCGAGCCTGGAGAGATAAAGAAGGGGGAGGTAATTGGAATAGTTGGACCAAACGGAATAGGAAAGACAACATTCGTTAAAATGCTTGCAGGAGTTGAGGAGCCTACGGAAGGAAAGATAGAGTGGGACCTTACAGTAGCTTATAAACCCCAGTACATTAAGGCCGATTATGAAGGAACTGTTTATGAGCTGTTGAGCAAGATTGATGCTTCTAAGCTAAACAGCAATTTCTACAAGACTGAACTCTTGAAGCCCCTGGGAATAATTGACTTATATGACAGAGAGGTAAACGAGCTCTCGGGTGGAGAGCTTCAGAGAGTTGCAATAGCAGCTACACTCCTTAGAGATGCCGATATTTACCTGCTCGATGAGCCATCAGCTTACCTAGATGTTGAGCAGAGATTGGCAGTTTCAAGGGCGATAAGGCACTTGATGGAGAAGAACGAGAAGACGGCTTTAGTTGTAGAGCACGACGTTTTGATGATTGATTATGTTAGTGACAGACTTATGGTATTTGAGGGAGAGCCTGGAAAGTATGGAAGGGCTTTACCCCCAATGGGAATGAGAGAGGGAATGAACAGGTTCCTAGCTTCAATTGGAATAACCTTCAGAAGAGATCCAGATACTGGAAGACCCAGGGCGAACAAGGAGGGTAGCGTTAAGGATAGGGAGCAGAAAGAGAAAGGTGAATACTACTATATTGCCTAATCCTAGTTTTTACCTTATTTAATAAATTATTATCAAGCCTTTTAACAGTCTGAAACATGGTTAGCTAACTGCGATATGTCGTCATAATGTTTGTTGGCTTTTGTTTTCTAGAATTTTTAAATGGTTTCAGAGGAGAGGATTGTATGGAGATCATAATGACAACAACTGGCCAGAGAAGTAGTGGTGAAAAGAGATACAATGAATCATCTTACTTTTTCATCAGGAGGACCTCGTGTTCTAAAACCTTGTGAGGATACTTATTCACGATTTCTTGGTACACATTTTCATCTATTAGCAAATGTAGTGTGGTAATCCCCTTTTTCTTAGCGATTCCAAATATTTCATTTAGCACTTGGTTTATACTTGCTATATCCTCAACCCATAGGAATAATTCAGCTGCACTTTTATTATTCCAAAGACCCTTGATTATGTAACATGCATTTAATTCTGGTATACAACCCTCGATACTTGTTCTATTCTTCTCTATGGCATAGCGCCATCTACTTTTTATCCATGCAGCAAAGGATGAAAATATCCTAGGTGTTACAAATATCATGTCTTTGATAATATCATAATTATTAGGAAACGAAGTAGTTGAGTATTGTTCTTGAACCTTAGTACGGATTTCATTGAGGTTTATTTCTACATGAACAATCCTGTATGCGATCTCGGATATGCCACATTTTCTATAGAATCCAACAGCTTCTTTAACCGGCCATACAGCCACAGTATCGCATTTATGCTCTTTAGCTATTTCGACTGCCTTGTTCACAAGTGCTTTACCAACACCTCTTCTTCTATAATCTTTGTGTACTTCCAAAACATCGATATATCCACATTTACCGAGGAGACCCCCCTCCTCACCTATGTAGAGCTCTAGCTCTCCGACTATTTTACCATTGAGCTCAGCTACTAAGGGGTACTGATTGTTGATTAAGATGTTGTTTATATTTATAGCGCAAGTTTCAATACTCATCCAAGGGCCTCCATGACTCCATCGCTCAGCTATAGTAAGGTCATCATATCTAGCTTCAACTCTCTTACCATTGATGTATTTGACCCATTTGCTAACTGAAGAACAATGAACCTCAACAATGCCTTTAACATCATCAAGAGATGCGAGACGTACCCTAACTGACATGTGCCTAAATAAAGTACTGTGTCTTTATAAGCTTAATGCATTTCTAAACATTTATTATGTCTTCTCCCCTATTATCTCGTGGTGATCCCTATGAAAGAGGTAATTTTTGCTGAAAATGCTCCAAAACCAATAGGCCCTTATAGCCAGGCAATTAAGGCCGGAAACTTCCTCTTTATCGCAGGCCAAATCCCAATAGATCCAAAAACTGGAGAAATCGTAAAAGGAGACATAAAGGCTCAGACAAGGCAAGTTTTAGAGAACATAAAAGCAATTTTAGAGGCAGCTGGTTACTCTCTTACCGATGTCGTTAAGGTTACAGTATATCTAAAAGATATGAACGACTTTGCAAAGATGAACGAGGTTTATGCAGAATATTTTGGAGAATCTAAGCCTGCTAGAGCTGCAGTAGAGGTTTCAAGACTGCCAAAAGATGTTCTCATTGAAATTGAGGCGATAGCATATAAGGAGTAGGCTCAGGAAGCCGTCCACTCCTCACCAATCAGGTGCGGAAGGCATCATCATCGCCTTACCTCCCTTAGATTCCTTATGTTTTTAATCTAATCTTGTATCTTTTTAACATTCTTACGTCAAATAATAACATTTATATTTCAAAATTTTATCACAAAGGTGGTGATTGGATGGCGATTCACCCAATTGATTATCGCTATGGTAGCGAGGAGATGAAGAGGATATGGGATGAGGAGAATAAGTTGCAAAAGCTACTTGACGTGGAGGCCGCACTTGCTAGGGCTCATGCTAAGGTAGGAAATATCCCAGAGGAAAGTGCAAGGGTGATTTCAGAGAGGGCCAACACCAAGTGGGTAAAGCTTGAGAGGGTTAAAGAGATAGAGGCCGAGATTCATCACGACATAATGGCCGTGGTTAAGGCCTTAAGCGAAGTTTGCGGTGAGCATGGGAAGTACGTTCACCTGGGAGCGACTTCCAACGACATCATCGATACTGCAAACGCCCTTCTAATAAAGGAAAGCCTTGAGATCGTGGAGAGAGACCTAAAGGAACTCAGGTCAATATTGAAAAAGTTAGCTAAGGAGCATATAGATACAGTTTGCATTGGAAGAACTCATGGACAGCATGCAATCCCAACAACATACGGAATGAAATTTGCCTTGTGGTTGGACGAGATTCAGAGGCACATCGAGAGGTTGTACCAATTAAAGGAGAGAGTTTTAGTTGGAAAGATGAGAGGAGCTGTGGGAACTGCAGCCTCATTTGGAGAAAAGGCCTTTGAAATAGAGAGGCTAGTTATGGAAGACTTGGGATTAAAGCCGGCAAGAATAACAAATCAAATAATCCAGAGAGATGTTTATGCCGAGCTTATGTTCTTCTTGGCATTGGTAGCTTCAACTTTGGACAAGATGGGATTAGAGATAAGAAACCTTCAGAGAACGGAAATTCTTGAGGTTAGTGAGCCCTTTGGAGAGAAGCAGGTTGGTTCTTCAACAATGCCACACAAGAGGAATCCAATAAGGACTGAGAAAGTCTGTGGATTGGCCAGGGTTCTTTACTCAAACGTTATTCCAGCCCTCTTAAACAATCCATTGTGGCATGAGAGAGATTTGACGAACTCTTCAGTTGAGAGGGTAATCCTCCCAGAGAGCTTTATATTGCTTGACGAAATGTTGAAAACAATGAAAAAGGTTCTTTCGGGATTGGAGTTCTTCCCCGAGAATATTAAGAGAAACCTATATCTAACGAAGAATTTGATAATGGCTGAACCATTAATGCTCAAGCTTGCGGAGAAAGGAATGGGAAGGCAGGAGGCACATGAGCTAGTTAGGCAAATATCCATGAAGGCCTTTAAGGAGAACAGAGATCTCTTGGAAGTGGCAAAGGAGAATGAGGAAGTTAGAAAATATTTAACAGAGAAAGATTTTGAATCTTTGAAGCCAGAAAACTACATAGGAAAGGCCAGAGAAATAGTAGAGAATGTTATAGCTTATGTTGAAGAAATGGAGGCTAAAGGTCTTTAATTGTTTTTGAAGACTTTAGAGTGAGCCTCCATATTTTTACTTTTTATCATTGTTGTTTCTTGTGAAACTTTCTAGTATAATTAAATTTACTTGCATTTATATTTATAATTTTTGATAACCAATAATTAAATATTAAAAATCATAAAATTTAATTCTACAAAACTTGATAAAGTAAAAAATTTGGAAATTTTACTCAATCTGTTAGTATAGATGAATTTAAAAATAGTAAAAAGAAGTTAGATAGTGATGGAAGCCGAGAAAGAAAAGAAGCTATCAATCCCTCCTAGGGGAATAAGAGCGATAATAGAGGCTGTTAGACTTGGAGAAGTTATAAAACCTAGCCAATATGCTAAAAGAGAAGCCTTTAAGAAGCATGATATTAAGGAGGCCTGGCTAAATAGAGTTTTAACTATGATATTTTATGACATTATGAAGAAGCAGGGGTTAATTGATAAGGCTATAAAGGATGTTGTTGGTGTTACTCCCTTGATCTTGGATCCCTGGTTAAGAGCCGCCCTTCGTGTGGCTTTTGATGTTGTTCTTTTCCATGACCCCAATCAAAACACATTGAAAAACCTAAAATGGAAGGCTTCTGACTTCATTTCATCTAAAACCCATCCTTACGTTGGAATGTATTATTGGGATATTTTTGAGAGAATATTGGAATACAAGCCTAATCCTAAAACCGAGCTAGAGAGGCTAGAATGGGAATACTTAGCCCCAGCCTGGCTCATAGAAAGGGTTAGAAAGTTACTTGGGGATGAAACCAAGGCATTCTTTGAGGCCGTAAATAGAAAGCATGAGTGGATAAGCATAAGGGTAAACACCCTAAAAACTACCCCAGAGGAGGTAATAAAAGAGTTCGAGGAGGAGGGTGTTGAAGTAGTGCAGAGCAAAAGAATTCCAGTTGTGTTAAAGATAAAGGGGCCGTATGATTTTGATTCTAGCTATTTGTTTAGGAAAGGGAAGATAATAGTTCAAGAAGAAGCCTCGGCAGTAGCTTCCGTTATTCTAGACCCAAAGCCTGGTGAAGTGGTCGTTGACTTGGCAGCGGCCCCAGGAGGAAAGACGACACATATGGCAGAACTTATGAAAAACAGGGGAAAGATATTTGCATTTGATATAGATAAGGCTAGGATGAAAAGGTTAAAAGACTTCGTTTCAAGAATGGGCATAAAAATAGTAAAACCCATAGTTAAAGACGCCAGAAAGGCTCCAGAAATTTTAGGAGAAGAGGTAGCTGACAGAGTTATGCTTGACGCTCCCTGTACCTCTTCCGGGACTATAGGAAAGAATCCCGAACTTAGGTGGAGGTTGAGAGAGCAGAAAATAGAAGAAATGGCTCAACTTCAGAGGGAGCTTTTGGAAAGTGCCGCCAAGCTTGTAAAACCTGGAGGTAGGTTACTGTACACAACTTGTAGCATTTTTATTGAGGAAGATGAGGACAATGTTTCCTGGTTCTTGGAGACATACAAAGAGTTTAGGCTTGTAAAGCTTTCCGGCCCCTACGACCCAGGATTCCTTGAGGGAACTATGAGAGCATGGCCCCACAGACATGAAACAATAGGCTTTTTCTATGCACTATTTGAAAAAGTGACACAATAAATCCCTCTTCTTTAAATTTATGCTTAATTTTATTATGATTTCTTGTAATATTGCGTATTTTACATTTAGAAAAGGGTTTAAAGTTTTACATTTCAGTAAAAGTGGTGTTCGCCAATGATGGAAATACTGTCATTTATGTTCCTCACAGGTGGAGGGCTTGTAATGTTCTTTATAGCAGCATTTTCAGAAACTTGGATTCAGAGAATACTAGCACTAATAGGAGGAATACTCTACGCAATTCTTGGCTTCATAGTTGCAGAATCTATATCTATAGACGTTAGAAGGGAAAAGAGAACCAGCGACAAAAGAGTTATACTGGCATTAACATTGCTTGCGTTCGTTATCAACTACTATGCCTTGAGCTCGTACCTTAAGAACTATTTTGCCCCGCTTCTCTTAGTCGGGCCTGGGCTACTTGTAGGATTAAGGGCAAGTTTGGGAAGAAGAAAGAGGAAATCCAAGTGAGCTTTTAATTTTTATTTTTTTATCTTTCATAAAATATTTCATAGTGCTGGACATACTTCTCCTTCTCAAGCAGGAACTTGTCGTCCTCCAGGTAGTACTTGGCCAGCTCGGGGTTTTCTCCCGCGAATTTCTTGATGGATTCCCACGAGTCCCATATCGTCACGAGCAGAAAGTGGGTCTCGTTATCCTCGTCCCTCCTCGTGAAGTAGAGCTTTAAAAGCCCCCCGACAGAGCTGTAGTCCAGAACTGCCCGCTCTATCAAAAAGCGCTCATAGGCGTCTCCTTTCTCCCTCGGTATGCGTCCGTGCCACAACCTCATGATTGCCATATCAACACCTCTCGGTGTTATAAAAGGTCCTCACTCCGCCAATGCCCACCGTGCACTCCTGAAGAAGCTTACAAGCCCAACCACTGCTCCAGAAAGCCAGAGAATGGCGATTATCGCGAACTTTAACTCGTGGATGAAAAGCTCCAATGTGGAGAAGACGACTCCAGAGATAATCCAGACAACCGAGAGCACGACCAGTTTTCTCAAGGAGGGAGCGGCAGTGCGCTCTACCTCAACTCCCCTCGACTTCTTGAGCGCCCTGTAGAGGAGATAGAAGGTGAGGGCGTAGAGAAACCAGACGAAGGCCTGAGGCCCAAGTCCTGGTATTGCTTCCCTCTTGATTCCCAGGCTGAGGGCGATGTAATACACCAAAAGGAAAGGTATAAGAACTCTCAGCTCTCCCAATGTAGGAAGTAAATCGTCTAGGTTTTCTCCTTCATAGCCCGTCATCCACCACCGCACAAGAAGAAGAACAATAACCAACGTCGACGCAAGGGATAGGAAAGAGTGGAGCGGCGAGGGAGAGTTTGAGCTCTCCAAGGCTCCAAGAACGATGGCAAAGAGAGCGGGGTGCTTTAAGATGAACTCAGGAAGTAGTTTCCTTCTTGAGGTTAGCAACTCAGCCACTCCAATGGGAATAATAAAAGACATGAAAGGGTGCCAGAAGAACACCACGACTAGAAGCTCGAGGGCGCTGATTCCGCCCACCTGAATCGGGGATTCCCAGTCTGGGTTCCAGATTATCTTGGTGATGTACGCCTCGTAGAGGCCGAAGATGACGCCCGCCAGATAGAGGGTCTCGAAGCGTGGCCTGCCAAAGCGGTAGACTATGGAAGACAGAACGAGCGTGTGGAGACCATAGAGAGGGAGAATGACAATAATTCCCCACAGTGAGAAGAAAGGATAAAGGGTAGCCCCTATAGCCACTTCACCGAAGAGTGTCGAGAGGGACCCGAGGATGAACCAGAAGACGTACCTTTTTGGTATCCTCATTTTGACTTCCTCACCATTGGTATAGTGCCACTTGAAGAATACTCTTTGAGACTTTTTGCTAATATCACAGGTAGTGGCTCAGCACGAATATTACGAAGCCGATAGCAATTATCCCGAGCAGGATGACTATAGCGGTTTCAAGCTTTGAGTAATCCTTCACTTCTCTAGCTTCGTGCTTGTAGCGCTCGGTCTTCTCCTTCGCCAGCATTTCAGAACGTTTTATCGTGGTCTGATCGGGAATCATACCACGAACCATATCACAGCATCCCCTTCATCTTTACACTTCAAGGTATTTTAGGGTTTCGAATCCGGGTAAGGCAAATCCTTTCATCCTTACTCAAAGTCATTCTATGAAGGTTCAGCACCCGTCTCATCCATGAGGTAGAGCAGCGCCGCCCTCTGGAAGGTCGGAATGAAGGGTATCGTCACGAGGATGCCCTTTAGTGCGCCCTTCTCCTCGTATATCATCAGTGACTCCCTGGAATCGACGATGATCAGAGCTTTGACGGCGTAGGGACCTTCAAACATCGAGTTGATGAAGATGTCCCTGAGATCCTCCTTCCTCTGGAGCTTCTTCGGGTCAACTAACTCAACACTCACTCCCTCAAGGTACTTCGGCCTCTTCCCTCCGAGGAGAAGGACGGTAACCTCAACCTCTCTCCTGCAGGCGTTCCTTAAAGCCCTCACAAGCTTTCTGGAGAAGCGCCTATCAACAAAGGCCGCCATGATCTCCCTTTGTGCCCCATCGATGAGTTCTTCGGCCTTCCTGCGGATGTTCCACTCCCCCTGAAGGTACCACACGGGATACCACTCCTCTTCCCGCTTACCCCCGCTTTTGAGGGAGATTATCGCCTCTTCGGCCGACTTTATGTACTCGTCCCTGAGTACCCCTATGACCTTCTCCGGCTCCACCGCGCGGAAGAAGGCAGGCTTCCCCTCGCTGAAGTCAACAAAGCCCTTCCTGTGAAGCTCTTTCAATACCTCGTAGACCTTCGGCCTCGGAACGCCGCTCTCCCTTGCCACTTCGCTTGCCTTTGAGGGACCAAGGAGCACCAAAGCGGCGTAAACCCTAGCCTCGTAGTCCTTAAGGCCAAGGCGCTTGAGGTTTTCAACGAGCTTCTCATCGATCATACAGCTCACCATCAAAGTTATGTAACTCAAGTAGTTACAACATCCTTTTATTCCTTTTCCCCGATTGACCTTCGGTGGTGAGATGAGCCTCAAGGCAAAGCTTGCGAGGAAGTTCGTCTACGCAGTCTTCCCGGACGTGAGGAAGTACACAAGCATTAAGCCGGCCTTTGAGAACTCGCCGGACTCCCCAGAGGGCCGCCTAGTGCCCGAGGTTGTTGCGTTATACGGAAAGCCCGGAGTGCATATTCTCAAGATGGCACTCGTTCTTCCATACCTTGTGGGCACGGCCTACTACGCCCGAAAGAGCGTGACAAGCGTAAGAAGGAACCCCGGGAAGGGTAAAAAGACTGCCCCGCCGGAGTTCTTCGAGGAGCTTGAGAGCTATGCGAAATCGCTCGGCGTTCTGAAGGTCGGCTACACGAAGCTTACTCCAGAGCTGGTCTTCTCAAATAGAGCTGTTCTCTTCGAGAACGCGATAGTTCTCATAGGTGAGATGAGAAAGAAGGAGATAGCGAAGGCGCCCGGCGTTAGGGCTGGAATGGAAGTCTGGAGAACCTACTACCGCTTAACCCGGGCGGCCTACAAGATAGCGGAGTTTTTGAGGGAGAGGGGCTACAACGCTCAACCAGATCCGGCAGTTGGAAGGAGTACTAACTTTCCTCTTTTAGCTCAAAAAGCTGGTCTTGACCACATAGGCAAGCACGGGCTTTTGATAACCCCCGAAAACGGGCCGAGCGTGAGGATAGGGGCGGTTTACACCGATCTTGAGCTTCCCTACACGGACGAGCGCGTTCGGGAACACGGGTGGATTCCTCACTTCTGCGACCGCTGCAACGCGTGCGTTAGGGCCTGTCCGGCTCAAGCTATTTACATCACGCCAAGAAGGGAAAACGGACGAGAAGTGCACATAGACTATAAGAGATGTGCTGTCATATTTTCAAGAACCCTCGGCTGTTCCATCTGCGTAAAGGAGTGCACATTTACCAAAGGAAGTTATGAGAAGATAAAGAGAGTTCATGAAAAGATTAGAAACAGATAGAGCTGTATCACCCAGCTCGAAACTCTTATTAAACTCGATGCATATTGTTATACTGAGGGAAAAATATGGTGCATGCCTCTTGGATAAGTTTTGCAGTCCTGGGTACAATAAGAATAATAGCAGCACTTCTACTCCTATACGCTTATTATAAGAGTAAGCGAAGATCCGCCTTATTTCTTTCGCTTTCCTGGGTTATGACAATTCCAACAACAACTTTTGGCTTTATAGAGTTGAGAATAGAAAATATCTTTATTGGACTCGCCTTTGCTCTCTGGTACCTGGGAATCTTTTCTATTGTTAGGGAAGAGACAACTATTTCCTTTCCCAGGGAGCTTATCATGATACCTCCAATTGTGTTAGTGCTCTTTGCCATAGCCCAGAGTACCTTTGAAAAAGATTTTCCTGAAGATGCCTACTATTTGGGTGGACTTCTAACGGTAGTTTCGGGAAGTATAGGGAGGTACGTGTTTTCAATGCACTATGGAAAGGATGGAAAGGTTGGGAAATATTATCTTGATTGGTGGCCTGCTTTCTATGCTCTATCCCCCTATTTATCAAACTAATCCCCCAATTCATGAAGTGTTCATTGGAGCTCAAATTACTGCAGTAGCACTGGGAATTGGGGTGTTCTACTTCTACTATAGGGTGATCTTTACTCCGCGCTTCTTGGCAGGATATAAAGTAAACACCATTAATATTTCTAAACTTACAGGGGTGCATATAATCTCGCCAGAAGAGTACGAAACTGTAAAGAGAGAGATAGAGAATCTACCAGTCCTTGCCTTTTTGCGAAGCTTAAATCCAGCCGATAATTGGCATTCATTCGTATTTACTACAGCACAAATACCGAACGGAATTCAACCAACGGATCTTTATAAAGTACCTGAGATTGCTCGTAGATATCTCCTAGAAACAAGCAAAAAGCGGGATTCAGGGTATAGTGGTAATAGAGGGGATAGAATATTTGAAGATGTACAACGAATTTTCAGCGATAGCAAAGATGCTAGCGACGGTTAGGGATTACGTTATTTCTCACCAGGGAGGTCTTATAGTTGTAGTTGATAAAAAGGCCCTTGATGAAAGAGAATATGCCCTCTTGAGAAGAGTTTTAGAGTAAGGGGGAGAGATAATGGAAGGAGTGATAGTTCCTTTGGTGACTCCTTTTAAGGAGGATTACTCGATAGACTTTGAGGCCTTAGAGTGGCATATAGAGTTTTTAGAAGATAAAGGAGTTCATGGAATATTCACTAATTCAACCACAGGAGAGTTTACAAGCTTGAGTTTTGAAGAAAAGAAATTATTAGCAGAAAAAGGAAGGGAGCTCACATCAAAAGCTTACTATTTGGTTGGAACAGGTTCAACTAATACCTTTGAAGTTATTGAGTTGACAAAACACGCAAAGGACATAGGGGCAGATGCCACTGTAATAGTCTCTCCATATTATTGTAAACTTAAGGATGAGGCAATCTTCAGACACTTCTCTATTGTTGCAGAAAGGGCGGATATTCCAATAATTCTCTATGCCATTCCTTCCTGTGCAAACCCAATAAATGTAGAAATAGTGAGAAAATTAGCTCTTGAACACTCGAACATAATCGGAATAAAGGCTAGCGTTGACAGCTTAACATACCTCGGCGAGCTCCTTGAAGTAAAGGAAGAAAGAAAAGATTTTAAGGTTTTTACTGGCTTAGATCAATATTTCTTTACCCTCCTCACCCTGGGAGGAGACGGAGGGATCATGGCCTGTGCAAACTTTGCTCCAGAGATCCATCTGGAAATCTGGAACGCATTTAAGGAAAAGAACTTTAGAAGAGCAATAGAATTGGCGAGAGAACTCGTCAGGATAACAAAAATTTACAAAATAGCTTCATCTTTCGCTTCAGCGGTAAAGCTTGCAATGGTAGCAAAGGGGTTCCCAATAAGGCCAGTTTTGAGACCTCCATATGTTATTGATGGAGAAGAAGTTTTCAACGAAATTAGAGAAATTGTAGAGTGGAGGCAGATGTTAAGAAAGGAAAGCTTATAGATTTGTTATCCTAACTTTACCTAGATGGAGGCAACTGAGATGGAGTTCCTTGAAAAGTTTAAGGACGAGCCTGTTCTTGAAGTTTTGCAAAAGGTCAGCCTAGATGAGCTTAAGGAAGAGGAAGTAAGACTAAGATTACGCATAAAAAAGGTACGAAAAGAGTTAGAAATGATAGAATTAGAGTGGCATTTACGCATATTGAAAGGTGAGGAAGTTGGAGAAAATAAGGATAAGGAGAACATAAAAAGCCTTCTCCAGCAACTGAATGAGTATCGTCGTAAGTGTGCAATAATTAGAACTCTAATCATGCTTAAAGAGGGCTTAGATAAATTGTCCAAAATACCACTCAAAGACTGGGAGAAATCCCTACCTATTTTAGAGGAGGGGATAAGCGTCTACACCCCATTGCCATTCTTCGATATAGATCTCTCTTGCTAATATTCAGATAATAGGAGCAAGTCTTCCCAAACAGATCAAGAGATGATTACATTAGCTCGTTTTCTCTAGTAATCTCGTGGATAAGTACTTTCAGTCTCTCTATAAAATCTTCTCCAATCGGAATGCATTCTCTTATAAGTAGCTCAACGATTTTACTGGCATTCTCTAAACTTTCAATATTTTTGCGTGTGTATGACTTGAGATCGTTTAGTGTATTTAGTAACTCCCCTTTTTTGTTTAGCTCCGCGTATATTATAGCTAACTTACCTAGAGCTTCGACGAGCATTCTTCTATTTCTAGCAGCTTCTTGATGTGTCTTACTCTTTTTCAGTGCCTCAAAGCTCTTTTTGATAAGGTTGTCTTTAGTTTATTTATCTCAAGTTCTTTGAGATCAGTTAGGAATTCCGGAATTGTTTGATACCTATTTTCTTTTTTCTTAGCAAGTAATTTCTCAAATATCTTGTTGTACTTTGCTAACTTGGGACTAAACGTTGAAGGTGGCTTAAAATTATATCCCTCATCTACAATTTTTCCACGAATTTCTTCGTAGGTATAGCCATCAAATGGAAGTTTCCCAGTTAGTAGTTCGTAAAATATAACTCCTATCTGCCAAACATCAGTTCTTTCATCCACTCCGCCATACTTGCTGGGTGCTAATTGTTCAGGCGCTGCATAAAGTGGTGTATACCCACTTATACTCCCACTAAAGGTTCTCACAGCAATTTTTGCTAGTCCCCAGTCTGTTATTTTTGGGGTTAAGTCTCTAGTCAAGAGGATATTGAGAGGCTTTAAATCAAGATGATAGATCCCCCTAGAATGGGCATGTTTTAATCCTTCTGCAATCCCCTTAATAATTTTTAGAGCAATATCTTCTCTCATAGGTTTTGGGTATTCGTCTAGGTTCCTTACGATCTTCCCGTTAATTTTTACTCCCTCAACATACTCCATCTCCAAATGAGGAATTGGAAGAATATCAGCATCATAAAGCCTAACAATATTCGGGTGATTTAAGTGAAGCCATATTGAAACTTCCTTTATAAATAGTTTGCTTGTTCCCTGGTTTATCCTTGGTACTTTTATTGCAACAATCTTTCCATCATTTTTCCTTACAACCTTGTAAACTTCTGCAAACCCTCCTTCCCCCAGGACTTCAAGTGGCCTATACTTTCCAAGAAGATCTGAAGGAAATCTCTTCAACGGATTTCCACCATTTTTCCTTATGATGATATCCCCCAACTGAGTTAGTTGAGTTTGAGGAGGAGCCTTGTATTCCCCAAATACCTTTGGCTGGCTTGTGGAATGAAGATAATAGTAAGTTCTTGGTCTCATATTAAGCTCCTGGGGTTCGACAAAAGAATTTTGAACTCTTAGAAATGGATCATCAACCTGGGAATAGGTATAGCCAACTAAAGCATCAGTGGTAGCAGTACTCACATCCACATCTCTACAAAAAATTTGGAGCCAGGAACATCTCCGGTAGGTGGAAGATAAAGAATATATCCTCTCTTCCCAGTATTCTTTTGTAGGTTTTCTGTATATCCCCCAGCTATAATGTTTCCATTTTTATCAATGCTAAATGCATATATCTCATCCCACCTTTCTCCACCATAAATTTTTGACCATTTAATTCTCCCATCTTCATCCAGCCTTAATATCCAAACTGTCTGCCCAAAAACTCCAAAGCTTTTTGTGGATCCAGCAATAATTACATCTCCATTTGGAGCAATAGCCACAGCTTTTGCTTTATCACTTTTTTCTCCACCATAGGTTTGTTGCCATTTGATGTTTCCCCTCGGGTCAAGTCTCATGACCCAGGCTTTCTTACCTATAGAGCCAAAGCTCCAAGTATATCCAGCAGCTATTATGTCGCCATTTTGTGCTATAGCAACTGCGCGAACCTCATCTAAAATCTTCTACCCAAATATCTCTGCCCTGCCTTAAAACAGCATTAGCTTGGGATAGCAGCCTTTCAGCACAATCTATATCTCCATCGTCGAAGATACCCACTCTTATCCCTCCAAGAGGAGTCTAATATCATTATCAATCTTCTCAGCAACATACTCTACAGCCTCTCCATACCCTGAAAGTCTTAACTTAACCTTGGTTCCACCTGAGATAGGTTTAACTGAGACTTCTATGCTAACTCTACCTTTCCTAGTTAATGTAAAGTACTCCTCAGAATAATTATCGGAAGAGTAGTAATAGAGGTTGTTCTTGGAAAATATGTACCTAAGGAGTCTTTTCACAACATTTTCAGATTCTTTGCTGTAGTACTCAAGCACTTTCTCTTTTGGAGGAATTTTTGATTGGAGGTTCTCCTCTTGGATTACAAAAGCCCTTACTTTTTTGGATGATTGAGGACTAAGCTTTGAAAATAATTCTTCTGCAAATTTATTGATATCTCTAGTCTCAATGATAAAAATTAATCCACGTGGTTTGGATATGATTGCTTGGTCTTGCCATTTTTCTAGGAGATAATCAATACGCTTTCTTTCTGCATCATCGCTATAGTCGACGATGAAGAGGTACTTCATTCTGCTACCCTACATATTATTTTCCGCATTATACACTTATATAGTTTTCGGCAAAATGGAGAAAACTTGATTATAGGAAACTTAGGAAAATACAAACAAGAGATAGGGTGGTCTCTATAAAGTTAACTCCTAAGGAGTTATACCCTCTCTTTTTACTTTAAGCCTGTCCAATAGTACTCTATTAAGAAAAACGGTATGTCATCTTTTTCTAAAACTAAAACGCCTCTTGGATACTTCCTGTGGGCCTTTCCAGCTTTAACTTCGATCTTAAGATTATCAGCAATAACATCCACTTCGTAGCTATTTCTGAAGTAGTAAACTTCGCCAAATCTCCTAAATACATGCTCTTGAACTATCCACTCATAAAGGGCATCCTCTCTAACCTCAACTCCACTCCACAGGGAGAAAAGCCTCGCAAGCAAAGGATCTCTGAAGAAAAACTTCTTTTCTCTCCTGTACATCACTTGATTGTCCTCTTTGAGGTATGCGATTCCCAGGATGTAGATATCTCTGAAAAATTCAATGTAATCTTGTATAACCTTGTAGGAGTATCCCGATGTCATTTCTGCTAATGCTCTGAAGCTAGTTGCTGAAGGTGCACTCCTTATTAGAGCGGCGAGTGTCTCTTTTGCTATTTCCAAGCTTTTTCCAAATCGAACAAACTCTCCTATATAAGCACCAAGCAGATCTTCCATTGGGAAACCGTTTATAGACCCAGGAAAGCCTCCTGTTTGGATGTACTTATCAAAAAGCTTGAGAACCTTAGTGCTTTCCAACCTATGCTTTTTTAGCCCCATTACCTTTATGTACTCTGGGAAAGAGAGGGGCATTATTTCTAAAGTTTTACCCTCCCCTCTTCTCCCTGGGAACATTTCAATATCTCTTCTAACTCTGAGTGAACTTGACCCTGTAACGGTAACTACATCATTCTCCAAAAGTCCAGCGTCAATTAGGGGCTTAATTCCCCTCCACCATCCCTCAAGTGATGAAGCTTCGTCCAGGAAAATGTACCCAGTCTTTATTCTCTCCTCTTTTTTTAATTCTTGAAATTCACGAATTATCTCCAGAAGATCTCTATATGTCGGTAAAACTTCAAGGTTTAGATATAGGACTGATTCTGGTGGATTATTCTCTAGGATTTTTTGAATGAGGAGTTTTATACCAGTAGTTTTTCCTACTTGGCGTGGTCCAAGAATGAAATTAAGAGAGAAAGGCTTAAGAGAAATCTCTCTGACCCAATTTGGCTCCCAGCGTATTTTTTGGTTCTTCCATAATTTTACGTGATAATCCTCTTTCCCTTCCCACCATGGGTTCATATAAGCTATATTGCCTAGCATCATTTGCACACCTGAAAAATTTTAGTTCTCAAGTATTTATAAATGTTGAGAATTTTAACTTCTCAAATGTTTATCCTAACCCTCTATAGGACTTATCATAAAAATCCGCAATGAACGTGCCATTTTAGGTGCGAATTTATCTACGGTAACTTGGGGGATTAACTATTTTTCCTTTTGGAGATAATCTTTCGATTGGTTGTTTTTTCTTAGTTTAGAGCTTTTAACTACTGATTACGAGGTTACTATAGATAGATAATAATATCTATTAGGAAACAATATCTCTATTATCTGTCTTAAAAAGTCGTGAAATTTTTATTATGATAACTCTTAAATGTTTTAAAAGTATATTAAAATGCAAAAATATATTAAGAATATTAAGAAAAATTAATAAGTTAGTGAGATAATTTTTCATGGTGATACCAATAAAGTGGAAGTTGTTTGGTGTTCTGTTACTTGGTTTAATGGCTTTAGTTTCTATTCCTAAAGTCCAAGGAAATGATGTAGGTGGCGTAATGACTTTCACAGATGACACTGGTGATAAATGGTTTAATGACGTGAAGAATTTCGTGGAAATTATAAGTTCTCAACCTCATTGGTATCAGGGATTTCTTAAGGACTATCCTAATGTTGGCTCTTATATGTGGATAGAGGAAGATTATGGAGGCCAAGATAATAATTATGCGGACTATACAGAACTTTCACTTGTATTGGGTCATAGCTGTGTGTATAACAATGAAATAGGTATTGGCTTCGGAGATAAAGGGTGTGCACTGCCAGAAAAAGTTAGATTGGGATATAAGAGTCCAGATGGTTATGGATGGGCGATCTGGACTTTCATAATTCAGTGTAGTGTGTTAAATGATAATAATGTAAATAATTGGCTGGAAGCACTAGCTGGAATTCACATGATCTTAGGATTTGCAAAGGAAGCCAAAATTGCGCTTGGAGATGCTACAGAGCTCGCGTATAGACTCACTGGTACTGGAGGATATCCAAAAGAAAGTGTTCATGACGCATTTTTTGATACATATGTAGCATATGACGGAACTCATAATGACAACATTGCTAGAATTATTGCGGAGAATGCAGAAGTTGCAGATAATGATTATCTAGATAGTTTTGACAGGTATATCCCTGTGGACTCAACAAAGATTATAATAACATGTTCTTTGGGGTGAAAAAATATGAAAAAATCAGAATATTAGGGGCTGGAATTATCATTATTATGTTATTTTTAGTAGCCTCCATAGTATCCGACACTAGAAAGGAGCAGGTGCAAGGCAGTTTTGAATTATACGACCCTGAGAAAGTCAGAGTGGTATTACCAGTAGTGTACTATAAACTTGAGAACGGAAGCATCATTAGAATACACGAGAAAAATCCATTTCCTTTTTCTATAAAGCTTTCTGTGAGAAAAGCGACATTTCCCAACTCTTTGACTGTTTATAAAATCGAGAAGTATAAAAATCCCGAAAAAATATTTCAAATTGCATCAAAATTTGGCATAAGTCCGGATAAATTGTACTATAACAATATAACAGGAGCATACCTTTACCATGACAGTAACATAACATTCGAATACGAAACAAAAACTGGATTCATTCGAGTTGTATTTAAAAGTCCAATTTCATCAAACTTAAACGGCAATATCACAGAAAGAGCACTCAACTTTCTTAAAGCCAGAGGTCTATTGTACATGCAGAACTATACCATTAAAGTTGTTGATTATAGAAAACTTAACAATTCCTCCTCCCTAAAAGCTGTTATTGTTAAGCCAAAACTAGAAACTTTTGTGGTAGATAACCTAGGCTTCGCAATTGTGCTTGAAGGTGACAAAATCATTAGGATTGAGGGAGTATTGCCACAGAAAATTGTGCCTATTGGGAGGTATGAGATTAAAACTATCCCGGAAAGCATTAAGGAATTAGAAGAAAAATTGAGAAGAGGGGAGCCAATGAGGGATTGGTACATAAGCTGGATGGCCTTTACTGAAATGAATATTCAGAATATCACCCTTACATATAGACTAAACTCTGAGGGATATATAGTGCCAGTCTATAATATGCATGGAACTTACATGCTGGATTACAAGAATCTTCACGAAAAAGGGAACATTACTGCTATGATAGTAGCTATTAGAATACAATGAAAGCGAGGTTTAGAGAGCGGAAAGGTTTCAGCAACAACACTGTTAAAATCTCCATTTCCATAAGAGGCTAAAAAATTGTAGAGGAGCTTTCAGGAGAAAAAGTAGCTATTTCTTAAGACATTCACTTTCTTTCTCTTCCAATTCTATTATTTTCTTGAGAACACACTCTAAAGTTAAGAGATCCGAAAGTATTGCCTCAAAGCGAGCTTTTTCCTCTTCATTGGACTTCTCAGCAAGCTTAACGACAATTTCCTTTAATGGTTTAATCTCCCTTTCAAGGATCTCCTTTGGTTGTTTAAGAAACTTCTCTAAAAATGCTGGAACGGCATAAAAATATTTTGTCTTCTTTTCTTTAGTATACGTAACGAGATACTCTCTAGTTAATTTTGAAAGGGCCACTGAAACTGAGGATCTGCTAAGACCAGTAATCTTTGAGAGTTCAGATATTGTAAGTGGTTTATTGCTCAAAAGAAGAATTCCATATATTTTTCCACCAGTTCTATCGTATCCCCATCTTTCCATTATTCTCTCAACAAGCTCCACAAACTTTCTCTCTTCCTGCCTCATTCTCATTATTTATCCCCTAAAAGTAAGTGTCAAGCCATATTTAAAAAATGTTATGAGAAAAAGAAAGACGTTTCAAGAACTCCCTGAGGCTATTATCACTCCACCTATTAAGGCAAATCCATGCCCCTAATGTCCAAAAACCACCGTCAAAGGGCAAAGTTATTAATGCCAATACAACTATACTCCAGCCAATGGCCTTTTTGTTGCTCTTGTAGTAGTAGGCCAGGCCAATAATTATCAAACTGAAAATTATCTCTATCCAGCCAACTGTTGAAACTCCTCCGTAGTGCCAGCCGTAGAATGTTTTATTTGCGAGCACTAGTATTCCATCCAATAATATTAGCAACCCTCCAAGTATGGCCAGCCACATCCCAGTTTTTGCGGAAGCCATTTTGATCACTTCAACCTATCCTTGTTGCAAGTATTATTTAAATCTTTCGGACGTATTAGATATGTCAGAAATTTTTGATATATCTTAACCGTAAAGTTTATTATAAAAGACGGACAAGTCAGAAAAGGGGGATGAATAATGACAGAGGATTTTTTAAGTGAGGCTTTGGAGGAACCATTTCCGAAAGCAATGAACACACCACCCTCAAAGGGAGGAAATCAAATAACAACAGCCCTTAGAGCTTTCAGATTAATTCTTGGAAATCCACTGGCTAGAGCCTTGCTAAAACCAATGCTCAAGAAGTATGAAATAAATGGGAGAGAATTGCCAGCCCTTTATTGGGCACTCAGCGTATATGCAGGGGAATCAATAAATTGTCCCCTCATGATAAGATTCCAAGCTGATATTCTTAAGCTTCTCCTGAAGCTAGGAATAAAACTTGCGAGAGGAGATGAAAAAGCAGTAAAAGAGGCTCTCCTCAAGGATCCCCATATAAGGAGAGGAATATGGGTGGTATTGGAAGGGATAGCAAAGTATGGAGTTACAGTCCCCCAAAAGTTAGCTGGGCCTTTCCTCATAGTATGGAACTTCACTAACATGTGTAACTTCCGTTGTAAGCACTGTTATCAAAGGGCTGACAGGCCATTGTCAAGTGAGCTTACCCTAGAAGAGAAGCTCATGCTAGTTGATCAGTTAGACAAAGCTGGAGTTGCTGCTGTGGCATTAAGTGGGGGAGAGCCGACGATACATCCTCACTTCCTAAGAATAGTCAAGGAGCTTTCAAGTAGGGGGATACATACATCAGTAGCTACTAACGGATGGGTCTTTGCTGATAAGGAGAAGCTTGAAGAAGCTATAAAGGCTGGCCTTAAATACGTTGAGGTCAGTGTAGATTCAGCAAAACCAGAGAAACATGACGAGTTCAGAGGGATCCCAGGAGCCTGGGAAAGGGCAGTTAAGGCATTAGAGAATGCTGTTGAGCTTGGCATAAGTCATGGAATGGCTGTAATAATGGACAAGGATACATATCAAGAGATTGATGACATTCTAGACCTAGCCGAAAACATTGGAGTAAAGAGGGTGATATTCTTTAACTTAGTTCCAACCGGAAGAGCTGAGGATATGGTAAAGGTCGATTTAACACCAGAAGAAAGAGAAGAGTTCATGAAGGAACTTTATCGTCAAATGAAGAAAAGAAAGCTCGAAATACTAACTACTGCTCCTCAATATGCAAGGGTAACTCTCCTTGAGTCCCAGGGAAAGAGCGTTACTCCTGCTCACTTTTATATAGGAGAGAATAGTGCAGTGAAAACCTTGGCCGAGTTCATTGGAGGTTGTGGGGCAGGAAGGATATATGCGGGGATAGAGCCAGATGGAACCGTTGTTCCTTGCGTGTTCCTTCCATTGCCGGTGGGAAATGTGAGGGTCAAGCCCTTTAAGGAGATATGGGAGAATAGTAGGATATTCAACTTGTTAAGGAACAGGGATAACTTTACGGGACAGTGTAAAAGGTGCCCCTATAGGAACATTTGCGGGGGTTGTAGAGCTAGAGCTTATCACTACACGCTTGACCTCCTGGGAGATGATCCTGGGTGCATAATAAATAGGAGGGTGTGGGAGGAGATAGTTAAGCATGGAAAGCCGAGGAGCTTGAGTGAAGTAAACTGGGTAGATGAGAGCATTGTTCTTCGCGTGCCAATACTCAACATTCCGAAGTATTACAACGTTGTTGAAGAAGTAGGTGAAAAATTACTTAGTAAAGAAAGTCAAAAAATTCATGCATAAAAGAGTAAAAATTGTTGATTTTTTACTATTTTTGTTCTTTTTGCAAAGACAATTTTGAAAAGTAACAATGTGAATTTTAATACTACTTTCTCTCGTATTTGATTTTGTGTTTGGATGAGCCGGCTTATCTATCAATTTTTTCCATTACGATTGAAGATGGTATGTGGGGAAAAGGAGCTCGGATTTGCCTCTTTTTCGACGCTCATTTTTGTGCATGATTTTAGATATAAGGCTGATTATATCTAAAATAATGAACATAGATGAGCATGATTCTAGGGAAGTCGCGTAATTGACTTCATAGCTGGAGACTTAATTTTATGTTTGGGGTGGGGACCATATGAAATTATGAAGAAGTTAGCTAAAAAGAGAAAATTGTATGGAGCGGTTTTCCCAGACATTGCCGTAAAACAAAAATGGGATATATCACCCTGGTGATCTCGCAACTTTTACTCATACTTGAGAAAAGTGATAAAATCATAACTGAAAGATCTCCCAATCCTGACCTCTGTAGAGTAATAGACGACTTTTTAAAGAGCAAAAAGAAATATGAGTTTCTACTTGGAAGATAGTGGAATAAAGGTAAACAACAAGTTCCCCCCACGTAAGAAATTAAAACCTCCAATTTTAGGGCAATTCTTAATAAACTTGAGTCCCAAACTTTCTACATGTCTTATGGAGAAGAGAGTGTGAGAATAGCTGTGTACGGAACTCTAAGAAAAGGAAAACCCTTACATTGGTATCTCAAAGAAGCTAAATTCCTGGGCGAGGACTGGATTAAGGGGTATCAGCTATATTTTGAGTTTCTTCCCTATGCCGTCAAGGGGGAAGGGAAGCTCAAAGTTGAGGTTTATGAAGTTGACAAGGAAACATTTGAAAGAATTAACGAGATTGAAACAGGAGCTGGATACAAATTAGTTGAAGTAAGCACTAAGTTTGGCAAGGCTTTCTTGTGGGAGTGGAGTGGTAAACCTAAAGGAAAAAGGATAAAAAGTGGTGATTTTAACGATGTTAGATGATTATTAAGGATTTTGTATTGCCTCACGGTTAAGAGTTTTTAGTCTTTCTAAATAGAGTTGAATGTCCTATAGCCGGTCTACCATTTGGAAAGATGTTGAAAGCCCTTAACAATTTACTTCAAGAAAAGTTACCACCAATTAAATGTGATTTCTAACCGAACTCTTTGCAATGTTCATAGTTACTTCAACACATACCTGAAGGGAATATAGAGGGAGCCCGGTGCGTAACTTCATCCTTTATTTTATGACTTTTTATAAACTTCAAACTTCTCGAGCTTTTCCAAGTATCTTTGCCACCTCACGAGTATGCCTCCTAAGTAAGTCCTTCTCCCTCACACTTTTAAACTGATTCTCTTTAATTCTATGCTCCATATCTCTCCAGAGCTTTCTAAAATAATAGAAATACTCTGAGAGTTCAGTTCGTCTCCGTAAATAACTTTGTGATTCTTAATCACCTCAATTTGGATATACAATGGAAGCTCCTCAAAAACCTTAATGTCATATTTTCCACTAAGCTTTTCAAGAACTTTCTCGTAAGTCCCAGGTTCTGGTTTGACAAGACATACATCAATATCACTCCTCTTCGTAGCCCCCCACTGACCTGAGAACCATAGAGAAGGATCCCCATGCAAAGATCCTTAAACTCCGCAAAATCCTTACGCAGTTGCTCCATGAGAGACATCGAAAACTATTGAAATAATGAGGATTTTATATTTTTTTGATTTCATTCGGGGAATATTCGATACAGAAAAACTAAATTAGAGCTTCGACAAACTTTTTTCTCCCCTTTGCAATCTTTTTAACGTACCCTTTTCTTTCAAGCCGTGATATGTATTCACTCACTAGAGAAAGGGGATATTCGCTCTTTCTACGTTCTGATAAGATTTCCTTAATTTCGGTTATTGTGATTGATTTCTTCTGTTTTATTATTTCAAGTATCTCTAGCTCTAAAGGTGTAAGTCTAGCTTGTGGATTAATAATTGGAAGTTCTATCGGGTGCCCATCTTCAGTTACATAAAAAACACTCTCCACAGCTTCAGGGTTTTTGTTTGAAACTTCAATAGCCGCGTAAAAAAGTTCATATCCCAGGATTCTCCTTCCTCCAGTTAAGTTAATTATTGTTTTTGGTATAATCAATCTTTCAAATTCCTTAATTCTCTCCTGGAATAAGTATGGATCCTTTATTTCTTTAGTAATTACTGGAATGTCAAGCTTAAGAAATCCCTCCTGGGCTTTTTTTACACACTCTTTAATTTTCTCAATTTCTTCTTTTGGAGCATTTTTCATAAATGAATAAAGGATAACAGCACTGCTAATATTAAATCCTGCTTCCTCTATTCTTTTAGGCAAAATAAGACTACCATCATTTTTGAAAATGTGATTTATATGTAGACCTACTGTAACTATGTACCTCAATTGTCTTCCCCCTATTTGCTCACTAAGATGCTTAATAAACTTATCTTAATAGTTAACAAACTTAAGTTAAGTTCCTAGTAGAAAGATTTATATAAGAATTCGCCCAAGTTAGTATAGGTGTTCCTTAATGGGGGGATGGATCAGAAATATTGGTAGATACCTTAGCTATCTAGTAGATGACACATTTGAAGAATATGCCTACGACGTTGTGGATGGTATAGCAAAGGCCAGAACACAGGAGGAGCTCTTAGAAGGTGTCTATAAGGCTCTTAGACTTGCTCCAAAGCTCAAGAAAAAGGCCGAATCTAAAGGTTGTCCACCTCCCAGAATCCCTTCTCCAGAAGACATTGAGGCTTTAGAAGAAAAGGTTGAGCAACTTTCCAATCCCAAAGATCTTAGAAAGCTTGCGGTAAGCCTTGCATTATGGGCTTTTGCAAGTTGGAATAACTGCCCGAAAAAAGGAAAGGGGACTGAAGGAGGTGTTGAATGATGTATGTCCGTATAAGTGGTAGGATAAGGTTGAATGCCCACTCTCTCAACGCCCAGGGTGGTGGAGGAACTAACTACATCGAAATAACTAAGACTAAAGTTACCGTAAGAACAGAAAATGGTTGGACCGTCGTTGAAGTACCAGCAATAACAGGTAACATGTTAAAGCACTGGCACTTCGTTGGCTTCGTGGACTACTTCAAAACTACTCCATATGGAGTAAACCTTACTGAGAGAGCTTTAAGATATAATGGGACAAGGTTTGGACAGGGTGAGACCACTGCAACCAAAGCCAATGGTGCCACTGTCCAATTAAACGATGAGGCTACTATTATTAAGGAACTAGCTGATGCCGATGTTCATGGTTTTTTAGCTCCAAAGACCGGTAGAAGAAGAGTTAGCCTGGTTAAAGCTTCATTCATTCTCCCAACCGAGGACTTTATCAAAGAAGTTGAGGGGGAGCGCCTCATAACAGCCATAAAGCATAATCGCGTTGATGTGGATGAAAAAGGTGCCATTGGTAGCTCCAAGGAAGGAACCGCCCAGATGCTGTTCAGCAGGGAGTATGCCACAGGTCTCTATGGTTTCTCCATCGTTCTTGATCTTGGCCTTGTAGGTATTCCCCAGGGGTTGCCTGTAAAATTCGAGGAGAATCAGCCAAGGCCCAACATCGTTATAGACCCTAACGAAAGAAAGGCAAGAATCGAAAGCGCTCTTAAGGCCCTGATACCAATGCTCAGCGGTTACATTGGAGCAAATCTAGCTCGGTCTTTCCCAGTGTTCAAGGTTGAAGAGCTCGTAGCAATAGCTAGTGAAGGACCTATTCCAGCCCTCGTCCACGGGTTCTATGAGGACTATATAGAAGCTAACAGGTCAATAATAAAGAACGCAAGAGCTCTTGGATTCAACATTGAAGTGTTTACATACAACGTTGACTTGGGAGAGGATATCGAAGCTACTAAAGTTTCCTCCGTAGAAGAGCTTGTTGCTAATCTAGTCAAAATGGTGGGAGGTAAGGAGTGAATGGACATCCTTCTCGTTTGCCTTCGCTTTCCATTTTTCTCAGTAGCTAAGCGTTCTTATCAAGTGAGGACATCTTTCCTACTTCCTCCACCATCGGCTCTAAAAGGAGCACTAGCAAAAGGGCTTATTCTCCTGAAACCTGAGAAGTATGCCAGTAGTTCATTAGATGAAGCCGCTCTCAAAGCCATAAAGGAAATCGAGAGCAAGCTAGTTGACATTAAAGCTGTGAGTGTTGCCCCTCTAAGTCCCCTCATTAGGAATGCTTTCCTACTCAAACGATTGAGAAATTTAGAATCCGGTTCCAATGCCGAAAAGAGCGATGCTATGCGACGAGAATACACCTTCACGCGAGAATTGCTTGTTGCCTATATTTTCAAGAATTTAACTCAAGAGGAGAAAAACCTCTACCTAAAAGCAGCAATGCTCATTGATGTCATTGGGGACACAGAAAGTTTAGCTACTCCAGTTTGGGCTTCTTTTGTAAAGCCTGAAGATAAAAAAGCACCTCTCGCATTCTCAGCGCCTTATACTGAAATATACTCTTTGCTGTCTTCGAAGATTCAAGCAAAGGGCAAGATAAGGATGTATATAGAAAAAATGAGAGTATCACCAGAATACTCAAAAACTAAAGGGCCACAGGAGGAGATCTTTTATTTACCAATTGAAGAGCGCCGTTATAAAAGAATAGTATACTACGCAAGGACAATTTATCCTCCTGAAGTTGAGAAGGCTTTAACTGTTGATGGGGAGGTGCTTGGAATATGGATACCGAAAAACTCTTCAGAGAGCTGACCGGATTTGAACCATATGATTACCAACTTCGTGCATGGGAAAAAATCAGAGAGATTATGAATAACGGTGGAAAAGTCATTATTGAAGTGCCTACGGCCGGAGGAAAGACTGAAACTGCTGTGATGCCATTCTTCGCTGGAATCTACAACAATAATTGGCCTGTTGCTAGATTGGTTTATGTCTTGCCAACTAGGTCACTTGTAGAAAAACAAGCAGAAAGACTAAGAAACTTGGTTTACAAACTTTTACAGTTAAAAGGAAAATCAAAAGAAGAGGCAGAAAAGCTAGCTAGAGAACTCGTGGTTGTTGAATACGGGCTTGAGAAGACTCATGCATTTCTTGGTTGGGTTGTAGTGACGACGTGGGATGCTTTCCTCTATGGTCTTGCAGCTCATAGAACGGTAGGGAATAGATTCACTTTTCCAGCGGGTGCAATAGCTCAATCCCTTGTTATATTTGACGAAGTCCAGATGTATCAGGATGAGTCAATGTACATGCCGCGCCTTCTCTCACTAGTCGTTGGAATTCTTGAAGAGGCCAATGTTCCTCTCGTTATAATGAGTGCCACAATTCCCTCAAAGCTTAGGGAAATGATAGCAGGGGATACGGAAGTTATAACTGTGGATAAGAATGACAAGAATAAACCTTCAAGGGGAAATGTAAAAGTCAGATTAGTTGAGGGGGATATTACAGATGTTCTTAATGACATTAAGAAGATTCTAAAGAATGGGAAGAAAGTTCTTGTTGTGCGTAATACCGTTAGAAAAGCTGTTGAAACCTATCAGGTTTTAAAGAAAAAGCTAAACGATACCCTAGCTAATCCCTCAGACGCCCTACTCATACACAGTAGGTTCACAATTGGCGATAGGAGGGAGAAGGAGAGAGCTCTTGACTCAGCAAGATTGATCGTTGCTACCCAGGTAGTGGAGGCTGGACTTGACTTGCCAAACGTGGGACTAGTTGTGACTGATATAGCACCCCTTGATGCCCTTATCCAGCGTATTGGGAGGTGTGCAAGAAGACCGGGAGAAGAAGGAGAAGGAATAATACTCATCCCAGTAGAAAACTGCATTGAACATGAAAAGATCGTGAGGGGACTTTCAGAACTTATGGAAAAAATAGGTGAGGATACAGTTGTTTTTGCAACTGTTACAAGCACAAATGAATACGATAGAGTCGTGGAGATCCACTATGGAGAAGGAAAGAAAAATTTTGTGTACGTTGGTGACATTGACACTGCAAGAAGAGTCTTAGAAAAGAAAAGAAGTAAAAAACTACCCAAAGATCTCTACATAATTCCATACTCGGTTTCACCATATGATCCATTGGTGCTCCTCACTACTTATGATGAATTATCAAAGATTGGAGAATACCTAGCAGATACAACAAAAGCTAGAAAAGCCCTTGATAGGGTATACAAGTTCCATTATGAGAACAACATCGTGCCGAAAGAGTTTGCTTCAGCATACATCTACTTCAAGGAGCTAAAACTGTTTTCAGCTCCTCCAGAATATGAACTTCGCTCCAGACCAGAGCTATATGTATTATTGTATCCAATGAACATTGAGAAAAATGAGAGAGTAGAAGATAAGGTAATAGACAACCTCGAGACAGCTAGGATAATTCGAATCAGCTATAGTGTAAAAGAATGGAAAAAATCAGATGTCGTGATTGGTAGATTAATGAAAGAGTGGGACAAGAATGCTGAAAAGTGGGTATGGAAAGTTCGGAAATCATTCAAGATAGATCCATATGAGATATATGTAATTGATGCCAAGTACTATAACTCGGAATTGGGATTTATTACAAATCTTAGCGACACGAATTCTCACACAGATTCTGACTCAAAAGTTCGGACAAGAAATTCTGAGCATTCGTCAAAGAAAAACCGCTCTAAAGGAAAGAAAGGGCAGACAAGTCTCGAAAACTGGGGGGTGAGAGTATGAGTTGTAAGGCATTCCAAGGACAAACATTAAGAGAGCACATTGAGGCGATGCTCGCTGCGTGGGAGATTGTCAAAAACAAATACATACCCTCAATTATCAGGGTAATGAAAACTGTTGGTGTTAAATTCACTGAAGAAGATGCTGACAAGTTCATGAAAACCTTGATAATTTTGCATGATGTTGGAAAGTGCAGTGAGGTATATCAGAAGCACTTAAGCAATAATGAGCCTTTGAGAGGCTTCAGGCATGAGCTTGTGAGCGCTTATTATGCTTATAACATCCTAAAAGACATGTTCAAGGACGAGACCATAGCGTTCATTGGAGCCCTCGTTGTGATGATGCACCATGAACCAATCCTAATGGGCCAGATACGTTCACTGGATAAGGAGGAACTTACTCCAGAGGTTGTCCTCGACAAGCTCCGCACTTTTAACGGAGTTATGGAGGGTACAGAGTCATTTATAAAGAGCATGATAAAAGAGAAGCTTGGTGTAATTCCAAAGGTTCCCTCTCCAACCCAGGAAGATGTTCTCAGAGAAGTAATCAGACTTAGCGTACTTGCCAGGCATAGACCTGATTCTGGCAAGTTAAGGATGGTTGTTGGAGCGTTACTCATTCCGCTAGTTCTCTGTGATTACAAAGGAGCTAAGGAAAGAGAAGGTGAATCTCCAAAGTTTGCAGAAGTTCTTAGAGTTGAAATGATGAAGTGAGGGGGAAGTTAAATGAAGCTTGTTGTTCCCATGTTTTCTGGTTATTATTCCCGAGTATTAAACACCCACATAATGTACGGTATAGTTGAAAGTGCGCTACGTGCAGGAGTAACAAATCTTCATGTAGTCCCAACTGGGGAGGGATATGAAATACACTCAAGATACCTAGACTGTAGGCTAAAAAACCAGGAAGATTTGGAAGGAGAAGGTTGCAAGCTTCTTCTGGAAGGACTAAGAGATGCTTTAGAGGAAATTATAATGACTCATTATGCTATGGGTTTTCGTTCAAAAAAATTTAACAATGTAATATTAAGTAATACAGTCATCTCTAATGGTGCTTTTATTGATCCTCCCCAAAACGTGCAAAGATACTACCGTGAGCTTGAGGCAATACTAAACAACTTGGATATTAAATCACTAAAAAGCACTAAAAGCCTAATTGATAAAAAGGTATTAAGAGCCCCACAGCAACTAGATCCTACACTTAACCAATGGCTTTCTTTTTATAAACAGGAAGAAGGAATATCCAGGATTACAAATCTTGAGTATGCTTTGGCCTGGGTAGGGTTTTATTATTATTCTTCAGTTCACAAATTTAAGAGGGGTTCTTCACAGATAGTTGAAATAATTCAGTATCCTCCAAATGAAGAAGTTGAAATGTGGGAGCTATTACTAATCAAAGATCTAGCAACTAAAATTGTTCAAGGGAATGACTTCCACTGGAAAATAAGTTCAGAGTATGGTCTGTTAAAAACTCTCCTTTTAACCGAATTGCCACCTTCTACTGAAGAAGTGCCTGGGCTCTCAAAATTTACTGTAGTAATTTATGGACAAGAAAGCCAACAAGGAAAAGGATGGAGAATTTTCCGAACATTGGAGCTCCCCGTAGTCTGGGACTTTATTGGATACTTGAAAGCACGTGCATTTTATGAAACCATGAAATTTGTGAAAATTTTAAACAAATTAGAGAGAACAATTAAAGAAAGCCAAGAAGACATTCTTAGAGAGATTAGCCACCAGTTATATTCTGCTTTGACAAACAGGGACGAAATGGGTTTCTATAGTGCATTCAGAGTATTAAAACGTGCGGGATACCCCCTTGATCCAGAATTAGTGAATGCCATTGCCCAATATCTCTCCGAGAGGGAGGTGATAAGATGAAATTTAACGAATTTAAAACACCTCAAATTGATCCAATTTTTGACCTGTACGTGGCTTATGGGTATGTGGAATCCTTGATAAGAGGAGGTGCCAAAGAAGCCACCCTGATACCCCACGGTGCCTCGTATTTAATTCAAACAGACGTTTCGAATGAGGAATTTCGCCATGGTCTCGTGGATGCCCTAAGCGAAATGTTATCACTCCACATAGCACTGGCAAGGCATTCTCCAAGAGAAGGTGGAAAGCTTGTTAGTGATGCGGACTTTAGTGCAGGAGCAAACATCAACAATGTATATTGGGACAGCGTACCAAGAAACTTGGAAAAGGTGATGAAAGATCTTGAAAAGAAAAGGAGCGTAAAAGGTACCGCAACCATACCCATAACCCTTATGCCTTCAGCGGGCAAGTACATGCTAAAGCACTTTGGGGTCCAGGGAGGTAATCCAATAAAGGTTGACCTGCTTAACTATGCTCTAGCCTGGGTTGGTTTCCACTATTATACGCCATATATAAAATATGCAAAGGGAGATACCACATGGATTCACATATATCAGATTGCGCCTGTAGAAGAAGTTGATATGATCTCAATACTTTCTCTCAAAGACCTCAAGATGCATCTCCCACATTACTATGAGAGTAACTTAGACTTTCTTATCAATCGCAGGCTTGCCCTTTTGTATCACCTCCTCCATAGTGAAAGCTTAGGAGCACTGGAACTCTTCACTGAAAAAGAGTTTGTAATTCACTCATATACCCTTGAAAGATCAGGAAATAATCAAGCAATACGCTCTTTTGAAGAAGAGGAAATTGGAAAGCTCATGGACTTTCTTTGGAAGCTGAAGAGAAGAGACTTCTACCATGCAATAAAATTCATCGACGATTTGCTCAAGAAAGCAACTGAGGGAGCCTTAGCCTTGATTGATGCTATAATGAACGAAAGGTTAGAAGGATTTTATACAGCGCTTAAGCTTGGTAAGAAAGCTGGGGTAGTCTCAAGTCGAGAAATAGTAGCTGCCCTGGAGGATATAATATGTGAACGTTAAGCTTTATCTTTTCCCATAACCATTAGGCGAAGAGTTTAAATAGTTATACATAAAGTATAATACCATGCCAATAACTTTTGTTGACAGGGAGAGTGAACTTAAGTTTCTGGAATCACTCTGGAAAAGAAGAAATTCCTTCGTCCCAGTTTACGGGAGAAGGAGGATTGGAAAGACTCGACTAGTTAAAGAGTTCATAAAGGGAAAGCCCTCCGTTTATTACCTCTCTAGAAATAGCAGTTACAACGATAACCTATATGGATTTTCCCAGGTAGTCCTAGAGGCTTATCCAAGTCCTTACTTAACCCCTAAATCCTTTTCGACTTTTACCGATATCTTTAGATATTTAAGCGAAAAAGGGAAAGTGGTCGTGGTAATTGACGAGTTTCCCTATTTAATCAACTCAGATAAAAGGATTTTGAGCGAGTTCCAGTATATAATAGATGAGATAGTTAGGAATTCAGAGATACATTTAATCTTAGTTGGTTCAAGTATCGGCATGATGGAGGAGCACGTTCTAAGTCAAAAAAGCCCCCTCTATGGGAGGAGAGACGGCCAAATAAGGCTCCACTCCTTGGACTTCTTTAGTTCCTGGAAGCTCTTAGGAGTTAGCTTGGAGGAGGCAATTAAAATATATGGGGTAACAGGAGGAATTCCAGCCTATTTAATTCTCTTTAAAAAGTTCGAAGATCTAAAAAATGTTGCCTTTAGCAAGCAGGGATTTCTTTATGCAGAGGCTGATTTTCTACTTTCCAGCGAGTTAAGGGAGCCAAGAGTTTACAAGTTAATCCTCAAAGCTATAGCGGAAGGGAAGAGAAGATTCAACGAAATAAGCACGTTCACTGGAATCCCCCGCCCAAACCTTTTCAAATACATTGAAGTCCTTGAGAGACTTGGTTTACTTCGCAGGGAAGCCCCAATTACAGCTCCTCCCAAAACCAAAAATACCCGTTACAAGATAGTTGACAACTACATCGCCTTTTACTTCCGATTCATTGAAAAGTATAGACATGAAATAGAACTCGAGAGTATTAACTTTTGGGAGGAGTTCCTTGAAGATTACAACAACTACCTTGGAGAGGTTTTCGAAGATATAGCATGCCAATTTCTTGTAAGGTTAAACAAGAAAAGAATGTTTCCTTTCAGATTTTCAAAAATAGGACGTTGGTGGCATAAGAATGAAGAGATAGACTTAGTAGCTTTAGACAAACGAGAGAAAAGAGCTTCTTTCATTGAAGTGAAGTGGAAGACATTAAAGGAGGGAGAGGCAAGATCAATCCTTAGAGATCTTGAAAGAAAATCCAAGTTAGTTGGATTAGATTATTGGAATAAAAACTACGGATTAATTGCCAAACATATTGAAGGAAAGGAAAATCTAAGAGAAGAAGGCTTTCTAGCCTGGGATTTAAGAGATTTTGAGTTAGTTAAGAAAGAATAATTCCCAAAGACGGCTATTAGAGAAGTCCCAGGTGAGCAACTTAAATCGAAACATACTTATATATAATCATGATTATATATAATGGTGATTAGGTGATATTTATCAATCGTGAAAGGGAAATGAAAATCCTTGAAAAAGAGTGGGAAAATAGGCCTTCCTTTGTTGTTCTCTACGGAAGGAGAAGAGTTGGAAAAACTCGCCTTCTAAGAGAATTTTCAAAGGCTAAAAAGACTTTCTTCTTTGTATTCCCTGAGGCTATAAAGGAAATTCAAATGAGAGAGTTTAAGGATGCAATGGCAGATTTTCTTGGGGATGAATTCATTAGAAAGTTAAAAACAGATAACTGGTTTGATCTTCTAAAATATTTGGCTGAAGAAGTCGATGATTGTCTTATAGTCCTCGATGAATTCACGTATGCTGTAAAGTCAGACAGAAAAATATTAAGTGACCTTCAAAGAGTATGGGATATTATTCTAAGCGAGAAAAAAGTCATGCTTGTACTTTCTGCTCCACTCCTTGGCATGATGTGGGACGAGGTGCTTAGCCATGCCTCACCACTCTATGGAAGGAGAACAAGAAGCATGCACCTTAAACCCCTCAACTATCCCGATGCCTTGAACTTCTTTTCGGACTGGGAATTTGGAATAAGGGCATATATGCTCGTTGGTGGAATTCCTTCATACTTAAAGCTTGCAAGTCGCTACAACACCATTGAAGACTTCCTAAGAGAGGAGTTCCTGAGCGATTATGGGTTCTTCTACGATGAACCCTATGTTCTCCTTAGTGAAGAGCTCAGAGAGCTAAGGACATACTTCTCGATACTTATTGCAATAGCAGAGGGCAATAGAAGGCTTGAGAGAATCGCGAACTTCGTTGGTTTACCAGCGAGGAGTATTTATCCCTATGTTGAAACTTTGATGAGATTGGGCTTTATCGAGAAAGAAAGTCCGATTTTGGGAAGCAGGAAAGTGAGCCTTTACCGCATTAAGGATCCAATGCTCCTTACTTGGCTTACTTTAACATATCCTCAGATGGCCGAAATAAGCTCTGGGACAGCAAAGCTTGACAAGCTTTACAGGGTTTATTCTATCCGCTTTGAGGAACTTGCTAAGGAGTTCCTAACATTATTTCGCCCAATAGAGTTCAAAACCCTGGGAAGATGGTGGTATAGGGGAGAGGAAATAGATATCGTGGCAATTGATGAGGATATAGCAAATCTTATTGAGGTAAAATGGATGGATTTAAGGAAAAAGGAAGCCCTAAGAGTTCTTCAAGAGCTTGAGGAGAAAGCTAAAAAAGTTAACTTTAGTGGAAAAATTAATCTGGGCATCGTAGCGAGAAATGTGGAGAAAAAAGAGGAACTCAGAAAGGAAGGTTACTTGGTGTGGGATTTGGAAGATATTTTGGAAGCTGCCGGAAACAGTGAACGTGAAAAGTTATAATGCTAAGCGATTCGAAATCGATACTGTTAGGATAAGCGGTAGGGCGTTAGGTTTAAGTTTCTGATAATTTTTCAGAAAAAGAAGGGAGAGAAATGAAGGCTGAGAGCATTCTATACTCACTGATTTCAGTCTTAAAACCTTTTCGCCGCAACAAAATCCCACCAGAAAAGAAAATCAGAGCAGTAGAACTATACCTGCGAGGCCTCAGCTACAGACAAGTCGGAAAAATCCTCAAAATCAGCCACACAACAGTCTGGGAGGCAGTTCAAAAACTAGCAGAAGCAGTTTACCAGCCAACACTCCTCGCAGTAAGAAAACAGAGGAATTTTATCGCAGTTGATGAGACTGTCGTAAAAATCAACGGGGAGAAGAGATTTCTCTGGGCTGCACTTGACGTTGAGAGCAGGGAAGTTCTCGCAGTCTGGATTACAACAACCAGAAACTGGTGGATTGCTAGAGACTTCATTCTGGTTGTTTTGAAATCCTGCAAAGGACAGCCTGTTTTTCTGGTTGATGGTGGGAAGTGGTACAAGTCTGCTTTTAAATCCCTTGGACTGGATTTTGTTCACGTAACCTTCGGGCCGAGGAACTGTATTGAACGCTGGTTCAGGACTTTAAAAGAAAGAACAAAGCGTTTCTGGAATAATTTCAGGGCTAGAGACTGGAGGAGGGTTCACAGGTTTGTTTTTCTGTTTGCGTTCTGGTATAATTTTGTTAGGTTTCATTCTCGGTTTGGTTGTCCGCCTGGTGATGTGACTGAGTGGCTTCAAGAGGTGATGCCCCAGTTATCCTGACAGTATCTCGAAATCGACGGTAAAACTTATTAATTAACAAAACATACTCATGAGTATGATACTCACGAGTAAGTTTGTGAATAGGGAGAGGGAGTTAAACTTCCTAAGAGATCATTATCATTCTGGAAAGGCCGAGCTGATAGTTATTTACGGCCGAAGAAGGATTGGAAAAACATATCTCCTACGGAAATTTCTTGAGGAAACTAATGGAATATACCTCCTTGCAGAAGAGAACGAGACGAACTTGGAAGATTTCTCCTTAAGATTGACAGACTACTTCAAGGATCCCTTTTTGAAAGAAAATCCCATTAGAACTTGGAAAGCTTTCTTCACGTATCTAGCTGGAAAAAGTAACAAAAGATTGGTTGTGGTCATAGATGAAGTTCAGTATCTTGTTAGAGCTGAGAAAGGATTCCTCAGCACCCTTCAAAAGTACTGGGATCTATACTTGTCCTCAACAAAGATAATGCTCATACTCTGTGGTTCACTTGTTTCCTTTATGGAGGGCATTCTTTCCGGAAAATCCCCAATATACGGAAGAAGAACGGGAACTTGGAAGGTAGAAGAAATGTCATTTTTTGACGTGCTAAAGTTTCATCCAATTGATATAGAGACAGCTATAAGAATATACAGTGTTTTTGGTGGGGTTCCACAGTATTGGGCAGACTATGATCCCGGGAAAGATTTCTGGGAAAATGTAAAGGATCTAGTCCTATCCAAAGGTGCGAAATACTATGATGAACCTAAGTATCTCCTTAAAGAAGAGCTAAGAGATGTCTCAAGGTACTTCTCAATATTAAGGGCAATAGCACTTGGCTACTCACGTTTTGGTCAGATAGCAGACGCAGCAAGGATCGAAACAAAAAGTCTCGGAAAATACCTCAATGTTTTGGAGGAAATGGGATACGTAAGGGAGGAGAAACCAATTGTTGGAAGAGGTAAAACATTGTATAGGATAAATGACTACTTTTTCAATTTCTGGTTCCGCTTCGTCTTTCCCAGGAGAAGTGAGATAGAAATGGGGCTTGATGTTATTGAGGAGATAAAGAGGGAATTCAACGACTATCTTGGCCCTGTGTTTGAAGAGATATCCCGTCAGTTTCTTATAGAAATGAACAAAAGAAAAAAGCTCCCATTTAGGTTTACTAAGATTGGTAAGTGGTGGTACAAGAGAGAAGAGATCGACTTAGTTGCTTTGAAGGAAGAAGAGAAGAAAGCCCTCTTTATAGAAGTAAAGTGGAAAAATCTTGAGAGAAAAGAGGCCTATAGAATATTAAAAGACTTAAAAAGAAAAGCAGAACTCACTGGATTGCATGATTGGAACAAGAGATATGGAATAATAGCAAAAAGCATCATAGAAAAAGAGAAGTTGAGGGAAAAAGGTTTTTTAGCCTGGGATCTAAAAGATTTTGTGGGGAACCAGAATGGATAGCATAATCGTTTATGTTTCCATCCACCACAAAAACACAGAAAAGGTAGCTAAGGTTATTGCAGAGGTTCTAAATGCAAGACTAGTTAAACCTTGGGAAATAAAACCAGAAGAACTCCTAAAATATGATTTAATAGGCTTTGGTTCTGGAATTTACTATTGGAAACATCATAGAGCCCTCTTTGAGCTTATCAACAAACTTCCGAAAGTAGAAGGAAAAAAGGCATTTATATTTTCAACCGCGGGGCTAAATATACCTTTCATCAATCACAGGAAGCTCAGAAAAGTTTTAAGGGAGAAAGGATTTGAAATAGTAGGAGAATTTTCTTGCAGAGGTTGGGATACGAACGGTTGGTTAGCAGAGATAGGCGGATTAAACAAGGGGCATCCTAACGAAAAAGACTTAGAAAATGCTAGAAAATTCGCGGAGAACTTGAAGGCTTCTATATAACTTAGCGTTTTATACCCTCTTGGGTGGGATTCCTGCCTATCTCGCTCTTGCATCTCGTTATAAAACTGTTGAAGAATTCGTTGAGGAAGAGTTCCCGAGAACTGAAGGATAATTTTTATGATGAGCCTTACATAGTTCTCTCCGAGCTTAGGGAATTAAAAACATACTTTTCAATCCTCTCGGCAATAGCTGCTGGAAAGAGAAAACCTTCAGAGATGGCAAACGAAGTTGATCTAGAGGGAAGGAAAATACACTCCTACATTGAAACGCTAATACGGCTCGGATTTGTGGAGAGGGATCTTCTAGTTGCAAGAAAGGAAAAACGATGGCTTTACATAATTTCTGACCCAATGCTCATGAGTTGGTTCTCGTTGGTCTACCCCAAGAGAACGGAGATAGAGATAGGAGCTATGACAATTGATGATGTTAAAGAGATCCTCCAGAGGATCTTCTCCTTTCGCTTTGAGCAAGTCTCGAGAGAATTTCTCATTGAACTAAACAGAAAAGGGAATTTACCCTTCCGATTTACTAAAATTGGAAGATGGTGGCACAAGGAAGAGGAAATTGATATCGTAGCTTTGAATGAAAAGGAAAAGAAATCCCTCCTTATAGAAATCAAGTGGAAGGAATTAAAGGAGAGAGAAATAAAGGGGATTTTAAATGATTTAGAGCTAGAAGGATGGGACAAAATTTATGGAGTAATTGCAAAGAAAGTTCAAAAGAAAGAGAATCTCTGGGAAAGGGGTTTCCTAATCTGGGATTTGGAAGATTTAGACGTTTTATGAGCAATTGGCAACGTATAAATACTCAATCACACTATATTAGCTTGTGAAGTGCAAAATCTGTGGATATGAGAGTGAAGAAATTTCCGCATCTATAGGAGTTTGTGTGAATTGTCTCAGGAGGGGACGTACAGAGATAGCTTTGAATACCCACAGAGAATGGAGGAAAAAACTTGGCCTTCCTATGGAAGTTCCCAGGGGAGGAGTTAAATGTAAGCTGTGCGTAAACGAGTGCGAAGTTATTGACAAAGGTTACTGTGGCGTTATTGTGAACGACAACGGAAAGTTGGTCCCTAAAATTGGTGTTACATACTACTATGATCCCCATCCCACAAACTGCGTCGCTGAACCTGTTTGTCCTGAAAGAACGAACATAGGCCACTATAACCTCGCTGTCTTCTTCCATGGGTGCAACCTAGACTGTCTCTTCTGCCAAAACATTGAACATAAAACCATCAAAGGTTGGGAAATTGGTATTGAGGAGCTCGTTAGAGCGGTTTTAAATCCAAAGGTCACTTGTATTTGTTACTTTGGTGGTGACCCAGCTCCTTTCTCTCCTTATGCAATAAGAGTTGCCCAAGAAATCTTGAAGAAAAAGAAGATAAGAATTTGCTGGGAAACAAATGGACTCGAGAATCCCAGGATTATGAGGAGAATAGCAAGGCTTTCAGAGGAGAGTGGAGGGATAGTGAAGATAGATTGGAAAGCTTATTCTCCAGAGGTTTACGAAGCTCTCACGGGGATAAACGGTAAAAAGGCCGTGGAAAGAATAAAAGAAAACATAAGAGTTGTCATTGAAGAGGGGGCAATGCTTGTTGTTAGCACTCTTGTAGTCCCTCACTACATCGATGAGAGGGAAGTTAATGGGATAACAAAATTTCTGGCTTCAATAAGCGATGAGATACCCTACGTTCTCTTGGCCTTTCATCCACATCATCTAATGAGCGATATTCCCACTACCTCCTGGGAACAGATGAATAGGCTCGTTGAGGTGGCTAGGAAAAACGGGCTTAAGAACGTGTTTGTGGGGAACTATTGGCTTTTGAGAGTAAAAGCTTAAACGGTTTTAGCGTCATTTTATTTGGTGATTTACGTGGAAGAAAAAAGGCATCTTAAGTGTCCGCTTTGTGGAGGGACGAGCTTTAGAGTGGAGGAGGGAAAACTAGACAGCAAATGGGGCTTTACGGCTCACAATGTCAAAATAGTGATCTGCGAAAATTGTGGATACATTATGCTGTTCTATAAGGGCAGGACAATATGGGATTTTGATTAGACTGCAGGCAAAAATCTAAGTTCAGGATAAACGGTGTAGTACCAAGACTTTAGGTTGTACTCAAGAAATATGCTCCTAATAACGGTAAGCTTTCTCTTAATCTCATTTTTTCCGACTTCTATTCCGAAGTTAAATAGATTGAGGGCAAAGCTGTTGACTATTTCCGTAACGTTTTCTGGGAATGCCTTGAAGTTGAAAGTTATGAGTATGTTGTTTTTCTCTCCTCTTCCCAAAATTCTAATAAGGGCTGGGAGAACTGTTATGAGCTCTTTTGGATATTTCACTCCAAAAATGTCAAGCCCTAAAACGAGGAATAATGTGTTATCTTTTACTCCCAAGTTAGACTTAATCTTTCCAATAATGATCTCTGGATCCTTTGTTTTAATAAGAACTTCTTGGCCTAGCACATCCTCAAAGTAGGAGAGAACAGAAAATACCTTAGCATCTTTAAAAAACATCTCTTGCGTCCTTGTATATTGACTCTAGATATTTCAGTATTGAAGCATATGCGTCGGTAAATGAGATTACTATGAACCCTTTATACTCACTTTTCAGCCGTTTTACCACGTGATAAAGCACGCTTTCAAATTCACTTCCTATTTCATGGTTAAAAATCGTTGGAGTAACTACCTTAGACGATTCTATTATTATGTCCAATGGATTCATGCTATTCACCCATAAATTTTCTTTATCTCTTCCACGAGTTCCTCTAAAGAGTTAACTTCTACCTGCTTTCCAAGATAACTTTGAAGCTTGCTTATGATAACCATTTCCAGTAATCTTGCGCTGTACTCTCCAAAGAGCTTTGAAACTGCTTCTTTGAATTTTTGAGGGTCTTCATATGCTACTTCAATTCCTTTATTAAGGGTAGCATTTAAATGGGCCTCCAAAACAGCTTCCAGCCCAGGAGCAACTTCTTTAAGGGCGGAAATAATTGTTTTCGTCAATATATCTTTCCCATTACTCATAAATCTCAACCCCCTTACTTGTTATTTCATACCTGTAGATTTTTCTTGAATGATTTGAGCCTCTCGCCTTTATGATTGCAAGCCTTTTCTCTATCTTCCCGTTTTCTATCTCATATCTTAGTCCTATTATCACATCAACAAGGGTGCTAGCTTTTGTAAATGGAACTACATCAAATTTTGTTTCCTCGTTCAGTGTGAAGTATGTTGTTATCTCCTTTCTTTGGTGAGAAGTTGCAGGTACCTTAGCATTTTTGCTAATTCCTTTTCGTCTGTGTGCTGTTTTAAGGCAGTTAGACTATCTATTATTAGGGCTTCAGGTTGGAATTCTTCCACTATCTCCTTAATTTTTATATAGGTGTGCACTGGTGTTTTACTTTCTGGTACCCAAGAGAAAATCTCTAAATCTTTCCCCAAAACTTCATCTATAGGTATGTTGTAATTTCTAGCTGATCTTACTATCTGACCAATTGGCTCTTCAAAAGTTATGTAAACTACCTTCCTTCCCTGAAGTGCATTTGCTATGGCAAAGTGTAGGGCAAACGTAGTTTTTCCAGTTCCAGTCATGCCGACAATTAGAACATTTGATCCCTTGTATATCCCCCATCTAGCATTTTATCGAGCTTTTCTATTCCCGTTGTTATCTTTTCGAGTGTGTATTCCCCCTTATCTCTTACGAGATCTGGAAGTTCCAGGAACTCAATCCCATTCTTAGTTATCACATACTCATATTCTGCTCTCTCAACACTTCTTCTTCTCATCTTTGGGATTTCCATTACCCTTCTTGTAATCTCTCCAAGTGATTTATACTTGAGAATTATTACCCCATCAACAACGAATTCTTCCACTCCATGCCCTATTGTTTTGCTTCCCATAGGCTTTTCAGCAATTAGGAGTGCTGTGGCATTGTAAGCTTTTATAAATCTTCCAAGCATTGTGTGGAGAAACACTCTTGTCTTTTCAAGTCCCAAAATTTGTGCAAAGACGCTTATGGAGTCAATTACAACCCTTTTAGGTTGGAAGCTTGAAATTTCGCTCATCAAAAATTGTATTTCTTTTTCTATTGCTCCCCTACTTACAGTTACAAGATCAATGAATCTGAAAAGTCCTTTCTTTTCAAGCTCCTCAAAATCCATTCCCAGTTGTTTCATTGCCTCATAGAATTCTCTCTTTGTTTCTGCCAGTGAAATGTATACCCCTTTTTCTCCAAACTTCTTTGCGCCATTATATAGGTATGTTGCAGAAAATATAGTCTTCCCAGCTCCCGGCTCTCCTGCAACTAAAATTAGTGATCCATCGGGAAAACCATCTTTAAGAATGAAATTGTCAAAGTATTCGATTCCAGTCTTACCCATTTTATTCCCCTCTTCTTTTTATATGCTTTTATGACATATTTAAAGTTTTTTAGTTAGTTAGGAAATAAAAAACACGAGAGCTGTTATTTTGGCCAAATCTTAAATAATAGATTGATATTATACATAGTCATTAATAATTATGCCTAAATACGAAACCTTGAACATCGAAAATTTTATATACTTTTTGTTACTAAAAATATCTGGGAGGTGAGGAGAAATGGCAGAGATGGTTATTCCATATCCTCACCTCCAAAGGATACTGGAAAAAACATGTGAACTAGCAGTAACAAAGCCAATGGCCGAAAGGATGATGGAGATTGTAGAGAGGAAGCTTGCAGATCTTTTTGAGGTTGCATATGAGAATGCTACAGCAGAGAACTCATAAACAATAAAGATGAGACATATTCCAATAACAAAGGGATTTAGGAGTAGCATGAATCTCTTTAGAGCCGTAATAGAGGACGAGAACATTAAGATAGAACCAATTCTGGATTATGTGCTCAGAAAGATTCCAGCAGATAAACCTCTGGAGGAAGAGGTTATAAACGAGCTTCCAATAATTACTGGAACACTTTTCGTGCTTATTGGAAGGGTAATAAAGGCTCTCCATCCAGAGGTTAGGAACGTTTATCCAGAGCATATTGAAGAAGCAGAGAAAGTACTTGATTACACACTATGAAGGTAATAATCTTCGATTTTTTACCATTTGTAATTCTATTTGCAATTTTATTGATATAATTTTGCATTTTTTATTCTAATATGTTTAATAAAATTTTTATTTGTTAAATTACAAAATGTAAAATTTTGTTGTATTTAAATATAAACAATTTCCTATAGTAAAAAATCTGAGTCTCAACATAGTTCGACTACAAGAAAATATATCTGCTAAAATCCAATTACAAGGTTATAAGGAAAGTAAAAACGCCTAAAAAGCTTTTTGAGCTTTTTGTTTTGTCATCTGATACTGTCAGGATAACTGGGGCATCACCTCTTGAAGCCACTCAGTCACATCACCAGGCGGACAACCAAACCGAGAATGAAACCTAACAAAATTATACCAGAACGCAAACAGAAAAACAAACCTGTGAACCCTCCTCCAGTCTCTAGCCCTGAAATTATTCCAGAAACGCTTTGTTCTTTCTTTTAAAGTCCTGAACCAGCGTTCAATACAGTTCCTCGGCCCGAAGGTTACGTGAACAAAATCCAGTCCAAGGGATTTAAAAGCAGACTTGTACCACTTCCCACCATCAACCAGAAAAACAGGCTGTCCTTTGCAGGATTTCAAAACAACCAGAATGAAGTCTCTAGCAATCCACCAGTTTCTGGTTGTTGTAATCCAGACTGCGAGAACTTCCCTGCTCTCAACGTCAAGTGCAGCCCAGAGAAATCTCTTCTCCCCGTTGATTTTTACGACAGTCTCATCAACTGCGATAAAATTCCTCTGTTTTCTTACTGCGAGGAGTGTTGGCTGGTAAACTGCTTCTGCTAGTTTTTGAACTGCCTCCCAGACTGTTGTGTGGCTGATTTTGAGGATTTTTCCGACTTGTCTGTAGCTGAGGCCTCGCAGGTATAGTTCTACTGCTCTGATTTTCTTTTCTGGTGGGATTTTGTTGCGGCGAAAAGGTTTTAAGACTGAAATCAGTGAGTATAGAATGCTCTCAGCCTTCATTTCTCTCCCTTCTTTTTCTGAAAAATTATCAGAAACTTAAACCTAACGCCCTACCGCTTATCCTAACAGTATCTGTCATCTAACTAAGATCATAGTCAAAAGTAGTTAATTTTCCAATATAAGGATATATGAAATTCGTTTTAAAATAAAGATAAAACTATTTAAAAGAGAACATTTTTCCATAGCGTGGTGATACAATGGGAGCCGCAGAAAGAATAGCATTTGCAGTTCTTTCAATTTTGATAGTTCTAGTTGCTCCATTTGTTAGGGTCTCAAGTGAATACTATGATGAGACAGTAACAACAACGTACTCTATAATAAATACTATTGGAGTTTTTGTGGTTTTTGGGGATCAAATTACTTCATATGACATAGGAGACCTCTATTCAGAGCTCAGAGACGCAGAAGAAGCAAAAAACCTACCAGTTTCGGTAAACCTCTTAGCATACTTTCTCCTCCTACTCATAGGGTCATTCTTCCTAATTCCCTGGGGGACAATAGTGGCGTTCTTTTCCAGGGCAGGATTTGGAATGATAATTGGGGGTCTACTGTCATTTCTACTGATTTTACGAGCATTCTATGATACTCCCTTCTCGGTGCAGCCAGATATTGGGTACTTCCTCCTCTGGATCGTCGCCATACTTGGACTGATATTTGGAAAGAGCAGAAAGGACACTACACATACAAAGAAGAAGTAACTACTCTTCTTTTATTTTATAATTTAGCTTTGCCCACGTTTCATTATTTACTTTTTCGAGCGTCACAATTCCCATCTTCTCTAGTCTTTTTAGCAGCCTCCAAGCTGTAGTCCTTGGCAACCCTAAATCATTCCTTATTTCGGCCTGTTTTGCCCTTCCTCCTCTGTCGGAGAGGTATAGAATTACGCTCTTCTCATCCTCATTAAGATTGAATTTCTCGGAAAGTTCCTCAATAGATATCTCGCCTGTGGCTATGGTCTTTACGCGCTTTTTCTTACTAAATAAAATTGGTGATGCTCCTATTGCAACTCCACCTACAAAGGCCAACAAGACACTTCCCCAATTTGTTTCCGTCACAACCTGGGTGTTAGTTTCAGTTATCGTAATGACTTCCTCTTTGTGAGGAAATACGTAGTTTATATACTGTTCTCCAGGGGGCATCTTTATGGAATTCTCGCTTATGCTGAGTGGTATTCCAGACAACCCGACTATCACTGAATCTTCTGGAAGTATTACCTCTGCAGAATAATTGAATGGAAGGTGCACAGTCCAGACTCTACCCTCTTTTGACGTTAGTTCCGGAGTTAAAAACTCCACCTCGAGAGTTCCATTGGTGGTTGGGTAAACAACGAACTCACCATCCTCTAAAAAAAGTGGCACTTCTTTTCCATTAAGCTTGACACTTAATTCTGAGAATTCATACACTGGAAGGGGAATTACAAATCTCCCAGGAGTTACATTCATCACTATCTTAACTAAACAATATCCGTCATCGTATACAACAACTTTAACCTTTTGAGCTGAGACTACTGGTAATAAGAGGAGTAAAAGCAAAATTATTGCCTTCTTCATTCTTCATCACTCTTTATAACTTCATTTCCTTGGGGTAAGATTATGAGCTCTCTGCCCTCCACTAGCATTTGGGCAACCTTCTTTCTTGCAGATGTTAACGCCCTCCATATCGTTCCTCTTGAAACTCCCATTCTTTTACCTGCCTCTTCCTGGGTTAGTCCTTCATAGTCCACCAACCTCAATGCCTCGAACTCTTCATACGTCATTATTATAGGGGGTTTTGGAGGGCCAAACCTAGGAAGTGCTGGGTAAAAGTGCCTTGCATAGGGTATGAATTCTATCATTCTCATCTTTCTTCTTCTACCTCTTCCCCACCTGGGCATCGCTATCAATAGGAAATTTTAAAGGCCAACTTTTATAGCTTTTTATGGTGGTTTAAATGCTCGTTCCTGGAAGAGTTTATCTTTTCAGAATTCCAGAAGGGAAGGAAATAATTGAGTTTTTGAGGGAGTTTGCAGAGAAAGAAAACATCAAGGTGGGAATAATAAGCGCCATTGGAACGTTGAGGAATCCAGTTATAGGATATTTTATGGAAGAAGAAAAGAAGTACAAGGAGATATCTTTAACCGGAACCTATGAACTGCTTTCCCTCTCTGGAAACATAAGCTTAAAGGACGGAAAGCCCTTTGTTCATGCCCACGTAGTTCTTGGAGATTCTGAAGGAAGGGCTTTCGGAGGGCATTTAGTTAGAGGAGAAGTCTTCGTTGCTGAGGTCTTTGTTCAAGAGCTTGAGGGGGAAACTCTGGAAAGAAAACCAACTGAGCATGGGCTAGCCCTATGGTAATAGGTGCGGTGTTAGCTGGAGGAATCAGCAAAAGATTTGGTGAGGATAAGCTAACTTATAGGGTTGGGGGAAAACCACTAATACTTTACACCATAGAGGCCCTTGAATCAGCTAGCAAGATAGAGAAAATTGTCGTCATTGCATCTCCATTTAATTGGCAAAAATTCAGAGAGTTGGGGTTGGAGGTTATTGTAGATGACCTAATGGTTGGCCCACTTGGGGGAATATACCTTGCTCTAAGCCTAGGAGATTCCTTTGTCGTGGGAGGGGATATGCCACTTTTAGTTCCGGAGTTTATAGATTATCTTGTGGCTAAGTTTGAAGAGGCTAAAAAATTGGCCTGTGTTCCCAGGTGGCCAAATGGATACCTTGAGCCCCTCCATGCAGTGTACTCTCGCTCACTTAGAGAAATAATTGAAGGATATATTGAAAGAGGAGAATATAAAGTTGGCAATGTTATTGAAAGCTCAAATCCTTGCTACATTCCAGTGGAATCTTTGCCAGAAAGGTGGAAATGGGCGTTCTTCAATATAAATAAGAAAGAGGACCTAAGAAAGCTCAAGACTTTCATAAAGGAATTTTAATAAGACTTCCGCAACGGCTTTTACTTCTTCGCTCATATCTTCAAAAAGCCCAATGTTCTTTGGCTGGCATCCTATTAAGATTGTCTTGGCATTTGTATTAGCTTTGAGATAAGTGGCCAAAAACTTGAGGGGAAGACTGTGGGTGGAAACTCCGGCCCCTTCAGTATTTTCTGGATCTGTAATTATTATTTCTCCAGGCTTTCCTCCGAAGTTTACTGCGTCTATAAAAATGATTAAATCAGGGTGAAAGTTTAGTATCTTCCCTGTGTAGTTCTCTGGAACCTCTCCACAGTTGAGGACTAGAATGTTTGCCTTCTTTATAACTCTCTTTAATTTTTCTGCAATATAAACCCCGAAGCTGTCGTCTCCCCTGATGTCATTCCCTATTCCACATATTACAATTCTCTTAGCATTTTTTAGAGCTTCTCTCAGCTCTTCCATAGCTTGCACCAGTCAAATCTTTTTAGCTATTCCTCTAATTTTCTCGGCAAACTCTGTGGCTAAAAGTTCATTAACATTTCCAACTTTACTCTCTAGATCCCTGTACAGAGGTATTCCTCCAAGATACCTAATCCCATATTCCTGGGCAATTCTCATAACATCTTCCTCTTCATCCAGCTTCATATTCTCAACTATTCCAAGTATCTGATGCTTCTCTTCTTTTAGCAACTCTATAAGCTTCCTAACAACATTAAGAGAGAGCTTTGACGGAGTTGCGACTATCAAGAATTCTCCCCTCTTGAAGTACTTTAAAACGTCTAAGAACTGATCTCCCATCCCAGGGGGCATGTCAACAACTAAAAAGTCGAGCTCATCCCACCTGGTTATTGTTAGTAGCTCTATTAGGGCGTCGCTAATCTCCTTTCCTCTTAAAGGAGTTGGCCTGTCCTCGGTGTAATACGCTATTGTCATGAACTTTATTCCGTGAACCGTTGGGGGAATAACTCCTTTGTCTTCCTCGGGAAGTTCTTTGGGTTCAAATCCCAGGATGACGTGGTCACTTGCTCCATGGAAATCCAAGTCGAGAAGTCCAACTTTGTATTTTTGTTCTGATAGAACTAGGGCAAGAGTTGTGGAGATTAGGGATTTTCCTACTCCTCCCTTCCCACTTACAACTGGGATTATTCTTTTTACTCCCTCAAGCTTCGCTGAAATTGCGAGTTCTCTGGGATCTATCATTCTTCTCCCTCCTTCTCGATCATTATTCCAGAAATGTAAACTCCCCTTCCCTTCACCACTTCAAAATCATGGCTTCCACATTTTGGACAGGATAGAAATGCATGAACGACCTCTGGAATAAAGTGGATGTCCTCTCTTATCCTCTCATCCAACTTATCTTTGACTTCCTTAAGCTTCCATACATGCCCGCAGTTGCGGCACTTAAAGACGGCCTCTTCCTCTTCGAATATTATCTCTGCCCCTTCCGCTATTGTTCCCCTGAAGAGCTCTTCCATGGCAAACTTTACTATATCCTCCCCAACATCTTGGAGTTCTCCGAGGACTACCTTGACGGCCTTTACCCTACTTGCACCCTCCTTTTGAGCGTAATCTAAAACAGTCCTTACTATTGCATCTGCCAACGCCCATTCGTGCATTATTCTTCCCCACTATCCCCTTACTTCTAGACCTTTTAAAACTGCATTGTTCAATCTCTGACTATTTTTACATCATCTATTGTCTTCAGCCCAACCTTTCTCACTGATTCTTCGATTTTAGTTTGGATTTCTTTTAGAGGCTTAAGGACTATCGCCTCAATGTTGGAAAAACCCAGCTTTTTTCTGGCATATGCTCTGTGATGGCCGTCTAATATGTAAAATTTCCCTTTATACTCTAAAACTATGATGGGCGCATCATATCCGTGGGCCATTTCTTCTAGAACTATAAGTAGTTTCTTTTCGCTAAGTTCCCACTGAGTGGGAATCAAAACATCAATGGGGAGGAATGTATGTTCTAGTTCAAAAGGTACTCCATAAATGATCTCGTTTTCCCTCTTTATCTTCTCTGCTCTTTTAAAAGCTTCTTCTCTTGTTATGAGCTTAATCACACTATCCCTCAAGAAAATGGAGAACAATACTATAAAAATATAGGAGAAAAGAGATCACTCTATAGGTTCAAATCTGTCCTTTAACTTCTCTAGGACTCCTGGGAGAGTTGTGTATTCCATCTCCTCCAGTGGTAGTCTGTGAGGCTCAAATGGTCCATGCCTCCTCATGTAATCAGTTATCTCCAAGGCCTTTTGTCTTGCCCAGTCGAATGCTGGGTCATCAAACAAGTCAACTGGACCAATGAGCTTTCCTTCTGGGCTTATCTGCCATCCTAAAGCTACAGCCCTTGGTGGTCCGTCGAATCTTGTTGGTGTTGCATATTTAAGTGGAACTGGCATTAGTGGACCATTGTGGCTACCTCTCATCCACCCGCTGACCAAGTGTGGGAATGCAAATGGTTCTAGAACTTCTCCCAGGGCTGGAAGACCACTTTGTGCTCTTACTATGGCCACTGGATCATCCTTTCCTACATACTCTCCTGCCACTTCGTAGAGCTTTTCAGTTGATACAACAGCAACGGGTTCATCTTTTGGAATTGGGTGCCCTTCCTTCGGATACACCCTCTTAATGACGTACCTACTCTTTGCTCCTATTAGGGCTAGAATATCGTACATTTCCTCTGGAGAGTTCATGATAACTCTCTTGTGCTCGAGAATGTCCCATATCTCGAACCTGAATCCCATGTGCATCTTTGGATCTATTACGAGCCCCGCTGTGTTGAAGGGATCGGCAAACATTCTAAATATTGGGAGATTGAATGCTCCTGGTTCAGTCTTATCTAAGTGGAATGTAACTATTGGTTCGCTCTTTCTTAGTGTTATTTCCATCTCTGCAACGCTTGGACCTAGACCTCTAACATTACCACTAAATGCATCCTTTAGAAGGTCCTGTCCAGCTCCATATAGGCCTAGTTCCTTCGCCACTTCTGTGGCCTTTTTGAATGCTTCCCAAGCGAGCCCGTGGATCTCTGGGCTGTCAACTCCCTTCTTGTGAGTCATTATAAGCTGGAGGTCATCTCCAGCGTAGGTTACATAGAAGTCTATGAGGGTTCCTTCTTTTTGAGCTTCGCTTAGTACTTCTTTTGCCCTCTCTATAAGTGCTGGGTGAACTCTTGAATGGCCAGGCCACCCTCCGACGTCTGCTTTTATCACGCTTATTGTTATCTTCTCTCCTACTGCCATTTTTTCACCTCCAGAATTTTACAAACTTATGTTAACATTTTTCCTAATAAACTTTACTTTGATAAACATTTATCACCCAGAATGATGAAGAAAATTTTCTATAAAACTTTTATCTTTGTGAGATTATATTGTCGTATTTGTAAATTAAATCTCAGTTAAATATTAAACAAATCCGAAATATTTTGGAGAAATGTTAAGGAAAACGTTAATAGTAACGCTAAGAAAGATATCTTGGTGAGGAATATGCTCAGATATATGGCCATAATGCCCCATGGAAATGAGGCTGTTTATCCTATAGATGAGGACAGCAAAATTTTGAATGCTAACTTGAAGAAAATTGGGGAAGAGCTGAAGGATGTGGAAAGTTACGTCCTCATAACACCGCACAACGTAAGAAGTAGTGAGGCTATAGCAATTGTCATTGCAGAGAACTTAATCCCTTGGCTACTTTTTAACGATGTTCCAATACCGGTAGAGAGCGAATACAAGACAGATGTTGAATTGGCTAGGGAGATATACCTAAGTTCAAAAGATAAGTTCCCAGTTGTTGACGTTAATTTCGCTTCAGCCAGAGGGAGGTACTCAAGGTTTCCCCTTACTTGGGGAGAAATGATTCCCCTCCACTTTCTCAGAAAAAAGCCTTTAGTTTTAATTTCTCCTCCCAGGGAAGTTAAGAGAGAGGTTCTAGTTGAATTCGGAAAGCATTTAGGTAGAGTACTTGAGGGAAGTGAGAAGGAAGTTGCCTTGATAGTTAGTGCTGACCATGGACATGCGCACGATCCAAAGGGTCCCTATGGCTACGCTAAGGAATCTAAAGAATATGATAGTCTAATATACAGATTGATGCAGAATATGGACTTCTCGAGACTTTTAGAGCTTGAAAATGACTTCATAGAGAAAGCAAAGCCAGATAGCTACTGGTCTCTTTTAATAGCTCATGGTGTGATGCAAGAAGTCAAGTTTTCAAAAGTAGTGCACATCTCCTACGCCTGCCCCACCTACTACGGAATGCTCTCAGCATTGTTCAAAAGGTAGGGATCTTTTCCTCTTCTGGAAACTTCCACTTTTCGCTTATCTTCTTAACCCTCTTTAATATTTCTCTGTTTCCAGTCTCAGTCAACCTTTCCAGAAATCTTATGAGCTCGTCATATGTTCCCTTCTCAATCCTGAAGGGAACCCTATCCTTTCCCCCCACGGCATATGCAAACTTAAATGGATCAATTGGATGAGTTACTGGATCCCTCCAGCTTGGTTTTACATCATATATGAGCTCTCCCACTAATGCCAAAGCTCTTAGAGTCCCAGGCCCGAGACCTTTTATTAGTAGAAATTCTTTGTAATTCTCGATTGCCAATTCCTTGGCAAACTCCAGAGCCTTTAAGTTAAGCTCTATCTTTCCCAAGCTTTCATACCTTTTTACAACCTCTCTCACATCCACATCTCTTGGCTTGTAAAATACAGCATAACCCTTCGAGAGGGCTTTTATAGTTTCCAAATCCCTAACTACCCTCCTCCCCTCCTGGGCAATTTCAATTATTGCTTTTTGTACTTCTTTGGAGTCCTTATCAACTGTATTTAAGGCGAATTCCCTCTTAACTCCTGCAACTCCTTTGTGAGGGTTTAAAAGTTCCTCTACATCGGGCTTTTCATTAAACCAGTGATATCTCCTCGCAAGCCTTAGCTCCGTGTTCATCCCCTGCTGAACAACGGCCCAATTTCCTTCTTCATCTAAGAAGAATGCATGGTGATAGAGCTGATATCCAGTTTGGAGGGCCACCGAATCAACTTTCGCAACTAACCTCGAGGTTTTTACATAAGGTTCGGGATCAAGTTCAAATTTAGAGGCTATCTTTTCCAATTCGTTTGGGGTATTTCTGCTGCTCTTTCCCTTCCCTCCAGCCACCATAACGCCCAAGTCTAACTCGGCAAGAGCCTCCTTTATTATTCCAGTCGTCACAGTTGTGCTTCCTGAAGAATCCCAGTCCATGCCTATAAGATTATTAAAGGCTTGGAACCAAACGGGATCAGCTAACCTTTCAAGTAGACCCTTGGTTCCATATTCCTCGACGAGTATTTTTAGCACTAACTTCGAGAGCTTCCTCATTCTATTGGCCAACCAAGGTGGAACCTTTCCTGTATGGAGTGGGAGCTCTGCAACGCCACTTCTCATCATATTACCTTATTCCCAAACGTTTAAAATTGTTTGGAGATAAAGTGTGCACATGGCTACAAGGAGAGAAAAGATAATTGAGTTGCTGTTGGAGGGGGATTACAGTCCAAGTGAGCTAGCGAGGATTTTAGATATGAGGGGAAAGGGGTCAAAGAAGGTCATCTTGGAAGATCTAAAGGTAATTTCAAAGATCGCCAAAAGGGAAGGAATGGTGTTGCTTATTAAACCTGCCCAATGTCGCAAGTGTGGCTTTGTATTTAAGGCCGAGATAAACATCCCCAGCAGGTGTCCTAAGTGTAAGAGTGAGTGGATAGAAGAGCCCAGGTTCAAACTTGAGAGGAAGTGAGTCTCTCGCTTATAATCACCAAAAGGGGAGCTAGGGCCCTTCCTATTGCTTCCTTCTTCTTAGAAAAGTCAAGGACTTCTGGAGTTAGATTTTTCTTGATTATTTCAACTGCTTCTCTCTCCGAGATTAACCCCATTAGCCAGGCCTTGGCTATTAATGCTTCAGCATAATCTCCCTTTGCGTGCTTATCTACTCTCCTAAGATTCTTTGACAATCCAGTTAGGTCTAGAGCTATCGCTAGAGATGCATTTGGAACTCTATCTCCAGTGGGCTTTCCCAGGAATTCAGTTAGTGCTAAAGAGTAAAGAAAGTTTATCAGCGAATCTCCGAACTTTGCAAGTCCTTTGTCAATCTCCATAGAAGGCCCTCTCATAAATTCTTCTAATGTCCTCTTTTCTCGGCTCAACTGGGTTGAAGTTAACGAGGGGATCTTCATAGGCTCTCTCTACCATTTCATCAAGCTTCGCTAAGAACTCCTCCTCGCTGACGTAACTTGAGATGGGTCCTATTCCAAGCCTTTCGTTCAGAGCTTTTATCTCTTCAAGGAGCTCTTCAGCATTGTCAAATCCCAATTCCCTCGCCAATGCATCATATTTCTCTCTCCTGCGTGCCATGTTATACTCCATCACATAGGGAAGTAGAATGGCATTTACGAGACCATGCGGTCCTATCCATGCGGCCTTATGACTCATCGCATGAACGAGTCCAAGCCTTGCGTTTAAGAAAGCTATGCCAGCCATTGTAGCTGCATAGTGGATTTTCTCTCTGGCATTTTTGTCTCCTCTAATGCTCTCCTCTAAATGCTCCAACACAGCTTTTGCCGCTTTAACTGCCATTGCATCTGTAAAGGGTGAGGAAGCCTTTGAAACATAAGCCTCTATCGCATGAACTAAAACATCCATTCCAGAATTCCTGGCAACTTCTGGGGGCATTCCTTCGGGTAATCTAGGGTCAAGTATAGCCACTTCAGGAGCTATCTCGGGAGTTACAATCGTGTACTTAACGTCCCCTACCTTAATCACGCTCGCTGCTGAAACCTCACTTCCAGCACCGCTCGTTGAGGGAATAGCTATAAGGGGAGTTTTCAGCTTTGGAACGGGTCTCGGCTTCGAAAATCTACTCTTGATTGCAACTTCCTCAAATGAAATTCCTGGGACATCGTAAAATACCTTTAGAGCTTTGGCCATATCGATAACACTTCCTCCACCAATTGCAATGAGGATCTCTGGAGAAAACTCCCTAACTTTTGGGAGGAACTCGTCGACAACGTCTTTCGTGGGCTCAGGAGGAAGGCCTGCTATTGAAATTACCTCAACTCCACCTTCCCTTAGATAGTCTTCAGCTTCCTTCAGAAACCCTAACCTTTTCATAGAGCTTGACGCTAAGATTAAAGCCCTCTCGAACCCAATAGCTTCCTTTTGAAGATACTCCAAACTTCCCCTTCCCTCGATAATCTTAGTCTTTAGGAAAAACATAACCATCCCCTAGCTCTCAAATACTTCCTTAATGAAGTCCTGAGTTTCTTCAACGAACTCTTCTAGAGGAACCTCTTTGCCAAATTTGTTGTAGACCTTCTTGTCCTCAAAGCTGAGCTCCAAAACTTCATATTTCTCTTCACTCCACTCTTTTACGTCTTCTCCATGAGTCTTCATATGCCTTACCAAGTTCTCAATGTCGACATACTTTCCGCAGTGTTCACATTTGTAGAACTGCCAGAATATGTAGTCCTTTCCATTGACCATTCCAGACTTTATATGCTCTATCAACCTTCCCCCTAAGTACTCGTAGATGTCCTCCTGCTCTAAAGCTCCATCTCTCTCAACAACCTTAAAGCCCGCCCACACTATGTGGTCAGAGATGTCTTGGATCGTAGATCTTAGAAATTTCAATGCCAGGACAAAGGCTCCATTGTTAACGTAGAATGTCTCCTTCCCAGGGACTACAATTACCATAAGGTTGCCAGGCTCCTTTTTCTGGGCAATTTTGTCTGCAGCTTCTTTACTTTCGGCAATTCTTATCTCCAGCCTTAATCCGCTCTTCTTGTGTATTCCGTGAATTAAATTATCGCTAATATGCCAGTGGAAGTCATCTATTGTCCTCACTTTTCCATATACCTTCTTGATTTTTTCATTCAGCTCCTCGAACTTCATGCTCACCACCGAGAGGTTTTTGGAATTATGAGCTAATAAAAGTTCTCCTATCTGTAATGATCATTAGAACCAAGGCCGTCATGTTCATTATCGTTGCATAGATGAACGCGTACTCAAGGGAATACTTCTGCCATAGCAAGCCTGAGATAACTGAAGCTGGAAAGACGAGGATTCCAAATACTGTGTGGTAAGCCCCAATTACCGTCCCTTTTTCGAATTCCTTTGCCAGATCGGCCATGTAAGCTCTTGGGATTGTATCCTCTATTGCTATGTACACTCCATAAAGAATGAATGCTAAGCCTAAGGTGATAATATCTTTTGCAAAGGCAAATGTCAGCGAAGCTAAAGCTGCTATTCCAAATCCCAGCGTTATCAGTTTTCTCTTCCCAATCTTGTCGGAATAAATTCCCAGTGGATAAGAGGAGAAGGCATAGATTAGGTTGAAGAGCGCATAAAAGCTGAGCCCTTGAACAACACTTAGGCCCAGTTCTTCAGCTTTCCAAAGGGTGAATGCATAGCTGTACCTCCCCAACGCCCCGATGGCCACAACTAAGAGGAAGAGTTGAAGTTCTTTAGATCTTAGAGTAGATATGCCTTTTATGACTTTCTTTACCTCTCTCCCCTTGTCTTTCACGAACAATAAAACGAGAAACACTCCAACAAGTCCAGGAAGAGCTGAGAGGAGGAAGATTGCCCTGTAAGCTTTAACTACTGGAAGGTTTGAGAGTAGCACGAGGAGAGCTATTGAGACAAGGGGCCCAGCCACGGCTCCTAAAGTATCCATCATTCTGTGGAACCCAAAAGACTTTCCAGTCCTCCCCTCTTCGGAGGATTCGGCAATTAGTGCATCCCTTGGAGCAGTTCTTATTCCTTTGCCCACCCTATCGAGAATTCTAAGGCCAACAAACTCCCACCAATTGTTTATAAACGCTAACCCTCCTTTGGAGGCGGCTGAGAGTGTATATCCAAGGGCTACGAAGACCTTTCTTCTCCTGAACTTGTCGCTTATGTAGCCAAAGAGAACCTTAAACAAGGAACTCAAACTTTCAATCAAGCCCATAATGGATCCGCTTAGAGCCTTTCCTATGTGAAGAACGTCTGTAAGGTATGTTGGAACTATCGGGGCTATCATCTCGCTACTCATATCATTTAGAAAGCTTACAAGCCCTAGAAGAAAGACGTTCCAACTTATTCCAGCTATTTTTCTTTCCTTCACCCTAGTTCCCATTAGATCGTTAGAGTTATAAGCACTTAAGTCTTTTGGTTGATTGGTGGTTGTATTGAGCTTTCAAAGGAAAATCCTGATCATAAAATCCGAAATCTATCCGATAATCAGCAAACACTACCCGAAAAACACTCGCAGGGAAATAATCAGCCTCTACGACCTGATAACCTTCGCAATACTAGCACACTTGCACTTTAACGGAGTTTACAAGCACGCTTACAGAGTCCTAATCGAAGAAATGAAGCTGTTCCCCAAAATCAGGTACAACAAACTAACAGAACGCTTGAACAGGCACGAAAAACTCCTGCTCCTAGCGCAGGAAGAATTATTCAAAAAACACGCCAGAGAATACGTTAGAATACTGGACTCAAAGCCCATTCAGACCAAGGAGTTGGCCAGAAAAAACAGGAAGGATAAGGAGGGTTCTTCAGAAGTCATCTCTGAAAAGCCCGCAGTTGGGTTTGTTCCCTCTAAAAAAAGTTTTACTATGGGTACAAGCTGACCTGTTACTCTGATGGAAATTTGCTGGCTTTACTGTCTGTTGATCCGGCGAATAAGCATGATGTGAGTGTTGTCCGGGAAAAGTTCTGGGTGATTGTTGAGGAGTTTTCTGGCTGTTTTCTGTTTTTGGATAAGGGGTATGTTAGCAGGGGGCTCGAGGAGGAATTTCTGAGGTTTGGCGTTGTTTACACGCCAGTAAAGCGGGGGAATCAGATTAGTAATCTGGAGGAGAAGAAGTTTTACAAGTACTTGTCTGACTTTCGCAGGAGGATTGAGACTTTGTTTTCGAAGTTTTCTGAGTTTCTTCTGAGGCCGAGCAGGAGTGTTAGTTTGAGGGGGTTGGTTGTCAGGATTTTAGGGGCGATTCTGGCCGTGAATCTGGACAGATTATACAACTTCACAGGTGGTGGGAACTAGGGTTTCTAGCAATCTTCTGTTTTACACTTTTTGGTGGGTCACAGTGGGTATGATAAAGATGAATTATCTTCGCTTTTGGATGAAGCATTTTGTAAATCATCGTTGGAATTACCGTAAACCAGCCTCCTTGCGATAAAACAAATTTTGGTTTTAATTTATTGAGTCGCCTAGTAGCTTTAATGACGTAGAATACCTGATTTTTAGACAGTTTTTCTTCTACTTCTGTTGGCTCTCCTTTTCGAATTAGCAAAAATAAACGGATACCTCTCTTTTGGAGGGCTTTGACAAGGTTTTGAGTGTAGACTTTTACTCCTCCTCCATCGGAATTGAGGCCATAACTAGATAGTATTGCTAAATCCAATATAATCACCTCTTAGTATTTTTATCTTGTTCTATTGCAGAAAAATACATTTCCAAAAGTTTTCTTGCTATCACTTCATCTTTCCATCTTTCTTCAGCTACCTTTTTACCTTCTCTTCCCATCTTCGATCTTAAATGTTTATCTGAAAGTAGCGTTACAAGCTTTTCAGCTATATCTTTGGGATTATTTGGATCAACTAAGAATCCAGTTTCACCATCTTCAATCATGTAAGGAATCCCTCCAACTCTTGAAGCAATTACAGGAGTTCCAGTTGCCATTGCTTCTGCAATTACCATTCCAAAGGTTTCTTCAAATGAAGTTAAAGCAACAATTGAAGCTTTAGAATAAAGTTCTAACATTTTTTCATAAGATACCTTACCCGTGAATTCAACATTTAGATTGCTTTTCTCTGCAAGCTTCCTTAATTCCATTTCATAACTTTTATCTCCCGAAGCAGTAAAAATTATTTTATAATCCCTCAATTCTTCCTTAATTGTAGATGCAGCTCTGAGAAAACCCAATTGGTTCTTACGTGGTATTAAAGTAGCAGGATACAAAATCACCGGTTCTTCTCTCTTTTCAACATTGAAAAACTCCTCTGAAACAGGATTTTCAATAACTACCGCTTTTGACGTATCAAAACCTTTTGATTTTAGCTCTTCCAAAACATAAGGAGATATTGCTACGAATTTTGTAAACTTTTTATGGTACGCTCTTAGCCTTTTTTCATAAAGATAATACCATAATTTTGCATATAAACTCTTTGTAAACATCTTTTCTTTCCAAACTATACCGTGAAGAGTAAAAATAGTAGGAATCTTTTTCAAAATCCATGGAAATATCTCATACAAGTCATGCGAGTGCACGAGGTCTGGCTTTTCAAGTTTTCTTGATGCAAATAAGGCCTGAATCTCTCCTGTAAATGTTACAGGTGGAAGCCTTTTTGTTCCGATGATTTTTATGTTGTCCGTTAATTTTTTGCTTTTGATTTTATCATTGATAGAAAGAAAGGTGATTTCAATATCTTCTCTTTCCAACTCTTTATTTATCTTTATGAACCCTTTAAGTGTGTTATAAGCTACTGTTGACGGGCCCCCATATGGCTTAGATACTTTTGGTGCTACGGTAAGGATTTTCATTCTCTCATCCCTCCTCTTTATTTTTGCTAAGTAGTAATCCAAATTTTTTGTGAAGAGTAAACTACATTTAATCTATTTTTCAAAACTACCAATGGTTCCAATGGCTTATATTTGTTCCATGCTTGAAGAGATTCAAACATTAAGTTTTTTCTATATAATTCGTAATTATAAACAAAAATTATGTCTCCTCTCCTCTCATAGTTTCCTGTATATAGTTTTTGGTAATAATAATTTCCTATAGACACAAAATGGAGTTCAGACTTGTGATAGAGACTATTTTTACCATACCAAATGGTCATATATCCCAACGTGTTTGCATCGGAGATTATGGTTATTTCGGCTTTATGTTCTGTTAACCATTGGATTGGTGGGGAGAAAGTTATGAAATCTTGATTAAATTCAGGGGAAGATCGTATACCTTTATACTGGCCATAAATTCCTGTTATTGTCAACAAAACCACAAAGAAAATCATAATTAATGCGAAGCTCTTTCTATTGACCATTTTTTTTGTCAAAATGTTTAAAGAGTAAGGAATTAAAAATACCAATATTGGTGCAGGGCCAAAAGTGTAGGTTGCAAGATAGTACAGAAACATAAAAGCACCTGAACCAACAATTAACGGCAAACCAAGCATTTCTTCTCTCTTGTTTAGTTTAAGGGCTTTAAATGAAGTTGATAAAGTTATAATAAAGGTTGCAAGATATAAAACATATCTAAGAGCATCAAAAATCGGATCGAATCTCGCATATAGAGGGTCATAATAAAGATACTCCGGAGGTACAAAGGCGCCTTTCGAAAACAAACCTTCTAACAATCTTTTAAGATAAAAATACTCTCTAAAGGAGGAGAGCAAGTTTTGAGATCCATACAATTTTCTACCCCATACCCATACAAAAGTCGAGAGTAATGTCACCAAAACAATCCTAGTTGGGATATATTGATTGACTTTACCGGCTTGATTTTTAAATATGATTTTGATAACTAAAATAAAGCCAGAAATAGACAGCAATATTACAAAAAATAACATGTGACTAGAATGCCAATATAAAGTGAGAGTTGAAAAAGAAATCAAAGCTAACACAAAAAATTCTCTCCCAACTTTAAAAAACGAATATAGAACAACCATACCAAGGATTAACACGATCCCTGGCCAACCTAAAATCATTGAAAGAAACCCTGATAGGAATATTTTGTAATCACGAACTCCAATAAAAGTAAAAAACAAGTAATACGAACAAAAAACAAGTAGCGGTTGCATAACGTATATTGCTTGATGGAGCAAGAGAATATCTCCTAAAACCTCAAGTGTCACTTTATTCAAGAGATACATCGATAAAACTGTTTTTGAAGCATGTGGTAAGATAGCAATATCACTATTAAGACCAAAGTCTGGAAGATATAGGTTATAGTAATGCGCTGGTCCATAGAAATTTCCCGGAGATGTTGGAAGTGTTAATATTCTGAAAATTATAGCAGATAGCAAGAAAAATATACCAATTTTATTTTTTACAGCTATGTTATCTGAGCCCTTCATTTCAACACTCTCCTGTAAACTTCCAACGTTCTTTTTGCAATATTCTCCCATGTGAACTGCTCAGCATACTTTCTTATCTTTTCTCTATCCCATTCTTTTTCCAAGGCAATTAAAATTTTCTCTGCCAAATCTTTTGGATTTGCTGGCTCACAAAGTAACCCATAATCTTCAGAAATTATTATCTCTGGCACACCACCAACCCTAGTCCCAACAAAAGGTAAACCAACACCCAAAGCTTCAAACATAACCGTAGGATTCCCCTCACTCAAACTCGGCAAAACAAACAAATCAGCAGCATTCATCCAATAGCCAAGCTCTTCATCAGAAACGAAGCCGAGAAGTTTAACGTGCTCTTGGAGCCCCAGACCTTTTATTTGCTTTTCAAGTTCTCCTTTTAATGGGCCGCTGCCACCGATGAAGCTTAAAACATCGTTTCTAACCTTCACTACTTCTTTCATTGCACTTATTAAATATTGGAAACCTTTTCTTTCAATCAAGTTTCCTAGACTAAAAATTATTTTTTTATCTTCAGGTAAATCAAGGACTCCTCTGGCTTTATTTTTATTCATAACTGGAAACTTATTGGGATTGAAACCATTAGGTATTGAATAAACCTTTTGGTTAAACTCGCTAAGAATTGGAACATCAATTTGATTGACTCTTATAATAGCATCAGCGTTTTTCCAAGTCCAATAAATTCTATCATTTTTTGAGTTATATTCTCTCAAAAACCAGTCTCTGTTCTCGTGAATTGTAATTACAGCTGGAACACTGAATTCTTTAGCAAGCTTAACTCCAACATATCCACTCGGCCAAGTGAAATGAGCGTGAATTAAATCAAACTCAATTTTCTCTTTTTTGATATGGTCTCTAAACTTCTCGAAAAGTTTGTCTCCCAAGCCCCAGTTTCTACCATCTGGAATGAAATAAAGCGTAGATATAATGTCAATATCTACGTTCTCTGGCTTGTTTTTTAAATCAACCAAATTTCTTTTTGAGAATTTTTCAACATGCCTGAAGTATGGAAGCGGTAGGTAAGGTGCTACTTCGGACAAATAATTGTGATGAACGAAGACGGTTATGTTATCGACATCTCTGGCTATGACTTCTGTTAGATCTTTTACAAAGAATTTATAAAATGGAGCAATCGCAAGGACTTTCAACACCATTTAACTTCCCTCCACCCTTTATCTATCTGATGTTATCAATTGGAATAGACTCAACCCTCTACCATCGCTTTTATCATTTGAACCACTTGTCTCTTAACTTTCTTCGCTTTTTCGAGCTCTCCTTTCCGCCTTTTCCCCCAGTTATCGATAACATATTCGAGGATCTCTCCCGGGTCTCTTGAATGGAGTACCTTCCCTCTCTCAACTAAGTCCCTGTCTACACTGAGCAATCTCGCTCCGGGGAAAAATGAGACTGCGGGCACCCCCATGACAGCGGCTTCCCTCGCCATCGTTCCAGAGCCGGTGAGGGTAGCCTTCGAGTGGTATATAAGCTCCAGTCCATTGAGTGCCATGGGAGGAATGAACACGTTGTCGAAGCCGTTTGCTAACGCTCTCTCTTCTCCGTTTCTTGGAAGGTAGACGACATTTATGCCCTCCTTGCTAAAAAGCCTTAGGAGTTCCGGCACCAGAGATCTCTCGTGCAGGACGTACAGAGACGTTAATGATTCCGGCCTCAAAACAATGTACTCCTCAAAGGGAATTCCACTATCATCAACAAAGCTGGGGCGAGGATTGAAGTCTGCAGTGTATATATGCTCCTTATACCCTGGATAAGTGGTAACCTTATCTCCGAAATGACTCCTGAAGGTATCTTCTGCAACTTCGGGGACAAGAACAACGTCCGCCAACTTCTTTAGCGTCGACTCAATCCTTTGAAAGAGGGGCCTTTTTCCAATGAACTTGAGCTCGTTGTCGAGCATGAGGGCTATTTTTGTGCCTTTGAGCTTTCCTGCTGGAAGAGGCATGGCGTTCTCGAAGCTTAAGAGCAACCGCGCTTTCGGGGCCTTGTAGAGTAGTCTAACCGTTCTCCAAGCAAAAGAAAAAGACTTTGCAACAGGGTTGTATTGGTCAGATCCAAAAACTTCACCATCAAGCCCATACATTTTGATTAACTGGGCGGTTTCACCACGATTGAACCCAGTAACATATATGGAGTACTCTCCAAACTCTCTGATTATTGTGGCAATTACATGGACCTGAGGAGTGTTGGCAACATCAGCCCATATGTCATATATTATTTTTCCCATCTCCGAGCACCCTAACTCTAAATCCTGCCTTCTTCCATTTTTCGTGATCGAGTATGTTCCTAGCATCAAACACGCACCTATTCCTCATGAACTTTCCGATTTCATTTGGGTCAAGGAACTTGAAGACATCGTGGTCAGTCATCACGACTATGCAATCACTATTCTTTACTGCATCTTCCAGACTTAATATTGGATATTCAAAGTCTTTCACGATTGGGTCATAGACTTTGATATTAAACCCTTCGTTCTCTGCTAATTTAATGAATCTCAAAGCTGGCGTTTCTCTGGCGTCATCGACGTTCCCCCTTATATGCTACACCAAAGACCGTAATGGTGGGGTTCTTGATGCCGTTTAACATCTCTCTAACCTTACGGAGAGTATAGTTGGGCATAGTGTCATTTACGTGTCTTGCAAGCGCTATTATTTTACCGTATGATGAGTCTTGAATAACGAACCATGGGTCAATAGCTATGCAGTGCCCGCCCACACCAGGCCCAGGCTTGTGGAAGTTTACCCTTGGGTGCTTGTTTGCCAATTCTATGGCTTCCCAGATGTTGATGCCGTACTCCTCGGCGATCTTAGCAAGTTCGTTGGCAAGTGCTATATTTACGTCACGGTAAGTGTTCTCGATGAGCTTTACGAATTCTGCAGTAGTGGCATCCGTTAGGTATATCTCACCCTTAACGAAGGAAGAATATAGTTCCTTGGCACGTTGTGCTGACTCGGGGGTTATGCCCCCTATGATCCTGTCGTTATGAACCATTTCGTGGATTGTTTTTCCGGGGATCGCACGTTCGGGGCAGTGAACGAGATAAAAGTCTATCCCTGCTTTTAGTCCACTCTTCTCAAGTATCGGAATTAGGAGCCGTTCGGTTGTCTTGGGTGGAACCGTTGACTCCAGAATCACTAAATTATCCTTTCTTAGATGTGACCATATCATTTCCGCCGCTGATTTAACGTATTTCAGGTCAGCCGCTTTTGTGTGAAAGTCGAGGGGAGTGGGAACTGCTATTAAAAAGACGTCTGACTCCTCGACTTCAGTACTCACTCTAAAATTGTTCTTGGCCTTTTCAAAGAGCTCTTCAAGACCCGGTTCCTGAAACGGGAGTTTTCCCGAGTTTAGTAGCTCAACTTTTCTTTTGTCAATATCCACTCCAACGACTTCATGCCCACTGGCCGCAAACAGGAGCGCAGTCGGCAAGCCTATGTATCCGAGACCAAGGACTGAGATCTTCATTTTATTTCCCCCTTTCACATTTTTAACTCCTTTTTAATCACTCCCTCACCATCTTTGCCAACACGTTTAGCATCAACCCAGCAATGAACAACTGAATCCCAATAATCACAAAAATCCCCGCGCCTATAGCTTGAGTTAAATAAACATTTTCTCCCCTGTAATACGGCTCCAAAGCTAAATACCCTAAAATTCCGGCAACAATAAACGATATCATGCTCAAGCTTCCAAACAACAGTAAAGGTCTCTTATAGCCTATAAAGCTCAAAATGCTTGCTAAAACACTAAGGCCGTGAGAAACAGGGTTTTTCTTGTGTTTCTTTGGCACATCATAGCGAACACTTATTGGAACCTCCTTAATTTTGAGTCCTTCTTCTCGGGCCTTCACTATCATATCAGTCTCCACCGAGTAATCGATGCTATTTAAATTTAGCTTCTCCAAAGCTTTTCTGTTTATAGCTCTGAAACCGCTTTGAGAATCTACGTCAACACCTGCTACAACTTTAGTGCCCTTATTCAACACCCACAATCCAAACCTTCTATAAACTGGAATTTTCTTTTTACTCTCGTTTAAGTACCTCGAACCTATAACTAAGTCTGCCTCGCCTTTAATTGTAGGCTCGAGGAGAAGGGGTATTTCATCAGGGTTGTGCTGGCCGTCGGCATCTAAAGTTACTACAAAATCGTATCCCCTGCTAAGGGCATATTCAAAACCCGTCTTAAGAGCCTGCCCCTTGCCCACGTTTCTCTCGTGTCGTATTACAATAGCCCCCACTTCCTTAGCTATTTCAGAAGTTCTATCAAAAGAACCATCATCAACTACCAGAACATCACCATACTTTTTAGCTAAAGCTACAACCGAACCAATAGTTAGTTCCTCATTGTATGCGGGAATCACTATTAGGGTTCTGTTATCCATTGGGATCCCCATTTTCGTTTTTCTTTGGGAGTAGTATCATAAACTCTGAGGGATCAAACTTTTTTATTTTATTCATCTTCCAATATGTAATCAAATCTCGTAATTTATTAACATTTCGGCAAATATTTTTTCTTCACCCTAGTTCCCATTAGATCGTTAGAGTTATAAGCACTTAAGTTTTTTGATTGGTTGGTGGTTGTTATGAACTTTCAGCAGGAAATCCTGATCATAAAATCCGAAATCTATCCGATAGTCAGCAAACACTACCCGAAAAACACTCGCAGGGAAGTAATCAGCCTCTACGACCTGATAACCTTCGCAATACTAGCCCACCTGCACTTCGGAGGAGTTTACAAGCACGCTTACAGAGTCCTAATCGAAGAAATGAAGCTGTTCCCCAAAATCAGGTACAACAAACTAACAGAACGCTTGAACAGGCACGAAAAACTCCTGCTCCTAGCGCAGGAAGAATTATTCAAAAAACACGCCAGAGAATACGTTAGAATACTGGACTCAAAACCCATTCAGACCAAGGAGTTGGCCAGAAAAAACAGGAAGGAGAAGAAGGGTTCTTCAGAAATCATCTCTGAAAAGCCCGCAGTTGGGTTTGTTCCCTCTAAAAAAAGTTTTACTATGGGTACAAGCTGACCTGTTACTCTGATGGGAACCTGTTGGCTTTGCTGTCCGTTGATCCGGCGAATAAGCATGATGTGAGTGTTGTCCGGGAAAAGTTCTGGGTGATTGTTGAGGAGTTTTCTGGCTGTTTTCTGTTTTTGGATAAGGGGTATGTTAGCAGGGGGCTCGAGGAGGAATTTCTGAGGTTTGGCGTTGTTTACACGCCAGTAAAGCGGGGGAATCAGATTAGTAATCTGGAGGAGAAGAAGTTTTACAAGTACTTGTCTGACTTTCGCAGGAGGATTGAGATTTTTTAGGTTTTCTGAGTTTCTTCTGAGGCCGAGCAGGAGTGTTAGTTTGAGGGGGTTGGTTGTCAGGATTTTAGGGGCGATTCTGGCCGTGAATCTGGACAGATTATACAACTTCACAGATGGTGGGAACTAGGGTTTTAATTTATACTACTTTCATTTCCCACTAGTCCAACTTTTAAGCTTTTTTGATTGGATAAAGTAGTCAGGCGATTTTACCGATCCTAAATCCCTCCTCTTCACGGGTTTAAGGAGCAGAGGCGAGCTTAAAAGCATAACACCCACAACAACCAGAGTTAAATGCTGTACAAAGAGAGAGAGTGCAAATACCAACGAAACTAGGCCAACCTCAACCCACTCAAGCTTAAGCTCCCTTCCCAGTACTAACACCGAAATGGCAAACAATACTAGCACCAGCAAACCCTTAACGGATATTAAGCTCTCAACTTCAACCTCTCTAACCACAACTATCCCGTAGAAGAAGTAAACTAACAACCCCACATCCCTACTCTTCCTGAGCGCTAAGTAGGACAAACCCAAAAGTACTAACGAGAGGATCATCCCAACACCTCCAGCACTTCCCTATAATCGGAGGGTCCCAAGTCGAGAGTTGGAACTAGGGAATTGAACCTCCTAATCACCTTCTCCCTCTCCTTGTACTTTCTGTACAGGAACCTTAACGTTTCCTCATCTAGCTCCCCGGAATAGAAAAGGACGGGATTAGGAGACAAGATCACTATCCTGTGCTTCTTCTTGGCCATCGCTATGGCCCTGTAGAGGAGCGGTGTGTTGCTCATTAAATCGGAAATTAGTATCAGATGGGAGCTCTCTCTTAGGCTTAGCAAGGCATCAGCAATACTCCTCCTCTTCCTGGGGAAGAGCTTAAGGAAACCCCTCACCCTTAAACTAATCTCGCCCTTGAAGCTCATCAATCCCCTCACGGGCCTGAACCTTATCGCCTCCCTTATCTTCTCCAGCTCCCTCCCGGGCTTTACCACCTTGAAGTCCTCGTCCCAGAAGATTATGAGCCCAACCCTCCTCCCTTCCCTCACTATGAGGGTGGCCAAGTAAAGAGCTAGAGTTGAGGCGTAGTCTATCTTGCTTTTTCTAACCCTTTTCCTCATCTCCCTTGAGGCATCTAAAACTATGTAAACGTCACCTTCGCTCTCCCTCAAGAACTCCTTAACAATTATTTTGCCTATTCTAGCACTTGCCTTCCAGTCTATCCTCCTCACGTCATCTCCAGGCAAATACTCCCTGAGCCCGTAAATTTCCAAGCTCTCAACCCCAATCCTTCCCTTCTTGTAAGCTTCTTTTAGCCTAACCCTCCTCTCCTCCTCCATAGCTTCCCTTATCGAATCCACTGAGGGGAGAACTTGAATTCTAAAGCTTCTCTCCTCTTCCTCGTAATACAAACCGGCCCTATCCTCAAATCTGATCTTAAACTTAAGCTCCATCTCACCCTTTGCGAGGGGCTTAACCTTGACCTTCACAACGCTCTCTCCCTTCCTCAAAAATACCCTCCTTTTATCCCCCTCAACGTCCTCTCCCGAAACCTCAACCTCCAGGAAGCCCTCGCTCCCCCTGTTCACAACACCAACCACAACCTCTCCTGTAATACCTTCCTCAAACCTCTCAGGGATATCAACTTTAACGTCGAAGTCTGGATTGAAGCCCCTCCTAGCCTGAACTATGTAAGAGAACAGAACGACCCCAAATAGGACACCACTCAAGTTATTAGATAAATAACTATATAGTAGACTCAAGCCTATCAAAGTCCAAAGAAGATCTTCCCTCTTCATACCGGCACCTCTACCCTCTCAAGGATCTCCCTGACAACGTCCTCTCCCTTAACACCTTCAACCTCGTACTCAGCCTTAACCAGCAACCTGTGGGCCAGGACTGGAACAGCTAGAGCTTTAACGTCATCAGGAATCACGTAATCCCTACCCTCCAGGAAGGCCTTCGCCTTAGCTGCATAAAGGAGGTGCTCGCTGGCCCTTGGTGAGGCCCCAATTATTAGCCTCTCGTCCTTCCTCGTCTCATTAACTATCTCGTAAAGATAGTGGAGAACCTCATCGCTAGTTCTAACCTTTCTAACTTCCTTAATGGCCTTAAGTATTACATCTTTAGAGAAGACGCTCCTAACTTCCCTGAACTCGTTCCGGTCCTTCTTCCTGAGCATCTCAAGTTCCTCATCCTTGTCAGGATAACCTATCTTTATGCTGATCATGAACCTGTCGACTTGAGCTTCTGGCAGATTGTACACACCTTCGAACTCGAGGGGATTCTTTGTCGCTATGACTATGAAAGGCCTTTCTAAGGGAAAAGTCCTCCCCTCTATGGTGACCTGCCTTTCCTGCATCGCCTCCAGTAGGGCTGACTGGGTCTTTGGTTGGGCTCTATTTATCTCATCAGCCAACACGACGTTAGCGAAGATTGGGCCCTTCTTTATCTTCCAGAGCCCGTCTTTCTGGTCAAAGTAAACCGTTCCTGTTATGTCAGCCGGCAATAGATCTGGGGTCAGCTGAATCCTCGAGAACTTTAAGCCTAGGGCTTGAGCGAAGCTCTTTGCTATTGTCGTCTTGGCAACCCCTGGGATTCCCTCCAAGATGACGTGACCCTCAGATAGTAAAGCTATAGCTAAGAGCTCTATAACCTCGTCCTTGCCAACTACGGCCTTGTGGACTTCACCCTTGAGCAGCTCAAGGAATCTTTTCCCGTCCATTTCAACCACCAACCTCCTTAACTATCTTCTCAAGTATCCTCCTGTCGTAACCTTCCTTCTCGAGCTTCTCAATTATCTCCTCCACATTAACCTTCTCCTCTTTGACGAGAATCTTGAACACAAACTCCAAACCCTTGTTTATAACGCTATAAGCTAAGCCGCTCTCAAGTGTAAGAGCGATCAAACTGATCGCCAAGACAACGTAAAAGGCCTTCTCCTTGTCCAAGCTCCTCCTAATTACTATACTCCCAACGTAGTAGGGGTTGAAGTTTGAATGATGGGCCTCATCAAAGTAAACTGGAGGTTTAACGTACTTCTCGACGAAGTTCTCTATGAACTCCCTGTTCAAGGGAAAACATGTCGTTGGTGAACACGCTTGGATCTGAGAATAGGACGAGCCCCCCTTTCCATAGCTGAGCTCAACTAAAACCGGGTACTGTCCAAAGTTGCTGCCAAGTAAGGTTACCTTGCTAGTAAAAGCTTCACCCTCTCCGCCAGTTATCACCGATGGATAATTCAGAATTATCTCCTCGACGTTCTTTGCCAGCTCTTGATCCTCTATGTTCACTATTATTGGAAGCCTGTAATCCTTGAAGTAGAGGGGATCAACTGGAACCTTACGAGAGAACTTCAACGTTAAGTTCAGCCTTTCAAGTATCTGGTTTCCAGTTCCAAAGTCGTCCATGATTATCACTGTTCCCCCGTTCTCGAGGAACTCCTTGATCCTCTCAACCTCCAATGCAGAATAACTTAGATCAGGCCCAGCTATTATCAACGTGCCCTCCCTAAAGTCGAAGTTGTTTAGGCTATCTGTTATCGGAATTACTATGCCTTTTTCTTCGTAAACCAGCTTTGCGAAGCTTGAGAGGCCGTTCCACTTATTATTCAAAATGCTGAACTCGGCGTTAGAAAGGAAAACAGGGATTGAGATAGGCAATATAAGAAAGCCCAATCCGAAGATGAGCATTATTGCGTAAATAACTCTCATAGCTCCTCACCCAGGATTAGGGTTAACATTAGGTTCGCCAACGCTCTAAAGAAGGCCTTGATCTCGCTAAGGCTTAACTTTCTACCGGCATAAACTTCCTTCTCGTGACCCATCGTGACCTTAGCTAGGTGATCCCAGAAGGGTTTATCCCTGAGGAAGTTCAGTAGTTCCCTGGGGGTGGTGCTCCTCCCGAGGTTGAACTTCCTTATTAGGGTAAAGTAAATGTTCCTATATGAGTCTCTAACCGTAGGTGTTTCCTCAGGCGTCTCCTCCGTTTTAAGGAGCTCCTTTATCTCTTCCTCACTCATCTCAATTCCCTGCATTTTCCTAGGCTTAAGTTTAAGTAATAGGAAGATAATAAGAAGCAAAAACACCGCAACAGCAATTTCTCTAACTGGGTAAGAATAGACCTCAACAATTACAATGTTGGATTTGGCCGGCTCGTACAGTTCATTTCCCTTAAAGTAGGCATAAACCTTATGCATACCAACATCTTTAAGAGCTAGAGTGGCGTTAAAGCTCCCATTTTTGACGTCAATGGGAGAGCAATTGTCGTCAACGCAGAGCTCAATGGGCACATCAACGCTAACATTTCCGTAAACCCTGAACTCCTTTCCAGCTCTAACTTTCTCCCTCTCGGAGGAAATCCTTATTGTAATGGGTAGTCTTAGAATAACTAGCCTCACGTTTGCTTTGCTACTTTCGTAGACATCACTCCCTGGGTAATAAAGGTTGACTGCGTAGTTCCCATACCTCTCGTATCTAAGCTTTATTGAAAAGCTTCCATTAACGCTTACATTTCCAATTGGAGTCATTAGCTCCCCCTGTATTGGATTCCCCATGTAATCGACGAGGGAACCATTAACGTATACATCCTGAAAGATTCTCCCGACGACAACCTTAGGGGCTATTATCCTCGTAGGTATCTTAGTGACGTTTATTCTTATAACGTTCGATTTAACGTTGCCTGCCTCAGCATAGGCAATGTACACCCCTGGGGAGTAAAATATGTAGTCCAGGGAAAATTCCCCTTCCACTACCTTAACCTTGAAGCTCTCGTTTCCTATGTGAAGTATAACCTCAGAGAAGTTTCTCGCTATTCCATAGAAGGTTACGTTTTCATATATGAAAGGATTTTCATCTGATACGTAGAGGACAAGCGGTGCATTAACCTTCTTCCTCGCCAAAAACTCGTAGGCTGAAACTAGCTCCTTAACTCTCTCAAGCTTATCCTTTACCTTGTCCACATTTAACCTCTTTTCTCCGTCCTCAGTTTTAAACTCCAGGCTTTCTATGTTGCTAAGGGCCAATTCGCTCTCGGAAATTCCCTCCTTCATCATTGCAACTCCGCTGAGCATCTTCCCCTTGAAGAATGCTCTTTGCCCCTCAATTATCTTTCCAATTCCTCTATGGAACTCAAGGAAAGGTGGTAAAAAATTCCTAAGCCTTTCATTTTGCTCCTCGATTAAAAAGTTTAAAATGGAAGTAAGCCTTTCATAGGAGGTACTATTTAAGTTCTCGTTGAGAACATCGCCAAGCGACTTGGAGTACAACTCAAGCAAAGCGGAGAAGAATATGTAGTAACCCTCATCACTCTCTCTAACCTCTTTGAGGGGAATCTGCCTTGGTTCAGCTAATACAGGAGTGATCAGCAGGAATATTAAGAGCAATGAAACCCTCTTCATCTTGACCAAACATTATTTTAGATAACCTTTTAAAAGGATTGCCGATAGAAATGCCGTGAAGCTTAGAATTGAACTTTTGGTTGGGGTTTCACTTGCTGTAGTTGGAGCTGTAATATTAATGTACTCCCTTGTTAGCGGTAACTCTGAAATGATTAATATAGGATTGGCTGGCATATTCCTCGGGGCCATAGTTCTGACAATAAAGGGGAAGGAGTACGTGAAGAGAGACACCCTTTCACTGACTTTAAGGTCTTATCACGAATCTATAAGAGGAATAGTGGAGGATCTGGAGCTAGAGGGGAACTCCCTCTACATCCCGCCTTACGAGAACCTTCCCAGGGGCTGGACGTTTATTCCCCTACACAAGGACTTCGACATAGATCCAGGGAGATTTGGAGAAGACGTGGCCTTTCTTACCAATGTAGGTAGCGAAAAGCAGATGGGTTTACTATTGAGGCCCACTGGACTTGAACTTCTTGGAAGGTTTGAGGAGCACCTAGAGGGAGAAATAACAAGTGTTGGAGATGTGGAGAGTGCATCTTCATCTGTTCTAAGGGCCCTAGGATTAGCAAGGGGAGTTTACATAAAGGAGGATGAGGAAGGATTTACAATATACGTGACCCCAGAAGATATTGGGTTCTGCAGGAGGAATATTAGTTATTGCAACAAGGTTGCCTGTCCCATATGTTCCTCAATACTTTTAGGCTTAGCTAAGGCAACCAGTGAAATCATAGAGGCTGGGAACTTCTCGATAGAGGGAGAAAGAGTCAAGGTCGAGGCGAGGAAACTTGGGGGTGTTAGGGAGTGGATGTAGAGGATTACATAACCCTCTTCCTCTCACTCTGGATAATAGCTTCGGCTTTAGCAGTTAAGAGCGTCGACGTGTTCCTAACCTTAACCCTCATAGGCCTTCTAATAACTCTAGAGGTAGGTGGCTTGTTCCTAAGCAAGGAGCAGAAGGAAAACCTTCAGCCTCTAATTGAGATTTTACTTCTCGTCTTCGCGGTAATAGTGGTGAAGAAGGTTTACGAGGTTCTAAGTGGTTAACTTGTATTGTGGTACAAGTTTTCTACATCCTTACCATCTGAAGATTCTGAACTTTCATGAAAGTAAGAAGTACAAAAGAATTTTAAGACTCCTTCTATTTTTCCTCTTGGTGATTGGATGAAGGTTGAGGATTACTGGGATTTAATAACTATCATCGCGCTCTCACTCCTTCTCGACTTTCTTATAGCTTTTTATCCTGACAGTTTGCTTAGGAAGGTCCTTGGTCTAGCATTTGTGCTATTCTTCCCGGGTTACGTGTTCATAACGGCCCTTTTCCCCGAGAGAAAAGAACTCGACAATCTTGAGCGCTTAGCTTTAAGCATTGGTTTGAGCATTGCCATTGTGCCCCTCATAGGTTTGGGCCTCAACTACACTCCTTGGGGAATAAGGCTAGTTCCGATTCTCGTTAGCTTAACCGTCTTCAATCTCATCTTTGCTATTGCAGCTATTTATAGAAGGACCAACGCCGTTGATCCATGGATCCCAAGGGTGAGCATTGAGAAGATAAAAGAGGAGCTCGAGTGGGATAAAGCTAGCAAGCTCGACAAGGCCCTAACAGTCATTTTGATAATCGCGATAATATCCTCCATCGCCACTTTGGTTTATGTGATAACCCATCCAAAGCCTGGCGAAGCTTTTACCGAGTTCTACATCCTTGGGCCCAGGGGGAAGGCGAGTGATTACCCGACGAAGCTTTACGTTGGGCAAAATGGGACTGTGATAATTGGAATAGTTAATCATGAGCACAGGAACGTCACGTACTTCGTTGAGATATGGCTCGCGAACTTAACTTTTAACTTCACTACGAATGAGACTATAGTCCACGAGATGTACCTTATGGATTACTTCAACGTGACCCTGCCCCCTATTCCGGTGAACATCGAGGGCAACTGGACGCCGCAGTTTGAGAAAAACTACACATTCAGCATAGATAAGCCCGGAAGGTGGCAACTCTGGTTTTTACTCTTCAAGGATAAGGAACCTCCAATACCTGAGAGCTGCTTAAGAGGAGAGAACTGTGCTGATACAGAGGCTTGGAGAATAATTCAGGCAATAAACGGGACAATACAGAGCCTAAAACTCAACGTGGAGGTTAAGGAGATTTAATCCCTTCTGAAAATTCCCCTGTCCATTACCTCTTTGTCCTTGAGATATGTGTACATTATAACCTCCCCCTCCACATCTTTTGGGAGCTCAAATCAAAAACCATAGTGGCGTTATCAAGAAAACCCCATATCTTTAGTTTTGTCCCGGTAGCGTTATCAAACCTGAAAATGATTTTATCTCCACTCCTCTCAATTCTCACGTTGGGGTGTTTGAGCTTCAATATCTTTGTCAGCCCTCCATCGGAATAAACAAGCTCATAGGGCCCACTTGCATTGATGAAGAGCTTTGTTAGGGTTGTGTTAAATGCCTCTGCATTCATGAAAATCGCATACTGGTAATCAAGGTTTATGTAAAGATAAGTATCTGTGTTTGAGTAACTTATTCTAGGCTTCGATGGCAAACTCGTAGAAAAAGTCTCTCCAGTTCCAGTGTATGGTGTAATCAATGGCTTCTGGATCAACCAAACCGGAAATCTTGAAATAGTCCTAAGATACACCCCTCAGGACTGGTTCGAGAGGGGATTAATAATCTCTCTGACAACCTTCGTCTTGAGCATCTAAGAGATTGGAAGAGAAGTTCAGAAGGATAATTAGTAGAGTCAAGATGAGGAGGCATTGAGATTGGGAGATAAGCTGATCTCCTCCCCACCTAAAGGGCTAGGCTTTTAGGTAGAAAAGGTCGTCAGTCTTGGATCACCTCAACATCTAAGTTCTGAAAATGTCTGTCAAACGTGTATATCTCTTTAATGTTGAGTTCTTTCATTTTGAGATAAGCTAGGGCATCATTTACACTTATTCCTTTTTCTTTAGAAATAAGTACTGCTTTCAAATATTCCTCCACAGACACTGGGAGAATTTTAACATTTTCAGCGAGGAGCAGGTTTTCTAAAAATCTTACCGCAGTTGTGAGGTTTACCTTTGCCTCCAAGATGTTTGCAATCTCGCTTAAGTGTATCAATGTCGTCACAACATCTTCTCCATTTTCGACCCTTAGAAGAATCTTTTTGGCTTTTTCCTTCTTTTTGAGAATCTCCTTACTTGTGTTCCCTTTTGGCTTTATCATCGCATAAAGAAAAACATTGCTGTCAATGAATCTCATTCATACTCCCCTGCAAGTTCTTTTAAAAGCTCTTTTTCAACGTCTTCCTCAACCTCTTCCACTTCGATTATATCAAAGAACTCTGAAAGTTTTGGCTTCCTCTTTGGTAAAATCTCTATCCTGTCTTCAAATTCGATTAGAATTACCTCGTTACCCCACCTTTTCCGCCACTCTTTTGGTAAAACAATTCTACCCTGACTATCAATTCGCTTAACTTCCATTCCCATAATAATATCACCATAAAAAGTTTATACTGTCAAATTTATAAGATTTTTAGTGAATTTAAATTTCTCTGGTTCTCTGTTAAAGCAGTGACATAAAAACATGAGAAAGTTTGGAAAGACAAAAGAAAATTTTAAAGCCCATAGTCAAAATATAAAAAGACAGCGACAAAGATTGGAACAATAAAGGAGTTTATGCGTGGAAGCAAGACTTTAACAAGGTGAATCCAATGAAAAAATTAATCACGTTATTGCTCCTCCCTCTACTGCTCACCTTCGCTTTATTTGATGAAAATAAAACTTTCATATTTGCCAGGAACGTTACATTTATAGGAAAAGGCTCTTTTGGATGGAAAAATGTAGAGATAATAGCCATACCCTTCAAAGAAGCCAAATTCTCTTCTCTAGTGATTATAATAAACGGCACCGGGATAATTTATTTAGATAATCTCACAGTTAGCGAGATTAAGGCTATTGAAAAACCAAAGACAGAGATAACCACGACTCAAACTAAAACCGAGACACCAAAAGAAACAGAAACCTTAGCTACTCAAGAAATGGAAAAAGAGGTCTTAACTAATGAAACAGAAAACCTCCAAAAGCTTCTAATTGACGATGAAGACATTGAAATTGAAATCTTCTTGAACGAAACTTATTCCCCAGGAGACACAATTAGAGCAGACTTTTACATAACCAACAAGCAGGGAGTAGTCTTCTAAAATCAATTCCATTTGGGATCAGAGTACTGTCAACACCAATATAGTGGAGTCTCTTTTGGGTGAGGTGAGAGACGGATACATGGTGGGAAGTCAATTTGCTCATTGATTTTTCTATTTTGATACCAAAAGTGCCCATGGCTCCTAAGTAATCTTTCCAATACTCCTTCCAGAGTTCATGCCAGGTGATTACTAGGGGATTTTCCTAAGAGCAAAGTGCACTTTAGATGAAAAACACGGGAAATACAGGAACTGCTGACAGTCTATTATATCGTACTCCCATTTAGCTTTAAGGAGTACTTTTGCGGAAAAGTATAATGCCGTGGCAATTTTCAGCAACGTAGGCATCTCAGAAAACAACGAAATTTCAACAGGAGAATTTGACGTAAAAATGAGCAAAACCGAAAACTCCTTCTACAATGATTTAAAGTTGTTTGATTTGAAGACTTAAAACTTGGGATGAAATAGTGTGGGGAAGCGAGAGAAAAATGGAGAGAACTAGAGTACATCGTCGTTGGTCTTGATCCTCAGCTTACCTATGAGAATCTCAAGTACAGCTGTATGGTGCTTATTTTATAGGCGCAACTCTCAAGATTGGTAAACTCTCTGCTGGTATCGGTTTGGGAGTGAAGACTGTCCATGTCAAGAATGATGAAAGCTTCCTTATGAATAGTAAGTAACGGGAGAGCTCTGTAAAGTTAGTGACCGTCACTGAAAATAAACAAAAAAGTAAAGAACAAACCCCCTCACTTTGGCATTTCTTTTATGTGTACGTCTAATTGTGGGAATGGTATTTCTATGCCTTCTCTTCTGTAAGCCTCGTATATGCCTTTGGTTAGGTCGAACTTAACGGTCCAGTAGTCCTCGGTCTTCGCCCATGCCCTAAGCTGGAGGTTTATTGATGAGTCACCAAGTTCTGTTACAACAACTGCTGGAGCGGGGTCTTTGAGAACCTTTGGATGGTTCTGCATTAGCTCCATGGCCACTTTAATGGCCTTGTCGAGGTCTGTACCATAGGCCACTCCAACATTTACGTCAACCCTCCTCGTTGGCATTCTCGTGTAGTTGGTTATAACGTTCCCCCAGACGAGTTTGTTGGGGATTGTTATGAGGACATTGTCTGCAGTTAGCAGTTCTGTGCTCATTATGCCAACGGCATTGACTTTTCCAACTTTTCCTGCAACTTCAACGACTTCGCCAATGTCAATGGGTCTTAGGGCGGCTATCCAGACGCCCGCTGCTAGGTTGGTGAGTGTGTCCTGCATTCCAAAGCCCAAGATTAAACCTATCACTGCTGACAGGCCCAGGACTACTGATCCAACTTCGATACCGAGGGCTCTAACTGCGAGTAGTATTACTGCCACGTAGAGGAGTGCGCTGAGGAATCTTCCGAGGAATTCCACGACAAGCTCGGGAAGTTTTGTTTTCTTGAGCCCTCGCTTGAAGGAAGCAACGACTACCTTTGCCACAATATACCCCACTATTAAGACTACTATTGCAGTTAACACTTGCATGGGTGTAACTCCAACATAAGGAAGAGGCTCGTCAAGAGCCACCACACTATCACCTCCTGGCAATTACTATATTTATCCAAAATATAATTTAAGACTTTAGCTTATAATATTCCTAGCCAAAACTTCGAACAATTCAGGTAAGAGTAACAATGCGGGGACACTGTCAGGATAAGCAGTGGGACGTTAGGTTTAAGTTTCTGATACCTCTTCAGAAAAGGGGAGAGAAATGAGGACTGAAACCATTATTTACTTACTGGTTTCAGTCTTAAAAACCTTTCGCCGGAACAAAATCCCAGCAAAAAAGAAAACCAGGGCAATAAACCTGTACCTGCACGGACTAAGTTACAGACAGGTAGGAACAATCCTCGAAATCAGCCACACAACAGTCTGGGAAACAGTCCAAAAATTCGCGAAAGCAGTTTACCAGCCGAAAATCCTCGCAGTCAAAAAACAGAGAAACTTCATCGCAATTGACGAGACAGTGATAAAGATCAACGGCCAGAAGAGATTTCTCTGGGCTGCAATCGACGTTGAGAGCAAAGAAATCCTAGCAGTATGGATTACAAGCGTTAGGAACTGGTGGATTGCCAGGGACTTCATTCTAGTTGTTTTGAAATCCTGCGAGGGACAGCCAATTTTCCTGGTTGACAAAGGGCCGTGGTATAAATCAGCGTTTAAATCTCTCGGGCTGGATTATCTGCATGTGACTTTCGGGCCGAGGAACTGTGTTGAGCGCTGGTTTAGGACTGTTAAAGAGAGAACAAAGCGTTTCTGGAATAACTTCAGGGCTAGAGACTGGAGGAGGGTTCACAGGTTTGTTTTTCTGTTTTCATTCTGGTATAATTTTGTTAGAATTCATTCTCGGTTTGGTGGACCGCCTGGTGATGTGACTGAATGGCTTCAGGAGGTGATACCCCAGTTATCCTGACAGTATCAATGCGGGGATCGAAAACTTTTTAAATTTATAGCTAGGGAAAACTATTGGGCACGCCCCGGTGGTGTAGCCCGGTCAATCATGCGGGACTCTCGATCCCGCGACCCGGGTTCAAATCCCGGCCGGGGCACCAAATGGGCCCGTGGCTCAGCCTGGTCAGAGCGCCCGCCTGATAAGCGGGAGGTCCGGGGTTCGAAGCCCCGCGGGCCCACCATAATTCTTCTAAAAACTTATAACGACCACCAGGGACTCAAGATGTCCTTAACCTCCTCCGCCAACTTTAGGGTCTCATATCTTGGCTCTTCTCGAGCTTTCGCTTTACCCTCTTCGTAGCCCATTATGAAGGCCGGAAAACCTTTATCTAACCCTACTCCATACCCGCCTTCCAATATAAATGCCAAGGGATATTTATTTAATGTAGCCCCTGCATAAGAGTAAAAACTTTCTGTGAGCCTTAATGTTGTTAGACCATCCCCTTTAAATCCATCAAAGCCCGCGGAAATTACGATGACCTTTGGCTTAACTTCTTCAACTATTGGAAGCACAATTTCGTCCCAAACATATATGTAATCCCCATCCCCAGAATAGTGGGGCATTGGGAGGTTTATCTTGCTCCCATAAGCATTTGACCCTCCAACTTCACTCACATCCCCACTCCCTGGGTAGATGTCTCTCTCGTGTAGATCTATGTGAATCACATCGGGATCGTTCCAGAATATTTCCTGAGTCCCGTTTCCATGATGAGCGTCAAAATCTATTACAACAACTTTTCCAACTCCCTCTTCTTTCAAGGTGACAACTGCAGAGGCCGCGTTGTTGAAGATGCAGAAGCCTAAAGTTGGAGCCCCCATTGCTTTACCTCTTCTTCCTGCGTGATGCCCAGGGGGCCTAACTAAAGCCATGTGGAGGCCTCCATAGTGAAGGGCCGATAAAGCTGCACTCCTTGCGGCTCCTAAAGCTAACAATGCCGCACTCCAAGTCCCAGGGGAGACGTAGGTATCTGGGTCAAGTCTCGTAATTCCTTTTTCAACGGCCTCTTTAACGAAGTTGATGTAATCCCTGTCGTGAATTTTCTCAACGAAAGTCTCTTCAACTGGGTTTGGTTCTTCTATTCTTTCTTCAAGTCCAAGCTCTCTGACCTTGGAAAGAACGATTTCGAGTCTCTTGGGATTCTCTGGATGATACTCACTAGGTCTATGGAGGTTAAACTTCTTGGAATAAAATATTGAGCCAATCATGAGAGAATATTACAAGTAGGAAAACTTAAACTTTATTAAAAAGAATAAGAAATCAGGCAAGGCTTATTCCTGCCTTCTCAAGGGCAGTTCTAACTTCCTCGTCGCTTGCTCCCCTGGGAATGTCAATCTTCTGTGGAAGGGGCTCAATGTGCTTTATGTTCATTCTTCTCCTCTTAACCTTGTTGAGCCCTGCCCCAGTAACTAGAACGAAGTTCTTGTCTATGATATCAACAACAACTACCTTCTGTCCAGCTCTTCTTCCAGCGATTACTACAGCTATTCTACCAACATCGATTGCAGGCATTCATCCCACCTCCTTCTCTTTTTTCGACCCCGCGTCGCCGACGGGGTCCAGGTGGTCGATGGCAGCCTTCACAATTGCGAAGACCCCATCGGGCGACCATTTAGATGTGTCAATTATCAAATCATATATGGAAAGGTCGTTTATGTCGATACCATATAGGTTTAAATACCTTTTCCTGTTCTGCATTTCCCTTTCAGCTATCTTCATAAAGGCCTCTTCAACACTTATTCCCTCTCTCTTTGCAACCCTTTCAGCCCTAACCCTTATGGGGGCGTCAAGCCAAATCTTCAAATCTGCATTCTTTACCATCCACCCAGCTAATCTCCCTTCAATTACAACATTGCATTCCTTAGCGGCCTCTATTTGTCTCCTATCAACCTCTCTATCTATCTCTGGATGAAGCTCTGCATACTTCTGGAACTCCTCTAAGGTCATCCCTCTTTCCTTTGCCATCTGCCTGAATATTAAACCTGCGTAGACGTGCTTAAAGCCGTAGTGCTCGGCCAACTTTCTACATAGGGTAGTTGTACCCGAACCAGCTAAACCACTAACAGTTATTACGAGGCACCCCTTGGGCATGGGGCACCCCTTCAGCTGAGTTGAGCTCTAATTTGCTCCTTCATTACCTTACGCATGCACCTAGGGCAGAGGTGTGGCATTGGCCTCTCGGGTCTCTTCTTTGTCTTTGGTAGCTTTCTCATTTCAACAGGCCTACCCCTGGGAATTCCGTTCAGTGGCCTGCCACACATTGCACAGTGAGCAATCTTTGGCTTCTTCCTCTCGAAGTGGATTACAACTCTTCCCCCAGGTGTCCTAACGTACTTCCTTCTCCATGACCTTGACCTGTACATTGGCTTCATTACTTCCCACCTCGGATTAGGCTAAAGCTAAGCATTTTTAAATTTAACCAACGGTCAAGAGATGGAGGTGATGCTGAGATGGAGCCAAGACCCATGATACTTGAGGATAGTCCAGAGATACCTGCTGGGGCAGAAGAGGAAGTTGATGCAGGAGAGGAAACTGTGGAACAGTTTTTTGCACATAGCAAGGGGAATACCGTTTATATCTCATTTGCGACAACTGACATGAAGATTACAATAGGAATAAATCACGATAATGCTACTCTTGAAGAACTCGTCAACGCCGTTAAAGATCTATTGTCTGAGCTAAGGAAGAGGAAGTAGTGGGCTTTTTTATCCATAATAAATTTTTTAAAACGCTTAGATTCCTATCTAATCGAGATGAGCAGAGAAAAAATAGAGGCCAACAGGGAGAAGATACTCAACGGTCCCATTGTCCCTACTCTCTTAGTGTTAGCTTATCCTATAATAATTAATCAACTCGTTCACGTTCTCTACAATTTAACCGACACTTTTTGGCTTGGTAAATTGGGGAGAATTGAGCTTTCAGCCCCTGGGACGGCCTGGCCCCTAGTTTGGTTTCTCATGAGCATAGGTAGTGGATTCGTGGTTGCCGGCTTCGCCTTTGTGAGTCAATACATTGGGGCAGGAGATTATGAGAAGGCCAACCGCTATGCTGGAGCTCTGTATTCGCTCCTCTTAATTTTTGCCACTGGGATGAGTATATTTGGAATAGTATTAGCTCCCTACTTTTTGAGATTCATGAAGGTTAGCGAAACTATATTTCCCTATGCCCTAACATACACAAGAATAATCTTTGCAGGAATACCTTTCTCATTTACGCTCTTCGCGTTTAACTTTCTCCTGAGAGCTATTGGAGATACGAAAACTCCCGTTAAGATCAACATAGGTACAATCATCCTAAACATTATCTTAGATCCATTCTTTATCTTTGGCTGGGGACCATTTCCCAGGTTGGGAGTTGCTGGAGCGGCCATTGCAACGATGCTCTCGAACAGCGTTGGCTCCTTGATTGGGGGTTACCTCCTCTTTACTGGAAAAGTTGGGATACACTTAACCCTGGAGAACTTAAAGCCTGATCTAAAATTCTACTCTAGAATATTTAGGGTTGGCTTGCCTTCAAGCATTGGAGACTCAACCTCCGCCCTTGGATTCGTAGTACTCACTAGAGTAATATTTACGGTTGGAAGAATTTATGGTGAAGCCCATGGGATTAAGGGGTATGAGGACGTTGCCTTTCCCACCTATAGCATAACTAACAGGTTAACGAACTTCATGTTTGCCTTTTCAGATGGAATTAGCATGGCAATGGGTACTATGGTTGGGCAAAATATTGGGGCCAGAAAGTACGAGAGGGCTAAGGAAATAGCTGAAAAAGCCATGCTCATAAACTTCACGATATTGAGCATTGGAACGCTTTTGTTTGCAATATTTAGGGTTCCAATTTTCAAGTTCTTCGTCAATGATCCCATGGTAATAGCTGAGAGCAAAAAAGTTGTCATGTACTTCTCAGCTTCCTTACCCTTCTTCGGTATATTCTCTGCTGTAAATCAGGTTTTTAATAGTGCGGGACACACGAAGAAGAGCATGGTACTTGGAATAATAAGGCTGTGGATCCTCAGAATTCCGTTGAGCTATTGGCTGGGAGTTGCCATGAAAGACACTGCAGGAATGTGGCTTGGAATGGGATTAAGTAACGTTATAGGAGCTCTTATAGGCTTGGCTTGGTTCCTCAAGGGAAGCTGGTTAAGGGGTGTTATTGAGGAGCACCACTGACGTGGTAAAAATGGAGCGCGGAAAGATTCAAGCGATGCGAGAGCAAATCCTTAATGGTCCAATAGAAAAGACTCTCATCAAGTTAGCGTATCCTTTAATCATTAGCAACCTTGTTCAGGTTCTATACAACATAACAGACACATTTTGGCTTGGAAAGCTTGGGAGAGAAGCTCTAGCTGCTCCTGGGACAAGTTGGCCAATAATCGGGACACTAATGGCTCTTGGTATGGGGTTTGCAACAGCTGGCTTCGCCTTCATTGGGCAGTATATAGGGGCTGGAGAGTACGAGAGGGCCAACCGCTCCGCTGGAGCCCTTTACTCTCTCATGCTTCTTTTTTCAACCCTAACTGCCGCTATAAGTCTTGCTATTCTTCCATATGCTCTTCACTTCATGAAAGTCACTCCAAACGTTTATCCCTATGCAAAGGCCTACGCTACAGTTGTTTTTGCTGGGGTTCCGTTTTCCTTCACTTTCATAGCCTTTTCAGCTCTAATGAGAGCTGCTGGCGATACAAAAACCCCAGTGAAGATAAGCATGCTTACAGTCTTCATGAACATAATCCTTGATCCACTCCTTATATTTGGCATTGGACCCTTCCCAAAGTGGGGGGTTGCTGGGGCCGCGATAGCTACAGTTCTCTCAAATGCTACTGGAGCTCTTATAGGAGCTTGGCTCTTGACACGTGGAAAACTTGGCCTTCACCTAACGAGAGAGACCCTCAAGCCAGATTTCCACTTCTACTCGAGGATATTTCGCGTTGGCCTACCAGCAGCAGTTGGGCAATCAGCGAATAGCTTTGGCTTTGTTTTTCTCACTAGAATTATTTATGGTTATGGGGATGTGGCTTACGCTGCTTACACAATAACCACTCGTCTTGTGAACTTTCTAACGAGCATAGCTCGAGGAATAAGCATGGCAATGGGAACCATGGTGGCTCAGAATATAGGGGCAGAGAAATATGGGAGGGCAAAGAAGATAGCTGAGAGGGCAATGATAACTAACTTCATGATAGCCTCTCTAGCTGTGCTCATAATTGGGATCTTTAGGGTTCCGATTTTCAGGGTATTCTTGGATGATCCAGAGGTTATTGCCCAGAGTGAATACGTGCTCAAATACTTCCTGACTTCAGTTCCATTCTTCAACGGAATATTTGTCGTTGTAACGATGACTTTCAGCTCTGCGGGCCACACAAAGAAGAGAATGATTTTAGATATGCTCCGTCTTTGGGGCTTTAGGATACCTCTAAGCTACATTTTCGGGTACGTTCCGGGAATTAATCTATTAGGAGTTTGGATACCGCTTGCAGAGCTTTTTGGAATGACTCCAAAGGGCGTGTTCTTTGGCATGGGCATGAGCAACTTTTTAGCGGCAACAATAGCGCTCATGTGGTTCATGAAGGGTACGTGGATGAAAAGAATAATAGAAGAGGATATCAGGAAAGGGTCTTGAGAACAAAGGCCAGGAGATCTGTGAGCTCCCTGGCTCTTGTCTCTGGAGAAGCGCCCATATGACCACTCTTCGTCTCAACTCTTAGATAAACCGGGGCACCTATTTCCTTCAGCTTCATGAAGAACTTGAGGGCATGTGCCGGGTGAACCCTGTCATCGTGGAGGCCAGTGTAGATTAGCGTTGGTGGGTACTTCTTTTTAGGATCAACGTTGTGATAGGGAGAGTACTTCAGGAGGAACTCCCTATCTTTTGGATCTTCTGGATTTCCGTATTCTGGAATCCAAACGCTACCAATATAGAGCTTGTGGAACCTCAACATGTCAATCACTGGGTACCCTATCAATGCGGAATCCATAACGTCGGGTCTTTGAGTTAATGTTGCTGAAACCAAGAGGCCACCGTTGCTCCTTCCCCATGCAGCTACCTTATAGCCTTCTTTCTTTAGCTTTTCAAGGACTGCTATGAAGTCATCGAAGACATTCTGCTTGTTCTCTCTCATTCCAGCCCTATGCCACTCCTCACCATACTCGCTTCCTCCCCTTAAGTTGGCCATGATGAATGTTCCTCCTCTCTTGAGGAATGGTATCACTTGAGGGAAGAACATTGGAGTTAGAGCGATGTTGAATCCACCGTAGCCAAATACCCAGGCCCTCTTTTCATCCCTCTCTCCCTTCACTATGAAGTAGTGAACCTTTGTCCCGTCCTTGCTTGTGGCAAAGTCTTCCTCAACTCTGAACTCCCCCTCAACTTTTCTCTCCTCAATCAGCCTTAAATCGTCCTTGAACTCGTAGAGCCTATATGGGATGGTAAAGCTTGTGTATCTAAGAAGAACTCTCTCTTCATCCTTGTCCAAGGGATACAAGCTTCCTGGAACGTCGAAGGTGATTTCTTTAATCTTTTCGCCGTTTAAAGTGTATACCTCAAGCTTATAGCTCGCGTGGACGAGCCTTCCAGCCAATATCTTATCCCTCACTATCACAGCCCACTCTAGCGGAAACTCCCCCTCTGGTATAACCTCATCTATTTTCCCATTTTTTATGGCAATTATTTTTCCTAGCCCTTTCCCTTCCTTGGTGAGGATGTACAGCTTTCCATTGACAACATCTATCGCCTCCACTGGAACACTTGCAGAGTACACCTTCTTCCATTCCTGGGGGTTGTCAATTGGTCCGATGTATACCTCGCCTTGATTCCATCCATAAGTTAGGGTCACAATCGCAAACTTTCCGTCGGAACTTTTTCTAATGCTCATGAAGTATCCCGATGTTAGCCCTTCTCCAAAGACCATCCTCTCCCCTTCTCTGTCCTTCCAGAACATTCTTGCGGCTGGAGGATTAACCCCATCGGGAGTCTTCTCCTTTCTGTAAAACCTTGTGAAGTAGTAGCCGTCCTTTAGGAAGGTTATGTTCCATATGGAGGGCTTTATCTCCTCTATGACTTCCCCAGTTTTGAGGTCTATTATCCTCGTTATTCCCTCATCCGCCCCTCCAATGGAAAAGCTATAGGCGAGCTTTTCTCCCTCTTCATCCGTTGTGAATCCCTGGAGAAGAACTTCATCTCCAACTTCTCTTTCCAATTCCTTGGAATCAACTATAACATCACCATTGAACCACTTTATCACAACTCTATCTTTCTCGCTGTATGAAGCTATTATTCCTTTCTTGGTTATCCTTGCCATTCCAATTGTGGGTTGGGAAAATTGTTCCCATACCTCGGGGAACAGCTTGTCGCTTAGCTCACCAATAAACTCCCTAAACCTCTTGTTTTCTTCTTCAATTATTTTCAGAACCCTTTCATCCTCGAGGTTTTCCATCCATATGTAGGGATCTTCCATAGAGATCACCATCTTAGCGTTGAAAGGTAGGGTTAATGAAGTTTTTCGTCCAGGAAAATTAGAGTTGCGGCTAAAAGATATGAGATCGGAACGAAGAGTAGGGCGTTAGAATAGCCTAAGCTGTCTATCATTACCCCAACAACATAGGGCCCAACTGTAGCCCCAAAGAATCCCATCATATTCACGAAACCCATAACTACACCTAAATTATCTTTTCTAGATTTTTCGGCTGTATAGGCCGTTACTATTCCTCCGACGGAGTAAATTGCTAAACCTAAGAGAACTAGGATTAGGATGTTCTGATTCACTAAAATCAAAAATGTAAAGAGGGAATTTAGAAGGTAGGCGAGTAAAACGCTCCTTTTTCCAATTCTATCGTAGACAAATCCACCAAGAATTGAGCCTAAAATTCCAAATGTGGAGAGGAGAGAAAATGCCAATCCAGCTTTTTCTACACTCATTCCTTTGTCAACCAAGAATGAAACTAGGAAAGTTAGAACTGCAAAGAAGGCTGACATTCCCAGGAAATTAGCTATGCTGAGGAGTATGACTCCCCTGGGAATTGAAAAGCTTACTCTTCCCACGCTCTTCCAATCTTCTTTGATAGTTAGGAGCAAAAGAATTCCTACCATAGTACTCATCAAAGAAAGAACGAGGAAGCTAGTTCTCCAGCTAAAGGTTAGAGCTATTGGAACAACTATTAGAGGAGTTATTCCTGAACCTATTGGGGGGCCTATCATGAATATCCCCAGGGCCGAACCCTTTCTATTCTTGAATATCTCACTAATCAAAGCTGTGGCCGGAGCATAGTAAAGGCCAGCAAAGAATCCATAGAGGGCTCTAATGCCAACAAGTTCCCAGTAATCCCTAGCTACGAAAATAAGAGCTGAGGATAAAGAATACCCAATTATGCTGAGCACGACCATCTTCTTCCTTCCAAATCTGTCCCCTAGATATCCAGCAGGAACTTGAATTAGAGCGTAGGGAAGTAAAAGAGAAGTCATTAACAATCCTATCTCAGCATTTCCAATTCCTAGGTCTTCCCTAATCAAGGGGGCCAAAGCTGGAACGGCCATCCTGTGAGAGTAGTTAAATATCCAGCCGAGGCTTATGAGAGCTAAAAGGAGGATCTCCTTCATGGTTTACAGGAGGGTTGGTCTACTTATGAATATTTCCTTAGCTTAATCACAGCTTCCACATGGGGAGTGTGGGGAAACATGTCTATGAGAATTGCATCCTCCACTTTGTAAGACCTTGATAGATAGTTTTTGAAATCCAATATGAATCTCTTTGGATTGCATGATACATAAACTACATTCTCAGGCCCTTTTTTCTCCACAACTCCCGCAAATTCTCCTAACCCCTTCCTGGGAGGGTCTAAAATCAAGGCGTCGTACCCTTCAATATTTTCCTCTTCGGCCCTTTTGGCCTTGAATTCAACGTTGAGGGAGTTTAGCTCAGCTGATAACTTCGCAACCTCAACTGCAGTCTTGTTTATTTCTACCCCCACCACGTTGAATCCCTTCTTGGTCAAGTATAATGAGAACGTCCCGATTCCAGAGTAGAGGTCAAGCACCTTAGATCCGTCCAAGAACCCTTCAACTGCTTTTAAGAGTAGAGGGAGGGCATAGCTGTTTGTCTGGAAGAAGATCCCAGGGCGAAGGAGATATTTAATTCCAAAAATTTTCTCGGATATAAATTCTTTCTCTCCAAGATGAATTGGCTCTCCTGAAGGGTCATCTCTTTTATCCCTCTTTATGCTCCAGTATACTGAGTCTGCAAACGGGAAGTACTCTAGAATGGTTTCTTCAGGGGGCCTATGGGCTATTATGTTTACCATAACTTCACCTGTAAACTTTCCCTCTCTAACTTGTAGATAGTGAACGTCTCCCTCCTTCCAGTTCCATGGTTTTAGCCCGCTTTCCCTAAGAAATTCCTTCATTGCCCTTATATATAGTGGAGTCCTGTTGGAGAAGACTGGACACTCTTTTAAATCGACAACCGTCTTTGGCCTCGCAAATTCTTTAAGTCCTATCCCGTTTACCGAAACTATGAAGTTGCTTATATTCCTAAACTCCCAAATCCTGGGCGAACCAAGTATTTCCGCTTCAATTCCAGTAATTCTCCTAAAGAGCTCTTTCTTGAATTTTAGTTGCTCCTCATATTTCATTCCCTGCCATAAGCAACCACCACATTTTCCGTAATGCCTGCACCTCGGCCTTTGTCTAAGGGGAGAAGGGGTTATGAGTGAAAATTCTGAGGCCATCTTTCTTCCAAATCTATCCCTAGTTCTCGTTATTCTTACCTCATCCCCTGGGTAGCAGAAGGGAACTTCAATGCCATTAATAACTCCAAGGCCATCCTGGGATAAATCTTCAATTATTCCCCTCATTTTGATTCAAGATGGGCCTCTTCAATTATTAGCTTTCCGGAAGAAGTGCAGGGCTCCCACACTTTTTTTGCTTTGTCAACAACGATCTTATACTTAAACAAGGGCATGTCCAGAACAAAGGTCTCGAATTCTCCACCCTCACCAGCCACGTGTACCTTGTATTTCTCGTTTAAAGTTATTAGCTCTTCGAGGGCACTCTCGTCGAGTATTCTTCCAAGCCAGCTTTCATCCAGGCCATAGGCGGAAACTCCAACAACCATAATTTTAAATCCCAGGTTTAAGAGCTCTCTCATGTATTCTTTAGCATCCCTTCCCCACGCGGGAGTGTAAACCTCTAAGCCAAGTTCCTTGGCAACTTTTTCTATCCTTTTTCTTTGGTATTTGCTAGCCAAAGCTCCAGCTACTATACCTTGAATTTTAAGCCCACTCAAAACCCTCTTGAGGTCTTCAACCTCCTTCTCCTTCTCACCCTGGGTAAACCCTTTCACGAGTGGAATTCCCAGGGCTCTTGCCTGTAAGTCAGTTAGGTTTGCATTGATCGTGTGGTACATGTAGCTCTCCTCGTTCTCACTAACCATCGTTACAAGAAACTTAACACTAAATCTATTCTTTATGGCCCAATAAAGGGCATAATTGGAATCTTTTCCTCCAGAATAGAGAACAGCTACGTCAGCTAAGCCCACCATTCATCATCTCATCAGGGTCCTGGCTGTTTCATCATCAAAAATTAAAATTCATTGGGAGGCCTTGAGGTACTTCTTCTGGAGTCTCTTGCCCTTTGGCTTACCCCTTCCAAAGAGCCAGCCATGAGCCTTGTTAACGTGCTTTGTGTAGTCCTTCCTCCTCTTGAATACCATTCCACACCTGGGGCACCTTAGGAATTCCTCGCCGTCCCTATCCTTTACGATGATGGCCTTGAGCTTGACCATCTTTACTCCCCTCAACCATGAGCTCTAAAAATGGTTTATAAAAATTTTCCCGCATTGTCGTCCTTTTCCACGAGTAGCTTAGCTCCTTTAACCTGAACTATCCTAACTTTTTCTCCCCTTCTGGCGGTTCCACTTATACATTCGGCCGTCCATAATTCATTTTTCACCTTTACAAGTCCAACTGGATTTAAATCCTCAACAACTACGGCCTTTTCTCCAATTAGAGCCTCAGCGCCAACTTCAGCTTTCTTTTTGAGAGTTCCCCAGAGTAACTTAACCAGGAAAAGGTTGAATAAAATGAGCGCGCCACCTACTATTACGGCTAACCTTGCAGAGACTCTTCTTAAGAAGATGATCACTAGAGCTACTATCACAATCTCATCTGCGAGCAGAGCCAACAGTTTTAGGACATTCCTTATCACAGATTCATATTAGGTAGCTCCCCATAAATAAGCATTAGCAGGCCCACGAATATTGGCTGGTGAAGGAGGTATATTTTTAGCGTGTTTCTTCCCAGGAAGCAGATGAAGTTAACAATGGGATTGTTAGGGTTTTTTAGTTTGAGTTTTCTCTCCCCACTTGGATAAATTAGAGATCCTATAGTGGTCCCCAAGAGGAAAACTCCAAACCAGGGAAAGATTGGAAAGTAATCTAAAGTGAAAAAACTTCTTGGCGTAATTCCCAGGGGAAGCAGGATGAGAGTGTCTGCATGGAAATTTTTCACAACCTTAGCTCCTGCAAGAAAGAAGAAAGCTGGAAAAACATTCTTCCATCCCAGAGAATAGAAAGGGATTGCAAGGATTGATGCTACTCCCAGGAAATGAAGGATTCCAAAGTAGATTGTCCCTTTGTCAAGTACAATGTGGGTTGTTAGCGTTATCAGCACTCCCAGACCAAAGAGCTTTACAAACCTCATAATGTCCCTTTTTATTTCTCTTCCTCTTGAGTGGCTTATCCATAGGGAAAGCCCAGAGATGGAGACAAACAGTGAAGCCGTTGCATATGCAAATACTTTCCAGAATGTCTTGTATTCGGAATATCCTAGGAAAAATTGTAGATCAGTAACGAAATTAGAGATTAGCATCATCGTCAGCGCAATCCCCCTAGCAAAATCTATCTCCCAAAATCGCCCCTTCTTTCTGGGATCTGTCCGTCGTGAGTTTTTATGAGTGAGTGTGAGTAAATCTTCGTCCATTCAAATCAACCCTCACGACGGACTTGGGTTTCATCACGTTCAGCCCCCCTCCGGGTTCATTGGGGGCAAATCATCACGCTCAACCCCGCTCAGGTGTTCTAACGGTTATGATTTTTCCTTCCCTGCCCCATTTCTGGATTGTTTTTGAGACACCAAGTACTTCACTAGCTTACTTTATCATGTAGAGCATCTCTTCCACTATAATGCATTCATATTTATTCACAAAAATATTTTAAGCTTTCGCTTAGGAAGAACTGTTAAGCGGGGCTTTTTTATAGATCTTCAACGCTGGGCTCCACGGGATTGAAGCTCACCGGGGGATCTGCATAAGCTTTTTTCGCCATCTCAGCGGTGTTGAACCCAATTTCCTTTGCTATCTCAATGTATTTCTTCCTTGCGTAGTCGCTTTTCATGTTGAACTCAATCACATAGGGTAAGAAGATGGCATTGAGCAACTCATGGGGAGCTATCTAAACGATATAAATATCCAAGCACTTTTGACAGCTGCTCTGCTCTTGGAGGAGAGCTTTAAAGTTGAAGTTGATCCGGTAAACCTAGTTGCTGATGAGCTCATCGGGATTAACATAGCTGAGTATATAGGGGGAAAGATAGCCCTCTTTAACTTCTTTTACTATGACACAAAAAAAGCCCGGGATTTTAAAGGAGCTCCCTCCTTTCCTGGACGATGCAATTGGGGATTCATTGCAGGATGCATGACAATAGTTTTCGAGCTCACTTCATCCGGGACTCCCAACGAAGGAAGAGGAATAACAATCTAATCTTCCCTGAACTCGATGGTAAGAATCAATACCAAGCACAAAACCAGCCAGAACACCAATGATGCCATAGACAAATTCTCATATTGCGGATGGTCATATGCTATCAGGTGGGAAGCACTGACGGTGGGTATAAGGAGGAGAACATAGCGTAGTTTCTCGGGTGCGAGAGTTATGGGGTAATAAACCGGAAGAAAAACCGTTAGTATGGTTGTTAAAACCGTTGACAGCCTCATAACCGTAAGGGGTTCCCTCATTTTGACACCCATGTACATTCCAATGGTCGTGCTCCATATCCACAGAGAAACCACACCGAAGGCTACATATTTTATGTGAGAAAGCCCAAACTTTGCAAGGAGGGTGAGAATGAGTATTGCCAAGTAGGGCGTAGCCGGCAAACTCATGCCTATCGATATTCCGAGCATCTTCTCTGCTGAGTTTCCAGGTAAAGACATCATTATATCGTAAAATTTTGAACGAACTTTCATCCCCACCAGCTCTATTGGAAGATCTGCCATCCCAACCCCGACGATGAAGCTGACGATGGCTCCTGCAATGGCGGATGAAAGAAATCTGCCCTCACTAATCACATAGACGATAAAAATAAACGAAAGTGGTTGTATGGCAAAACTTAAGATTGAGCTTTTGCTCTTCATTAATGCGTTCCCATAATACTCAATTATTGCCCAGAGGTTCATCTCAAATTCCCCACAAGGAATATATCTTCTATGGTCAGTTCCTCTCTTTTAAAAGGGATTCCAGTATCTTTTAGCTCCTCAATCACCTCTCTTTCCTCTGATTTTGACTTGGCATAGACGAAAGTGTTCTTCCCTGCCCTCCTTGTTGTATAGTCCTCCTTGGTAAACTCCCCAAAAACAACTATCTTCGAATGGAACTGTGATAGATACTGCCGTGCAATTTTCTCGGGTTTACCAAAAGCAACCACCCTTCCTTTTTTAAGGAGAAGCACGTTGTCGCATACGCTGGAAATTTCGTTCAAATAGTGGCTTGTTATTACTACGGTGGAGTTCTTGCTTTTTTCTCTCAATATTTCCCACAACTTCAGGCGATTTTCAACGTCGAGCCCCACAGTAGGCTCATCCAGATAGTAGATTTTAGCATCAGCCGACAAAATCATGGCGAGCAGAGTTTTCCTCACCATGCCACCCGAAAGCGTTGACATTATCTTATCGGCATAGTCAATGCCAAACTCCTCCACAGCCTTTCCAGCCCGAATCTTGGCATCTTTCCTTGAAAATCCACGCATCCTGAGGTAGTGGTAAATGTACTCGAAAGGCGTGAGGGTGTAAAAATGGGCCTTTGCCTCTTGGGGCAGAAGCGCAAAGAAGTTTTTAATTTCGCTTTTGCGGGAATTAACCTCATGACCGTACAGGAGTATTCTGCCCTTGTCCGGTTTAAGCAGTAAACTGAGAATTCTTATTAAGGTTGTTTTTCCCGCACCGTTCGGTCCAATAATCCCGAGAATGTTTCCTTCCTGCACTGAAAAAGTTAAAGAATCGAGGGCTTTGATTTCTCCATAGCTCTTGGTGAGATCTTCAACTGCTATTGCTTCCATTCTTTCCCCTCCAACTTGGGGATGTACAATTGGTTTAATGGGGAGCCTGGGATATCTTTTGTGCAATAATTATAAATTTTACTGTTGATACTCCGATATTGTCCAGGATAATCAGTAGGACGTTAGAGTTAGACTATCTTAAGTTAAGATTCCATAAAAAAGATGAAAAAAGATTAAGACTGAACCCACCTAGTAAACAATGATTTCAGCCTTTATATTCCTCTCAACTTTTTCTGATTTTCTCAAGTAGTATTAGTGATTTAAATCGCCCCTACTGCTTATCCTGGCAGTATTCGTACATGGGGCAGACTTTTTAAGCTTTCTTGCAATTGGATTAATTAGCCAGGTGGTTGCATGAGAAACATCATCCCCTTCATGACAAGAGTCCCAATAAGGGGAAACTTCGAAAAAGCTAGGAATGAAATATGGGCCTTTCCTCTGCTTGCTACCCTTACCTCCTCTCTGCCCACTTTGATTTTATACCTTGACCTTCCTATGAAAAACATCTTAGCAATTCTCTCGCTTTACTCCATAATAGGCCTGCTCCACTTGGATGGACTAGCCGACTGGGCCGATGGAGTTATGGCTAAAGGAGACAGAAAAAAGAAGATTAAAACCATGAAAGATCTGAACACGTGTATAGCTGGAATTTTTGCTGTTGTAATGGTACTTTTTGTTCAGATATACTCTCTAAACTATCTCCCATTTTATGCAATATTTCTAGCTGAGCTGAACTCAAAGTATGCAATGCTCCTTGCTTTAGCCACCAAAAAACCACTTGGATCAGGATTAGGATGGTACTTTATGGAAAAGATGAACTAAAGGCAATTAACTGTTGGCACCTTGTTATGTTCAGTCCTCATCTTCCCTATAGGATTTTATAACCCAGAGGCCATTTTCAGTTGTTGGACTTTTGGTTAGTGCATACGTCATGAAGGTTAGTATAGACAATTTCGGAGGTTTAAATGGGGACCTCATTGGAGCAGTAGCGGAGATAACAAGAGCCGAAACACTTTTACTTATGGCTTTTGTATTTATGCTATTGGAATGAAACTGACGCATAAGTTTAAAAGTTTTCTGAACCAAATTCTATTCGGTGAGAATATGCAAGAGATCGAGAAGGTTCTCTCCAAACTTCCTCCTGAGCTTAAAAAGGAGGTTTTTGATTATGCAGAGTTCCTTCTTAAAAAATATCGTGAGAAAAAAAGAAAGGGATTCACGTTTTCATGGGAAGGCAAAGTTAAGTCGGAGCTTTCCTCAGTTGAACTTCAACACAAGGCTTTGGAGTGGAGGACTTGATGTTTCTTGTGGATACAAATGTTTTCTTGGAGATCCTTCTTGGTCAAAAGAAGAAAGAGGAGGCAAAGAAATTTCTTTCTGAGAATATTGATAGACTTTATATGACAGATTTTTCTCTGCACTCAATTGGAGTGATACTTTTCAAATTAAGAAAACCAGAGGTTTTTGAAGAATTCATAGAAGATGTTCTTCCAAATGTGGAGATTCTCTCTTTACCAGTAGAGGGCTATCCAGAACTCATTAGGATACATAAGACCCTCAATCTTGATTTCGACGATGCCTACCAGTGTGCTGTTGCAAACGTTTTTGATCTTACAGTAGTCACTATGGACACGGATTTCACAAAAGCTTTGAATTATGTAAAAATCCTCTTTTTGTGATAGCAATGATAATCATCTTAGCGGGTGGAAAGTCTACCAGAATGGGATAAAGAAAAACCAGTATTGAAAATAGCAGATAAACAATGAGAGCTCAAAGATAGATGAAACCCTTGTTGCTCTCTCGAAGAACACACCAAAAACCAGGGAACTACGCCTCCGGGAGAGGATTCCCTTCGTCAACACGCTATATTGAAGACGTTCAGTGGCTCTTGAAGGAGTTTGAGCCATTTGTAAGAGTCTCAGCAGATCTGCCTTTCGTAAAGGCGCGTGATATTGCCCTTATAAGGAGCGAGCTTGAAAAGAAAAAACCAGCATCACTGGAGGTTTGCCTTTAAACATCGTGTCAAAAGACCTTGGAGTTGCAACTTACAGAGGATACGCAATTGTAGGAATTAATGGAGTTTTCTATGAGGGAGAAGAATTCGTTGAGCTAAGAAATCCTCTTTTGGCTTTAAACGTGAACACACCAGAGGAGTTGAAGCTTGCCGAGAGGATAGCGAGGCTCGTTGATGGGAGGAGAAAATTATCAAGTGAATTTAATCCTAAAATTAATGCGATAGTGTTATAACTTAAAAAACACATTCTAACAACGGTAATAGGAGGGCAGAAATTGCCCGTTTGGATGTGTTCCCCATTAGGAAAGTCTTTTCTCGGGAGGAAGAGTTCAGCAATTGGCTTGTTGAGAACATTGAAATTCTTGAAGAGAAAATAGGAGTAGAACTCGAAGACATTGAAAGGGAATACCAGATTGGATGTTATTTTGCGGACATAGTCGCAAGAGATGCAAACAGGGGAGATGTCGTGATTATTGAAAACCAATTTGAAAAAACAAACCATGATCACCTTGGTAAATTCTTACTTATGCATCGGGCTTGGATGCAAAGGTTATAGTGTGGATAGCCGAAAATTTCTCAGAAGAGCATAAACAGGCGCTAAACTGGCTCAACGAGAATACTGGTCAAGATATTGGGTTCTTTGGGCTTGAAGTGAAGGCGGTAAAGATCGAAAATTCGCCATATGCAGTTAACTTTGATGTTGTTGTAATGCCCAACCAGTGGAGAAAAATTAGTAAGAGCGCCGTTAGCAGATTAGGGCCAAGACAAGAAGCTTACTTGGATATCTGGAGAAGAGTTTTGGATAAATACGGTAGAAATCTTAGACCACGACCAGAACATAAACTCGTGTTTGGAAGTGGAGTTTTCGATGTTGCGTATGAATAGCGCATATGGGATTACAAATTTGCAGTTAGCTTAGCATCTATATCGGAAAGCCGTCTCCAGAAGAAAACAAACGAATACAAAGGTGTCTCCAGCAACATATTAAAGAAATAGCTGAAGCAATGGGGGGGATATCTCCAGAAGACATCAAATGGGAAGAACCTTATGGAACTACAAGAGGGTCAAAAAGATTAAGTGTTTACTATTCTTTCGAAAAGTCCATCTTTGAGATGACAGAAGAAGAACGAGAGAGTCTTGCAGAGAGAATGGCATCAGAGATGAAAAAGCTGGAAAAAGCCACAAAGAAAACCCTCCATCGGTGCCGTTCTCCTCAAAAGCCCTCATCTGGAGCTCATTAAGGCTCCCGAACTTCTCCTCTATAGCCCTTTTTAAAGTGGATGTATGATAAAAGGAGCAAAAGAGGGTTTAAAAAATCACTCGGCCATCAAGGTTATATAACTCCCTTAGTTTTTATGCATTAGGGAACTATCGGTCTAGTTAGCTGTTCGTTAGCAGTTCAGTGTTACATTTGGCCGTAACTTTCACTCCTCCCAAATATAAGTGGTGATACCACATGAAAATTATTAATGTGAGGGCCAAAAGCATCTACACAAAAAGCAAAATTCCTGGGGTCGATTGGGTGGTAAATCAATACGTAGGTTGCCAATTTGCATGCAAATACTGCTACGCAAAGTTTATCTGCAAGTGGAAACCCTATGGAGAGTGGGGAGGCTGGGTTGAGATAAAGGTAAATGCTCCTGAGCTTGCAAGGAAGAGAGTTTATGGAGAGGTTTTCATGTCCAGCATTTCTGATCCATATCAGCCAATAGAGAAGGAGCTAAAACTCACGAGAAGAACGCTCGAAGCAATGAATAAGAGGAACAAGCTCAGCGTCCTAACGAAGTCTCCTCTAGTCATTAGAGATATAGATGTTTTCAAGATGTTTGAGAAGATAGAGGTCGGGCTAACAATAAACAGCTTTGAGGGGAGGGAAAAACGTCTAATAGAGCCATTTGCTCCGGTCCAAAGGGCAAGAGTAAACGCCCTAAAAACGCTAAAAGACGAGGGAATAAAGAATTATGCATTCGTAAGCCCAATAATCCCAGGGATCACGGACGTTGAAGAAATAATTAGGGAAACAAGGAGCTTTACTGACTACTACTTCTTTGAGATATTAAACCTAAAGGCGGCTGGCAGGGAGTTTAAGGAATTACTGATGGAGAATTTCCCCGAGAGCTACAAAATAATGGTCGATGAGGATAAATTCTGGCGCTTTATCAAAGATCTAATAGACCTCATAAAGCGCTCAAACATAAAGGCAGAGGGGGTAGAAGTTCACAGGAGAGGCTGGGAGTTCATTGAGGTGAGGTGAATGAAAATTGCAAGGGTTAATGGGCTGTGGATTACTATTCCAAACGTTAGGTACTCCTTTTTCAACACTCCATACATAGGGCATAGGATTGGAACAGCTGTTGATGTCTATTTTGAAGACAGGGCCCTTTTCCCATTTGAGGAGGGGAAGCTCATCGAGGTGAGAAAAATTAGAACTCCGAGATATATCCCAGTTGATCACGACTACCTTATGGTTTTTAAGTTGGGTGAATTCTGCCTAAAGGTTCTCCACGTTGATCCTAGCGTTAAGATTGGCGAGAAAGTTTTCCTAGGGGATGAAATTGGAAAGTTAAGGCTTTCAGGCTTTTTCTCTCCTTGGAGCGACAAGCATGCCCACTTTGAGGTTAGAGATTGCAACGATAGGTATAGAGCCAGGGGAGCTTTTCCTCTATTTCCAGAGGTTAAGCCTCTTGTTCCAATTGTTAAAGGAAATACATTTGAAGTGGTGGAGAGGAAAGGGCATTATCTCTGGCTTAAGCCCCTTGAAACGAAGGGAAAAGGAATGACTCCGCTGGGAAATATAGAGGGAGGTCTTCCTCACTACCGCTATGGGGCAATTTTCTCTGGAAGAGAAGGGAAGCTGTTTGGAATTGATGTAAAAGCTCAAGAGATACTCGAAAATGGAGTTGGAATATTTAAACCTAACTTTGAAGTACTTGCCAACGGTGTTAAAGTTAGAGGGATTGGGGTTTACTGCAACGAAGAGAGAGTTAAGCTGATTGGTGGAAATTTTGAGGTGGGGGATATAATAAAAATAGAGATCAAAGCTCGCTTGGGAACTTAATTGCATCAAATGGACAGAGCTGGTTGCACACTCCACACCCTGTACATATCAAGGGGTCAATCCTGACCTTCTTCTTTTCTGGCTCATAAACAAGCGCTGGACATCCAGTTAAAAGTATACAGGCCTTACATCCAGTACACCTGTCCTCCACAACCACTGGTATTTCTCCGATCTCCCCTCTTCTTATGACTGGTATCACACATTCCCTCTTCGCTATAATAACTGCAGGTCCTTTAACCTTCATAGCCTCCTTTATTGCCTCTTTTGTCTCCTTTAGATTGTATGGATCGACAGTTTTAACGTACTTAACCCCTATTCCTCTAACTACAGACTCTATGTCTATCTCCCTGAACTTCCTTCCAGTTTCACTTCCTCCAGTCCCAGGGTGCGGCTGATGACCTGTCATAGCAGTTGTTCTGTTGTCTAGGATTATCACCAGGACGTCTAAGTCCTTGTACACTGCATCAATTAATGGTTGGATTCCATTGTGGAAGAACGTTGAATCCCCTATTGTGGCAACTATCTTCTTACCCATAGCTACGCTTTGTCCGTTGGCCAAGCTTATACTAGCCCCCATAACGAATTCTGTCCATATTGCCTCTAGGGGTGGGAGCAGGGATAGCGCATAACAGCCAATGTCTCCATGAATTGGGATATCGAACTTTCCATATCCTAATTCTCTTAGGGCATCTAGAAGGGCCCTATAAGTCCCCCTGTGGGGACAGCCTGGGCACATTACTGGAGGCCTCTTTGGAGCCAAAGCTTTTGCCTCTTCCACTTCCTTGGGCAACTTGACCTCTTCCCTTTCCTTTCCCAAAAGCTTTAGAATAGCGTTTCTGACGAGTCTTGGCGTTAGCTCTCCCTCCAACGGTAGATGTCCGGTTCTCTTTCCATATATTGGAACGTTGAGGCCTTCTTCATATGCAACTACCTTGATCTCCTCCTCCAAGAAAGGTGCTCCTTCCTCAACGACTAAGGCAACGTCAACGCTCCTAAGGAACTCAACAACGAGCTTCCTGGGAAGTGGGTGAGGAGTTGATAACTTTAGTATCTTGAAATCTTCTTCTATCTGAGGAACTACCTCCTTAACGTAGTTATATGGAGCTCCCTCGACTATTATTCCAACTCTTCCCTCTCCCTCAATCCAGTTGAACCTCAATGTGTTGAACTCCTCCTCTATTCTCTTCAAAGTCTCGTTGAGCCACTTGTGTCTCTTCCTATTCCCCTCCATGCTTGCTCTAACGTACCTCTCTATGTCCTTCTTGAACTTCGGTTCTCTCTTAAGCTCCTTAAACTCACCAACTTCAACGTCTGCCGTGGTGTGGTTAACCCTAGTGGTTGTTCTAAATATTATTGGAACCTTGTACTTCTCGCTGAGTTCGTAAGCGTATATTATTAAATCATGAGCCTCCTGGGGATCATAAGGCTCAAGAACTGGTAGTAAGGCAAGCTTTCCATAGTATCTGTCATCTTGCTCTGTTTGACTTGTATGGGGCCCAGGATCGTCGGCAACTAGAATTACAAGCCCTCCCTCAACTCCTGAATATGCCAAGCTCATCAGGGGATCTGCCGCAACGTTTAGTCCAACACACTTCATGGTAACTAGACTCCTCAGTCCAGCGTAAGACACTCCAGCGGCCTCTTCTAAAGCAACCTTCTCATTTGGAGCCCACTCCGCAAAAACTTCTGGCTTCAATCTCGCTATAGTCTCTATAACCTCCGTAGAAGGAGTCCCAGGATAACCAGTAGCAAAAGAAACTCCAGCCTCCAAAGCTCCGTAAGCTATGGCTTCATTACCCATAAGCAACTTCTTCACGTTTAACCACCAGTCTACTCTATTCACGAAAGTTAAAAATTTCATGGGTGTAAAACATATAGGTGATTGCATGAAGGCCCTCATAAATGGAACAATATACACATCCTTTTCCCCAGTGAAGAAGGTTTCTGGATTAGTTATTTCAAACGAAAGAGTCCTTTATGCAGGGGACTCATCAACTGCTCTCAGAATTGCGGAATTGGCTGGAGGAGAAATAATAGACTTGAAGGGAAAGTTCGTCATGCCAGCATTCTTTGATTCTCATCTCCATTTGGACGAGCTTGGAATGAGCTTGGAAATGGTAGATTTAAGGGGAGTTAAGTCAATGGAAGAGTTAGTTGAAAGGGTGAAGAAGGGAAGAGGAAGAATAATATTTGGGTTTGGCTGGGATCAAGATGAGCTTGGAAGATGGCCAACGAGAGAAGACCTAGATGTTATAGACAGGCCCGTATTTCTCTACAGAAGGTGCTTTCATGTGGCGGTTATGAACTCAAAGATGATTGACCTCTTGAACTTGAAGCCATCCAAAGATTTTGACGAATCAACTGGAATAGTTAGGGAGAGGGCCCTAGAAGAGAGTAGGAAGATAATAAACGAGAAAATACTGACTGTTAAGGATTACAAGCACTACATAGAGAGCGCTCAGGAGCACCTTCTTAGCTTGGGTGTTCACTCTGTAGGGTTCATGAGCGTGGGAGAAAAGGCTCTAAAGGCGCTCTTTGAGCTCGAGAGGGAAGGAAGACTAAAGATGAACGTTTTTGCGTACCTAAGCCCCGAGTTGCTGGATAAGCTTGAGGAGCTGAACCTGGGAAAATTCGAGGGAAGAAGGCTGAGAATATGGGGAGTTAAGCTCTTCGTTGATGGCAGTTTAGGTGCTAGAACAGCATTGCTGAGTGAACCTTACACTGATAATCCAACAACTTCTGGAGAGCTCGTAATGAATAAAGATGAAATAGTTGAGGTCATCGAGAGGGCTAAGCCTTTAGGGTTGGACGTTGCAGTCCATGCTATAGGAGATAAAGCCGTTGATGTGGCACTGGATGCCTTTGAAGAGGCAGAATTTTCAGGAAGGATCGAACATGCTTCCTTAGTTAGGGATGATCAGTTGGAGAGGATAAAGGAGCTAAAAGTCAGGATTTCAGCTCAGCCTCACTTCATAGTGAGCGACTGGTGGATAGTAAACAGGGTAGGGGAAGAGAGGGCAAAGTGGGCTTACAGACTGAAGACCCTCTCTAGCATTACCAAGCTTGGGTTTAGCACAGACTCTCCAATAGAACCGGCTGATCCATGGGTAAGCATTGATGCGGCAGTGAATAGGTACGTTGTTGACCCAGGAGAAAGGGTTAGCAGAGAGGAGGCCCTGCATCTCTACACTCATGGTTCTGCCCAAGTTACCTTAGCTGAAGATTTAGGGAAGCTGGAGAGAGGGTTTAGGGCAGAATACATAATCTTAGACAGAGATCCCCTTAAAGAAAATTAAGCTGTGCCTCCATCTCGTCCCAACTTTAAACTTTATGTCCTTCACAGAATATCCAAGCTTGATTCCCCTCTCTTTTATGACATTGAGCAGTTTTTCCTTATCTGGGAGATACAGGGCAACTTTTCCACCTGGGTTTAGATGATCAAAAGCTTCTTCAAGTAGCTTCACTGAGAATTCTTCCCCATATTTTCCTCCACCAATTGCCTCCCTTTCGGTCAAAACTCTTCCCAGGGGCTTATCATAGTAGGGAGGTGCCGAAAATATAACGTCAAAAGTTCCTTCAACAACTCCTTTGATTATCCCTCCATTGCTCTTTACAAGCCTTACATTGGAATTGTTTCTCTCTATATTCCTCCTAGCATATTCAAAGAACTCTTCATCAACTTCAGTAGCAGTGACCTTGCAGTTGAAGAATTTTTCGGCCATAAGGGCCATCATTGCAGTGTGTCCAGTCCCTATTTCGAGAGCAACTTCTCCTCCCCTTAGGAATGTTTTTAGGAATATGTACCGAGAAATTGGGGTTGTAACTAAGCCTTTTGGGTGATATTCTATATCCAAACCAAAGAGAGCTTTTGCTATCGCCTTGTTGTAGAGTATCCTGGCCTGCCTATTTGAGAAGTCAAGTTTTCCATTAATTACATAATTATTTAATTCTGGAATTATTTTGACAGCTTCAGGTATGGGAAGGCCCAACTTTCCATCCTTCCAGACTACCATACACTGAGGAATTGGGATAGATCGATTTAAACTTTAGGAAAAGAAATTAATTAGGGTTTAAGGTTCTCAGGGATAGTTATCCGATAGCAGGGTGGAGCAGGCATCGAATATCTCTTTTCTCTAACCCTGTAAACTATGAGTGGCTTAATAACGTACAAATCATTTGGCTTGGATATGTTCGTTAGAGTTACCGTGAAGTTAACTATTCCTTTGGGAGGTATTTCCCGTGGCCCAGAGTCAATAATCTTAATTCCTGGAACTCTAAAACTCACGTTCACTATATCTACGGTCTCATTGAAGGGATTTGAAATTGTATACATAAGTCTTGGAACTCCTGGGGTTGGACCAACAACAGCCTCGACATAAGCTGGAATGTCTAATGTTTTTCCTTCTGAAGGCTCCAAGATGTCGAACTCAATTGTTCCGAGAGGAGCTTTCTTTGTGGCGTTGTTCCTCCAAATTATTACATAGGCTTTATCCATAACGCAGTGGCCAGGCTCTTTGAGCCTTAATGTTACTATGATGTCAAACACCGTTGCTCCTGGATAGCTGAATTTGCTAACTCCTATATCTTTAAAATCAAGGCAGGAAGGGAGATTTCTGACTCCAATAGTCCCTCTAAAATCTTGATCCCCTGGAGTTATCAGGTATGCGTGGAGGGCAACAACTTCATCAACGTACCCAGCTACATAGCCCCGATAAGTAGAGATGAAATATTCCTTGGCAATAACTTTCTGGGGTTCGGGACTTTCAAGAGCTTTATAGGCCATGAAAATAAAAAGGAATAGTAGAATTCCAAATCCAATCATGTTTTTCTTCATGAGTGCTCCCCTATCTTCTATAGATGCTTTTTATTGATCATCTACTATCACTGAGTATATTATGTCCATATTATACCTTGTAAATTTTATAAATTTTACTATTAATATGAAGTGATAATAACGCGTGTGCTACAGAATAGTTTTTTTATCTTATTGATAATTTTTAAACAAACTGTCTATCTAATCTTTAGTATTTTGCGGTGAAGGTACAAAGTTTAAATAAAAATAAAAGCCATAAGCTTAAATACCCACTGCCCTCTTCCACTTTCGATGTATGAGCTGACGGAAGACTTCAAGCTTAGAAAGATTACGAAGTATGAACTCGATGGAGTTGATGAGAGAGAGGATTTACTTGTTATTCCTCCCTCCTCTAAGGCAGGTCCGTGTGGGAATGGCTGTTTGTTCTGCTATCTTCTTCAAAATCCTCCAGAAATGATATATAGAGTTGCGAGGCATGACACCCTCAACGATCCAACGTTGGAGGAAAGAATTAGGTATGCGAGAAAGCACTACGATTTATGGATTAGAGTTACAGATACCTCGGGCAATGTAAAGTTTGATGAAAACAGAATTAAGAGCCTTTATGAAGCTGGACTTGATGAAATCCAGATTTCTGTCCACACAACTAAAAAAGATGTGAGAATTAAGTTGATGAGAAATAGACACGCAGGAAAATTGATTGATCTCCTCCCCCTTGTTGCGAAGCATTTCAGGACTATAGCTGACATAATCTTGACCCCAGGATTCAACGTGGATGATATTGGAGAGATAATTGAAGACCTTGACTCAATGGGAGTCCACGAGGTTAGACTTTTCCCGGTCGGGGTTACCAAATACAATAGGTTTGAGATTAGACCCCTAACCAAGGAGGAACTTTCATATGTCAAGGAGGTAGCTCTAGAAAAAGATAAGGAGCTGGGGATAAAAGTAGTTATCCCACCAATATTCCTAGCCCTCCTGGGAGAGTTCACTACTGGACTTGAGCCATTCAACATAGAGCCAGAGTTTCCAACATACATCTTTACTGGAGAGCTGGCCTATCCAGAGATGAAAAGACTATTTCCCAGGATAAAGGTTGTAATGGTAAAGAATGAGTTCTTTGGAGGGAACATAGGGACTGCGGGTCTTTTGACGGGGAGAGATGTCTTGAGAGAAGTGGAAAGGTTACCGGAGGTTGATTTTGGATTAATTCTCCTGCCAGAGTTAATGTTTTATGGCGATATGACACTCGATGGTTGGAGAAGGCAGGATTTATTTTCCAAGATACTTATAGAAAAGGGTTATATAGTTGAGACGGCCTTAGAACCAACGGAAATTCCAAAGGTTATAGAGAAAATTTCCCTATGATGAGAGAGCTGTTAAATGAGTGGTGATTAGAGGATGGCTGGCTGAGGGTGAGAGAATGAAGGAAACCTCCTACTACTCTTACGTTGTGGGGGAACTCCCGAAGGGTTGTCAATATTGTGTTAGAGGAGAGAAACTTGTACTCTTTGTTACTGGGGTTTGCCCCAGGAATTGCTTCTATTGCCCCCTAAGCCCATGGAGGAGAAAAGATGTTGCCTATGCAAATGAGAGGCCGATAAGAAAAATTGAAGATATAATAGAGGAGGCAAAGATACAAGAGGCCAGGGGAGCTGGAGTTACTGGGGGAGATCCCTTGGCGAGGTTGAATAGGACTGTTGAATACATAAGAACCCTTAAGGAAGAATTCGGGAAGAAGTTTCATATTCATCTATACACCACAGGAATTCTTGCAGATAAGAGGGCGTTGTCAATGCTATATGATGCTGGACTTGATGAGATAAGGTTTCACCCTGATCTGTTTGAGCCCTCTTCAAAGTTTCTAAATAGGGAGATTGAAAACTTAAAGAATGCCTTTGACTTTGATTGGGATGTTGGTGGAGAAGTTCCAGCAGTTCCTGGGTTTGGAGATAGGATAAAGTGGTTTGCCGAAATTCTTGACAAGTTTGGCGGGAAATTCTTGAACATAAATGAGTTAGAGTACAGTGAGACTAACCTTAGCAATATCCTAAATAGGGGGTTCAAATTAGCTGGGGAGAATAGCTTTGCAATAAAAGGATCTCTCGAGTTGGGATTGGAAATTCTAGAGTGGGGAGAGAAAAATACTTCCCTCTACTATCATCTCTGCACCGCTAAGCTTAAAGATGCTGTTCAGCTAAGGAATAGACTCAGGAGAATGGCAAAGAACGTTGCTAAACCTTACATGGAAATTACTGAAGACGGAACGCTTAGGTTTGGAATTGCTGAATACGAAGATCTTGAAGAGCTTTATAAATTCTTGGTAGAGGAAGCGGAAGTCCCGAAGGAGTGGTTGTACATAAATTGGGAGAAAAAGAGGATTGAAATGCCCGTAGAAGTTGCCGAGGAATTGGCGGAAGCGATAGAGGGGGATGTAAAGTTTTACATAGTTGAGGAATACCCTACCTGGGATAGGATTGAAGTCGAGAGAATCCCTCTCAATTAAACTTTAAATATTTGTTAGACAACTCTAACTTGGTGATAAAAGTTGCCATCAAAGAGGGAGGAAGAATATCTGGAAACCATGTATATCCTTCAAAAGAACAAGGGTGTAATAAGGGTAAAGGACATAGCCAAGATGATGAGGGTAAAACCCCCGACCGTTGTTGAGGCATTAAAAAAGCTTAGGGATAAGGGGTTTGTAAAATATGAGGAGCACGAGCACATTCTTCTCACTGAAAAAGGTCTGGAAGTTGCAAAGAAAACATACTCGAAGCATCAGCTTTTGACGGAGTTTTTCATAAACATTTTAGGCATTCCACCCGAAATAGCTGAGAGAGATGCGTGCCAATTTGAGCACTACGTTAGTGAGGTTACAGTACATAGGATTAGAGAATTCATAAGCTATATTCAGCAAGAATGTCCCTATGCGTTAAAGCAGTTCTTAAAAAAAGTTAGAGAAAAGGATCAAGCTGTGGCTAAGTAGGCGAAGTAGCCTATGAATACCACCGCTAGTGCATACATTAGTGGGTGGACTTCTTTCCACCTTCCTGTGAAGACCTTTAGTAACGTGTAGCTTATGAATCCAACTCCAATACCGTCGGCAATTGAGTATGTGAATGGAATCGTTATGAGGACTAGGAAGGCTGGAATTGCCTCTGTTGGGTCGCTAAAGTCAACTTCCTTGAATGCTGAAATCATGTAGTAACCTACTATAACTAAGGCAGGTGCTGTTGCGAAGGCTGGAATTGCCTTGGCCACTGGAGCTATGAAGAGTCCAATGATTAGGAACAGAAGTCCCGTAATCACTGCTGTAAATCCTGTTCTACCTCCTTCCTCAATACCGGCTGCGCTCTCGATGTATGTTGTTACAGTGGAAGTTCCCAAAATTGCACCAAAAGTTGTACCAATGGCATCTGTGAGGAGAACCTTTTCAGCATCTGGAATCTTACCCTCCTTTGTTAGGAATCCAGCCTTGGCACTAAGACCCGTAACTGTTCCCAGGGTGTCGAAGAAGTCTACCATGAAGAATGCGAATACAGCTCCAAGTGCTCCAGCGTTAAGCAATCCCTTAAGGTCAAGCTGGAGGAATGTATAGCTTAGTGTTGGCATTGAGAATACTCCCTCTGGCCTGGGGGCAACCCCTGTTATCCATCCAATTATGCTCGTTGCCAAGATGGAAATTAGCAGGGCTCCCTTGATTCTCAAGGATAAGAGGATCGCCGTTAGGAAGAGCCCAAACAGGAATAATAGTCCTTCTGGTTTGGCCAAGACGGAAGCATTTAGTGATGTCTTAATGAGCAATCCATTGTCTCCTGTTAAAGCGGTTAGCAATCCAACGTTGTTAAGTCCTATAAACGTCAAGAACAGTCCGATTCCAGCCCCAACAGCGTACTTTTGACTCAGTGGGATTGCATGGATTATCGCGCTTCTGACCTTTGTAATACTTAGAATTATGAAGATAATACCCTCAACGAATACAGCTGCAAGAGCGACCTTCCATCCATACTTTGGGGCCACTGTAAATGCAAAGTATGCGTTAAGCCCCATCCCAGGAGCGAGGGCGAAGGGCTTCTTTGCGTATATACCCATTAGGATTGTTGTTAAACCTGCCGCGAGTGAAGTTGCTGCAACTAGAGAGTCGAAGGCCTCTGGCCCCATTGCGTTGCTGAGAATTATTGGATTTACGAAGATTATGTAGGCCATGGTCATGAAGGTTGTAATTCCTGCCAACACTTCTGTCTTCAAATCAGTACCATATTTTTCGAACTCAAAATACCTTTCAATCCACCCCATCTCCTACCCTCCAATTGCCTTTGTTTTGTCAAAGTGATACAACCTTTTAAGCTTTTTTAGACATGAATGTGTATAAAACTTCTCGGATGTAACTCTTTGGGTTGTTAATCCGTTTGAAATTCGTCATAATAATAAAAAGGGAGGGCTAGCCAGTGGCACCCTTCAGAGCATCTTTGCACCCACACCTCCTCTCCTTTGGTATTAGAGGAATAGCTGCGAGAATTAGCTTTACGATATCTTCGCTCTTCTTTTGCATTAACTCAACAACTTCAGAGTGAGTGAGCTTTTTCCCACTCATTCCCGCTGCATAGTTCGTTACAATAGCAACTGTGGCGTAGCACATTTCCAGCTCTCTCGCCAATATAGCCTCGGGACATTGGGTCATTCCAACAACGTCCCCTCCGAGGATTCTGTAGGCTCTAATCTCAGCTGCAGTCTCAAATCTCGGCCCTTCCGTACATACATAGGTCCCTCTTGGGTGATAAGGCAATCCAAGGTTTCTGGCCGCCGTGATTAATGCCTTCCTTATCTCTGGGCAGTAGGGTTCAGTAAAGTCTACATGGGCAACGAATTTCCTTTCATGTGGGCTTTCCTCTCCATCATAGAATGTTCTTGGTCTTGACACTGTGAAGTCAATAATCTGATCTAGTATTACAAAATCTCCCGGCTTCATCTCTGGATTCATTGAGCCAACGGCTGAAGTAGCTATTATCCTCTCAACTCCAAGCTCATATAAAGCCCAAATGTTTGCCCTGTAGTTTATTTTATGGGGTGGAATTGAATGTCCTTTCCCATGTCTAGCCAAGAAAGCTACTTCCTCATCTCCCACAACTCCAACGGTAATTTTGACTTCTCCATAGGGAGTCTTGACGGTCTCTTCTCTCTTGTTCTCTGCTGGGAAATCATAAACTCCAGAACCCCCAACTATGGCTATCCTGGGCATTATACCACCAGCTATAATAGGAGGTAATCCTTTTTAAGGTGTCTGGAATATGAGAGTTGGGTGGGCCGGTAGTTTAGCCAGGAGAGAACGCCGCCCTCCGGAGGCGGAGGTCCCGGGTTCAAATCCCGGCCGGCCCGCCAGTTGATTTATCCCTTAAAAAGAATAACCTAAGGTCAAAAATGAAGGTTATCGTGAGATCACAATAAAAGTTACTTTTCAAATTTTCTTTGAATTCTTTAGCAACTCCACCTTTTCTTAAACTTGATAATTCCCAGGTTGCCGAAATTTAGGAAATAAGAGGTCTATCTAGAGGAGTTAGTGTTATGTTTGTGATCCACCACTCTAGGTGGGCGGAGGTAGTGCTTGGCGTTCCAAACTCAGTTCCAATCTCCACGTCCTCTAAGTAAAGTTCTGTGTAATTTGGTAAGCTTGAAATGTTGGCTGCAACACTTATAAATGCTCCGTATGGAATTGTCACTGTTCCCTCTTTGATTGGGGTCTTTATTCTAAATGCAACATACTCCCAACCAATGTTTGCCTTCCATACTTCAAATGTAGCATTTACTGGTGTTCCGTTAACTATTATTGGGACTACAATCTCCTTAACTTTGGAGCCAGCCGGTTGTAATCCGTCATAGTAAATCCATATCATTACTTCTTGCTCATCGCTGTTAATTCCTGTTGTTCTCCAAGCTTCTCTCGTTAACCAGGATTCTATTGCGAAGTTAATTGGCAGGCCGTTCTTGGGCTCAAGTTTATAGGAGATTGTTAGATAGAAGTCTGTTAGGTTTGAAACTTTACTGGGTAATGGTATTGGGCCATCAGTTGCGTAGTTTGCATTCCATGGCTTGTTTCCATAGAATATTTCGGGGTATCCATGCACCCAATTACTTCTATCCCTCAAGACAATGTTGTCAAGTTGTTGGACGTAGTGAAGGACGCCGCTGGTTAAATTGTACGTCATCTCAGCAAATCCAGTAGCATTAAGAATGTTCCATGGGTTTATTTCAATGTAGAATTCTGGGTTCCCATCACCATCCTTATCAATAGGAGCTCCTGGCCACTCACCGTCATCAGGGTATCTAATCTTGAGAACCTTGGTAGTGGAAAGTGTTGTTTGGGGTGGTGTAGATGAGGTATTTGAAGTTGACTTGTCCTCAGAGGTATGATACTTTTCTACAAAATATATTGCCTGTACTAAAAGGATTGTTAAGATAGATACGATGACGAACTTTTTCTTGCTCATTGGACATCCTCCAAATTTGTTAGATTTGAATATAAGGTATAAAAAAGAGCTCTTCTCTCTTCGTAATCTGCCCTGACATTCTCATAGAATATTGTCTCTGCAATAATTACAAATAACGACAACAAGGCTATGAGTGGTACCGTGAGGAGAGAGGCTAATAGTCTTGCTACTGTATTCATAGAAAACATGTACACGCTCATCTCTACTATACCAACGGCCATTAGTAATGCAAAAGATGAAAGACCAAGAAGAGCTCCAAATCCAATCATTGAAGCCTTGTATCTTCTTCCGTATTTAATGACCCTTAATGCCTCTCTAAGAGACCTTGTGTCGACAAACCTTGGAAAAACTAGGCCAGAGACTGAAAGCGAGAATAATGTTAAGATTAAGACCCATATAACAAATAATAGCTCTACAATTGGAACAAGTGGCTCTAGGAAATCAACTATATCGAAAACAAGCAGGAGAATTATAAAGGGAATGCTTCCTCCAATTACAAGGGCTAGCAAATATAAGGAGGAAATTATTGTTAGGAGAAGTCCCCATCCAGCGTTCCTTAGGCCATAAATGGCGATTTCCTTTAATGAGAATTTATCCACTTTTCCTCTCTTTGCTTTAATTGCAAAGTCAATGATTCCAAATTCTATACCCGAAAGTATTGTCACCACCAAGATAACAACTGGAATATACAACTTCCAATTTATCTCCGGAGAAATAGCCCCATATCTTTCGATAATAATATCGCTAAATCTTTGAGTTTCAGGGTACTCCTCTACAAAGGGACTTGCAACGCCTGAGATCAATGCTGGAATAATTGTCAACAACAGTAACTTCTTATACTTCACAAGAAAATCAATTGCTTCTCCAAATGATCTTACCGCTACCATTTCTCATCACGGTTTAAGGCAGTTTAATGTTTTATTAAAATTTTTGTCTAAACTCTAAGCTAGTAGCTTTGCATGGGGGATCTTATTAAGTGAGCGTAACACCATGTAATAAAATATGGCTTATTTTTATTTTTTCATTTTTATATTGTTTTTTCGTCCTTGTTTTTTGATTTTGAGGGGTTTTGGGTTGTTTAAGTCTTTTTGTGTTTTTTGTGTGGTTTTTTGTTTTTTTTTGTTTACCCTTTTAGTGGTAATTTTTTGTCGTTTGTATGCATTTTGTGTGGGGGCTTTAATCGGTTAATAAAAAGTTTTGCTTGGGGTTTGAATGGTTAGACTCTCCTATTTTGTGTTTGTTTTTGTTTTTAATTAGATTTGAGAATTTAAATTTGGTGAGAGTGTTTTCGATTGTTGGGATTTTGTCTTCTAGGGTTTTGAGGTTTATTCTGACGTGTTAACCTTTTTTCATTCCTTTTCTATTTTTGTGTTGGGTTTATAAATGGAGTGCAGTGTTACGGGTTTTCAGAGAAAGTCTTAAATAGGAGGTTAGAGAGACCCCTATTAGAAAATCCAACGAAAAAGCCAAAAGTTTAAGTAGAACGTAATCGTGTGGAAAGCTGGCTTTTATGAAATGTGGCCATAGAAGTGACGATTCTTGGCATCCTCTATTTGTCTCAAAACGAAATTCTAATTTATCTAGCGAACCCCGCAAGCTTTATAAAAATACGATTATCCACTAACATCGAGGGTGGGCCGGTAGCTCAGCCTGGAAGAGCGCCGCCCTCGCAAGGCGGAGGCCGCGGGTTCAAATCCCGCCCGGTCCACCAAATTCTTCTTAGGGAGGGAATCAAATGGATGAAGGGACTCGCACTGTTCTTAGAAAGTTTGAGCACATAGAGCACTGCCTCAAGAGAAATGTTGAGGCCCACGCAACTAATGGCTTTGAAGATGTTCACTTCGTCCATATGAGCCTTCCAGAGATTGATAAGGATGAGATTGATCTTTCAGTAAAATTCCTAGGAAGGAAGTTTGATTATCCAATAATGATTACTGGGATGACTGGTGGAACAAGAAAAGGAGAAGTAGCGTGGAAAATCAACAGAACACTTGCCCAAGCGGCTGAAGAGCTAAATATTCCTCTTGGGGTGGGAAGTCAAAGGGCCATGATAGAGAAGCCAGAAACTTGGGAAAGTTATTATGTGAGAGATGTGGCCCCGAATGTCTTCTTAGTTGGAAATTTAGGGGCACCTCAGTTTGGGAGGAATGCAAAGAGGAAGTATGGGGTGAAGGAAGTTCTTTATGCAATAGAAAAGATAGATGCGGATGCCATAGCAATCCACATGAATCCACTTCAGGAGAGCGTTCAGCCAGAGGGGGATACGACATTTTCAGGCGTTCTTGAAGCTTTGGCCGAGATAACTTCTTCAATAGATTATCCTGTAATAGCGAAGGAGACAGGAGCTGGAGTTTCGAAGGAGGTTGCAATAAAGCTGGAGAGCATTGGAGTTAGTGCAATAGATATTAGCGGTGTTGGGGGGACAAGCTGGAGTGGAGTGGAATATTATAGGGCCAAAGATGAGTTGGGAAAGAGGTTGGCTCTAAGATTTTGGGATTGGGGGATAAAAACGGCCATAAGCTTAGCTGAAGTTAGGTTTTCAACTAACCTCCCAATAATAGCCAGTGGTGGTATGAGGGATGGAATTACAATGGCAAAAGCTCTAGCCATGGGAGCTTCTCTTGTTGGAATAGCGTTACCTGTTCTGAAACCTGCCGCAAAAGGGGATGTAGAAGGGGTGATCAAAGTCATCAAAGGATACGTTGAAGAAATCAAGAACGCAATGTTTCTCGTTGGAGCTAGAAATGTAGAAGAGCTGAGAAAAGTCCCGATAGTATTTACCGGATTTGTCAGAGAGTGGTTGGAGCAGAGGATAGATCTGCAAGAGTTTGTAAAAAAGAGGGGCAAAGTTAAGATTTGAATTTTGGAACGTAGGCTTTTATTCCTATCCTTACACATCCTCCTCCACACACCTCTTTTAATGGACAATTGTTGCAGCTCTCTGCCTCTACTTCCTCAATGTAATCTAAGGCCTTTAAGATTTCTAACATCCCTTTTACCTCCTCTCTCGAAACTCTAAGTTCTTTCATAATATCATCCAATGATTTTCCCTCTTTTATTAACTCCAAAAGTCTCTCTAATTTACCCATAAATGATTCCTCCGATTTGATAAACTGCTATTCCAATGACTGTAGCTAAGAGTAAATTATACAGAGCTGCCATTATCATCCACTTTGTTCCTCCCTCTGCTCTTATAGCTGCTAATGTAGCTATACAGGGCATGTAGAGGGTAGTTACTAAAGCCAGCACAAAGGCTTGAAGGGGAGTCATAATCCCTGCCAGAGTTCCTGCTAAGCTCTCTTCGCTAACTCCATATATTATTGAGTAAGCTACAATGGTATTCTCCTTGGCAATTATTCCGAAGAGCAAGGCAACAGCTGCCTTCCAATCAAGGCCCATTAACTTCATCAATGGTTCAAAGATCTTTCCTAATCTTTCTGCATAACTAATTCCATTCCCAACGGGCTCTGGATAGCTCGATAGATACCAGATAAGGATTGAGCCGAATAGGATTACTGTGGCCGCCTTCTTAAGAAATTCTTTGCTCCTTTCCCAGGAGTGGACTAATACTACTCTCCATGAAGGAATCAAATATTCTGGCAACTCAATTATGAACGGACTTTCTTCTCCTTTTACAATGAACTTGCCCAGGAGCAGAGAGGATAACAAAGCTAAACCTATTGCTATTGCGTAGATAGCTATTGCCACGAGGGGAGCCCTGTCTGGGAAGAATGTTCCTGCTAGGAACGTTATTACGGTCATTCTAGCAACACAGGGAACTAGGGGATTGATTAACAGAGTTATTATTCTTTCCTTTTCGTTCTCTATTGTTCTTGTAGCCATGATTGCAGGGACATTACAACCAAAAGCTAGCACCATTGGTATAACTGCTTTTCCTGGGAGTCTAAAAATTCTCATAAACCTTTCCATCATTGCCGCAATTCTTGCCAAATACCCTACATCTTCCAAGATAGACATTGCCACGAAGAGCAGGAATACTAAGGGGAAGAAGCTTACTACAGTGCCAACTCCTCCGATAATTCCATCTACGATTAACCCCCTTAGGGCTTCATTCCCAATGTATGGAGCAATGCTTTCTCCTAATTGTGAAAATGCCGTATCCAACAACTCCTGGAGGGGAAAGCCGAAGGTAAAGACGAACTTGAATACCAAGTAGAAGGTGATTAGGAGGGATATCATTCCATAAACTGGATGAGTCAATAACCTGTCGAGTTGATTAGCCAGATTTTCCTTAACTTCTGGTTCATGAACTACGAACTTTCTCAGGAGTTGCTCTAAGAATTCGTACTTTTGACTTGCTATCACTATATCCAGAGGTCTCTTGTACTTCTCTTCTAGCTCGCTGATATGCTTCGGTATTTCATCCATTTTTTCCTGTCCCAAGTATTTGAGAACCAACTTAATTACTTCTTCATCCCTCTGCAACAACTTAAGGGCAAGCCATCGAATGGGGTATTTCTCTGCTAAAGGAGTCCCTCTCAATAACTCGGAGATGTGCTTAATTTCCCTCTCAATATCCTCATCGTACCTGGGAATTATCGGATTAGTAGTAACTTTCCCTTCAGCCATTAGGGCAATCATTCTTTTAAGTTCTTCAACTCCCTCTCCTTTTTTTGCATTTGTAGGAATAACAGGGACTCCAAGCTCTTTTCTCATCTTTTTTATGTCAATTTTAGCCCCTTTCTTTTTGAGTAGATCAAATTTGTTCAAGACTAGGATGATATTCTTAACTTCCATTTCAAACAGCTCTAAGGTTAAGAACAAGTTTCGCATAAGACATGTCGAGTCTACTATGTCAACAATGACATCAGCATTTCCATCTAAAATAAAGTTTCGTGCTATCAACTCATCAATGCTATGGGCGGTAAGAGAGTAAATCCCAGGGAGGTCTACAACGAGAAATTCCTTCTCCCTATATTCCATAATTCCCTCTTTCTTTTCTACAGTAACTCCAGGCCAGTTGCCTACATGTTGTCTCAACCCGGTTAGTGCGTTAAAAATTGTTGTCTTTCCAACGTTTGGGTTCCCAACTAAGGCCACAGTTTTTAGCACGATTACTCCCTCCTTACAATAATCTTACTTGCAATTCCCCAGCCAAGAGCTATTTTTGATGAACCTATCCCAATGATTACAGGTCCAGGCTTTCTACTTTTTATCATTCTAACCCTAACACCTGGGGTTATACCCATTGAGAGCAATTTGCCTCTAGCATTAACTCCACTCTGGATGTCAACTACAACTCCTGTCTCGCCCTCCCTCAGCATTGTGAGTGGAATGAAGTCACTCAATTTTAGCACCCCCTCAAAATATTAGGTCGACCTAATTTACAAAGGGGAGGTATAAAAAGATTTTGTCCGAAAATAAAAATTTAGAGGTTTGAAAAAAACATTATAGCGGAAGAGAAAAGAACTTTATTGTATTTACCTCTGTAACTGCCTCAACTTCTGTCTTATCCATTCCTTTAATTTTTGCCAATTCCTCTATGGCAACTTCGACAAATATTGGTTTATTCCTAATCCCCTTGTAAGGACTCATGTATGGAGCGTCTGTCTCAACAACCAAATACTCTATCTCAATGTTTTTGGCCACTTCTCGGACTTCTGGGATAAAGACTATGCCTGTGCTTATTCCTAGTATGTGCCCGCCATCAACGATTTCCCTAGCCACTTCAACTGAACCTGTGTAAGAGTGAAAGTAAGAGGGGATGTCATACCTGTTTATGATTTCCAATGCCTCTTTCTCCGCTTCTCGGGCATGAATTACAACTGGAAGGTTCAGCTCTTTTGCCAGCTCTAAGAAGTGAACAAAGATTTCTCTCTGAGCATCTCTCTCAGCTTTGGTCTTTGCGTGATAGTAGTCAAGGCCTATCTCCCCGATTCCAAATATTTCCTTCTGGTGTTTAAGTATAAAATCCTCCACTTTTCTTACCTTTTCCCAGTTCCCCCTCCTAGCTTCGTTGGGATGATACCCCAGGGTGGGGAATATGAAGTCAAAATAATCCTTCAACAACTCCCAGCTTTTCCACACGTGAGTCTTTCTGTACTCCGTTATGGAGTCAACTACTCCCCTAAGCTTTCTTTTTGCCTCCTCTATTATCTCTTCCTGATTTTTCTTGAAGAACTCGATGTGAGCGTGAGCATCTATCATGAATCTCACCGAAAACCTTAACCTAACTTGGAGTTATAAGTGTTGGGAGTGACCATGAAGGACTTGGATTTTAGTAAGAAACCATTGATAGGGGTTGTCCATTTAAAGCCTCTCCCAGGTTCTCCTAGATATGGGGGAGATTTTGAGGAGGTAATAGAATGGGCTATCAGGGATGCCAAAACTTATGAAGAGGCTGGGTTCGACGGAATAATAGTGGAGAACTTTGGAGATTCTCCCTTCTCAAAGACTCTTCCCAGGGAGGTTATTCCAGCATTTACAGTAGTAGCGAAAGCCGTAAAGAAAGAGGTCTCTCTTCCCCTGGGAATAAATGCATTAAGAAATGACTGTATAGTTGCCTACTCAATTGCGCATGCGGTGGGAGGGAGCTTTATCAGAGTTAATGTTCTAACTGGAGTTGCTTTTACGGATCAAGGAATAATTGAGGGGTGTGCAAGGGAGCTATGGAACGTCAAAAGGATAATAGGAGGGGACATCTTAACCCTTGCAGATGTGCACGTAAAGCATGCGGTCCACTTCACAAACTTTGAAGATGCAGTAAAAGATACTGTGGAGAGGGGATTGGCAGATGGAATTATAGTTACGGGAAGAAGAACGGGGGAGAGCATTAGCTTGGAGGATTTAATCTTGGCAAAAAGGGTAAGCAGTATTCCAGTTTTGGTAGGCTCTGGAGTTAATCCAAGGAATTTCAGAACACTTTTTAAGTATGCCGACGGTTTCATAGTTGGAACCTGGGTAAAAGAAAATGGCAAAATTAACAATCCCGTCTCACTTGAAAGAGCAAAAATCCTCGTAAGGATGAAAAACAGCCTAATGGGGGTATAGCAATGGGAAAATACTTTGGAACGAGCGGAATTAGGGAAGTGGTTAACGAAAAACTTACACCCGAGCTGGCTCTAAAGGTAGGACTGGCCCTGGGAACTTATCTTGGAGAGGGGAGAGTTGTTGTTGGGATTGATACTAGAACGAGCAGTGAAATGATAAAGCATGCCCTTGTAAGTGGCCTTTTGGCAACTGGAATCGAGGTTGTGGATATAGGACTTGCTCCTACTCCTCTAACGGGATTTGCGATTAAGCTTTACAATGCAGATGCGGGAGTCACAATTACGGCCTCGCACAACCCTCCAAACTACAACGGTATCAAGGTTTGGGACAGAAACGGAATGGCGTACACTCCAGATAAAGAGAGCGAGCTTGAGAGAATAATCGAAGAAGAAACCTTTAAGAGAGTAAGTTGGATGGAGATAGGGGAAGTTATTAAAGCTGATCCTAAAAAGGAATACATTAAGAATGCAGTTGAGCAGATAAACTTAGAGAATTCATATACAGTGGTAGTTGATAGCGGAAATGGGGCTGGATCAATAGTAAGCCCCTATCTTCAGAGAGAGCTAGGGAACAAGGTAATTAGTCTAAATTCACACCCAACGGGCTTCTTTGTTAGAGAACTTGAGCCAAATAGAAAGAGCTTAGATATGCTGTCTAAAGTAGTTAGGGAAGTTGGGGCTGATGTTGGAATAGCTCACGATGGAGATGCAGATAGAATTGGTGTGGTGGATGACCAAGGGAACTTCGTAGATTATGAGGTCATGCTTTCGCTGATAGCGGGATATATGATTGAAAAGTACGGAAAGGGCAAAGTTGTGACAACCGTTGACGCAGGATTTGCCCTCGATGATTACCTAAAGCCCAGGGGTGGAGAAGTTATTAGAACAAAGGTTGGCGATGTTGCTGTTGCATATGAGCTCAGCAAACATGGAGGTGTATTTGGAGGGGAGCCAAGTGGTACTTGGATAATCCCTCAGTGGAACTTAACTCCTGATGGCATCTTTGCTGGAGCGTTAGTGGTTGAGATGATTGACAAATTAGGCCCAATAAGCGAGCTTGCAAAAGAAGTTCCCAGGTATGTGACGCTTAGGGAGAAAATTCCCTGTCCAAATGAGCTAAAGCAGAAGGTCATGCGTATAATTGAAAAGCTGGCTCTTCAAAACTTTGAATACAAGAATTTAATTGACATTGATGGAATAAGAATTGAAAATGAGGAGTGGTGGATACTCTTTAGGCCGAGCGGAACTGAGCCAATAATGAGGATAACCCTTGAAGCTCATACAAAAGAAAAAGCTGAAGAGCTGATGAAGAAGGCGAGGGGACTAGTTAAGGAAGCAATTGAAAAGGCCAAGCTTTCTTAGCCCTTTAATTTTTTGAAGCCTAAGGCTTAGGGTATTTTTGAAGATAATATTTATTGTTAATGGCAATTAGAGTGGATGTAACAATACCAAATCCAATTCCACCCAGGAAGAAGTAAATTGTATTTCCTCCAAAAACAAACGTTGACATTAGCTTCCCAATTATTGAGAGAACGCTTAATGTAATTACCTCCACCAGAACAATTATGAGCGTTCCCACATTCAGATACTTAAGAATAATGCCCTTCTCTTTATTTTTTTGATAATAAAGACCATCGTCTATATAAGATAGTTTTTCCTAAGCTACTGCCACTTAGAAATGCGAGAGGGAGAGTGAACTTACCGATGATTGTTGGAGATAATACAAAAAATATTCCTAAAATAACATATCTTAAAATTACAAAAGCATTTTCCAAGCTTTTCTTTTTGTTTTCGGGAATATCGACTTTGTGTTTAACTAAAAGTGTCATACTTTTTTGGAATATCTGAGACAAAAATAACAGTCCTCTTATCATAAACAAAATTATGAGTATCATTAGTCCAATAATTTTTCCAACCACCTTTATATACCTCCAGAAATTTCTTAAGAGTTGCATGACTTTATTAGGATGGTGGGCTGGATGGACATTGAAGAGAGAATAAAATTGGTGCTCAAAAAGCCAACTGAGGAAGTACTGACAGTTGAAAACCTTAGGCATCTGTTTGAAATAGGAGCCCCCCTTCAGCACTACATAGGCTTTGAGATCAGTGGTTACATTCACCTTGGAACTGGTCTAATGGCTGGGGCTAAGATTGCAGACTTCCAAAAGGCGGGCATTAAGACTAGGGTCTTCTTGGCAGACTGGCACAGTTGGATAAATGACAAGCTCGGAGGAGATTTAGAGACCATCCAAGAGGTGGCCCTCAAGTACTTCAAAGTTGGAATGGAGAAAAGCATCGAAGTAATGGGAGGAAAACCGGAAAAAGTTGAATTTGTTCTCGCAAGCGAGATACTTGAAAAGGGTGATTACTGGCAGACCGTAATTGACATATCAAAGAACGTAACCCTTAGCAGAGTTTTGAGGTCAATAACAATAATGGGAAGAAAGATGGGTGAAGCAATAGACTTCGCCAAACTAATTTATCCAATGATGCAGGTGGCAGATATATTCTATCAAGGAGTTACAATCGCTCACGCAGGAATGGATCAGAGAAAAGCTCACGTAATAGCTATTGAAGTCGCTGAAAAGCTTCGCTATCATCCCATAATTCACAATGGAGAAAAGCTAAAGCCTGTAGCAGTTCACCACCATCTCCTCCTGGGACTTCAGGAGCCTCCAAAGTGGCCCATTGAAAGCGAAGAGGAGTTTAAGGAGATAAAAGCTGAGATGAAGATGAGTAAAAGTAAGCCTTACTCAGCAGTTTTCATCCACGACAGTCCTGAAGAGATTAGGGAGAAGCTAAGAAAGGCCTTCTGTCCAGCAAGAGAAGTTAAGTACAACCCCGTTTTGGATTGGGTTGAATATCTAGTATTTAGGGAGGAACCAACTGAATTCACAATTCACAGACCTGCGAAGTACGGGGGAGATGTAACTTATACTACATTTGAAGAGCTAAAGAGGGACTTTGCAGAGGGGAAGCTTCATCCGTTGGACCTGAAGAACGCGGTTGCAGAATATCTCATAGACTTGCTAGAGCCAATAAGGAAGTACTTTGAGAGGCATCCAGAACCTCTTGAGCTCATGAAGAGCGTCCAGATAACTCGTTGATTAGCTCAAGGTAGAGTCTTGGCTCTACATCTTCCTCTTTTAATCCCAACATTTTTGCAACTTCCCATATTTTTTCCTTGGCTTCTTCAGGACTGTCGCTTATTACCTCAATGTCGACAAAATCTCCAATCCCTTCAACTCTATTCACTTCTAGAGTGACTCCGTTAAGCTTGTACACCCACCTTTTCTTCTTAATGGTGGCTTGTATTTTAAACCCAAGCCTTTTAAAAACCTCAACAGCTTTTTCAAAATCTCCAATTTCAAATTCTACCTCGTAGAACTCCTCATTGTTCTCGTCTAATATTTCTTTAAATGTTAAATAGTACTTTTTTAGATTGTGAACTCCTCTAATACGAAGCAACTTTGGTCTTGGAACTTCAAAATAAACATCTTCCTGCTCCTCATATCTTACGAATTCAGGATTGAAAGTGTTAAGAGTGTGCAGAAAATCCTCTAACTTAATCTTAAACTTTATTTCAACTTCCATAATAGCCTACACCTCAGCAAGGAAACCAGTTAAGTCCTCTCCCTTTTTGATCTCAGTTATTGGGAATATTTGAATATGCTTTAAGTTTGGAATTGATGTTATGTTTTCCTCTATGAACTTTACAAGCTCATCTTTGTTGTTTTTTCCAACTAATGCTATTATCTTGTCCTCACCACTCTTTGCCACGAAGAGAACTCCTGGCAGGGCGGAGAGTGTTGAGCTTATGTAGGAGATATATCTCTCGAGGAAATCTTCAATTACGGGCTTACCAACCTCAAGAACTATTAAAGCCAAGTGCTTAGGTTTTAATTGTTCTCCCAGGATTATCGTATATCTCTCAATTACTCCCCTTTCCTGTAATTTTTTAATTCTAAAGTGAATTGTTGATTCTGGCTTTTTCAGTTGTTCACTTAGCTCAGATATAGTTAATCTTGCATCCTTTTTTAATAACCTTAGTATGTTCCTATCTAAATCGTCAAGGTGAATTTCACTCATTTTTCAACCCCCCCATCTTGGATAAAGATTGTGAGGAATCCCCAAAATATCTAAAATTTTTCCAATTATAAAGCTTATCATGTCGTCTATTGTCTTTGGATTTGTGTAAAATGCTGGAGAAGCTGGCATTACTATGCCCCCAGCTTGGGAGATTTTCAACATGTTTTGGATATGTATTAAGTTGAGGGGGGTTTCCCTTATAAGAAGGACAAGCTTTCTTCTTTCCTTAAGTGCAACATCGGCGACTCTTGTGATTAAGTTGTTTGAATACCCATTTGCTATTGCAGATAGTGTTTTCATTGAGCATGGAGCTATTACAACGGCGTCAAATGGGTAGGAACCTGAAGCTATGGGAGCGAAGAGGTCATTTTCTCCATAATCTGGCTTAATATCAATCCCTGTTTCAAGTTTTGCAACTTTTTTACCTGTTTCACTTGCCAACAATATTACTTCGTGCCCTAGGTTTTTTAGAGTTTCATATAACCTAATCCCGTATATAGCCCCACTTGCGCCAGTTATTGCTACAATAATTTTCAAACTAATCCCCCCAAAATGTTGGAAAAATTGTAACTGTTTTTAACTGTTTTTAATACCATTACTAAATGTTTATAAACTTATCCCAGTCTTGTTAATTTGGTGCTAGTTTGTGGAGCTATTTAATGCAATTTTGAAAAGTGGGGTAGAGCTAGCAAAGAATATAGGGGCTAAGGTTATAGTTTTAGTGTATCCTCCCTCTGAAAACATTGATATAGAATTCCCAGGCTTAATAATAATAGTTGGTAGGGAATTGGACGTTAAAGAAGGTAAAAAAATTCAAAAGCTCCCACTTCCAATGTCAATAGGACTAGAAAATCTACTGAATTTAGTTGCAGCTTTTCTGAAGGGAAAAGGTATGATAGAGAGCGGAGAAAAATTTGTATACATTACAGAGAACAGCATTGGAGTTAAAGTTGTTAAGGAAAACTTTCAAGCTGTGGAGGGCTTCTTTGATAGGTATGAGGGGATAGTTCAAAGGGTGTTGGAGATAGCCATTGAATTAAGCATAGAGGGGAGAGAAGGGAGACCTGTAGGGACGATATTTGTTATTGGTGACACGAAAGAGGTTATGAAGCATTCCCACCAATTGGTACCAAATCCCTTCAAAGGCCATAAGATTAACATTATGAATCCCAAAGTTAAGCCAATAATAAAGGAGTTCTCATTTCTTGATGGGGCCTTTATAATATCCTCTACAGGTAGGGTAGTTGCGGCTGGCAGGTATTTGGATGTTGATCCGAAAAAATTGGAGATAGACATTCCTCAAGGATTAGGAAGTAGACATTTAGCTTCGGCAGCAATCACAAAAGTGACAAAGGCCATTGCAATAACGCTTTCTGAAAGTGGAGTAATTAGGGTATTCAAAGATGGGAAGATAATCTTGGAGTACAATCCTAGGTTAGCTAGACAGTACTTCTAGTGCCTACTGATCCACATATCTAGGGGTATTTCCTTGGATTTTCTTTTCATGCTTCTTATTGTTGATGCATATAGCTTTTTTCCATCTTTTGCCCGCTTTATTTCAATTTCTCCCTTTTCCTCCAAATAATTAAGAATTTCTTTCATTTCGTGCTCCTTTAGTCCAGTTGACTTCCTTATTGTTTCCCAAATAGGGGGATTTAGCTGTAGGGTTAACAAGTTATCTAGAATTTCCTTTGCAAATTTTAATTTTTGTTGTGGGTCTCTTTCAACAAGATATTTCTTGTAGAGCTCCATGACTTTTGACATGGAGGAAAGTTAAATTTACCACAATATATCTTTTTCGTAAAGATTTGTTATTATGACAATAATTTTGAGCAAAAATTAACCACATTTGAGTAAAATTTTATAAAAAAGAAGAGCTAAATTACAAATGGTGATATCATGAAAGCTGTTATTCTTGCTGGAGGTTTTGGAACTAGATTAAGGCCTATTTCATCAACAAGGCCAAAACCTATGGTTCCTGTACTCGGGAAGCCAAATCTTCAGTACATTCTTGAAGCCCTAGAAAAAGTCAGCGAGATAGATGAGATAATACTCTCCGTTCACTATATGAGAGGAGAAATAAGAGAGTTCATTCAAGAGAGGATGGTTGATTATCCTAAGGACATTAGATTCGTAAATGACCCAATGCCTTTGGAAACTGGTGGAGCATTAAAGAACGTTGAGGATTACGTGAGCGACGACTTCCTAGTAATATATGGCGATGTGTTTACGAACTTTGATTATTCAGAACTGATTAAGGCTCACAAAGAGAACGACGGTCTCATAACAGTCGCCCTAACGAAGGTTTATGACCCAGAGAGGTTTGGTGTGGTCATCGTAGATGAAGAAGGAAAGATTATTGACTTCGAGGAGAAGCCAAGGAAACCCAAGACCAACTTGGTTGATGCTGGAATATACATGGTTAACAAGGAAGTCCTCAAGGAGATTCCCAAAAACAAGGAGGTTTACTTTGAGAGGGAGATCCTTCCAAAGTTCGTCAGCCAAGGACTAGTCTACGGATACAGGATGCCAAAGGAATACTACTGGATTGATCTTGGAACGCCTGAAGACCTATTCTATGCCCACCAGATTGCTCTCGATCAGCTTTCAAGGGAAAATGGCTACATGATCTTGGGAGAAAATGTTGAAATTCCAGAGGATGTCGAAGTCCAGGGCCCAGTTTACATTGATAACAATGCAAAGATTGGCCACGGAGTTAAGATTAAGGCCTACACTTACATTGGGCCAAACACCATCATTGAAGATAAGGCTTATATAAAGAGGTCTATCCTCCTGGGAAGCGACATAATAAAGGAGAGAGCAGAGCTCAAGGATACAATCCTGGGAGAGGGAGTTGTTGTTGGGAAGAATGTAATCATAAAGGAGAATGCAGTGGTTGGGGATTATGCAAGGATTAACGACAATCTTGTAATCTATGGAGCAAAGATCTTACCATGGAAGAAAGTTGAGGAGTATGAAGCTTACATAAGAATAAAGCTAGATCCGACAAAAGTCAGGCCAGAACTAACCCCTGAGAGGTGTCCACTTGGCCTCCCAGAGTGTATATACAAGAAGTTCAAGGCAATTGCTGGTGAAAAGCCACCTTGTGACGAATGTATAGAGAACCAATGGCTCTTCTGATTTCTTCTCTTTTTTCTTAAAATTTAAAAACAACTTGCCATCTTTTGTTTGGGGGTTAAGATGTTAAGAACACATTATTCTAACGAGATTACTGAGGAGCTTAATGGTAAAAGAGTAAAAGTTGCAGGATGGGTTCAAGAAGTAAAAGACCTCGGTGGAATAAAATTTGTGTGGATTAGGGACAGAGAAGGGATTGTTCAAATAACTGCACCAAAAAAGAAAGTCAGTGAGGAGATATTCAAACTTATTCCAAAGCTTAACAGTGAGGATGTAGTAGTTGTTGAAGGCATCGTGAACTTCACTCCAAAAGCAAAGCTTGGATTTGAGATAATTCCAGAGAAGTTTGAGATACTTAACAGAACCCAGACTCCCCTTCCCTTAGATCCAACAGGGAAAGTAAAAGCCGAGCTTGATACCAGGCTTGACAATAGGTTTATTGATCTTAGAAATCCAAAGGTAATGGCAATCTTCAAAATAAGGTCTAATGTGTTCAGGGCAATAAGAGAGTTCTTCTATAATGAAGGATTTATAGAAATACACACTCCAAAAATTATAGCAACGGCCACTGAAGGTGGAACGGAATTATTCCCAATTAAGTATTTTGAGAACGATGCATTCCTTGCTCAATCACCTCAGCTGTACAAGCAGATCATGATGGCCACTGGGCTGGATAAAGTTTTTGAAACAGCTCCCATCTTTAGGGCTGAGGAGCACAATACGACCAGACATCTAAACGAGGCTTGGAGTATAGATGCAGAGATAGCGTTCATTGAAAATGAAGAGGAAGTAATGGATGTTCTTGAAAACTTAGTTGTTTATGCAATCAACTATGTGAGAGAGCACAATGAGAGGGAGCTAAAGATTCTTGAATTCGAGCTTGAAGAACCGAAGCAACCATTTCCTAGGGTAACATACGATAAAGCCCTTGAAATTTTGTCTGACTTAGGAAAAGAAATTCCATGGGGGGAAGACATAGATACCGAGGGAGAGAAATTACTTGGGAAGTACATGAGCGAAAATGAAGGGGTAGAGCTTTACTTCATCTACAAATACCCAAGCGAGGCGAAGCCTTTCTATATTATGAAATATGATGAAAAGCCAGAGATATGTAGGGCTTTTGATCTCGAATACAGGGGAATAGAGATAAGTTCAGGAGGGCAGAGAGAGCACAGATATGAGGTGTTGCTAGAGCAGATAAAAGAGAAGGGACTAAACCCAGAAAGCTTTGAGTTTTACTTGAAAGCCTTCAAATATGGAATGCCCCCTCATGGTGGATTTGGACTTGGAGCTGAGAGGTTAATAATGAGAATGCTGAATATAGGAAATATAAGGGAGGTAATTCTATTCCCCAGGGACAGAAAGAGGTTAATTCCCTGACTATTCTTTCCCTTTATGCTCGCACCACTCCATGTTTTCCCATTTTCCATGCATCTCTCCAGGTATGTGGCCCGTATCTGCAACGGCCTCATTTAGGTCGTAGAGGACTTCTATAACTCCCCTCATGTCCTTTGGAAGATCTTTCTTTCCAGCATACAATGCAGCCCTAGTCACGACGTTGTACTTGCTATTGGGAACCTCGCTGGCTAAACTCTCAAACCAAGCCTTCTCTGTAGTCTCCCACCCTTCCAATCCCTTTAAATTAAAGAGATCATAATCATAATACAGTTGAGGAAACGCCAAGAGCTTCATGTATTCGAGGAAGATGTAGTTTGCCCTCTCTTCATTCTCCTCCATGTATAGCTCCATGAGATCTATTAGGGCCTTGCTTATAGCCACAACGTTTCCGAATGTTACCCTTGTATCTATGTTCTCCCAGAACCTGGGACAAGAATGGTTAGCGAGGAGCATTATGTAATAAATCCTCCCAAGCTTTAGGGCTATTGATGGATCTGCCTCCTTAATAGGCTCCATAACGTAGTCAACGCTTGTGTCTAGTTCAAAGTATTCGTAGTGTTCCCTAAAGAATATCCTCGCATACCTCACCAAAAACTCCTTGATTGCATTTATATTCTCTACTCCTTGCATCTTCAAAAGGTCAATTACACCAAATCTCACTGCCCTATTGAGCTCCCTAAACAGTTTTGTAAAGGCATATTTCCAAAGTTGGGAAACTTTTTTGCCCTTGTATATTCTGTTTATTACAACGTTATCTTCTCTCCTTATTCCCGTCCACCTCATGTCGCTAGTTCTTCCATCTAAACTTAAATCAAAGTAATCGCTCCAGCTTGAGTAATCCTTTACATTTATTCTAAAACTGTCGCTACACTCCCCTGGGAGAGCCTTGTATTCCCCACTCTTCTTTCTTCTCACGAATTCTACTGAATTTACAATCTCAATCCCATTCTTTTTCAATCCTTCAATCCATGAGAGAAATCTATCCAGTTGCTGAGGATTCGCAACTAAACTCTCCAAATCGCTGGAAAGAAAGACTAGATACTCTATCCCCTCTTTTTCTTTGAAGACGTCAATGCACCCCTTTGCCACTGCCTGAATTAACCCGTCGACATCAAGAGTGTTGAAAGCAAAGGCATCGCTAATTGTATGAACTCGCCCAAAAACATATGCGCTCTTCCCATTACAGAGGTACTTGTTACATGAAAACTTTGCTTGGGGTATGTTAACTCCAATAAATTGTCTCTCATCTAACAGGAATACAACTTCTTTATCTGTAGAACTTGTGATTATCTTTGCCGTTTCTTTTGTTATAACGTTCTCAGGTAGCCAATACCCAACAATATCTCTCCTGGCTATGAAAGGCCTATAGAAGTCAAAGGATACTCTAGCCAATACTTCCTGCTCAAAAGTTCCCAGGTGGGGCATTATTGGGTGAAAGGGAACTGTAACTACGGGCTCAACATAGGTTTCTAGGGTTTCGACTATTTCTCCGTAAATTTTTGGCTTATATTTGAGAACCATATACAGTGTGAACGGCTCTATATCTACACTAACAGAACCCTCGTCAAGCATTTTTAGAGTGTCGTCAACGTATTCGTAAGCTTTAATCATTGCTCTCGTCCAATTCCTCCCTTTTACTTCTTCCTCTCTAATTTTTAGGGCAACTGGACTTAATCTCTCTGAATACTTTATTGGATCCCATCCAGAGCCATCGTGGATGTATATAATGTCTCCAGGCTGATAGGCGTGGAAGTGATATGTGAATTTCATAAACATTATTCTTCTCCCCCTCTGAGAATTTTGGGCAGTCTGAAAAATCTCGGCTTTTTTATGGTTTTAGGCATATCCTCAATCTTGGGGAAGTTCAAAGAGGCGATAGATCCTCTATTTCTTTCGATTGAAACTATTTTAATTTTTTCAGGGATTTCAGAAGTTGTTTGCTTCATTAGACCTAAATGGATTCTCTTTTCTCTTTCCACTCTTCCGGCTTTTTTTCCTTTTATATAAGCTTTTTTAACTTCCTCGTAAACTCCTAGGTGCTTTGCCTCCTCGTATATCTTCTTTTTAACTTCAGCTACCCAACCAAACCAGTCTGTATGGCCATGTAATCCAACATAAAATCCAAACTTGTAGGCTCGTTTGATTATATCTTTTTCATTTAAAATTTCTTCAGGCTTGTCCATATCATTCGACCTCGAACGGAGATTTGTTGTATACCACCAACCCATGGTCTGTAAACTCAAGTAATTTTAGGTTAGGGTCGTGTTTTGTTCCCCTCATCTTAAAGATCTGAATTGCCCTAATCATCCTACCCTCATGCATGAAGTAGTGGAGCATAATAATACCACTAACTAAATAGTGCTCCTCTGAATATCTATCTAGATCTGTCATCTCAGCTATCAAGTATGCGGTAACTCCTAGATCCTCCAGACTTCTAATGAACTTTGCAAGTTCAACCCTCTTTTCAATCGGATCTTGGTGTGGAAAGTCTATTGCTGTTAGGGGATCTATCACAAGCCGCGTGATGTATTCGTTCTCTACAATATCTTTTATTCTAGTCAAAACGCTCCTCCAAGTGGGAACCTTAGTGCTCTCTCTCCACAGAACAGGGCCAAGGTCATATAAAATAATCTTCCAGGTGTTTACGTAGGCATATATTGAAGGGTTAAATCTCGCTATATCTTTAGCAACTTCTTCGGGCTTATGAATGAGTGAAATGTATGCTCCTTTTTCTCCTCTTCTAGCCCCTTCCAAAAGAAATTGCATGCCAAACGTTGTTTTTCCACTTCCGGGGGGCCCTGTAATAAGGTACACCCTCCCGGGAATTAGTCCTCCCTCAATAAGTTCGTCAAGCCCTTTAACTCCAGTAGGTATTCTCTCGGCCACAGTGCTCATAGTTTTCCCCCCTTGTGTCCATAAGTCTTTTTATGTGCTAAGGAATAAAACACTTTTGGTGAATAACATGAGCATTGGAGTATTTGATGCACACTCAGATTTACCCACATACATTTATGAAGAAAGGAAAAACGGAAAAACAAGAGTTTTAGAAGAAAAATTTGATGAGTTCTTTACTGGAATCTCAGCGAGAGTTATGAGCATTTGGAGCAAGCCAGATAAGAGACCTATTATATTGAGGTATTCCCTTGAAGCCATCAATAGATTGTACTCAGACGTTGCAGAGAGCCAGAGATTTGAAATAGTGAGAAGCATAAAAGAGATGGAGGAAGCTATTAAAAATGATAAGGTGGCACTTTGGCTCGGCCTTGAGGGAGGAGAACCAATAGAAAGTCTTGATATCCTAGAGATATTTTACTCCCTGGGATTAAGAGTGCTGACATTAACTTGGAGCTTAAGAAATCAGATTGGAGACGGTGTTTTCGAGAGGACAAATGGAGGAATAACGAACTTTGGAGCTGAAGTCATTGGGAAATGTGAAGAGTTGGGGATCTTAATAGACGTAAGTCACCTTAATGAAGCTGGATTCTGGGACGTTCTTGACATTACTGGATTTCCAGTTATAGCTTCGCACTCAAACGCAAAATCACTCTGCGATAATCCAAGGAACTTAACTGATGAGCAAATAAAGGCCATAGCTGAGAGAGATGGTGTTGTTGGAATTACAGCCGTTGCAGCCTTCGTAGATAAAGACAATCCAACACTTGAAAAGTTCATCGCCCACGTAGAGCATGTAGTTGACCTGGTAGGTTACAAGCACGTTGGATTTGGGTTTGATTTCGTATATTATCTCCCAGAGTGGAGCGGAAAGAGCGTGGTGGGGCTAGAAAATGAGAGAAGGATACCTGATTTAATTGAGAGATTGAAGGAGAACTTCAGTGAAAAAGAAGTCAAGGCCATAGCATTCGACAACTTTAAGAGGGTATTTGATAGAGTTGTTGGATGATGTACTTCCTAACTTTCAGAGAGGCGAGGGAAATTCTGAAAGCCAAAAGAGAGGGTAAGGAGGAAGTTGAGGTTAACTTAGACCTCATGAGGAGTAACAAAAAGGAAAAACTTTACCTTCAAGGGGACTTTGTTTTATTCCCAGATAATTCAAAGGTAGAAGTTAGAATAGTGGAAAAGATTTCTGAAGATGAAGGTACAGTGTACTTCGTTAAGAATGGCCAAGTTTATAAAGCTGCAATAGCGGGAGAACACTTTTACAAACTCGTTCCTACAATTCCTCCAACAATAGAGATTAACGGCATAAGGATGCATAGGACAAAGGACACGAATCCCCTAGAAGATACAATGAATAAGGTGAACACGGTAAATCCCAGGAGGGGAGAAAAGGTATTGGATACTTGCATGGGTCTAGGGTATACCGCTATAGAATCAGCTAGGAGGGGAGCTGAAGTTATAACAATAGAGAAGGATCCGAACGTCATCGAACTTGCGAGAATAAACCCCTGGAGTAGGGAGTTGTTCACAAACAAAAACATAAAGATAATCCAGGGAGATGCCTTCTTTGTAATTAAAGAATTTGAAGATGAAAGCTTTCACGTAATTATCCACGATCCGCCCAGGTTCTCTCTCGCTGGGGAATTGTACAGCGAGGAATTTTACGAGGAATTATACAGGGTTCTAAAACCTGGGGGAAGGCTATTCCACTACGTTGGAAACCCGGGCAAAAAGTATAGGGAAAAAGACCTTCAGAGGGGAGTTATGGAAAGGCTTAGAAAAGTAGGGTTTACAAATGTTAAAAGGGTAGAAAAAGCACTCGGAGTTTTTGCAACTAAGCCTACTTACCCTTACCCTCGTTAGCTCTAATGCTTGGCCTAACCTTCTCTGCACCCTTACCCTTGTTTCTAAGTCCTCTACCCTTCTTTCCAGCTGATGTGAGACCTCTGAATACTCTACCCTTGTGGTGCTTGAGGGCTATCCATGCTATCTTAGGATCGGACTTGATAACTGGGTGGTGTGGGTCAACCATAATTACTTCAAACCACTTGTACATTCCATCTTCTCCAACCCAATAGCTATTGAGAACCTCAAGGTTGGGGAACTTTCTTGCAGCTTTTTCTTCAGCAATCCATTGCAAGGACTTCTTTGGTGAGTACTTAACTTGACCCATCTTGCTTGGCTTCCTTCCACCCTTCCACCTGGGCCTTTTCCTTCCACCCTTTCTAACCCTAACTCTAACGATAACGTAACCCTGCTTTGCCTGGTATCCCAAGGCCCTAGCCCTATCAAGTCTCGTTGGCCTCTCGATCCTAACAACTACAGGCTCTCTTCTCCACTTTATCATTCTCTGCTTCAATAATTCTCCTACATAGCTCTTCTTTGGGCTCTTCCAAGCTTCCCTAATATACTTATACATTCCCATTGCTCTCCCTCCCTAGTTTGTGGTTCCCCCATCCGGGGACATCCCGCGGGTTTACCCCGCCAAGTCGGTGGATGTTGGAAGGTGAGTTTTTAAGCATTGCGGAGTTAAAAGAACCTTAAGTCACGCATCGATTTACTCACAAGTAAATTACCGGTGAGTAAACAATTGTTCATAGACAGAAAAGAAGATGGAAAAGCCCAGTTCATCGTGATCTATGGTAGGAGAAGGGTGGGAAAACTGCTCTCATACTTGAGTTCTTGAGGAGGTATGGCGGCCTTTATCTGCTTGCGAGGGAGACAGGCGAAAGGGAAAACCTTGGGCAAGTCCGCTCTACGGTAGAAAAACAGCTCAGCTCGAGCTTAAATCTCTTGATTTCTTCAACGCACGTGAATTTCTTCCAAAATACTCGCTTGAAGATTTTTTAAGGGTTTATGGGATTTTAGGAGGCACATCGACATACCATTTTGAGTTAAGTGATGAAAAGAGTCTTGAGGAGAACCTTAAGAGTTACTTCCGAGTTGACTCCTTACTCTATGGCGATGCACTCTTTATCCTTTGGGAGGAGCTTGACGAACCCAGGAATTTACTATATACCGGATAACTACTTCGCCTTTTGGTTCCACTACGTTTACTCAAATGCCGACCTGATCGAAAGCGGAAACGGGGAGCTTCTAGTTGATACCGTAATGGATGACATAGACTACTACACTGCAGAAGTCTTTGAAGATGTAGCCAAAGAATTCCTTTTGACGTTGAACAAGAGTGGAAGGCTTCCATTTAGGTTCACTAGGATTGGGAGGTGGTGGTATAAAAACGAGGAGATTGACTTGGTAGCTGGACTCGTTGCCAAAACGTCAAAGGAAAAGACAAAATAAGAGGCTCGCTTGGGATCTAGAAGACATCCAGAGGACGACCTTCTGGGGGACAATTGAAGTGTTTTATCTCACCAGCGCAATAACCGGAATTCTTAAATAGTTGAAGCACAAGTATTATACTCATGAGTAGACAAAAGTTCGTGAACAGGGAGAGGGAGCTGGCCTTCCTTGAGGAAAGGTACGCCTCGGGAGACGCGGAACTTCTGATAATCTATGGAAGAAGGAGAATAGGAAAAACAGAGCTTCTCCTACACTTTGCGAGGAATAAAGAGCATGTTTATTTTTTGGCAAGCGAGAAACCCTACCGAGACAACCTTCGTGAACTTCAGAGAATGATGGGAGACTTTCTTGGAGATAGACTGTTTTCGAGGATAGAGTTCAGTGATATAGATGAGCTCCTCATCGAATTTTCAAAGAGAGTTCGGGGAAGGAGGGTGGTTCTCATTATTGACGAGTTTCCCTATCTAATCGAGCATTATAAGCCTGTTTTGTCTCTTATCCAGAGGGCATGGGATATGGAGCTTTCGAAGAGCGATCTGCTGCTGATCCTCTGCGGATCGAGCGTCTCTTCTATGGAAACCGAAGTTCTCGGCTACAAAAGTCCACTCTATGGAAGGAGGACTGGCCAATGGATGGTCGACGAGCTCCCATTCTGGAGCTTGAGGGAGTTCTTCCCGAGCTACTCTACCGAGGATATTGTGAAAGTTTACGGCGTCCTCGGAGGAATTCCCGCATATCTCCTCCAATTTGATCCAGAGAAGAGCTTCGACGAGAACGTCGTGGAGAAGGTTCTCTCTAAGGGGGCTTTCCTCTATGAGGAGGCCGAGATACTCCTAAAGGAAGAGATGCGGGAGCCGGCGAATTATTTCATAATACTCCAGGCAATTGCAAGCGGAAGGAGCAGGTTTGGTGAAATTGTGAACGCCACGGGCCTTGATAAGAGTCTCGTGTCCAAGTACCTTAATGTCCTTGAAAAACTTAGAATTGTGGAGCGGGAGGTGCCAGTTACGGCCTCAAGGAAGGAAGCCTTAAAGCGGGGCAAGTACTCGATAACGGATAACTATCTCGCATTCTGGTTCCGCTACGTTCTCCCGAACAAGAGCTATCTTGAGACCGGGCTGGGTAAAGAGATCTGGGAGCGCTCCAAGGAGGATTTCAAGGAATACATGGGAGGAGTCTTTGAACGCCTCTTGAGAAAACCTGAGGTCTTCACGAAGCTGACTAACTTTAGGTTCACCAAGATTGGAAGGTGGTGGCACAAAGGGGAAGAAATAGATCTTGTTGCCTTGAATGAGCGTGAGAAGAAGGCTCTCTTTATAGAGGTGAAGTGGAAGGATTTGAGTGAGAGGGAAGCGAGAGGAATTTTAAAGGATTTGAAGAGGAAGGTTAAACTTGTTGGGTTGGATGAGTGGGGAAAGCATTATGGGCTTGTAGCTAAAAACGTCAAAGGAAAAGATAAAATAAAAGAGGAAGGATGGCTCGCTTGGGACTTGGAAGATTTTGAGCGTCTTGGAGTATCGGGTTAGCAGTACAAAGTTAATCTTGTGGTTGCATGAGTGGGATTGAGGAGAGAGTTGGTATCGTGAATTTATATTCACTGATGGAATGGGAGTACCCTCTAATTCCACGTATAGGAGATCACAAATGTCCTAGTAGCCTTCCACTTATCGAGTGCAAGTTTGTGAATGTTAGAAGATGGGTTTCTAAGCATTACAGGAATTAAGCGTGTTCATCCTGCTCTTCATTAATATCCACATCTACTTTAAAGAGACTTTTAACGTCTTCCTGGACTTCCTGTACATCGCCTTCGAGCACTATTTCTCCGTCAGCAATAACCAAGATCCAATCAGCGAGGAAAAGCAGAGGCTCCCAAATGTGACTGATTATCACGAAATTCGACTCATTATTCTGTTTAATTTTTCTCATAATTTTGATAAATCCAGCGATGTTCTTAAAGTCAAGGTTGGCTAGAGGTTCATCTAGGAATATGAGTTTTGGTTCTCCTATAAAAGCCTGTGCCACACTTAACTTCTTTAGCATTCCAGAGGAGTATCCTCCTATCCTCTTATCAAGAAAATCTATTTTAAATAACTTTGCTACCCTTTCAACTTCTTCCTCTCCGTATCCCTTAGCAGAGGCAAAGAACATCAACCATTCTCTACCCGTAATCAGCTTAGGAAAAGAGGGAGGATCATAGGAGGCACCGATATACTTTTTTATCTTTTTGCTTTTCCATGGGTTCTCTCCAAGAACCCTTATTTTTCCCTTGGTGGGTCTATATATTCCTGTAGCGAGCTTTAGAAAGGTAGACTTTCCCCCTCCATTAGGGCCTAGGATAAGAGTAGTTCCCTCGGGAATCTCTGTGGTTATACCCTTGAGGGCATATATGTTTCCAAAGCGTTTTACAAGGTTTTTAGCGACTATCATTTTTCCACCCCCTCCAGAGATAGAGTATGAGACCGAATGCCGATACTATTCCTACAAAGTATGTAGCATTTTGCACGCTCCTTGTTGGATGATTCTCCTTGAACCTTAAAATACAAGAAATAGAACCATTACCAAAGTAAGCCATATAGTAAGACCCTTCATGCGGAATTATGAGTTCTTCTAAAAGCTGTCCTGAAATTTTTGCGGAATAAATTGGCTCCCCACTAAATCTATCAAATATTTTTAGGTTTCCAAGCCCCCCACGACATTCAACTTCAGCCAGCGATTGTGTTGGTGTTGAGAACGTTAGAAAATATCCCTTTCCACGTTCTGTTGGGGGTAATGAGTAGGGTCCTGAAGAATGCAGCTCGGCTGAGTATCCGTAATAAAGTAGCATCATGACAGAGGGAAGAAGTAAGAAATATGTTAGAAGTCCAATAAAAATCCTCATTTGACATCCCTCCTATCTATTAGAAGTCCTGAGAGGGATAGAAGAATAGCAGGTACAACCATTCCAGAAATTAATAGCTTCTGATCAAATGGTGAGACACTTCCATAGTATGAAAGTATGAAGAGAGCTGGGGGAATATTTGCAATATTGAGAAAGATTGGAATAAAGATAGAAAGAAAACTCACTATGAAGCCAACAAATACATTTGGAGAAAGAAGAGACAAAAGAGTAATAATCGAAAGAGAGTAAAGGAGTGTATAGATGGCCATGATTAAGCGGAACTTTATCATATCGGAGAATAAAATAGAGGGGAGATAGTCAATTATAGTAAAGTTTGAAAGAACTATAACTGAGAAGAACGGCAAAAACACTAAAAATGCAGAGAAAATGATAATTGTGAAAAATTTTACAAGGAAGATCTCAAGCTTTGAGTAGGGGAGAGAGTATAGGGAATTTGCATATCCAGAATCCCTATCTAGTCTGAATGTTATAACTCCAAGAAGTATGAGAAATAACAGGGAGCTCATCCAGAAGCTGAAGTTTCTAAGAACGCCCTCGATTACTAAGGTAGTTGGACTATTCCCAGGGTTATCCATTAGCGTTGAGGTACCAATAGAAATAGTTAGAGAGGACATTACAATTAAGTACGAGCGATGAAGTATTGAAGTATTTAGCAACATACCCGCGAGCAATATGTCTACCTTGAGTGGATCATTTAATTCCCACATAAAAAGAGTTTTAATTCTACTCATGACCTCCCCTCCCTAGCTAGTTTTATTAGGATGAAAATAATTACAAACAATCCAGATATAATATAGAGATAAGCCAAGGGAGTTGTAGGTGGAGAGTATGGGATCCTTTTAAGTTGTAGGAAATTAGCGTTCGTATCGTAAAGAACTAGACCACCTGCTATCATAAGTTTATCATCTTTGGATCTCTTGCTAAGTTCATACATTTTCTCATCGAACCCATATAGTACTGGGAACCCTGCGGCTTTTGCATCTGGAACATGAAAACCCAGCATGCTCAAAAGAATTCCTGAGGAGCCGTCGTAAGTCATCATATTCCTTCCTACAGTCTTTAAATCTGGAGGAACTTTTTCTATACCCGAGGTTGTCTTAATCATAATAGCTGGAGGCTTAAATACTCTATAATAGGTCAGAACAGAAAGATTAGAGATAGTGACATTTGCAACCTTTATAGGCTTTCCCTCAAAATCAAAACAAATTGTTTCGTTTATTTTCATTGGATTGTTAGGATCGTTCCAGAGAATTGTTTTACCATAATATTTTCCGCTTAAATCGTACACATCGCCTGTGTTTGTGTCTATGTAGTATTCTCCCCAAAGCGTCAAATTCCAAAGGGCTACTTTCATAACAGAATATCCTTTTGAGAACATTAGAGGGCCACTTTCCATGGCAATTACGTCATCTTCATTCCAAAATGGTGTGAAATTGGGTGTGGAGTTTGAAGGGTAATAATATCTAACGACAACATATTCTCCAGAGATCTTTATCTTTACCTTTGTTAGATTAGAGCTTATTGAACTTATTGTGAAGTTTACTTGTCCATTGCCATATGTTGTTATTAAGAAGAGTTGTCCCGATCTATTATACACAATTGTCATAGTACCATATCCGTGTTTATTAAGGATATCTTCGGGATCGGGAGGCTCCAAAGGGCGAGATACATAGGTTATATATACTCCCTCTTTAATCCAATAAGGAATCGCAGTTAGTGGTTCAGAGAAAAATAAAAGGAAGAACGTAAATAGGACTAGGTACTTTTTCAACTAGTACTCACCTCCTAATTCCTAACTCCAATAATTGCATGGGCATGCCAATACCGTCCTAAACCAGCACCATATGAATCTGTCCATGCAGCATTAATATCCTGGCCTGGAAGATAACCCATAAAGACTGGTACTATAGCCCCGGGGATATCCCCTCCATCGTGTGTGCTTGACATATTTCAATTCTATTTTAGTCTTATTGGAACAGGGGGCTTTTTTTAATTCCCCGCTGACATAAGCATATACTCCAGCTATTGGTGTATTAGTGACAGGGCCATAAAGAGCATCAGTGTCATAATCAGAGTCGAAGTATACACAATAGGGAGGCAAAGTCGCCTGTATTGCATTATCTGTGGATTCTTCTGTAGTCTTTGCTGTTACGAAGGCCGTTGCTAATGTCATCAACACTAAAACGAGAACAAAAATACTTCTATTATTCATTTGCCCCCCCCATTTATTTGTGAAGGGGCAATTATAATAATTCTTCAAAGTTTTATAAACTTTTCTAATACTGATTTGGATTTTGTTTAATGTTTAGACATTTGAATCTATAAATTTTTGACAATGAGTGAAAATAATATTGTATTGAGAAAGATGTCAAAATTATACCAAGCTCGTTAGCGAGTACATTATGTTGTTATATTTCGTATTTAGCCTAAGTTGAACATTCTCATAAGGAATTATTGCCCCTAGTTTCTATTTCCTCAACTCCTATGGAATAGCACAGCATATAGTATCTTTTGGCGAAAATGTTACTAATCCCACCATGAACCAGGCGAGAGGAAGATCAGAAGGGAAACATCCTTATCCTGGGTTACGGTGTGAGATGGAAAGGTTACTGCTCGGATATAACGAGAACCATAGGCTTAGGGAACTCGATGAAAGGTTAGTTAAGATCTACGAGGTATTTAATGTGCCCAGGAAAGTGCTTTTAAAGCAGTCAGGGAGGGAATAAAAGCGAAAGATGTTGGCTCCAGGGCGAGGGAAGTTATCTCCAAGGCCGGCTACGGTGAATAATTCATTCACAGAGCTGGTCATGGCTTCGGTCTCGACGTTCATGAAGAGCCGTACATAGGCTCAGATGGCGAAGTTATCCTTAGAGATGGGATGACATTCACGATAGAACCTGGAATTTACGTTCCAGGCTTGGGAGGAGTGAGGATAGAGGATGACGTTGTAGTTGATGGGGGAAAGGGAAGAAGGCTAACTAAAGCTGAAAGAGAGTTAATAGTTCTTGTTTTCCCTTTTCTTTAATATGCAGGATTTTATAGAATATGTTCTAATGTGTGGTTGTAATTTGTTATTTCAGTGTTAAATGTTGTTCTTCTACTTGTCTGGATTCGTTTTATTTATCCGTAAGGTTTTTATGTACTATAGGAGTTAGTTAAACTTGGTGATTTTCGTGTCGAGGATTGCCTTGTGGTGGATAAGGTGGAATGATACTCTGGGTGGTTATGAGTCTAGGATGACTCTTGATGGGAGGAGTCCAGGAACGTATTATGATGAGGTTCACTTGTTTAGGGAGAGGGGTTTTGATAGGGTAGTCTTCCTAGGTGGGGAGGGAAGGGGGATCAATTACACTGGGAATGGGTTTGAGGATGCTCGTTACCTAGCATTGTGGATTAGGACTCACATCACCTCAATAGATTATTACATTACAATACCATTCTCCTATGGTAGTGGTGGGCTTAGGGATAACCCTGCCAATGGCTTCAAAAACTCTTACTGGAGGGAATGGATTGACGGAGTTCTCGGGGTTGATGATGATAACAGACTCGGCTTCTACTGGAGCTACGAAAGCTGCCTCCAGACCACATCTTATGATGAAGCACATGTCACTGAAGAGTTCATTCAAGAGATGAGTGATTATATTCACAGTCATGGGCTCGAATTAATTTGGATTCCAACGATTGGAAATAGGACTATGGAGCAGGTGAAGACTTTTTGTGCTATCCCCACTCTTGCTAAGTACTTTGACAATGTCTTTGTTCAGCCTCATTATTATCAGACTACCAAGCTAAGTGATGGTAGTGACTACACCTTCCAAGAGCTTGTTCGCCGTGTAGAGTGGATGAAAGATGAGGGGTTGTCAATCGAGATGGAAGCTGATAATAGTATAATTGGAGAGAAAAGTAATTGTGCGTATTGTAAAAGCGTCCAAGGATGGTGGCAGAATGATTCTTTCCACGAAAAGGTTGGATGTGATGTAGAACCCACTCCAGAAACTGAAGAGAAATGCATTGATCGTGCCTGCGATTACTATAAGGCAATCATGAAAGTTAGCACTAGTGCCTTCTCAACCAGAGCATACTACTTTGGCACTGACTTTAAAGTAGTTGACAAGGTGAAGTCAAAATGCCCAGGTTGGTGATTCCTATCCTTGCCCTTCTTATTTTCTCTGCTCCAATGGCTTCTGCAGTTTACTCTGTAAAGCAAGGGGGTTTCCTCTATGAAGTCTGGTATCATATATACTCCAACGGTACAAGTGCTCTAATTCATATAGGGGTTGAGAACTATAACATAGCCTGTGGCATGACTTCCTGCTGGGCTGAAGTATATGATGCCTACGAGTACCTTCTCTACTACGATGGTTCCAATCTTTACCTCCTCAACTTTACTCCAGCCCTGAGAGAAATGTTACCCAAAAACATGACGAACATGACTATTTACCCCCCATTCTTTCATGATATCTTCTACTTAAATGGCTCTTGGTACGTTAACCTAACATCTCGTGCATACCCAGAAGGATCCTTTAAAAGTATTGACTTAAATCCTGTTTATCGTTTGAGTGAGGACTTTTGCGTGGAGTTGGTGAACGTTACCGTGACAACTAAAACTGAGAATAAGACTATTAACGGGTGGGAGATTGTTATCCCCGAGGAATTCCGTGAAGACCCTGTTTTCGCCGATTTCTTCATCGCCGAGAATGCCAGCGTTTACAATTGGTCGGAGGTTAGACGGTGGATAGACATAGAGAAGTGGCATCACTTTGTCCCCAACTCTTCAAACTTCCCAGTGTACTTCCTTCTCAAAAAGGGTGATCAAGTGAGGAGGGTAACGCTCCTTTACATAAATACAACGGATGGATTAAATGGCTTCTGGTTTCCAGAGGATGTTAAGATCGTTAACGTTACACTATGCAAGCCGACTCCAACAATAATCAATGAAACTACTACTTCCTCCACACCAAGAAGAAAACACAAAATCTGCGGACCAGGAGTTGTCATGCTCTTGTTTTTAATACCACCTCTGATCTTTTCAAAAATAGGAAGAAAGTGAAATCAAAATTTCCAAAATGGTGATTTTTATTTTTACCCTTCTCATTTTCCTCAATTTTAGTCTCAGCTATCTATCAAAAGACAATATAAGAAGAGATACAATCCCTAAACGAGCAGGTGAAGATAATGGCCAAGGAGCTCATGCTCCTTTTAGTCCCTATCTCATTTCTTATCCTTTTCTTTCCGGCAGTTTCTGCGGATTGTTCTCCGCACGAGGTTTACAGTGTTAGTTCTGTTTCCCAGGTGGATGGTTGGATTTTAGTGGAGGTCTCTCATTGGAGCTACATTTGCGAAATGATTGCTGGTGAGTGGGTTGAGAGGGTTGACACTGTGAATTCCTACCTAATCCTTACTGATGGTAGGAAGGCATTCCTCGTGGGTGGATTCGGCCCTCCACTTGACTGGACAATGCCAGCAGGATTCCTAAATGACACCCTCTACGCCGTGCGAATTTCCACGTATAGGGAAACATACAAAAACGTCACCTTCACAGTTAATGGCAAGTCCAGAAGCTTTCCCCTTATGAGGAATGTTCGAGTGGAGAAAATCTACCGGTTTAAAGACGATTGCTTTGAATTGGTTTCAAAATGCATTGACATAACTTATCCTAACGGAACTTCACTCAAAAATTGCAATGACACATTGATCAAACTCCTTGAGCCTCCCACCTCAAAAGTTCATGGAAGAAGTCTCGGAGTGGTAAACTCTTCATTGACAGCTTTTAAAGCGAAGAATGGAGTTGTACTCGTCAATGAGAGTGTCATTACCGTTTCCATTAGCATGAGTATACGTGATGTTCCACTAATCTTTGGGATTGAGAATGGAACCATCGTAAAACTACCTATAGAACCCCTACAAAAGATTACCTGCAATAAAACTAGAACAGGAACAAATATTCCTAGTACATCAAGCAATTTAACCAAGATTTGTGGTTCTGGATTTGTTTTAGTATTACTCCTCCTCTCCTTAATGCTAAAGGGGGGCTCTTAATTTTTCCCATCCTATCATTTCCAAAGGACAGCTCTAATGAACCTGACTTCGGGCTTCTCTTCTACCGTTAAGAGGGTAATATAAACTTCATTCTCTCTATATTTAACGAGAGCAAAGCCCTCTCCTGCAAGATATACTTCGTTAAAGGTTCCTTTGATACGGAGGACTTCTCCAGAGCAGTTAAAGAGAGCAATATAATCCTTGTAAAAAGCTAGAAGATACTCAGAATTTGCTAGTGTGTTTTCTGTGTATTCAGCTTTAAATGTAAAGTTGTCCACATTATATGTCCCAAACCTGTAGAAGTAGATTCCCTTTTCTTTCCCCTTGTACTTCATCTTAAGGACTAAGCATTTAGTAAGAATTTCAGCGCCGAGAACCTGGCTAAGATTCTTTGGTGGCCCTTCAACGAAGCTTAGGCAATAATTCTTGTTAGGTAAAAAAGCTCCCCACATATTGGGACTAAAGTAGGTGACAGCACAGCCATCGCTTGATATTGCATAGCCAAAGCCATTCCTGCTTAGGTGTAAAGTAAAGTAGGGATAGTCCTCATAGCCGCATTCAATTGAGAGTGAACCCTCCCAAAGGAGCTTTTCCCTCTTAAAATAATAGAGCATCCACGTGTAGGATACACCGACAACTGCATAACTTCCATTTGCAACGACTTTTATTATCGTTTTTGGTCGATCAATGGGGAAGGAGTATTGGAATGTTTCGTTAGTTTTTGGTAAGTAAATCGTTACGTTAACCTTATACATGTCCTCATCTACATTGGCGACTATTAGGAAATCTTTTCCTATGGCAGCTGAGGAATAATACCGTAATGGTATTGACCAAACTACCCTTCCCTCGGAATCAACAACTGTCACCTTATAATACTTTGAATAGAATACCTTATACCCATCAACATATCCTAGCAATGTTCCAAGGGTGGAGTATGCAGTTGTTGATGATAAAAATAGAACTAGGATTCCAACGATGATATATTTCCTCATAGTTAATTCACCTAAGTTACTTATGTTAGGCGTTACTCCATATTCTAAACTAATATATAAATTTTTCTTCTTTCAATATTATAAGGGTAATCAAAACTTTTAAATACCCAAGATCCTTACAAGAAGCGATGCCAATGAGGAGGGAGTACCTTCTCCTCTGTATCTTTGATGTCCTCTGACTTGCCTACTTGTTATTCTAGCTCTTCTATTGCACAATTGAAAGGAGGTTTTAGCCATGCCTGAGCTAAACTTCAAGGCTATTGAGGAGAAGTGGCAGAAAAGGTGGCTTGAGGCTAAGATTTTCGAACCAAACATAAAGGATAAGCCAAAGGAGAAGAAGTTCTACATTACAGTGGCATTCCCCTACCTGTCAGGACACCTACACGTGGGCCACGCAAGGACTTATACGATTCCAGATGTGATAGCTAGGTTCAAGAGGATGCAGGGATACAACGTCCTATTCCCAATGGCATGGCACATTACAGGTTCTCCAATAGTTGGAATCGCTGAAAGGATAAAGAACAGGGATCCCCAAACAATTTGGATATACAGGGATGTATACAAGGTTCCAGAAGATATACTATGGACATTTGAGGATCCAGTGAACATTGTAAAGTACTTCATGAAAGCAGCAAAAGAGACTTTCATAAGGGCAGGCTTCAGTGTGGATTGGAGTAGGGAATTCTACACAACCTCCCTCTTCCCACCGTTCAGCAAGTTCATCGAGTGGCAGTTCTGGAAGCTGAAGGAGAAGGGATACATTGTAAAAGGAACTCATAGAGTGAGATGGGATCCAGTAGTGGGGACACCGCTGGGTGATCACGACCTAATGGATGGAGAAGACGTTCCAATTCTTGAGTACATTCTGATAAAATTCGAGCTAAAAGAAGGAGAAGAAACAGTTTATCTTCCCGCGGCAACTCTGAGGCCTGAGACTGTCTATGGAGTAACGAACATGTGGCTAAACCCTGAGGCCACTTACGTCAAGGCGAAGGTGAAGAAGGGAGATAAAGTTGAAACTTGGATAATCAGCAAAGAGGCAGCCTACAAGCTTTCGTTCCAAGATAGAGAAATTGAAGTTGTTGAGGAATTTAAAGGAGAAAAGCTAATTGGAAAGTTCGTTAGAAATCCAGTAACAGGGGATGAAGTCATAATTCTGCCAGCAGAGTTTGTCGATCCTGATAATGCCACTGGTGTAGTGATGAGCGTTCCTGCTCATGCTCCATTTGATCATGTAGCATTGGAAGATCTAAAGAAGCAAACCGACATTCTGCTAAAATATGATATAGACCCCAGGATAGTTGAGAACATAACCTACATTTCCCTAATAAAATTGGAGGGTTATGGGGAATTCCCAGCGGTTGAAGAGGTTCAAAAGCTGGGAGTGAAGAGTCAGAAGGATAAGGATAAGCTGGAGCAAGCTACTAAGACAATTTACAGGGCTGAGTATCACAAGGGAATATTCAAGATACCTCCATATGAAGGAAAGCCAGTTTCTGAGGTAAAGGAGTTGATAGCTAAGGATCTAATGGAGAAGGGAATTGGGGAGATAATGTACGAGTTCGCCGAGAAGAACGTCATTTCAAGGTTTGGAAACAGGGCAGTGATAAAGATAATTCATGACCAGTGGTTCATTGACTATGGAAATCCTGAATGGAAAGAAAAGGCGAGGGAAGCTCTGAAGAGAATGAAAATTCTTCCAGAAAGCAGAAGGGCTCAGTTTGAGGCCATAATAGAGTGGTTGGACAAGAAGGCATGTGCAAGAAAAGTTGGTCTTGGAACTCCTCTACCCTGGGATCCTGATTGGGTAATTGAGAGTCTAAGCGATTCAACTATCTATATGGCATATTACACCATCAGCAGGCACATAAACAAGCTCAGAGAGGAAGGAAAGCTAGATCCAGAAAAGCTAACGCCAGAATTCTTCGACTACATATTCCTTGAGGAGTTTGACGAAAAGAAAGAGAAGGAACTAGAGGAGAAGACAGGAATCTCAGCAGAGATTATTCATGAGATGAAGGAGGAGTTCGAATACTGGTATCCACTTGACTGGCGTTGCTCAGCTAAGGATCTAATTCCCAACCACCTAACGTTCTTCATATTCAACCATGTGGCAATATTCCCCGAGAAGCACTGGCCAAAGGGAATAGCAGTGAATGGCTTTGGAACCCTAGAGGGGCAAAAGATGAGCAAGAGCAAGGGTAATGTGCTCAACTTCATAGATGCAATTGAGGAAAATGGAGCAGATGTAGTTAGGCTTTACATAATGAGTTTAGCCGAGCATGACAGCGACTTCGACTGGAGGAGGAAGGAGGTAGGAAGGCTAAGAAAACAGATTGAAAGATTTTACGAGCTAATAAGTCAGTTTGCTGAGTATGAAGCTAGGGAGAACGTTGAGCTTAAGGATATAGACAAGTGGATGCTCCACAGATTGAACAAGGCCATAAAAGGAACAACCGATGCTCTTGAAGAGTTCAGGACGAGGACAGCTGTTCAGTGGGCCTTCTACACCATAATGAATGACTTGAGATGGTATCTAAGAAGGACAGAAGGAAGGGACGATGAAGCTAAGAGGTACGTGCTCAGAACTCTTGCGGATATATGGGTTAGGTTGATGGCCCCATTTACTCCACACATCTGTGAAGAGCTCTGGGAGAAGCTTGGTGGGGAAGGGTTCGTCAGCCTAGCAAAGTGGCCAGATCCAGTTGAAGAGTGGTGGAACGAGACTATAGAGGCCGAAGAGGAGTACGTAAAGAGCGTTATGGAGGATATAAAGGAGATAATTGAAGTGGCCAAGATAGAAAATGCTAGGAGGGCATACATATACACCGCTGAAGATTGGAAGTGGAAGGTAGTGGAAGTTGTGGCAGAGAAGAGGGACTTCAAGGCGGCAATGTCAGAATTAATGAAGGATCAAGAGCTGAGAAAGCGTGGAAAGGAAATTGCAAAGATCGTGGAAAGGCTAATAAAGGATAGAGCCTTTGAAGTTAAGAGAATTGATGAAGAGAAAGTTCTGAGGGAAGCAAAGGACTTTATAGAGAAAGAGCTTGGAATTGAGATCATAATAAACCCAAGTGAAGATAAGGGTGGAAAGAAGAAGCAGGCAATGCCCTTGAAGCCTGCGATCTTTATTGAGTGATCTTCTTCTCTTTTTATTATACTGTTGTATAACTATATTCTATCCTACTTCAACTTGTTCATCAAAGTCTAATTTCCAAAAATTTAGGGGTTTTTAACCTTTGGTTTTCAATTTTCGGGTTTAAAAAGGCTTTTTTATCTCCCTCACCAACTTTAGACTGGGAAACAAAAATGTTCACTAACGAAAATTTGAGGAGTATTGGTCAATTATGCTCATTGGGAGGTGGTTTGTGTGAGGTATGTTAAGTTACCCAAGGAAAACACTTACGAGTTTTTGGAAAGACTTAAAGACTGGGGGAAGCTTTACGCTCCAGTAAAAATTTCGGACAAGTTCTATGACTTCAGGGAGATTGATGATGTTAGAAAGATAGAATTCCACTACAACAGGACAATAATGCCACCTAAGAAGTTCTTCTTCAAGCCGAGGGAAAAGCTCTTTGAGTTCGACATTTCAAAACCAGAATACAGGGAGGTAATAGAGGAAGTTGAACCATTTATTATATTTGGAGTCCACGCGTGTGACATATATGGCCTAAAGATCCTAGACACGGTATACCTTGATGAGTTCCCCGACAAGTACTACAAGGTGAGGAGAGAGAAGGGGATAATCATTGGAATAAGCTGTATGCCAGATGAATATTGCTTCTGTAACTTAAGAGAAACAGACTTCGCTGATGATGGTTTTGACTTGTTCTTCCATGAACTGCCCGATGGATGGTTGGTAAGGGTTGGCACTCCAACTGGGCACAGGCTTGTTGACAAGAACATAAAGCTCTTTGAAGAGGTAACGGACAAGGATATCTGTGCATTTAGAGATTTTGAAAAGAGGAGACAGCAAGCATTCAAATACCACGAAGACTGGGGCAACTTGAGGTATCTTCTCGAGTTGGAAATGGAACATCCAATGTGGGATGAGGAGGCAGATAAGTGCTTGGCTTGTGGAATATGTAACACCACATGCCCAACGTGTAGATGCTATGAAGTTCAGGATATTGTAAACCTAGATGGAGTTACTGGATACAGGGAAAGAAGATGGGATTCTTGTCAGTTCAGAAGTCATGGCTTAGTTGCTGGGGGCCACAACTTCAGGCCCACAAAGAAGGATCGCTTTAGGAACAGATACCTCTGTAAGAACGCATATAACGAAAAGCTTGGATTAAGCTACTGTGTCGGTTGTGGAAGGTGTACTGCATTCTGTCCAGCCAATATAAGTTTTGTAGGCAATCTTAGAAGGATTTTAGGACTTGAGGAGAACAAATGTCCCCCAACGGTTAGTGAGGAGATTCCAAAGAGAGGATTTGCATATTCCTCTAACATTAGAGGTGATGGAGTATGATGTTGCCAAAAGAGATTATGATGCCAAATGATAATCCGTATGCCCTTCATAGAGTCAAAGTTCTAAAGGTTTACTCCTTGACGGAAACGGAAAAGCTTTTCCTCTTTAGATTTGAGGATCCCGAGTTGGCAGAGAAGTGGACGTTCAAACCTGGACAGTTTGTCCAGCTGACGATACCTGGAGTTGGAGAGGTTCCCATAAGTATATGCTCTTCTCCAATGAGGAAAGGATTCTTTGAGCTCTGTATAAGAAAGGCAGGAAGGGTCACAACTGTTGTCCATAGACTAAAGCCTGGCGATACTGTTCTTGTGAGAGGGCCTTACGGTAATGGATTCCCAGTGGATGAGTGGGAAGGAATGGATCTACTATTAATAGCTGCTGGCCTTGGAACTGCACCTCTTAGGAGCGTCTTTCTCTATGCAATGGACAACAGGTGGAAGTATGGAAACATTACCTTCATAAACACCGCACGTTATGGGAAGGATCTCCTCTTCTACAAGGAGCTGGAGGCAATGAAAGACCTAGCTGAGGCTGAAAACGTGAAAATCATCCAGAGCGTCACTAGGGATCCAAACTGGCCGGGCCTAAAGGGTAGGCCACAGCAGTTCATCGTTGAGGCCAACACAAATCCAAAGAACACTGCAGTTGCAATCTGTGGGCCTCCTAGAATGTATAAGTCAGTGTTTGAGGCCCTCATCAACTACGGTTATCGCCCAGAGAACATCTTCGTGACATTGGAGAGAAGAATGAAATGTGGAATCGGGAAGTGCGGCCACTGCAACGTCGGAACGAGCACGAGCTGGAAGTACATCTGTAAAGATGGACCAGTCTTCACGTACTTCGACATAGTTTCAACCCCAGGACTGCTGGACTGAGGTGAGGAAAATGGGAAAAGTTAGGATTGGATTTTACGCATTAACCTCGTGCTACGGCTGTCAATTGCAGCTAGCTATGATGGACGAGTTATTACAACTTATCCCAAATGCTGAAATAGTTTGCTGGTTCATGATTGATAGAGATAGCATTGAGGATGAAAAGGTCGACATAGCTTTTATAGAAGGAAGCGTTTCAACTGAGGAAGAAGTTGAACTCGTGAAAAAAATTAGGGAGAATGCAAAGATCGTCGTTGCGGTTGGAGCTTGTGCTGTTCAAGGAGGAGTTCAGAGCTGGAGTGAAAAGCCATTAGAAGAGCTCTGGAAGAAGGTTTATGGAGACGCAAAAGTCAAGTTCCAACCGAAGAAGGCTGAACCAGTTTCAAAATACATAAAAGTTGACTACAACATCTACGGTTGCCCACCAGAGAAGAAGGACTTCCTCTACGCCCTGGGAACATTCTTGATTGGTTCATGGCCAGAGGATATAGATTATCCAGTTTGTCTAGAATGTAGGCTCAATGGACATCCATGTATCCTTCTTGAGAAAGGAGAACCCTGTCTAGGTCCAGTAACAAGGGCAGGATGTAACGCGAGATGTCCAGGATTTGGAGTTGCGTGTATAGGATGCAGAGGGGCAATAGGGTACGATGTAGCTTGGTTCGACTCTCTAGCTAAGGTGTTCAAGGAGAAGGGGATGACAAAAGAGGAGATAATTGAGAGAATGAAAATGTTCAATGGACATGATGAGAGGGTTGAGAAAATGGTTGAAAAAATATTCTCAGGTGGTGAACAATGAAGAACCTCTATCTTCCAATCACCATTGATCATATAGCAAGAGTTGAGGGGAAGGGTGGTGTGGAGATAATAATTGGGGATGATGGAGTCAAGGAGGTCAAGCTAAACATAATTGAAGGGCCCAGATTCTTTGAGGCCATAACTATTGGGAAGAAGCTTGAGGAAGCTCTGGCCATTTACCCGAGAATATGCTCATTCTGTTCAGCCGCCCACAAGTTAACCGCATTAGAGGCTGCAGAAAAGGCCGTCGGTTTTGTCCCAAGGGAAGAGATACAGGCCCTTAGAGAAGTACTATACATCGGAGACATGATAGAGAGTCATGCCCTTCACCTATATCTTCTAGTTCTTCCCGACTACAGGGGCTACTCGAGCCCACTTAAGATGGTGAATGAATACAAGAGGGAGATAGAGATAGCCCTTAAGCTGAAGAACCTTGGCACCTGGATGATGGACATTCTAGGGTCAAGAGCCATACACCAAGAAAATGCGGTTTTGGGCGGATTCGGAAAGCTCCCTGAGAAGAGTGTCCTTGAGAAAATGAAAGCCGAGCTTAGGGAAGCCCTACCACTTGCCGAGTATACTTTTGAGTTATTTGCAAAGCTTGAGCAGTACAGCGAAGTTGAAGGGCCAATAACACACTTGGCCGTGAAGCCGAGGGGAGATGCTTATGGAATTTATGGAGATTACATAAAGGCAAGTGATGGGGAGGAGTTCCCAAGTGAAAAGTACAGAGATTATATAAAGGAGTTCGTCGTTGAACACAGTTTTGCAAAGCACAGTCACTACAAGGGCAGACCCTTCATGGTTGGGGCTATATCTAGAGTTATTAACAATGCTGACCTCCTATACGGCAAGGCCAAGGAGCTGTATGAGGCAAACAAAGACCTATTAAAGGGAACAAATCCGTTTGCAAATAACTTAGCCCAGGCCCTCGAAATAGTTTACTTTATAGAGAGGGCAATAGATCTGCTCGACGAGGCTCTCGCCAAGTGGCCAATTAAGCCCAGGGATGAAGTTGAGATAAAGGACGGCTTTGGTGTCTCAACGACTGAGGCTCCAAGGGGAATCTTAGTCTATGCCCTCAAAGTTGAGAATGGAAGGGTTTCTTATGCCGACATAATAACACCTACAGCATTCAACTTGGCAATGATGGAAGAACATGTAAGAATGATGGCAGAAAAGCACTACAATGACGATCCAGAAAGGTTAAAGATACTGGCTGAGATGGTTGTTAGGGCTTATGATCCATGCATATCTTGCTCAGTCCACGTGGTTAGACTTTAATCCTTTTTATCTATTTTTGTTGAGTACTTGTGGAGATTCTCATTCACATCACAATAGGAGAGCTCTTCTCTTGAGGAGATGATAACAATGCCCTTCTCTTTGAGAATTTCGAGGATAGACTTTAGGACTTTATGTTTTGAGTCCTCATCAATGGCAACAACTGGATCGTCAAGAACATAAATCTCGGCATTCACTAGCAAGGTGGATGCCAATTGAACTCTTCTAATTGTTCCCTGGGAAAGCTCTCCCAGCTTCTTCTTTAAATCCAAGACCTCCACGGATTCAAGTGCATCCATAATTTCATTTTTATTAACTTTAACTCCATAAAGACTGGCCACTGCTTTTAAATAATCCTCAACACTTATTTTCCTGGGCACGATTATTTCTTCAGGAAGGAAAAATATTTTGCCCTTAACTTTTGTTATAGGGACTCCATTATAAATTATTTCTCCCTTGAGGGGTTTCAAATATGTTGATATTGTTTTTAAAAGTGTGGTTTTTCCTATCCCATTTGGACCGTGGAAGTTCACGACATTACCTTTCTCTATGGTCATTGTTATTCTTTCGAGAACTGGTTTATCATAACCAACACTAAGATCTCTAATCTCAAGTTTCATTCCCATCCCTCCCAAATTCCTATTATTCCAGAAATAGATACTAAAAGGAGGGGGATTGCAGCAATACCATTTCCTTTGCTAACCAATATTATTCCTATAATGAAGGGAGCTATGAATCCAAGAATCCAGCCACACAACTTTCTAATTGAACTAACTTCCACTGTCGGTTCCCACACAAACATTAATTTCTTGAAATCTATAGTTACTTTTACAGGTGTCATTAGGGGAAGATATTGAAGAACTTCATGAACATATACCGCTCCAACTAGTGGCAACACTACATTTTTCACTATAGATTTCATATAGCAATTAGTGAATTCCCCTGTTATTTTACCTATAAGAAAACTAATCCAAAGTACTAGAGCTACAAGAAATCCTACATATATGCTTACCATTTTTATGAAATTTAAAAATTGCCTAGACATTTCTTATCACCCTTTCTAGCTTTATCCTCACAAAATATGCAAGTGGAGAGATAAGAATTAACAAGGGAATTACCCACATAGGAATAATTTTCCTTATAATAAATGGAGCACCCAGGATAATTAGATACAGAAATAGGAAGCTGTTTCTTTCAAAACTTGGCAATGTTATTGATAATACAACTCTACTTATCGCTAACATGAAAAATAAGATATATAGTGTCCCTAAATACTCCCTTTCAAGAATTGCCAAGGAATAAAATGTCAACGGAACAATTAGCGAAATCAAGAAGAGTAGAATTTCCTTTATTAGTCTTCTTAAATAGTTCTCTGGTTTTAGATAGTGGAGATAGGCTATATAAGAATCAACATAACTATCACCAACCAGGAATAAAGGCCAAATCATAGGGGCAGTTATGCATATAGTAACTAGCGTACTTGCAATCCTCTCTATAATATAGAATTTTTGCTTATCTACAATGATATGTAATGGTAACAAGGCTTTAAATGCTCCAACTCCACACCCAAATTTCACTCCTTGCATTCTCAGGTGCTGGGCCATAAGTGTGAAAACTATAGAGAGAATAATAGCGATTCCCCTAATTTCAAAGGAAAGGGTAGAAATATAGATGTTTCTAACTAGATAAACTCTTATCAGCCTATCTTTTAGAACAGAGGCTACCAAGTATGCAATTACGAGGATGATATAACCTATCAGAGTCATCTTTCTACCACTAATTGCTAGGAGACCAAGAATTGTGGCTATGCACTTAATTTTAAATGAAACAGACAGTGGAAGTATAGATAAAGCGGCAAATACAATAATATTGGAGGGCAAAAAACCTGGGTAAAGATAGGAGCAACTAAGGATGGAGGGGAGATTTATAACTACTGAGACAAATAGCACAATGAGATCAGTGTCGGGTCTATATTTGAGGATCACTCCAGTTTTCTTAGGATCAAAGGAATTTGAAAAGAGAAGTGGAATTGCACCTAACAAGGCAAAAACTATTATGTCTTCGATAATCTTACCTTTTAAGAAGATTGTTAATGGTATAAGAGAGATCATCCCAGCGAGATAATTATAGTTTTTTATAGATACCAAAATATGGTATCTTAATATTTCCACTATTCTCACTTTCATTACCTCCTAAATCTTCTAAGGATTTTTATTGAGCTCACAACCCCCAAAAGATAACATAGGATTCTTGTTATTGGAGTTACCTTTACTGAGACATAATATGGCTCATTTATTGCATTAAATAGAATGCCCTGCCCGGGTGGTATTTTATTTGTAGTCAAAATGAAGATTGCCAACAAATAACTAACTAAAATAGAAAATGAAAGAGCTAAGGGTATTGCCGAAACCAAGGCTAGGGCAAAAAATAGTTTTTTAGATCTTACCACACGAAATCACCTCCTATCGCAGTTGGAAGCGCTGGATCTGTAGGATTATCTGGCATACATTCACAGAGGCATTTGATCTCAACTCCTGAAATAGTTGCTTTTGTCTGTGGCCCACAGTCGGACATTATACCTCCACCTGTACTACACAAGATTGGGCACTCCCTACAATAGCCATAGCACATCTTTGTGTAGTATGTCGCTGTAGCAGCTATTATTACAAATAAAACTATTACCCACAATCCTACACCATAATACTTTTGTTTTCTTTAATACATATATAATCACCATTTAAATTATGCTACTATAAATTTTATAAAATTTTCGAGAATATCACTATAACAGAAGCTATTAAAATATAATAATTATTCCTAATTTGATCGACGATACTGTCAGGATAACTGGGGTATCACCTCCTGAAGCCATTCAGTCACATCACCAGGCGGTCCACCAAACCGAGAATGAATTCTAACAAAATTATACCAGAATGAAAACAGAAAAACAAACCTGTGAACCCTCCTCCAGTCTCTAGCCCTGAAGTTATTCCAGAAACGCTTTGTTCTCTCTTTAACAGTCCTAAACCAGCGCTCAACACAGTTCCTCGGCCCGAAAGTCACATGCAGATAATCCAGCCCGAGAGATTTAAACGCTGATTTATACCACGGCCCTTTGTCAACCAGGAAAATTGGCTGTCCCTCGCAGGATTTCAAAACAACTAGAATGAAGTCCCTGGCAATCCACCAGTTCCTAACGCTTGTAATCCATACTGCTAGGATTTCTTTGCTCTCAACGTCGATTGCAGCCCAGAGAAATCTCTTCTGGCCGTTGATCTTTATCACTGTCTCGTCAATTGCGATGAAGTTTCTCTGTTTTTTGACTGCGAGGATTTTCGGCTGGTAAACTGCTTTCGCGAATTTTTGGACTGTTTCCCAGACTGTTGTGTGGCTGATTTCGAGGATTGTTCCTACCTGTCTGTAACTTAGTCCGTGCAGGTACAGGTTTATTGCCCTGGTTTTCTTTTTTGCTGGGATTTTGTTCCGGCGAAAGGTTTTTAAGACTGAAACCAGTAAGTAAATAATGGTTTCAGTCCTCATTTCTCTCCCCTTTTCTGAAGAGGTATCAGAAACTTAAACCTAACGTCCCACTGCTTATCCTGACAGTGTCTTGATCGACTTTAGAAACATTTTTATTCTTGTTTATGTTCCCTTAGACTATGAGCACCAGGGGAGACTTGATCAGAATTTTAGGTGAGATAGAGGAAAAGATGAACGAACTGAAAATGGATGGCTTTAACCCTGACATAATCCTTTTTGGCAGAGAGGCTTATAACTTTCTTTCAAATCTCTTAAAAAAGGAAATGGAAGAGGAAGGGCCTTTTACGCATGTCTCTAATATCAAGATAGAAATTCTTGAGGAATTAGGAGGAGACGCAGTTGTTATAGATTCAAAAGTCCTAGGCCTAGTTCCTGGGGCCGCAAAGAGAATCAAAATTATTAAGTAGCGCTTTCCAAAGTACAGGAGATGCTCACTTCCTCCTTAGCTAGGATTAGACCAAAATATAACATAAAGGAGTTGAGTGTTGCCCAGGAGGGGACTAGCCTCCTTGATATTAATAAAGGGTCTCTGCGAAGAGTTTTGTCCTGTATCATATTAAAGAGTTCGTTAATTCTTGCATCTGCAAGTTGAAGGCCTAACCTTGTCCGAGATTTGGCTGTAATGACTTTAACAGAGTAATGTTTAACCAAAAAAAGAAGACTTTAAAACCTTCCACTCACAATAAGTAGACGAGTCAACAACAATTTGAGGGAAAAGACATGGGAAATGAAGGTGTCCACCCCCACCTGCGGAAAAGGTTTTGGAGAGAGATGGGTATAAATGCAGAATTTGTGATCACAGCTATCTCGATATTCATTACAAGGACGGGAATGTAGAGAACAAGAATTTAGAAAATTTGATAGTTTTGTGCAAACAATGTCATTATCGACTTCACCAAAAGGAAAGGATGGAAAGCATTAAACAAGCTTTCGAGGATTTCCTCGATGAACTTTCTAAAAATCCTATTGAAGTTGTTATAGATTTCAGTTTCAAAAAAATTGTAGAGAGTAATGAAGAAAAAATCCGAAGAGAGATTATACAGGGATTTACTCGTCCTTTTGGTGTTATATCAAGGATCCAAGAGAAAGTTAGGGATGCAATAATGAAGGAAATCGAGGAGGAAATAGAAAAAGAGCAAGCAAGTACTCCTGAACATCTCCGAAAGGTTGTTCTTGAAAGAAATAATTATAGATGTTCAGTGTGCGGATACGGATATTTAGAGGTTCACCATGTGGATGGAAATATTCTAAATAACACCTTGGATAATTTAGTAACCCTCTGTAGAAGGTGTCATCGTAAAGTCCATTATCATCCAAGTTTTCATACAACACCGGAGGATATGGACAAATGTATTAGAAGTTTTCATCATGAGTTTTATAGTACGATCTATGAAATAATGAAGAACAAAAAGGGAAACATTAGAATAAGCATTAAATTCGATCAACTAGGTGTTAAAGGTGTAAAAATTAGTAGAGCTCAATTTAAAAGAATTAATGGGCTCTTTAATCATGAAGTCATAAATGATGGTATTTTTAAGCAGTGGGAAAGAGAAATTAAGAATTATTTAAGCCGACTTGAATGGGAACAGCAAAAAGAAATATATAGAAATGTATACTTCTTGCTAGAATGTATTTTGCCTAAAGATTCATTTGAAGCGTTTGTTAACCTTGCAAGGAAAGGAAAATTTGATAGAAGAACATTAAGGGAAGCAAAGAAAGTACTAAAGAACTCAATTAAATAATTTTTGTAATTTTTCCCTGGAAATACAGCTCCTATTCTACTATTTTTAAAGTGCTGTCTTCTTCTTTTATAAACCCATATTTTTTGTTACTCTTTAGGAAGTTCTTTATTATTTCACAAAGCTCAGGGTTGAGAGATCTTTTCAGTTACACACTTCTTATTATTCCTAAAGTACGAATAGAACTTAGGACTTCCACTGGAGTGGTATACTCCAAGTATCTTCTTGTTTCTCAGCTTTTCAGCTATGTCGGGAAAAATCTTCTTGTATATTTTTTTCTTTTTAGCCAACTTTTTCATAATTTCGTAGGACTCTCGCCCCAAACATAAAATTAAGTCCCCCGCTATGAAATCAAGTACGCGACCTAAAAACTTCCCTATGCAGTTTTGTAGGGTTTCTGCAGGTAGTGGGACTCTAACATTTTCACTCTCACAGTATACTAATTCTCCAAACAGAATTGTACTTCCTCCCGTAAATTAAAACAGTCTTTTGCTTTCTTTAAGAATTCTAGTGTGTTTGCAAAGTATTTATAGTGGAAAGGATAGTTACGGTAGTTCTTGATAAATTCTGAGACCCATGTGTCATGGATTTCTTTAAAAGCTTTGATGGCGTTACTTTTGCTATATTCTGAAGTAAATAATCCATGCTTTTTCAGGATGTCTGTGTAGTAAAGTCTTTCAAATGGTAAGTGGGGGCCTGGATTTATTCCAAAAATACCAATTTTTGCTTTTTCTCTGGAAGGCTCGCCTTGAAGTGTAGAAAGGATTAGAACCCTTGGAATAATGCCCTCATCCTTGGAATTCTTTATACCTTCACACTTCTCCTTCTCTGAGCATAAGATCATCTCACTGCCTAACTCCAAGAATGCCTCAGGCATCATGGTAATGATTTTACACAGAGAATTTAATAATAATTTCGGATTTCTCAATGCTTCTTAATTGAGAAGCTACATTTTGAAAATTGAGAAAAATCAAAGGTACCAGTGTGTCTCAGAAAAGTGAATATGTGGAATCATAGCTTTATGAAATATTAAAAAGACCATATCCCAATTTCATAAGGCAAATTTTAAATTTTTGATTAGGTAAAGCGATTTTGGGTGTTATTAAGTGCACCTGAGGTATTATGCCCCGTGTTATGAGAAAGAAACTCATGAAAAAATACTAAATTATTTGGAAGACATAAAGAAATTACATAACATAAATTATGAGGAAATACCAGTAAGACACTGGGTTCCGGAGTGGTACTCTAGGAAAGCAGAAATATCTGAAGCCTATGTGTATGACAACCATTTAAAACCATATTCAAGTTTGATTTTGTCTAATTGCAACAAGCTACTCCAAATGGGTCTCGATTTACATTGTGATACAGTTTCTTCTAAATTTAAGAGTAGATCAGGAAATATTTATGTAGCAGGAACAATAGCTGTCGTTGAAAATGGTGTAACGTTGCTAGCTTTGGCTGATAAAGATGAGATATTTGAATTCCTAAAAGCTCTATTGAGGGAAGGCTGGAATTTACTAAACATGCTTGAAAAAACAAAGCCAAAAACTATTGTCGAACCTAGAGAAAGAGAGAAGGAAATAAAGCGCGCGTTAATCTTAGCTCTCTCAAAAAATTTTGACTATGTTTTAATGGATGTGAAGTTGAATGCTCTAAGTGGAGATGAATGGGATCCTTTTATCTATTTTTCACCAGACGCCGATATAATAGCAGTAAATGAGAGGGAAAATCATATAATAGGAATAGAAGTGAAAGGATACCGCTCCAATAAGGGGATTATCCAAAAGGCAAACATATATGAAGCCATAGGAGAGGCCATGATGTACCTTTTAAATCCATACATGAAGTACAAAGGGGAGAAGATAGAAGGGAGCATATTTGATGAAGTCTGGCTCTGCTATCCATACAAAAGAGATTTCGAAGACTTTAAGAGGGTGATAGAAATAACCCCGATAGGATTACTCTCAGCATATGAGGGAGTTGTTAAAAGGCCAGAGAAAAATCCATTTGTCAATGAAAGGGCTAAAGAGATATTCTTGGAAAACCTGAGCACATTTAGAAGTTATATACAGGGAGGGAGGAAAATGCACAAAATTGTTTAATTACTTCTTCCAAGTGTTTTATTTATTATATTGAATTCCCTCTTGAATCAGGCTAACATACAATATGTCAAGTTCTAATGTACAAGAAAAAATTTATCAGGCTGACTAGAAAACCACAACTAAAAAGAGCAAGAAAGGGATCTGGATATCAATTACTAATTATTTGGAAGAAAATATTGCTGGTGCGGGGGCGGGGATTTGAACCCCGGAACCCCTACGGGACGGGACCCTCAATCCCGCGCCTTTGACCAGGCTCGGCAACCCCCGCTCCGTCCCGAAATATCATCCTTATGATGCAACTTATAAAGTTTTCCCTACCCCATACGTTTTTAATTTCCCGAAATAAATTTTTAGGGGGATAAGGATGTTAGTAATAACTCCAAGAAGGCTCCATCTGGGAATAATAGATCCAACAGGAAGTTTAGGGAGGAGATTTGGGAGCTTAGGGGTTGCCTTAGAGGGTGGATATGAAATTAGGATAACTCCTGCGGATAGCTTAAAGATTGAAGCAGAAAAAGAAGACAAGGAAACCATTAAGGAGACTATAGAAAAGTTAAACTTTGAATATGACACAGGTTTTGGCTTTTACATTGAGGTCAGAAAATCGATTCCCAGGCACATTGGTTTAGGCTCCACCACTCAACTAACTCTAGGGATTGCGATGGGAATCTTAAAGCTACTTCACAAAGATGTTCCGGTTGAAGAGGTAGCTAAAATCTTAGGTAGAGGAAAAAATAGCGGGGTTGGAATTTATGCCTTTAAGTATGGAGGATTTGTAGTTGATGGAGGCGTTAAAGACTCCGTTCCTCCCCTACTCGTAAGGAAAGACTTTCCAGAGGATTGGGCGTTCCTACTAGTTATTCCACAGGTTAAGAGGGGATTTGACGAAAAAGAAGAACAGAAAATAATGGAAAAACCTTTTGGTAGTGCTTCTATTGCAAAAGAGATTTCCTACAGAATACTCCTTGGCCTGCTTCCAGCTCTGGCTGAGAAAAACATTGAGGAATTTGGAAGGTATCTTTCTACAATTCAAACTCTTGTAGGCTCGTCCTTCTCCGACTTTCAGGGGGGAGAGTTTAGGGAGGATATAAGGCTGATAGTTGAATTTTTGAATGAGATAACTTATGGGGCTGGCCAGAGTAGTTGGGGGCCAACGGTTTATGGGCTAATAAAAAGGGCAGAGTATCAAAGGGTTGCCTCCAGAGTTGCCGAATTCTTGGATGAACAAGGAATTAAGGCAAAGATAGAACTGGGAATTCCCAGGAACAGAGGAGCTGAGGTTAAGGGAGAAAGCCTATTCCTAGAGAGGCTAATAAAGTCAGTGAGCCAGTAGGTGATAACTATGAGAGAGTTAGTTGAAATTATAAAGGGCATAGGAATTGAGGGGGCCAAAGAAGTTGAAGAAAAGGTTGACAGGCAGTTTTACGCTCTCCAATACCTTTTTCGCCATCAAGATCCAGAGATGTTCATAAAGCTGGTTATTGCAAATTCTCTAGTTAGCTATCAGTTAACTGGGAGAGGAGAGGACTGGTGGTGGGAGTTTGCTAGGTACTTTTCAGGAAGAGAGGTTGATTCTATTTGGAAAGCTTATGGTGAGTTTTTACCCAAATCAAAGAACAACAGAAGACTTATAGAGGCAAAGTTAAACAGGATTAGGAAGGTTGAGGGCTTTTTATCTACCTTAACTCTCAAAGATCTGGAGGGATATTACAAGAATATGAAAATGCTTTGGAAGGCATTGATAAAGATTATGGGAAGCAGAGAAGACAGCAAGACTATAGTTTTTACAGTTAAGATGTTTGGCTATGCCTCCAGAATAGCGTTCTCAAGGTTCATTCCCTACCCAATGGAGATTCCGATTCCTGAAGATTTGAGAATAAAGTCTGTAACATCCAAATTAACTCAAGAGAAGCCGACAAAGTTCTGGATGAAGATAGGTCAGGAGAGTGGTGTTCCGCCTCTCCACATTGATTCCCTCATCTGGCCCCTCCTGGGAAATGCAGACTTGACTCCTTTAGATATAGAGTTAAGAAACAAACTCATGAAGCTTACGGAATTATTGGGATTATAGATAGAATTTCCTAGAGAAGAATTTTTTCCCTAAGAGCTCATCATAGGAACTCCTTTTATTCCAATGGAGTATTAGAAAGTTCTTTCAGAACCTTTTACAACCTGGAGGAGTTCAGCGAGGAAGAGAAGCTAAAGGTAGAAGCCTTTGAGAATTTATATGGGCAATACAATGTTTTAGCTTTGGCATCCTCAAACTTTAACATTCTTCAAGAGAAAAACTTTTTTAACTTGAAAATTGTTTTAAAGATAGGTGGAAATGGTGATAGAAGTTGAGGGGCTAAAGAAGAGGTTTGGTTTAAACGAAGTCCTTCACGGAATAACGTTCACTGTAAACAATGGGGAAATTTATGGGCTGCTTGGTCCCAACGGAAGTGGGAAGTCAACGACTATGAAGATTCTTTCTGGAATTATACCTCCCACGGAGGGAAAAGTTGTAGTTGAGGGAATTAATGTTGCTAAGAACCCTATAGACGTCAAGAAGATTGTTGGCTATGTTCCCGAAACACCGACCCTGTATGAGAGTCTAACTCCTGTAGAATTCTTTAGCTTTGTCGGAAGCATTAGAAGAATACCTAAGAACGTACTTCAAGAAAGGATTGAAAAACTAGTCAACGCCTTTGGGATAAAAGAGTATATGAACCAGCTTATTGGGACTTTGAGTTTTGGAACTAAGCAGAAGATTTCCCTAATTTCTTCCCTTTTGCATGATCCCAAGGTTTTGATTCTTGACGAAGCTATGAACGGTTTAGACCCTAAGAGTGCCAGAATTTTCAGGGAACTTCTCTTAGAGTTCAAAAAAGAGGGAAAGGTTATAGTGTTCTCAACTCACGTGCTGGCTCTTGCTGAGCTGATATGTGATAGGGTAGGTGTAATATATAATGGCAATATAATTGCTGAGGGGAGCATTGATGAGTTAAAAAAGATGGCCAAAGAGGAGACATTGGAGGATGTTTTCCTCAAGCTCACACAGGCGAGGGAGGAAGTGGCTCACATAGTTTCAGCCCTAAAGGAGGCTCTATGATGATGTGGGAGATAATAAAGACGATCTATAAGGAAGTTCACTTCAGCATAATAAAGGAGAATTCTTCCGTAATGAACGATCCCAAGAAACTTAAGAACTCACTAAAATACTCTGCCAACATAATATGGGGAGTGTTTTTGCAAAGTGTCATGTACTTAGGGCTTGGAGTAATGGTCGCAGTTTCAATTCTCTACTCAGAGAATGAGGTACAGAAGGCGATATTCTTCTCTTCCTATCTTATTATCCCCTTCATCTTAACCTTATATTCAACCTCCCTTGCAACTGCCTATCTGTTATCAAGTAAAGCTGTGGAGCCTCTAAAACCTCTACCTCTAGGAAATCTAAACTTCATAGTTTCGCTAACACTACTCATTGAGAATCTTCCAGCTTTTGTATTCCTAATCCCAGCTTCTTTAGCATTAGGAAATTCCATAGCCTCACTCTTAGGGCTACTTTGGATATGCTCCACAATACTAATGGGACACTCCTTGGCACTTTTCCTCCAGATAAAGTTCAGTGGTATCCATGTGGGGAAGGGAAGTGTTGTAAAAACTTTGGTAAAAGTTGCTGGATTTTTGATCATTGCCGGTATTTACTTTATAGTCCAAGCTCTTATGAGAATTTTAGAGGATAACATTGAGGTTATAGCACCAATCTTCAGAAAGTACTTCATAGCTTTCCCTTTTGCGGCCAGCACGATTTATGAACCTTACAAGAGCTTAGTGCTCCTAGCCTTATATACGCTTCCATTTTTGGCCTTATACTTTTACGATCTGAAGAGGCTTGGTGAAGTTTTGGAGGGAATAAAGACTTATGGGAAGGTAGCAACTAAGTACAAACTCACGGTAGCAAATCCAGTGACAGCAATGTTTAGGAAAGACTACAGAATTATTTTCAGAAAAAATCCATACTTAGGAACGTTTCTCTCCCCGCTTTTAATGAGTATATACTTTATATACAATTTAGCTAAAGAGGGATTCCCCGTAATGATGACGCTCTTTTCAATAATGGGGATTTCAGTGCTTGGCCTAGTCATGCTTGACCCAGCATTTGCCATGGACAGAGAAGTCTTTCCCTTCCTGTCTTCTTTACCTATTAAGAGGAGAGAATACCTCCTGGGAAAAATGCTCACAGTTTCTCTAAGCCCCCTGACATTCTCAGCGATATTAGTTTTGTTGAGCTGTGCATTTAACGGAACTGAGGCTCTTTTATTAATTCCCTTCTTGGCATCTCCGTTCTTAACATCTTCCATCGGGATCCTCTACGTTAAGCATAAGATGGGAAATGAGAGAATTGAGCTTCCAGTACTCAAGTTTTATGATGGAATAGTAATGCTTATTCTCTCCATGATCCCCTTTATAATCGTTGCAATACCACTTTTCCTTCTCTCGGTCCCCAAAGGATATTTAGTTTCTGGAGCAATTATATTAGTGGGAGCATTAATATTAAGCAAGCTTATTTAAGGTGGTTAGCTATGGGTTTGTTTGACTTTCTAAAGAGAAAAGAGGTTAAGGAAGAAGAAAAAATTGAGATATTATCAAAGAAGCCCGCAGGAAAGGTGGTGGTTGAGGAAGTGGTCAACATTATGGGGAAGGACGTTATTATTGGAACTGTTGAAAGTGGAATGATAGGGGTTGGCTTTAAGGTTAAGGGCCCCTCTGGAATTGGAGGAATAGTTAGAATTGAGAGGAACAGAGAGAAAGTTGAGTTTGCAATAGCGGGGGATAGAATTGGGATAAGCATAGAGGGGAAAATTGGAAAGGTCAAGAAGGGGGATGTACTTGAGATATACCAAACTTAGGTGATGGAGATGATAATCCTAGACAATCACTTCCACGTTGACCCAAATCATGGACTATTTTTGGAGGCAGTTAAGCAGTTTCAAAGGGCTGGAGGAACTCACCTGATTGTGGTGTATAAGACTGCCCACGATTACGGCTTTCCTGGGCTTAAAGCGGAAGACTTCATGAAGGCCATGGACTTCCACATAGAGCTAGTGGAGAAGATAAACAGGGAGACCCAGGTGAAGGCTTATGCTGTGGTGGGGGTTCATCCTGCTGAGTTCGACTACTTGGCGAGGAATAAAGGGCTTGAATTTGCAAGAAATGAGGTAATGAAAGCACTTGAATATGCCCAGAAGTTGTGCTTAGAGGGGAAAGCAGTGGGAATAGGTGAGGTTGGAAGGCCTCACTATGAAGTTCCTCAACAGATATGGGAGGTAAGCATAGAGATTATGAAATATGCCATGGAGTTAGCCAAAGATGCAGATTGTGCAGTTCAGCTTCATACGGAGAGCTTTAACGAGGAGAAGTTTAGAGAACTTGGAGAATATATTAGAGAAGTCGGAATAAAGCCTTACAAAGTAGTTAAACACTTCTCCCCGCCCCTTGTGAATGTTGCTAAAGAAGTTGGGGTTTTCCCAAGTATAATAGCTAGTAAGAAGAACATAGAGGAGGCAATAAAGCAGGGAAATAGGTTCCTCATGGAGACTGACTACATAGATGATAAAAGAAGGCCTGGGGCTGTCTTGGGGCCAAAAACTGTCCCTAAGAGAACAAAGGAGTTCCTCCAAAGGGGGATATTTACTGAGGAAGATGTTTACAAGATTCATGTTGAGAACCCAAAAAAGGTGTATGGTATAGAGATTTAGTAAAATTGGCAGAACTTGACACCTGAAGGGGTTTCAAAGATCTCAGCCTTTACGTTGAACGTTTCCTCAATTATTTCTGGACTTATCTTTTTAGTTTCAACTATTCCAACAACTTCCCCATTTTTCATAAACATAAGCTTTTCTGCAAATCTCAAGGCTAGATTAATGTCATGCATAACTGTCACTATTGTTTTCCCCGCCTGGGACAACTTCCTCAGCAAGTTCATTAGGTCAACTTGACTCCTTGGATCTAGATTGTTTGTTGGCTCATCTAGCAATATTATTGACGATTCTTGGGCTAGAGCTCTAGCTATGGCAACCTTTTGGAGCTCTCCCCCACTCAATGTTTTTGTTAACCTTCCCGCTAAGTGTTCAATTTTAAGAGTTTTGAGAGCCCTTTCAACAGCTTTTATGTCTTCTTCACTTGGTATAATTCCCATGTAAGGCTTTCTACCCAGGAGAACCATATCAAATACTCTCAGAAAGTTGGGCTCAACCCTTTGAGGGACATAAGCTATTGTCTTTGACAACTCTCTCCTTGAGTATTCGTGAAGGTTTCTTCCACATATTTCTATCTCACCCTCACACTTTAGTATCTTTGCCAAGCACCTTAGCAAAGTCGATTTTCCGGCTCCGTTTGGGCCAAGTATTGCGAGAAACTCTCCTTCTTTAACCTCAAATGCTATGTCTCTTAATATCGCCCTCCCATTGTAGGAAAATGACAGGTTTCTCACCCTTATCATCTTCCTCCCTCCATCTTGAGGAGCAGATACAAGAAGAGTGGAGCTCCCAAAAAGGAAGTAACAACTCCAACGGGCAGTATGGAGGGGGAAATTATGATTCTCGCTAGGGTGTCTGCCGAAAGTAGGACTATACTTCCCAGGAGAGTTGAAAGTGGGATTAGATATCTATAATCTCCTCCAAAAATTAACCTCACGATATGGGGAGTAATTAGACCAACGAATCCTATTATTCCCACAAAGGCAACTGTCACGGCTGTCAGTAGGGCGGAGAGAAACGCTGAGAGGAGACGCACTTTTTCGATCTCAACTCCCACGGACATTGCAATTTCATCCCCTACAGAAGAGGCATTTAAGTCCCATCTCTTGAGAAGGAAGTACATAAATATCGGGAAAAAAGTGGCAATTAAGATAATATTTTCTTTCCAGTATGGCCTTCCTAAATCTCCAAAGCTCCAGTAAACCATAGCTGCAAGCTGTATTTCGTTAGCAAAGTATTGTATAAGAGTTGTTAAAGCTGTAAAGAGGGAGCTCATTGCTATTCCAGCCAAGACCATTGCCTGTGGGCTAAGTCCTCTAATTTTTGCCAGGAGAACTATCACAAGAGTTGATACGATAGCTCCTAGAAATGCTGCAATGACGACTGCATAGGGGTTGATTATAGCCACTCTTCCCGTGCTTTCTGAGTAACCCGCTCCTAGAGCTATTGCCAAAGAAGCCCCAAACATTGCTCCGTGAGAGACTCCCATTGTGAAAGGCGAAGCTAAGGGATTTCTTAATATCCCTTGCAAAACCGCCCCGCTAACGGCTAAAGATGCTCCCACAAAGACAGCTGCAACGATTCTTGGTAATCTTATGTTCCATATAGTGAAGATCGCCTCTTCACGCCCTTTGCCTATTAAAGCTAACACAACTTCTCCAGGGGAGAGGGAGTAAGAGCCAACCATTAGGGAGACAATCATAAGAAGAAACACTAAGAGAGTAAGGAGAAAAATTGAAAGTATTCTTTTTCTCGTGTACTCTTCGTACATTTTTCTCCCCTCATGGGTTTGTAGGAATTTGTTATTGAACTGTCCCATTTTCTAGGTTCAATTTACCAAATCCTCCAAATTGTTTGGCCAATTCTTCGTAGACTGGTTTTCCTACCAAGAATTCGTAAATTTCATTTGCCTTTTTAACTGGATCCACGTCTTCAAACTTCTCTGGATAGAGGACTTTTCCAATGAAGTATGCATCTGCAATTGCAGTTCCGATGTTAGTTGAGTAGAAGTTGAAAGGTAGAACTCCATAAACGTTTCCGCTTTTAACGGCTTCAAGGGATTCATAGAATTCTGGGTTCTTATTGTAGTCTTCGAGCACGAGGCTTAGACCACCTTCATCAATAAATATATACTCTGGTTGCCATTCCAATAACTTTTCCTTGTCAATGAACTTGTGGCCCTCTCCTAGGGAAGAGGCAACATTTATGACGTTAAGAACGTTAAAGGCTGGATAAGTTGCATCCGTGCTTTCTATTCCGTGGGCGCCCCTGTATCCAATCCCACCAACGTAAACTCTCTTGGGAGTTACATCTTTTGTTCTTTCCCTTAAGTCCTCTTCGAGTCTTTTGATAAATTCAATAACTTTTCTTGCCCTCTCTTCTTTCCCTACAATCTTTCCTGCCAATTCAAGGGAGTAGAACAGTTTTTCATCAGTAAAATTCTTTAGATCTCCATAGCTAAGCACAACCACCGGTATTCCAGTCTTTGTCTGGATATCATCTGCAGTCTTTGCATCAACGTAGGTTATGAATATCACATCTGGCTTCAGCTTTACTAATTCCTCTAGGTTTGGAAGCTTTCCAGGGCCACCTGGGCCTATTGAGGGCAAATCTTTCAGTTCTGGATGGGCTATTATATAGGGCCTTCCGTAGGAGTGCTTCTTCTCGAAGTCTTCAATCCCAATGACCATTTCGGTAGCGTTCAGGTAGACTATCAATCTTAGGCATCCTGGGCCGGCCGCAACTATCTTATTGACTTCGGAAGGTACAAATACTTCTCTTCCTAGGGCATCAACAACCTTTACTTTGCTTTCTTGAGTAGTTGATGGTGAGTTAATACAGCCCAGCGTTATAAAGATTATTAGAAGGGCAATTAGAGATTTTTTCATAATATCAACCTCCCCACGTACACTATTCCCCTACCAATAACAGCTGGCACTTCCTTTTCTGCACAAGTCTTACAATAGGGCCTTTCATTGATATATATGACCTTTGGGGCCATGACTAATTCATTGCAACTCGAACACCTGATGCTATCAAAAATTGGAGCCTGTTCAATTGGTTTTACTCTTACTCTCTTTATTTCAAATAGCTCTTTTGGTAAGTAAAGGAATTTTCTCCCGGTTTCCTCCCATATTTTTGCAAGCTCTTGTTTTCCTCCTCAGTTCCCTTTCTTTCCTTGACAACCTTGTTAAAGAGTTCTACCGCATTAGGTGGGTAATAGCTTCTCAATTTTTCTGCATCAATATAAACTCTCACTCCCTCCCAACTTCCCCTCTTTACTAAGGTAAGTGCTGTCTTTCCGGTATCGAGATATACAAGGGAGTTATTTCCTAGAGTGCACCCAGTAGTGATCTGGACGCCATCAGTAAAGCAACTGTTGGTTTCCACTATGGCTAAAATCCTCTCATCTACACTTCCAGAGAAGTCCAATCTTCCAACGCCGAGCTCCTCCATTGCTCTAATTCCTAGAGCCAAATATGGGCATATGTGGCCATGAAATTCTCTTGCATATTCTAGAATCCCCTCGAGATCGTTACTTTTGATAAGTTCGTTGAGTTTACTCATGTTTTCACACCAATTTTTCAAATAGTAACACGATTTTTAACAATTTTTTAAAAAATGTGTTATTAACCTTTGGTTTTGAACGTGGTGATAGTGTTCAATTTTCAAAAAGAGAGCCTTGAAACTAAACCAATACCCAAAGTCCAATTCCTATAAGCAATATTCCCGCAACTATCGAAAGCTCCCTTGAGTGCCTTACCATGGCCTGAGAGAACTCCTTGCTCTCCTTTAAGCTCCCCATTGCAAATAGGATCACGAAGAGGGGAAACACAAAGACTAGATTATACAAGCCTAGTAAAACGTATGCCAACGCTTTCATCTTCGATATTATAGTTGCGTAAACAATGTAGGGTCCCATTGAGCACGGGAGAAGGGTTGTGGAAACTGTAAGTCCAAGAATTATCCCTCCAATTACTGTAGCTTCGGTGGAAAATGCCAACTTTCTAAGTTTTCCCTTTCCAACTGTCCTAGACTTTTCTAAGATTCCAGTTACTATCTCATACACTCCAAAGGCTATAGCAAGGTATCCCGCCCAGGCCACTGGGATTTTTCCAGTTATCACCATTAATCCAACCCCAAGAGTGTAATAGGCGATGTAAACAGCAAAGATAAAGGATAACCCAATAACATATACTGCCCTCTTTGATATGTTCTTAACGGAGAGGGCTATCAAGAAAATCGTGTAAACAACGAATGTGCATGGGTTTATCGAATCTACAATCGCCAAGGTGAAGAACTGAGGTATAAAGCTAACTAATCCCAGGATGCTAAGGATTAGAGAGCTCAATCCAAAGGATATGAGGACAATTAGGAGGAGATACTTCGCTTCTTTCTTCATCAGAAAGATAAACGTTAGGGGGAATTTATATGCCTATTCGAAACCTAAGGTTTCTAACTAGATGTTGAGCCTCCTCTCCTTTGGAACATAATTCTTAACTACACCATTTATCAGTTTCCCTCCACCAAGCCAGAAGTTCCTCCACTTAAGTATCACCCATCTATTTCCCTCCTCAGGAACTTCTATATCCTCCCCCTTCATCCACCTTCTCGCCCTTTCATCGTCAACTTCAATAACGTTCTTCGTTGCTTTTGGCCCGATTATGAATGCTCCCTCAATGGTGAGCCGGATTCCATCGCTCTCTATCTTTCCAAAATATACTCCTTCATGACCCTTCTCTTTAAGTCCACAACTTTTGTATGCGTATATCCTCTTCCCCCTAACTTCAAAGACTATATCTTCTGGAGCGTAGCCGTACTGCTCTATCAAAGCTTTTCTCACGTCCACTTTCATCACCTAAATGTACTTCATTAAAGTGCTCAATGCCCACTCAAAAGCCTCTCTATCTTCCACATCAACTACATGGTCAAGGTATTGGAGGGATCTTAGATTTATAACAATGTACGCTTCTCCCCTTTCTAAGCCTAGATCATAGGCGTCGTAGTAAACTCTCTCCTCTCCAAGGCTTTCATTCATGAGGTCAACAAAGTACTTAATATCCTCCACACTCAACTCGTCCCACTTGCTCTCCATCTCGTCGAAAAATCTCTCCAGGGTAAATATCTTCTCAACTGGAAGGTTTAGACTTCCCCTTACCATCTGGAACTCTCCAACTCTGAAGATCTTAATTCCCTCGTCATCTTGAATTCCAATGGTGTCCCATAGAATTATCCCCTCTATGACGTCTCCTCCTCCATACCTGCTTGAGAGCTCGCTGAAGACATCAAACACTGCCTGCATCTCGTCAATAAACTCTTCCTCATTATCAAACCTCACTATCCTACTCACGCTACCCCTCATCTCTCCTCATCCCGTGAAGTTATAAAGGGAGCACACTCATTTTTAAATATGAGGGTTGCCCTTAAAATAGCCTACGATGGAACTAAGTTTCATGGCTTTCAGAGGCAGCCAAATGTAAGGACCATAGAGGGGGAAATTTTAAGGGCTTTGAAGGATGCTGGCATTGAATTTGAAAATTTCAAAAGTGCATCAAGGACTGACAGGGGAGTTAGTGCAAGAGGAAACGTTATTGCCTTATCAACGGAAGATGACAGGATAAAGAATCCTATGGTTTTAAATTCTAGAATGTCTGATGTGTGGATCTGGGGAATAGCTGAGGTTCCTGAGGACTTCCATCCCAGATTTTGGGCCAATACCAAAGTTTATAGATACTATCTCCCCTCCCTGGGCATGAATATTAAGAAGATGAAAGAATGCTCCCTTCTCTTCCTGGGAACTCATGACTTCTCCGCATTCTCAAGGGTGGATGGGAGAGACACAATTAGGAGCATAGATAGGATTGAAATCTGGGAGAAATGCAATGTTGTTGTAGTGGAGATTGAGGGTAAGAGCTTTCTGTGGGAGATGGTTAGGAGAATAGTTTCAGCCCTAGTTCTTTGTTCCCAGGGGGTATTGGCAGAAGAAAGAATTGTAGAAATGCTCAATGGAAAGTTTGAAAAAAGCAGAAAGGTTCCGCCTGCACCTCCCGAAGGGTTATTGCTTTGGGATATTAAGTATGAGAATGTCGAGTTCCAAATTGACAATGCGTCACTGAAAAAGTTCCAGAGAGAAATTGTAGAGAGATTTAAGCTACACGCTTCTCTTTCCGCACTTTATGAAGATTTAATATTAAATGAACAAAAAATATAAACTCCGTAGTCCAGGAAGATGCGGTGGGTAGTGGATGAGAAAAGTAATCTCAAACGGACATTCATATGCGATCCCAAAAAGGCTTTCCAAGTCGAAAAGAATCTAATAAACGCCTACTCAATTGCCTATAAAATGCTAGGTGGTATGCATAAAGTTAGAATTGTCAAAAGCATGCCCTCCATAAAGTTTCCAGATGGGAGAATGGCTGAGGAAGTTGAGAATCTTCAGACATTTTAATTTCTTCATATGGCGAGGGCCGAAACCGGCGTGGATGTCTACTTTATCCTTCTTGTGGACGAGCCTACTCCTTCCCTCCTCCATGTCGCATCCATCCGCCATGGTTACCAGCGATCCCTCGATGGTCGTGCAGGGGACGGCCTCGTCGTGGGTGTAGATGGCGCTCAGTGTGAGGGCCTTGAGGAGGAGTGAGTCTTCCTTTTCGAACTCCGAAACAAGCTTTTCTATTATCGGCTCGGCCAGGAAGACGCTGAACTGGTAGTGCGGGCTTCTGTGTATCATGTTGCCGATGTCGTGGAAGAGCGCGCCAAAGGCGACGATAAACTTACTCCAGCGGAAGGGCTTTCCGAGCTTTTCAGCGGTCGTCTGGATGCCGAACTTCTTGAGTATCCTGAGGAGCTCAAGGGCCCTCCTCGTCGTCAGAAGAACGTGGATAGATCCGTGGTCGTTGAAGTTGTAGACGTTGAGGACGATATAGTTAGTTGTGTCGAAGTAGTAGTGGTACTCCCTAAAGGCTCTCTCGTACATCTCAAAGAGCTCGCCACCGAGGAGTTCCCTAATCTCACCCATCAGTTCTTCCTCTGCGTACATTCCAACCCCCCACCGGGTGGAGAAGAGAGGGGTTTTAAATATTTGGAGGGCTAATATCAACAAAATCTCTATAGAACCTTTCTACGGGTGACTCCTTTGGCCTTGCCTCGTACACGGTAATATCATGCGTAAGTAGAATCTTTAGGATTGCAGGAACCTCTTTGTGGTAGTTGGAAACTCTAACTACTACCCCAGACTGTTCAATGCTGACATCATACCCCAGATTGGTGAGCACTTCCATTGCTCTCGTCTTGTCAGTTACTCTAAACACCACTAGGATGTTATTGACGCTTCCAGCGAGTTCTTCAAGTTCTCTTTCCAATATAATCCTTCCTTCGTTGATAAACGCAACCTTACAGTTTACGTCCTCGAAATACTGAAGTTCACTTAAGATATGGGTAGAAAAAAGGATAATTTTATCGTTCTCAATCATTTTCTTTATTTCGTCCCTCAATCTCAAGACTGTGGACATGTCCAAGTTGCTGAAGGGCTCATCAAAAATGATAACTTCTGGGTCATGGAGAAGTGCCCTGGCAAGCGCAAGTTTTTTTCTCATTCCTCTACTTAGATAACCCGCTGGACTATTTTTGTATTTTTCAAGTCCAAATTCTTTTAAGACCACATCAATCTTCCCCCTGTCCACATCGTAGATCTTCGCAAAGAATAAGAGGTTTTTATACACACTAATATTGGGATATACCCTCTCACCCTCTGGCAAATAACCCAGCTTTCTTTTTGCCAGTTCTGGCTCCCTGTTCAGGTCAATGCCCTCTATAATGACTCTCCCTTTGGAAAGTGGGATGACACCTGAGACAGCTCTAAAAGTGGTGGTTTTTCCTGAACCATTAGGTCCAAGTAGCACATAGAGTTCTCCTTTTTTTACAGTAAAGCTTATGTCATTTATTACATTGTTCTTCCCATATCCTGCAGAGATATTTTCAACTTCAAGCATAGGAACCACCTTTAGTTTATTATGAATGAATAGCGATTTATGAGCCTTCTAGACAGGCACACCAGGATTATTGAAACTACCAAGCTGGTTAGCCCGATTATCTGCACAATGGAAAAAAACTTCTGCGGTGGAACCTTACTTGCCAATAAAAAGAGCAATAATGGCATAATACCGACTAATCCTCCCAGCTTAATCTGAGTTGCGTCTTTAGCCCTTACACTAAGGGTGAGGCCAATAGGTATAGCAAAAAGAAGCATTGATATTGACATAGCGACCGTCAAAAACATATAGCCCAGTGTAGGCGTCCATAGTCTTCCCACATGCTGTATGAAAACATACTGGATTGAGGCGACATTAATTAAAATCCCTGATAGCATTGTGAGGGTTCCAGCGATGATACTTGCAATGATCTTTCCTAGGATTATCTCACTCTCACTTAAGGGAGAAGCAAAAAGCACTTCCATTGTCTTATTTATCCTTTCGAAAGCAAAGGATGCTACTATAGCGTTATATGTTGAAATAAACGAAAATATCTGGATAACCATTGGTATTTGGACTATGAGGGTGGCAATTGTTATAGCGTCGTCCCCCAGAACTTGAAGCAGGCTTTCTGTTATTCCAAACAGCTGGGGATTGGAAGTTATCTGTTTGTATGCAAGGGCCCTTGATTGAGGCGTGATGTACTGTGAGCTAGTAACAATTACAAAGCTCAGCACAAATACCATTGAAACCGCGGGAAGAATAATGGAGTAGAGGGTCTCTCTGCTTCCAAAATACGTCCAGAACTCTTTTAATATTACTGTTTTAATCTTTGTCATACACATGCCCCCGAAGGCTTATTGTACCTCTCACCTCACCAAGTCCCACCAGTATCTTTTTGCCGTTGTTTGTTTCAATAAGTACTCCTTTTGTACCAACACAACATGCCCAAACGTTATCTCCCCTTACTGTCCTGAAAGTTCCAACTTTGATGTTTTTAGTGTCTATACCAACTCCGTATGTCCTTCCGATGAGGAATGCGTTTACATCGACAATGTCCATTTTAGAGGCCCTTACCTTCTTGTTTCCGAGCAAGGTCTTAATTATAATATTATGCTCGTCTAGGACATTAACAGATAGGGGACACGAAACAACAACTTTTAACATCCAGAGCACTAGTACTATTAATGCTACAAAAAGCGGAAGATCCAAAGCCGAAAGGCCCCCATCCAAGACTATCAGAACTCCAACAACGAAGAAAAGACAGGTACCTATAACTATCATCATCACGAGACTTGAAGCCTTCATTGGCGCGGCCCCCTCTTTTGATTAGAGATCTCCATAATAACGTCTACTATATTTATCTTCTTGCTCTTCTTGCTGGTATCTTCAAGGTAAACGAATCCATTTATAAAAAGCCAGGTCATTGCCCTTAGGATATCACTCTCCAGCTGTTTTTCATCGATAGAGGGGAATCTCTGCTTGAGGGTTCTTATTAAAGTCTCGAAGGTACACCCCTTGGGATTTTTGGTCATAACGTATATTTCGGCAAGAGTTGGATTCATTACACATATTTTCCCAGTAATTGGATTGAATGTTATAATCCGTCCGTCATTTTCTCTCCTCCACTTCACTCTTTTGTCTTGTTTTACTTTCATTTTTTTGATGTTTTTTAGTATCTCTGTTATATTTTTCACAATTTGAGGATCTACATGGATCTCTTCCTCTTTCATATTAACACGCTCCTTATTTTTCTGGAAAGTTCTAATTGTTGATCCGTGGAAATTCTACTCAAATCTATATACTTCCTCCCATTTTTTCTAGTCAATCCAACATTATTCAATTTCACGAAGTCTTTCTCCGTCTTTAAATATGAGGATACTGTTAATAGGACTGGATTCTGTTTCCAAATCTCCCTAAGTTCGGGCCAGAGAGCTTCAATCCCATCAGTTACATGCCCATATGCAAAGTTAAGGTAGGGGGTAGGGAGAATGTATCCTTCAGCGCTTATTGTTATGACGACAGAATTAAGATATGGCCCAAGGACTATATGCTCTGTTGGATCTCCGAAGTTAACTTTTATTGTGAAGTTCTCTATGTTATCGTAAATCCACTGCAATAACTCTTTGTATTGGCTTTCTGAAGGAGCTAATTTAATATGTGCCTCAGTCTCAGGAACAAAGTACATAGATCTAACTTCAAACACTCCCAATTTTGATGCCAACTCAACTACATTGGGAAAGTCTCGGATGTTAATACGAGTTGCACAAAATGCAACGGATGTATTTATCCCATAGTCTATGAGTCTTTTTATTGAATTAATTGCTCTGTGAAATATTCCATTTCCTCTTAGTCTGTCCATGATTTCAGGTTTTGATCCATCCAACGAAACCTGCACACTTCCAATATTTAACTCAGAGAGCTTTTTGACGAATTCTTCAGTGATTAAGGTACCATTAGTCACAAAATTAACTGGAATGCCTGCATCATTTGCATATTCTATGATTCTAAAGAATTCTGTGTAGGACAGGTTCTCCACCGCACAAACATATTCCGAGAGTTTCCAATTTTGCAAGTTCATCAATCGCTCTCAGGACAATTTCGGTTGGCAGTTCTGGAGCAGATTTTCTCAAAGGAGCAGATACATAGCAGTATGGACATTTAAGATTGCACTTGTATGTTATGTCGATTGCAGCGAATACGGGACCTTTTATCCCATCAAGCCAAGATTTAAGTGCTCTTCTTGCTTTTACATACTTGTCCCATTTTTCAAGGAAACCTGGAAGTTGAGCAGCCCTAAGAGGCTCTTTTAAATTTTTTTTTAGAATTATCTGAAGTAATCCTTCACTGGCCACGTAAAGATCATTAAGGTGAGGTAATGTTTCCATAGGCTTTAAACCCCCTTCACACCGAGCTTTCGGGGATCATAAAGCTCAAAGATTTCCTTAGCTACCTTGATGGCCACTAATATAGCGGCCACTGCTACCCAGACTGCCGCAAAATACGCGTATCCAACGGCATTTAATATAGCCCCCCAGTTAACTCCAAACACATCATTAACTCCAAAAAACGTATCTGCTGGAATCCCAATGTCTCCTCCTACAGGTGGTATATATTCCATGATACCACCTCCATAGATTTTTCTACTCAGACTTTGAATTTAATTATAATTTAACTTTTTTTTAAACAATAGGTTCCAAACAATAAGTTTAAATTTATAATTAAGACCCGGTGGTTACCTTGGAAAGGGATTATAGTTTATGCACAATTATGGAATCGGCTTAAATTTATAATCCACAAGTTGAGTACTGGGAGACAATGATGAAATTTTGGGTTATCCCTGAACTAGTCGGGGAGCAGCTATATTGCTTACGTTCCAACCTGCCGGGATGCGTGAGTCCGGGGGGCTAAAAAAAAGGAACATTAAAAAGACTTTAGAGCTTCACCTTAAAGTTGCGGAGGAGCTGAAACTAAATGAACAATGCTCGAGATAAAGCACCACAACATTGAGCCGATAAAAGCCCCAACTACTCAACCATCCCCTCAAGTTCCAGAATCTTCTTCGAGCGGAGATGAACAACTGGAATGCCCCTCTCGCGGAGCCTCTTCTTAAGCCCCTTGTCATTCGTGCAGACGATTACGCGCTCGTTTTTCACCGCGAAATCTAATATATGGTCGTCTATTGGCCTCTCACCGAAGCGGCCGATCTTAACGGTCTCGAACCGTTCTGCCAGCTTCTTCGCCATCTTGACGGCCATCAGATCCCTTCTCCACGACTTCCTTTCTATGATGTTCAGCTCGTCCAAAACGACGTTTGGAACCACTACCTTAAACTTAACGTCGAGAATCCTGTGGAGCTCGTCGATTATGTCAACGCCGAACTGGCCTGGGACGAGGAGAAAGTTCGTGTCCGGAATGACCAGCCATTCTCGCCTTCGGCTTTCGCTCATAAAAACCACCAAGACTTCAAAATTGAAATCGGGAAAGAAAAGTCACTCCCTTATGAAGCCGTAGCCGATGAGCCTCCATCTGCTTCCGACCTTTTCCTCGCTTATTCCGAGGAGTCTTTTTATTTCACTTTCTGGAATTCTCCTCGTCCACCGGGTGTTCTAATGGTTTTGATTTTTCCTCCCTTGTCCCATTTCTGGATTGTTTTTGGGTGGACACCAAGTATTTCACTAGCTTACTTCATCGTGTAAATCTTCTATTTTACTATAATACATTAAATATTTTAAGCTTTCGCTTAGGAAGAACTATTGAGTGAGGCTTTGATGTGAGAGGATACTTCTACTGGTCATTCATAGACAACTACGAATGGGATAAGGGCTTTGAGCCAAAATTTGGGCTTGTAGCTTACGATCCACACACCTGGAAAAGAATCTCAAAAAGAAGTGCTTTTGCCTATGGAGAAATGAAGAAGGAGATTAGCTAGGAAACCTAAAAGCATTTAAATGTCTCTAGCGAGGTTAAGAGGGTGGAAAAGGAATGAAAGTGGAGGGATTTGTTGCCAGTTTAAGAAATGCTGAGACAATAGATGACTTATTTGCAATTCTAAAGAAAAAAGGAGCTCCAGTTGTTGAATTTGATGGCATGAAAAAGCTTGTGATTGTTGAAGGAGACTTTGAAGGGGAAAAATTCTGGACTGAAATAAATGGAGCAAAGGCCAACTTAGCCCTTGGGGATGCCATGTTAAATGCCGCTAGCGTTCCATTTAAGTGTAAGAGGGACTTCACTGGAGGAAACTTGATACTTCTTGACTTTGACTCAATAGAGAGTAATGAATTCCTCATTGCCTATGTTTCAGAAAAATCAGGCGTTTATTTCCACGTAAAGGCAGAAGAAGTGAAAGAAATAACGAAAGAAGAGTACGATGAGTTAAAAGACAGGATGCCTGAGTTCAAGGCAAAATCTTACAGTGAGGAAGAAATGGAAGGAATGGGTGCTTTCTTTGGTTGATGACCTCAGAAGTGGTAGCTTTCATCATCTCCTCAGGGCCGGGCTCGCTCTTCATCGGCCCAAACATTTTTCTTTATTGAAGGTTTTAACAGTTATCGTATGAAGTGGGAGGAGTGGAAGCCATTCTATGAAAGGATAGTCAAAGAGATGGGATACTCCATTGAAGAAGACAGAAGAGCGGCTGAGCTATTGAGGGACATACTTATGGAAAACGATAATTACATAATTAAAGAAGAACTTAATTCCATAATTATGCAAAAAGTGTATGTGTTTGGAGCTGGGCCCAACTTAGAGGAAGCTTTAAAGAAGGGAGATTTTAAGGACGGCACCAAGATAGCTGCCGACGGCGCTACCTCCGCACTTCTTGAGTACGGAATAACTCCAGATGTTGTAGTTACAGACTTGGATGGGAGAATAAGAGATCTCCTAGAAGCTTCAAGAAAAGCTGTGATGGTTGTTCATGCTCACGGGGACAATATGGATAAGCTACCGTTAGTTGTGGAATTTCCCCTCGTCCTGGGAACTTGCCAAACTGAACCTTTAGACATAGTCTACAACTTCGGGGGGTTTACTGACGGAGATAGGGCAGCGTTTCTTGCTGAGGAGATGGGGGCGAAGGAGATAGTACTAGTTGGCTTTGATTTCTCTGGGATTGTGGGGAAGTGGAGCAAGCCGTGGTTAAGGGATCACACCCCCGCATGGGAGAGCAAAATGAAAAAACTTAAATTTGCGAGGGAGCTCCTTGAGTGGTTAAAGAATAATGGAAGGGCAAAAATAATAGAGTTCAGCATTTAGCCTGCTTCTTTTCCCTGTAAAACCAATCTGCAGCTTTGCAGTATTCATAAATTTCTTCAGGTTTAAAGTACAGGCTTATTTCCCTCTCCGCACTTTCCTTTGAATCACTGGCATGAATCACGTTGTAGATTGCATCTCCTATGTCAAGTCCATAATCTCCCCTAATTGTCCCAGGTGCTGCGTCCTTTGGATCAGTAGCTCCAGCCATCTTTCTAACTACTTCTACTGCATACCTTCCCTCAACCACCATAACAACTACTGGAGCTTTCGTTATGTAATCTATGAGAGCCTCAAAGAAGGGCTTTCCTTTGTGCTCCTCATAGTGCTTCTCAGCCAACTCCCTGTCTATCCAGATCATCTTCATTCCAACAATCTTGAGGCCTTTCTTCTCAAACCTGCTTATAATTTCACCTATTAGACCCCTAACTACTGCGTCGGGCTTTATGATTACCAATGTTCTTTCAACTTCGTTCATCCAAAGCACCCCCATTATTTTCCCTCAAAGGTTTAAGTAAATTCCTCCCTTTCCATGCCAAGAATGCCAGGCCTACGAAAATTCCTGCAAGGACAAAGGGAATTTTTGAAGGTAAGGGCGATCCTCTGTGCCACTTGTAGAGAAGATAGTTTTGGTAGAGGAAAGCGTAGGTAAACCATGAGATAAAAGCTGTTTCCAATGCCAATATTATCCCATCATTCCATTTTTTGTCCCATTTCATTTAACCTGTCCCTCCAAAATCTCCTAAGTTTTATTCTCATAGTGGGGAGGGTTACAGGAATCATTGTCTCAACCATCCAGTCAGGAAGATCTTTCTTAACACTTTTCCATAAAACTCTATAGTCTAAAATGACTATGCTTCCCTTCTCCTCTTCAGACCTATGAACTCTCCCCGCAGCTTGGGTGAGCTTTCTGTGGGCTGGCAAAACGTACCCATAATACCTCCCCTTCCCTGGGAATTTCTTCTCAAAGTATCTAATTTGGGCCTGGACTCTAGGTGTGGGCCTTGCATAGGGTATCCCAACTAAGACAACACCGTTCATTTCATCTCCGGAGTAGTCTTGCCCTTCACTGTTCCTTCCCCCCATAACGCCAAATAATACTGCTCCCTTCCCTTTGGATTCTTCTTTGAATGCTCTTATCATTTCGTCATTCTCTCTTGACGGTGCATCTCTCTTCTCTATAAAGACCTTTTTCCCTATCTCTTCTTCAATTTTTATGTGGACATTGGTGCTTAGAATTCCTTCAAGAACTTCATAGGAAGCTGTGAAAACTCCAACATTTTTTGGGGTATTTCTTACTGCCTCAAATATGTATTCCGAAATTCTTCTATAAAGGGATGGGCTTCTCTCTATCCCCCTTGTAGACACGTCTCTCGCCACAAGAACTATTGCATTTTCTCTCTTTATCATCCTGGGAAACTTCTTTAACTCTGCTTTAACTCCTATTATATCTCTAAATGCCTCCAAAGGGCTAAGAGTTCCGGACATGAATATTGCAGAGTGAACCTCTTCAAGGAATTCGAGGGCTACTGAGGGATCTAATGCTACTAACTCCAACGCAAGTCCTCTCTCTTTTGTAAAGAGGTGAAGGTAATCTTCCCTCTCTCGAAGGGCAAGCCAATTCCACAGAAACTCTCCCACCCTTCCAACATAGCTTCTAGGGGGGAGGTTTCTCTCTATTCTATCCTCCCTAATTGCATCTCCAACTTCAATCATATCTTCCAACATCATGCCGATTTCCCTTCCACTCCATCCCAAAACGGAAGCTACGTGAAGAAACACTTCTTCTGGCCTTATCGGGACTTCTTCACTTTCATAATTTTCCAGCTTTTCTTTGTATAGAATCTCCAATCCCCTTAGGAGTATTGAGAGGAAATTCTCAATGTCCTTTTCTCCGTACTCTTCGGCCTCCTTAATGGCCCTCTCTATGCTCCTTATGCTTAGCCTATCACTAAGTGCAGAAATTGCTTGGTCAGGTAAGTTGTGAGCCTCGTCAAATATAACTATCAAATCTGAGTAATCCACACCTAAGTTTTCTAAGAAAGCCTGCCTTATTGGAGGGCTTATCATATACAGGTAGCTCGCTACAATAACATTAGCTTTCTCTCCAATTTTCTTCGTAATTTCGTAGGGGCAGAGCTCAAGTAATTCGCTGTATTCGAGAACCTCATGGGGAAAAGGAGGAGAGTTCAGGAAAAATCTCACTATCTCCTCCACTCTGTCTCTTTTCTCTTTTATATTTTCAAAGAATGGGCACTTTCCCAATTTTCTTAGGGTTTTACAGACTATCATACTAGTGTAGGCATCTTGGACAAATGTTTGGATGTAGGAGTGAAGACATAAGTCCCTTCTACTCCTGAATTCAATTCCGCTAACTTCATTCCTTTCCCTAATTTTTTTGAGCTCCTCTATTACTCTATCCATCTGCTTATGAGTTCTAGCCAGGTACACAACTTTATAGCCTAAAGAGATTGCATAGGGAAGGACTCCAGCTAAAACGCTTATAGTTTTTCCAAATCCAGTGGGAGCTTCAACAATAAGGTTTTCCCCTCTTTTTACAGCTTCTTTCACAATTTCTATAAATTCTCGCTGATTTGGCCTTAACCTCTCGTAGGGAAAGTACTGTAGCTCCTCCATTTTTCTCGTAATTCTAGTCTCCTCGCTACCTAAAAACCTACCGTCTATATATTCTATATACCTGAATGTATAAGTTAGGGCACAGATGTGTGCATATGAACCTAAACGAACATAAACGAAAAGTTTTTATATGGGCAAGTATCTTCAATATTTCCGATGATGTATATGAACAAAACAAAGATAAGGAAGAATTTAATGACTATGAAATATTACACTGTTAAGTTACTTGTCATACTGATTATTATTCTTCTTCTATGAAGTGACAAGTTGGTATTGCGCGCACCCCTAATCTTTTGGGGTGGTTTTGTCTCTACGACAAAAATGCTGGAGGTGGGTGGTATGGAGTTCGAAGCCATGAAGAAGGTGGTTGTAGAGGCGATGGAGAACGGAGCCCAATGGGTAGCAGTGACAGTGAAGACTAGAGAGTCCCCCCAGGAGATGGTAGATAAGTTTGAAAGATTCCTAAAGGCCAGCGGTTGGAATGTGAAATTCAAAGCCAATTGGTGGTCTCCAGCAAGATATGGTGTGGCAGTTGTAGAGGCAGATAAGGATGGAAAGAGTAAGACAGTGATGATAAAGTGGGTCAATTCAAGGGAAGATAAAGTAGTAAGAGTGGAAGGTAAAAAGGAGAGTGAAGGGAAGAGGGAGTTTTACACAATAGTTGATCTAGTAAGTGATGACTTCCTATATGACAACATATTGAGAAATATGATGAATAGGTACTGAAAAGTTTGACATCTTGCTATAAATTTCCCCTTCTTTTGTTTCGAAATATTTTCTGTTAGAACTTTTTTAGTTCGGAGGTTTTTATCTAATATGTCAAAAATTCAACAAAATTTTAGAAAACTTTTTATATATGTAACGAACCCTTAGGTGATGATGAAGGTCATAGTAACACTCCAACTATCCAAGTACTTCCTACTTCTTGATGCCCTTATTCTAGCTATTATTGGGCTTATTATTCTTCTCTGAAGGGAAAGGGGCAACTTCTGGCCCCTTCTAAGCTTGTATAAAAATTTTGGGGGTGCAACTCCATGGAAATGTCCGGTGCAAAAGCCCTCGTCCGGGCCCTCGAAAAAGAAGGCGTGCAACACACGTTTGGGATAATTGGTGGAAGTATAATGCCAGTGTTTGATGAACTACTAGATAGCAACATAAGACACATAACCACTAGACACGAGCAGGGAGCAGCCCATGCTGCAGATGGATACGCAAGAGTAAGTGGAAGGCCTGGGGTGGCAATAACTACCTCAGGCCCAGGGGCCACAAATCTAGTTACTGGAATAGCTACGGCATATATGGACTCATCACCTATAGTAGCATTGACAGGGCAGGTTCCAACATACATGGTAGGAAAGATGGCGTTTCAAGAAACGGATATCATAAACATAACTAAGCCAATAACAAAGTGGAATTACCAGGTGAAAAGACCGAGGGAGATCCCCGAAGCTGTAAAAATGGCATTCACAATCGCCACACTAGGAAGACCTGGCCCTACACTAATTGACCTTCCTAAGGATGCTCAAACAGATGTTGAAGATGTAGATTTTGACGTTGATATTTCCCAAAAGGTAACGCCCTGGAGACCACCTAAGCTTGATGCTTGCCCTGAAGAGGTAAAGAAAGCTGTTGACATGATTCTCTCAGCTGAGAGACCTGTGATCATTGTTGGTGGAGGAGTTGTTTGGTCAGGAGCAACTGATGAAGTTTTGGCTATAGCTGAGTACTTGCTAATCCCAATAATGGCCACCTTCATGGGGAAAGGAGCCGTCCCAGAAAATCATCCACTCTACGTGGGAAATCTTGGAATGCACGGAAAAATTGCTGCAAACAAACTCCTTCCTCAGACTGATTTGATAATAGCTGTAGGAATGAGGTGGAGCGATAGGACAGTTAGCGAATTTGAGAACTTTGCTCCAGAGGCTAAGATAATACACATTGACATTGACCCGAAGGAAGTTGGGAAGAACGTAAAAGTGGACCTAGGGATTATAGGGGATGCCAAGAGAGTACTCAGGGCTATCTACAACGAAATTGTTAGAAGGGCAAAGAAAAGAGAGAGCTGGCCATGGTTAGAGAAAGTTAGGGAATTCAAAGAGAAATATAAAGAAGAGCTAGTCCCAATTGATGGGGACTATCTCAGACCCCCTGAGATTTTGAAGGAGTTGAGGAAGCTCCTCCCTCCAGATGCCATAGTTGCAACTGAAGTTGGACAAAATCAAATGTGGGTAGCGTTGTTCTTCCCAATACTAAAGCCTAGGACTTTCTTGACTTCGGGTGGATTGGGGACAATGGGCTTTGGCTTCCCAGCGGCCATAGGGGCAAAGGTAGCAAAGCCAGAGAAGGTAGTTGTGGATATTGCGGGTGATGGGAGCTTTATGATGTCCGAAAGAGAATTGGCCACAGCAGTCAACGAAAATCTTCCAGTAATAGTGATAATTCTCAACAACTCCTCCCTGGGAATGGTCGCCCAATGGCAGAGAATGTTCTACAATAGAAGATACATAGCTACTTATTTCAAAAAGAATCCTGATTTTGTCAAGCTGGCTGAGGCTTATGGAGCCAATGGATACAAGGCTGAGACTATGGATGAGTTGCTCAAAGCGGTGAAGGAAGGAATGAACTCTGATGTTCCCACGGTTATAGACGTCCCAATCCATCCGGAGGATGATGTTCTCCCAATGGTTCCTCCTGGGCAACACATCTCAAACGTTGTGACAAGGTATTGAGGTGGTTAGAGTGGTAAAGGTTTGGTATGACAACGAGGTAAGTATGGATATACTCAAGGACAAGACCGTGGCTGTTATAGGGTATGGAAGCCAGGGTGAAGCACAGGCAAAGAACATGAGGGATTCCGGAGTCCACGTTATACTTGGCCTAAGGCCAGAAGGGAACTCCTGGAAGAGGGCTCAGAAGGATGGGTTTGAGGTCTATACTATAGAGGAGGCAACTAAGAGGGCTGATATAGTCCACATACTCATTCCAGACCTTGTTCAGCCGAAGGTCTACAAGGAGAAGATAGCGCCTTACCTAAGAGAAGGACAGGCTCTTGGGTTCTCCCATGGCTTCAACATCCACTATAAGCAGATTGTTCCTCCAGAGTACGTTGATGTGATAATGGTTGCTCCAAAAAGCCCAGGGAGGAGAGTTAGAGAGGTTTTCCTTGAGGGCTTTGGCGTTCCAGCCCTTATAGCAGTTTATCAAGACTACACTGGGCATGCAAAGGAACTTGCCTTGGCCATGGCTAAGGCAATAGGGGCAACAAGAGCTGGGGTAATTGAGACGACATTCAAGGACGAAACTGAGAGTGATCTAATAGGAGAGCAGCTTGTCTTAGTTGGGGGCCTTATAGAATTAATCAAGAAGGGCTTTGAAGTTTTAGTTGAGCTGGGGTATCCTCCAGAGCTAGCCTACTTTGAAGCATGTAATGAGGCAAAGCTGATAATGGACTTGATCTATGAAAGAGGATTTACAGGAATGCTAAAGGCAGTGTCAGATACGGCAAAGTACGGGGGGCTAACCGTAGGGCCTAAGGTCATTGACGAGCACGTTAAGGAAAACATGAGGAAATATGCCGAAAGAGTGAGGAGTGGAGAATTTGCGAAAGAGTGGATATCAAAGGCAGATAAGGCTGATGAAGTTCTCAAAGAGCTAATGAAAGAGATCGAGGAGCACGAGATCGAAAAAGTTGGAAGGTTCATTAGGAGAATGTCAGGCCTTGAAAAGTGATTTCTCCCCTTTCCACTTTTTTGGAGGGAAAGTGATGGCGAGGAAGATAAAGATTTTCGACACTACACTAAGGGATGGAGAGCAGACCCCAGGAGTTAGCTTAACAGTAGAAGAAAAGATAGAGATAGCAAAGCAACTGGCAAGGCTTAATGTAGATGTCATTGAGGCAGGATTCCCAATATCTTCTCCTGGGGAATTTGAGGCTGTAAAGAGAATAGCTAGGGAGGTTAGAGGCCCAACAATTGCGGCTTTAGCTAGGGCCGTAAAGAAGGATATAGATGCCGCAGGAGAAGCCCTAAAGGATGCAGAAAGCAAGAGAATACATACATTCATAGCAACCTCACTAATTCACATGAAGTATAAGCTGAGGAAAACTCCAGAAGAAGTTAAAAAGATGGCCGTAGAGGCCGTGGAGTATGCCACTAAGTACACGGATGACATTGAATTTTCTGCAGAAGATGCCACGAGAAGTGACTGGAACTTTTTGGTTGAGGTCTACGAGGCAGTCATAGATGCGGGAGCAACAACAATTAACGTTCCCGATACCGTTGGTTATACAACTCCTGAAGAATTTTATGAGTTGATTAGGTATCTCAAGCGCAACATAACTAATCTAAATGGCGTAACGATAAGCGTTCACTGTCACAACGATCTAGGCTTAGCGGTTGCAAACTCCCTCTCAGCAGTGAGGGCTGGAGCTGATCAGGTTGAAGTCACCGTTAATGGAATTGGAGAGAGAGCTGGAAATGCTGCATTAGAAGAAGTTGTCGTGGCATTAGACGTGAGGAAAGACTTCTACAATGTTGAGACGGGCATAAATCTAGGGGAGATAGCCAGGACAAGCAAGCTAGTGGCGAGGCTAACTGGAATTGAAGTTCCACCAAATAAAGCAGTGGTAGGAGCAAATGCCTTTGCCCATGAATCTGGAATTCATCAGGATGGGGTTCTAAAGGAAAGAACGACTTATGAGATAATAGACCCCAGGAAGCTGGGGTTCTCGGGAAGTAAAATAGTTTTAGGTAAACACTCTGGAAGGCACGCATTTAGGAAAAAGCTCGAGGAGATGGGATATAGACTTAGTGAAGAGGAGATAAATAGGTTGTTTGCAAAATTCAAGGAGATAGCCGACAGGAAGAAGGGCTTAACTGAGCTCGATATTGAAGCAATAGTCCAGGAAGAGCTAGGGAAAGGGAAAGGCAAGTATAGCGTTGAGGTTCTCCACGTAATTTCTGGGAAGATTTCCACAGCCACGGTGAGGGTTCAAGGGGATGGTATTGATAAAATTGAGAGTGCTTGGTCGAGCAATGGCCCCATAGATGCACTCTTTGCTGCTATAAATAGAGCCCTTGGAATTGATTGCAAATTAAAGGAGTACAGAGTTTCTTCTGTTACCTCTGGAAGAGATGCCTTGGGAGAAGTTTTAGTTAGAGTTGAATATAACGGAGAGATTTACGTTGGAAGAGGTTTGAGCACCGACATTATTGAGGCAAGTGCTCAGGCGTATCTTTCTGCTCTAAATAGAATTAGGAGGTGAAATTATGGGCGGAATGACAATAGCTGAAAAAATTTTGGCAACTCATGCCGGAAAGGAAGAGGTAAAACCTGGAGAGATAGTTTTGGCAAAAGTGGACTTCATGTTTGGGAATGATGTAACAACCCCCTTAGCCATAAAAACGTTTAGAAAGATTGGAGTGGAGAAGGTTTTTGACCCAGAAAGAATAGCAATAGTTTTAGATCACTTCACTCCAAATAAAGATATCAAAGCTGCGGAGCAATGTAAATTCTCACGAGAATTTGCCAGAGAACAGGGAATCAAGTGGTTCTTTGAGGGAGGAAACGTTGGTGTCGAGCATTGTTTACTCCCTGAGTTAGGATTAGTTCTCCCAGGAGAGCTAATTATTGGAGCAGATTCCCACACTTGCACTTATGGAGCCCTGGGTGCCTTTGCAACTGGAGTTGGTAGTACTGACTTAGCAGTTGCAATGGCAACAGGAGAGGCGTGGTTCAGGGTTCCCGAAACGATAAAATTCGTTTATGAAGGAGACCTTCAACCCTGGGTAACTAGTAAGGATCTCATACTTTACACAATCGGAGACATAGGGGTTAATGGAGCCCTCTACAAAGTCATGGAATTTTCGGGAGAAGTTATAGAGAAGCTTTCCGTGGAACAGAGGATGACGATGACTAATATGGCCATAGAGGCCGGAGCAAAGACTGGGATAATAGAGCCGGATAAGAAGACTATAGAGTACGTAAAGGGGAGGGCCAAGAGAGAGTACAAGATCTACAAGAGCGATGAAGATGCAAAGTACTACAAGGTTATTGAGTATGACGTTAGTAAAATTGAACCTCAAGTTGCCTTTCCACACTTACCCGAAAACACGGTTCCCATCAGCAAGGCCGCAAAGATGAACATAAAGATAGACCAAGTTGTCATTGGCTCATGTACGAATGGTAGGTTGGAAGACCTTAGAATGGCCGCTGAAGTTTTAGAAGGCCAGAAAGTGGCCCCCTGGGTAAGGCTTATCATTCTTCCATGTTCACCGACTGTGTATTTCAAGGCAATGAAGGAGGGCCTCTTGGAGATTTTCCTGGAGGCAGGAGCTGTTATAGGGCCTCCAACTTGTGGACCGTGCCTAGGAGGTCACATGGGTATTCTGGCGAGTGGTGAGAGAGCTGTATCTACAACAAACAGGAACTTTGTTGGAAGAATGGGTCACCCAAAGAGCGAAGTTTACTTGGCAAGTCCCTATGTAGCTGCAGCTTCGGCTATTCTTGGTAGAATTGCCTCTCCAGAGGAGGTGGTAAAATGAAGGCTAGAGGGAGGGCCTGGAAGTATGGGGACAATATAGACACCGACGTTATAATTCCAGCAAGGTACTTGAACACATCAGATCCAAAAGAGCTGGCCCAGCATGTTCTTGAAGACCTAGACCCTGAGTTTAGGTACAAGATGAAGCCTGGAGATATAATAGTGGCTGGAGAAAACTTCGGATGTGGGAGCTCAAGAGAACATGCTCCATTGGCAATTAAAGCGGCGGGAGTGTCTGCAGTTATAGCGAAGTCTTTCGCTAGGATATTCTATAGGAATGCAATAAACATTGGGCTACCAATTTTGGAGGCTCCTGAGGCTGTTGAAAGGATAGAGACTGGAGATGAGATCGAAATAGACTTCTCAACTGGAGAAATCAGAAATCTGACAAAGGGGGAAGTATATCACGCCAACCCATTTCCCGAATTTATAATGGAAATCATCAAGGCTGGAGGGCTTGTTGAATGGGCTAAGAGGAGGTTGGCAAAATGATAAAGATAGCTGTGATCCCAGGTGATGGGATAGGAAAGGAGGTAGTGGCTGAGGGGCTAAAGGTTCTTCGCAAAATAGAGGAGCTGAGCAACGTTAAGTTCGACTTTCAAGAGTATCCATTCGGAGCAGAACATTACTTGAAAACTGGAGAAACCCTTCCAGACTGGGCTCTTGAGGAGTTTAGACACTTTGATGCAATTTACTTTGGAGCAATTGGGGATCCAAGGGTAAAGCCGGGAATTCTAGAACACGGAATTCTACTTAAGCTCAGATTTTCCCTAGACCTTTACGTAAACTTAAGACCTGTAAAGTTATACCACCCAAAACTAACTCCGCTAAAGGGAAAGGAAAAGATTGACATGGTGTTCATAAGGGAAAACACTGAGGGCCTATATGCAGGAGCGGGTGGTTTTCTTAGGAAGGGGACCCCTCATGAGGTCGCTATTCAAGAAATGATAAATACTAGGTTTGGAGTCGAGAGAACCATTAGGTTTGCCTTTGAATATGCAAAGACTAAGGGGAGAAAAAAGGTAACTCTAGTAGATAAGGCCAACGTTCTTACCTATGCTCACGATCTCTGGCAGAGAGTGTTTAAGGAAGTTGCTTCGGAATACCAGGAAATAGAGACTGACCACTACTATGTTGATGCTATGGCAATGAAAATGATCCGTTCTCCAGAGATCTTCGAAGTAGTTGTAACTCCAAACATGTTTGGAGACATTCTCACTGACTTGGGAGCAGAGATTGTGGGAGGATTAGGATTAGCAGCTTCTGGAAATATCAATCCAAGGGGAGTTTCCATGTTTGAGCCAGTCCACGGTTCTGCCCCAGACATTGCAGGAAAGGGCATTGCAAATCCACTAGCTGCGATTTTAACAGCAGCTCTAATGCTTGAGCACCTGGGATTGGACAGGGAAGCCTCACTTGTGGAAAAGGCCGTTGCGAAGACAATAGAAGAAAACAAAGTAACACCAGACTTGGGAGGAGAGTTGAAGACTAGCGAAGTTGGTAATGAAGTTGTGAAAAATTTAGAGGTGTTATGGGATGAGGGAGAGGAGAGTTGAGCTATATGATACAACACTTAGAGATGGCTCCCAAATGGAGGGGATAAGCTTTTCCCTTGAGGATAAGCTAAAGATAACTGAAAAGCTCGATGAATTTGGAATTCACTACATAGAAGGAGGATGGCCGGGTTCCAATCCAAAGGACATTGAATACTTTAGAGCTGTGAAAGATTTGCCCTTAGAAAATGCGGAAATAGCGGCTTTTGGAAGTACAAGGAGGCCTAGGGTGAGGGCAGAGGAGGATGCAAACTTAAATGCCTTGGTTGACTCTGAGGCCCCAATAGCCACAATCTTTGGCAAGAGCTGGGACCTCCACGTAACTAGAGCTCTAAAGACAACTCTTGAGAACAACCTCCAGATGATTGCGGAGTCAATAGAATACTTAAGAGAGCACGGAATGAGGGTTTTCTACGATGCAGAGCACTTCTTCGATGGTTATAGAGCAAATCCTGAATATGCAATAACCACCATAAAGGTAGCGGAAGAAGCTGGGGCCGAGAGAATAGTCTTGGCTGACACAAACGGAGGATCTCTTCCCTCCTTTGTTAAAAGCGTAGTGGAGAAAGTAAAGGAAGAAATAAAGACTCCCCTAGGAATTCACGCCCACAATGATTCTGAGTTGGCAGTGGCAAATTCCTTAATGGCATTTGAGGCCGGAGTAATCCAAATCCAGGGTACTATAAACGGATATGGAGAGAGATGCGGAAATGCTAACTTAATCTCGATAATCCCAGCTTTGGAGTTAAAGTATGGAGTTGAAGTCGTTGGGAGGGAGAGGCTTAAAAAGTTGAAGGAGTTGGCCCACTTTGTTGCGGAACTAGCTAACATGGAAATTCCCAGGAACCAACCATACGTTGGTGACAGTGCCTTTGCCCACAAAGGAGGAGTTCACGTTTCGGCAGTTCTCAAGGATCCAAGAACGTACGAGCATATTCCCCCAGAGGCAGTTGGGAACAGAAGAAAGGTTGTAGTATCCGAGCTCTCTGGAAGGAGCAATCTGATATACAAGGCTAAAGAGCTTGGCATAGATATCAACGAAAATGATCCAAAGCTTCAAGAGGTTGTTAAGAAGATAAAAGAGCTTGAATTCCTGGGCTATCACTTTGAAGCCGCTGAAGCTTCACTGGAGCTTCTAATAAAGAAGGTGAAGGGAGAGTATACCCCAACTTTTGAGCTGGAGAGGGCAATGGTCGTTAGTGAGATTCTCCCAGATCACTCTCCAATATCAGAGGCAACCGTTGTCGTTAAAGTAGGTGATAAAAAGGTTCACACGGCGGCAGAGGGAAATGGGCCGGTAAATGCCCTGGATTTGGCCCTTAGAAAAGCCCTCTCAGAGTTCTATCCAGAGCTCAAAAAGATTAGTTTGGTGGACTACAAGGTTAGGGTTCTTGGAAGTGAAAAGGGAACAGCTGCAAAGGTTAGAGTCCTCATCCAAACCAGCGATGGAAGGAGGACATGGGGCACTGTGGGAGTGTCAACAAACATCATCGAGGCGAGCTTAAACGCAATAATTGACAGTATGGAGTACTGGCTCATGAAGGGGAGGGAGAACAAATGAGAAGTGATGTAATCAAGAAGGGAATTGAAAGAGCTCCCCATCGTTCTCTATTTAAGGCCATGGGCTTCACAGATGAGGAACTAGAAAGACCATTAATTGGAGTTGCCAATTCATTTAACGAGCTGATCCCTGGGCATATCCATCTAAGAAAGATTGCTGAGGCGGTAAAAGCTGGAATAAGGATGGCAGGTGGCACTCCTCTAGAGTTTAACACAATAGGAATATGCGATGGAATAGCAATGAACCACCTGGGAATGAAATATTCACTACCCTCAAGAGAGCTAATAGCGGACAGCGTCGAACTAGTTGCTAGAGTCTACCACTTTGATGGCATAGTGGTCATAGCATCTTGTGACAAAATAATTCCAGGAATGCTAATGGCCATAGCAAGGTTGAACATTCCAGCCATATTCGTCTCCGGTGGTCCAATGCTTCCCGGCAGATTTAAGGGAGAATATGTGGATGTAAAAACTGTCTTCGAGGCAGTGGGTGCTGTAAAGGCTGGAAAAATGAGTTATGAGGAGCTAAAGCTTCTAGAGAACTTTGCATGCCCAGGGTGTGGAAGCTGTGCCGGAATGTTTACAGCCAATACCATGAATGCCCTCACAGAGGCTTTGGGAATTTCTCTGCCCTGGAACGGAACAGCTCCTGCTCCCTATGCCCACAGGATAAGGATAGCTAAGGAAACTGGAATGCAGATAGTTAAGTTAGTGGAGAAAGATGTCAAAGCTAGAGACATCCTTACTAGGGAAGCCTTCGAAGATGCAATAGCTGTGGATATGGCCCTGGGAGGATCAACAAACACGGTCCTCCACCTAATGGCCATTGCAAATGAAGCTAAGGTTGATTTATCTTTGGAAGACTTTGACAGGATTAGCGAGAAGACCCCAACGTTGGCAAAGCTGAGTCCCGCAGGAAAGCACTTTGTAGTTGATCTTTACGAGGCAGGAGGAATACTCGGAGTTATGAAGAGGTTGAGTGAACTGGGGCTTATTCACGAAGACAGGTTAACAGTATCGTTAAAAACAGTGGGAGAATTGTTGAAGAGCGCTTTTGTCTCAAGAGATGATGTAATAAGGCCGGTGACAAATCCCTATCATCCAAGGGGAGGAATAATGATTCTTAGAGGAACTTTAGCTCCCAACGGTGCTGTGATAAAGGTTTCCGCCGTGGAAGGAGTTGAAGTGTTTGAAGGGCCAGCAAAGGTCTTTGATAGCGAAGAGGAAGCAACAGCAGCAATTCTATCCGGAAAGATTGAGAGGGGAGATGTTGTTGTTATAAGATACGAAGGGCCCAAAGGAGGTCCAGGAATGAGAGAAATGCTGACTCCAACTTCTGCAATAGCGGGAATGGGGCTTGACAAGGATGTTGCATTGGTGACGGATGGGAGATTTTCCGGAGCAACAAGGGGACTTTCAGTTGGTCATGTCTCTCCTGAAGCTGCTGAAGGAGGGCCAATAGCACTAGTAAAGGATGGAGACATTATCAGAATTGATTTGAAAAATAAGAGGATTGATTTACTTGTCGATGAGGAGGAGCTAAGAAAAAGAAGAGAAGAGTGGAAGCCAAAGGTCAAAGAGCTTACAGGATATCTTAAGAGATACTCAACTCTTGTCACCTCTGCCAACACTGGTGCTATCTTGAGACATTAACTTCTCTCTTCTTTCTGTTTTATATCGAAAGAGTTAAGACTCTGTTGGATAGAATGAAAATGGTGGGATAATGCACTATGAAGAAGTCGAAATCCTCTTTCAGCGCTCGAGAGATTATATCTCCCTCGCAGACACTGCTTTCCAAGTAAGGAAAGTATGAGGTGGCAATTTTTCTTGCAGAACAAGGGCTTCAGATATACCTAAAGGCCATACTCATTAAATATGCCGATCTAAGGTTGAAGACTCACTCACTAAGGGAGCTCCTTATGAGTGTTGGAAAAGTATTTGAGATGGAAGAGAGAGTTGCAGAATTCATTAAGTCCAATAGAATAATGCTTCGGGAGCTTGAAGATGCATATATTGACGCCAGATACGAGCCAAAGCTATATTCTCGGAAGGATGCTGAAGACATTATCTACTTTGTTAAGCAGGTAATGACCTTTGTGGAGGAGCTTGAAGATGAATTCGAGAGAAAAGTTGATCAAAGAACTTATTGAAAGAGGGAGAAAGCAGTATCTCATGATAAAAAACTATCATCTCTACCTACCATCAATAAAGAAAGCTTGTGAGAAAATTTTTGGTAACTGTGAAGTCTATGTATTTGGAAGTGTATTGACGGGGAAGTTCACGGCAGGAAGTGACGTTGATCTGCTGATAAAAGTTCCTAACCCTCCAAAAAGCTTACGGGCGAAGGCTGAAGTTGAGGCTAAGATAGAGGAACTCGCAGGTTTGCCGGACTATCATCCGTTTGAGTTTCACATAGTTGATGAGGAAGGCTTCAAATGGTATGTGGAAAAGCTAAAAATAAAGTTAAAAAGAGTAAGCTAGCTACTTCTTTGCAATCCACAAGAGAAAGACTCCAGCTAATATAAATGCCATTAAACTTCCCGAATAAGGTAGTGTCGGATGTATACTGGCCAGAGCTCCGGCCGTTATTGGGGTTATAAGTCCAAGAACTCTCTGATAACTCGAAAGGGCTGCATGGAATTCAGTTGTTCTCTCCCTTGGAATGAGCTTGAAAAGCCAAGAGCGATAGAAGGGAAACCATAACGCGTTCCCAAAGTCTCCAATAGCGTAAACAGCCAAGGCAAGCCAGAATGGCGGAGCCAAAGCCATCACGAAGGCGTAGAGGGCGTTTAGGAACATCCCCAAAGCTATCGCGTGGAAACCCTTATTCTTTGGAACGCGCTCGCTGGCGTAGGTGCCAGCTATTCTCATTATGCTACACGCAACCACTATCAGCGTTATCTCGAAAATTGTCTTTTTCAGATACTGTTAGGATAAGCTGTGGGGTGTCAGGTTTAAGTTACTGGCAGTACTTTAGAAAAAGAAGGGGGAACATGAAGTCTGAAACCATTATTTACTGGGTGGTTTCAGCCTTAAAACCCTTTCGTCGCAACAAAATCCCACCAGAAAAGAAAATCAGGGGAGTAGAATTATACCTGCGAGGCCTCAGTTACCGGCAAACCGCCAGAATACTCAAAATCAGTCACGTAACAGTCTGGGAGGCAGTCCAAAAACTCGCAGAAGCAGTTTACAAGCCAAAAATCCTCGCAGTCAAAAAACAGCGAAACTTCATCGCAGTTGACGAAACAGTAATAAAAATCAACGGGAAGAAAAGATACCTCTGGGCTGCAATTGACGTTGAGAGCAAGGAAGTTTTAGCAGTCTGGATTACGACTGTTAGAAACTGGTGGATTGCCAGGGACTTCATTCTAGTTGTTTTAAAGTCGTGTGAAGGGCAGCCTGTCTTTCTGGTTGACAGGGCGAGCTGGTATAAGTCTGCTTTTAAGAGTTTGAGGTTGGGTTATCTGCATGTGACTTTCGGGCCGAGGAACAGTGTTGAGCGCTGGTTTAGGACGTTGAAGGAGAGGACGAAGCGTTTCTGGAATAATTTCAGGGGTAAAGACTGGAGGAGGGTTCATAGGTTTGTTTTTCTGTTTGCCTTCTGGTATAATTTTGTCAGAATTCATTCTAGTTTTGGTGATCCGCCTGGTGATGTTACTGAATGGCTTCAGGAGGTGATGCCCCAGTTATCCTAACAGTATCCTTTTTCAACACAAAAACAACATAATTTATGAGAATAAATTCTGGTGCAAGTCCCCAAGCTAGGGTTAAGAGAGTTTCAAACGCGATGAGGTGCTTGAACTCACCGATCTTGAATTTGAAGCCTTCGGAGCTTATCCTCTCTTCCTTGCCTACTGGAGGTAGGAAAAGCCAGAGATACGTGACAGTTACAACTGAGAAAAGGCCAAAGAAGAGAAAGGTTAAGCGGTAGTGCTCCGGCTTGTTGTACACATACCCAAGGAGATAGCCCATTATGGGAAAGCTCACAAGGGTTGCTATTTCTGGAAGGCGAAGATGCCAGGCAAAAATCTCCTCATACTTATCCTCGGGATAAATTATCTGTTCATAGGCTTGATAGAGAGGATACAAGAGAGAGGATAACTTCTCTATAATTCTACCTATAAAGAGCATCAGAGGAGCTATCGCACCTTTTGCAAGGCCATACATAACGTAAGCTATGCCATCAAGTATATCAATTGTTATTAGCCCTTTCTTAATATCCCAGTTGTTGAATAGCCTACCAAATAGATACGTGAGGGGTATTGATGCTATGTTAATTGCCGTGAAGAATGCTCCAACTTCTAGTACTGAATAACCAGTTTTCATGAGGTAAAGAGGGAAGAGTATCCATACTATGAGCCCAGGAGCTATAAAGGTGTGGTATAGCATGTAAGCCTTGGCTTCCCTGGGGATCTCACTCCAGCGCATAAAGACCACTATCGAGGCTTGACTTGCATGAAAAACTTTAAATGATTTTTGGTGAGAGTAATAGGTATATTCTAATCTTAATTCTCAAAAGTCTATGTTTGATAATTAAGAAAAGGCCAAAGAGCTAGCAAAAATTCTTAATGGGCTGGAACGTTCAGGAAGACTCAAAATTTCTAGTTGCTAACCAAAGAGAACAGACTAATGTACTTTACTGAGATAGTAAAGCACTAGACAGGGTTCTCTATTATTTAGATTATGTAGCAATGGTTTTATCTACAGTAACAATCTGAAAAGGTGGCCCAAACTATTAGGAATAAAGATACTGTAAATAAGATACTATAATTCCTCATGGTCGCAGGCATTTCTTATTTCGGGGGAGGTGAAATAATAAATTAGACTCCCAGATTTCAAGGAGAAGATAGAGAAGATTGAAAAATTTTAGAGGAATACTTTACCTTTTCTTCGGAATAGCTCCCTTGGCTTTCTTGAGAATTTCATTCAGGTGCCATAGGAAACCCAATAAAACATGTAAAAAGTTATTATACTTCATTTAGTTATAATAAAAATAAACAGATATATTCGTGTTTCTTTTAAGCGAAAATGTTATATATAATAAAATTGTTAAATATTATACAAAGTATATGGGGGGGACAAATGCAAAGACGTACCTTATTGGCTACGGGCATAGTTTTTCTCTTAGTTGGAACATATGGATTATATGCAGTTGGTTATCCACAATATCCAGAAGTAAAAGACTGTGTAAACCCATTTGAGGTTGTAAAACATCTTAACAGTGTTCAAGAGAATTGGTCTAGAGTCCACATATTTTTTAAGCTAGTAACAAGTAGAGACTTCTGGAAGTTAGCAAAACCATGGAACGTAGATTACTCTAATGTTAAAGTCGTAAAACACGTCCTTGAATATAATGGGGAAAATATAACAATGATCGCTATAGGAATTCCCCTAAAAGACAAGAAACATGTAGTAGCACTTTATGAGTTTTCAAAGCCCGTTCAGGGGGTGAAAGTGAGAGGGTACTTAATCGAACTTTCTCAAGGGAAACTAGTCCCTAGATTAATAAGTGTAAATGGGGGTAAACTTACGGCATTAAGTAACTGTAGACACGAATGTAAAAGCAACTCAGACTGTTCATATCCCAGGGAGTTTTGTACTAAATATTGTTGTTCCTATGACAGGGATTATGCGATTGACTGTTGCCTTGCCGCTGGGCGGTGTGGAGCGGTATGTGGAGTAGGAGCAACTGTATGCTTGGTAAACCCAATAGGGTGTATAGCATGTACTGTTTGTGTAATTGCAAATTGTTATGACTGTATCGAAAAAAGTTGTCTTGAGTGGGGAAGTGGGTGTGAATATCATGGAGCTTGAAGGTGAATGTCCATGAAAAGAAAAGGGCTTGCACTTGGGATGGTCTTTGTCGTTTTTCTCATGATTTTTACATCTTATGCAGGAATAACAACTGGGGAATTCTGGAATGATCCACTAAGAAACACTGTAAAAGGTCTTTTTATGGGTTTTGGCTTAGTGATAATCCCCTTTGCTATAAGTGCAATTTTAATAGGTAGGATTCCTCTCTATGTTGTGTTATTTACAGTTGCTGGCATAGAATTACTATTGGCTTTTATAACACGTACACTTGGATATTCTCAATACTCTAGAGTATTTATTGAAGCTACAGCTGTTCTCCTCCCTGCCGGATTAATAATGGGTTGGGTTACTACTAAATCCAGATTTTAAAAGTTTTATTTTCCTTATTTTCTTTTTTAAGTTTCTCTCTAATCCCACTCATGATCATACCTAGAAGAACAGAGAAAAATAAAATAACTCCTCCAGCACTTTGTCACAGGCCTGACAGAAATGAAACTTCGATTCCCACATGCCCATCCTCTGACACCTTAATCTATTAAAAGACCAAAGTATAAACATATTGAAGGGGGATCAAGGTGAAGGAGGCAAGGAAGCTTATTCTCCCCTTGGCCATTCTCCTCATAACTATCCCAATGGCAGTAGCTGAAGGATGGGCAAAGACTTACAAAATAGAGAACTCTGATATCATGTACCCTGAAAGTCCATTGATAATGGAGAAGACAATTTACTTACCTGGGATTTATCAAGTTTGACTTTTCCTCACAATTCTTCTACATAATGTCACTAGATTCCCTAACCGGAGAAGGAGAAATTAAGTGGGTAAAGGAAGTAAGGTTCACTTTCAATGGAACTGAATTGGGCCCTCAATTTGAATTAGACAATCCTAGGGTGTTTCTTAGGAAAAGTCCAGATGGGAACATTATTGGATTCTTCAGAGTGAAACGTCCAGATGCTCCGATATTCTCTGGAACAGTGGTCTTTAAGATGACTCCAGAGGGAAACATTCTGTGGGCAAGATATTATAGGATGTGGCAATATAATGATAGACTGGACAAAAACTATACAAAAGAACTTATCCCAATTGACGCTAGTTCTTTGAGATTATAACCGTACGTTGGGACTTATTACTGAAAACGGAATATACCTTCTTGCCGAGACCATAGGTTGGTTTTCATCGATGATGGAAGCGTTTGTAGTTATGAAATTATCTCCAGAAGGAAAGCTTGAATGGGCGAAAGTCTATGGGGCCTATGAGCCCCCAATGAGACCAGTAGGAATAGAGATTATAGAAGACAGAAAAGTTCTTGTACTTGTGGCCTGGAAAGAACCAACCCTCTATTGGATAGATGAAAACGGGAATATAACAAGGGGGCTACTCGTGAAAGTCCCAACGTACGGTTATAATCTCAAAGATCTTGCCATCGATGGAAATGAGATTTATCTGGCTGGAGCAATAAAACCAGATCTATATGAGCCCTTTTTGATAAAGCTCTCTGGGGAGGGAAGCTTACTTTGGTCTAAGAAGTTTCCCAATTCAGGTGAGACATTCATACAACTGATACCAGCCAGAGATTCCATATACGTTCTCGGATACGCGGGATCTTCATTTCAGGAAGGTAAAGACTATAAAAGGCACGCTTGGATTCTTAACTTTGACAAAAATGGAAAGCTTAGATGGCATGTTCTCCTAGGAGATACAATGGGATACAACAAGCTTGGAGGGATAGCGGTTGGCGATTATTTGTATCTCTTTTACTTTAGAAATGTGTTTATGAAGAAGGACATTGTTTCACTAGCCCTTGGAAAAGATGGATCAACCCCTCCTTGTGACGCAGACAGACCAAAGCTTGAAATTGAAAATCTTGAAATCTCTTTAAAATTTATAAAACCTCCACAGATGGATACTCCTCTAATAGAAGAGTTTGATGTGAAATCATCAACAAGGGATCTTCACCTAATCGTTAGTGAAGCTTGTTCTGGTGACCTTCAGGCAAGTCCAAGCTTAGGGCAAACTAAGAAGACTACAACAACCAACCCTTCCAGCCCTACTTACTCAAAAACCACCACAAGCCCTACCCAGACTTCTCCAAAAATCACAATAATAACCTCCCCCCACATCACCTCCACCGCTCAAATTCCAGAAGAAAAGACACCAAAACCTACAGAAAGTGAAAAAAAGGGTATTTGTGGCCCAGCAGGATTAGTATTCTTTGTTATAATTCCACTTATTCACAAAAGGTATTAAACCCTTTTTATCTTTTAATTTCTTTCTAAAAACAAGAACATTCGGTTCTTTAGCATCGTCCCATATGTAGACTCCTATCCTCCTAAAAACTGAAAGAACTGGTTTTATTGAGCTGGACAACATAAGGTTAAATTCTTCTTTATCCTTTTCTCTTGCTACCCAAGCCATTGCTGGTAAAAGTGCCTTCAGGACAGCGGGACCAGGTTCGAGAGGTGTAAATATTGTTTCCTTTTTTGGCCCTATAAACTTAAGGCCGTTGTACTCATAGACTTCAGCATTTTTTCTTATCCATTCTAATGCTTCCTCACTCCTTTTTATGAATCTCCATCCAACTGGAATAATCCCTAAAGTTAAGTCCTCAAGCTTTGGCTCTATTCTAATTGGTTCCTCAGGTTTAAAATCGCCAACCCTTACGCTGGCAACGAAGAACCGCGCTTTAACCCAGAATCCATTCTTTTCTGCCATGGCTATTATCTTTTTGTTAAGGAAGTAGGGGGAGAACTCAAGGGCATCTATTATACCTTCACTTGCCATCATTCTTCCCTTCTCTACAATAAAGTTGTGTAACATTTTACCAAATCCCCTACCGTGGTAGTTGGGATGTACCCTAAGTCCTTCCATCCAACTAACTCTATTGGGAAGAAGAGTCAACTTAACAGTGCCAATGACCTTCCCATTAAGCTCGAGAACATAGAAGTTCCCATCCTTAATCCATTCGTCGAATACGCGCGCAAGGTAGTCCTCACCGTCCCAGGTGAGATGGGCTATTTCCTCGATAAATGGTTTATCCTGAGGTTTAGCCTCGCGGATTATTGGTTTCATCATTAGCCCACCTGATAGTATGTTGGTGCTTTGAAATTCATGCTTTTGTCTCTGAATCTGTCTTCCTTGCCACTTCCTTTAATAGTCAGATGATTGGAATTAAAGTCTTAAGGGCTTACCGTAATTTTCTTGTTTGTATCTCCCCTGATGTATACTATCACTTTCTCTGCATTAACTTTTGACACAACTCGAAGGTCGGAAATATAAGCAAGAGGAGTCTGAATTACTCCAGAAGATTCACTATACTGAGACACTCTCTTAGAAGTAAACTTTAGAAAGAGTACTCCATCTTCATAAGCACATCCAGTGAGGTTAAAGATCCATTTTCCCTCAAGTCTAAGGAGGAGTATTTCAGTAGCATTTTTCCCAGTGGATGAAGGATCCTGTGGAAGGGGATACTCTACAAATTTTGAGCATTCCTGCGTCCAAGGTATCTGCTCATACCTTCTATCTTCGATTACATTTAGTATATACACTCCTAGAATAGGGATGTAGATTATGGAAAGCAGTAAAATAATAGCAAGGGTGATGGCAAGAAGATCTTCTTTTTTCTTCAATTTTTATTCCCTCCGCTAGTTATAAGTTACTGTAAGACTAATCCCCAGATCTTTTTCAATTCCGTCTATTGGACTATAAATTGAGCCTGAAGAAGGTTTTCCCCAGTTTATTCCATAAAGCTCTGCAGCTGAATTTCTATATGAACAATAAACTGATCCCTTTATATTTTTGTAATACCCTACATATCCGAGAGTTCCAGTGCCTCTCAATTCTCTATTTTGTTTAATCCCACCAATAAGAGGTCTAATAAAATCACTATTTGTGGTTAGCTTTATGTATCCTTCCTCTTCCACTCTTACTGCCTCTTTGGGGATTCCCAGTTTCTCTAATTCCTTTTCAAGTATTTTTAGAGTTTCTAGAGTTACGTTTGCTAACCCAATTGTCAACGTATTGTGAGCTTCATCGGCATCTATCGTTACAATTCCAAGTTGCTTAATGACACTTACATTAAGCCTTTCTATCATATGCTTCCATCTCACTAGATCTGCGAAATTGTATTTTCCTTTTAGGAATATTATATTTATTTTTCTTTTGTATTTTTCTAGTTTTTGTTTGATTTTTTGCTTATCTTCTTCGTTTTTTATGTAAATGAATATTAGTCCTCTTTTTTCATCAATGAACATTCCTCCGTAAGATGAGAGGTTTCTAGAGGATTCTCCATTAAGCTCGTCAATCCCCACTAGTTGGCTTAACTCTCTTGCAGCCTGATGTAATATTATTGATTCTGGTTTCTTGAGTAATCCGTAGGGTTTTTCTTTAAATGCGAATCCTTCAAAATTCTTAATTTTCTCGGGTTCTTGACAATACCACCAGATTCTAGGCTCACTCTTCTCAACCCACTGGCCATTCTCAAAAACCCAATATTTTACTGGCTGACAGGCCTTATCATTACCCGCACTCCCAAAAGAACCCAAAACCACAAAACCAAGTAACAAAACAATAACCCACCTCAAACCCAACACCACCACCACAAATATTTGCACTATCAGCTATACCTCCAAAAATATTTGTAATTTTTGGTAATATTTATGGTGACAGTGTCTAAAGATATTGGTCAATAAAAGTTATTCTTGAAGACCATCCAAACTAGAGCTTAAATACCTTGTCATAAAAATAATTTTTAACGCACAAATCCAAGATGGGATAGGAGTTGATTTCATGTTCTTGAAGAGTTATATATCAATATTACTACCCTATCAAACCCCATCACCTGGGAATACTCAACATAAAAGCGGGTGTTATCCTTCTTAAACATCTTCCCAGTCGCATTTACTGGGGTGATGTCTTTCCAGCTCTTTGCTAATGCTTTAGTAATCTCAAGGTACACTTCCCTCCCGCAACCTTTGGGGTAAACATAAACTGCCACATTCAGGTTTGGCTTCACGCTTCCTTCAAATTTGGCCATGTAGCCCTCTATCTTTACCCCTACTTCAGCTGTCCAGTTTTCTTCCATGATTGGAATATTTTTCTCTAACATAGTTGATATATTTTTCTCAAGCAATGTGTAAAAGATGACTTTTTCTGGTGAAGGCCCATAGTACAAAGGAGTCACGGTCTTTGCAAAATCTATTACATCCTCACGCTCTCCTCGAGCAACAACAAGTATATATGCATCTCCCATGAATTTGCAACTAATATAATATCCATTCTTATCTTTTACCAATACATTATTTTTGTATATGCTAAATCCCCTCTGCTCTAGTTCATTGGTTATTCTGTTTTTCTCTTTCTCGCATGAATCGGATGAATAGTAAGTGTAAAGTCCGAACTCAGTTTCATTGGCCTTTCCAGTGAATTTTTTCAAATAGTTATGAGGTGAAACAATGTTGAGTGGTGCCTCTTCCACTTTGTATAGGTATCTCGCCCCCTCAAGAAACACTCTTAGGGCTTCAGAACCGTTTGAATAATTGCAGTGTGGAGATAAGCTTATGTTAAGGTTGATTTGGGATGTATGGATTTTGTATGCATATCCAAATATTGCCAAAATAATAAGTAGAAGAGGAATAATTATTTTTCTCATTTGACATCACCAAGTTCATGTTGTTCTTATCTTCATGAGATCTGCATCTTGCCAATTTCCATTGGCTATATATTTCACATCATTCCCGTCATGGACTTTAATATAGAGCACAGTTCCAGTTTTTCGGGAGTATACATACCCAACCCCAGTTACGGCATGTGCACCCTAGTGGGTTCTCCAATAGTGGCATTCTTCCAGTTTTTAAACTCGGGAATATTAGTAGCAATCCAATTTACATATGTTTGAGCAATCTGCGAAGCTAGCTGCGGAGGGATTTCCCTACTTTCCATAGCAGTTGTATTTCCTGAATATCCAAAAACAAATATACAAAGCATTAGTATTGATAATTTTTTAATTAATTTTTCATAATTATTCCATCTCTAAAATCATGAGATTACATAATATTTAAATTTTTTGTTGTTATTATATGTTATCTAAAATTAAATAACAGAAGTCAAATTCAAATGTAATGAAAATACTTTTACTTTGTCCTACTAAGTTATCCTAAGAGCCACTTCCATAAGGGGACAAATCTAACTCTTTTTCCTTTGTAAACCTCAGTTCCTTCATAATCCCATGTTACAACCGTTAAATTGTTACACTTTAATAGTCTAGAAGCCCTTAAAAGTGCCCCTACTTCTCGCTGCTTTGTCTCGATGTCATCGATACTATAGCTTACCTGGATCAGTTCTTTTACTTCAAATCCAGTTAAGACGACAAAATCTACTTCTCCTTTAGAATCCATCCAGTATCTGATTTCAAGTCTTGGTTCTTGATAGTACTTCCTTCTTAGGAGTTCAAGAGCTACAATGTTTTCAATTCGATGACCTGTATCTTTAACCCCGTCATTATGCAAAAACGTTAAAGTGAGCAACGTTAGAGGCTAGTTCTTCAATCAGGACTATGGCAAACTTTATTCAGTCCCTTGAGGATAAAAAGGAGGGCATGGCAAACAAAGACTTATTTAAGGATATGCCATCTAGAACTTCAAACATGAAGTTTCTAAAGAAAGCCTCACAAAAAACACTAGAGCTTCAAATATCAGAGATTGATTCTTTAATAAAGCACTCTACAAGCTGAAAGGCGATAAGACAATGATTAACTTCATTCAGTCGAGAAACGATGAGAAGGGAGCATGGCAAAACTATGTAAACATTAGGCAAGCATTAGAAGGAGCGGTAAAAGAATATAGAAAATTAATGGAAAAAGGCATGTTCGCCTTTCTCAACTAACTTCTTTTCTCTTTATAGAGTTTTAACCCAAACTTGGTGAACTTCTGAAAGCCTTTGTCATAGGTGAGGAGGTAGTATCCCTTATGAATGGCCGTTGAGGCTATGAGAATATCCCCGTCATCCCTGGTGGTGTTCCTTCTTTCTCCAGCCTACGGTATAAGTCGGAAGCGAGGATAGCCGTAAACTCATCAACCGGGACAACTTTAAAGAGAGTCGTTAAGTCCTTCATTGCTCGCTTAAACCCTCTTTCCGACTTAACACCCCTCAAGAATTCAAAAAGGGTAACCACCGAGATTTTAGCTCCAGAATACTTAACAAGCTTTTTCAACCTGTCCCTTTTTGACCCAAGTGATTAAAGCGCTCGTGTCAATAATCAAACTTTTCGTATTTACGGAGCTTGAGTGGCTTTTTCTCGATTTCATTCACATCAACCTCTCCAGATTTTACCAGATTGATTAAATCCTTAGCGAGGATCCACTTCTCAATATACTCTTTCGCCTTCTTAGTCTTCCTACTCTTAAAGTTCTCAACCCTAATAACAGCCTTCATTCCTCCTCAACCTCGATAGTTATCTTCAGCTTTTTAACATCCTCCTCACTAAGTCCCTCTTCCTTAATGAGGTACTCTATTATCGCTTCCCTCGCAAGGCGTTTAAACTCTCTTATGCTCATCCCCTCGGGGACCGGGATTTTTACCTCAAACACATCCTTTGACTTTGTTTTTACGGCCATCCTTCACACCTTAAAAAGTTTAGAGTGCATGATTATTAATTTTTCTTCCGCTTTCTCTTTTGACCTGGGTAGTCAATTTGCTTAATGTCGTAGCGTTCAGGATGTCTCAACCATAACTCCAACTGCTTGAGTGTTGCCTTCTCAAGGTCAAAAACCTTCCTCGCCTTCTTCGCCTTATCAACCGCATAATCCCGCTTACCGTAGGTTTCCCAATACTCCTTAAACTCCATTATCGCCTTTATGAGCTGATCTTTAGCCTTCCTCACCTTTTCAGCCTTCCCAATGATTTTAGCAATATTCTTAATGTTCTCTTCAAAGGTTAAGTTAGTGTCAACAAGAGCATAATAATCAATAAGGTCTTCCCCGATCCCATACTTCCTCTTCGCTACTCGTTGAGCCAACTTTTTCTTTCGTATTCCTCATATTTAACTTCTGAAGTCATTTAAAAAGTTGAGCGTAAAGTTTTTAAAGCTCATTTGAGGATACGTAAATGGTCTTAAGGTGGGCCGGTAGCTCAGCCTGGTATGAGCGCCGCCTTGGCAAGGCGGAGGCCCCGGGTTCAAATCCCGGCCGGTCCACCACAAATTTTGGGCGGGCCCGTGGTCTAGACTGGTTATGACGCCACCCTGACAAGGTGGAGGTCCGGGGTTCAAATCCCCGCGGGCCCACCAGATTTTCTTAGTAATTCAAAAAACTTACTTTTCTTGGGAATTTTGTTTGCAACTTTCTTTGCAAAGCCTGTAGAAACTTATTATTCCTCCAATTGTTGGAGCAATTCTAACAGAGAGAGCTATGAGTATATTTATTGAGTTTGGAAGCCTTTCCATAAGCCACATTATCCAAATTACGAATGTAATAGCACTGCCTGCTACTGCTAATAAAAAAGGAAAAAGTATGTAACGCAAGTTTTTCACAATTCATCCCTCCTAACTAAGGAAAATCTACATATATGTAGTCATATTTCACATTCAGATTTAAGGATGCATAACTATACTTTTCCTCTGAGGACACCTTAGATGTTAGTTTTATGTAGACTACATACCTATGTCCACTTTTCAACATATACGCCGGTGTTCTATACAATATTTTGTCTGTTTATATCTTTGATTCCAACAAGCGAGAAGTCTTGGCTATCAGCATTAAAGCATGTTACAGAGCCTGTTGTAAGATCCTTTATACAGACATCAACTCTATATGAGGCCTCTCCAAAACTGAGACTTATTGATCCGCTAATCTTTATTGGTACTTCTATGGTAGCATATACTGCTCCTTTACCTCCAGTATCAAATTTCTCTCCTATCTCTGCATATGTTACAACATATCCAAAGCCAAGTGATTTAATAGATGCAGATACTTTCTGAGAAGTTCCTAGGTAGTACCCATTTTGATCTATATAAAACAATCCACTGTGATCCTCAACTCCCGCGTCCCCATATTCAGAATAGGTCAACTTTTTGTCAACTCCAAGATATACAACATCTCCACCACCTGTACCTGGATCTATGTACGTTGGATTAATAATTCCCTTTGTTGCACTTACTGTCCCACTTAGAATAATAATACAGACTACTAAAGCAAAAACATTTTTCAGCATTATATCACCATAATTTAGTAATACATAAAATCCCTATAAAAATTTCTACTAAAAAGTTAAATAAAAGACAAAAAGCTATCCAGTAAAGTAATCTGGCTCTCTTCCCATGGACTCCCCACTAATTCTCTTCCTCGACTCTTCAAATTGCCTGTAATATTCCATCATGTATTTATTGACACTTGGCTTGACTTTCTTTAGCGCCTCCTCAAAGTCCTTCCTCGTAACTATTAGCTTATCAAGGAACTCTTCGCTCTCCTCCTCCAACTCCTCCTTCGGTACACTTTTAACAACTCTCCTTAGAGCGTTTAGTGCTGCTTCTCGGCAGACTGCTGCTATGTCTGCACCAGTGTAACCTTCAGTCCTCCTGGCCAACTCTTTCAAGTCAACGTCATCAGCCAATGGCATGCCCCTAGTGTGAACCTTGAAAATCTCAAGCCTAGCCTTCTCATCAGGAGCTGGAACTAAAATAAGCCTATCAAAACGCCCAGGCCTCAACAAAGCCGGATCAATAATATCCGGCCTATTAGTAGCACCAATAACCACAACACCACTATTTTCCTGTATCCCGTCCATCTCAGTTAGCAACTGGTTTATCAGCCTATCTGTTACTCTCTCTCCCTCGTATCCACCCCTAGCAGGTGCGATTGCGTCGATTTCGTCTATGAAGATTATTGCTGGGGCTGCTTGTCTGGCTTTTCTGAAGATTTCCCTAATCCTCTTCTCACTCTCACCAACCCACTTACTCAAAACCTCAGGCCCACGAATGGCAATAAAATTAGCCTGACTCTCAGTAGCAACAGCCTTAGCCAGCAAAGTCTTACCAGTCCCAGGAGGACCATACAACAAAATCCCCTTAGGCGGAGAAATGCCTAACCTCTTGAAAGCTTTCGGATACTTAAGTGGCCATTCTACTGCTTCTCTTAGTTGTTGTTTTACTTCTTCTAGTCCTCCGATATCGTCCCAGTGGACGTTTGGAATCTCAATGAGAACCTCCCTAAGAGCAGAAGGCTCCACCATCTTCAAAGCCTCATAGAAATCCCTCCTAGTTACCTTCAATTCCTCAAGAACTTCCCTGGGAATGCTCTCAGCTTCTGGGTTTATTTTACCTTCTTTTATTAGCCTCCTCAGCACTACCATCGCTGCCTCTCTTGCCAACGCAGCCAAATCAGCACCAACGAATCCATGAGTAACCTCAGCCAGCTCATCGAGCAACTTGTCAATTAGCTTTGCCCTAACATCCATGAATATCTTGCCGTGCTTCTTTAGAATTTCTTTGACTTCCTCTTCGCTTGTTGCCTTGCTGATTTCTTCGATAATCTTTTTGATTTCGCTCTTTTCGTACTTTTCTTCCTTTTCAAGTTCTTTTAGTGCTTTTATGACACTTTCCTTATCGTAATCAGGCTCTATTGGCATTCCTCTTGTGTGGATCTGGAGGATTTCCTTCCTACCCTGCTTATCTGGAACTCCGACTTCTATTTCTCTGTCAAACCTTCCAGGCCTTCTCAAGGCTGGATCAATGGCATCGGGCCTATTTGTGGCTGCAATTACTATTACTTTCCCTCTACTCTTTAGCCCATCCATTAAGGTTAATAGCTGAGACACTACTCTTTTTTCAACCTCTCCGACAACTTCTTCTCTCTTTGGAGCAATTGCATCAATTTCATCAATAAAGATTATTGCCGGTGCATTTTCCTCAGCTTCCTTGAATATCTCTCTCAATCTTTCTTCGCTCTCTCCATAGTACTTGCTCATTATTTCCGGACCATTAATTGCAATGAAGTAAGCATTAGCCTCATTGGCAACAGCCTTAGCCAGCAAAGTCTTACCAGTCCCAGGAGGACCATACAACAAAACACCCTTCGGAGGCTCAATACCCAATCTTTCAAACAATTCTGGATGCTTCAAGGGCAATTCAACCATTTCCCTAATCTTCTCTATTGCTTCTTTTAGACCACCAATGTCCTCATAGGTGACTTCAGGAACTTTCTCCTCTCTGACCTCAACCGCTTGCGGAAGTACTTCAACTTCAGTATTGTAAGTTATTTGCACTATTCCTCTGGGAACTGTACTTACAACTACAAACTTCAGCTCTCCAAAGCCCATGGACATCTCAAAGAATCCTCTGAATATCTCGTCAAATGGTGTTCCTGTGTAAAATTCACTTCTTCCACTTGCCACTACAATGTCTCCTTTTACCACGGGTCTTCCCAGGAGGTTGTTTTTAACTAGGTCTCCTGGAATCTGGATATATACTCCCTTTTGGGCAGGAGCTAAAACAACTTTTTTTGCCTCTTTAACTTCAGCTCTCCTAATTGTTACGTAATCTCCAATGCTAACTCCAGCATTCTTTCTAATGTAGCCGTCCATTCTAACTATATCCAACCCCCTATCGTCTGGGTGGGCGTTTGCCACTATTGCTGCAGTAATTCTATTTCCTTCAATTTCTACAATGTCCCCAGGTTCGACTCCAAGCATTCTCTGATATTTCTTATCAAATCTTACAATACCTCTTCCAACGTCCCACTTAAGAGCTTCAGCTACTCTAAGCTTAATTTCTTCTTTTCTCTCTTCTCCCCTTCCAATTATCATGATATCACCCCTTACCCTTTTTCTTCTTTTGAAGCTCTATAGCCTCTTCAATTGTGAGGTTACCAAGAGCTACTTCTTTAGCAAGTTCAGACGAAATGGTAATTTTACCTCCACTCACAATCCTACTTTGAGCTTTTATATTCTCTATTTCTCCCTTGGTAACTTTGTCACCCCTTATTAACTCTTTTATTGTCATTTCCCTTCCCTCTCTAAGCCCTATGTTTATTGAAGCTACTATGTCCTGAATAGCCCAAGCTTCAACCCCTCCGACTCTTGGAGTTGTCCCCCTTTCATTTACAAGTATTATGGGATAATTCTCTCCTAATACCTTCGCCAATGATTTGAGCATTAAGATCCTGTGTCTCTTAGCCCCATGCCCAATTTTTATCTTTGCTCCTGGGTATTTTTCTAGGAGCTGGATAATGATATCTACATCTTTTGGGCTCTTTAGGTGATATACTTCCAAAACCCTATTGTCAGCAACAACACTAACTCCAGGCCGCTCTCCTGGGTCTATGGCTATGAAAACGGATTTGAACCTCTTTTTTCCTTCAAGAAACAGCAAAAGTTCATCTATGAAAGTCTCATCCCTAACTATTATTTTGTTTGGGAACTTTATCTTGTCAAAGTCTTTCTCTCCTGTTAGAATAACTTCTACGTCGAAGGGTATTTCATCTGTGGGGGTTAGACTATAAAATGGTATCTTATGCTCCTTGAGAACCTTTGATGCTAAATAGTACACTCTTGGGTCACTTGTCATTATCGCAATTCGCATCAATAAAAGGAAATAATTAATAGGTTAAAAAAGATAATGGAAAAAGAGGCTACTCCTCGGGTCTTGGAAGTATTGCTTCAACTCCTAAGACTTTCCACATTGCTTTTACTTGGTTCCTAAGCTCTTCAATGGCCTCTGGTCTCTTGAAGAGGTGCTTGAATCTTCCTTGGAGCTTGAGGTACTCCTCGATTGGCTTCTTGAACTCTATTCTAACGACTCTGTTGCCTTCCTTGTAAACCTTAGCTCCTCCTCCTGGGGGCTGTATCTTAATGTTCCAGATGTCACCATTTTCAATCTCGAAGAGTGGCCATATACCTGTTTCTATGGCTAGCCTTGCTATCTCAACGCCTTTTTCCAGTGGACTTCTCCATCCTGTCGGACAAGTACAGAGGACTTGAACGAATGCTGGCCCGTCAATCTTGCCTGCTTTCTTTATCTTTCTCACGAAGTCAAGTGGATTTCCTATGCTTGCAGTTGCTACATAGGGAATTTGATGAGCGGCTGCAATAAGTGCTACCCACTTCTTTGGCTTGTCTTCACCTACTGAATACTTTCCGGGAGGTGAAGTTGTGGTCCATGCTCCATATGGTGTTGATGAAGACCTCTGAATTCCAGTGTTCATGTAAGCCTCATTGTCATACATAAGGTAGAGAACATTGTGCCATCTTTCGAGCATTCCAGAGAGGGCTTGGAGTCCTATATCAGCTGTACCACCATCTCCACCTATTGCCAATATCTTACCTTTCCTTCCAAGCTTCTTCCATGCAGCTTCAATACCACTCGCTACGGCTGCAGCGTTTTCAAAAGCTACGTGAATCCAGGGGGCCTTCCATGCTGTATATGGGAATACAGCTGACACTACTTCCATACAGCCAGTTGCGTGAGCTATTGCGAAGGCGTTTGGATCTCCATATTTCTCTTCCATAGCTTCACTAAGAGCCTTGGTAGCTAACCTTAGAGCAGTAGCACACCCACAACCTGCACATGCGGCATGACCAGGAGCCCAATATTCACGGGTAGTTATTGGGGGCTTTCTAACTGCCATCTCAATCACCTCACTTCACAAGTTCCCATCTTAATCCAATCCAGTTAATTGGATTCTCAACTTTACCTTCCTTGAGTGCCTTCTCTGCAATTTCCAGGGCTTCGTCAAGCTGGTTGAAGGTTACATCTCTTCCACCTAGGCCAACTATGAAGTCGACCATTAGTGGCTTTTCGCTCTCGTTGATGAGAGCTGCTGATGCATCCGTAAAGACTGCACCATAAAGGCCGATTGTGATGTTCTTCTCTAGGAATGCGAGAACCTTTGCCTTCTTTGCTAGTTCTCTTATCTCTTCTACTGGGAATGGCCTATAAACGGTTATCTTTGCTGCACCGACTTTGTAACCTTCCTCTCTCTTCTTGTCTATCCACTCTTTAAGGGTTCCAGCCAGTGAACCCATTGTTACGAAGATTATGTCTGCATCCTCTGTCTTGTACTCCTCAATCTTCTGGTACTTTCTTCCGAACTTCTTCTCGAATTCTGCAAATGCTTCGTCTATTACCTTCTTTGCTCTCTCCATAGCCTCCCAAACTGTGTATCTGCTCTCCATATAGTGGGCCGGGAATGCAAGGCTTCCTTGAGTTATAGGCCTTGCGGGATCAATATATGCGTGCTTGGGCTCGTATTCTCCTAGGAATTCATCAACAACCTCTTGGTCTGGGATTTCTACTGGTTCAACTGTATGGGTTAGGATGAATGCATCGAATCCAACCATGGCTGGAAGGAGGACTCTTTCATCTTCTGCAACTTTGTAAGCTATTAGGATCAAGTCTAGAGCCTCTTGGTTGTTTTCTGCATAGAACTGCATCCATCCAGTATCTCTTTGGCTAATTGTGTCTTGCCAGTCATTCCAGATGTTAATTGGAGCTGACAAAGCTCTGTTACCAATTGCCATTACAATTGGCAATCTCATGCCAGCAGCAATGAATAGAATTTCGTGCATTAAAGCCAAACCTTGAGAGGCTGTTGCTGTGAAGGTTCTAACACCTGCAGCAGCCGCACCTACACATGCTGAAATTGCTGAGTGCTCACTTTCAACTTTAATAAACTCTGCGTCTAGTTCACCATTTGCCACGAATTCACTAATCTTCTCGGGTATTAGGGTTGAAGGTGTAATTGGGAATGCTGCTATAACCTTTGGTTTAGCCAACTTAGCAGCCCAAGCAGCGGCTTCATTAGCCTTCATAACTTTCCTAATTGGCATCTAAACCACCTCACTTAACTTCTCTAACCATTTCAATGGCTTTTGTTGGACACTCATTAGCACAGATTCCACAACCCTTACAATAGTCGTAGTCAAAAACTGGGTAACCTTCTTCATCTAGGTATATTGCAGGCTCTGGACAGTAGATGTAGCAGAGATAACACCTTACACACTTGTCCCTGTTGAACTCTGGCTTAAAAACTCTCCAAGATCCAGTTTTATTAATGACGCTACTTCCTGGAATGTAGACTATTGCTCCGGGTGTCATTTTTTCACTTAACTCTTTTTGGGCTCTTTCTATATCGGCCTTAAACGGACTTTCAGCCATATTTACCACCTCGAGTGAGTTTTCAAAATAAAAATTTAAGCATATAGGTCATCCAAAGACCTCGGCAAGCTTCTTTAGCCTTTCCCATTCTTCCAATACCCATTTTTGAAGTGTCTCAATATCCTCTTTTGTCATGTATTTAAATCTTCCCTGGAGCTTCAGGAATTCTTCAATTGGCTTTGGTTCTTTTTTGGGATTTGGCATATTAATCTTATACTTGCCATTTTCATATTCGAAGAGTGGGAAGTATGCAGTTTGAACTGCCAAGCGTGCAATTTCTATTGACTTGTCTGTTGGTGCTCTCCACCCAGTGGGACAGGGAGCGAAGAGCTGGATGAAACTTGGACCTGAAATCTTTTGAGCCTTCTTAAGTTTTCTAATGAAGTCCTCAGGATAAGCTATACTGGCAGTTGCGGCATATGGAATTCTATGGGCAATTACAATGTCAATAACCTTCTTCTTATGCCTCTTCTCTAGGAAGTGTCTCCTTCCTCCTGGGGTATTTGTGGTCCATGCTCCATATGGAGTTGATGAAGACCTCTGAATTCCAGTATTCATGTAGGCCTCATTATCGTACATTATGTACACCGCATCGTGACCTCTCTCCAAGAATCCAGAGAGGGCTTGAAGACCAATGTCGGCAGTACCACCGTCTCCTGCCCATCCAACGACCATTATCCCGTCTTCTCCCTTTACCTTGTATCCCATAGCCTTTAGTGCAGCTTCAATTCCACTTATCACCGCTCCTGTTGTTTCAAAGGCTGTGTGGAATAAGTTAGCATCTATTGCGGAGTAAGGCCAGGGACCAGCTATGATGGTCGAACAACAAGCTGGAATTACTAGGATGGTCTTTTTTCCATAAGCTTTCAGCACATATCTAAGTCCGAGGGAAGCCCCACATCCCTGGCAAGCGGTATGGCCAGCATAAAAGTGCTCTTCAAACGGGATCGTTACCCTCTTCTTAATATTCTCGGGAACTTCCATAACTCTCACCTCTTAAGATGGTACCAAACAACTTCTTTATCCACTTTTCCACTCTCAATGACTTTCTTCATATCATCTGCTATTGCCTTAATGTCTTTTACAGTAACATCCCTTCCTCCAAGGCCAACTATATAGTTCTTCATCAATGGGTGAGCTGAAGAGTTATAGAGCGCGCCCTTGCTCTCCGTGAAGAGAATTCCCTCTTGTCCAAAGGAGAAGTTTCTATCAAGAACGGCTATTCCCTTAACGCTCTCCGCAATTTCTACTAGCTCTTCCTTCGGGAATGGTCTAAACCATCTAACTTTTGCGTATCCTACTTTATAACCTTCTTTTCTTAAGAGGTCGACTGCTTCCTTTACGGTACCCATTAGGGAACCCATACCCATAAATACGAAGTCTGCATCATCGATGTAGCCTGTCTCAATCATTTGACTATAGTCTCTACCAAAGCGCTCTCCAAATTCTTTTCCGACTTCCTTAATGACTTTTTTGGCCTCTTCATGAGCCTTAGCTAACTTATATCTAAACTCATAGTAATCGTTTGGTGTTGCAAGGGCTCCTACCGCTATGGGCTCATCGAAGTTTGCTAAGCTATACAAGGGCTTCCTTGGTGGTAAAAACTCGTCAACAAGTTCCTGTGGAATCATTTCAACGACGTCATATGTGTGGCTGAGAATAAATGCGCTCTCAACTACCATTGCGGGAACGTTGACTGTCTCTGCAACTTTGTATGCCATTAGGACACCGTCGTAAACTTCTTGGTTGTTTTCAGCGTAGAACTGCATCCACCCAGTGTCTCTTTGTGAGAGAGAATCAGTTTGATCATCCCACACACTCCAAGGTGGAGCCATTGCTCTGTTTACATCAACCATAACAATTGGAAGCCTTGCTCCAGCAGCCCAATGAAGCATTTCATGCATTAGAGCTAATCCCTGAGCAGAAGTTGCAGTAAATGTTCTAGCTCCAGTAGCCGATGCGCCTATACAAGCTGCCATAGCAGAGTGCTCGCTTTCGACGGGTATATATTGAATGTCAGCCTCACCATTGGCTATAAACTCTGCAATTTTTTCAATGATGCTGGTTTGAGGGGTAATAGGATAAGCGGCAACAACTTGAACTCTCGCATGAAGGGCTGCATAAGCTGCAGCATAGTTGCCACTCACAACTTTTCTAATTGGTTTATATTCCATTTTCCCACCTCACTACTTTTCTTCCTTAATCATTGTAATTGCTTTAGTTGGGCACTCATTAGCACAGATTCCACAACCCTTACAATAGTCGTAGTCAATTGCAACGTATCCGTCGGGTTTTATGTAAATTGCAGGCTCTGGACAGTATTTCCAACAAATATAACATTTTACACATTTCTCTTCATTAACAACAGGCTTAAATGTTCTCCAATCTCCGGTGGGGTTAACCAAAGTAGTTCCGAGGCTTATAGGAGCTTCAGGGTACTCGTCAACAGATTTTAGAACTATAGGTTTTGCTTCTTCTTTGGTTTTTCCAAATAGAGTGTTCACAACTTCTCACCTCATCAAATATTGGAAAGAAAGAGGTTAAAGCTCAAATACTTCTGTTTTTTCGTAAGCTTCTCTTGCAGCCCTTGCGTTCTTTTCACCAAGCTCCCCAGAGAATGTGTCTTTGATGGCTTCCTCTATGCTCTCAATCTTGACTAGCCCTGTGGCCTTTGCAACAGCTCCCAATATGGCAGTATTCGTAATGGGCAATCCAAGAATTTCAAGAGCTATCGTAGTTGCATCAACTATAGCGAGCTTCTTTGGCTTTTTCTTTAACTTTTCGAGAACTTCTTCTTTGCTCTTTTCTGTATTCACTATGACAATTCCCTCATCTTTAAGACCAGCAGTTACGTCTACAGCATCTAAGAGAGAGGGATCTAGCACAACAACAACGTCGGGTTCATAAATTTGAGTCTTTATCCTAATTGGTTTGTTGTCTATCCTTGTGAAAGCTGTTACTGGAGCTCCTCTTCTTTCAACTCCAAAGAATGGGAAAGCCTGCACGTATTTACCTTCTAGAAACGCTGCTTCAGCAAGAATGTTTGCAGCGGTAACTGCACCTTGACCTCCTCTACCGTGAAAGCGAACTTCTATCATCTTCAAACCTCCTTAAAATTTTTGAATTTAATTACGGGCATTTTTGGTTAAAGAAAATTAGTTTATTTAATTTTCGGTGTGTCCCGAAAACTTTCACGTCAATTGCAAAACCCTTGGTTTACAATATTAATATTGTTTTATCGACGATGAACGAAATAAAGTTAAGCTTTTACCGAAAGTCTTTTATAACTCCTCCTTTTTCTAGTAGGTGACACAGTAATTCCCAGGGGGAGGTTAAATGAGAAAGGTAATGAAGCCAATGAAAGACGTTGGTATTGTTGGGTATGGAGCATACGTGCCAATGTATAGGATAAGGAATGAAGAAATAGGAAGAGTATGGGGGGTCTCAAGCTTTCCGATAGAAGAAAAGGCTGTACCTGGGCTTGATGAAGACGCTATAACGATAGGAATAGAAGCTGCTAGAAACGCCTTAAAGAGAGCTAAGATAGATCCTCAAAAAATAAGGGCCATTTGGTTTGGTACTGAAAGTAAGCCCTATGCAGTAAAGCCTTCAGCTACAATAATAGCTGAAGCTATTGGTGCAACTCCAGATCTTGAAGCTGCTGATTTTGAATTCGCTTGTAAGGCTGGCACTGAGGCTCTGCAAGCTGCCATAGGTTTTGTAGGTTCGGGCATGGCTGAGTATGCAATGGCCATAGGTGCTGACACTGCCCAGGGAAGGCCCGGAGATCACTTAGAGTTCACAGCTGGGGCAGGAGGAGCAGCTTTCATTGTGGGAGAAAAGAGCAATGAGAGTGTAGCATATTTTGAGGGGAGCTACTCTTACGTTACAGACACTCCCGATTTCTGGAGAAGGCAACATGAACACTACCCCAGGCATGGAAACAGGTTTACTGGGGAGCCAGCATACTTCCACCATATAATTAATGCAGCCAAGACCCTTATGGAAGAGTTAGGCCTTAAGCCAAGTGACTTTGATTATGCAGTATTTCACCAACCAAATGTAAAGTTCCCATTGACAGTTGCTAAGATTCTTGGGATTCCTAAAGAGAAAGTTCTACCGGGATTGCTAACAGGGAGAATAGGAAATACATACAGCGGTGCAACAATGGTTGGAGTTTCTGCTGTTTTGGACATAGCAAAGCCCGGGGATAGAATTCTCTGGGTCTCGTTTGGTTCTGGAGCAGGAAGCAATGCATTTAGTATAGTTGTTCAGGATGCCATAGAGGAGAAGAGAGATTTAGCGCCAAAAGTTGAGGATTATGTGAAGAGGAGAAAAGTCATTGATTACGCTCTCTATGCAAAGGCTAGAAGAAAGTACATCTTGTAGAGGGGTGGGAGATATGAGAAAAGCAATAATAGTTGGAGTTGGAATGACTCCTGTTGGAGAACATTGGAGGTCTTCTCTTAGGGATTTAGCCGTCGAAGCAATTTTAAACGCGATGGATGATGCGGGAATTGACAAAGTTGATTCTCTATATGTTGGTAACATGGCATCTGGTTCATTCGTAGAGCAAGAAAACCTGGGAGCATTAATAGCTGATTGGGCTGGATTGGGGAATATTCCTGCCGTTAAAATTGAAGCTGCTTGTGCTTCTGGTGGAGCTGCAGTTCAAGAAGGTGCTAAAGCTGTGCTTAGTGGTCTTGAAGATGTAGTTTTAGTCGTTGGAGTAGAGAAGATGACAGATGCTTGGCCTAGTGATGCTACGAGATACTTGGGATATGCCGCTGATGCTGAGTGGGAGCTCTTCCATGGTGCCAGCTTTGTAGCTTTGAATGCTCTTATAATGAGACTTTACATGAACACTTACGGGTATAAGGAGGAGGATTTGGCACTATTTGCAGTTAATGCTCACGCAAATGGTGCAAAGAATCCCTATGCAATGTTTAAGAAGCCAATAACAGTTGAAACAGTTATGAAGAGTCCCTACATTGCTGATCCACTTAAGCTCTTCGATGCATCTCCAGTTTGTGACGGTGCTGCAGCAGTTATAATTACCACACCAGAGAAGGCTAAAGAGCTTGGTATTCCAAAGGACAAATGGATTGAGATTGCAGGAATGGGAAGGGCTATTGACACAATAAATCTGGCCAATAGAGAAGATTTCCTAACTTTAAAAGCAGCTACAATTGCAGCAGAAAGAGCTTATAAGATGGCCGGAGTTAAGCCTGAGGATGTTGACTTCTTTGAGGTCCACGATGCATTTACAGTTATGGCAGCATTAAGTCTAGAGGCGCTGGGAGTTGCAAAGAAGGGCGAAGGAGCTAAACTCGCAATTGAGGGTCAAATAGCAATTGACGGGGATTATCCAATCCAAACAATGGGTGGATTGAAAGCAAGAGGTCACCCAGTAGGAGCTACTGGGGTTTATCAGGTTGTAGAGGCTGTTCTCCAGCTAAGAGGAGAGGCTCCTGATGGGATTCAAGTTCCCGATGCTGAAGTGGGATTAACTCAGAATATTGGAGGTACTGGATCAAATATCACCGTTACTGTTTTGAGGAGGGTCTGAAATGGGGAAGCCGATGCAGGTTTCCAGGTATTGGAGACACTTTAGGGAGAAATACAGACTTATAGGTGGAAAGTGTGAAAATGGCCACCTTCTATTCCCCAAGAGACCAATCTGCCCAATTTGTGGAAGTAGAAACATTGAAGAATTTCAGTTTAGTGGAAAGGGGAAAGTTATAACATGGACTATAGTCAGAAACCCTCCAAGTGGCTTTGAGTACTACAAACCCTACCCATTGGCTTTAGTTCAGCTTGAGGAAGGGCCCGTTGTATTGGCTCAACTTACAGACGTAGAGCCTGAAGAAATCAAAGAAGGAATGGAAGTGGAGATGGTAACAAGAAAGATCAGAGAATTTGACGAAGATGGGCTAATTCTCTATGGATATAAGTTTAGACCCATCATAAAGAGTGAGTAACTTTTTAAACTTTCACTTTATTCCTTTTTTGATGTCTTCAGTTCTTATTGTTGCATTGGGAAATGAAGTCATGGGAGACGATGGAGTAGGGATTAAAATCGGGAGAGAATTGAAAAGGCAAGGGTACAAAGTAGAAGAACTTGGAACTGATATTTTCTCTCTCATGAGGGTTTATAACGGGGAGAATAAAGTAATTATAGTAGATGCTGTTCTTGGAGAGATCCCAGGTAAGGTCGTCTACTTTAAAGGAGAGGATATTTTCAAGAAGTTAAGGGCAGAAATTAGAAGTGCTCACTTTATGGGGGCAGTTGAGGGGTTAAAATTACTGTTAGAGGTTGACGAAAGACTTAAGAACGCTGAACTTCATTTTGTTGGGGTTACGATAAAGGAACCAAAATTGGGCCTAGAGTTAAGTGAAGAAGTTAAGCGAGCAATTCCAAGAGCTATGGAACTAATATTGTCAATAATTAGGGAAGGTGAGTAAGGTGAATATTTTAATCCCGCTCCTCCTGGGAATTATTATTGGGTACATTCTTAGAGAAAGGAGGAAGAAAATTGATACGGAACTTCTTATGAGTGTATCTGTTCTTGTTTTAATCTTCCTAATGGGAGTGAGAACTGGGAATGTTAAAATAGATGCGACTAAAGTCTTGCTTTACTCTATAGCAATTATGATATCAACTATAGCAGGTAGCTTAATCTTTGCAAAGATATTTTGGAGGGAGAAATCATGAAATTCATGATTCTATCCCTGATAAGCTTCACTATGGGGTGGATTGGAGGAAAAGTTGGAATTAAAGCCGGGAACTTATACGAGTGGGCCTTGTATGTTTTGATTTTTGTAATTGGCCTAGAAATTGGATTAAACGGTAGAATTAGCGAACTTAGGGACAAATTTAATGCAAAAATACTGCTAATGCCCTTACTCACATTAATGGGCTCCATGGTGGGAGGAGTTCTAATTGGAATAATCCTCACGATACCCATAAGATGGAGTGTCGCCATAGCATCTGGAGTGGGATGGTACTCCCTTACAGGCCCAGTTTTGGCTAAATATTCAGAATTTTATGGAGTAGTTGGTTTTCTTGCAAACTTTTTGAGGGAAATTTTTACTGTGCTGTTTTACCCCACCATTGCCAGAATAGTTGGAAAAGAAGTAGCCATAAGTATTGGGGGAGCAACAACAATGGACTCTACGCTGCCGGTTATAGTGAAGTTCGGAGGAAGAGACGTCATGATAATTGCCTTTGTTCATGGTTTTATCTTAAGTTTAATAGTTCCAATTCTTACTCCAACCCTAGCATCTCTAGCTGCGAGGGGATAATATGAGGGTCCCACTTCTCATTCTCCTATTTCTTGTACTTACTTCTGGTTGCATAGCCCCCTCAACTCCTTCTTTCACCCAAACACCTACTTGTTTAGAGCAAGAAAAGGATCTCAACAAAGCAATTAAATGCTACTTAGAGGATCCAAGAGAAATTAAAGCCCTAACAAATTTATCCAAATCTCTTAAAGGTCCCAATGAAGAGTGGACAATATGGAATATCTTAAAGTGGGAAGAAGAAAACCTCAAATATGATGACAACAAACCAACAAACTACATTCTTAGGCCAAGCGAATTCTTAGTAAAAAGAAAAGGGGTTTGCACAGATTACACCGTTCTTACCCTTGGGCTTCTCTTAACTTTAAATTACTCCCAAGTTGGCTTTATGATAGTGCACTATGCTGAAAGTACAACTCTCCATTCTACTGCAATTGCTAATGTTTCAGGAACTCTATTTGTTTTAGATCAGAAGCTTCCACCTTTAGATTTAGGAAGTTATATTGTAGAGAGTGGAAAAGCCGGAAAACTCATAACACAGGGAGAGCTTTATTATGTGAGTAAATCTAACGGAAGTATTATCATTGAAGGACCAACAATTCTAGGAGCTAATGATTTCATTAGGCAGGACTATAAAATTGATGAGCAAGAACTAAAAAGCATTGAAATTGCTCTAAAAACTATGATAGCGCAGAGAAGCAAGTTATCTCAAGTTTATGAACTTAAATATTCACTTCCCAGGGGGTTTAAGGAGCGGAGAGCCTGGATACTTAAAATTCCCAGGTTTAGAGTTATCTATAATCCTATTTTTAAGGAGCAATATTTGGAGACAATTATCTACCATATCTTAGAAGACGAAGAAATTAAAGAGCACATTAAAACTGCAAGAGGGTTTTACTTGGAAGTTACAATGGAACAAGAAGACTTAATAATCAAATTCTACTTAGCAAAATAGGGATATCTATGAGGGTCACAACAAAGATTGGGGATAAGGGAACTACTAGGCTTTATACAGGAGATGAAGTATGGAAGGATTCTCCCATTATTGAAGCAAATGGGACACTAGATGAACTAACAAGCTTCCTTGGAGAGGCCAGGCACTACGTGGATAAAGAGTTCCAACAAATTATAGACAAGATCCAAGAAGATTTGTACAAGATAATGGGAGAGATTGGGAGCAAGGGAAAGATTCAGGGAATTTCTAAGGAAGATGTAGAGTGGATCGAATCTTTAATAAAAACTTACGTGGAAAAAATAGAAATAAGAAGCTTTGTTCTCCCAGGAAGCACGCTTTCAAGTGCAAAACTCGATATATGCAGAACAATAGCAAGAAGAGCTGAGAGAAGATTGGCCACAGTTTTAAGGGAGTACGGACTAGGAAAGCTATCTCTCATTTATGTAAATAGACTAAGTGACCTCCTATATTTAATGGCTAGGTATATCGAAATTAAAGAAGGAAAGCTGAGGGAGGTAAAGAGATGAAGGTCATAGGAATATTAGGAGGGATGGGCCCTTTAGCTACGGTGGAGCTTTTTAAGAGGATTGTGGAAAAAACACCCGCTAAGAGGGATCAGGATCATCCCAAAATAATCATTTACAATAATCCCCAAATTCCAGATAGAACAGCCTACATTTTAGGAAGGGGAGAAGATCCAAGACCACAACTCATATGGACGGCTAAAAAATTGGAAAAATGTGGAGCAGATTTCATAGTAATGCCTTGCAATACTGCCCATGCCTTTATTGATGACATTAGGAGGGAAGTTGGCATTCCAGTGATAAGTATGATTGAAGAGACTGCAAAGAGAATAGCCTCCCTGGGAATAAAGAAGGCAGGTTTACTAGCCACCACAGGGACTATAGTAAGTGGTGTGTACCACAAAGAGCTCGAGAAGTATGGACTTGAAATTCTAACTCCCACTGAAGAAGAACAAGAGTTAGTCATGAAGGGGATTTACGAAGGCGTAAAAGCTGGTAATTTAGATCTTGGAAGAAACCTTCTTCTTCAAATTGCGAGGATTTTAGAAGAGAGAGGGGCAGAGGCAATAATTGCGGGATGTACAGAAGTTAGTGTAGTTATAAAAGAAAGCGACCTTAGAGTTATGCTGATAGATCCTATGAATGTTATAGCAGAAGTTGCAGTAAAGATGGCATTAGAAGAATGAGGATGGTGGGGGCGCGGGGATTTGAACCCCGGTCCGCGGGTTTCTCCGGCCCTCGGGGCTCCAAAGGTTCATCACGCCCCGAGGTCAGCAAACCCGCCTATCCTCATGGCCTCTGGAGCCCGCGATGATGGACCAGGCTACACCACGCCCCCACTCGATTAACTTTTAGTTTTCGATGAACTTATAAGCTTTACTCCTTCTACATCTCACAGCTTAACGATGAGAAGAAAATCTAAAGGTGGTGAAAGTGAACAGAGAAAAGGCAATAGTGATTCAAGGATTGCGAGGGAGAGTGGGAAAAGTTAAGAGGAGGTCAACGGCGAGAAGAAACATGATATTTCTTGCTATAGCAATGTTCTTTGCTAATATATCTTGGGGAATAGCTTTTCCGTACCTAGGTGTTTATATGAGGATTATTGGAGGGAGCGTATTCCTTGTTGGACTTTTGAGCGTGATATTTAACATTACCTCCACAGTGTTTCAATATCCTTTTGGATATCTTTCAGATAGAACTGGAAAAAGAAAACCCTTCATAGCCCTGGGAATTTTATCCTCTGGAGGAACTTATGCATTAATAGCATTCATATCTAGTCCAATCCTCTTACTAGGATTAAGAGGACTTCAAGGGGCTTTAAGTGCTTCCCTTTCTCCAGCTCATTCTGCTCTAATTTCTGAACTTGCTACAAGGGTAGGCTCGGCTTTTGGGTTTTTTAACTTTGTTGAAAACCTTGGATATATGGTAGGGAACTTTCTTGGAGGCTTTATTGTCCAATATCTTGACATTAAAAGTGCATTCTTCATAGCTTCAGCTTTTTCTCTACTTTCCATATTATTCCTCCTTCCAATTAGGGAAAGGGTAAGCAATAGAAAAAGCGTTCAGGGTTTGATAATAGTGCAAGAAGGAAGAGAGTCAGAAAAAGTTGAGATGAAAAGAATGGCCTTCAAAAGATTAATGAGGGGAAAACTAGGGCTGTTTTATATTTCGGTATTCTTGGCTATGATAGCATCAGGGGAAGTTTACTCTACAATCTCCGTATATTTTGAAGAGAAATTTGGGGAAAATTTCGTTGGCATATTTTTTGGTATTGATTCTCTTGCTGCAGCTTTAAGCTCCTTGGTAATTGGTAGGCTTATTGATAGATGGGGAGCTGAGGTTTTCTATAAGTTGTCTCTAATTGGGTATACTTTTACCTTTCTAGGCTACGCTTTTGTCAATGATCCGATAACAATGGGAATAGTTTCAGTCTTTTCAGGAATAAAATGGGCCATGTTCATAAGCTCAGTTTCCACATATGTTGCTAAAAAAGTTCCTTCAAGTGAAAGAGGACAAGGGATGGGGCTGCTAAACACTATGATGAGCTTAGGATGGGTTTTGGGCCCTCTCATTGGAGGATATCTTGCTGATATAAGTTTTAGAATAATGCTGTATTCAACGGTAGTTCCATTGTTGTTAGCCTTTACAATTGTATCAATACCTTATCCGCGGCATCCCTCTGAATGAGTACCCTGCCAATAGACTTCGGCAATACAACAAGATCGCCAGCCTTGAAGGGCCCATATTCTCTCAAATTTTCATCCAATATTTTGGGAATATCAACTCTAAGAAGATATGCCTCTATTATCCCAGGAGATGTTTCTTTTTCCTCTTCAATAACTTCAATACTCTCTTCTCCTGCCGTTTCAATTTCAAGAGGTTCTCCATTTATGAAAGCTGTTATTATCTTGTATATTTTCTTTTCATCTCCAACTAAATTTCTGGGAACTCCCTCAAATGCCATATCAACAATCTTATGCAACCTAATCCTTAATATTTCTCTAACAAGATTCCTAACCAAAGATAGTTGAGCTAAATACAGCTTTTTGTGAATGTCCTCTCCTCTTTCTTCATGTCTCTCGGCATTGATTTCCAAGGCTTTTCTAAAGCTTTCTAAATCGTCATAAAATTCTTCCTCTATTTTAGTCAGTTCTTCGCTTGAAAGTTCTCTCTCCAATAATCTTCTGAGAACCTCAATATCCATTGTTATCCCCAAATTAAATTATAAGGAAAAGAAAAGTCACTCTTCAACTCTTGGAGCCAGTAGGAATGTAAGTCTTCCTTCATCTCTAATGTAATACTCCATTTGCATGGGCATTTCATTTCCAAACTTTATTGTAACTTCATCGGCCTTTCCAAGTCCTTTAACCATGTCGGAGAGATAGCTGACTCCATATGCGCTCTTTGTCTCCTCTTGAACCTCGATGTCCAATAATCCCTCATCTTCAAGAGTTAGCTTTATCTCAACTTCCTGGGTTTCTCCCTCTGCCTTCATTATAAATTCATTTTCCCTGGCAATAAATTTTATGCTGTCACTCACTAGAGAGGCATCTTTAACAGCATCTTTTAGGACTTCTCCAAGAACTACAACCTTTGCAGTGAATGGAAGTTCTGGGAGGTCAACTTCCATCTCTTCTACATCTATTAGGGGAACTCTAAATGTTCTTGTTGCAGTTCCTTGAATTGTTATCTCTAAGAAGTTTTCCTCTCCTTTCTTGAGTATTAAGGTGTCCTTTGCTTTACCTCTCTTTAGGATCTTCTTTAGGTGGTCCATGTTAACTCCAATTGTTTCTGGTTCAACAACTTCATATTTGCTAAATATGCTTGACGGGAGATTTAGGTCAATCAGGACAACTCTACTTGGATCCATGGCCCTCATGCTTATCCCATCTTCTGTAACTTTAAACGCGGCCTCATCTATTAACTTACTTGCGGTGTCTATAAGTTGGGCAAACTCTTTTGCACCTTCAAATACGATTTCAAATGGCATCTCTTTCCACCTCCTTAAGAATGTTTAGCATAAGCCTAACTCTTTCTTTACCCCTCAATAAATAAGTTTTTCCATTGTCTGTATCGGGTATTCTTTTATAAGCTTCCTCTAGCTCCTTCAAAGCTTTCTCTGCTAATCTTGTCAAAACCTTTATTCGTAACTCCTCCATACGTATCCACACTTCTTACACTTATAGAATATTGTACTTGGCTCATCTCCTGCCCTAGTTTGAAGTTCCCACCACCATGCTTCATTATGCCCACATTTTGGGCAGGTTACTTTTGCTGTTGGAAGAGTCGAAACTTCTTGTTCAATTACAACTACTCCTTCATCAGGCCTATGCTTGACTTCTTCTGTTCTTCTATATGCTTTGGTGTCCTCAGGATTTATAGGTTCCTCATAACCACATTTTCTACAGACAAAGACTCCTCTCCTCCTGTCGGGTATCATAATACTCCCACATTTGGGGCAGAATTTCACCATTTATCTCACCCCCATACTAGCCAAGGGCAAAGTTTAATCGTTCAAAATAAAAAGTTTACCTTACACCATTCTTTGGAGGGAAGGTGTATGAAGATTAGTAAGATAATAGAGCAAATAAAATCTGAGCTCGATAAAAAAGATAAGCTAAGAGAAGAGGCATTAGAAATTACTAGGGACATAATAAGACTAAGTGGTGATGCTATAAAGGCAATGCATAGGGGAGAATTAGAATTAGCTCACGAAAGACTTGAAAAAGCTAGGGGGCTCGTAAAAGAATTAAAAGAAAAGTTGAGAGAGCATCCAGATCTTTACTATACAGGATACGTCCAGAATGCGAACCAAGAATTCGTTGAAGCTGTTCTAATGTACCACTATCTCACAGATAGGGAATTTCCAAGCCACGTCGACCTGGGAGTTCCTTCCCAGGATTACATTTTGGGAGTTGGGGACTTCATAGGAGAGTTAAGACGATATTTCTTGATAAATCTAATGAAAGGAAATCTTGACGAAGCAGAGAGCACTTACAGATTTATGGAAGAAGTCTATGAAGAACTAATGACACTCGAATATCCAAAAGGTCTAGTTAATATAAGGCAAAAGCAAGATCAGGCGAGGTACACCTTGGAAAGAACTCTTGAAGATCTAACAAGAGCAAAAGTTAACAGAAGGGTTGAAGAAAAACTGGAGGCTTTTTTGAATGATAGATCTTAGAAAACTGACGGAAGTGCAGCGAAGGCTTAGTAGGAAAATAGTGGAAAAACCAATAGATATAGCGAAAGTGAAGAGAGTTGGAGCCGTGGACGTCTCTTATAAGAATAACTTTGCTAAAGCTGCATTTGTTTGCGTAGAATTTCCTTCTGGTGAGATAATAAAAACAAAAACAATAGTAACAACCGTTGAGTTTCCCTATATCCCCACGTTTTTCTTTTTAAGGGAGACAAAACCAATATTGTTGGCTGTTAAAGACGAGAACTTTGACGTTCTGTTAGTTGAAGGGCATGGAAAAGCTCATCCCAGGAGATATGGACTAGCATCTCACATAGGAGTAATTCTTTCAAAGCCAACAATAGGAGTTGCCAAAAGGTTATTGAGAGGCGTGTCAAAAGATACCTACGTAAAGGTGGGAAAAGCTTTTGTTAGTGTAGGCAACCTAATAACTCTCAATGATGCTGTCAGAATTGTAGAAAAATTGCTAGATGAAAACGGTTATCCAAAGCCCTTAAATATAGCCGACAAACTCTCCAAAAGAGGTGAGTCTCGTGAAAAAGAGTAACCTTGATTTGTTAATCCTCCTTGCAAAGGCAGGGGGGATAGAGAAAGAGATTCTAACGACTTCTAGAGAACTTAGTAAAATGTTAAACGTTTCTCCTCAAACGATAGTTAGATGGTTAGAAGATCTCGAAAAAGATGGGCTAATAAAGAAAAGTGAATCAAGGAAAGGAACTTTAGTTACAATCACCGAAGAAGGAGTTAAGTTTTTGGAAAAACTACACGAGGAATTATCAGATGCTCTTTACAGAGGAATTATAATTGGAGAAGTTGTTTCTGGAATCGGAGAGGGTGCTTACTATGTTAGACAATATGCCCCCTTAATACGAGAGTACCTGGGATTTGACCCATACCCTGGAACATTAAACGTCAGAGTAATATTCCCAAAGACCATATTCGATGCACTTTGCAATGTTAGGCCTATTATAATTCCGGGATTTACAAAAGAAGGGAGAACCTTTGGAGACGTGAGGGCATATAGAGTTAAAATCGATAATATCGAAGGTGCAATAGTGATCCCCTCAAGAACAATTCATCCTCCAAAAATCGCTGAAATAATAGCTCCCGTGAATTTAAGAAAAACCCTCAACTTAAAGGATGGTGATAGAATTAGAATCAAAACCCTTTGAGGGCCCGGCTTATCCGCCCGCCTTCATCGTCTGCCCTTCTCGGCTCCCTCAGGCGGCCCCGGAGGCCGGGCCCTGTCCGCCCGGAGACGTCACCTCGTTCATCGCGCGCCATTGCCGGCACGCTCCCTCGGTCGGGCCGCCCGGGCGGCAGGTCGGACATGTGAATATACCAAAAAGAATTTTTAAATGTATGCCGCTCACAAAATGGAGGTGTGGAAATGTTAGGATACAATGAGAAGCTTGTTCTACTTAAGCTCAACGAAGTAAAAAAAGCAAGAATAGAGGAACTTGTAAAGCTCACAGGACTTGAGCAAGTTGCGATAATGAGAGCCCTTTTAACCCTTGAAAAAGAGGGTTTAGCCAAGATTTCGGAAAGAAAAGAGAGAATAATACGATTAACAGATCTAGGCAGAAAATACATTCAGATGGGATTACCTGAAATAAGAGCTTTAAACGTTTTAAAAAGCAAGAAAAAGGTAAAACTAGATGAATTAAGAGGAGTGCTGACGGAAGATGAGCTAAAGCCAATAGTTGGTATTCTAAGAAAGGAAGGATGGGTAAAGGTAGAGAAAACTCCAGAAGGTTTGGTGTTAGAAATAACAGAAAGAGGAGAAAATCCAGAAGAGAGACCAATAGATAAGGCTCTAAAAATATTATCAGAAAAAGAATATGCCACTTCTGAAGAAATATCAAAAATAGTTCCCATAAATGAACTCAAGAGAAGAAAAGTTGCCCAGGAGGAGGAAGTAGTTGAGAGGATTGCGGAGATTACTGAAAAGGGAGTTGAACTAGTGAAAAAAGGAATAGAGTTAAAGAGAGAGGTCACTAGTTTAACTCCAGAACTTATAGCAAGTGGAAAATGGAGAGAAGTAGAGTTCAAACCTTTCAACATTAAGGCCCCTGTAAAGAAGATATACCCGGGCAAGAAGCAACCATATAGAGTATTCTTAGACAAGATAAGGAGAAAATTAATCGAGATGGGATTCATTGAAATAACCGTGGATAGCTTAATTGAAACCCAGTTCTGGAACTTTGATGCTCTATTCCAGCCTCAAAACCACCCTGCCAGAGAATGGACAGACACCTACCAGCTGAAATATCCAGAAAAAGGCTATTTACCTAATAGAGAATTAGTGGAAAGAGTAAAGGAGGCCCATGAACGTGGATTGGCTGGCTCAAGAGGGTGGGGTTACGTATGGAGCCCCGAAAGAGCAATGTTTCTAATGCCCAGGGCCCATGCCACGGCCTTAAGTGCTAGACAGCTCGCGAAAGGAATAGAAATTCCTGGGAAGTATTTCACAATACAGAGAGTATTTAGGCCTGATGTCCTAGATAGAACACATTTGATAGAATTCAACCAAATTGATGGGTTTGTGGCAGCTGAGGACTTAACCTTTAGGCATCTACTGGGCATACTAAAGAAGTTTGCAATTGAGATTGCAGGAGCAAAAAAGGTAAAGTTCTTCCCAGATTATTATCCGTTTACAGAACCTAGTGTTCAGCTAAGTGCATATCACCCTGAATTAGGATGGGTCGAGTTTGGAGGTGCAGGAGTTTTTAGGGAGGAGATGACTAAAGCTCTAGGAATAGATGTCCCAGTTATAGCATGGGGAATTGGAATAGATAGGCTTGCAATGTTCAGGCTTGGAATAGATGATATTAGATATCTCTTCAGCTACGATCTGAAGTGGCTTAGGGAAGCTAAGCTCATTTGGTAGGTGATGAGAAATGCCAAAGTTTGACGTTGCAAAATCAGACTTGGAAAGATTAGTTGGAAGAGAGTTTTCAGTTGAAGAGTGGGAAGACCTTGTTCTTTATGCTAAGTGCGAGCTCGATGACGTTTGGGAAGAAGATGGAAAAATATATTTCAAGTTGGACTCAAAAGACACTAATAGGCCAGATCTTTGGAGCGCTGAGGGCGTTGCTCGACAAATAAGATGGGCTCTTGGATTAGCCAAGGGATTGCCAAAATATGAAGTCGAGGAAAGTGATGTTGTTGTTTATGTTGATAAAAAGCTCAGAAACATAAGGCCCTACGGTGTTTACGCCGTAGTAGAAGGATTAAAGCTAGATGAAGAAGCCTTGAGTCAGTTAATTCAGCTCCAAGAAAAAGTTGCCCTAACCTATGGAAGGAGGAGAAGAGAAGTCGCAATAGGGATATTTGATTTTGACAAAGTAAAGCCCCCAATATATTACAGAGCTGCAGAAAAGACAGAAAAATTTGTCCCCCTTGGATATAGTGAGGAAATGACGTTAGAAGAAATCCTTGAAAAGCACGAGAAAGGAAGGGAGTATGGCCACTTAATAAGAGACAAGCCTTACTACCCACTTCTTGTTGATTCAGAAGGTAACGTCCTTTCAATGCCTCCAATAATAAACTCCGAGCTAACGGGGAGAGTGACCACAGAGACCAAGAATGTGTTCGTGGACGTCACGGGATGGGATCTGAGAAAAGTCATGTTAGCCCTGAATGTAATAGTCACGGCGCTCGCCGAAAGAGGAGGGAAAATCAAAAGGGTTAAAGTGATTTACCCTGACTTCGAGATCACGACTCCTGACTTGACTCCTAAAGAATTTGAAGTTAGTTTTGAGTACATAAGAAAGCTTTCTGGGTTAGAGTTAAGCAATGAAGAAATCAAGGAACTTTTAGAAAGAATGATGTATGAAGTTGAAATTCTCAGTGAAAACAAGGCAAAAGTAAAGTATCCAGCCTTCAGAGATGACATAATGCACACTAGAGATGTACTTGAGGATGTGTTAATTGCTTACGGGTACAATAATATAGACCCAGAAGAGCCAAAGTTAGCTGTCCAAGGGAGAGGTGATCCATTTAAGGACTTTGAGGATGCAATTAGGGATTTAATGGTGGGATTTGGTCTCCAGGAAGTCATGACTTTTAACTTAACAAGCAAAGAAGTCCAGTTTGACAAGATGAACATTCCAGAGGAGGAAATTGTTGAAATAGCAAATCCAATTAGTAGCAGATGGAGCGCATTAAGAAAATGGTTACTTCCAAGTTTGATGGAATTCCTTAGCAACAACACTCATGAAGAATATCCACAAAGGATATTCGAGGTTGGTTTAGCAACTTTGATAGACGAGAGCAGAGAAACTAAGACTGTTAGTGAACCTAAGCTTGCAGTAGCTCTAGCCGGAAGTGGATACACCTTCACCAACGCAAAGGAAATACTTGACTCCTTAATGAGACACCTAGGAATTGAATATGATATAGAAGAGACAGTGCATGGAAGCTTTATCCCAGGGAGAGTTGGAAAGATACTTGTGGATGGAAAGGAAATCGGAATCATAGGAGAGATTCATCCACAAGTTCTAGAAAATTGGAATATCCAAGTTCCAGTTGTTGCTTTTGAGATATTTTTGAAGCCTCTCTATCGCTGACTCTTCCTATATATTTTTTTGCACAGTTTAGCATTATTTCGAAATTTTCAAGGTTTACAGCAGTCTCTATTTCCATTCTCTCACCAAGATGTTGCATACAATAATGTAATATAAACATTTGGCAAAATATTTTGAAAAATAGACAAAAAATATTACAAATGTAAAGTATTCATTTAAGCATGAAAACAACTTTGCCAGTTTTGCCAGCCCTCATTAGCTCAAAGGCTTCTTCATACTTGTCAAATCCCTTGTACTTGTGAGTTATTATTGGGTCTATATTTAATTTTCCACTTTGGAGCAGTCTAGAGACTGTATACCAAGTTTCCCAAAGGTGTCTCCCAGTGATTCCGTAAACTGTCAATGCCTTGAATATTATAAGGTTGTTAAAGTCTATGCTCACTTTTCCTGGGAATAGTCCGAGAAGAGAAACCCTTCCAGCTGGAGTTACTGCCTGGAGTCCTTGCTCAAGAGCCTTTGGAGCACCGCTGAACTCCAAGAACACATCAACTCCGTTTCCGTCGGTTATGTCCATTACCTCCTTTACAACATCTTCTTCAAATGGATTTATTACGTAGTCTGCACCCACCTTCTTTGCCAAGTTTCTTCTAAATTCACTTGGCTCAGAAACTATCACAGGATAGGCTCCGGATGCCTTTGCCACTGCTATTCCAAGAAGTCCCAGGGGACCTGCTCCAGTAATGAGAACGCTCTTTCCGGCAATTGGGCCAGCAAGTACTGTATCCACAGCATTTCCCAATGGCTCTTGTAGAGTAGCATATTCGGGAGGTATGTTCTTTGGATTCTTCCAGACGTTTTGTGCTGGAACTACTGCATATTCGGCAAAAACACCGTCAGTATCTACTCCAAATATCTTTGTGTTTTGACATACGTGATATTGCCCTCTTTTACATGCGTAACACTTTCCACAGACTATGTGAGTCTCAACAGAAACGTAATCACCAACTTCAATTCCCTCTACACCTGGACCAACTTCCACAACCTCTCCTGCAACCTCATGCCCCATTATCTGAGGTGGCCTAATTCTTGTCTGAGCCCATTCATTCCATTCATAAATGTGCAGGTCAGTTCCACATATGCTTGTTGCAAGAATTTTTATTAGGACTTCCCCTGGCCCAGGTTTTGGTACATCTACTTCAACTAACTCTGCACCGTACTCTGGTTTTGTCTTCATGATAGCAACCATCTTCTCGGACATGGAAATCCACCCCTTTTATTCGTCACTATATCTAATGCAATGAGAATTTAAACGGTTTATGGAGATAAAATAATAGAAACTACAACCCTCCAATGTTGACCTTCGTTCCTCCCCAGAAAACTGCCCCCGCCATAATTGCTAGCAGAACTCCATAGCGAATTCCAGCTGAGAACTTCCCCTCCCTTATAATTCCAATCCCAATTCCACTAATGAATCCTTGGACTATTGAAAACAGCCAAAGTACAAGGGTTAGTTCAGATACTGGAATAGAAAGGCCCATTCCACTTCCAATCATGCCTCTTGCGATGTTCGAAACTACAGCTACTATAAAAGGACCAACAAATCCACTTGAAACAAGGAAGAACATCATCTGCATTCCAGTAGATGCCTTCCTTTCTTTCTGGATTCTTATTATTTCTCTTACGTCATTTGCCACTGCCACAAGCACATCGGCCATGGGAGCTCCTCTTTCTAAGGCCTCAATAATTATCATGGTTGATCTGTATATGACTGGAGATCTCTTGTTCCTTAGGGCAAAGGCTCTTAATGCTTCAACAGTAGGCCTTCCTCTCTTGATCTCTGAAACAGTTCTTCTAAACTCTAAGGTCAAGGCCCCAAATTTCGCTGAGGCTAATTCTTCTAAGGCCTCTGAGAATGACACACCGGCTCTTAGAGATCCAGCTAAATAAAAGAATGCATCTGGAAGAGCTTTTTCCATGTCTTCAATCCTTCTTGTGATTCTAATGTAGGGGTAGAAGTACCCAAATCCTCCAAAACCAGCCAAAATTCCCACTAGTAATCCAGGAATGGAAGAGGAGAAGATGTAGATCACTATTCCCAGGATTATCCCGATAAAGAGTGATATAACAAGATATTCAGAGGCTCTAAAGTCTATGCCTGCGGAATATAAAAAGAGATCATAGCGCTTGAGGAATTTACTGGGCAAAATTTTCTCCAGGGCATCAGTAAATGCAGTGGTTGATCTACCAGCTCTTCTCTCTTCAGCCACGTTACTCACCTCACCTGGGTTCAGCTCTCTTAATCATTGTTATCATTATCAAAGATAGCATTGGGAATGCGAATAACATTATTGCCACAAGCCCAGGAATTGATATTACCAAGGTTCTCGAAAGGATTGATCCAGCAAGTATAACAACTATGAACAACGTTGGCATTATTACACTCAAGAACATATACACAAAAGATAAACCATTAATTTTTTGGACGTATTCCATGAGCTTTAACCTGTACTCAAATGCAAATTCATCGGCCATCTTATAAAGGATATCTGCCAAATTTCCACCAAACTTGATTGCTCTTAGTATCTGCTTTGTAACTCTAGTTACATTTTCAGACGCCATCTTCATCTCAAATTTTGATAGAGCATCTTCAAAGCTAGCCCCTTTGTGCATATCTTGGACAATAAGATAGAACTCCTCTGAGATAACTCCATAATCGGCTTTAGCCACAGAAACAAATGCCTCTGCAATACCTATTCCTGCACTTAAGAGAGATGCAATATGTCTCAGAACATAGGGAAGGGCTTTCTCAACCTCCGCAACCCTTCTTCTCCATACAACTCTTGGATAGTATCTCATGTACCAAAATCCCCCTATAAATCCGAGGAGGCTTACCAATATTGAGATGTCAATTGGAAGATATAAGATTAGGGAGAATGCAAATGAAAATATGCCCACTAATATGGCAACTCCAAGCATTAAAGCCACATACCTCTCTCTACTCATGTTTATGTTAGCCCTGTATAAGTCTATGTCAAGTCCTTTAATTGAAGAACTTAGAGAGGAAACTGGACCTTTTAGATATTTTAGAACACCATCGGCAATTCTTTCGGATAGAGAAATCTGTCTAAGAGTCTTCTCACGCCACTCTATGGTATCTTCAATAAGTTTCTCTTCTTCTGACTCTTTTTCTTTCTCTATTTCCTCTCTCATCTTTTTTAAAAGCTCAAGTCTCTCCCTTATTGACATTCCCTCGGTAGAGATTCTACGAGTTGGAATCTCAACTACCTCTAGAGTTTTTCCGCCCAATCTATCTAAGAAATTAATAATTCCCTCTACAATCCCCATAACCCTCCCTCACTAGATGAATTCCTTTGCTCTCTTACTTGTTTCAATTGTTTCGGCTTCTCTTTCAATTTTCTTTAATAGCTCTTCTTCGTCAATATAGAATTCTTTAATGTAATAACCGACCTCATCAATTCTCCTTATTCCTTTCTCTATCATCCAGTCTAAAATTAATCTTCTCTTCTCAATTTCCCATTTAAGTTCTTCTATGCTAAGACCAGTATGATAGGAGAGGGTCTGAATAAATCTACTTGGAACTTCTGTTCTAATTAGTTCATCTTTCGCGGGATCATACTTATAGAGGAAGTTAAGTTGGATACTCTCTCCTTCAATCCCAGAAACTTCTGCTATCTCGGTTATCCTTCTTAGTGTTCCCTTCTTTCTTGAGTGGTATCTAACCTGCATAATAATTATATCCAATGCTGGAATCATAATCCTGGGAACGCTCATTGGAGGGCTCTCAAGCCTAATTATGGTCTCTCTAGCTGAATTAGCGTGAATAGTTCCCATACAGTTTGAGACTAGTATGCCATTTGCCACATAATTGTGGTCGTCCTCAACCGTGAGGTCATAGACGTACTCAATGCCAAGCTCCTTCGGATCAACTTCCTCAACACTTACGACTTCATCCCAGTAAACATCTCCCTCAGCTATCAATTGAAGCCTCTTGGCTCTCACCCAAGCTTCTTCGTTACCCACATCTTTAGCTATCTGCTGGAGAGCAAGGGCAATCCCCTTGAGCGTAGAGCGTCTTATCTCTTTGACCCTTCCCTTTTCTATATGCCTAATTAGGCTTTCAGAAACTTTTTCCCCTGCATAATAAGACGCTAACTTAGACAGCTCTGCAACAGTTAATCCCAACATTTGACGGAGAGGAGCTATCATATCACTGGATATCGGCACGCGGTAAGTTCTTCTTCCCCGATATGGCTTCTTAGTCCTTAATATCTCCATAAGTTTGGCCCTCTTTCTTGAGTGACGTAGGGGTATGAATTTTGCAAATTTAGCAAGATCTTCAACACCACTAATAATTACCCTGAACAGCTCGCCTTCTTTAAACCCTCTGCTCTTTACACGGGAAACTGTACTTATGATCCCCAACCTCTGAAGAACGTACCAAATCTTCCTTGCCACGGTTTCACTCTTTGTTACTAGGACTATGGAGGGCCCATTTTCATCTACGTACCCATCAGCGTCGAAAAGTCCAGCTATGAAGTATCTCATAAGATCGTCATTTGAAAGTACTACCTCTGGAATATCCCACATAGATTTTCTGCCCCTTGGTATTCCAAATATCCTTGAGAGCATTTCAGCAAAAATCTTCGAGCCAACAGTTACAATTGTGTAATCTCCGTTCTTCCTTATACTGGGGACATAGTTAGGGATAAAGTCCGAGACTACAGAGACAAAGGCATCCATGTAAGCTTCGTCGTCAAATGTAGCTGAGATGTAGTATCCATTCGATGATATATACCCATCACCGAGTATAACTCCAGCGAGATAGGATAACTTCTCATCAACTTCTCTGACTAATTTTACAGGATATGAATTTACTGAAAGAAGATATTGGGCCTTTTCTGGAGGAATACCATCGTTAGGAACTTTTATCATACCTTTTCCGTTCGGAACAAGGTAGTAATCACTTATTTTCACGTAAATTGCAGGGTCAACTACAGCTTTAGTTTGAGGAGGTGAAGGAGGTCTCATCATCACTGCAACTCTATCCCCAACTTTGAGCTTCTCGGCCTCTTTTCTGACTACGTCTCCATTGGAGAAGGCAAATAGCGGATGATTTCTAGTGAGGATTATTTCGTTGCCAGTTCTCGTCTTTATGCGTATTAGCTTTTCCCCCTCTCTGACCTTTCTTCTCCAAACTCTTGAGACAACATGTTTATTTGCCTTCAAATCTGGACTAACACTAACAACTTCAAAACGGTCTTCCTCGTTAAGCTCTATGTACTCAAGGTCTTTGTATGTTTTAATTTTCTCGGCATACTTCTTGAATAATTCCTCGACTAAATCTCCTATAAGTACAAATCTACCATTAGATAGTTGGATGACAGAGAAATCGTAAAGTGCTCCATCATGTCCCGTATTCATTGCCGTAAACATTGTTCTTGCTTCAGGTCCACGCACTTCACCCACAATGATTCTGTCTGGACGCATTCTTAAAGTGTTCTTTACGAGGTCATCCATAGTAATTTCTCCCTTCCCTTCAACGTTTGGAGGTCTAGTTTCAAGCCTTACCCAGTGCTCTATTGGAAGCTGAAGCTCTGCAGTGTCCTCTATACTTATTACTCTTTCGCTAGGTGGAATAAACATTGCTAGAGAGTTTAGAGTTGTTGTCTTACCTGAACCAGTTCCTCCTGCCACTAAGATATTTGCTGGCTTAACTCCAAGCCCATCTACCAAGAGCCATAAAAATGCTGCAACTTCAGAGTTTAGAGTTCCAAATCTAATCAGGTCAATAATTGTTAGAGGATCCTTCTTGAATTTCCTAATTGTGAGTGTTGGTCCATCAAGACTTATAGGAGGTAATGTAGCGTTAACTCTGCTACCATCGGGCAATCTTGCATCTAAAAGAGGATTCTGTTGATCTATTCTCCTTCCAACCTCTCTAGCTATCCTTTCTATAATAGTTAAAAGTTCACGCTCGTCTGTGAAGACAATATTAGTCTTACACATGTTGAAACGTCTATGCCACACATAAACAGGCTTGTTTATTCCTATGACCATTATTTCCTCAAGATTATCGTCTCTAACAAGTGGATCAATTTTTCCATACCCAATCATATTCTGAACAATGAGTTCTGATATGAGCTCTACTCTTCCTTCCGATAAGGTTGGGGCCATCTCTTTTACCATTCTTCTTACTTCTCTAAGGAACACTTTCCTCCTTTCCTCAGGATTTGGTATTGATTCTGGATCTATTTGTATTTCAACTATAGCCCTATCTCGAACCATCTTAACAAGCCTTTCCTCTTCCTTACTTAGCTTTGGCATATTAATTTCATAAATAGGAACAGGTTCTCCTTTTACCTTTAAAATTCTGATATTTCCGTAAACGTCTAAGACTCTCACTTCTCCTGCATAGGAGGTAGTTCTTGGTGTTGTGCCCGCTAATATCTCCTGAAGACCCAGAGCCCCTCTTTCGATTTTGGGTTTTTTCTCCTCTCTTTTAGGTTCTTCTTTTTTCAAAATTTCCTCTAATTTTGGTGGACCTCCTCCTAGTAAAGATTGGAGTGGAGATGCCTCTCTTTTCTTTTCTTCCTCCTTAACCCTGCCAGAAAGAATATCTCCTAGTGAGAGGGATTTAGATTCTACACTAACCTTTTTTGGCTTTTCTTCCTCACTCTTTTTTAGTATAGATTCCAAGCTCAAATTATCACTACTAAGTATCTCATCAATCCAGGATTTCTTTTTCTTTTTATCTTCTTCCATGTTCTTTCTCACCTCGTAAACTCCCATTGGAACTTATATTTAATATCAAAGCTTGAATTCTCACCCAATACCACAATCCAGATGGGATAGTCAACTATATCTTCGTTAGTTGTTATACTGTTTTGAATAAGATTTTGTTGTGAGCTCATTGTAGATAATAGCGTATCAGTGTACTCAAAAAGTACAGATTCTTGAGTCAAATTGAATTTAGCATTTTGAACTTGGGATTTAAGATAAGTAGGCAAGAATTTACCCATATACTCAGTGTAGTTCATGTCTGGGTTGGGAGTTATGCTATAGATTTTAGCATCAACTGGAATTAGAGGGAGTGCAACGGCAAACATTGTTTTTGGTCCTCTATTTGTAATAGTGAATTCCACTTCCCCAGAGTATGAATAGATTACTATCTCCGGATCTCTAACTTGGATAAATGATGTTAGATCTACTAAGATTGGATAATTAATAAGGTGGGGGTATACAACCTCACAAAGTGGGCCTACGCCAAGAGATGGGGGATATGTAATTCTCTTTGTTGACCATGTTATAGTGTAGTCGGGATAACACAAATCCGCATAGTCTTGAAGATACAACTCCCCCAAATCCATGGGGATATTTATTGAAAATTCCACCTTTAGGACTTCATGAGGATAAATCCAAAATCCTACCCTCTTATTAAGTATAAGATTTGCCTTTGAAAGCTGAATTAAGTCTGTTGTGTTGTGAAGAAGATATTCATCTCCCTCTCTAAACGTTTTGAAATCATATGTTGGATTTACGGCTATAAACTTTGGATATTCACCAGTATTTACGAGAGTAACGTTCATTGTAAGCTTGAGGAAAGGTTGCAAATCAATATTGTTCAAAGGCTCCTGCGCTAATACAGGAGTGTTAAGTAGCAAAAAGGAAATAAGAGCAAATATAAGTATTCCTTTCCTCATGTTATCACCTCGAGACTTTTGCTACCACAATGGAGTCTTTCCAGTTAAGAATTTCGGGTACAAATTCACTTGGAACTTCAATTATTACTAGCAATCTTGTATCTTCTGGTAATGCCAAGAACTTAAATTCTTGTTCTAGATCAAGCACTTCCCATCCATAATTGCTCAATTGAGCCCTAACAGATTCAGGAGCCTTTATCTTTCCTGCCGCTATAGCCTTGAGAATTTCCCCTAAGTTGACTGAATAGGTATAAGTTGAGGACAAACTCTCGCTTGTGGTTTGTGTTACAGAAGATTGGGTCTGGGATTGCTGAGAATTCTGATAAGTAACATCACCTGGAGAGTAACTCGTCGATGATATTTGTTGGGAGGATGTTGAAGATGTAGAAGACGCCGTTGTTGTTTGTTGCTGTGATTCACTAACCGTTATCCTACCAGCATCAGTTGAGAGTAGTGCTGTAACAACGTATCCCTCAGGTACAATTTCTCGGAAAGTCGTTCCATTCTTAGCATACACCTTCACTTCATCTCCTGGGGCAATGAATCCTCCAACTACGTTCTCCCTGCTGAGAACTAGAGCGACTTGCACTAGTTCTACTTTTTCAACGTTATATTCCAATAGCTCACTTAGACTGCCAATTCTATTGATAATAAGCTTTGCCTCTTCCTTTGTATACATCCTCTTTTCCTCACCTTTCTTTAAGATGACCTTAGAGGTTGGCATTGAGTCAATCTTGTAAATGTATACCTCTTTCCAAAGAGGTAGCAGATAATCTTCTACATTAATGCTTAGGACTTCATCTTTGGTTTTTGCACTATCTACCTTAGACAGAAGATCGTTGAGTGTACTTACTATTTTCTTCTTAATTTCATCGGGAACTTCTACTTGCAATAAAGGACCAAATGCTGCTTTTATAGACTCTTTTGTATCATTCTTAAGTTGCGCTAACTCTTTGGCCAATCTCTCCTGTTCAGCTCTAATTCTCTCTTCTTCAAGCTCTTTCTTTCTTTGTTCACAGATTTGGTTTACGTTAATTTTTTCAAGCTCTTCAATACTTTTCGCTGCCATTATCTTGTTTATGAGCTGGAATTTTACTGTATCGTTGGCCAATTCTCCCTTAAAGCAAGCATTTACCTCTGCTATTTTAGCATTTTTTGCATTTTCAAGCTCCCTAACAGCTTTGTTTTCAAAATACATATATATAGCAAAAACACCCGCAATTATTATAACTGATAACACAACAGCACCAATGATGACTCTTTTTCTTCTTTCCTTTTCTCTAAGGGTCCCAATCCTTGAAAATCTTCTTCTTGGAGGTTTAGCAGGAGTTGGGGTTGGAGTCTCTTCTTTACTCTCAGCTATTTTTCCCAGTTCTCTCAATCTTCTAATCTTAGCTTCGATGTCTTCCGCCACTGTCAACACCACCGTAGTGATCTTTAACTCTATAACATCTATTTATCTCTTCCTTTATTTAAGATTTTGCTAATAATGATCTCACCCAAATCAATTTAAATATTTTCATCACGAAACTAAATGCATGGAGAGAGTAATAATAAGAGTAAGAGAAATTAGAGGAAAATGCCCAGTGTTTAAAATTGGAGACAAAATGGTAATAGATGGTCCAAAAGTGAACCTCAAAGAAACAGATGCAATTTGCACACACGCATTTGCCTCTCTAATTCCATACTTAGTAGCTCTAAGAAAAGGCGTAAAGCCGGAAGAGGTAGGTCTCGGAAAGAATGGAAAAGCATATGTTCAATGTCTAGACCCAGGTCCCCCCTATACTGAAGGTGGAACAGTGATATTTGAAATTGAGGTGGTCAGAAGTGAAGCAGAAGAAGGCATGGGCAATAGTAAAGGAGGTCATCAATGAGGCAGATATAGTTGTTGAGGTAGTCGATGCTAGGGATCCCATAGGAACCAGAAACAGGAAACTTGAAAGGATGGTTTTAGAGAGCGGTAAAAAGCTTCTATTGGTTATGAATAAAGCAGACTTAGTCCCTAAAGACTGGGCTGAAGAATATAAGAGGAAAAGCGAAATTCCAGTTGTGTTTATTTCAGCTAGAGAAAGGAAGGGAACTGGTATCTTTCGAAAGGAACTGAAGAAATTGGCTAAAGAGATAGACAAAGAGAAGGTGAAAGTCGCTCTAATTGGATATCCAAATGTCGGGAAGAGCACGATAATAAATGTGTTAAAAGGTAAACATGCAGTTGGAACAGCTCCAATTCCTGGGTATACGAAGGGAAAGCAACTCATAAGATTAACTAAAAGGATATGGCTACTAGACACCCCAGGTGTTGTTCCAATAGATGACTTTGATGAGTTAGTTATTAAAGGAGGATTTCCGGCAGATAAAATCAGGGATCCTGTAAAGCCTGCATTAAAGTTAATCAAGAGAATTCTTGAAACAAGAAAAGAAGCTATAACAGAGAAATTTGGAATTGAGAAGTTTGAAAACGAGGAGGAAATTCTAGAGGAGATAGGAAAAAGAAGGGGTCTTATAAAGGCGGGTGGTGAAGTAGATATTGAAGAAACCGCAAGGTGGTTTCTTCGTGAGTGGCAAACTGGAAGATTCACTTTATTTGGAAAAGAAGAAAAAAGAGAAGAGGAATATTTGCCAAGCTTTCATGATATCCTTGAATACATCAAAAAAGAGAAAATTACAGAGCCCAGGATGATACTATGGAAGTTTGGAAAAAAGCTAGAAGAGTATTTGGGAAGTGAAAAGAGGCTTGGGACAATCCAAATAGATGAATTCACTGTAGCAATAGCTACGGGATTTAAGAAGTGTCCAAACGCATTGAAGTTTATCGAAAAAGTCACTGGAAAAACAGTAATCTCAGCAGAATGCTTTGGAAAGAAATGGAAGGGAATAGTGGCAATTCTAGAATAATCATTTGTTGGAAGAAATTAAGACAAAACTTGCACTTAAAGCTGCCATAAAAAGGCCTGGGGGAAGTATCCACCACCAATACCCGCCATAGATTGCTCCCTCATTCATTGCATCAATCATGAAAGACCCCCCAATTAGTCCCTGGAATAAGGCCAAAGAATCCAAGAACGGAGACAAGAGCAACCATCTTTGGAAGAAGAATAGTGAAGTGTCTGAAAGAGAATTCTCTAATAACTGGAAATATATGCCTTCTTATAATCCACAACGAGCTAGCACCTACACTTATTGAGGCTTTGACGTATTCACTTACTTTTTCTTTCATAACTATCATTCTAACTGTTTTTGCAAACTTTCCTAAGGATAGAATGGCGATAAAAAGCATTAAAACCAACGGGTTTATTTCTACTTCGAGGCCTACTCCCTGAGTTGATGAAAGCCAGACAAGAAGGACAAGGAAAGGAAGCATTGGAAGAGCTATCAAGACCTCCAGCAAAAAAGTTAATAGTCCAGCCACTCTTCCCTCGAAATAGCCTGAGAGAAGACCTAGCAAAGCTCCTAAGACTACTGTGATGAAAGTAGTGGAGAATGCAAAATAGAGTGTGTTGTTCATTCCTTTAACAAATCCAACCCACATGTCTCTACCGTAAGAGTCTGTTCCCAGGATGCCATAGCAAGTTCCAAGGATTTCAACAAATGACGTGGAGTTTCCCCTTATTCGAATTTCAAATACATATTCTCCTTTGAGGGTTTTTCCTTTGTAGCTAGAAAAAAGAAGCTTAGTTGGAGGAGTGAAAACATATTCTTCTCTGCTAAGATTGAAAACACTAGAAATGGTAGAGATTACCTCCATTCTCATGTCGATGTTCAGAGTTAAATTGCTACTTATTGCAGTGTCATTGTAAAGAGGAACCAATATTCCATCAGGTCTTAGAACTACAATTTCAACCTTTTCTCCCTGGGAAAGATTATAAAACCTAATGTCACTTGGTTCGTCTTTGTATGTGTGATTGTAAAGGAATTGATACATTCTAAAACCATCTCTTTCAATCTCTGAACCCTTTAGGAAAACTGTGGGTGTTCTCTCACTAAATAGGCAGTACCAAGATGGATAGGCTTTTTTGGGATTGTTTCTCCAATAATTAGTGTTTACCCAATTGGCAATTTCATCACTACTTACACTGAGATTTGACAAAACTACAAAGAGACCCAGGAGAACAAGCAATACTACTCCGATTTTCCTCTTCATTTTAGCTCACCCTCGGATCAAGTATTCCTTTAAGGAGTTCGAGCAGAAGTGATAGTATGAAAGATATGGCAGATATTAAGAGAGCAACTACAAAAAAGAGGCGATAGTCAAAACTTATCACGACCCCCACATTTGGCACAACTGTTCTAACAAAGCTCGCTTTAAAAAGCGTTCCAATTCCACCAAGGCTAAAGAGCACGTCTATGACAATATAATCTGTGAACATCTCAATAAATTTTTGAACAGTAAAAGAGCTTAGAACTATGGAGACATTTTTAAGTACGTGTTTCCAATATATTACTTTCTCGGGTAACCCTTTAGCTTTTTCTGTAAGAATATACGGCTTTCCAATTTCATTTCTAACTTCATAAGCAACAGTTATCGTGAATTCCCACACATAAATGAGGACCAATGTAACAATGGGTAAAATAATGTGCCAAAGAAAATCTAGAAAAGCCAAAAAGCCTTTTTCGGTTGGGAAACTTCTTAGACCTCCAACTGGAAAAATATTAATCTTAACTGCAAAAACAGCTAGTAGAATTGCTCCGACCCACCAAGAAGGGATTCCACTAAAAAACCGAGCCAGTCCTTCAACAGTTCCCAGGTATTGACTATTTGCCAGCTTAAATCCTAATGACAACGCTAATATAATAATTAAGGCTATGGCAAGCCCCATAACGATAAGGGTAACCTTTGTTGCATGGATAATGTCATGTTTTGGATTTTCTCGATAGTATGCAATACTTTTTCTAAGTAGGTCAATACCCATAAAAAGAAGATTATCAGCTCTAATCCCTTTTGCCTTCGCAAGTAGACGATAATAGTACTCTTCAACAGTTATGCCTTCTCTAGTGGCATTTTGCTTGAGCTCTTCATAAAAACTCGGGTTCTTTACTTGAAAAGTGAGGACAGCCTCATTAACGTACTCCCAGGTTAGCCTATTTGCTGTAATACCGGCAACTAGGATTATTGCAAGAAACACACAGGCGTAAACTGCCGCTACTTTCATGAGAGTTTTAGTGGGAAATTTCATCTCATTACCTCTACTTTGTTTCGTCATTTTGTTTAAAGTTTTTTACATATTAAAAGTATTTTTGTATTCAGCCGCTTGAAAATTTAGATTTGAGAAAATTTAAAAGATAGCCCTAAAGTACTTTGAACTATGAAGTTTTTGCTCACAACAGCCCAAGGGATTGAGGATATAGCTAAAAGAGAAGTTTCTCTACTATTAAAAAAGCTTGGAATTTCGTTTCAAATAGAAGAGAAGCCTTTGGGTATTGAAGGAAGGCTGCTACTTGAAGCTGAAAAAGCTTACTATGTGGATGAAAAGGGAAGAAAGAGAGAGTTGAGCATTTCAACTTACCTTAATGAGAATTCCCGACTTCTTCACAGAGTTATTATTGAGATCGCGAGTGAAAAATTCAATGGGATTGAAAAAGATGAGTCAGAGGAAGCCTTAAAGAGAATTAAGGATTTTGTATCATCACTTCCAGTTGAACAGTTCGTAAAGGTAAGTGAAACATTTGCTGTTAGATCATTTAGAAAAGGTGACCACAATATAACTAGCATAGATATTGCTAGAACTGTTGGTGAAGCTATTTTTGAGAGGTTATCGCGTTTTGGAACTCCTCTGGTGAATCTTGATCATCCAGCAGTAATTTTTAGGGCAGAGCTAATTAAAGACGTATTTTTCCTGGGAATTGATACAACTGGAGATAGCTCACTTCACAAAAGGCCTTGGAGAGTTTATGATCACCCAGCCCACTTAAAGGCAAGCATAGCAAATGCAATGATAGAGCTTGCTGAGCTTGATGGAGGGAGTGTTTTGGATCCAATGTGTGGAAGTGGTACAATTCTAATTGAGCTCGCTCTAAGGAGGTATTCTGGAGAAATCATTGGAATTGAGAAGTATAGGAAGCACTTAATCGGGGCGGAGATGAACGCTCTTGCCGCGGGAGTTCTGGACAAAATTAAATTCATCCAAGGGGATGCCACTCAACTTTCTCAATACGTTGACAGTGTTGATTTCGCTATAAGTAACCTTCCTTATGGGTTGAAGATAGGAAAAAAGAGCATGATTCCAGATCTCTATATGAAGTTTTTTAATGAATTGGCAAAAGTTTTGGAGAAGCGTGGCGTCTTCATAACTACTGAGAAAAAAGCAATAGAAGAGGCAATAGCCGAGAATGGCTTTGAAATTATCCATCACAGGGTGATTGGGCATGGTGGGTTAATGGTTCACTTGTATGTAGTGAAATAGAGAATATATATCTATATAGATTCTTTGTTCAGATATGTTTTATTTCGACAATGCTTATATTTTCTGAATTTTCTCTATTTCTTGGTGATGTATCGTGAAGAGGCTAGCAACAATATTTATTATTTTTGCCTTGGGGCTTTCCTTAGTGGCAAGCGGTTGTATATCCGAGGGAAATGCATCCAATGTCCCTCAAGCAACTTCTAAAACTGAGATAATAACGATTCGCACAACAGGTGCAACTTTTCCCCAATATCAGCTCCAAAAGTGGATTAGCATATATACAAAAAAGAACCCAAACGTTAAGATCGAGTATGAAGGTGGTGGAAGTGGGCATGGTCAAGAAGCATTTCTAAAGGGCCTTACAGATATAGGAAGAACAGACCCCCCAGTTAAAGAATCCACGTGGAAAAAGTTCCTTGAAACTGGTGATCAGCCCCTTCAGTTTCCTATAGTTGTCGGTGCTGTAGTCGTCGTTCACAATATTCCAAATGTTGATGAGCTAAAGCTCGATGGAGAGACCTTAGCGAAAATCTTTATGGGCCAAATAGAGTATTGGGATGATCCAGCAATAAAGTCCCTTAATCCTAATGTAAACCTTCCTCACGAAAAAATAATAGTAATTCATAGGAGTGATTCGAGTGGAACCACTGCAATTTTTACCACTTACTTGAGCTTAGTCAGTGAAGAATGGGCCACAAAAGTAGGAGCCGGAAAGACTGTGGATTGGCCAGTTGACAAAGTTGGAAGGGGAATTGGTGCAAAAGGCAACCCAGGAGTTGTTCAGGCCTTAAAGAACACCCCATATAGTATAGCATACACTGAGCTATCTTTTGCAATAGAGGAAAATCTCAAGATAGTAGCACTCAAAAACAAAGCCGGAAACTTCGTCAAACCTACCGAGGAGACAATAAAAGCTGCAGTAGCCGCAGTTAAGGCCTTTATACCCGATCCCGCTGAGGGGTATAAAGAGGATATTAGGCAACTTCTCAATGCTCCCGGAGAAAATTCATACCCGATAGTTGCTTTTACACACTTTCTCGTCTGGCAGAATAAGGGAGGAAAGCACTACAGTAAAGAGAAGGCTCAAGCGATTAAGGACTTTCTTAGATGGGTTTTAACAGAGGGACAGAAACCAGAGAATATTGCTCCAGGCTACGTAGGTCTCCCACCTGAAGTTGCCGAAATAGGTCTTAAGGCAGTTGAGATGATAGAAACAGGTTAAAGGAGGTGAAAAAATGAAGAAAATAACTATTAGTAGTTTGCTTCTACTTTTACTTATTTCTACCAATTTGAATCTCGCATACGATTCCCAAGAGAGCGGTATTAAAAATATAATAATCCTCATTGGAGACGGCATGGGAATGAGTCATGTCCAGATTACAAAGCTTGTTTATGGTCATCTAAACATGGAAGAGTTCCCAATTATTGGATTCGAACTTACTGAGTCATTAAGTGGGGAAGTTACGGACTCCGCTGCAGCAGGAACTGCAATAGCAACTGGAGTCAAAACATATAATCGAATGATTTCAGTTACTAACATAACTGGAAAAGTTACAAATCTAACTACCTTGCTTGAAATAGCCCAGGTACTTGGAAAATCAACTGGACTTGTGACTACTACTAGAATTACACACGCAACCCCTGCAGTATTTGCTTCCCACGTTCCTGACAGAGATATGGAAGAGGAAATAGCGAGACAGCTCATAGCTCACCGGGTCAACGTCCTATTAGGTGGAGGGAGAAAGAAATTTGACGAGAATACCCTAAAAATGGCAAAAGAACAGGGATATAATATAGTCTTCACGAAAGAAGAGCTCGAGAAAGCAGAGGGTGAGTTTATTCTAGGGCTTTTTGCAGATAGCCACATTCCTTACGTATTGGACAGAAAACCAGAAGATGTTGGACTTTTGGAAATGACTAAAAAAGCAATTTCAATACTAGAGAAAAATCCAAATGGGTTCTTTCTCATGATTGAAGGGGGCAGAATTGATCATGCAGCTCATGAGAATGATATAGCATCAGTTGTTGCAGAGACTAAGGAGTTTGATGACGTTGTTGGATATGTTCTTGAGTATGCAAAAAAGAGGGGAGATACACTAGTAATAGTGCTGGCTGACCATGAGACAGGGGGGCTTGGATTAGGTCTAACATATGGAGATGCAATTAATGAAGATGTCATCAGGAACATAAACGCTAGTGTGTCGAAAATTGCTAGTGAAATAAGGGCAACGAATGACATAAAGAGAGTTATCAAAAAATATACTGGATTCGAGCTAACAGAGGACGAAATTAATTACATTGAGGAAGCTATAAACTTAGCAGACGAATATGCGCTTCAAAATGCAATAGCTGATATTATAAACAAACGCGTTGGTGTAGGTTTTGTATCCCACAAACATACAGGAGCTCCTGTTTCACTTCTAGCCTACGGCCCAGGTGCAGAGAATTTTGCAGGCTTTTTACACCATGTAGATACGGCAAAGCTAATTGCCAAGCTAATGCTCTTTGGGAAGAAAGATATTCCCGTTACCATCTTGGGAATAAGTGGAGTTAAAGGAGATATAACCGGAGACTTCAAAGTGGATGAGCAAGATGCATATGTGACCTTAATGATGTTGCTTGGGGAAAGGGTAGATACTGAACTTGAAAGGAAAGTCGACATGAATAATAACGGCATAATCGAGTTGGGAGACGTGCTCCTGATTCTACAAGAGTCCTAACTTCTCATTATTTAATTTTTTTGGTGATGAATCATGAAAATAGGTGTTAATTCGTATATAGTGAGGGAAATAACTGGAAGAGGATTTTCGTTAGATGAACTTAATGTTGACTTTGTAGAGCTCGGTTTTGATGACGCTGAGATAATAAAGAATGATGGAGAAATAAATATGAAAATCCTCAAAGACTTAAGTGGCCTTGGAATAGAATTTACCATTCATGCGCCTACATCTGACGGAAAAAACTTTCCTATAGACTTTGGAGAATATTTCCCAATAGACCTGGGCACATATAGAAAAACCCCCATTATAAAAAGAATGAAAAAAATTATCAAAGTTGCAGAATATCTTGATGCAAGTGTTATTGTTGTACATGGGGGAGATATAAAGGAAAGCTACACAAAGGCATATGTAAATACTCTAAGAAACCTTAGAGAACTGAAGCCCATAACAGAGGATAGTGGAGTTAAAATAGTGGTGGAAAATCTTTTTGAAGGCAGAATTGGAGCATTACCGCACGAAGTTCTCTCATTTGCAAAAGAGGGCTTTGAAGTGTGCTTTGATATAGGTCATGCTTTTCTAACTGCGATACGCACGGGTCTTCGAGTGGATGAGTTTGAAATGCTTTTCCCCTACACAACCCACCTCCATTTGCATGATAATAATGGTTTCCGAGATGAACACAAACCAATAGGAGAAGGAATTATTGGTTTCTCCTACGTTGAAAGAGTTCTTGAACTAACAAATCCTGAAAGAGCTGTTTTAGAGATTAGAAGATACAACAAAGAGAATTCCGTTCTCTTAAATGTGGAGGTTCTTCAAGAAATAAGCAGAGACTTTTCTCAAATGAAAAGGCTAACAGAGGTGGTGGAGCCTTGAAAAAGATTGATATATTTAAAATTGCTACATATCCAGCAGTTATCATAGTTTTTTTGTTATTTGCTGGGATGCTCTTCCTGTATTTTACTAATGCTCTTCCAGCACTTCATAAATATGGTCTTGACCTATACTTAAAAAACGTCTGGAAGGCAGCAGAGGAACCAAGTAAAGAAGTATATGGAATAGCAGCGGCCATATGGGGAAGTATTTACACATCTATTATAGCAATCATAATAGCCCTTCCCCTATCGGTAGCCTATGCAATATTTATCGTTGACTATGCACCAAAGAAGCTGAAAAACTTCTTCACAATACTTTCAGATATAATGGCTGGCTTACCGACAATAATCTACGGAATATGGGGAGCATTCTTTTTAGTTCCCTTCCTAAGAGATCTAGTTATGAAGCCTCTTTATAGATATTTATCGTTTTTGCCCTTTTTCTCCTATCCCCCTGTTGGAGGTTATAGCTACTTTTCAGCTGGTGTTTTACTGGCCATAATGATCACTCCCTTTGCCTCGGCTATAATAAGAGAGGCCTATAACATGGTTCCCTTAACATACAAAGAAGCCATTTACTCTCTTGGAGCAACAAGATATGAGGCAACAAAAATCTTACTCGGATACATAAAGCCTGCCATAATTTCTGGAACCATACTTGCCTTTGGAAGAGCTATTGGCGAAACTGTCGCAGTTTCCCTTGTAATAGGCAACACCTTTAATATTACACTAGCCCTATTCGCCCCAGGCTACACTATTTCATCTCTAATAGCTAACCAGTTTGGCAATGCCTTCATATATGAATACATGACTCCTGTTCTCTTTGCAGCAGGGTTGACTCTCTTCGTAATTGGACTGGTAGTTAATGTTATTGGTCTTAAAATCCTCAAGAGGTGGGAGGAAAGTGTTAGGCTTTAATAGAAAGATGCAGGAAAAGATATTCTTCTTTAGTATTGGCATTCTAGCCACTTTAACTTTCATCCCACTATTCCACATAATAATAACTGTCTTGCTTAAGGGTCTTCCAGTTATATTAGAAAAGGGCTCAAAGTTCATCACAGGAACTCTCAGCGAAGGAGGTATTGGTCCCGCGATAGTTGGAAGTTTCGTTCTCACGTTTTTGTCTGCACTTCTAGGTGTTCCGATAGCCTTTCTTGTTGGAGTCTATGTCTACGAAAATCCAAGGAGCACTCTTGGTCGGTGGGTCAAAACTCTTCTCCAGATAATGATAGAGTTCCCAACAATTCTTGTAGGAGTTTTCGTAATGAGAGCCATAGTTGTTCCTATGGGAACTTATTCTGCATTTGCTGGAGCTTTGGCACTGGCGATAATACTTACTCCCTATGTAGCTATCTACACGCACGAAGCCTTAAGAGAAATTCCCCAAACTTACAGAGAAGCGGGCTTTTCCTTAGGGCTCACTAGAGCAAAGGTCATCTTTAGAGTTCTAGTTCCAATGGCAAAACGTGGCATCTTGACAGGTATCCTTATAGGAATGGCCAAAGCCGCTGGAGAAACTGCACCATTGCTCTTTACTGCTGGAGGATTATATGAAAGTTATCCTTCATCTATAACTGAGCCCATCGGTGCTATACCTCTCTTGATTTACCAACTCGTTCAAAGCCCAAATCCCGCAGACCACGCTACAGCTTGGGGTGCTTCTCTTGTTCTTCTTGCGATTTTTCTTGGAATATTTATCCCAATACGCCTCAGCTTAAAGGAGGTGAAACTATGAAGTTTGCAATAGAAACAATTAATCTCCACGTATATTATGGAAGAAACCATGTGCTTAGAGGGATAAATCTCCAGATACCTCAAAGGGGTATATTCGCTATAATGGGGCCAAGCGGTTGTGGAAAAAGTACGTTATTGAGAACATTTAACAGACTCATAGAGCTGAATCAAGATGCAAGGGTGGAAGGAGAAGTTAGGATATTTGGAAAGAATATATACTCGGAAGATGTTGACCCAATAGAAGTAAGGAAAAAGGTAGGAATGGTTTTTCAGTATCCAAATCCTTTTCCTCATCTGACCATATATGAGAATGTGGCTATTGGGGTTAAGCTAAATAAATTAGTTAAGTCTCAAAAAGAGCTAGATGAAAGAGTTAGATGGGCCCTTAAAAAAGCAGCTCTTTGGGAAGAGGTTAAAGATAGGCTAAATGACTATCCTGGAAACCTCTCGGGCGGCCAAAGGCAAAGATTGGTTATAGCAAGAGTTCTTGCAATGAAGCCAGATATTCTTCTAATGGATGAGCCTACAGCAAATATTGATCCAGTAGGAACAGCAAAAATAGAGGAACTTCTTCTAGAACTCAAGACAGACTACACGATAGTTCTTGTTACTCACTCACCTGCCCAAGCTGCAAGAATTGCTGATTATGTAGCGTTCCTTTATTTAGGCAAATTAATAGAGGTTGGCCCTACTAGAAAGGTATTTGAGAATCCAGAGCATGAATTAACCGAAAAGTACGTTACGGGGGCTCTTGGATGAAGAAAAAAGCTTTGGAAAAAGCTCGGAACCTCTTGAAAACAGAAGGTGACTATGTAATAAATAGCATGGAGCTTTTAAACACAGAAGCACGTGAAGAAATTGAAAACATTCTATGGGAAGTTGCCTATATCAGTGAGAATCTCAACGACATTCTAATAGAAATACTCCTTCGATATCATCCCATGGCAACCGAGCTTCGCTTTGTCAGGTCAGCCCTCAATGTAAATTACGATCTCTACAGAATGATGAGGCACTTATCACGAATTGAAGTTTTGCTTAAACTCCACAAATCTGAAGAACAGGGAAATCTTATAGAAGAGGCCATGAAACTTTTCCGTCCCTGGGTTCTCAGAGGTATTGAAGCACTAACAGAGGATAAGAAAATTCCAATAGATGAACTTCCATTTTTTGAATTTGAGTTTAATGAACTTTGGAGCTCTTACATTAGAACAAAGGATCCATATGTTGTAGGAACTTTAATACACCTAGAGAGCTTCTTTAGTTATGTGAAAAACATTCTTCGTTCCGCAGTTTATTATTTTCTCGGCTCTAGGGGGGTTGAGGAGACTCCGATGTTATACCTTGTGTGAGGTGATAACATGAGAAGACTCCTTGATATTGGTAAGGAGCAACTAAAAAACTTCTAAGGGAAATGGGTAAAGAGGCGATAAAATCCTTAGAAAGTGCAAGAAAGAGTCTCAGGGGAGAACTTAACTCAGCAGTGGAAATCTCGAGTAAACTTCACATTCTTAGAAACGAAGTCCTTGATATAGCAACTGAGCTTCTCATAAGATATTCCCCAGTAGCGGGAGATCTTCGCTTCATTCAGAGCTCTATAGATGTTTCTTATGACCTATACAGGATTTCTCGCTATGCTATGGAAATAGAAAGGACAGTCAAAATAGTTAAAGCTGAGGAGAGCGATATTCTCAAAGAAGGGTTTGAATTAACAATTGAAGCCGTTAAAACTGCAATAAAGGCTTTTGAAAATTTGGATGAAGTTTTAGCTGGAAAACTTTTAGAAATAGACAACAGAGTTGATGAGTTGTATATTATTTCCCTTAAAAACTTGAAAGATCAAACTTCATCTCCTGTTGAAGCACTTATAATGCGCCATCTGGAAAGAATAAGTGATCATGCAAAGGAAATTGGAGCAAGAGTCGTTTATGTAAAAGAGGGGAAGAGAATATAGCTACCAATATTCCTTTCCTTTTTTGTAAATAATCCGTCTGAATCCCAGAAAAACAACAAGCTTTTTTAGAAGCTTTAACTAATTTCCAAAATAGTGAGAGAACATGATCATTGCACTTGAGATAAAAGGTCTTAAAAAGCGCTATGGTAACGTTGAGGCTCTAAAGGGAATTACTCTTGAAGTCTATGAAGGAGAGATATTTGCCCTTCTTGGCCCTAATGGGGCTGGAAAAACAACACTTATAAGAATTCTGGCAGAGGGATTGAAATATGATGAAGGTGAAATTAAGGTGTTTGGAAGGACTCTTTCAAGGGAGACAAGGCGGTTAATAGGTTATGTACCCCAGGAAAGCATAGCCTATGATCTTCTAACTGTAAAGGAAAACCTTGAGTTCTATGCTGACATATACAACGCTCCTCGTGAGAGGATAAAAGAGCTTATCGAACTTTTCTCTCTACCAGAGAAAAAGAAAGCGAAGGAGTTGAGTGGTGGATTCAAGAGACGCTTAAACTTAGCAATTGCTCTCTTATATGATCCTAAGATTCTAATCCTAGATGAGCCAACAACGGGACTAGATGTGCCTTCAAGGAGAGATTTCTGGGAAATCATTCGAGGGTTCAAAAAGGATGGAAAGACTGTTCTTCTTGCCACTCACTACATGGAGGAGGCAGAAGAGCTTGCTGACAGAGTTGCCATAATGAATGAGGGGAAAGTAATTTCCATTGGAACGCCCGAAGAGCTGAAGAGGCTTATTGGTGAGGAAAGCATAATAACGATTAAAGGTCTCCTAAAAGGTTTGGAAGAGATAAGTTATCCCTTTATTGAAAAAGATAACGAGATAAGAGTTCGAGTTAGGAATCCAAGAGAAGCTTTGCCTAAAATAGTTGAGAATCTTATTAAAGCTGGAAGTATTATAAAGGAAATTCGAGTTGAGGAGCCAACACTTGAAGATGTTTTTATAAAGCTGACTGGGAGGAGGTTAGAATGAATTTAAGAGCCATTAAGGCTATCCTCATAAAGGATTTGAAGGAAATCAGGCGTGAAAAGATGGTGGTATTTTGGATATTTGTTTTCCCCCTAATGTGGGTCACCCTTATGGGGGCTCTGTGGGGTGGCCCAGGTTCTCCCGTAACTGTTGATGTAGGTGTAGTAAACCCAGGAGGAAATATTTCTACTCTCATAACGGAAATTATGGAAAATTCAACTATTAATGGAACACAGTTGTTCAATGTTAAGCTGTTTCCCAATGCATCCTTGGGCATTGAGGCATTAAAACATGGTAGTATAAAAGCTCTTGTTCTCTTTCCAGAAGATTTTGATATCAACATAACCTCTGGATTGCAGGGAAGAGTTCTTGTTTATTTTGATAAAACTGATCCTCAGAACTATCAAATAGTAAGTTCAATAATTAGAAGCTTCTTTTCCGAGGTTGGAAGGGAATTCAGGGCTAGAAAAATAGAAATGATGATGCAGTATATCCCAACAGAATATAAGGAGTATTTACTCGCGACTGCCGAGCCCATAGTGCTTGAAGAGAAAATTATTCACGGGGAGAGCGGGAGAGGAATAAAGTTCTACGTAACGAGTTTCATAGGAATACAGTTCTTCTTTGCAACGATGCTCATGATAGGAGGCTCCGTGCTTGAAGAAATAACTAAGGGAACGCTAAGAAGGATAGCAGCCTCTCCAACGACGCCCTGGGATTTTTTAATTGGAAAGAGCCTTTCAACCTTAACAACCATAATTGTGAGTATAATAATAGGAATAGGGTATGCAAGGGTAGTTTTTGGTGCAACACTTTTCCCAAGTCTCTTTGGTTGGGCGATTATATTCACGGCTGCAGTCTTTTCAATGAGCCTTGGATTGGCCATTGTAATGCTCACCAGGAGTGAGAGGTCAACGCCAGCTGTTGTAAACCTTGTTTCCATGCCTCTTCTCTTCCTAGCTGGTATAGTAATCCCAGAAAGCATAATGCCAGAATGGGCAAGGCCCATAGCCCACTACTTCCCCCTAGGAAGGGCCCTAAAAGTGTTGAGGCTCTCGGACATCTATGGAAGACCCCCAGGAGAGCTTGTAGGGGACTTCATCTACGTTCTCATATGGAGTGTTCTAATGGCAATGGTCGCAGTGGCCAGCTATGCGTGGGCCATAAGGAGGATTGATTGACATCTTTACCCTCGATTTCCGCCTTATTGGATCGTAAGTTATTTCTAATTTTCCCTGTTTACCCTTGAGCTGGACTTCCAAGCGTTTGAACTTTCAAGGCCTTTCCAAACTTTCGAGCCAATAAGAGTTAACTCTTTAAGGATTTTTATCTTGACTTTTGAAGGTTGAAGCTCGGATAGATTTTTCGATTACTACATCCCACCCTAAAGGACGAGGCCTTCAAAAGAAAAAAGTTAAGACCTCCAATAAACTTTTTTAAATTGTATTTCATATATTTAATGGGATGGTTCATGAGGAGGGTTAGTGTTATCATCCTAACAATAGCTATTTTCCTCGCTATAGGGCTTGCTGTGGATTACATAACTTCTACCTATGGAAGTATCAACTACGAGTGGAAGACTAGTTTTAAGAACTACCACACCTATAACTTAGCAGGAAACTCTGTTTTAAACGGCTACATTATGGCAGATGGAAATATAAGTGTGTACATCCTTACAAAAGAGGACTTCAAAAAGATGAAGAATGGTGAATTTTTCAGCTATTATAAAGCCTGGGAGAAAGTGCAGAGCGTGGAATTCAACAGCATTAAAATACCTAGTGGAGAACATATTCTAGTCGTTAAAAATGAAGGACAGGGAAGAAGATGGATCTCAGCGAAGATTGTAAACAAGAAGGAGTAGCGCCCTAAGAGGTCACATTAATCCTTCTGTACTCAATGACCATCCTCAGCCCTTCCTGCTGAATTATGATTCTTTTTGGCAGCTTTCCGTTGAGTTCTACGGTGTAGGCTGGAAGTCCAGGAGTTTTAGGGGTCAAGAGAAGCTTATTGCCATTCTTTGTGACGTTGAAGGAGTTGAGATTATTTAATATCAACGCAAAGGGATCGAGGGCATTGACATCATCAAGAGTCGCGTTCAGAGTGAAAGTTCCACTAGATGTAATTACTGTCTGAATGCCGTTTTCTATTATGATTTTCTGAGCCAAGGAGCCATTAACATAATCCTCCCTAATAATTTTATCAGGCTTTGTGAAAGAGACACGGCTCTCGAACGTCTGGTTGTTGATTTTGATGGTTTCCTGGGCGGTGAAAGATGTAATTGATGACCAGTAAGATAAGACATCTATTGTTGAGTGATGGATAGATATACAGCCACCACCCGCCAGAACTACCAAAATGACAAACAACACTCTCTTTCTCATACCCCCTCCCCTCCACGGTTTCAGATATGCAAAGACATACGTCATTTGTCCTTAATTCCCTCATTCTCCTTTATCCCCCTCCAACACAAGAGTAACATGAAAGCTCCCATTATAAATGGAATAAGCGGAAACCTATAGAAGATCAAACCTGAGAGAATTACAGAGGTTACAATACATATGAGACTCATTCTGAGAACTCCCACTGTCCACAATAAGAAAACGGTGAGACTGGAGATGACATAAATAGAACTCATTGAAGTTAAGCGGCTGTAAATGAGATATGAGTTCAGGAATAATGAGGAAATGACAATTATAATCCAGTCAATCGTACGCTTAAATTTCTCTGGGAGAGACATCATAACAAGTAAGACTACTGCAACAAAAGAGCCCTCCTCAGCCGCCGCATAAAGTAACCGTTCTGGTCAGCCGTGATTTGTGTAATGTCGATACGGCTGACCTTCCACCCTCCCTTCTTCATCGGGTGGCTTTCGGGGGGAACGGTGACTCCCCACATCTTCAAGGCTTTCAAGCGAACATTCCAACTTCCAACAACATCCCTATCAGCCTCAAAACCACATTTGCATTTCAAAACCCTGTGCCCATTCGGGCTTAACTTACCCCCACATATCGGGCACAGGGTGGAAGTATAAGCGGGGTTAACGAAAATAACTTTTATACCCCTTAATTTCGCCTTGTATTCGATTATGCGCTGGAGTTTCCTAAAACTCCAGCGATGAAGACGACCATTCAATTCAGCCGAATACCTAATTGAATCCCTTATTTCTGTTAAATCCTCCAAGGCAATACCACCGTATTTCTCAGCCAATTCAACAATTTTATTGGCTAATTTGTGATAAAGGTCATCCACTCTATTCCTCTCCCTACTCCCATACTTTTCGAGAAGCTCTTCCCTCTTCTTTCCAACCCTAAGATTCTTCTGAATCTTTCTCCGCTTTACAAAATAGCCAGTCCTTATCTCCCTCTCATGGGTAATTATTTGGATAAACTCACCCTTTGGAAGGCAGAGCGTTACATTATTCTCATTCAAATCCACGCCGATAAAGTTTTCAGGCTCTCTAATTTCAACCTCTCTGGAGAATACAACGTTAATGAAGAGACCTTTTGGAGTCTTTACTAGCCAAGCTTGGCCTACCTTCCAACCCTTAAACTTCTCGTGATATTTTGCTGGATAGAATTCTAACTCAATCCTTCCACTCGGAGTGGAGAGTTTTACTATTCTTTTTTCAAAGTCTAGCTTGAAGAGATGATCGTCGAGCATTATAACTTCCTTCTTGAAAACTGGCTTACCCTTAGCCTTACCCCTCCTCTTGCGGTAACCCCTGTAAATTTTAGTAGCCATATCTATGGCTGTATAGTGATAGTGGCTTGGTAATTCAGGATACTCCTTGCGGAGGTTTTTGTACGTTTCCTTTTTAAGCCTATAAAAGCTAGTAATGTTGTTTTCATATGCATAAGAAATTAGAAAGTTCACAATCTCCCGATAAGTCGAGAAGAGAACATCTAACCCATTAGGTATCTCCTTGAGTTTGAATTTTGCAGTAAGTTTAATTGTTTCACTCGGCATTTTCTAGCTCCTTCTTGGTTTTTCTGATCCACATTTTTATGGCCTCGCTTATTGCCGCTCCAAGAACCCCCTTTCGTGTCCCGTATTTTAGGGCAACAAGTCTTCTGAATTCTTCTTCTAAATCATCATCAATCACTATAGTCATCTTCCCCACATACATCCACCACCATACATATGGCTCTAGAAGTTTATAAACTTTTTGACGATACAAACCACCCAAACTTAACGCTTTTAACTATCTATAAAACAGCCCATAAGAATAGACAGAAGTAGTCACGTCTGTGCGTATTCTTAATTTTCCGCGTTGTCAAGGCAGAAATTATGAAAAAGAAAAGGGAATCCACCAAGAGTCCTTTCAAATTCATGTCACATTCTATTACGATTGTCCCAAGTTCAAGTAGTTTACGGCATAGGTACTCAACGTCCCGTTCACAAATATTTTGCTCAATTTTGAGCAGATCTTTAATCGCTCCCAGACGCTCTTGCCAACAAACCCCAGTGCAAAAATGCAGGCAAGCTACATGACAGATTTAAGGCACGAAACATCATTTCCACAAATATCATAAACAAAAAATTAGTCAGCATAAGATAGAATCCTCAGCTAAAACGTCGAACTCGACCTTTCCTATTCCTTCTATCCACGCCTCAATGTGGTCACCATGCCTCAATGACCCTACCCCAGGAGGAGTTCCAGTAGCAATTATATCTCCCGGCTCGAGGGTCATTATATTAGATATGTATTCGATGAGCTGAGGAATCTTGAATATCATCTGGCTAGTCCTTCCAAGCTGTCTAACTTCCCCGTTAACTTTTAGTCCTATCTCCAAGTCTGAGGGATCTAGCTCTCTCTTGTCAACTATCCTCGGACCAACGGGAGCAAATGTGTCAAACCCCTTAGATACAGTCCATGGGTGTCCCATTTTTCTAGCTTTCTCCTGAAGATCCCTAGCGGTTATGTCGAGAATAATTGTATAACCCAACACATAGTCAAAAGCCTTTTCTGCAGGAACTTTCTTGGCTTTCTTCCCTATAATTACTCCCAATTCTACTTCGTGGTCTACTCTCTTGCTAATCTTTGGAAGTATAATGGGCTCTCCTGGGCCAATTAGTGCTGAAGGAGGCTTAAGAAATATTATGGGCTCGGTGGGTGGATTGTCACCCATCTCTTTTGCATGCTCTGCATAGTTCTTTGCTAGAGCTATTATCTTGGTTGGCCTTAGCTCATAATAGCTATCTCTAAAAGGAAGCCTAACAAAACTCATGCTCATCACCTAAAGTAATATTCCGGCCTCCTATCCTTGAAGATATCATTTAAATCGTTTATCCTCTTGTTTCTTACTAATGAGATGTCTACTTCTGCAACTCCCACCTCTTCTTCAGTTTCGCTTCCCATGGCTAGAACTTCCGCTTTTGGAGAGGCAATCAAGCTTTTTCCAATGAATCTTAGCCCTCTTTCTTCTCCTACTCTATCTGCAGTTATTATATATACCCTGTTTTCAAGAGCCCTTATGGGCATGGCTCTAGGAGCATAGGGCATAACTAAATTGGCTGGATGAGCTATAATATCCGCTCCTTTCAAGGCAAGAGTTCTGGCAGATTCAGGGAAAAACCAATCGAAGCATATCATAATTCCTACTCTTATAAACCCCAGGTCAAATACATTAAAGCCAAGATCCCCCGGGTCAAAGAATACCTTCTCCCTATAAAAGAGGTGGATCTTTCTATATTTTCCCAGGTAGCCAGTGGGACCTACGAGAACTGCTGAATTGTATAAGCGATCGTTATATTTTTCAGCAGTACCTGCCACAATGTAGACCTCTAAATCTCCAGCAAGGTCCATGAGAAAGGTAGTTGTTTCTCCTTCAGGTATTCTTTGAGCTATTTCAAATACTTCATCTCTGCTTTCAAAATTGTATCCAGTGTCAAAAAGCTCAGGGAGAACTATGAGTTTAGCTTCTCTCTTTGCTGCCTCTTTTACTAATTTTTCAGCCTTTGAGAGATTCTTGTCAAGTTCAAGTATTTTAGGTTCCATTTGCACATAGGCAACCTTAACCATGATAACCCCCCATATCTAGTTGCTTATTTAGTATTTCAATGTTTAGATTATAAGAAAAACTCTCAGATCTCCTAAGATCACATTTTTTCAATTCTGTTAGTTGCCTTGCCAATAAAATAGTTTTAAGATGACAAAAGATTGAAAATTTTTTGTGTCTGTATCGCATTCAATGATTATAATCAAATAACCAGCCAATTAAGCAAAATGTCCTAAGAACTTGGGGAAAATGTAAAAACCAATAAAACTTAAAAATTGACTTAGAAGGTAAAAATTGGGAAAATAAGGAGGTGATGATCATGAAGAGGAGACCAAGGAAATGGAAAAAGAAAGGTAGAATGAGGTGGAAGTGGATTAAGAAGAGAATAAGGAGGCTGAAGAGACAGAGGAAGAAAGAGAGAGGTCTAATCTGATGGCTTTTTTTGAAGATTTTTCCCTTTATTCTTTAGAATTTGAAACATCTTTAGGAAAAACTCTAATTTTTGCAGATCCTCATCTCGGTTTTGAAATAGCTAAAGGTGTTAGAATTAGGTCGAGGTTAGAAGAAAAACTTGCAAATTTTATAAAATCCAAGAATCCAGATGCAATAATAATATTAGGAGATATAAAGGAGGAAATTGGACTGAGCAGTTTTACTCGAAAGATTTTGATGTCGTTCTTTTTAGAGCTTAAAGATTACATAGTAATAATCACAAAGGGAAATCATGATGGGAGAATAGAAGAAGTCACTAAAAACTTCGATAACATAAATGTTGTCGAATACTATTTGCTCGATGACGTTCTATTTTTTCATGGTCACAAAGTTGCACCTCCAATAGAGTTTAAGATTGCATTTTTAGGCCATGCTCACCCTGTTATTTATGTAAACGTTAAAGGAATTAAGAAAAAAGCAAAATGTTTCATAAAAGCTGGAAGGTATGTAGTTTTGCCAACAATAAATCCCTTTTACGAGGGAATTGAGACCAAACAAGCGATAAAAATGATTCCTACGCTCAAAGAAGTAAAAACAGTTGATGTAGTTATTCCCCCTGGGATTTACCTAGGCCAATATACCATAGATATCTAATCAACGATCTATATAGAATACTGAGCTATATATTTTCTATAGCGGTAAAATATTTATTTGGAGGGAAACACATGCAACTGGGGTTCGCCATGCTTGCTGATCCAATTTTGTTAATTACGATACTTTTGGGATTTGCAATGGCCTGGGCAATAGGTGCAAATGATGCTGCTAATTCCATGAGCACCGCCGTAGGTGCAGGAGCAATAACACCCAGACAGGCCGTGATAATTGCTGGAGTTCTTGAATTTATGGGAGCTTATTTCTTTGGAAAGACAGTTACAGAGACAATTAGAAAAGGCATCATCGATCCCTCAAAAATTACAGATCCAAATGTCTTAATATTTGGCTCAATAGCGGCATTAATTGGTGCAACAATATGGCTAGTAATCGCAACAAAATATGGACTTCCAGTATCTACTACTCACTCAATAATAGGGGGGATAGTGGGTTATGGAATTGTTTATGGAGGAATGTCAATAGTAAATTGGGATAAGATGATTAAAGTAGTTCTCAGTTGGATACTCTCCCCAATCGTCGGAGCAATCTTTGCATACCTAGTATTCAGAGCGCTAAGTAAAACGGTTCTTCAAAGCAAGGACCCTGTGAAAAGTGCAAAGAGATGGTCTCCATTCTGGATAGGGCTAGCATTTGTGGTCATTGGAACAATGTTCTACATAAAGGTTCTACACGGTAATTCATTACTTGAAGGATTTCTCAAATACGGAATGCCAGCTGGAATTCTAACATTCATAGTAGTCTCCTTAATATTGGAAAAGAGATTTCCAGCCACTGATCCCTATCTTGGAGCTGAGAGAGTATTTAGAAGGGTGCAGGTTATAACATCAGCATACGTTGCACTTGCCCACGGAGCAAACGACGTTGCTAATGCAATAGGACCAGTGGCAGCAGTTTATACAGTGGCAATGTTCGGTCTTGCTGGAGCAAAGGTGCCAGTTCCAAGGTGGATATTGGCCCTTGGAGGACTGGGAATAGCAATAGGTGTCGCAACTTATGGATATAAAGTTATGGAAACCGTTGGAAAGAAAATAACAGAGCTGACAAACACTAGAGGGTTTACAATAGACTTTTCAGCAGCTACGGTAGTTTTGATTGCCTCTTGGTTGGGGATGCCAATATCTACTACTCACACAGTAGTTGGTGCCGTAATTGGAGTTGGTCTTGCAAGAGGAATAAAAGCGATAAACAAGGATATAGTTAAGGACATAATAATCTCGTGGTTCGTTACAGTTCCAGCTGCAGGAGTAATAGCTGGAATAATATTTAAGGCCTTAATGATGTTAATGGGGTGATACCATGCAGGTTTGGACGAAACTCTTTGCTAAAAGTCCATTCAAGCCTCTTATAAAGCATGCAGAGGTTGTAGTTGAGACTGTAGAAACATTGGAAAAAGCCTTAGAGGCATGGGCTAAGGGAGATTACGAAAAAATGAAGGAGCTTGCAGTGGAAGTTGACAGACTTGAGGATGTTGCTGATAGAATAAAGATGGAACTTAGGGAAAGCATAACTGCAAAGCTCTTAATGCCCGTTCAGAGGAGTGATGTTCTAGAATACCTCCACATGCAGGATAAAATAGCTGATGCTGCTGAAGATACAGCTAAGTGGCTACTGGTGAGAGATAGAGGGAATGTGCCTGAAGACATCAAAGATATTATTCTAAAAATGGGAAAAGAGAGCATAAGAGCAGCAAAGTTAGTTTATGAAGCAATAAAGCAGATGGACATGGTAGTAGAGAGTGGATTTTCTGAGAATGAAATAAAGAAAGAATACGACCTCATAAGGCAAATAGAGGAAGTAGAAAACAAAATTGATGGTCTAGACACCAAACTTATGAGACTAGTCTTAAATGCTAACATTAGCTGGACTGAAGGGATATACCTCCTTAATATAGGCAGAACTATAAGCAACATTTCAGATAAAGCAAAGGATGCCGCAGAAAGAATAAGAATAATGATGAGTAAATAAAAGAGATCAGATGGCAATCATAGTCGAAGTCATCTGAACTTCTGGCATCTTTCTTATCTTTTCTGTTATAAACTGGTCAAGGTCTTTTAGAGTGTCGGTCTCTACCTTAACTATTAGGTCGTATTCTCCATAGACTACGTAGGCTTCTTTAACTTCTGGCATAGCTAGTAATTTCTCCATAACTTCTCTTTCCTTACCAGCTGCCGTTACCATCAAGATAAAGGCTGTAACCACTTTTCATCACCAAATTAACTTACGCTCTCTAGTATTTAAATGTTGCCTTTGCTTGCCCTCATCGACACTCTAATAAATAGCCAAAACTAATACTGTGCCCAGGGGGAAGAATATGCTCAAGGTTTACAATACCTTAACGAAACAAAAGGAAGAATTTAAGCCCCTAAGGGAAGGAGAAGTGAAAATGTACGTGTGTGGTCCCACAGTTTATGATTATCCTCACTTGGGACATGCAAGGACATACATAGCCTTTGACGTGATCAGGAGATATTTAGAACATAAAGGATACACCGTACTTATGGTGATGAACTTTACGGATATAGATGACAAGATAATCAAAAGAGCAAGAGAGACGGGAGAAGACCCAAAAGAGCTAGCTGAGAGATTTATAAAAATATTCCTTGAAGATATGGAAGCATTAAAGGTAAAGCCTGCAGATATTTATCCTAGGGTTACAGATCACATAGACGATATTATAGAGTTCATTGGGAAGCTTAAGGAAAAGGGATATGCTTATGAGGGAAGTGATGGAATTTACTTTGAAGTTAAAAAGTTTCCAGAATACGGAAAGCTTAGCGGAGTAAAAATTGAGGATCTCCAAAAAGGAGCAAGAGTTGAACCTGGTGAAGGGAAGAAAAACCCTGAAGATTTCGCCCTATGGAAAAAAGCAAAGCCAGGAGAACCCAAGTGGGATAGTCCATGGGGAGAGGGGAGACCTGGATGGCATATTGAATGTTCAGTCATGAGCAGTAAGTATCTTGGAGAAAGCTTTGATATTCATGGAGGAGGAAATGACTTAATATTCCCCCATCATGAAAATGAAATAGCTCAAAGCGAAGCATGCTTTGGTCATGAATGGGTTAAGTATTGGTTACATACAGGATTTGTTATGGTAAAAGGAGAAAAGATGAGCAAGAGTTTAGGAAACTTCGTCACAATACGAGAATTATTAAAGAGATACGAACCAGAGGTGATAAGGTTCTTTGTTCTACAAAAGCACTATCGTTCTCCCCTTGAATATACAGAAGAAGGACTTCAACACGCAAAGAATAATCTACAGAGGCTTTACAATACCCTTGAAAACATAAGAGTCGCACTAAGGAATGCCGAAATATCTTATACCTGGGGAGAACTGGAATTCAAGACATATGAGATAATTAGAGAAGGGAAAAGAAAATTCTATGAAGCTATGGATGACGATTTTAATACAGCAGAAGCTCTTAAAGCAGTTTTTGAGGTAGCTAATGCAATAAATAAGTATCTAACGGAGGCTAATAAGCCGAAAGAGTCAATACTTAGGAAGGCTCTCGAATTCTTTAAGATCGTTAGTGAAGTTTTCGGAGTATTTGAAGATTATTTCAGAGAGGAAACAAAAGAACGTGAAGAATCCGAAAAATTAATTGAACTCTTAGTAGAGGTCAGAAAACAACTTAGAAAGGAAAAGAGATACGAGTTGGCAGATATGATTCGAGAAGAGCTTAAAAAATTAGGCATACAATTAGAAGATAGGGGAAGCGAAACAACTTGGAAGAGAATTATAACCTAGTAAATGTCCTTTTCAATGATCACAATAGCTCTCCCTATAGAAATAGGATTTCCTTGACTTCTAATTTCTTCTTCGACATTCTTTATTAGCTTCTTAATTTCATCAGACAGCTTAAGTTCGTCAATACTTCTGGATGTTCTCTCAATTCCTATAAATATCTGATAAGATGAGCCTACTTTTGATAGCTTCGCCCAATTAACTTTTATTCCCTTAATTGTTCTATCTATATTTGCTTTTACTTTCTCTTCAATTTTACGCTTGTTAATTCTGCTTTCGCTATCCAAATCCTTAATGCTCGATATTATCTCCCTAATACCACTTTCTTCAATTATTCTTTCAACTTCTGCCTCAACTTGTCTTCTTCTTATCTTTATTTTGTGTGGGATTTCCTCTCGTAGATTAATTTCTACAACTCTTCCTCCCTTTATCTCGACTGGAAGTTCTTCAATTTTAATTTTTGGAATTTCCTCAGTATGGACAATTTCCAGTCCCTTAATGTTAATTCGGGCAGGAAAACCAACTATCTCTCTTATAAGTTTTGAAAAATTGCTCCTTATTGCCTCTCTCAATTCATTTTCTGGCTTACTTGAGTACCCATATACCTCCACATCTACTGATAAAATGTCTCTTCCTGTACTCCCACTTACCAACCTACAGGTTGCATCTAAAAGCTCTATTGATAACCCCAGTCGTCGATAAGCGAATTTTGCAAATTCAACTATGGCATTAAGAATTTTAAGATAAAGTTCGGATGGAGCGACTAGAGAGTATGAGAACTCTACAACCTTTGGAATATATTTTTCAGCCCTATCTACTTGACTCACTTTAGGCTCACTCATAAATAGATCAAGAAATTCAAACTTATCCACCTCACAAACCTTAACATCTTGAAGAACATCTTGTGATGAGGAAGATTTTACTAGCGTTCCATTAGAGTAAAAGAGGACTGGGTACTCTCCTGAGAATACCACTATTAGCTTATTAGGCCAATTTCTACTTACTATCGAGGTAATTTCCAAAACGCTCGCCTGGTCTAATTTAAGAAGCTCATGCACTATATATCCCCCCAGGTGATAAATAAGGATTTCAAAAAATATAAAATTTTCTGAATATAAAATAGACTTCACAAGGTTAGAAAGAGTTTAAGTAATGTACTGTTTCCTTCTTTCATTTAAGGGCTCAATGAGTGCGGCATAAAATTCACGGAGCTTCCTAGTATGCTCTTCTACCCACTCCCCAGATAGCTTTCTTCTAGCTACACCATCCCTAATTGCTTGTTCTGCAACTGCTCTGGCTTCTTTTGGATAAACGTCGGGATGTAGTGGAGAGGGTATTATGTAGTCCTCACTAAGTTCTTCATCGCTCACAACAGATGCTATTGCCTCAGCCGCTGCAATGTTCATATTTAAAGTTATATCGGTAGCCCTAACATCTAGTGCCCCCCTAAATATCCCAGGAAAGCCCAAGACATTGTTTATTTGGTTTGGATAGTCACTCCTCCCCGTGGCCACTATTTTTGCCCCAGCCTTTTTCGCATCTTCTGGCATAATTTCTGGAATTGGATTCGCCATTGCAAACACTATGGGATCATCGGCCATTTTCTTTATCATCCAGGGTTTTACTATTCCTCCTACGCTTACTCCAATAAAAACATCAGCACCCTCCATAGCTTTTGCCAAATCTCCTTGAACCCCATGAATGTTGAACCTTGCGACTTCCTCTTTGTAAGGATTCATGTTTTCTTTTCTCCCTTCATAGATTATTCCAGCTCTATCAACAAGCAATATTTCTTTAACCCCAACATGATGGAGCAACTTTGCTATTGCGATTCCAGCAGCTCCAGCTCCACTTATAGCAACTTTTATCTCGTTGAATTTTTTGCCCACTAACTTTAATGCGTTAATTAGACCCGCTAAAGTTACTACAGCAGTTCCATGTTGATCATCGTGAAATACGGGAATATCAAGCTCTCTCTTCAACCTCATTTCAATTTCGAAGCATCTTGGAGCGGAGATATCTTCTAGGTTTATCCCGCCAAATCCCTTTGATATAAGCTTTATTGTTTCCACGATTTTCTCGACATCCTGTGTGTCAATTAAGATAGGAAACGCATCTATTCCAGCTAGAGCTTTAAAGAGAACACATTTACCTTCCATAACTGGCATTCCTGCCAGAACACCTATGTTTCCTAATCCCAAGATTGCCGATCCGTCTGTAACGACGGCAACTGTATTTGGAATTATAGTGTAATCTTCATAGTTTCCCTTCTTTGCAATTACTTTACATGGCTCCGCTACTCCTGGGGTATATGCTAAGCTCAAATCATAGAAATCTCTAAGAGGAACCTTTGGTATCACTTCAATTTTTCCATTCCCTGGGAAATTATTTCTGTGATACTCCAACGCATCTTGAGCAAGCTTCCTTCTTTGTTCCTCAGTGATCCTAGCCATATCACTTTCACCCAGGAACAATGAGCCAGGTAGGATAAAAGCATTGCTAGTATCTAATCACGTATATATCTCTTCCAATCCTATGCTTTTCATCAATATCTAAAATGGAATACTCAACCTTAAACCCAAGTTCCTCTAACCAGGGTCTATTTCTCCTATAAACTCCTCCCTCAGCTAAATTAAATGCGGGAAATACGAAAACTACTTTAGCATTTCTCTTAAGAACATCAGAAAAGCTTTCAAAGGCTTGATAATATAACCGATCCAATTGTTTTGCTATTTTAATGGCCTCCTCCCTTGTTGGCTTAGTTTTTAGTGGTCGACCCATATACGGTTCTGTAATTATAGCATCAAATCTAGTTCTAAAGCACTTTTTTAGCCTTCTAACGTCACAAACCCTCAAACTTGCGTTCTGTTTTATCCTAAACTCCTTTCTGATCCATTCAATGTTTTTTCTTGCATCATTTATTCTTTCCTGACTTATGTCACTCCCATATGCAATTAAACCTTGAAGGAGGAGTTCAACTAAAATAGTTCCAGTACCACAAAACGGATCTAGAACGTTTCCCTTTCTAACTTCTGAGAGATTTATCATTATCCTAGCTAGCCTAGGGGGAATTGAAAGAGTAGGTCTAACTATGGGTCTCTCTACATCCAATTTTTTAAGTTCAAAGGGATTTGTAATCCTTATCGTTTCCCCCACCAGAACTCTGTCCTTATCTACAAACAAAAATACCACATCTTTGACTTCTGGAAATCCTTTTAGAATTAATTCGCTAGGCATAGAATAAACGTTAGCAGGTTTAAAGAATTTAGAAGAATCTTTCCTCTTAAAAACTGCTTTAACTTGAGATCCAAGTTTTCTCCACGCTTTCCAATCTTCTTTCCCATATAAGCTCACTGTAAACAATTTTGAGTATTCGAGATTCTCTATTGTATCTAAGCCTTCTCCTACAATTCTCACTAACTTTAAAGCTCCCCCTAACCACTTAAACTTTTTTTCTATTTCTTCTTTAGCCTGGATTATAGCAAAACTTTTGTTTGGACCATAAAAACGGATCTCTAATATTCTTACCCCTAACTTAAACCTCTTTGAGAAGGCCTTTAGCTCATAAAGTCCAAGCTCAGGATTTTTTCCAAAGATAATCGCATATTTTTCTACTTTCATAGCCTTTGTCCCTTTACACCATCTTAGGATCTCCCTTTAAAAAATTTATAACAACCTGGGAATTTTTAAAAAGGCTAAAAACAACAATTGAAAGGGAAGGATAATGGTAAGATACGTTATTCCGCTCATGTTAGTAACACTTATCGTTAATTTAGTATTTGCACTTCCAGAAAGTTACGATACTAATGCTCTCCTTAGACTTTATGACACTAATAAGGAGATTCTTTCCAAGTTTGATTATACCCCTGAGATAAAGAGAGAAGAAATAACCTCGGAGTTAGAGCATGACAATTTAGTATTTGCCTTCGAAAAACTTTCAAAATTAAGTCTAACAACTATCCACATTCTGGAATCCAAAGAGGGCACAATAGACAGCAAAGAAATTTTAGAGGCTAGAATAAGCAGAGTTGAATACTACTTGAATTTACTTCCCTCTAATAGGAAAACTCTTAAGATAAAAGAAAAGATTAACGCTGCGAAAGAAGAGCTGAAGAATGGAAAAATCGAAATAGCAACAAACTATACAAGTGAAGCTTACAGATTATTAGATGATGTATTAACTTCAGGCGAACCTCTAGAAATCGATCCCAAAACAAGAGCTATAATCCTGCTAGAAAAGTTTAATAGGACTATAATATATGCAACTCAAATTTTCATAGCATCTGGAAGCAATACAAGCTACGAAGCACTATATCTTCAGAAATTAATCGAAAGATGTGATAAATTGATAGAGTCAGAAAGATATTTAGAGGCCCTTTATGAGCTGGAAGGAAACATTGGATATGTAGAAATGTTTCAGAATGAGCTTGAGTCAATTTACGTTGATTACATTAAAAATAGATTCGAAACAGAAAGAAAAGAATACTTGATACAACTTATGCTTTCTCTGAATCGAATAAAATCACTGGTCAAGGAAGCCGAGAAAATAGAACTTGTAGAAATAGCATCTGCGGACTTAAATCTCGCTTTAAAAGATGTAAATTTGGGCAGGTATGAAACAGCTTACCTAAGAGTGAGAAGAGCTTCAAAAATTCTAGACTACCTGGTCAGAACTATGGAGGTGTGACAGTATGAAAAAAATGTTGCTCCTCTTAATGGTTCTATTTTTCCTTATATCTTCCCCTGTTAGCGCTTCATATATCACAAAGAACTTCACACTAATTGTATGGAAAGATAACAGTATTACAATTGATCAAACAATTATTCCTCAGGATTATGCAATTCACATTAAGGTTCCTACATTGTCAGATAAGGCCTCTAATATACTAGTTCTCTCTGAGAATGGTACAGTCCTCCCTTATATCTATTCAGAGGGTTATATCACACTTGACGTATCAACCCTAAGGTCTGTAAGAATAGTGTATACAATAGAGAACTTTTCTCATAAAAAGGGGGCTGTATGGTATTTAAATGTCTCACTTGAAGTGCCCGCCACGATAGTTTTTCCAAACGATACTGTTATAGTAAGTGTCTCTGATATACCAATTAAACTTGAGCACAACAAAGTGCTCATTGGACCTGGAAATATAACCATATATTACACCTATGAGTCAATTATAGCTCCTAAAAATAGGGGATTTACAAAATACATATTGATGGGAGTCAGTCTTTTGCTAGTTTTTGTGTTCTTTACTATAAGAAAAGATAGGAAAGAAAGGAAAAAGAAACACTTTGAAGACACCTTAAACAAAATTGCTAAAGAGTATAATTTAAATGACGAAGAAGTAAATGCGCTTAGGTTTTTATTAAGTATGGGAGGAAAAGCCAGCCAGTCTGAGCTTAGGAAAGCGTTAGACCTCCCAAAAACAACGACGTGGAGAATGGTTAAAAGGCTAGAACAAATGGGGCTTATAAAGGTATATAAAGTTGGAAGAGAGAATTGGATTGAGCTCTCGGAGGATATGCAAAAATTAATATAAAGCATGTAGTTTAAAATAACCCATCGTAATATTTAAATTTGTCAATTTCAGAAAGAGCACAAAGGAGGTGATAAAATGGTAAGATATATGGTTACAGCCGCTTTACCGTATGCTAATGGACCAATTCATGCGGGGCATTTAGCCGGAGCTTATTTGCCAGCTGATATTTTTGTAAGATATCTAAGGCTCAAAGGAGAAGATGTTGTGTTCATATGTGGGACTGATGAACATGGAACTCCAATTTCTTTTAGAGCATTAAATGAGAAGAGAAGTCCCAGGGAAATTGTTGATGAGTTTCATGAACACATAAAAACAGCATTTCAGAGGGTCAAGATAAGCTTTGATTACTTTGGAAGAACGGAGCTTCCAGTTCACTATAGGCTAAGTCAAGAATTCTTCCTGAAAGCTTTAGAAAATGGCTATCTTGTGAAGAAAGTAACAAAACAAGCATATTGTGAGCACGACAAAAGATTTCTTCCAGATAGATTCGTTATTGGGACATGTCCATACTGTGGAGCAGAAAACCAAAGAGGAGATCAGTGTGAGGTATGTGGGAGACCTCTTACGCCTGAAATTCTAATAGAACCTAGATGTGCCTTCTGTAAGAATCCAATAACCTTTAGAGAATCCACTCATTACTACATAAAAATGCAGGAGTTTGAAGAGAAACTTAAAGAGTGGATAAAGGAGAAAGATTGGAAGCCAAATGTAAAGAATATGGTGCTGGGATGGATAGAAGAAGGATTGGAAGAAAGAGCTATAACGAGAGATCTAGATTGGGGAATTCCAGTTCCTTTGGATGAAGAAGACATGAAGAATAAAGTGCTGTACGTTTGGTTTGAAGCTCCTATTGGATATATTTCACTTACGATAGAATACTTCAAGAGAATCGGAAAACCAAATGAGTGGAAGAAATACTGGTTGAATTTAGATGGTCAAACTAGGGTTATCCACTTTATTGGAAAAGACAACATACCATTCCACGCGATATTCTGGCCGGCATTTCTCATGGCCTATGGAAAGTATAAGGATGAAGAAGTTGAGGCAGAATGGAATCTTCCCTATGATATCCCAGCAAATGAGTATTTAACACTAGAAGGAAAGAAGTTCTCAACAAGCAGAAACTGGGCTATATGGATTCATGAATTCCTTGATGTCTTCCCGGCAGATTATCTTAGGTATTATTTGACCTCAATAATGCCTGAAACTAGAGATTCAGACTTTAGCTTTGCAGAGTTCAAGACAAAGATCAATGAGGAGCTTGTCAATGTTCTTGGCAACTTTGTGTACAGAGCGCTAACCTTCGTTAACAGATACTTCGATGGAATAGTTCCTGAAAGAGGAGAGCTAGATGAATTGGATAGGCAAGCCTTAGAGGAAATTGAAAAAACGTTTGAAGAAGTTGGCAAGCTTATAAGGGAGTACAGATTTAAAGATGCCTTAAAGAAGGTTATGAATCTAGCAGGTTTTGGCAACAGATACTTTGATTACAAAGAGCCATGGAAGACAATAAAGGAGGATAAAACAAGAACAGGCACTACAATTAACATTTCCCTACAAATAGTGAAGGCCCTGGGAATATTATTAGAACCCTTCCTTCCCGATGCAAGCGAAAAGATATGGCATTTCCTAAACCTAGAGGAAGTTAAAACGTGGAGATTTACAGAGCTCCCAGCTGGACATAAAGTGAGAAAGCCTGAAATATTGTTCAAGAAAGTATCCGATGACCAGATAATTTACTTTATCCTTAACTACATGGGAAGGAACAATCCAGACGCTGCAAGAGAATTGCTCGAAAAGTATTACAAACTTGAAGATGTGGAGAAAGTTGCAATAGAAAAATTTGGAGAAGAGGACGGAAGATTCATGCTTAAGAAAATATTTAAAGAGAAATACAAGGGAGAAAAAAAGGGTGAGCAAAAAATGCAATACGTAAGCTTTGAGGAGTTTTCAAAGATTGATCTTAGGATAGGAAAGATCGTTGAAGTTCAAGACCATCCAAATGCAGATAAGCTTTATGTGGTAAAGGTAGATCTTGGAGGGGAGATTAGAACTCTAGTTGCAGGACTCAAAAAGTACTATAAACCAGAAGAGTTGCTAAACAGATATGTTGTTATAGTGGCGAACTTAGAACCTAAGAAGCTAAGAGGAGTTGAGAGCCAAGGAATGCTACTAGCCGCGGATGATGGTGAGAAAGTTGCACTGTTAATGCCAGATAAGGAAGTAAAGCTGGGAGCAAAAGTTAGGTAGATTTCGTTTCCTCCAATAACCATTTTAAGTATTCCTCGTTTACATCCTCTACATTAATTTTTATTATTGCTGGGACAGTGTATGGATGGAGCTCTTTTATTCTCTTTTTGACTTCCTCCCAAAGATCTTCCCTAGTCTTTAAAATCACTCCAATCTCGTTATCTTCTTCGATCTTACCTTGCCACCAGTAAAAAGCCTTATGTTCTCTCAGATTAGCACATGCAACAAGCCTCTCTTCTAAAAGAGCCTTTGTAACTTTTTCTGCACTTTCCCAGGTAGGAAAAGTTGTATATATAATTATCATCTTACTCATTCTTCACCCTCCTTTTCCTTTATGTAAAATCTCCCCTTAACTTTAACGAGCCTATACAATTGTCCTTCTTCTAGATTAACCCCTGGTTTTAAAACTTCAAAGGTTTCATATGTTGACATATCCATGAACTGAGCTTCTCTAGGGGTTTGACTTATTAAGAGAGCCTTTTTCTCTTCATGCTCCGCCTTATCAATTTTTTCCCTCTTTATTGTTTTCCAGTCATAATGCTGGCTTTCCCAGGTTTCTAAGTTCTTGAGCCTCATTCCTTTTCCACTAACGTTTTCTACCTTGTATATTCTACCGTGTCTATCCTCTACTATATCTCCCCTCCTGAACTTTGGAAGCCTTACTGTAACGCTGGTCCTGTATACCTCTTTGCTTGTCATTCTATCTAGCCCGACTAACTCGTACGCTTCACTTATCTCTCCTCCGAAGTGCTCCCTTATTACATTTGCAAGCTTTCTAGCGGCACTTGTGGAGCCCATGTAGAAGTCAATTCCCTCCTCTTTCTCTATGGTATCTTGGATAAACCCCATTCTGTCCTTTTTCATTATCTCATCAACCTTTTCCTGAACTAATTTTGTTACTGCTTCTCTCTCCTCTTTAGTGAATTCCCTGTCCTCAACTCTCACTTGAAGAATAGCCTCATAATAGCCCGCTAAAAATCTTTGGCACCTGGGACAAACAGTTTGCCTAACATATACAGTTGTCTCCTTTATTTCATCATGAGGTTCAAGTTGTAGTTCATGCAACCTTGCCTTTACCCTTACCCTATAAACTATTACTGCGGGAAAGTACTGGATATGATAGTCAACAGGAATAAAACCCACAAATGCCTTTCCCACTGGAATATTGTTTATATTTTCAAGTTCTTCCCAAGGAACAACTTCAAATTCCTTAACTTTATCTAAAGATTCCTCCAATGCTTCAAGCAAGGCATTTTCAGCCACTTCAAATATCAAGCTTTCTAGCTCGTAATTTTGCGGATCTATCCATACTCCCCTCTTTTTATAACTTCCACAGTTTTGACATAATTCAGTATTAATTTCAGAGGGAAGAAGCAAAACTGGGTTCTCCTTCCTGAAGCAGACTTGACACAACCCATTAATCAAGGGTCCGCCTTCTTCTTCCGATATTCCACATCTATAGCATACCCTCATTGTCATCTCGAAAGAATGTAAGATGCCAAGTTAAAAATATTACTTCAGAAAAGATAATAAAAGAGAGATCACTCAAGCTTCTTGTAGCAGAACCACCAGTCATAGCATTCAATTTCTCCCTTTGCCTTGGCTTCTTCACGCTCTTTTATCTGCTCAACACTGCTTGCAGGTGGAACAATGACCTTGTCTCCAATGAGCTCGTTGTTTGGCCACTTGTGCGGAAGAGCAACTCCCTTCTCAGTGCTTATCTTGAGGGCCTTGACTAATCTGAGAATCTCATCCCAATCTCTTCCTACTTCAGCCGGGTAGTAAACTATAGCCCTTATTATTCCCTTGTCATCAACTATGAACACAGCTCTCGCTGTTATTGTTGAACCACTTGGAATCATTCCTAGTTTTTCTGCTAAATCTCCCCTATCATCAGCTATAACTGGGAACTCGATTTCAACTCCAAGCTTCTCCTTAATCCACTCCATCCACTTGAGGTGGCTAAATACCTGATCTACACTTAGGCCTATTGGCTCGACCCCTAGTTCTCTAAACTTTTCAAGCCTAATTTGAAGCCCATAAAACTCGGTTGTACACACTGGAGTAAAGTCTGCTGGGTGGCTGAATAACATAAACCATTTCCCTTGCTTTGTGAAGTGGTCTGGAAGCTTTATCACTCCATGTGTAGTTTTTACCTCAACTTCTGGAAACTTTTCTCCTATCACTATCATTTTGCATTCCTCCTAAGTTTTGTTTTCAATAAGAACTAATATAGTTCGAATATATAAACTTTTCGGTTTGCCTAATAAGATACAAATTAGAGAACAATATTAAGAAAGTAGCAAAGCAAAAAGAAAGAGAAAAGTCACTCAGAAGAGACTCCAGCAGCTTCAAATAATTCATGAACCAAAACTAGAGGATAAAGCTTGAATCCTTCTTTTTCTATGGCCTCTTTGGCACCTTCTTCTCTATCTACCACAACGAATATCCCAGTTATCTCTGCCCCAGCTTCTTTCAGTATTTTTGCAGCTCTTAATACGCTTCCTCCAGTTGTAGTTACATCTTCAACTAGAAGAACCCTATCCCCTTCTTTTACTTCTCCTTCTATCTGCCTTCCAGTTCCATGTTCTTTCTTTTTCTTTCTTACAATTAGCAAGGGCCTATCTGTCTCCAACGCTAAGGCTGTTGCAATTGGAACGGCTCCAAGCTCTGGACCTGCTACTTTATCAAACTGAATTCCTTCTTCTTCTGCCTTCTCTTTGATTAGTCTTGCTATTAATCGAAGGGCTTTGGGATTCGTTATGAGCTTCTTTATATCTATGTAATAGGAGCTCTCCTTCCCTGAAGTTAAAATAAAGTGGCCAAACTTTATGCATTCTTCTTCAAGTATCATCCTTATTAGTTCTTCCTTCATAGTGAACCCTCAGAATAAGTTATGCTTAACTTTAAAAATTTAGATGGGAGATATTATACTCGACTTTGCTTTGGGATAAATCTTTATAAATACCTGACCTTTCAACATGGGTGAAGGGTAAGGGGGTAAGCACCGTCTCTAAGATATGGTTTTGTCTAATCTAATTTCCTAAAATTTGTTAATAGGAGGGTGGTAAATATGGTTCAAAAGGCTCACAGCTTTAGGAGAAAAACTAGGAAGAAGCTTAGTAAACATCCTAGAAGGAGAGGGCTTCCACCTCTAACTAGATTTCTCCAAGAGTTTGAAGTAGGACAGAGAGTTCATATTGTTATAGAGCCCAGTTATCACAAAGGAATGCCAGATCCAAGATTTCACGGAAGAACTGGGACAGTGGTGGGGAAGAGGGGAGAAGCCTACATCGTGGAAATTAAAGACGGGAGCAAGGTAAAGACGCTCTTCATTCATCCAGTACATCTCAGACCACAGAAGTGACGGGCTATGATAGGGAGAGGCAAACTCGGGGAAAAGTACATAACGATAGCTGAAGCAAAGGAATTATTACTAAAAAGGCGCGAAGAAGAAGTAAAAGCTGGAATAGAGGAACCTCTATACTATGAAGCGAGGTTAGCTTTAGAACATGCTGAAAGATTTGCAAAGCTTCCAGCAGATAAGGCCAAAGAGGCAGTAGAGGAGCTTATGAATGCCTTTGAATGGATGAGTGACAGAATTGCCTGCAAAATAGTTGACATCATGCCAGAAGACAGTATGGATCTAAGAGTTATATTTGCCAAGGAAGAATATCAACCAACACAGGAAGAGATGAAGCAAATCTTAGATATCCTTGACAAGTATAGAGAGTGACTATTCCTCCCGGTTTTTTCCTTAAATTTTTCTTATTACTCTGGCGAATGGAAACGGTTTTATATCCCTTTTTCTAACTAAACTATGGGTGAAATTTATGAAAAACATTGTTGTAGACATTAGAGTCCCCTATGACAAAAAAGGAGAAATTATCAAAAAGTTAAGCAAACTAATTAAAGATAAGGTTGCGAAGGCAAAGTTGCTCCCTCCAGATGCTTTTGGATACAATGAGATAATTTTGGAAGTTCTAGATGACAAGATCCTAAGAGAATTAAGAAAATTAAGAATTAAGAACGCTAAAATATTAAGCCATTAAAATGTTCTCCAATATTTTGACTGCTTCAGTAATTCTTTTTTCCGGTTTTTCATCAGATTTTGGTAGTTCTAAGTTGATGACAACTTTCTCCTCTCTCCCTTCTTCCTCAATATCGTATACCTCAATTTCTTCAATATCTACGCTCTCAAAGAAAGCTTCAAGTTCGGGAGCTATGATTTTTCTGTTTCCTTCACCATATACCTCTACTCTTACTATGTCTTCTCTTGATGAGACTATTATCGCTATTTCGAAATCCCCCACTTTCTTTACAAACTTTACAGCCTCACCATAACCAAATTGCTCCTCTCTAAACCCCATTTCAAGTAACGCTTTCCTAATTCTTTCTACCTTACTCTTCATTTTCCTGAGTATTCTCTCTCTAAGTTTTATGCTCTCTTCCAGAGCCTTCTTTATAGCTTCACCAACCTTCTCTATATCTCCCTCCCACACACCAACTAATTTTATACCTGAGCTAGTGGCTTTAATTTCGAGTTTAATCTCGCTGGTGTCAAATTCAGATAAGTCATCAATTTTAAGCTCGCCAAGGCGAAGAATATCAAACTCTATGCGAACCAGCCTTCCAAAAGTACTGCCCTTAAATTTCATAGGGGCTCACCTAATGAGAAACTTAGGATATTATTTAAAAACATTGCTAATGAGGAGAATAGGGATGGTTATGAAAATCGGGAAAGTAGAAAGATATATTCATGAAAAGCTTGAGAAGAAGAGACTGCACTTCGTTCTAATAGATCCAGATGACACTTCACCCGAGGTTGCTGGGAAACTCGCCAGAGTATGCGAGGAGCTTGAAATTGATGCAATAATGGTTGGAGGATCTACAGGAGCGGAAGGAGAAACGCTAGATGAGGTTGTTAAAGCTATAAAGGAGAATTATTCTCTTCCTGTCATTCTCTTCCCAGGATCTCACGGCGGAATTAGTAAATATGCAGATGCAATATTCTTCATGAGCTTGCTAAACTCCAGAAATCCCTTTTTCATAACAGGTGCTCAAGCCCTGGGGGCATTTAGAGTCAAGAAGTATAACCTAGAGCCGATTCCAATGGCCTATATAATAGTTGAACCGGGAGAGACTGCAGGTTGGGTTGGAGATGCAAAACCAATTCCACGACATAAGCCAAAAATAGCAGCTGCCTATGCTTTAGCTGGACAGTATCTAGGAATGAGACTTGTATATCTTGAGGCAGGAAGCGGAGCTCCGCAACCCGTTCCAGAGACGATGGTAGCAACCGTGAAAAAAGCAATAGATGTTCCTCTAATAGTCGGAGGAGGGATAAGGAGTGGAGAACAAGTAAGAAAATTGGTCAAGGCTGGAGCAGATATTATAGTTACAGGAACTGCAATTGAAAGCGCTGGAAGCATAGAAGAAGCGAGGAAAAAACTTGAAGATCTTAGAAGAGGGGTTTCCATTTGAGAGGAGCCTATATTTTACTTCTTTATCTTCCAAGAAACTCTATTATAAAAACTAAAGGGAAAGTATTTAGGCTTAAGAAAGGATATTACGCTTATGTCGGTTCTGGAATGAATTCTCTGGAAGGTAGAGTTCTTCGTCATCTTAGAAAGGATAAAAAGTTGCACTGGCATATAGATTATCTAACTTTGATCGCAACTCCACTAAAGGCTTATCTCGTACCCTCTCCAGTAAGAATAGAAGAAGAGCTATCTAAATCCCTCAATATGGTGGGAAAAGTAGTTAAAGGCTTCGGTTCTTCCGACCTCTCTGTTCCTGGGAATTTATTCTTCTTTGACAAAGATCCTTCAGAAAAAATTGAAGAAATAGTGTGGGCATTCCTCAGTAGGAAGCCCAAATCTGATGACCTTCGTCAAGATACCTCTTAAGGAGCTTGCCAACAGGAGAATTCTTTCCGACTTTGACTACCCCTTTCTTGCTTGGAGTAGCTGTGAATATATATTCATTATCTGCATAAAACCTTAAAGGTCTTCTGGCATAGTCTGGGGACACTCTTAGTACTATACTCTTCTTTTTCTCCTCAACTTCTACTGGGATTTTTTCCCCAGGCTTCTCTGGAGCTTTCTCTGAAAAACTCTTTACATCAATGCTAATTCCGAGCCTATTTTCAAGCTCTTGTATCCTTTTTCCTTTCTTCCCAATAATCAAAGGTATATCGAATTCGTCAGCGTATATAACTGCCTTGTGAGGGCTTACGACTTCTACTTCAGTGTATACATCTGGTAAAAACCTCTGGATTTCCTGTTTGAGCTTTTTCTCAGCCAACTTTAGCGCTGGAGCCTTTTCTTCTTTCTTTATTGGGACGACGCTTACTTCTTCTCCGAACGTATAAATCTCGTATTCTAGTTGGCCCGTTTCGAAGTCCCTAACCTCAATTACAGGCCTTGCTAAGTCCTCTTCTTTCATTCCAGTGGGGACTTTGACTTTGTATTCGAGTGTTAGAACCTTGGCAACTCTTCCATCTTTGATAAAGATCACAGTATCCACTATTTGAGGTATCATTCCAAGCTCTACTCTTCCGATGAATCTTTGAATAGCATCTATAGGCTTGGTAGCATGCACTACTCCTACCATCCCTACCCCGGCAAGTCTTAGATCGGCGTAAATAAGGAAATCGCTGGTCTTCCTCATTTCATCAAAAATTGTATAATCAGGCCTTACTAAGAGAAGAACGTCTCCAGTCTTCTCCATACTTCCTCCCAGAGCTGTGTACTGAGTAATTTCTTCAGAGACATTCAAATCCCTGGGCTTTTCCATAGTCTTAACTATCTTACCCATGGATGCATACCACTCTGCCAATGCTTGAACAAATGTTGTTTTTCCAGCTCCAGGAGGTCCTGCTACTAGTATTCCCTCAGCTCTTTCCCTAAGCCTCTCCAAGAGCTTTTCACTTAGCTGGTAATCCTCTATACTAAGCTTCTTAATTGGTCTCACGGCAGTTATCTCTATTCTATCAGAGAAGGGAGGCCTCGCTATTACAATTCTATAGTTCCTTAGTTGGACTACCGTAGCACCAGGTTCATCAAGCTCAATGAAACTTTCGGGATCTCTTCTAGCTCTCTCTACAATATCATCAGCTATTTCCTCCAGTTCGTCCTCACTGAGAGGCTCGTCTCTTATTGGCACTAATTTCCAATTCCCTGGTCTTCCCTTCTTTGCCAGGGGTTTTATTCCTGCTTTTAAGTGAACGCTCATGGTTTCCTCGTCAAAGAAATCTTCGAGTCTCATTCTTGGCTCTCTTTTAGCTTCGAGGTAGATTACATCAATACCCTTTGCTATGGCGATGTCTCTCTGAATTTGATCACCAGTTACTAGAACTCCGTTAAGTTCTCTGGCAACCTCCCTTACCATGTTATCAATTTCTCCAGACTTCGCCCTTCTTATTTGCCACAAATCTGGTCTCTCTCCGTAGAATTCCAGAAGTATTTTTCCTTCATTAGCTATCTCTCTAAGTTTCTTCAACTCTTCTAGTCCTGTATGCCCTATTGCCTTTCCCGCATTAGCTTGATGCTCTATTTCAGCTACTACAGCCTCAGGAACCACTACCTTTACCTTTTCTTTCAATCTCTCCAAGTATTGGGTCAATCTCCCATCTACTATCACGCTAGTGTCTGGAACTAAGACCTTCATCTCGCTCACCTTCCTTATCTCGCATCTCTTAATTCTCTTTATATGCATTTACCTAAAATTTTTAAGCACTAAAAGTTATTAAAATTTGGTGATGAAAAATGAAGCTCATTGAAATAATTAAAGAGCTAAAAAATATGGAAGAAGAAGCATTTAAAAGTTATCTAGAGTTAATCAAGAATCTTAGAGATCCAGAAGATGCTGACCTCAAAAGAATAACTTTAAGGTTAGCTGTAGATAAAATCTTCCACAGGGAACTTATGGAGGCCATAGAAAGGGCCTACGAAAAATCAGTTAAATTGATAAGAGACAACATTGAGCCTTATTACCCAGAACTAGAACCCATAAGAGAATCCCTCCTAGAGCTTGATCAAGGACTAGCTCTAATTCCTGGAGTTCCAGCGTTGTTACTACCTCTAGATCTTGGAAAGTTAGGTAGGAGAATACCAACGGAGGATATCCTGGCAGAGATCATCAAGTCATTGCCTGAACCTTCAATAATCCCAGAGGAGAAGAGAGAAGAAATTAAAGGAAACTTAGAAAAGGTCACGAGCATTGAAGAGGAAATGATAGACAAGTATACCAAGCTTCACGAAAAAGCATTTCATCCAGTAATTAAGGATCTGACAAGCTCTATAATTCAGAATGAGAATCAGCACAAAGCTCTACTTTTAAAGTTAAAAGAGAGAATAGAATCCGAATAGCTTTTGCGGAGGTATTCCTTCTTACTTATCATATTGACAATTTTAGTAAACTTTTTAAATAATCTGACCTATCATTCAAACTGCTATGTCAATCGTAACGAGTATACAGGCATTAGATAGAATTCTTGGTGGGAGGATAAAAGAAAATTGTAACATTGCGTTAGTTGGAAGTATTGATAACGATTATGTTTTGCTAATGCATCAAATAGTAAACTCAATTCTCTCTCAAGGAAAGAAAGTTCTCCTAGTTGAGTTTAGGGAAGATCCAAACTCCCTTCTCGAATGGTTAAAGGATTACGGAATTGACTATGCCCAATATATGGAAAGAAAACAACTAAGGATTCTTGATGGTTTCACCAATGTTTATTCTCAAACCCAAGTATCTAAGCCAGATATACTTCCCAATCCTCTCGACTTAAGTATAACCTCAGCTATTATTAGAGATGCCGTGAGCAAAGAAAAGTACGACTTTGTAGTTCTTGACGACATTACTACCTTATATCCCCTTCAGCCTGACCCAAGAGGGTACATAAGGGTAACCATAAGGCTTGTTAATTCACTTAAGAGCAGAGGAGCTTCGGTAATCGGTGGAATAAACAAAGATGTTCTGCCCATTCAAGATTTAACAATGATATTAATTCCATTTGAGTACGTGGTTGAGGTTATGAATGGAATAATAAGGGTAAAGAGGTCTTATTCTCCATTAACAACACCTATTGAGGGAATTAATTACGTCAAGTCAAAGAAAGGAATAGTTGATGTTGAAAGTGCTTTCAACAATGTGTATCAAATGAGAGACTCAATTACACTAAAGGAAGACGGCTCTTTAATGCTAGGTAATCTTAGAGTTCAAATAATAGATGAATTCTCAGAGGCAAGCCTAATCAAATTTGTGTATATGTACTTAGGACCAGAAAAGGGAAAGGAGTTCCTTTATAAATGGGGAAAGTTTGAGAGTAAAGAGCTTAAACTCCCCAAATCCTCAAAAGAAAAAGCAAGGCAAATTTTGGAGGACATGTTCACGACAACAAAAATAACTGGAGGAGGTATACTCAATTTTGTCAGCTTTGAGGATGATATAATAGTTATTGAAGGTAAGAATCTGTTCCCTAGGCTTAAAAACTTTCCCTACCCAGCTCATGTTAACTATGCAGGTTCAATTGCTGGGATAGTCGAGAAGTTACTTGGAGGAGAGTGGAAAGGTGATGAAATTTCCTGCGAGTCCCAAGGACATGAAAAGTGTCTGTTTGTAATAAGGAAAGTGTCAGATTCTAAAAGTTCAGAAGAAGAAAAGGAAGAGAAGTAACATCATTCACTTCTTAATTTAAGTCCAGTGTATTCCTGTTTCATTCTTTCAACAAGCTCGCTGATCTCTTTACTTATCTCCCTCAGCTTATCCGAGAGAGCTTCTAATTCCTTCACAGTTTCCTCAAACATCTTTTCCATGTGTTCAACTTCTTCCATTGCAAGAGCTAGCTTTTCTTCTTCCTCCTTCTTGTAGGTTTCTATTTCTAAGCTATCTAAGTTCCACACAATTTTCCCATCTTCTATGTTAAAATCTACAGATATTCTCACAACATCCTCTTTCTTGACTCCCATTTCTTGAAGCTTCTCAAAGATAATTTTGTTCAACTCACCAGCTGCCTTAACAACTTCTTCAGGGAAGACTTTCCCTCTAGTTATGGCGAATAGTACCCTTCTAACTTTGTTTGCATATCCACTAGCCCTAACGAATCCAGTCATTAGCTTGGGCATGGCATTCACCAATTAATTTTTGTAGGTTGTAGTATAAATCACTAACTGGTGATCCCAAGGTGAACATTCTAATATTTGGTCCCCCAGGGAGCGGAAAATCAACCCAGGCAAGAAGAATTGTAGAAAGATATGGATTAACTTACATTTCCTCTGGAGACTTAATAAGAAAAGAAATTGCAGAAGGAACACCTCTCGGACGAGAAATGCAGGCTTATCTTGCCAGAGGAGATCTAATTCCTGACACCATAGTGAACACTTTAATAATCTCAAAGCTCAGGAGGGTTAGAAAGGATTTTATAATGGATGGCTATCCTAGAACTCCCGAGCAGGTGATAGCACTAGAAAATTATCTCTATGACCATGGGATAAAAATAGATGTGGCCATAGACATATACGTCTCCCTAGAGGAGAGTATTAGAAGAGTATCTGGAAGAAGGATATGTCCCAAGTGCGGAGCGGTTTATCATGTCGAATTCAATCCTCCCAAGATACCTGGGAGATGTGATGTATGTGGGGCGGAGCTAGTTCAGAGAGAAGATGATAGACCGGAAGTTGTTGAAAAACGATATAGGATTTATATGAAAAATATGGAGCCCATAATCAAGTTTTATCAGAAGCAGAGGATCTACGTAAAAATAAACGGACATGGAAATATTGACGAAGTATGGGAGAGAATAAGGCCTCTATTAGATTACATCCGCAATAGGGAGGCGATGATTTGACTCCGGAAAATCTGATCGATGATGAAGTCCAGCCCGAATGAGCCGAGGTGATAGTATGCTAAGATTTGAAATAAAGGACAGGGATGCTGCTGGAAGGATTGGAAAATTGGAGGTCAATGGAAAGAAGATAGAGACTCCAGCTATAATGCCAGTTGTTAACCCTAAGCAGCTTATAGTTGAACCAAAGGAACTAAAGAGAATGGGATTTGATATAATAATAACAAACTCCTATATAATCTATAAAGACAAAAAACTGAGGGAAAAGGCTTTAGAAAAAGGCATACATAGGCTTTTAGACTACGATGGCATAATAGAGGTTGACTCAGGCTCATTCCAACTTATGAGGTATGGAAAAGTCGAAGTTACGAACAGGGAAATAGTCGAGTTTCAGCACAAAATTGGGGTTGACATAGGGACTTTTCTCGACATCCCTACACCCCCAGATGCTCCCAGGGAAAAGGCCGAGCAGGATTTGAAGATCACCCTAGAAAGGGCAAAAGAAGCTGAAAGTATAAAGCAAATTCCAATGAATGCCACAGTTCAAGGTTCAACATACCTGGACTTAAGGAAACTTGCCGCAAGAAAGCTAAGCGAAATGAACTTTGAAATTCATCCAATTGGAGCTGTTGTTCCATTGCTAGAGAGTTATAGATTTAAGGACGTTGTGGACATCGTTATCGCATCTAAAATGGGCCTTAGGCCAGATAGGCCTGTTCACCTTTTCGGAGCTGGCCATCCAATGGTTTTTGCTTTAGCAGTTGCTATGGGAGTTGACCTGTTTGACTCCGCAAGTTATGCACTTTATGCAAAAGATGATAGATACTTAACTCCCCAGGGGACTAAGAGATTAGAAGAGCTCGAATATTTTTCCTGCTCCTGTCCCGTTTGTTCTAAATACACTCCGCAAGAACTAAGAGAAATGCCAAAAGAAGAAAGGGAAAAATTACTTGCTCTCCACAATCTGTGGGTTATTAGAGAGGAAATTAATAGAGTAAAACAGGCAATAAAGGAGGGTGAGCTTTGGAGGCTCGTTGATGAGAGGGCAAGAGCTCATCCAAAGCTATATGCCGCTTACAAAAGGCTTCTGGAGTATTATCATTATTTGGAGGAATACGAACCAATAACTAAGAAGTCCGCATTCTTTAAAATAAGTGAGGAAAGCCTAAAATGGCCAATTGCAAGAAGGGCAAAAGAAAGAGCAGAAAAGGTAAAGGCAAAGTTCCCCGAAAGCATTCCCCATCCAATATTTGGGGAGATTCCCAAATATCTTAGCCTAACATATCCCTTTGCTCAAAGCGAGAGTGAGGAAGACTTTCAAATAGAAAAACCAACAAGAGAGAACGCAATCCTCTACATAATGGCAATAGCCGAGTACCAGTTTGGTGAAGGAGCAGGAGAAGCATTTAGAGACGCTGAAGTTGAGATAGCAAAGACGGGAATGCCTAGGCAGGTAAAGAAAAATGGAAAAAGGCTCGCCACTGTAAGAGCTGAAGACGGATTGCTAACCCTGGGAATTGAAGGTGCTAAAAGGCTCCACGAACTTCTCCCATATCCAGTGATGAGAGTTGTGGTTAATAAGGAAGCTGAACCATTTGCCAGGAAAGGAAAAGACGTCTTCGCCAAGTTCGTAGAATTTGCAGATCCTAAAATCAGGCCATATGACGAGGTTCTGATTGTTAATGAAAACGATGAGTTACTTGCAACGGGGCAAGCTCTACTTTCGGGCAGAGAAATGGTTTTGTTCAGCTCAGGAAGAGCCGTTAAAACAAGAAGAGGTGTAGAGGAGAAAAAGTGATATACCCTAATAACTAATCCTATCTAGGGGATAAAGTATGGAGTTCAACATGTTTGGCATAACAGGGGATGTAGGCGTTGGTGCTGTAGTGGGATTCATAGTGGGATATGCATTGAAGAAATTCATGAAGATAGTGATGGCTCTAATAGGAGCTTACGTGCTTAGCTTATTCTGGCTTCAACAAAAGGGTGTTATAACAATAAACACAGAGGCCCTCTTTAACCTCACAAAAGAAGCTGCCCAAACAACCTTGAGCTTGGGAGAGAAAGCATTAGGAATTCTCCCAGGAGGAGCAGCATTTGTTGCAGGCTTCTACCTAGGATTTAAGAAGGGATGACCCCTTCATTTCTCCTTTCTTTCCTACACCAAAGAAATCCAAGATTGTAGGAGCTATGTCATATAAAGTTGCCTCTTCTTTTTTTACATCTAACCCCCAAATAATAAGAGGAACCTTCATGACCTGGGAATTTCTAGAACCATGCATTCCTTTCACCCAATAGCTTTTTCCCTTTACCTTCTGACACTCCCTATGGTGGCAGAACCAGTAACCCTTCTTGGCAGAGACTATTAAGTCGCCACTCACCGGAACATTAAGGTAAGGAAGATCCTCTCTAAAGAAAATCTCATTCACTCCTGGAGCTCTCCTTAAGAGCTGATAAGCCTCCTCTTTCTCTTCTGGATTCTTTAGATAGATGTGAACGCCTCCACCAGAAGATACTCTAAGCACTTCTATCCCATGCCTTTTCAAATATTCCCTTAGGTTTACCCAGGTGTGGACTTCTTCTTGCCCGTGATCCGCAAATATTATGAAAGCGTATTCATCCTTTAATCTTTCCCATAAGCTCCTCACCGCAGAATCTACAGTCTCTATAGCCTTTAAAGCATCTTTACTTTCGGGCCCATAATCATGTTGCATCCCGTCTATTGACGCGAAATGAACAAGGAGAAGATCTGGTTTGCACTCCTCGTAAAGATAAATTGCCGAATTCAACACCCACAAATCCTTTTTCCAATCTCTCCCATGCTTTCTATAAAGCTCGTCGGAAGAGAAGAATGGGGGGTATATTCTCACATCAACATTGCTGAAAGGAGGCATGGTGTAGCCCGAGACACTCGCTATTCTGACACCCCTTTGCCTCAAAATATCTTGAATTAGAGGGGCCTTTATCACCTCATGGGGGTTGAAAGCAACTTTAAAGTCGTAAAACTTCACTTTAACTCCTGTTATCCTATCATAATATCCATTCTCTACAACCCAATGGATCCTTGGCTCTACCCCCGTCATTACAGTGGTATGAACAAGATCTGTGAGAGTTGGAAATATAGAATCCACGATAAAATATTCTCCATTTTCTGCTAACTCGCTTAAAAATGGCATATATTTAAAGTTGTACACTCCATTTCCATCTAGACTTATTAAGACAAGCTTTCTTCGCTCCATTTTCCATAACCTCAGCCGGTAGGTGGTTCATCATCTTTCAGCCGGGAGTAGCTCATCATCTGCCATAATTTTTTAACGGCCTTACTTCATAAACTTAATTGATGGGAGCGAGGGAGGCCTTACCAAAGTACTTCTCAATCCTCGAAGGAGAGGAGTTGCCTAACTTCCTCTTAGCAAGGAAAATCGCTGTTAATTTTGATCCTTCCTCTCCTCTAGAGGAACTTTGGGCTATTCACGATGAAGGAATGGAAAAGTTGAGAGAGAATAATCTATCAGAAAACCCCGAGAAAAATTTGCTTGACTTAAAGAGCGTTATAGCATCAAAAATAATTGAGAAATGCCATCTTTGTGAAATTAGGTGTGGTGTAAACAGGAAGGAGCAGGTAGGGTATTGTAGAGTTAAGGAAAGTCTAATAGCAAGTGATTTTCTTCACTATGGTGAAGAGCCAGAGCTTGTTCCTTCCTATACGATATTCTTCTCAGGTTGCAATTTTAGATGTGTTTTCTGTCAAAACTGGGACATCAGTCAGTTCAGAGTTGGAGTTGAACTTTTGCCAGAATATTTAGCACTAAAAATTGAAAGGGCATACAGGTTTGGTGCGAGAAACGTTAACTTCGTTGGAGGCGAACCCACACCTAATCTACCCTATATACTAGAGACGTTAAGATACGTTAATGTTCCAATTCCAGTTGTGTGGAATTCCAATATGTACATGAGCGAGGAGGCAATGAAGCTCCTAGACGGTATAGTTGACGTTTATCTGGGAGACTTTAAGTATGGAAATAATAACTGCGCTCGCAGATATTCCAAGATTCCCAACTATTGGGAGATTGTTACGAGAAACTTTTTGCTAGCGAAGAAACACTTCAGGGCCGAATTCCTCATTAGGCATTTGGTAATGCCAAATCATCTAGAGTGTTGCACCGAGCCAGTACTCAAGTGGATAGCGGAAAACTTGGGGAGGGATGTTCGAGTTAATGTCATGTTCCAATACAGGCCTGAGTACAAAGCCAAAAACTACAAAGAGATTTCACGAGTATTGACAATAGAGGAAATGGAAAAAGCAGAAAAACTTGTAAAGAAGTACGGTTTCAAGAATGCCCTTGTTGGGTGAATGATATGTTAAACGTAACAAAAGGGAAAGAGATAAGGATAGAGGTGAGATTTGCCGACAATTTTATCAAGAGGTTTTTGGGCTTGATGTTTAGAAAACCCAGGTATGTGTTAATTTTTGTACTTCCCCTAGAGACAAGAATAAATGCCTCAGTACATGGTCTTTTTATGAGAGAAGCAATTGACGTAATCTTCCTAAATTCTAACAAGGAAGTGGTTGATTTAACAGTTTTAAAGCCATGGAGATTTTACGTCCCAAAAAGGCCAGCTAAATACATAGTAGAGGGGCCTAGGGGAATTATAGAGGCTTTAAGCGTGGAGGTAGGAGATAGGCTTGAATGGAACAGAATGATTTAAGAAGTAAGTTTGGTTTTGAATTGTGAGATGGAGAGGATAAGGTGGGCGAAGAGGGAATATTCAGATGAAGAAATATTCAAAATCCTTGACCCAATAGTTGGGGAATGGTTTAGAAGAAAGTTTAGAACTTTCACCCCTCCTCAGCGCTATGCAGTTATTGAAATCCATAAAGGAGAGAACGTATTGATTTCATCCCCCACAGGCTCCGGGAAGACTTTATCAGCTTTTCTTTCTATAATTAGTGAACTTATTTCCCTGGGAAGGCAGGGAAAACTTGAAGATAAAATATATTGTGTTTACGTCTCTCCCCTTAGGGCTTTAAACAACGACATAAGGAGAAACTTACAAGAACCTCTTCAGGAAATCTACGAACTTGCGAGAAAGTTGGGAGTTGAAATCCCAGAAATAAGGGTTAGCGTAAGGACAAGCGATACTACAAGTTACGAAAAGAGTAAAATGCTAAAAAAACCTCCACACATCCTGATAACAACTCCGGAAAGCCTTGCAATTGCCCTTAACGCCCCCAAATTTAGGGAAAAACTGAGAGACGTGAAGTGGGTAATCGTTGATGAAGTCCATGCCCTAGCTGAGAACAAGCGAGGTTCTCATCTAGCTTTAACCCTCGAAAGATTAAGAGAGCTTACTGGAAGGGAATTCGTTAGGATAGGGCTTAGTGCAACTATTCATCCCTTAGAAGAGGTAGCTAAATTTGTATTTGGATTTGACGATAACGGGGAGCCCCGACCAGGGTTGATAGTTGATGTAAGCTTTGCTAAGAAGATAAAAATTAGCGTGGAAAGCGTTGTGGAAGATTTAGTTTATACTCCCGCAAATGTTCTAAGTGAGGCCCTATATAGGAGAATAGGCGAGCTTGTTAAAAACAGAAAGACAACTTTAATCTTTACGAACACAAGGAGCGGAACTGAAAGGGTTGTATATCACCTAAAGAAGATGTTTCCTGAATGGGCAGACAAAATAGAGGCTCATCACTCTTCTCTTTCCAGGGAAGTTAGGTTAAACGTTGAAGAAAGACTAAAACGAGGGGAATTGAAGATAATTGTGAGCTCCACTTCTCTGGAACTGGGGATTGATATTGGATCCATAGACCTCGTTATTTTAATTGGCTCTCCGAAGAGCGTTAACAGGGCCCTTCAGAGGATTGGAAGGGCAGGGCACAGACTGCATGAAGTCAGCGAAGGCGTAATTCTTGCTCTAGATAGGGATGACCTAGTGGAAGTTACTGTTCTTGCTCACAATGCTAGAAATAGAAGGCTAGATAGAATTAAAATCCCAAAGAATCCACTGGACGTTTTAGTCCAGCACGTCCTGGGAATGGCCCTAGAAAGAGTATGGGAAGTAGAAGAAGCTTACAGAGTAGTTAGGAGAGCATATCCATTTAGAGACCTTCCATTTGAAGATTTCATGAACGTTCTTAGATATTTGGCTGGAGAATATGCTGGGTTAGAGGAAAAAAAGGTGTACGCAAAAATATGGCTCGAAGATGGAAAGTTTGGAAGACGAGGTAAGATGACGAGAGCGATCTATTATATGAACGTTGGAACGATCCCAGATGAGGCAAAAATTGACGTCTTTACCATGGATATGAAATATATCGGAACAGTTGAAGAAGAGTTTGCGGAGCACCTAATGCCTGGTGATATCTTCGTCCTTGCAGGAAGAACTTATGAGTTCGTCAAGAGTAAGGGGAATAGGATTTACGTTATTCCAAGAGAGGGGGCAAAGCCTACTATCCCCTCCTGGTTCTCTGAAATGCTACCTTTAAGCTTCGATTTGGCTATAGACATTCAAAGATTTAGAAAAGAAGTAAAGAGGTTATTAAATAACAAGAGGGCTAAAACGTTTTTAATGAGGAAATACGGAATAGACGAAACTACTGCAAATGCCATCCTCTCCTACTTTAGGGAACAAGCTAAATACTCGATAATTCCCGATGACGAAACAGTTCTCGTGGAAGTCGTTAGGGAGGGAAACGTGGTAAAGTACTTCTTCCACACTCTAATAGGAAGAAGGGCCAATGACGCCTTAAGTAGGGCATTTGCATATTTAATAAGTAAGAGGAAGAAATGCAATGTAGGAGTAGCGATTACTGACAACGGCTTCATGCTAAAGGTTCCCAGGGAGAAAGAGTTGTCTCAGGAGGAGATACTGGAGCTCTTCCGTGTTGAGAACTTAAGGGAGGTTCTAAAGAAAGCTCTGGATAACACAGAGCTTCTTAAAAGGAGGTTCAGACACGTGGCTAACAGGGGTCTTCTAGTACTAAGGAGGTATATGGGAAGAGAAAAAAGCCTAAGCAGGCAACAAATGAATGCACAGACTCTTTTAAACTTTTTGAAAAAGAACTATCCTGATTTTCCCTTATTAAAAGAGGTTTATAGAGAAATTATGGAAGATAAAATGGACATCGGAAACGCGGAGCTCTTCTTGGGTTGGATTAAAGAGGGAAGAATAGAGGTAATTATTAGAGAGCACAAATATCCAAGCCCCTTCGCCTTCAACTTGGAAGTTGCTGGAGCTAGCGATGTCGTTCTCATGGAGGATAGGAGGGAATTAATCAAGGAGCTACACAAGAAGATTATGGCTCTAATTCACGATAAGCTCGAAAGCTAAGGTTTTTTTACTTTCCCAAAATTCTTACTTTGGATAGTTATATTACTGCTGGTTATTATTAGTTGATGAAAATATGTCGAAAGATATATAAAATTGAAGACAAAATTGGGGTGGAGAGAAAATAGGAGGAGGGAGAGAGATGATCGTGCTAAAATTTGGGGGAAGCTCAATTAAGTATGACTTCGAGGAAGCAACAAATTTAGCCCTCAGTCTCTTTGAAGATGATGCTGTCATTGTAGTAGTTTCTGCAATAAAAGGGATAACAGATAAGCTGATTCTGTACTCCCAGACCTTGGATAAGACAATAGCAACAAAAATAGCTTCTGAGTATGTTAGCTTTGCAAAATCCCATGGTATAGATCCAGTGATATTGAAACCCTACTTAGATGAGCTTTTTAACCTTCCAGACCTTCCAGAGGAGGCACTAAGGGATTATATCCTGTCTTTGGGCGAAGTTCTTTCTGCTGTAATTTTCTCAGCCTCAATTGGAGGAAAATTCGTCCCCTCTTGGGATATTTTTGAGGCCGAGGGTAACTTTGGAAATGCATTCATAGACATAAAAAGTAGCAAGAAAAAATTCAAGAGAGTATTTGAGGTGCTTGAAGAAGGCTATATTCCAGTTATCCCAGGATTTACGGCTGGAAAAGATGGCTACATTCTCACCCTGGGAAGAGGGGGGAGTGACTATTCGGGAGTTGCCGCTGGAGTCCTTGGAAAGGCAAAATTAGTGGCGATTATGAGTGATGTCGAGGGAATTTATACAGCAGATCCAAAGCTAGTCCCCTCGGCAAGGTTAATTCCCTACGTTTCTTATGATGAGATCATAATATCCTCAAAACATGGCATGAGGGCTTTACAATGGAAAGCTGCAGAATTAGCTAAAGAGTATAAGATTCCAGTCCTCTTTGGAAGGACTAGGAACTGGAGAATGGGAACTTTGATGAGCGAAAGGAGCTCAGGAATGCCGCTTATGACATACAAAGATGGGCTGCTACTTGTTAATGTAACTGAAGAGATAAAATATCCGATTATAGCTGAAGGGCCTTTCTGGAAACTCTACAAAGTTTCCCAAGAAGAGGGAATTCACTTAATGAGAGAGCTTCATACAAAATTATTTCAACCGTCATTTATCCAATATAGTGTTTACAAATCTAGTGAAAATGGGCAAAAAACTCAAGAATTTAACGAAAAAATATCAATTGAACAAGGAGAAAATCGAAAAATTTATTACAGTGAGGAAGAGGTTAACCTTCCTGGGTGAACGACCATCGGTGGTGGAGAAACCTGTTGTTGTAAAGTTTGGAGGAACTTCAGTAAGGTACGCCTTTGAAGAAGCACTAGAGCTAGTTGCAAATCTAAACGAAAATACAAGAACAATCGTTGTCGTTTCTGCACTTGCAGGGGTTACAGATTGTTTATTAAGGCTCGCGAATGGTGATATGTCTGCTCTTCTAGAAATCGAAGAAATACATGAAGAACTATCTCAAGAATTAGACGTTCAGCTTGACCACTTAATGTATCAGCTTCACAAGACACTTAATTCTAAATCAAGCTTTCCATCAAAAGAAGCATTTGTGGATGAAATAGCATCCTTTGGAGAGAGATTTTCAGCCGAACTATTCTCAGAGGGGCTTAAAATACTCGGAATTAATGCTAAGGCTGTTGATTCAAAGGATATACTCTTTGCCAAGGGGGATTATGGAAATGCAGAAGTAGACTTTAAAAAGAGCGTCTATGGAGCAGGCATCCTATATCGCATGCTTAGGAGGGGAATAGTCCCCGTTGTTACTGGATACTATGGAAATCTAAATGGATTCAGAGCAACTTTTGGGAGGGGAGGAAGCGATTACTCAGCAACTTCAATAGCAAGACTAGTAAACGCAAAGGCCACTTTGATTATGAGCGATGTTGAGGGAATTTACACGGCAGATCCAAAGCTTGTGCCTTCTGCAAAGTTAATCCACTACATCTCATACAGAGAAGCGAAAATAGCTGCAAAACTAGGTATGAAAGCCCTTCATCATAGGGCTATTGATCCAGTAGAGGGAAGAATACCCGTAATCCTCGGAAAGACTAGAGATTTGAAGTTTGGAACCTTGATTTCTCACAAGTCCCAGGGGATTCCTGTAGTGGTTCATAAATTGATCGAGGATCACGCCGAAGTTTCCGTGGTATCGACTAGAAGGAGCTTTTCTCTCCCCTATGAAGTCTATGAGGAAGGAGATTTTTACTTTAAGATAAAAATTCCCAAGGAGCAGTTTTTGGAAGTTTTAAAAGATATACACAGGAGAGTGGTGGAAAATGAAAGTCTACGCCCCAGCTACGATAGCGAACTTTGGGCCTGGGTTTGACGTCTTTGGCTTGGCAATAGAAACGCCAAGGGATACTGTAATTGCAAAGGAAAGTGATGATTTCAGGATAGAGGTCGAAGGCTACAAAGTTCCAGAAAATGACGAAAACGTAGCTTTAGTCGCTGCAAAAGCTTTATTTAAACTTGTGGGCGAGGAAGGAGGAATCTACCTAAAACTAAAGAAAGGAATTAGGCCAAAAAGTGGCCTAGGAAGTTCTGGGGCATCTTCAATAGCAGGAGCAGTTGCTGCGGCTAGGATTTTAGGAGTAGAAGATGATGAAATTATAATAAGAGCGGCTCTCGAAGGGGAAAGAAAAGCCTCTGGAAGCCCTCATGGAGATAATGTTGTCCCCTCTTACTATGGAAACTTCACAATCGTGGAGTCCCTAAATCCCCTCAGAGTCCACAACATTGAGGTTGATTTCAAGGTAGTCGTCATCCTTCCCAGTGTTGAAGTACCTACAAGTGAGGCTAGAAAAGTACTTCCGAAGAAAGTCCCTCTCAAAGATGCCGTGAAAAACATAGCCCTCGCCTCTTCTCTAGTTCTGGCACTAAAGGAGGGAAACCTGGAGGAAGTAGGAAGGCTACTAGAGGACCATTTAGCCCTCCCATACAGACTCAGCCTAGTTCCATGGTTTCCTAAGGTAAAGGAAGCCGCTAAGGAGGCAGGAGCCTATGGGGTTATGATATCTGGCTCGGGACCAGCAGTATTTGCTCTTGGGGAGAACCTCAAAGAAATAGGGAAGGCTATGAAGGAGGCGTTTGAAAGTTTTGGAATTGAGGCTGAATACTGGGTGACAAAGGTTGGTAGGGGTGCAAAATGGTGCTGAAATGTGTAGTCTGTGGGAGAGAGTATCCTGAAGACGAAGTTAGGTATAGGTGTGAGTGTGGAGGTCTATTAGAGGTTGTTATCGATCTAGATAAAGTTGATACTTCCATTTTTAACGGTAAGGAGATAAAGCTGTGGAAATATGAAAGCTGGCTACCCGTAAAGAAGAGAGTTAGTCTGGAAGAAGGTGGAACTCCCCTATATAGGTTATTAAATCTTGAAAGTGATCTTGGAGTAAAAGAGCTCTATGCAAAAAACGAGGGTGCGAATCCAACAGGTTCATTTAAAGACCGCGGAATGACGGTTGGAGTCTCGAAGGCTCTTGAGCTAGGAATGGATAAAGTCATATGTGCATCTACGGGAAATACTTCAGCATCACTTGCTGCTTATGCTGCAAAAGCAGGAATAAAAGCATATGTCCTAATCCCAAGTGGGAAGATAGCGTTAGGAAAGCTTGCTCAAGCAATAATCTATGGGGCTAGGGTTGTACCAATCAAGGGGAACTTTGACGATGCTCTAAGAGTAGTCGTGGAGACAAGCAAAGAACTTGGGATATACATGTTAAATTCAATAAACCCATTCAGGCTCGAAGGACAAAAGACAATAGCGTATGAGATATATGACCAACTTGGAAAAGTTCCAGACAACGTTATTCTCCCAGTTGGAAATGCAGGAAACATTTCTGCAATATGGAAGGGGTTTAAGGAGATGTATGAGGCTGGCGTAATAGATGAACTTCCCAGGATGATAGGAATTCAAGCAGAAGGAGCATCCCCATTAGCGAAGGCTTGGAAAGAGAAAAGAAAATTCCAACCCGAAGAGAGTCCAGAAACCATTGCATCGGCCATAAGAATAGGAAACCCCGCAAATTGGATAAAGGCATGGAGGGCTGTTGAAGAATCTGGGGGACTATTTGAGAGCGTAAGTGATGAGGAAATACTAAGAGCTCAGAAACTTCTAGCGTCTAGGGAAGGACTATTTGTTGAACCTGCTTCTGCAGCATCTTTAGCTGGCTTAATTAAGCTCCTTGAAAGTGGTGAAATAAGCAGGAATGAGAGTTACGTTTTAATCACAACTGGACATGGGCTAAAAGATCCAAATATCGTCATAAAGAACTTCCAAGTTCCAGAACCTATAGACCCAACTTTAGAAGCTTTTAAGGAGGTGATTGAATGAAAGCAGCCGTTTTAGGAGCAACTGGACTCGTAGGAAGGACTTTCGTGAAATTACTCAGCGGACACCCATGGTTTAAAGTCAGTAAGCTTGTAGCATCTGAAAAGTCTGCAGGTAAGGAGTACGGAGAAATAGTCGAGGACTCACCAAAAGAGTTTAGAAAAAATGTAATAATCAGCCTAGAGGAGTTTTTAAAAGACCCCGATGTTGATATAGTCTTCAATGCTCTCCCAGCCTCAATATCCAGAGAAGTTGAAGAAAAACTTGCGCAAGAGATTCCAGTTTTTACAAATGCTAGAGCTCACAGATATGACGAAGATGTTCCTATTTTGGTTCCAGAGGTAAACATGAATCACCTGGGAATAATTGAAGTTCAGAAAAAGAACAGGGGTTGGGATGGTTTTATAGTCACAAACCCCAACTGTTCAACTGCTATACTTACGGTATCTTTAGCTCCATTAGTTGAATTTGGGATAAAGAAGGTTAGAGTTGCAACAATGCAAGCTATTAGTGGAGCTGGATTTTCAGGACTTTCGGCATATGCAATTCATGACAATGTAATTCCCTTCATAAATGGAGAGGAGTGGAAGATAGAAAATGAGAGCAAGAAAATATTGGGAAAATTCAACGGTGAGAGAATAGAAAACGCAGACTTCGACATCTCTGCCATAGCAACGAGAGTTCCAGTTATTCATGGTCATACGGAGGCAGTATTTGTGGAGTTGGAGAAGGTAAACATTGAAGAGATAAGAGAAGCATTTGACAGCTTTGATCCATTGAGAGACTATAAGCTCCCCTCTTATGAGAAACCGATAGTATATTCAGAAGTTCCACAACCCAGACTTCACAGGGATAGGGGGAAAGGACTAACTGTAACTGTAGGTAGACTCGAGAAAATAAACGGTGGAGTGAAGTACGTAACACTTGGTCATAATCTCGTCAGAGGAGCGGCTGGAGGTTCAGTTCTCAACGCTGAACTCGCCTACAGGCTTGGCTATCTCTGATTATTTTTATTTTCTTTAGGTTCCATACTACAAGCCTTTAGGCAGTTCTGAAACTAGCGACAACAAGCCCTTCAGGACAATTAGAACATTCACGTTTCCAAGCTTTACAGCCCTTCTAAAACAACATGTTTTAGGCTATACAAATCTTTTCTTCCCCTTCCCCACAACTTTCTTAAATCTCCATCCAACTATTTTATGGTGGTGAAATGTTCAGGTTGAGAGATTTTGAATACTACAACAGAACCGTGTTTCTTCGAGTTGACTTAAACTCACCAATGAGTAATGGAAAAATAATAAGTGACGCGAGATTTCGAGCAGTCCTTCCAACGATAAAGTACCTAATAGAGAGTGGAGCAAAAGTAGTTGTTGGCACTCATCAAGGAAAACCCTACAGCGAAGAGTATTCGACTACTGAAGAGCATGCGAGAATTCTCTCTGAGCTCCTAAATATGCATGTTGAATACGTTGAAGACATTTTTGGAAAGTATGCAAGGGAGAGAATAAAGGCTATGAAACCTGGGGAAGTTATAGTCCTCGAAAACCTCAGGTTCTCTGCAGAAGAAGTAAAAAACGCAACTATTGAGGAATGCGAAAAGACGTTTTTTGTTAGGAAGCTCTCCCAGGTAATAGACCTCGTTGTTAACGATGCCTTTGCTGCCGCTCATAGAAGTCAGCCATCTCTCGTTGGTTTTGCAAGAATAAAGCCTATGATAATGGGATTCCTTATGGAAAAAGAAGTTGATGCTTTAACAAAAGCTTATGAAAGTGAAGAAAAGCCGAGAGTTTATGTTCTTGGTGGTGCAAAAGTTGATGACTCATTAAAAGTTGCCGAAAACGTTCTTAGGAAAGAAAAGGCTGATCTCATACTGACAGGGGGATTGGTTGGCCAATTATTCACTCTAGCTAAGGGCTTTGACCTGGGAAGAGAAAACATTAAATTCTTAGAAAAGAAGGGAATTTTAAAATACGTAGACTGGGCAGAAAAGATTCTTGACGAATTTTATCCCTACGTTAGAACTCCCGTAGACTTTGCCATTGACTTCAAGGGAGAAAGAGTAGAGATAGATTTGCTCAGCGACGAGAAAAGGCTCTTTGACGAATATCCAATCCTTGACATCGGTTCTAGAACAGTTGAAAAGTATAGGGAGATACTCTTAAAGGCCAGGATAATAGTAGCCAACGGTCCTATGGGAGTGTTCGAAAGGGAAGAATTTGCCGTGGGAACAATTGGGGTATTCAAGGCCATCGGAGAGAGTCCAGCCTTTAGCGTCATTGGTGGTGGTCATTCAATAGCAAGCATATACAAGTACAACATAACTGGGATAAGCCATATCTCTACCGGTGGGGGAGCTATGCTAACATTTTTTGCTGGAGAAAAGTTGCCAGTTCTTGAAGCGCTAAAGATTAGTTACGAAAAGTTCTCTAACTTACTTTCTTAATTTTTAACCAGACATTTAAAAGTAGAATCCTGTGAATATCCTTGGAGGTGAGGAAGTGAAAGGGGTTATTCTAGCTGCTGGATATGGGAGTAGAATGGGAGAGAAACCAAAGGGACTACTAAAGATCGCAGGAAGAGAGATCCTCTACAGAACAATTAAGAACCTCGAAAAAAACGGAATTAAAGAATTTATCATCGTTACAAACGAGAGATACCTTCAAAAATTTGAAGAATTCGTAAAAGAGAACAACCTGCAAAATGTAAAACTTGCTGTGAATAGATTTCCCGAAAAGGGGAATGGATATTCACTTTATGTTGCAAAGGATTTTGTGAAGGGCAAATTCGTCCTCGTGATGAGTGATCACATATATGAGGAGAAGTTTTATGAATTAGCCTTGAGGGGAGAAGGCCTCATTGTAGATAGAAATCCTAAATTTGTGGACATTGATGAGGCGACTAAAGTTAAAATCGAGAACGACAGGGTTGTTGACATTGGAAAAGAGATACCTTCATGGGATGGAGTAGATACAGGGTTTTTCATTTTAGATGACTCAATATTCAGTGTCATTGAAGATATCTTAAAGGAAAAGGAAGTTGTAGAGCTTAAGGATGTTGTTAAGAGGGCGAGATTAAAAGTTAGCTACGTAGATGGGCTATATTGGATGGATGTGGATACTCCAGGTGATTTGAAGAAGGCGAGAAAGTTAATAGTTTACTCCTCGGTAAAGGGGGTTGGAGATGGATTCATAAGTAGATATATTAATAGAAAAATCTCAACTAGAATCTCGGCCCTTCTCGTCGATCACATAACCCCAAACAAGTTAACAATAGTAACCTTTCTCTTTGGCATATTTTCCGGATTAATGAATCTAATCAGCGTTCCTTTAGCTGCAATTCTTTACCAAATAAGCTCGATATTTGACGGAGTTGATGGAGAAATTGCAAGGGCAAGGATGCAGACTAGCAAGTTTGGCGGATTTTTTGACTCCATTCTCGACAGGTATGTAGACTTTACTTACCTCCTAACCTTAGCCTACGTGACTATAAGAGAGCCAATATGGTGGGTAATTGCAGGAATTGCAATCTTCTCTTCGGCAATGGTGAGTTATTCAACCGAAAGATTTAGGGGAGCCTATTGTGCAGATGCATACAAGGTCGTTCCAGCTTTAAGAAAAATCCCAGGTAAGAGGGATGAGAGAATATTTGTAACAATGATATTCGCCCTCCTGGGATTAATAAAGCCATTATTTGCGCTCTTAGCCGCGTGGAGTACTTTAAGAGTGATCATAACTATCTACTTAGTATGGAGGGATGTGAATGGTTGACCTAACTCTCATCACCGAAGAAGCCGTTAAGCTGGCTGAGGAGATGATAAGAAAAGGATACGATATAAAAAAGATTAAGAGAGCACTAAAACTCCCCGAAGAAGAATTCAACATAGCCTTGGAAGTAGCAAAGGCGAGAATAAAGGCCAAAGACAAATTCTCAAGGAACGATTTATGGTTTGACTTAGAAGGCCTCAGGTATGCCACTCACGAAATGGTAGCCGACTATAGAGGAAAAAGACTAAAGGAGCAGGGAGTTAAGAGCGTTGCCGACGTTTCTTGTGGAGTTGGAATACAATTGATATTCTTTGCAAAACATGGAATCGAGAGCATTGGTGTTGACATTGATCCCATAAAGATAGAGTTCGCGAAGAGGAACGCAGATAAGTATGGGGTAAATATCAAGTTTATCGTTGGGGATTCTCTAGATCCGGAAATTGTTGAGAAGATTAATGCGGAGGTAATATTCTCAGATCCTGCCAGACCTCCCGAAGTTCCAGAGAGAAACCTTGAAGATCTACTTCCAAGCCCCCTTAAGGTTTACGAGGCCTACAAGGAAAAAACCGAGAGTTTTATCTTTGACCTTCCCCCACAAATAAGGAGAGAAAAAGTTCCCTGGAAGGGAGAATTTGAGTACATAGACCTCTATGGGCACGTGAATAGGCTAACCTTCTACACTGAACCCCTAGCGAAGGCAGAAAGAAGTGCTGTTCTTCTTCCCCAGGGGGCAAGACTTGAGAGCAATCCAGATCTGGAGAATATAGTGGAGGAAGTTGATGAGCCTGGAAGGTATATCTACGAAATTCCCCAGGGAATAGACTACGCAGACTTGATAAATGAGCTTTTCCATACAGTTAGGGGAGAGCTTAAGCTACTCCTTAGAGAAAAAAGAAGAATTTTGGCGACGAGCGATGAAGAAATAAAGTGTAAATACTTTAAGAGAGCTTATGTCGTTGTAAAAACAATGCCTTTCCATCCAGTTAGAATTAACGATTTCCTAAGAAAAGAAGGTTATGGAAGAGCAACTTTAAGAATAAGCGTTCCAGAAGAGGAATACTGGAAAATTAGAAGAAGAATTGAAGCCAATTTAAGTGGAGAAAAGAGAGCATTCGTGTTCAACGTTAAGGGATTAGCTGTCATTGCTGAGGAAGTTCATCAAGATCAATGACATAATAAGGCCCAGTGCTCAGGCTTTTGATTTCCTCTTTCGTGAGCCTTCTACTCTTTACCTTTTCTCCAATTAAAGCACTGTTTCCGAAGGGATCCATTATCCTTACAGTCAACGGCTTCTTACCTTCCTTTACCTCCTCTATATATCTGAGAAGCTCGTCAATTTTCTTCACACTTGCTTCATCATTTTCCTGCTCCTTGAAATCTCTCGCCATAAGTAGGACTTCTTTGACCCTCTCAAGAACCCCCTCAATGTTGCTTATAAACCCTTCAGCTCTTGGGCCTGGCTCTATTGTTATTCCAAGTTCTGGAAGCTCAATAGTCCCGCTTTTACTCCTCACAACTCTCGTAAAGAGATCTTTCTCCTCTTCAACCTTTACTTCGTACAACTTTGGCTCTCTCGCCTCGAGTATCATGACATCGGCATCCCTGTAACCACAATTATCACATATTGCGGTTGAAAGCATTACCTCTCCTAAATAGGGTATCTTGTGAATGAACTGGATTAATTTTAATGTATTTTTCCCTTTGCACACAGGGCAGTCTGTTCTCCCGATTTCCTGAATTCTCTCAGGCCTGAGATCCTCCACTTAACTCACCCAATGGTGGAACAAGAGCTAAGTTTATAGAGTTTTTCCATAAGTTACCCTTGGGGATGAAAATGATAAAGGTGAAGGTCATAGGGAGAAACATAGAGAAGGAAATCGAGTGGAGGGAAGGAATGAAAGTCAGAGACATCCTAAGAGCCGTGGGATTTAACACTGAAAGTGCAATAGCTAAGGTTAATGGGAAAGTTGTACTGGAAGATGATGAAGTTAAGGATGGAGACTTTGTGGAAGTTATCCCCGTCGTCTCAGGTGGTTAAAATAACTTCGTGGCCATAAAAATGTTTATAAACAAACGCTTAGACCATTCTTGGGCAGACACCTCTTCTGGGGTGTTTGCCCAAACTGTGGATGGATGTGTTGGAGATGCAAGGTGGAGATATGAGAAGGAATAGAAGAAGGTTTGATGGAGAAAGGAAAGGAAGAAGGTTTGAAAACTCAGCACCAGTGAAGGTTGGAGAAAGATATAAGGTTAAGATAGAAAGCATGGGCAAAGGAGGAGATGGGATAGCCAGAATTAAGGGGTTTGTAATCTTTGTCCCCAATACACATGTGGGGGACGAAGTGGAGATCGTTATAAACTCCGTGAAGAGCAAGTACGCCTTTGCCCAGGTTATAGGGTGAAGTTTTTAACTTCCTTTCCCTCTTTTTCTTCATGTTGCACGAAATACCAAAAGAAGAAATTCTCGAAAAGTTGAAAAATATAGGGGCAAAGAAAGTTCTAATCCAATCTCCCGAAGGGTTAAGGCGAGAAGCAGAAGAACTCGCAGAATTTTTAGAAAAAAATGAAATTGAAGTTATACTTCACGGTGAAATTAATTATGGTGCTTGTGATCCTGCAGATCATGAAGCTAGATTGCTAGGTTGCGACGCCCTAATACACCTGGGACACTCCTTCATGATGTTATCTTTAGAAGTACCCACTATTTTCGTTCCCGCGTTTGCCAAGGTTAATGTAGTTGAAGCCTTGAAAAAGAACCTTCACGAGATCAAGAAGCTTGGGAAAAAGATAATCGTGACAACCACAGCCCAGCACATTCACCAACTTGAGAGGGCAATAGAGTATCTTAAGTCCCAGGGATTCGAGCCAGTTGTGGGGAGGGGAGATAATAGGGTATCTTGGCCTAGCCAAGTTTTGGGATGTAACTTTTCTGTTGCCAAGGTTGAGGGAGATGGAATACTATTCATAGGCTCTGGAACCTTCCACCCCCTGGGATTGGCCCTAGCAACTGGAAAAAGAGTTTTAGCTGTTAATCCCTATAGTGGGGATTGCCAGTGGATAAATGAGCTAGCGGAAAGGTTTATCAGAAAAAGGTGGGCACAAATAGCCAAGGCTATGGACGCTAAAAGATTTGGAGTTGTGATAAGTACCAAGAGAGGACAGTTAAGGCTAAATGAGGCAAAGAGAATAATCAAGCTTCTCAAAGACCATGGAAGAGAGGCCAAGTTAATTGCAATGAACGACATAAGCTACTCGAAACTTGAAGGATTCAGCTTCGATGCTTACGTTATCGTTGCGTGCCCGAGGGTTCCAATAGATGATTATGAGAACTGGAGAAAACCGGTCTTAACTCCAAGGGAAGTCGAGATACTGTTGGGGTTGAGAGAAGAATATATATTTGATGAGATCCCAGGTGGGGTGAGGGAGAAAGATGAACCTCTCGGAATATCCCTTCATAGCACCCGCTGACTTTTTTGTCATATTACTGTCTACCATTATGTATTACGAGTTTCTAAAGACGGGCTTTGAAGTATTCACGTATAAGAGACCAAGAAAGTTCATCCTATTTGCACTTTCCGTTGGAGCTACCTTAGTTACTCTGTTTGGAAACATATTGGCAGCAATGGCATTTACCTTCTTCACAGTTTTAGCTTACAAAAAACTTGAAATAAAGGAGGCAATCTTAATTACTCTCGTTGCAGAATTTGGATTCATGATAGCGTTCATTTCCCTGTACTTCATCTTTACAACCCTGGGAACAATATTTGGAATAGAGGGATTGGAGTTAAACTTGGACTGGGATGAGTTAATACACTACGCAATGCACTCATAGCCCAGTTGGGCTGTCTATGAATATTGTCTTCACTCCAAACTTTTCTCTTAAGATTGGCATTAGAGCCTTTACTCCCAGGGTCTCTGTGGCGTAGTGGCCAGCGGCGATCACGCTAAGCCTCAAATCTTCTGCCGCTCTGTAGTCTTCATGTGTAAACTCACCCGTTATGAATAGGTCAACGCCCTTTTCACTTGCCTCCTCCACCGCAAATCCTCCTCCACCACTGACAACTCCGACCCTCTTTATCTCTTGTACTCCAAATTCATAACTCTTCACATAATCGACTGGTAACTTTTCCGCAAGCATCTGAGCTATTAAGGGAAGAGGTTTTTCCTCCTCGAACTCCCCAATGTATCCAATCATAACACCGTGGTATTCCCCAAACTTTTCTTTCGGCTCAAGCCCAAGTAACTTAAGGAGTTGAGCATTATTTCCAACTTCTGGATGAGCATCTAAAGGAAGGTGGGCAGCGTAGAGGTTCATGTTGCTCTTCAAAAGTTCCTTGACTCTCTTTGCAAAAAGCCCCTTCACGTACTTTACCCCTCCCCATATTAGGCCATGGTGGACTATGAGCATGTCTGCATTGAAGGCCCTAGCTTTAACTATTGTGTCCAAACATGCATCTACCGCAAATGCTATCGTGTTAACTTCCTCCTTCCCCTCAACTTGCAAACCGTTGCTGGATTTGTCAGGATATTCAGAAATCTTGAGGTATTCATCTAGGAATGAAACTATCTCCCACAGCTCAGCCATTCTTACACCTCCACAACTTATTTATCCTTCACCAAAAAGTTTTAGTGGTGAAGCCAATGAAGGAATTATTCCCAGGACTTAAGAGGTTTAGGGCATATCTCAACACTGCCGGCCTGGGTTTAATGCCCTTAACAGTTTACCAAAAAGTGAATGAATTTCTCTTAGACGTTATAAACTACGAGGATGGAATAAACGCTGTTGAGATTCTTGATGAGCTCTACTTTAACCCCATGTTGAAAAAGGCCGCGAAGCTTATGAAAACTAACCCCGAGAACATAACAGTGAGTCTTCAAACTACAGATGGCCTAAAGAGAATTCTAACATCTCTAACCCCCAAGAAAGGCATGAAGATTGTCTCCTTTGACCTAGAATTCCCCACGATTTCTGCCATATTAAAAAGCTATGCCAAAAGGCATGGTTTGGAAGTTAAAGTTATCGGAAACAAAGGGGGATTATATTACATGGAGGATGTAGAGAGGGTAATAGACGATAACACCTTTGCCGTGGTTTTTAGTGATGTGCAGTGGATTACTGGGCAGAGAATGCCAACGAAAGAGATTGCCGGAGTTGCTCACGAGCATGGAGCCTGGGTTATTGTGGATGCAGTTCAATCCCTGGGAGCATTAGAGGTGTATCCAGAGAAGATGGAAGTAGATGCCCTCGTGGCAGGGGGAGAGAAGTGGCTCCTTAACCCAAATACGGGAAGTGGAGTCATGTGGATATCGGAGGAATTAATTGAAGTTAGCGAACCTATATTGGGGCTTTTAAACACCCAACCAGAAGTTCCATGGTCAGAGTGGTGGGGAGATGAGAGAAAGGATGTTTGGGATATTCTTCCTGTAAGAAAAGACGCTAGAAAGCTTGATCCTGGAACTCCTCCTTACGTTAGCATAGTGGCCCTAGATGCTTCCTTAGAGCTCATAAATAGTGTGGGAATTGAAAAAATCGAGAAGCACGACATGAAGCTAGCAAAAAGGGTTAGGGAGTACGCATACGAACTAGGTGTAACTGCTTTAGGTTCATCACAGATAACTCTTCTGAGATTAGGAGTGGACTATGTGAAGCAGAGAGAAATAGTGAAAAATTTGGAAGAGAAAGGAATTGTGGTCTCCTTAAGGGGAGCAAAGGGAATCTTTGGCATAAGAGTCTCGCCACACCTCTACAATACTGAGGATGACATTGTCACGCTGTTTGATGAACTAAGCAAGTTTTTTTGAGAGTTAGATTTATTCTTTTTATATCAACTAAAAGACTTTGGCACTCTTAACTTTAGTATGGAAAATTATCTCTAATTCATGTTATTTAAAAAATTAACAGGGTTGCACCTCCAAAAGTTAGTACACCCCCGAAATTGGTTGAAACGTTGAATTGCCGAACTTTCTGATGCCTGTGGGCCCATAGCCGCTATAATATTCCTCCACGAAGGTTTGGTACTTACCAAGAAAGCTCCAAGAGTGAGGTCTACCACTAATCCCAAGCATTCCAGCGGGTGCATCAAATTTTACCGAAGAAGAGCTTCAGGAGTTAATAATCCAAGATCCATCTTACCAGGAATGGCTGAACGAACTTGTAAAAACTACGGAAGGAATCCTATACCTCTCACCAAACTACCATTACCAAGAAATTATTAGAATGATCTTCAGCGGAAGCCTCAGATAAGTAAAGTGATATTTAGCCTTAGCATATTTGTCGAGGATAGGTCAATAAATATTAGAAAGCCTACAATTAGCATGGGGGAATATCTTAGTGTTAGCTATAGCATTCACGTTATTTACGGCATTCACAAAGTTCATTAATATGGAATATTAAGCTCACGAAAAAACTTATAAATTACTTCCTTTAATGCCCAATAGCGAGGTGGGATTAAATGGCGATTTGGCAGGGAAGATCACTTAAGAAGCCCTCAGGTGGAAGGATTGTCCTCGCGAGGAAGAAGAGGAAAAGGGAGCTTGGAAGGGAACCCTCCAACACAAGAGTAGCTGAGCAAGACAAGAGAAAGATCATAAGAACTTACGGTGGCAACAGGAAGGTTAGATTAACAGCCGCTGCATATGCAAACGTATTTGACAAGAGTGGGAAGGGTAGAAAGGTTAGAATCATAAGGGTCATCGAGAATCCAGCAAATAGGCAGTTCGCAAGAAGAAACATAATAACCAAGGGAGCCATCATTGAGACTGAGATTGGAAAGGCAAAGGTTACCTCCAGACCTGGGCAAGACGGCGTTGTAAATGCCATCCTCCTCGAAGAGTGATTTTTCTTTTTCCACCCTTATTATCCCTCAACATTACTTAAGGGCCATTTTGAAAGTTGTTTCTTCATCGAGCGTTGAAGTTTGTGGCTTTCTATTTGGTAAAGAGAACAGGGTTTTAAAAGTAAGATTCATCAGAAACAGGCTAAATTCTCCAGTTGAATTTGAAATGGATCCAGAAGAAATGCTCAAGGCCCTTGAAGAGGCTGAGCAGGAGAATCTTGAAGTTGTTGGGATTTTTCATTCTCACATAGCTTGCCCCCCAATTCCTAGTGGAAAAGACTTGGAAGGGATGAAGAGGTGGCCAGTCATCTGGTTAATTGTAAATGAAAAAGGGGAATACAAAGCTTGGATTCTTAGTGAGAAGAACAAAATTTCAGAAGTGAAGATAGTTGTTGAATAGGCATTCATTGTATTTTACACCCGTTAAATACTATCCCACATGGAAAATGCAAGAGTTTTTACGTCCTCTTGAAAAGTAAGATCCGATGTGTCTAATAACCGGAGGAATAAATCTAACAAAGGAAGAAATCGTCAAGATGATAATTACTGGAAAGCATAGAGGACCAGATTCTTTTGGCGTATGGAGCGATGGGTTAGTTATAAAATCTGAGGACTTCTCAGAGATAAAAGAAATTAGAGGGGGCAACGTTGTTTTAGCCCAGTGTAGGCTTGCAATGACTGGATCTAAAAACTATACCCAACCCTTTTACAATGACATTGTTCTCGTCCACAATGGAGAGATATATAACCACGAAAGTTTGAGGAAGTGGTTAATAGAGAGGGGAGCATCATTTGAGAGTGACGTGGACAGTGAGGTTATCCTAAGACTTTTGGAGTATTTTATATTTGACAAAAAGATGAAAGTTGAGGAGGCCGTTAAAAAAGCGATGCTTATGTTGAGGGGAGACTACGCCGTCGCATTTGCTCTCAATGGTAAAATCTATTTGTTTAGGGATCCTATTGGAGTTAGACCACTCTACTATTCCCCAAGGGGGAGGTTTGGGTCAGAGAAGAAGGTGTTGTGGAGTGTAGGTGAAGAAGCAATACCAGTTAACCCAGGTGAGCTCGTTAAGTTGCCAGAAGAAGAGAAGATGAAGCTACTTTCCCCCTGGGACATTAAAGGTTCTGGAAAAGGATACTACGACGGTCTTAAGAATTTACTTCAAGATGCTGTAAGAATAAGGACAGCTAAAAAAGTTGGAGTGCTCTTTTCAGGAGGATTGGACAGCTCATTAATAGCTTTGTTAGCTTCAAAATACTCTAAGGTAGTTCTCTACACTGCGGGAACGGAGGATAGTAAAGACGTTGAGTGGGCCAGAAAAGTTAGTGATGAGCTTAGACTTGAGCTTAGAGAGTATATATTTACCCGGGAGGAAGTTGAGAGGGAGATTAAGAATGTAATGTTCGCTATAGAGGAGCCAAATCCAATGAACTTAGCCATTGCAATTCCTCTATATTTTGCCACAAAGCTTGCTAGGAAGGATGATGTTAAGGTCCTTTTGAGTGGCCAGGGTGCTGATGAACTGTTTGGAGGATATGCAAAGTATCTCGAGAATCCCTCTTTGATGAGAAAAGATATAGAGGAGATAGCCGAGAGAAACTTAGGTAGAGATGATAAAGTGGGAATGCTAAATGGTGTGGAAGTTAGATACCCCTACTTGGATTTGCCCTTTGTCTCTCTAGCCTTAAGGGTTCCCCTAGAAGAAAAGATAAGAGAGGGAGTTAGAAAGGCAATTTTGAGGAGAATTGCACTAGATTTTGGCTTGCCAGAAGAAGTTGCCTTTAGGGAGAAAAAGGCCGCACAATACGGGAGCAATGCTCAGAAGATACTCTCTAAGATAGCAAAGAAGAGTCTTAGAGAATTCGCCCAGAAGTTATTTTCTGAGGTATTCTCTACATAATTGCACAATTAAATAATTCAACAATTATTGTATTCTGTAATTACACAGACAGATAAATTTTTATATACTTTTCACCCTAATTTAGTACAGAAAAATGTACTACAAAAATTTGTACTAGGTGGGAAAATGGAGGACTTAAGGAGACAGCTTGAAGAGCTGAAAAAGAGGCTTGAAGCACTTGAGGAAAGCATTGATCCTGTAGATGAAGTAATGCTCTCCATAAAAGCTAGATTAAGGAAGAAGATAGAAAGTATATCCACGATAAATGAGGAGAACGCGGCTAAAGTCCTAAAGGCCCTTGCAAACCCAGACAGAATTAGGATAATGAAGATGCTATCTGAAAGGCCAATGAGCTTTAAGGAGATTAAAGAGGCCCTTGGAGTAGAAAGTCCAACTGTCTCCCACCATTTGAAGATTCTCACGAAGACCAAGATGGTAAGGAAGGGAGAAAAGTACGAAATAACCCAAGATGGAATGCTGTTTTTGAGGATCCTCATGCTAATCTCTGCTTTAGGAGAGGAGGGTGAAGAAAATGAGTGAAATTAGATTTAAGATTAGAGACTACCTAAAGGCCATAACTGGACTGCTGCTTGTTATCTGGCTATTTAAAGGATGGTTGGGATTGGAGAAGTACAACGAATACATGGTATGGGCAATAATAGGCCTCATAGTTATAGTGGAAGTCCTTGGGGTGGGCAGGTGGTTTGGAGTAACGCTGAGTGGAATAATTTTCTCCCTAGCAAAGGCGGCTTTCCTAATTTCCCTGTTCCTATTCGTAGGAAAGTGGCTTGGAATTCCCGAGGACTTCCCAGTAACTTCAAAGATGGCATTTGCATACTTTGTAGTTCTCTCAATTGCAGGCATTCTAGTTGGAGGCATTGAAACTCCCCGAATAAGGAAAAAAGAGGACATAATTCCAAAAGTAGAAAAGAAAGCTTACGAATTCAACGATCTCGACTTTGGCGATGTCAAAGTTAGGGGAGAGGGAAAAGCCTATCCACTAAAATTCGGTAGGAAAAGAGTCGGATGGGCAATAGAGGGAAGCGTTGAAGTTGAAGCTCAAACTCCTTTAGGGAGTATAAGAAGGAAACTAATTTCCCCAGTAGTTATCTGGACATCCCAGGATATAAAAGGGAGAAAAGTTACAGCCAATGAAAATTTTGTTCGCACAGTAGAGGCTTTACTACACCAAAAATCTCTAAGAGTTAGAGAGGACGAAGTAGCCCTAGACCTCGGAATACTCAAGGTGTACGACTCTGATAATTATACTTACGTCAAGATGCCATTCTTGGAAATTGTTGACACTCCCTCAGGTTCAGAGGTAAAAATAGGACCCCTCAAAATCAGGGATGGAAGGCCCAGGAAAATAGATGAGGAAATGGTCACGATCGAGGAACTCAGAAATGGCTTCCGACTAACAAAAATTGGCTCTAATTTGAGAATAAAAACTGAAGATTATGACATAGAGATAGAGAATGACAAGATTTCCTATAGGAGTGGCTCAGAGAAATTAACGATAGCTGAGGATTACGTTGCCATAAGCTCTAATGGAATCTCTGTATCAGTAGGAAAGGACTATGCAAAGCTTAGAATCGAAGATTCCATAATTTCGGCAAGGAATGGTGTAGTAAAGATTAGGATAGGAGGGAAGACCTATACACTAAACAGCAGAGAGGCATACAAGAAAGTCATTGAGAAAGCTAAGGATATTGTGAAAATCGAGGGTGAGGAGGTGATTGAAGGGCTTGGGATTGATAGAACAAGAGTCCGGAGAAAGATTAAGGAACTCGTAGAGGAGTTAATGAACTACTTGGGAGGGAATTGATATGAAGGAAGTCTTTAAGGACGTAAAGAAGGTTCATGTAAGAATTGTAAATGGAAAATTGAAGATAGAAAAGAGTGAAGACGATAATGTGTACATTGAATACTACATTCTCGAGGGAGAGCCAAGAGTTGAAATAAGAAAGGAGGATTCAGAGCTCATAATAGAGACGAAGGGAAAAGAGAAAAGATTTCTAAACCTCTTCGCATGGAAATCAGATGGCAAGGTTAAGATGAACATTAAGGTTCCCGAGGGCGTTACCTTAGAAGTCTCCTCGGTCAATGCAGGAATTTCTGCATCCCAGGTTAGCATTGAGAGCATAAACTCAGTTAATGGGCCGATAATCCTCAAGAATTCCCACGTTAAGTCAATTTCAACGGTTAACGGAATGATAGCAGGAAGCATAATGGCCGAAGATTTAACTGTCAATTCTGTAAATGGGTATGTAAAGCTGGACATCCTAGACATGGAGGGAGATGGTGTTATTAATACAGTCAACGGGGGTGTTCATTTAAGGATAAGTGACGTTTGTGATGTCAATGTAATTGCAGTTAAGAGGGGAAGGTCAATTCCACTAATCAACCAGAACTCTCCATACACCTTAACAATAACGAGTGTAAATGGGAAGGTCAACGTTGAAAGATTTTGACAAAAGGCTTTAAAAGCTACTGAATAATCTTTTTCATGCTTAAATATTCTTTCCTTGGATTTTTTATAGGATGCATTGCAGGGCTCTTTGGAGTTGGAGGTGGTTTTTTAATAGTTCCGATTCTAACCATTTTGGGACTTTCCATACATGAAGCTATAGGAACCAGCCTAGCTTGTATAGCAATAAGCTCCTTCTCCTCTGCTTATACACATCTCAAAAAGGGAAAAGTTCACATCAAGGTTGTTATATTGAAAGAATTATTTTCAATTCCAGCTGCCGTGCTTGGAGCTTATCTAACGAATGACATTAATGAGAAAATACTAAGGGTAGCGTTTTCAATGTTGTTGTTTTATCTTGCCGTAAGGTTAACAGTGAAGAGGAGAGCTAAAGATTCTAAAGAAGCAAAAATACACTATGAAAGAGTACCCCTTGTGGGAGTTGCTTCTGGCTTTCTCTCCGGCCTCCTGGGAATTAGTGGAGGAATATTGAACGTCCCTCTTTTCACAATCTTTGTGGGAATACCAATTAAGTACTCAATTGGAACATCCAGCTTAGCTTTATTCTTTACAGCCCTAGCAGGAGCCATAACTCATCTGAAAGAAGGAAACGTTGTCTTAAGCATTGCCCTAGCTTTGGCCCCGGGATTGATAGTGGGAGCCTATGTTGGGGCAATAGTTTCCCATAGAATACACTCAGACAAGCTTAGAGTTCTCTTCTCCGCTCTTCTACTGATAATCGGAGTTAGGATGCTGGTCTAGTATCAATAAGACAAACATCGAAACGAAAAGATTTTTATACTTATGTTTCATCAATATTATTGCATTAAGGAGGTGTTGAGGACATGCATGACCTAGTTGAGTTCGCCGTTAACCGTGCTCTGGAGCTCGGTGCCGATTATGCAGAAGCAAGGTTCGAAGAAAAGCAGGGAACTTTTCTTGCAATGAAAAACGGAAATCCAGAAGGACTAGGAATCCTAGCAGATAAGGGAATTGGAGTGAGAGTCCTAGTAAATGGGGGAATGGGATTTGCCAGCACAAATGTGCTCACAAAGGAGAGCATAGCGAGGACTGTGGAGAGAGCAATAAAGATGGCAAAGGCCGCAGCAAAGCTAAGAAAAGAGCCAATAAAATTTAGCGAAGAAGACTTCCACGAAGTGTACTATGAGGTAAAGATGAGAAAGGACATAAGAGATGTCCCGCCAGAGGAGAAGTTGGAAATTCTGAAGAAAATAGAAGAGGAAGTAACATCAACAAACGCTAACGTACCAATGAGATTCCTAAGATACAATGACTTCATTTGGCATAAGATATTCATGAACAACGAGGGTGCTTTGGTGGAGAGTGTAATTCCCAGGGTCTCGGTAATGTATAATCTAGTTGTATTTGAGAACGGCCAGATGGAGCAGGCCCCATTCGTTCAGAGGGCATTCTCCGGAGGATTAGAACTCATAGAGAAGGACGAACCCTGGGAAAGGGCTAGGAGAGAGGTAGAGACGCTAAAGAAAATTATAGTAGAGGGTAAAAGACCCCCAGAGGGGAAAGTAGACCTAGTTTTAGCACCAGAAGTCGTTGGAATTGCAGTTCACGAGAGCGTTGGGCACCCGTATGAGCTTGACAGAATAATGGGAAGAGAAGCCGCACAGGCAGGAGAGAGCTTCGTAAAGCCAGACATGCTGGGTGAGAGAATCGGAAGTGACGTGGTTACGGTAATTGAAGACCCCACAATTCCAAACAGCTGGGGATTCTATCTGTATGATGATGAGGGAGTTAAGGCAAGACCCAGGTACTTGATAAGGAATGGAATTATAACAGAGTTTTTAATGAACAGAGAATATGCCGCAAAGCTCGGCCTTAAGTCAAATGCAGCTGCGAGAGCAATAAATTACAATAGAGAGCCAATTATCAGAATGGCCAACACATACCTAGCTCCTGGGGATTACACATTCGAGGAGCTAATCGAGGACGTAAAGCTCGGTGTTTACATGGTGTCATTTAACGAGTGGAACATCGATGATAGGAGATATCAGCAGAGATACATTGGAAGGGAAGCCTATCTCATAGAGAATGGAGAGATAAAGTATCCAGTAAGGAGGCCCATTCTAGAGATTACTACAAAAGGTCTCTGGAGCAGTGTTGACGCCGTTGGCAGGGAGGTTGAGTTCTTCCCAGGAACATGTGGAAAAGGAGAACCAGGACAGGGAGTCCCAGTGTGGATGGGAGGAGCTCATGCGAGATTGAGGGATATTCCACTAAGAAGGCCTTGAGGTGAGGGAAAATGTTTGATGTTAACGAGCTCATACTTAAAAAGGCAAAGGAAATGGGATTTGGAGATGTTGTAGTCCTCAGTTACGAAACTAACAGGAGGCAAATAAGATTTGCAAACAATGAAGTTACTGTAGCTAAGCACTGGCATGAGCAGAAGGTCGAGGTATTCGTTGAGATGGGAAAAAGGATAGCTTCAACGACGATTACAGAGCTAAGCCCCGAAAACATTGAAGCCACGTTAAAAGTTCTAAAGGCAAACCTAGAGAAGATGAAGCCAAAAGAAGACTACTATGGAATTGCCGAGGGTCCCTTTAAGTACAAAGACATTCCAGAGACATTTGATAAAGCTATAGTAGAGTTAGATGATCCAAGTGAGTATGTTGAAATTGCCATAAACGCAGCTCTAGAGGAAGGAGCAAAGAGAGTGGCTGGAGTGCTTTATACAGATCACGACAAAATTTATCTAACCACCAGCAACGGTGTTGAGGCTTTTGACGAGGGAACTGGAATAGAGATAAGCGTGAGAGCCTTTGTGGGCGAGTTAGAGAGCGGTCATGGAACTAATTCCGTTAGGGTTCTTAAGAAGTTTGATCCAGAGAGTGCAGGAAGAAAAGCTGGAGAAATTGCAAAGCTCGCAAAGAATCCAGAACAAGGACCAGAAGGAAGGTTTGACGTTATATTTGATCCATTAGCCTTTGCCAATCTGTTAAGCTACATGGGATGGGCATTCTCTGCATTCGCTGTTGAAGCTGGATTCAGCTACTTCGCCAACAAGCTCGACCAACAACTTGCCCCGGAGATCGTTACAATAAAAGATGTGGGTAACTTGCCCAATGGATATGGAACAAGAAAGTTTGACGACGAGGGAGTTCCAACTAAAGAAACGACTCTCATAGATAAGGGAGTTCTGAAGACCTACCTACTAAACACGAGCTTTGCAAGGAAATACGGAAGAGAGACCACGGCAAATGCTGGGCTAATATCTCCAAGAGCTTGGAATATAGTCCTTGAGCCGGGTGATTACACAAAAGATGAGCTCTTCCAAGAGGTAAAGAAGGGAATATACATCACAAACGTGTGGTACACAAGATTCCAGAACTACATGACTGGAGACTTCTCAACTATACCCAGAGATGGAATATTCCTAATTGAGAACGGAGAGCTTAAACCAATAAGGAACATACGTGTGAGCGATAACATGCTCAGAATACTTTCAAATATACAAGGGTTGAGCAGGGAGTCATACCACATCCACTGGTGGGAAGTTAGCACACCAGTGTCAACACCCTACGTCCTCGTGAAAGATGTTGGAATAACAAGGGCAACCAAGTGATTCCTTTTTCTCTATTTTTTATAGGAGTAGGATGTATAGGAGACCAAGGACAAACAGTAACACTCCTGGGACTAGCAAGACCTTGTAAACCCTTCCTAACTCAGCTTTATAGTATTCAGCAGAGAAGATCAGGCATAGGTGAACTGGGCTGAATAGCATTCCCATGTATCCACTCAAGTATGCAAGGGCTATCTTGTCGAAACCTGTTAGGAAAGGAAGTAAGAGTGGAAATGTCATTCCAACGTAGGCAAAGCTTATGCCCGTTATCAACCCAACTATGAATGGTGTGAGTGTTATAATCAGGATTATGGGAAGATTAAGCTCAATAATTGTCCTTGGCAATGCCTCAACAACTCCTGTAACTTCGAGTAGCTTTTTGAAGTACATGACCGAAGATCAGAAGGAAGACTATCTTTGGCTGAAGGGCATATTTTGCAATCTCCTTTTTGTCAACCCTAGTAAAGTTGGGAATTAGTGCGGAGAGGAATCCAAAAAGAGCTCCATAAACCATGTCGTAGCCAAGGACTACGGAGATTAATATTATCACGAGGATTGGATATGTGCTCCTTACAAATAAGAATAGGCCCTCTTTAAAGTCTCCTTTTTCGTCTTCCTGGGCTTTTATTGGTCTCAAAAAGATAAGATATCCAATCATTATCATTATGATAGTCAAGGGGAACATCTTGGTGCTAAATTCTCTTACCGTAATTCCCAGGATTGCAGAGGTTATGATTATTGCCTGATACATGGGCCAAGAAAGCTCCCATACGTGCCTAAACCAATAGTTTATGACGGTCTTTCTTTCAGGCAAAAGTTTAAGCTTGTCTGCGACTGGCTCTATCATTGGAGCAGAGACTAGCGCTCCAGCGGGCATTGGCATTAACCCTATTAGGGCTGGGAGGGCAGCTAAGGAGTATTTCTCGCTAGGAAATAAGTTTTTCACAGCTTTTTCCATAAGTCTTAGGTATCCAATCTGGGAGAAAACGTTTGTTAAGGCCATTATTAGGGAGATTATTATAATTAACCTCAAAGTTGTCCACTCTGTTGCCGAAGTGTACAGGGACAATAAAAGCTCCTTAGGGGTTAACCTAAAGAGAATTCCCAGGAGAAGAGAGCCTATAAAGATAGATAGGCCTACATTTACCCTTAACCTTATGAGCACTATAATTATAGCAAAGGAGAGTAAAAGATAAAGCAGTTCGTTCACTCCTCTTTCACCGGGCGAAGAGTATGTAGAGTCGAATTTATAACTCTAACTAATTTCACAGTAGAATCTTAGAGAAGTCAGCAGTAAATTTAACATCAGGGAAACCTTCCAGATCTTGTTTGAGTGTTTTAACATTTCTGAAGAATTTTTTATTTTCATAATAAAAACAATTATAATAATTTCCAGCTACAGTTAATTAATGTGTTTTAAGCTCGTCAAAATACTAAATTTAGGTTTTTGTTGTCTATTTTATCCAAAAAGTATAGAAATTTAAAATTGAATAACATGTCATTGATATATCCAAGTAGTAAGATTTATAAATATAATTAGCGTAACCATATTATGAAAAGTTCACAAAAACTAAAGAGGGGGTGAAAGTGAAGTTGAGGTCTTTGATAGCAGTCCTACTCGGATTATTAATTATCGGGGCAAATACCGAAAGTGTAGCAGCACGTCCAGTAGATGACACAAAGCCTAAAAGTGGCATAGGTCTTGGTTCTTATGTCTCAATATCCATAGTAGGAGCCACACACTACTCTGTTCCACTCTATGGACCTGTTGGAGTTACTCTTAGGGAGATAGACATTTGGAAAGTTCAGAGGGGAAAAGACTATATAGTAGAGGTTAAATACTATAGGATCCCACTTAGTAGCCAGTATCAGTTTGTTGTAATATTTCCAGAAAGTGCTCAAGTGAATCTTAAGGAGGCTACTGATTTAGATGGGAAGAAAATACTTTCAAATGAGTACAAAAAGGTCGAGTATCTTGGTCCATGGCTTACAAAAAACTCTTTCCACTTTAAAAAGGAAGGATGGTTGACATGGAAAGTTGGAGTTAGACTCCCAACGAGATTTACACAAACAGGCTGGACCATTGTTGGAACTATTGGAACATCAATGTCATCTTTCAGTGACGCAGGGAAACTCGTTACCTCCTTCTATGGGATTAAGAAGTTAGTTGAATCCCTAGGGAAGAAATTTACTTTAAGTGCTCTTAAGCGCCTTGCATTAAACTCAAATTTGATTAGACTCATAGTATCAATAATAGAAACAGGAGTCAACGCAGATATTGTATTTGTTTACGTAGAGGGGTGAGTATATGAGAGTTTTAAGATTCTTTTCTGTTTACTTTTTTCTTTCACTGACGTTGTTAATTGAATCAACTTGGAAGCAACATCTCCCTTCGGATTTTGTTGATACTTTTGTGTACACATTAATAATTCCAATAGGAGTTGCGTCTTTCATCTTGCTTAGCGCTCTAGTTCATGAACATAAAATGAAAGAGACCAAAAAAGCCTTTAGGGGATTCCTCAAGGTAATTGGTACATTGGGTGCAGGAACTATGCTTTCACTTTTACCTGCACTGACTAGTTACTGGACGAACCCTACTCTTGGATTTATTGTACTGTTTATTATTCTACCCGGTCTCTATATCCTGGATAGGGTAATGGAGGGTTCCTAATGTTTATTAGAAGATCAAAATGGTTCAAGATTTCACTATATGCTTGGATGTTTTATCTACCCCAAATATTTTCTATTTCACTGTGGGGAGCATCACTAGGGTACACAGGAATAATCTTGCTATTCTTGGTCTCTAGTATTTGATATACTATTCGAGGAATTATATTTTTACTACTTCCTATTTTTATTCTGAGCGCTGTTTTGAGATCTACTGCTCTCCTAACAATTGATACAATTGAGTATTTTAAGCCTGCTACATTTTATGGAGTTATTACATCCCTCTTAAGATTTCTTTCTCTTATATTTCCGGAAAGCTATACAATCAGGATAATTCTCGAACAAGGAGTATTATTAGTTGCTCTCGCTATCTCGTATTATAAACTTGGAACCATTTTATCTCGAAACACATCTAATAAGTATTTAGCCTATACGATGAGCATTGTAGCTGGAATAATTACCTGTCTCTTATTTCCTCCCCCATTATAGCAAGAAAAGTATAATCAGGCTTTTTAAACACTTTAGGGGCTCTATAATTGTTAAATTAGTGAAACCCCCTATTCTAATCTCTTTTCTTCTTAGATTTCGAATTTACAAAGAAATACGAGATAACCACAGGTATTTCTGAGTGGGAAACCTTCATGACATAATTCTATATGGAGAGAAGCAATACCTATCTTACTTATTCTTCATCAATTTTCACCTATAGATACCATTCCGAAAAGCTACCCAAGTTCAACTTTTCAAGAGCTTTCATAACACCTAGAGCTATTCCATCCACCTCTATTCCCCCAGGAGGTCTATACCCATCTCCAACCACCAGAACTTCATTTAATGGCCACTCGATATGTAGGCCAGCTCTCGTCCTATTCACAGGATTACCATCTCTATAAACCTGGGCAAGGAGAGGTTCCCCTTCGGGAAAAATCTCCAATAACTCCTCCCAGCCTTTTTCTATCGCTTTCTTGACATTTCCATTTTTCAAAGCCATGTGAGCCATTATTAATGTATACCCCTCTCTAGCTAAGCTCTTATCAAGCGCGGAAGGTTCGTTAAATCCATTGATCATTAACCCAGGAGTAAAGACTATTGTATTACCAATCCTCGGCTCTCCTGGGACTGCTAAATTGAACTTTATCCCCTCGCTTGGCTCAATGGAATCAACTTGTTTGAGATAATCTCTATCAAAGTAGTCCCTTCCTATGAGCTTTACAGTTTCCCTTACACCAACGTTTGATATTGCAACATCAAAGCTATACTCCTCATTATCCCTTGTATAAACCTTCTTTTCTTCAATATTGATTTCAACGACCTCTTTTCTCGTTAAAATCTTGCCCTTGTTTTCCATTATTATTCTTTCAAGCTCATCAATGACAGCCTTGCATCCCCCTCTAATTAGCCCAGGCCCTCCCCATCTTAAAGCTGCCCTAATCTCTTTTGCCAACTCTAGAGCTGTAAGGTCACTAAGAGAAACGCTATCTGCCCACCCAGCAAAGCTCTCAAGAACACTCAGCAAGAACTCATTCTCTCCTATTTTCTCCTTTATCCATTCATCAGCGGGGATCTCTTCTTTAGGCAATTTATTCATCCGTATCTCAGCCAAGAGCTTGAGAGCTTTGGCCTTCTCCTTCACGCTCAAGAACTTCCAGCTCTCCCTATAGTGAAAAATTTTCCCTTCCCACAGAATTTTCCCTTTTGGATTTGAATTCACTATTTCCACTTTAGCCCCCAAAATTCTTAGTAGATGTGCCAAAGGACCATCTTCGCCGTGAGGAATCATGTGTAAAGCTCCAGTAGAGAGCTGGAAGCCTTTATAGGGGAGATTCGTAAACCTTCCTCCAATCATGGCTGACTTCTCTAGGACAATGATTTCATGTCCATTCCTCGCCAAAAATGCCCCAGCAAGAAGGCCACCAAGCCCAGCTCCAACAACTACTGCCCTCACTTCTCTTCCCTCCTAATTGGGTTGCCAAATGGGTCTATAAGTCCTGCCCTTATGAGGGAAGAGCTTATCTTACACCCGAGTCTACTCCTTATTATTGGAATGACAACTATGTCCAAAGGCCTTAAGCCCAACTCTTCCCTCGCCTTATTCACGAGAACAGCCCCCTTGTAAGTTTCCTCACTAACAACTATAGCCTCTAAACTCTTAATTTTAGTTGTAAATCCAATAGCATTGTGAATCTTCATTATCCTATAGTTCCTGTATTTGTTCACCTCCAAGAACTTGATGAGGTCGAGGAGCCTTTTCTCATAGGGGAGAATTCTCTCGGAGTATTGTTTTTCCTTAATCATCTCATCTGATGTTAAGCCTATGTAGACTATCTCACCAACTTCAAATGCTTTCCTCAAGAGGGCCTTGTGGCCCAGGTGAAGCCTATCGAAAGTTCCACCAACGACAACTTTTTTGTACTTCTTTTTCATCGCTACCCTTTTATCTTGATTAAATAAAAACTTCTCGGGGGTTGAAATGAGGTACTTCTTTTACCCAAATAGTGTGGCCATATTTGGCTCATTCAGAGAGGGAGCAATAGCGAGGGAAATACTGAGGAACATAGTTGAGGGAGGATTTGAGGGCAAGATAATTCCTGTGAATCCCAAAGGTGGAGAAGTAGAAGTGGCGGGTAAAAAATTTAACATAAAAGAGAAGCTCGATGAGCCAGTTGATGTTTCAATAATAGCCATACCAGCAAAGCTCGTTCCAGAATTGATAAGGGGACTAAAAGGGCTTACAAAAGGAGCTGTAGTTATCTCCGCTGGATTCTCTGAGGTTGGAAATGTGGAGCTTGAAAAAGAGCTAATAAAAGCTGCAAAAGAAGCTGGAATTAGGGTGATAGGGCCAAACTGTGCGGGGATCTTCGGGGTTCATGCAAAGTTCTACGGTTCCTTTGAAGTCCGCGTTAATCCGGGAGGGCTAGCTCTGATAAGCCAAAGTGGAGCATTTGGAGGAGCAGCATTGGCCATGGGGAATGAAGAAGGCATTGGATTTTCAGCCTTCGTTAGCTATGGGAACGCCGCTGACCTTGATGAGAGTGATTTTCTAAGGTTCTTTGCCGACGATGAAAATACTAGGGTTATTGGTCTCTACATTGAAGGAGTAAAGGATGGAAGAAAGTTCCTGGATGCACTCCGTTATGCAGCGTCAAAAAAGCCCGTCATAATCCTTAAAGCGGGAAAAAGTAGGGCCGGAGCGAGGGCTGCCGCATCTCACACAGGCTCCCTTGCTGGAAGTTACGAAATATACAGGGCTGCATTCAGGCAGGCTGGGGCAATAGAAGTTGAGGAGATGGAAGAGCTTTTCGATGCAGCTAAGGCCTTTGAGATGTACGAAAGAGCTGGAAGGAGAGTGGCAATTATAACCAATTCAGGTGGCCCAGGAGTTTTGGCTACTGACAAGCTTGAGAGATTGGGGTTAGAAATTGCCAAGCTGACTGAAGAAACAGTGGAGGAATTAAGGAGTTTTTTGCCTCCCCAGTGCTCAGTAAAGAATCCAGTTGATTTGATAGCGGATGCAGACTATGAAAGGTATAAGAGGGCCATTGAAGTTGTGTGTAGGGATGAGAATGTGGATGCCATTCTGGTGATATGCGTTCCACCAATATTCATACCCAGCGAGGAGATAGCAAGAGCTGTTGTCGAGGCAAATTGTGATAAGCCAATAATAGTAAACTTCATGGCTGGGGAGTTAGTAAGGGAGGGAATAAAAATTTTAGAAAGCAAAAAAATAAAGAACTTCCCAACTCCAGAGAGGGCAGCAAAAGCTTTGTATTGGCTCAGCCTAAGGTCTAGTAGCGAATGAACTTGTTGACGCTGGTTATCATTACCTTTGCTTTTTCATATTCCACTGCCACTTCGTTTGGTGGCCCCACTGGTTGGGCTACTTCTTGCTCTTCCTTCTCTTCTCTTCCTGGGAGGAACTTGTTGAGCATCCTCCAAAACTGTGGTAGGATTACTATTTTGCTCTCATACCTCTCCATTTCCATCACCACTAGAAGTGATACCATATACATATATAAACATTTCGAAAATAGAATATGTAATAGACAATAGTCTATATAGCAATATATAGAAAAGAGTCAGGCGTGGGCGTCCTTCATCATCAACTCAGCCTTCTGACTACTCATCATCCACAATAATCTCTATAACTGCAGTGGTGTTTGGATCTTTAAGCCTTTCAACGATCCTCCTATCTATATCTTTAGCAGCCTTGTTGGCTTTAATTGCAAGCGTTCTCCCATCTATCCAGTTGCTTTTTCTTATAACCATAGAAGTTTCGCTTTCCAGAGTTAGCCTGGGATCCCCATAGGCTGTAACCTCATCAACAAGCTCGCCAACTCTAATTAATATTTTAATTTTCTTTCCAGACCTTATAGCCTCCTTAACTTCCTGAGATAAATCTTTAAGAGCCTTATCTGCAGATATGCAGATAATACAGTCTCCCCTCTCCGTTAGGTAATCTTCTCTGGTTATCTCAAAAGTGGAGCGGTGGGTCGCCTTGACGTTTCTGTGACCTTTGCATATAATAATTTCCCTTATCATAGGCGAAAAAGGGAAATCAAGGTTCACCATTTAATTCTAAATTCTCTCCTTGTTCTCGCCTCTATTTGGGCCAGAATCTTCTTCATTTTTGCATCGTCTATCTTCTCGGTTATCTGGCCTGCCTGGTAAAGCTGGACAAGTATAAGCTCAACCTGCCTCGCAAGCTCAGGCTTCACGAGCTTAACTCTGGCCAACCTTTCTCTCGCCTCAGGAGTTAGAATTCTCCTCAATATCGCCTGGATTTGAGCTTCAATTAACGCCTGTTGCCTCTCTGCTTCTTCTTGAGCCTTTTGCTGCTCTAAGTATTTCTTCTGCAATTCCATGAGCTTCCTTCTCCTAATCTCCTCAATGTCCTCAGCCATCTCTCTCACCTACCTCTACATTGTTAACAACAATTAAAAATGTATTGCATCGATTACTGTCTTCAAGTGACTCAAGAATTTCCTGGTTTCTTCCATGCCATAATCGGTTATCTCCACCATAGTCCTAGGCCTGTCCGCTATCACCTTGTATGTTCTCACGAATCCATGCTTCTCAAGCACTTTAATGTGGGAATCAAGATTTCCAGGAGTTAGGTCGAGAGCCTTTTGAATATGAGAAAAAGGAGCTCTCCTCCTGGGAAAGAGATATATCATAATTCCCAGCCTAACAGGATTTCCCAGGGTGTGAGATTTCATGATCTCTTTGATTTCTTCCATTAGATCACCCTAAAGGTCTTGTATAGGTTAATTAACGTCACAACTGAGTATGTAAGGATTATTAATGCTGTCGCAAGTTCCCAAGTGGGACTTACAAACGTTAAAATTACCAACAGAGGGATTAACATGCTGTTCTCTCTGAAGGACATGTACATTCCCAGGTGGCCAAGTGCTATCATAGAGGCTAGCCCTCTTGCATCTCCTAGAAGGCCAAAGGCAACGCCACCAATTATCCAACCAATTATCCAACCGTAGCTTACTTTTCCCTCACTGGCCTCAACTTTTAGATATTTGTTGTAAACCTTCACAGTTACAAGAATTATTAGGGCTATTGTGATAGGCCAGTAAATGCCCGTATATTTAGGTGCCAGGAAAAATACCAAAAGGTAGCCTCCCATGCCCGCTAGCCAAGCTGAATAAATCAAGGCAGTGTATATATGAAAAGTGGCCATAAGCTTCTTCTCAACCTTGTCAAGTACTTCTTTTAGTTCTTTAACCCCCTCCATAAATCCCACCAAAAATTAAATGGAGGTAGAGGTATTTATACTCAGGTCAAACTCTGTAGTTCAGAGCTTAGGTTTGTACTTTACAACATCCTCATTAATGGGAAAGTATGGAAGTTTTTCTCTGGAAGATATGATTACGATGCCCCTCTTCTTAAGAGTATCAACAATTCCCTTTAATATTTCGTGCTTTGAGTCTTCATCTATAGCTACAACCGGATCGTCTAGAACAAATATTTCGGCATTGACGAGTAGAGCTGAAGCCAACTGAATTCTCCTCTTCATCCCCTGGGAACATTTTTCAAACTTTATATTCTCGTCGGAAATACCAACCAAATCAAGAGCCCTTACCACTTCCTCCATACTTGGGTTTACACCATATAAACTGGCTACTGCCTTAAGATAGTCTCTAGCCCTTACCTTATTTGGGACCAAAATACTCTCGGGGAGGAAGAATATCTTCCCTCTAACCTTCCTTATTGGAGCACCATTGTAGAGAATCTCCCCTTTTAGAGGTTTTAGATAAGTGGCTATTGTTTTTAGAAGGGTGGTTTTCCCTATCCCGTTGGGGCCATAGAAGTTTACTGCATCACCATTTTCCAGCTCAAGTGTAATATCTTCTAGAAGGGGCCTCTTGTAGCCAACGCTTAGCTCTCTTATTTCAAGCTTCATTTTGCTCCCTCCCAAAGACCTCTTAGGCCAGAAAGAGAGATTATCAAAAATATAATACCAGTGAGTCCGTATCCTATCTCTATAAGTAGCAATCCAAAAACAAAGGGCAACAAAAATCCAAGGATCCATCCTATAATGTATCTCTGGTTTGGAATATCAGTTTGAGGAATCCATATAAATGCTAACTTTTTATAGTCAATTCTCACTTCTACAGGTGAGGATATCGGAAGGTATTGAGCAACTTCATGAAGATAAACAGCTCCAATTACTGGAATTGTAAAATTTTTGAGTATGAATGAGAGAACGCAGCTTAAAGTTCTAACTCCAACTATATATGTGATCCCTAAAGGTATTACTGTAATTAGACCAGCCAGATAGATAGTGAAAAATGTTAGGGACTTAAAAAAGCTTACGTAATGCTTCATTTCACTCTCCCTCCAGTTGAAGTCTCACTTTATAAGCAAGAGGGGCTAGAAAAACTCCAATGATTGCCAGCCATGGACTAAAGAATTTTGCCCAGATAAAAGGGGCTACGACGATGATTGAGTATAGAACTAAGAAAGCGTTATCCTCGAAGTTTGTAAGGATCAGAGACATCACAACTCTCGCAAAACCAAATGTAATAATCAATCCAGCTAGAGTATTCACAGATATAGAGGAAGAATAGAAGATAATTGGCAAGATTAGGGAAAGGGAAAAGAGCACGACCTCTTTAAATAATCTTCTTAGGTAGCCCTCGGGTCTAAGGTAATGAAGATAGATAAGATGATAATCCATGTAATAGTCAATTCCCAGGAGGAAAGGCCAGAGCAAAGGCGTAGAAAGGCAAATAGCAGCCAAGATTGCTGTAATCTTTACGTAAATATAATTTCTTGGGTCTAAAATTACCCATGGAGGCCACCTGGTTTCACATTCCCAGAAGCCACACCTGAAAGGTATTCCAAGACTTTCTATATACCCTACAACCACTATATAGGCAACTGAAAAGATGAGTAACAACAACCTTACTTCTGCAGATAATGTAGAGATATATGAACTTCCAACAAAGTACACTCCCACCATTCTGTTTTTGATCACAATCACAGTTAGATATAGTGCCAATAACACAAAATATCCAATTAACATATTCTTCTTATCGAGGATTAGTAGGAGAAACGCTCCAAATAGAGAAATTCCCATTCTAAGCCTTAGGGAAGTTGAAAGTGGGAGTAAAGCCAGCAAAGAAAAGACTACAAAGTTCAATAAGAAGGAATTAGGATATACATAGCTAAACATAAATATCACGGGAAAAGTCGCTATAATTGAGATAAGAATTGCAATAGCACCCGAATTCGGCTTATAATAGAGCAATTTTCCGATTTTAACAGGGTTGAATAGGTGGGAATACATTAGAACTGCAATTCCCAATGTTACGAAAACAGATGGATCATCAAAAATTGCCCCTTTATGCCACAAATAAAAGATAAAAATAGCGAAGGTAAGGGTAGTTATCCAGTACCTAATGTTCCTCATGGTAAGGTTAACGTGGTACCAAATCACACCTCCTAGTGCTTTCATTTTCTTAATCCCCCATAGTACTTTCTGAAAAGCCTCCATGCAATAATAAATCCTAAGGCAAAGGATAAAGAGATTGTGAGAGGCGTTAGTTTTATTGATAGTCTTTCTATGGAGTATGAAGCCTCAAATAATATCCCATTTCCAGGAGGAACGCTTTTTGTTGCTATTATCAAAGTCGCTAGACCATATAATATCGCCATTCTTATCATATAACCCAAAGCAATTCCGCCCAATACAACAGAAATGATCCCCAAGATGATTTTTAAGTTCATTAATTAACACCCCCTCCTTTAATTTCCAATAGTACTTTAATTACATTATCATAAGTAACTTTTAAAAAGTTGCGCCTTAAATTATTGCAATAAATTTTGTCAGTTGTTTGGTTATTTTATAAGAAGTAACTTTAAATATTTTACTAACGTTAATGACAATGGCAGATATAGTTAGAAAGAAATCGGGCAATTTGAGAATTAAATGGAGGAATAAATATGTCTTTGTTGGAGGATGGAGCATATGCGGGAATAATTGGAGGGATTGTATACCTCATGATTCTATTAGCCTTTAGAAATGTCCTTACAAACCGCAGGAAAATTTCATGGATACTCCAGCTTGAGATGGCACTCTTTATGATACTAATTGCCTCCCTAGCCTTAACTCGTAGTGAAAGAGCCCCCACATTCCTGGGAATTGTGGCCTGGACATGGTTAATTGTAGTTGTAATTACAGCGGTCATTGGTCTAACTATGGAGCAAAGAGGTGAAAGAAAATGAATCTCTCAGCTATATTTGCCTCTCTCCTGGGTTTGTCTCTATCTCTATTTACCACTGGAGTGTATAGGTACTATTCGAAGCCAAAGATTCACAAAACCATGAGAGTCGTTATTTTAAACCCCGACAAAGTAAGTGAGAGAGAAATTCCTCCCACCCTTCCAGAAGATCTTGGACGTATTGCTAACTCTTTGGAGCAGGAACTAGTTTCAAAGCTTAGAAAAGATCAACAGAAGAAAGCAATATCACTAATTAAAATATCTCTCATTGGAATTATAATCTCGCTAATAGGCCTTATCCTTGGACAATAATCCGAGAGATTCTAACTTTACCTGAAATAAATGGTTGTTCTTTTCACTTCCTCTATTACTCTTGCCTCAGATAGAATTCTTCTATTGCCCTATAGCAAATATCCTTGAGATTCAACTCAATTAATTCAAGCTTTTTCTCTTTCAATTCGGGCTGATGTTAAAATATTTTTAGAGGAAAGAAAAGAGGAAAAAATCATTCAATCTTCTCAATTCCTATCTTTGCCTGAACCTCTGGCCACTCCACAACGTAACCCTTGGCCTCTTCAAAGCGAACCTCGATAGCTCTAGTCTCACGCATTATATACTCTAGATTCTCTTGCAAGAGTTCGCGGTTCTCCTCTGTGGTCTCTATTGTGACAACAATTCTATCATTGACGTCAAGGTCGAGCCTCTTTCTCATCTCTTGAATTCTTCTAACGAACTCCCTAGCCAATCCTTCAGCGAGCAATTCTCTTGTAAGGGTCTTGTCGACGTAGACCCTTCCTCCCTCGAAGTCCTCTGCAACGAGGAAGTCTGGGATGTTCTCTTCCACAATTATATGCTCCCTTGTTAAGTGGAACTTCTTGCCCTCTATCTCAACATCGACTTCTCCCTTCTCGTAGAGCTCAAGACCGTGCTCGCTTATCCACTTAGCCACCAACCTTGCATCTCCCTTGAACTCTGGACCAACCTTGGCAAAGTTCGGTTTAACGGTAATTTCTCTCTCAACATTTCCAACGACGACTTCCTTGGCATTGAGCTGATCCCTAAGTATGTAGTTTAACCTCTCCACTGCCTTCTTTACAGTATCGTCCTGGGTTTCAATTATTATCTTCCTGACGGGGTACCTTAACTTTATCTTGGCCTTCTGCCTTGCGGCTGAGCCCGCCTCAACGATTCTCCTTATGAATTCCATCTCCCTCTCAAGCTCTTCATCTACTGCACTCTCATCTGGCTTTGGCCAGTCAAGCATGTGAACGCTCTCGATGCCGGTGAATGGCCTCATTATATTCTGGTAGATCTCCTCGGTTATGTAGGGAGTGAACGGTGCCATAAGCCTTAGCAGAACATCAAAGACCTTCCAGAGAGTGTAGTACGCTGCCAGCTTATCTGGATCATCACCCTCAACCCAGAGCCTCTTCCTTATCAGCCTCACGTACCACCTGCTCAAATCCTCAACCACGAAGTTGTATAATGCCCTTGTAGCCTTCGTTAGGTAGAACGTCTCTATTCCGTTCTCTACTTCCTTTATCAAGTTGTTGACCCTACTCAGTATCCACTTATCCTCTTCTCTGAATTCCAGTTCCTCTACCTTAACATTTCTTGGATCAAAGTTGTCTAGGCTCATGTAAGTTGCTGAGAGAACGTAAACGTTCCAGAGTATGTTGAGCATCCTCCTTACCTGCTCAACACCCTTCCAGCTGAACTTGAGGTTCTCCCAGGGGTTGGTTGCCCAGAGCATGTAAAATCTAAATGTATCTCTTCCAGCCTTTTCAACTACCTCTTCAGGCCTTATTATGTTCCCAAGGCTCTTACTCATCTTATCTCCTTTCTCGTCAAGAACGTAACCGTGCATTGCAACTGCCCTATATGGGACTGTGTCGAAGGCTATCACTGAGGCAGCTTGTTGAGAATAGAACCACTTTGTAACTTGATCTTCACCCTCAACTATGAAATCAGCAGGCCAAAGCTTTTCGAACAGCTCCTTGTTCCTGGGATATCCCAGGGAGGCCCAGCTCGCTATTCCACTGTCGAACCAAACGTCAACCACATCCTTTACCCTTCTCATCTCTTTTCCGTTGACCTTTATTATGAATGCATCAACGTAGGGCCTGTGGAGGTCTTCTGGGCCCAGCTTCTCTTCTATAACCTTGAGCTTCTCCTCATAGCTCTCTGGCAAGTCTATTCTTTCACCGTTGACCTCTATTGCAACAGCCAGCTCAACCAACTCCTTCCAGGAGCCGACTACATATATTTCTCCGTCCTCGCTCTGCCATATTGGAAGTGGGATTCCCCAGTAACGTTGCCTGCTTATCACCCAGTCACCGCTGTCCCTTACTCCATTGTCGAACCTTATCTTAACCCACTCAGGATACCAAGTTACTTTTTCGTCGTTCTCCTTGATTATCTTCTCCTTAACTTTGCTAACTTTGAGGAACCACTGGTCTGTGGCCCTAAAGATTAGTGGCGTCTTACAACGCCAACAGTGGGGGTACTTGTGCTCTATTTCTCCAGCCTTAACTAGGTAGCCCTTCTCTTTGAGATGCTCTATTATTTGAGGATCTGCCTCCTTAACATATACTCCCTTCCACTTGCCCTCCACGTACTTTCCTTGGTCATCTACCGGACTGTAAACTGGTAGTCCATACTTCTGCCCAACTTCAAAGTCTTCCTCACCATGCCCAGGAGCTGTGTGGACAAGCCCAGTACCTTCCTCCAACGTCACGAAGTCAGCTAGTATTACTCTATGGACCCACTCGTACTTCTCCCTGAACTCCTTCTGCCTTGGGTACTCGTCCATTAAGATATGGACGTATCTCAAACCTTCAAGCTCTTTACCCTTGAACTCCTCCACAACTTCACCTTTGACACCAATATCTCCCAGAACCTTCTCTACTAATGCCTTAGCCAATATCCAGTACTCCTCCCTACCGTTAAGATCAACCCTCACCTTTACATAATCGTAATCTGGGTGGGCGGAAACAGCTAAGTTCGCTGGGAGGGTCCATGGGGTGGTTGTCCAAATTAGCAAGTACTCATTTTCCTTCCCCTCAACTGGGAACTTCACGTAGATGCTTGGATCCTTTCTCAGCTTGTACTCTCCCCTTACCTCGTGCTCAGCTAAAGCCGTCTCACATCTGGGACACCAGTGAAGGACGCGCTTGTCCTTCTCCAGCAAACCCTTTTCCCAAGCCCTCTTTAGCGTGAACCATGCTGATTCAATGTACTCATTCTTTATGGTCATGTAGGGATTATCCCAGTCCATCCAAACGCCCAGCATCTTGAATTGTTCTGTCATTATCCTGAGATTGTTTAATGCGAATTCCTTACACTTCTGGATGAAGTTCTCAACTCCGATCTTTTCTTCTATCTCCTTCTTCGTCTTTAACCCCAAAGCCTGTTCAACCTTTACCTCAATTGGAAGCCCGTGCATGTCGTAACCGGGCTGCCTCCAAACGTTATAGCCCTGCATTGTTCTGAATCTTATTATCATATCTTTGATTATCTTGTTCCAAGCAGTGCCTAAGTGAATTGCTCCACTTACATACGGAGGCCCATCCAAGAAGTAGTACTTTGGTCCGTTCTTTCTTAGCTCCTTAACCTTCTGGTATATGTTGCTCTCCTTCCAGAATTGCTCTATTTTTTCTTCAAGCTTTCCCGGAGTGTAGTCTCTAAACTCTGGCTCCTTTATCATCTCAGAACCCTCCTGGGATTTATATTGAAGAATAACCTAGAACAGCGTGTAGAAAGCTCAGGCAACATTTGAGCTGGAGATAAATAAATCCCCCCTCATCGATATCGCCTAACCTTCACTCATCCTACTTTATAAGGTTTTCCGTTCACTCAAGGCAACCTTAACGAGAGGATCACTCAGCATGTATTTACCTTCAACTTCCTTGATCCACCCCATCTTCTTGAGGTTACTGAGAAGTTCGTAAAGCCTTGGCTCGGGAGTGGGAATTCCTTTAACGCTAAGGTAATCACGGATAAGACTCCACCTGTTGTAACCCAATGCTATTCCTCTTAAAATTTCAAGATAGCGACGACTTCTTTTCTCGAGCTCTTTGAGTTCTCCGAGTATTAGTCCCCTTGCAATCTCAAAAGTTCTCTTCATGGCTTTTTCGTAGTCTTTCTCTTTCATATACACCACTCCAAAGAGGACAAGCCACCCTGGAATTCCATCTAACATTTCGACTGCCTTTTCTATGATTTCATCCTCAACGTTTAGGTTAACTTCCCTAAATCCTGCCTTTAAGAATTCTTTGGATAAGTGAGAATCAAATGGCTCCACGTAGACCTCTCCTGCAATCCTCCCGTATAGAGGGCTTTCATAATCACTTATACCAAGAAAATCGTGAAGAAGGCCAACTTCAGACCCTGTGAGCACTATTTTGAGATTCTCTAAATTGTCATATGCATAAGCAAAAAGGGCTAGCAAATCTCTTCCTCCCCTGGAACCATAAAATCTCAAGTATTGAGCTTCATCGAAGGCTAAAACAAACTTTCCCATCTTCTTTCCCACTTCATTAAGACTCTCAAATATATCCAGAAGGGAAACTTCTTTGGGCTCAATTTTTAGGAACTTAAGATCAAAGGACACTTTAAACTTTGAGAGTAATTTTTGAAGAAGATTACCTCTCTCTTGAAGCTTTCTTATTAAATCATTTCTTGTAATATGGCCCCTTTCCCCATAGAGCTCTCTGCAGTCTATCAGAATTCCTGGGTTTTCGGATAGATAAGCTTTTAAAAGGGAGCTTTTACCTACCCTCCTAATTCCCAGGAGAAGAGTCATTGAGTAATCTTCAATACTTTTCTCAAGTTTTTTGAATTCTTTTTCTCTGTCAAAGATGTCCTCCCTTCTCTCTTTAGGTCTTAAGTCAAAAAGCACTTATGCCACCATAAGTAACTTATGGGGGCGTAAGTTATATACTTATCGATTTAGCGCATCAATATTTGACTCAAGTCTCTTTAACTTCTCCTTAAACCTTCTCACCTGGGCATTAGCTATCTCAACTATCTTCCTCAAATATTCTTCTCCAACGAGTATTCTTCCATTTTCTCCTAGGAGAACGTCCATTCTCTCCGTAGATCTAATTTCAACGATTAGCTTTTTGTTGCTTATGCTCTTTATGTTAGAATACTTAAATCCGCAGGAAACGGCCAAGTTTACAAGCCTTATTGCATCTTCCAGAGTCTTAGCCCCAACGTGAAGAATGGGACTTCTCACAAGAAACCACAGCTGTCCACTCCTATGCTTTTTAATAGCCCCCAAAACTTCATCGAGGGAAACCTCTCTGTGCCACTTCCCAAGCCACTTGGCGTTCACCTTGTCTCCAAAATGAGGCATCTCCATTACGGAGATTCTTCCAGAGCAAGATGAGGTAGTGAAATAGTTGTCTAGAGAGTTAATTTTCTTTAAAAGAGGGATTATGTCTTCGTCAACCTCCCCTTTTCTTAGGGCAATTTCAAGGCTTATTAAAGCCTCCTTTTTTGCCCTTTCGAAGTTCTCACTAAACTGCATGTATAAAAGCATTCAGGCGGAGCTTTTAAAGATAACCTACCTAGCATTTATGGTGAAAGCCATGATATTTATCCCAAAGGAAAAGCATGTGTACTCTTTCGGCCCAGATATGAAGGAAGTTGCCAGAGCTAAGCCTGGAGAAATAATAGTGTTTGAAACCCTCGATGCACTTGGTGGGCAAATAAGGAGTGAAGAAGATACTGTTGAGAAGATAGATTTTTCGAGAGTTAATCCTGCCACAGGGCCAGTGTACATTGAAGGTGCTGAAAAAGGAAAGATTTTGAAGGTTAAGATTCTTGAAATTGAAGTTAATGATCGAGGAGTTATAGTCACAGCCCCAGGAGCTGGAGTTCTTGGAGATCTTGTAAAAGCCCCAAAAACAAAGGTATGCAGAATTGCTAATGGCTTTGTTCAGTTTGGAGAGTTTAAGATTCCCGTAAGACCGATGATAGGAGTCATAGGCGTTGCTTCTCCAGAAGAAATACCAACCGGAACCCCAGGAAGGCATGGGGGAAATATGGACACGAACTTAATAACTGAGGGCTCAACGGTTTACTTCCCGATCTTTAAAGATGGAGCTTATTTGGCATTAGGTGACTTACATGCAGTTATGGCCGATGGAGAGGTTTGTGTTTCTGCATGTGAAGTTAGTGGAAAGGTTACAGTTAAGACTGAAGTTTTAAGTGGGAGCATAGAGTGGCCGATAGTGGAAACTAGTGATGCTTACTATATCCTGGTTTCAGAGGAAGACCTTGAAGATGCTGTTAGGGAAGCGGTAAAGCAGGGCGTTGATATTCTGAGAAGAGCAAATGAACTAAGCTGGGATGAGGCTTATATGTTAGCAAGCTTAATTATGGATGTCCAAATAAGTCAGCTTGTTGATCCTAGAAAAACAGTGAGGGTTAGAATTCCAAAGCAATATCTTAAGATGTCCTTATTCTAGTTCTTTGTTCTTTTATACTCTTATAGAACAGGTGAGAGAGATTGCATTTTTCAATTCTATTTTAGTCTTATTCAGAACAAGCTTTCGATCCCAATATAAGCCCCAGAGCTAAACCTTTAAGACTTATGAGAAGAGCCATAGAAATCCTACTTCAATATGACAAAAATTCAAAAACTTAAACAATAAGTTTTTATATAATTTTACAAATTCAATAAATAATGGTGACTTAACAATGAATAAAATATTTCCAGGTAGGAATAATTATAATTGTAATATTAGCTAGTATAACAGCAACTGGATATCCTTTCTATACACCATTTCCAATGTTTGCAACTCGTAGTTTTGGTTCGACGAGTGAAACTGGGCTAACCATAACTTTAGGCTCCCATATTTGGCATCAAGAATTGTTACATGGATTGGGGGACTGGTGGTCATGAAAAAAATCAATAAAAAAATCAGTATTTTATTAACACTGCTCTTCTTTTTTCCTTTATTGCTAGGCTGTATTAATGCTCCTCACACAAATACCAGGAATCACGAAACACCTATTACCATTCTTTCGAAAATTCCGGAAGATGTAAATGAAACGGGGCTTATTGGAGAGTATGGAAATGTTAAAGTGGCAAAAGCTACTCGGGGATATATAATATACATAAATAACTCTAGATTCTTCCTCAACGCTTCAAAGGCTTATTTCTTCCCCTGGGGGTTTGTAGTAATTGAAAAAACTTATGAAAATTTGACCATTCCAGTTTACATCTACACAAGAACAACTACAACGACCTATAGAAGGATAGAAGGCTCAAATGATACAATCAAAGGTGTAGAAGTAGTTATTAAGGAAGGAGTTGAGAACGTAACTGAAGTTGTCGAGGTAACAAAGATTAAAGCGTACAGCTACAACGGGAGTCTCTTGTGGGAGCACAAACCTCAACCACCGTATAAGTGGAGAGCTATTTTACATTACCCTCGCATACTTTTCTCCAACAATAGCGAAGTGTTCTTTATAGCTGAAATCCCTCAAGGAATTGGGGGAAAGTCCCCCGATCTCCCACCCCTCCTAAGAAATGTTACGCAAAACTGCTTGTATGTCTACGGAGAAAGGGGATTAATCCAAAAGTTTGTTTTCTCTAACCTATATAGGGCAACGGACGTCTTTCTAATTTCAGCAGGAAATTACACGGCCTTTGGTATAGAAATTCCCTACGGAGATAATACTCCTCACTATGCCGAAGTGTTAATTTTCCAAGGTTCCAAGATTATCTTTAGAAAGAGCTTTGTGAGAGATAATCCCTCTGTCCTTATGGACTTACTTACAGGAAAGGCTAAAGTTCTTCCCAATGGGTACGTGGAGTTTGGACTTTTCGAAGGAGTGGGAGTTTATTACAATGGCACCTTTAAGTATATCCCAAGAGAGTGAAACTTTTTCTCCCACATCTTTTTAAACCAAAACTCAAACAACAATTCAGTTCTTCCCCGTGCCCAAGTGGCTCGGGGAGATAAGGGAGGAGAGAGCATGATAAAAATCTACACTCTCGGGGGTTACGAGGAAGTCGGAAAGAACATGACTGCTGTTGAATACGAAGGGGAGATAGTGATAATAGACATGGGAATAAGGCTCGACAGGGTTTTGATTCACGAAGACGTTGAGTTCCAGAAGATGAGCTCAAAAGAGCTAAGGAAGCTTGGAGCAATACCGGACGACAGGCCAATCAGGGATAAGAAAGTGGTTGCAATAGCACTCTCCCACGGGCACTTGGATCACATAGGGGCAGTGGGAAAGCTAGCCCCCCACTATCCTGACGTTCCAATATATGGAACCCCCTACACGATTAGGTTAGCGAAGAGCGAAATAAAGGGAGAAGAGTATTTTGAGGTCACAAACCCACTCTATGAGACCAATTATGGGGAGATTGTCCAAGTAAGCGAGAATCTGGCCATAGAATTTGTCCAGATAACCCATTCAATTCCTCACTCTTCGATAGTTGTAATCCACACCCCAGAGGGAGCTGTCGTTTACGCTTGCGACTACAAATTTGACAACAATCACCCCTACGGGGAGAAACCCGACTACAAAAGGCTAAAAGAGCTTGGAAAAGAAGGAGTTAAGGTTTTAATAGCTGAATCAACGAGGGTCGCTGAAGAAACAAAAACTCCAAGCGAGGCCGTTGCGAAGATGCTCCTCGAAGACTTCTTCCTATATGAGGGGATGGAGGCCGATGGACTTATAGCTACAACCTTTGCGAGCCACATAACGAGGCTTCAAGCGCTGATAGAGATAGCAAATAAGATGGGAAGGCAAGCTGTATTCATAGGAAGGTCTCTAGCCAAGTATACTGGAATAGCAAAGCAGTTGGGCTTGATAAAGATGAAAGGTTCCAGAGTTTTGAGGAGCCCAAATGCAATAAGCAAGGTTTTAAAGGAAGTTTCACAGGCGAGAGAAAATTATCTTCTCGTGGTAACTGGTCATCAGGGTGAGCCGGGGGCAATACTAACAAGAATGGCTAACGGAGAGCTCTATGATATAGGGCCGAGGGATACAGTTGTCTTTTCGGCAGGAGTCATACCGAACCCCTTAAATATAGCTCAGAGGTATGCCCTAGAGACAAAGTTAAGGATGAAAGGGGTAAGAATGATAAAGAATTTGCACGTAAGTGGTCATGCAAGCAAGGAGGATCACAGGTATTTAATAAGGATGCTCAACCCAGAGAACATAGTTCCCGCGCATGGGGAGTTCAGGATGCTCACGCACTATGCAGAATTGGCAGAAGAGGAAGGATATATGATTGGCAAGGATGTTTTCATTTCAAGAAACGGTCATGCAATAACAATTTAGGGGGGTGAATTAGATGTATGATGAGCTTTTTAAAAAGATAAAGGAGAAGGCTAAGTTTGTTGATGAAAAACTGCTCTCTCTAATCCCTGAAAAGGAACCAAAGATTCTTTATGAAGCCGCAAGGCACTATCCCCTGGCTGGTGGAAAAAGGGTTAGGCCATTTGTTGTTTTAACGGCAACTGAAGCTGTGGGGGGAGAGTGGGAAAAGGCAATATACCCAGCTGTAGCTATAGAACTAATTCATAATTACTCCTTAGTGCATGACGATATTATGGATATGGATGAAACTAGGAGGGGAAGGCCCACAGTTCATAAGGTTTGGGGAATCAACATGGCAATATTAGCTGGAGATCTGCTCTTCAGCAAGGCCTTTGAGGCTATTTCGAGGGCAGAGATACCACCGGAAAAGAAGGCAAGAGTTCTTGAAACAGTTGTAAAGGCATCAAATGAGCTTTGTGAAGGTCAAGCTATGGATTTAGAATTTGAGAAGAGGGACACCGTAACAATAGAAGAGTACATGAGGATGATAAGTGGGAAGACAGGGGCTTTGTTTGATGCATCTGCAAAGGTTGGAGGAATAGTTGGGACTGACAACGAAGAATACATTAATGCACTATCAACTTGGGGAAGAAACGTTGGAATAGCCTTTCAGATTTGGGACGATGTCCTTGACTTGATTGCCGACGAGGAGAAGCTCGGAAAGCCTGTGGGGAGCGATATTAGAAAGGGCAAGAAAACCCTAATAGTTGCCCACTTCTTCGAAAACGCCGATGAAAAAGATAAGCAGAAGTTCCTGAAAGTTTTCGGAAAGTACGCTGGAGATGTAAAGGGGGAGGGGATAATAGAGGAAGACATCAAGGCAGAAGTCATGGAGGCAATAGATTTGCTTAAGAAATATGGAAGTATAGATTATGCCGCCAACATTGCTAGAGAGATGGTAAAGAAGGCAAATGAAGCCCTTAAGGTTCTTCCTGAGAGTGAGGCTAGGAAAGATTTAGAACTGCTAGCTAGATTCATTGTTGAAAGGGAGTATTAACTTTCCTTTTTGCACGTTCCATAAATCTTTTTAAGTCTAAGATTTCTTAAATAAACGATTCTCATGAAGTTTGGAATAGTTGCAAGGAGGGATAAAGAGGAGGCTCTAAAGCTCGCCTACAGGGTCTATGATTTTCTTAAAGTTAGTGGATATGATGTAGTTGTAGACAAAGATACTTACGAGCATTTCCCATATTTTAATGAGAGAGACGTAATACCTCTGGAAGAATTCGATGTAGATTTCATAATAGCGATTGGTGGAGATGGAACGATACTCAGAATAGAACACATGACAAAAAAAGATATTCCAATATTGAGCGTAAATATGGGAACTCTTGGCTTTCTTACAGAAGTTGAGCCCTCAGACACCTTTTTTGCATTAAGCAGGCTGATAGAAGGAGAATACTACATAGATGAGAGAATTAAGGTCAGAACTTATATAAACGGGGAAAACAGAGTTCCTGATGCATTAAATGAAGTTGCAATATTAACTGGAATCCCAGGAAAGATAATTCACCTAAAGTATTACGTAGACGGAGGATTAGCGGATGAAGTTAGGGCAGATGGATTAGTTGTTTCAACTCCTACCGGCTCTACTGGTTATGCAATGTCCGCTGGAGGTCCATTTGTAGATCCAAGGCTCGATGTAATCCTCGTGGTTCCTCTTCTCCCCCTCCCTAAAACCTCAGTCCCAATGGTAATCCCAGGGAGCTCAAGGGTCGACATTACACTGGTTAGTGACAGGGAGATAATACTTGCTATAGATGGCCAGTACTACGAATACTTACCCCCAGATGTTGAGATAACGGTAGTAAAAAGCCCCAGGAAAACAAAGTTCGTTAGGTTTACAAAAGAGATATACCCTAAGTACACGATGAAAATAAAGGAGAGGCATTAATTACCTAGCCTTTGGAAACCTTAGGGCAGCTTTGATTATATCTGTGAAAACTCCGCTCGCAGTAACTCTTCCTCCTCCCCCTGGGCCTTTAAGAACAACTTCCCCCAAATTGTCCGTCTTTATTATTGCAGCATTTTGTACTCCTTCAACCAATAATGGGCTATTCTCCGGGAGTTTGATGGGCTTCACACTTATTCTTCCTTCAGAGACTTGAGCCACCAATCTAACATTTCTTGCATCCTTAACTTCTCGAATCCCAACTCTTTCCTCAAACTCTGGAGGAGCTCCATATGACACCCAGTGAAGAATCTTTGCCTTATAGAAGGCATCAATTCCATCTATGTCCTTAGAAGGATCCTCCTCTAACACTCCCAGGGATTTAGCTTCATTAAAAGCTTCTTCAAATGTCTTTCCTTGCTCCATTCTTGTGAGAATAAAAGTTGTACTTGCATTAACAACTGCCTTGATCTCCTCTATCTTCTCTCCGAGCAGGTTCTCCCTCAAAAGTCCTATAATCGGCGTTCCTGCCATCACGGTAGCTTCGAAGAATAATCCAGCATTCCCCTCTTGGGAAGCTTTTAGCAACTTATCATAACTTTCGGCAATAGGTGGCTTATTGCTTGTTACTACGCTTACCCCCTCCTTTAATGCGAACTCATAAACCCTCGCCGCATCATCCCAACTACTGACATCAACAAAGATATCTGGTCTTATCTCCTCAATTATCTCTTCTGGCTTAAGATAATAGACTTCGTAATCTCCTATGTTACTTATCTTCCCAGTTGCTTCCTTAACTTCCTTGGCCTCAAGTAGGTCAAAGTCCCCCCAGAGAGTCCCGCTCCTGTCAGTTATTGAGACTACCTTCAACTTAATCCCGTAAACTTCTGAGTTTTCGGCAACTATTTCAGCCAAAGCCCTGCCAACTGTTCCAAAACCGAAAATAGAAATTTTGACCTCCTTCATGAATGGAGAGTGGCAAAGCAAAAATAAAAATGTTTAGGGAATAATTTGGATGCCGTGACCATAAACTAAAAATAGAACAAAAGGTAAATGCATATGAGGTGGTCATAATGCCAGAGGAAGCCCTCATTATTGTTGACATGCAAAGAGACTTCATGCCCGGTGGGGCTCTTCCAGTACCTGAAGGTGACAAAATAATTCCCAGAATAAATGACTACATAAAAGAATTCAAGGAGAAGGGAGCTTTGATAGTTGCGACGAGAGACTGGCACCCTGAAAATCATATAAGCTTTAAGGAAAGAGGTGGACCATGGCCAAAGCACTGTGTTCAGAATACCCCAGGAGCGGAGATAGTGGTCGATCTTCCGGAGGATGCAATAATAATTTCAAAGGCCACTGAGCCAGATAAGGAGGCATATTCAGGATTTGAGGGGACTAACTTAGCTGAGATCCTCAAGAAGAATGGCGTAAAGAGGGTTTACATCTGCGGTGTTGCAACTGAATACTGTGTGAGAGCTACGGCCTTAGATGCCCTAAAGCATGGTTTCGAAGTTTATCTTCTCAAAGATGCCGTGAAGGGAATAAACCCCGAAGACGAAAAGAAAGTCCTGAGGGAGTTAGAGGAGAAAGGAGTTAAGATTCTCTAGCTCTATTTAGTTTTTGCCACTCCCTCAGCATTTCCACTGCAACGTTTAGGACTATTGGGCCTATAATTAGTCCCTTTAATCCCATGGCCCATACTCCTCCAATCATTCCAATCAACACGAGAGTTTCATCGAACTTTGCCTCTTTCGCAACTATTTTTGGTCTAATTGTGAAATCTGGCAAGGGAGAAACTAGAGCAGCTCCATATGCAGCCAAAAGTATAGCTCTAATAAAATGTCCTGAATTAAGGAGGTAAATTGACCCAGCCAGCCAAACCATCCATCCTTCGAAGAGTGGGATAAAAGAAAATAGTATCGTAACAATCCCTGCAAGTATGGCAGTTGGTAAACTGGAAACATCAAATATTATGAAGCCAATCGTCATGAGTATCCCCTTGGCAATATTAAGAAGAAGCCACGCCTTTATTAAAGCCTGGAGCGTTAAGTTCCCCCTGTATAGAATTTTCTTCATTTTTTCATCACTTTCAAAGGGAATTAATTTAGCAATATCTTTCTCGTGAAGAAGGAAGTAGTAGACAAATGCCAAGTATGCGGCAACTTGGAGAATGTACTTTGGAATGGAGAAAGTGAAAGAAAGGATGTACTCCTGAACTCTAGGTGCTAATTGATGGTAGATTCCCAAGAAGGCATCGGATATTGATTTTGGGAGAGGAGCACGGGATATCAGAGAATCTATATCTTGAAGGTACACATATGCTTGATTCAGCACGGGATTTAAGGTGTATATGAGAATTATCATCAATACAACCGCCCCAGCTAGGAGAACGAAAATGAGAAGTAGTGCACTTTGCCTCTCTCCAAACCTCCCCGAAAGCTTTGTGTGGAGTGGGGAGAGAACATAAGCTGTTACAAATGCAAAGAAAAAGGAAGAGAAGAACGGCTTAACTGTTAGACTAACTAAAATCAAGATTACAGCCCCTAGAGCTCCAAAAACTATGCTACTTCTCATTAAGTAGCCCCCTCAGGATTTCGACGTACTTACTTTCAAGCCTCTTATCCTGCCTTCCTAAGTTCTCATCCTTCGCATTTAAAACGGCCTTTCTGATACCACCCTCAGGATGCTTACAATCTCCCTTGTACCTGGGAATAACATGGACATGAAGATGAGAAACCGTTTGGCCAGCAGCCTTTCCCAAATTTATTCCCACATTAAATCCATCTGGATTTAATGCTTCTTTCAAGGCTTTGATTGCCATCTCAACTCCCTTCATAAGCATAACTTTTTCCTCCTCATTAAGCCCCTCAATGTTGGTTATGTGCCTCTTTGGGACGACTAAAAGATGTCCAGGATTAGCGGGAAAGCTGTCTAAGAGAATTCTTATTTTATCATCTTCATAGACAATGTTCTCGGCTGGAGGATTGCAAAATGGACACGGCATGAAAGGATTAGATGTGAATATGCTTAAATAGGCATCGCGAAAAGTTTATAAATCCATATCTGATGAAAATCCATTGGGGTTCACAGTAGGGTCCCGCGGTAGCCTAGCCTGGTAGTGGCGGCGGACTGTAGATCCGCAGGTCCCCGGTTCAAATCCGGGCCGCGGGACCACCAAAATTATTCTCGGTGATTAGATGAAGAGAATGATCATGTATCTTTCGACAGTTCTTTTGATAGCTGTGGTGAGTGGGTGTATAAGTGAACAAACTCAAACCCAAACTTTAGAATCAAATTCTCCTACACAAACAACAACCACAACTTCTCCACAGATAACGGTCACTTTTATAGTCTCTGTTCCAGAATATACACCTGAAAATGATTCCATATACATAGCTGGAGACTTTAACAACTGGAACCCAAAAGACGAAAGATATAAGCTCGTCAAACTTCCAGATGGACGATGGAAAATAACTTTAACATTTCCCTATGGAAAAACGATACAATTTAAGTTTACCCGTGGCTCGTGGGAAACTGTGGAAAAAGGAATAAATGGAGAAGAAATACCAAATAGACGATTCACCTTTACCAAGTCTGGAACTTACGAGTTTAAAGTTCATAACTGGAGAGATTTTGTGGAGAAAAACGTAAAGCACACCATAACTGGAAATGTGATAACTTTTGAAATGTTTATTCCTCAATTAAACACGACAAGAAGAATATGGATATATTTACCTCCGGATTATAACTATTCAACCAAGAGGTATCCCGTACTGTACATGTTCGACGGTCAAAATCTTTTTGATGCTGCTACTTCTTTTGCTGGAGAATGGGGAGTTGATGAAGCCTTAGAAAAGCTATACAAAGAAAAGAACTTCTCAATCATAGTAGTTGGGATAGACAATGGAGGAGATAGGAGAATAGACGAATATGCTCCCTGGGTAAATAGAGATTATAGAAGGGGAGGACTTGGAAACGCTACGGTGAAGTTCATAGTAGAGACTTTAAAGCCCTATATTGATGCTCACTATAGGACAGATCCAGAAAAAACTGGAATAATGGGATCTTCACTAGGTGGACTAATGGCTATATATGCAGGCTTTTCATATCCAGAAGTCTTCCGATACGTTGGAGCAATGAGCTCGGCATTCTGGTTTAATCCCGAGATATATGACTTCGTGAGAGAAGCAAAGAAAGGGCCAGAAAAAATTTACATTGATTGGGGAACGAATGAAGGGAGAAACCCAAAGGCATTTTCTGAAAGCAATGAGAAAATGGTCAAAATCTTAAAAGAGAAGGGTTATAGGGAGGAATTCAACCTTAAAGTTGTGATTGACAAAGGAGGATTACATAACGAGTACTATTGGGGAAAGAGATTCCCTCAAGCCGTTCTGTGGCTCTTTGAAGAGTAGCTTTTATGCACATATTTAGACCCAACAAAATATTTAAACTTCTCAGTGACTAAATATCACTTGAGGTGACACCATGAGAAGGAATGCCCAGGTCTTTGCTATGGTGCTCTTATTAGTACTTTCAGGAATTCCCAAGGCGCTTGCACTGTACACTCCAACACCGTTTTCAATAGATGGAAACTTAGAGGAATGGATCAAAGCAGATGCTATTGCTTATGGAAGAGACTCCGGCCTTCCAGGAGCAAACCTTGACAAATTGTACATTGCCTGGGATGACAACTATCTTTACATTGCCATAAAGACTAACAATACCCAGAGTTGGGACCTAGCTTATGGAATTGGAATTGACGTAGACCCAGGAAGTGGAAACGGATACACCGGAGACTCAGACGCATGGGGAAGAAAAATAGCCTTTGGAAACAACTATGCCATAGATTATGAGATTTACTTCTGGTGGAGTGGTGGTAGTGGAATTACTGCTGACAACTTCATAAACTGGACTGGCTCAGGATGGGACTACAAGAGCATTAGTGATGTCGGAGGAAGCTTCGCATACACTGGAGACACAAGCCAAGGACTACAAACCCTAGAAATAGCAATACCATGGGACGCATTGGGTGGAATTACAAGAAAATTTGCCATAATTGCTTGGATTGCTGGTGGAGATGGAAGTAGCGCAGTTGATTCACTACCCGTTGATGACACCATTGTAGACAGCGATAACGAGTGGGTTGATCAAGATGTATTCACGAACCTAAGTGTAATAATGCTATCTCCAAAGAATATCGATGGAAGCTTAGATGATTGGGCAGACTATGAAAAGGTTGGCTCTTCACTTCCAAGTGGGTATCCTGGAGCTGACCTAGAGAGCCTATATGTCTCCTGGGACAGTAATTATCTCTATATTGCCATAAAGACTAACAACACTGCAAGCTGGGATGTTGCTTATGGAATTGGAATTGACGTAGACCCAGGAAGTGGAAACGGATACACCGGAGACACAGATGCTTGGGGTAGGAAGATTGGATTCCAAGGATTTGCAGTTGACTACGAGATTTACTTCTGGTGGAGTGGTGGTAGTGGAATTACTGCTGACAACTTCATAAACTGGACTGGCTCAGGATGGGACTACAAGAGCATTAGTGATGTCGGAGGAAGCTTCGCATACACTGGAGACACAAGCCAAGGACTACAAACCCTAGAAATAGCAATACCATGGGACGCATTGGGTGGAATTACAAGAAAATTTGCCATAATTGCTTGGATTGCTGGTGGAGATGGAAGTAGCGCAGTTGACACAGCTCCCTCAGACTCCGAAGTGCCTCCAGGAGACTCATGGACAGATTATGACAAGCTCTCTAACTTGGCAACAACATTTGAGTTCCCTGACTTGACTGTCGAGATTAAGGGTCCAGATGTTGTTGGAGTGAATAAGCTTGCAGAGTATGAGGTGCATGTGAAGAACCTTGGTGGAATAGGAGTTCCTTCAACAAAAGTTAGGGTTTACATAAACGGAACACTCTATAAGAACTGGACAGTATCTCTTGGACCAAAAGAAGAGAAAGTTCTAACATTTAACTGGACACCAACTCAGGAAGGAATGTACAGAATCAACGCCACTGTAGATGAAGAAAATACCGTCGTTGAGCTCAACGAAAACAATAACGTTGCAACATTTGATGTTAGTGTTGTCTGGGTTGGAAAGATAAGCGTCGATGGAGATCCAAGCGACTGGCCGGAAGTAAGCCTTAACAACAACACCTTTACCTTACAGAATGGAGTATTCATATGGAGCGATGCTCCAGATGATCAGAGAACGGAGAAGGATCCCTACCTCCCAGGAGGAACTTCATCTCATGCAGACTTAATTAAATTTGGCGTGGCAAAAGACGAGAGATATCTGTACTTCCTTTTCGTCTTCAAGAACATGAGCAACATAAAGATCGGAGATAACGGAGCAACCTTCATAGCAGTTCCAATTGACTTCAAGGAAGGAGGAGCAACAGAGTTTGCTGGCGAGATGGATACTAAGAGCATACTAGAATGGGACATCCAAGTTGTAGTCAACTTAGCCTCAAGCCAGTTCAGTGGTGAGAGGGTTGCAACAACAAAAGCTGGTTCAAGCTATGAATCACTCTTCTACGTTCTATCCGCTGACGGAAGTTTCATTACAAGTGATGACGCAATGGTGGGAGTGAACCTCGATGCCAACACAGTAGAGGTCAGAATTCCACTAAGCTTCATTGAGAATTCTGATGAGATAAGGCTTCAGCTTGCCACTGGCTTCAGCTATGGGCCAGCAGTATGGAACTTTGGAGATCCATTTGCAAACGATGATGTGAGCGATATAGTGGACACGATAAGCGAGGCTGGCACTGAGGAAGAGCTTTCAGACAACATCCCAGACTACTATGTAAAGCTACTGCTAGGCACATATCTAGTTGAAGGGGCAGACGTCATTAATTACAGAGAAGAGAGAATAATGATGCAACAACAAGCCGCAGTGAAGTCCTTCATGACGATCTCCAAGTATTACGGAATTCCAAGGTTCAAGAAAGAATACGCCACATATCTAGAGCTCATGAACAACATAACGAACATGGATATCCCAGAAGAGTTCAAGGAAGAGATAATTGAGATAAGGAAGAAGGTTGACGAGCTGTTCTCCCTCTACAAGGAAGGAAAGGAAGTTGCAGAGGAGGGAATGATGAGCTTAGCAGATGCAATTAAGCTATACAGGGCATATACAGGAATGATAAAGGTTAATCAGAGGCTTAAGGAAATCATCCAGGCAATAGCCTCTGGAGAGCTCGAGAGACAGAAGTGGTTGGAGGAGATGAGGGGCAAGCTCACAAAGACAATTGACGGAGATCTCTCAGACTGGAGCGTTGATCCAGTTGCCGTAGATACAGAAGGGTACGGTCAGGATGGTGCAAACCTTAAGGAGTTGTACGTGGACTACGACGACAACTTCCTCTACATAGCATTCACAACGGACAACAAAGCATCATGGAGAATAGCATATGGAGTTGCCTTGGACTACAAGGAGGGGGGATACACAACCGGACAGGATGGATGGCAGAGAAAAGTGGAATTCGAGAGAGGAATTGATGCACAGCTGTACTTCTTCTGGAACGGAGAATTCTTTGGAAACCCAGGAACGGACAGTATAACATCTGCCGACCTAATACTATGGAAGAACGGCACCTGGGAGTACATGCAACTTGACAAAGTTGGATTCTATGCATACAAGGGAGGAAGCAATGGACTCCAGAGCTTGGAAATTGCAGTTCCATGGGAAGTACTTGGTGGAAAGCCAGAGAAGATAGCAATTGTTGTCTACATAACCGGACAGGGAGCAGGAGATTCAGCAGTGGATTCACTACCACTTCAGGATGCAGTCAAGGACAGCGACAACGAGTGGGGAGATGTTGATAAGTTCACAAAGTTTGCAGAAGTCCTAATTAAGTGATTTCTTTCCCTTCTTTAAAATTTTTAAAAAAAGAGAAGTCAAGTTGTGGAGGACTCTTCGTCGTTGTAGATGTCCTCTTCTGGAATCTCGTCTTCGTAACCTCTTGATCCCTCTAAGGTTTCAATTCTGAACATGTAGCTCTTATACCAGTTGTACTCAGGGAGCTTCTTAATTGGGATTAGCTTCCACGCCCTAGTTTCCTCAGCGTAACCCCAGTTCACGTACTCGTTGAAGTTTCTGATTATGTCCGTTATAACAACGTTAAATTCATTTAAGAGCAACTTTTGTATCTCCCTCCACTTGTCTAGGGAACTCTCTCTCCTCGTTATTCCAAAGTATCCTGCACATCTTGGGCCTTTAAGGGTGGCAATTCCTCTACCCACGAAGGCCCTAATGGCCTCGAGGGTCTCTGGGGGATCGGTAATAAAGGTGTCAAACTTGTGGAGGGCATAGTCTGGCAAGGGCTTCCTCAAGTCAAAGGTAAAGATCTCTATGTCCTCATACCCAATCTCGTTGGCAGCCTTCTCGATGAACTTCGTTAGCCTTTCATCTATATCCAGCACAGCAATCCTTTTTGGAAGGCCTGAGAGCATTAGAGCAATACTTGTTAGATCATCATCGCCCAGAACAAAGATATCCTTGTTCTCTAAGTCTCCCCTAGTGTGCATTAGAATTACCCTTGCTACTGTAGTCTCCGGTGTTACATAAGCTTGGTCGAACTCGTGGAGCGGTTCCGGCCTGTCCTTAACTATCTCCCTAAACTGCTCAAGCAAGTCGGCAAAGGCTTGGAGGTCGACGGTCTTACCCTGACAGTGAGGACAAGTAAAGTCGTACCTCTTTCCAATTCCGTATTCCGCCACTAGCTCTTCTCCCTTTTCCGTAAGCTTAACTCCATCCTCGAAAGTTACATATCCAAGCTCGTTAAGACTCTCTAAAATTGCAACGACAAGGGGAAGTGGTTCTTCGCTTAAGTCCACGATTCTCCATATGTCGTCACTTGCCAAAACTGCCGATAGAACGTTTTCAACGCTTCTCTCATAAACGGGGATCTTAGTTTTTGTTTTTACCCTTTCTACAATTTCTTTCATCCCCAAACACCTCCAAAAATGCTTTTTTAGTTTACTTTTTCTGTCCTCTTTTTAAAGGTTTCTGAATACTCTATTAAAGATATCTCCCCTCTAGAAAAAACGATTTTAGAAAACATATGAATAAAATTAAAAACAAAACTGGAGCTATCTCTCTTTGTATGTGAATTTTCCATTGCAGTATTCTCCTCTTCCATTATAAAGCCCAAAGACAGCACACCCATCTCTGTTTATTCTTCCCCATCCGGGTATAATGTTACAGAGGCAGGATGGATCTTTTATGAAGAAGGTCTTTCTAAAGAGGACTTCAGTCTTGTTTAAGATTATAATTTCACCAGAATAGGGTGAGCCATCGGGTTGAGGCTTTTCAAATCCTATTAGTACGTAATTGCCATTAGAAGTTAGAAAGACGTTTCTAATGGGGACAACGTTACTACCCAAGTCAATAACCTTAACAGTTCCATTCTCTCCCAGGATGTAGAGGTAGTCATTTGGAGCTTTTGCCCTAAATTCTTGATATGCTCGAGGAGCAGTCTGATACACGATGATGTAGAGATAGGTATAGGAGTGAGTTGCTAGAACTTTTGGAACTGCAGTTCCGTTCTCTTTCCCGTAGCTGTCCTCATAAGCCCACAAATAACTTGGAAACTCCATCCTCCATAGAAGCTCCCCATCCTTGCTACAAGCCTTCAAAACGACAACTGGCACTTTAGCTGTGACGTTCTCAACTGTGATGTTTGTCTTGCCTTGGGAGTCAACGATAAACTTCACTAAAGGAACTTCCTTCGTATCGTTCACTTCCTGAAGAACAACTGAACCCCAGTCGAGAGTGAAAACACGAGAATCACTAGTTATAAGACACCCTTCTTTTTGTTGTGCAGGGGGTTGAGAATGATAAGCGGTGTAGAGAAAAGCTAAGGTTATCCCCACTATAAAAATAAAAACAGTTAAGGTAAAAATAAGATACCTCACCACCAATCACCTACCTCCTATATTGTTCCATGAATAATTACTTAAATATTCCATAAACTTCTTTATGTCGACTCCATTTTCTACTGCAAATTTGTAGAGTGCTTTAAATTTGAAATCCTCTACTTTCTTGACTTCTCCTTCTAACATCATAGTTTGATTATTAAGACTAGAAACTACAATAACTTTATTCTCCTTTATTGCCATTGAGAGAATATTGCCTGTTGCTAGTGCATTTGTATTTTTCCCTCATAAATTTGTCACAATTGAAATAAATTTTATTATTTATAAAATTTTCTCTCCACGTGGATATATTATATAAATCCCGTTTGAATGATTTAATATTAATAAACTTATTATCAAAATTAAAGTTTTAACTTAATTAAGTTTAGCGAGGCCATTTTACTTCCTCACAAAAATAATCACAAAAAAGTAACTCTCACTTAATGGTAAAGTATTCAACTAAGCCTAAAACTTATTTAGCTCCAAAGCAGAGAAAAGTTATGGTGGGCCAGGTGGTTAGGAGAAGGGGTGCTTACCCAGAGTACACTTTGGAGGATGCACTTGCCGTTTTGTTTCTGGCGAAGGAACCAATTGGAAGAAAACAGATATCCGAAATACTCGAGCTTGGAGAGGGAAGCGTAAGGACACTTTTGGGAAGATTAACAAAGAAGGATTTAATAAGATCAAAGCAGAGAGGACACTTTCTAACTACCTGGGGACATGAAGTCAAAAAGAAAATAGAAGAACTATTTTCGGAACCTATTGAGGTTACCGTTGACGGGTTCCCAGGAGTTGCGATTATAGTTAAAAATCCAGGGGGGTTTAAATCTCTTGAGCTTAGAGACGAGGCAATAAAGTTCGACGCAAAAGGGGCCATGATTTTAACCGTAAAGAACGGGGAAATAGTATTTCCAGAGGATTCAAGACCTCTAAAAGAGATGTATCCAGAGATTGTCAAGAGACTCTATGATTATGAAGAGGGGGACTTAATAGTGATTACTTGGGCAGATAAAATTGGAAGGGCGCTTAAAGCAGCCCTTCACGTTGCAGTCGTCTTAAAGGGAGACCAACTCCCCAGGGAAATATTGGAGGTGGCTGAATGATTGTACTAGCGTTGGACGTGTATGAGAGAGAAAAGGCCTTAAGCATAGCGGAAGATGTTAAAGATTACATTTCAATGATAAAGGTGAACTGGCCCCTGATAATTGGAAGTGGTCTTGGAGTTATTTCAGAGCTAAAGAAGAAAACAGGCCTCCCGATAATAGCGGATCTAAAGCTGGCAGACATCCCAAACACAAATAGGTTGATAGCAAAGAAAGTTTATGATGCTGGGGCGGATTATATAATACTCCATTCCTTTGTAGGGAGGGACAGCGTAAAGGCAGTGAAGGAGCTAGGAGAAATTATAATGATAGTTGAGATGAGCCATCCTGGGGCCTTAGAATTCATAAACCCACTCACCGACAAGTTCATAGACATGGCCAATGAAATAAAGCCTTTCGGCGTCATAGCGCCAGGAACCAGGCCAGAGAGAATTAGATACATTAGAGAGAGGCTGAGTAAAGACATAAAAGTGCTTACCCCAGGAATTGGAGCCCAAGGAGGATCGCCAGTGGAGGCGTTGAAAGCTGGAGCAGATTACATCATCATTGGAAGGGCCATATACAATGCTGAAAGGCCCAGGGAAGCCGCTAAGAAGATTTTCGAGGAGGTGAAAGAATGGAGCTCAAGATAAAGCACCCCCTAAGCAAGAAGGATGTTAAAGAGATAATCAACGTCCTCTCTCAGATGTTTGGAGAGGAAATTGCAAGCAAGATGCTCACAAAGAAAGATGAGGTTAAGGTTGCGGAGTTCGATAAGACCACTGAGATAATCTTGGTAAATGACAGGCCGATGTTCATAAAGAGAAAAGACCTAATTTTCCCCTTGGTAATAGCTCTTTACGAGCTCTCTGATAAGGAAGATCTTAGGAAGTGGCCCAAGAGAGTAGTTGTGGATGAGGGAGCTGTGCCTCATATCCTAAATGGTGCAGATGTTATGGCCCCTGGGATTGTCGATGCAGATGAGAACATAAAAGAGGGTGACTTCGTATTTGTAGTTGAGGAAAACTACGGAAGACCTCTAGCCATTGGAATAGCACTCATGAGTGGAAAAGCAATGAAAGAGAAGAACAGGGGAAAGGCAGTGAAAGTCATCCACCACGCGAGGGATAAGATATGGGAGATAACCGCAAGGTAAGGGTTGTGGTGGGAGGTGTTTTCGACATCCTCCACGTCGGCCATGTCCACTTTTTGAAGATGGCTAAGGAGTTGGGTGATGAGTTAATAGTTATTGTTGCCCATGATGAAACCGTGAAGAGGAGAAAAGGAAGACCTCCTATTAATCCAGCTGAAGACAGGGCAGAACTGCTCAAGAGTATTAGGTATGTGGATGATGTTGTGATTGGAGAACCGGGTGAAATAAGTATAGATTTGATAAAAAGGCTGAAGCCGGACGTAATAGCCTTGGGACCAGATCAAGATTTTAGTTGCGAGGAGTTAAAGAAGAGGCTCAGAAAAGAGGGAATAAATGCGGAGGTTATCAGGTTGCCCTACTTGTATAAGTCCGATAGGGCAAAGACAAGTAAGATAATTCAGAGAATAATCGAGACGTTTTGTGAATGAAGTCCAAACTTTCAATTCTTTTGTAGTCTTATTGGAACCGGAGGCTCTACCTAATCATCCTCTTGACACAACTCCTTTCAATTCTTTTGTAGTCTTATTGGAACGAAGAGAGGTTAGAATAACAGCTATTAGCGTTTCACACTTTCAATTCTTTTGTAGTCTTATTGGAACTTTGGAGATAGAGTTGCAGTAGAAATGATAAGGAACTTTCAATTCTTTTGTAGTCTTATTGGAACCACGGCCTACCTCGCTGAGATCCGGGTAGATGACAGCCTTTCAATTCTTTTGTAGTCTTATTGGAACAGGAGAATAAGGTACTTCGACGGCCACACGTCTTATGTCTTTCAATTCTTTTGTAGTCTTATTGGAACCAGGAAGTTGTTTGCCAACGGCATAGTAGAGCCCACCCCCCGTCATCGCCCGCAAAAAGCTTTCAATTCTTTTGTAGTCTTATTGGAACCTGACTTTAGAGACTTATACAATAACAACAACATATCTAAAGTCCCTTTCAATTCTTTTGTAGTCTTATTGGAACGCTACAACCCTCCCCTCGTAGTAGTACTTCCCATCGTCTTTCAATTCTTTTGTAGTCTTATTGGAACCCTTATATGGGTGTTGTGAAGCAGGATAGAACTCTTGACTTTCAATTCTTTTGTAGTCTTATTGGAACGTCCCCGTAGTCCCTTAGAACTTTGTAGCCCTTCTTCCTTTCAATTCTTTTGTAGTCTTATTGGAACCTTCCAGCATTCTCTGCCTTCACGTAAACTTCTGTACCCTCTTTCAATTCTTTTGTAGTCTTATTGGAACGCCAATTAAGTTCCTCCAGACAGATGAAGCCAGCAAACTTTCAATTCTTTTGTAGTCTTATTGGAACCGAGGAAGGCTCCCTCTAAACCAGCCAAGGAGGTTAACTTTCAATTCTTTTGTAGTCTTATTGGAACTGGCCACCCACTCCAATGCGCCTTTCACTTTTTGGCCAACTTTCAATTCTTTTGTAGTCTTATTGGAACCTTGTGGAACGTTAAAGTTGCTCCAGTTGAGTTCAAACTTTCAATTCTTTTGTAGTCTTATTGGAACCCCGAGCGAGAGCTCGGGGTGATCATCATTGGAAACTCCTTTCAATTCTTTTGTAGTCTTATTGGAACTAAGTGATTGGCTAAATCCTCATAGAATCCCAACTCCCTTTCAATTCTTTTGTAGTCTTATTGGAACTATCAAAAGGTTAAGGCTTCTGTAAAAGAACTTACTTTCAATTCTTTTGTAGTCTTATTGGAACTTGGGTAAGATGGAGGGTAGAAGATACAGAAGATTAGCTTTCAATTCTTTTGTAGTCTTATTGGAACAGAAGTAACAAGGAGGTGGGAGATGGAAGAAATGAAACTTTCAATTCTTTTGTAGTCTTATTGGAACCTTGAACTTAAGCCACTCTATTGCGTATGGGTAGAGCTCCTTTCAATTCTTTTGTAGTCTTATTGGAACTCTCCACTTGCTCCAGTGGAAACACACCTTTACGTTTGCCAAGTTCCAGCTTTCAATTCTTTTGTAGTCTTATTGGAACTGTAGGAATATCTATAAGATTAAATGTCAGAGCTTCAGCGATCGAAGTTCTTTCAATTCTTTTGTAGTCTTATTGGAACAGTGGCAGAGAACAGAAATTTTGTCAAAAACGGAAAACTTTCAATTCTTTTGTAGTCTTATTGGAACTTGTGGACGAGATTGACGTAAATGTTGAAGAAATAACCTTTCAATTCTTTTGTAGTCTTATTGGAACTTGCCAGTGGATATCATTAAGGTTCTGAGGGAGGCAGTCACTTTCAATTCTTTTGTAGTCTTATTGGAACGAGTTCGTAGGATAATAACAAGGAACGAAAAGTTTAACTTTCAATTCTTTTGTAGTCTTATTGGAACCAATATTTTTTCAATGTCTGTCATTGTCCCACCTCCTCTTTCAATTCTTTTGTAGTCTTATTGGAACTGTTTTCACTAATCGAAGACTTCGTAAGAGATAACGACTTTCAATTCTTTTGTAGTCTTATTGGAACGGTGAACTGTGCCTACTTACTTCAAGACTCTTGAGCTCTTTCAATTCTTTTGTAGTCTTATTGGAACTGAAAGTAGAAGAAGTTAAGCCTGGCCAAGCCAGCCTCTCTTTCAATTCTTTTGTAGTCTTATTGGAACATGACATGAGAATCGAGCCCGACAAGAAGAGCCTCGCTTTCAATTCTTTTGTAGTCTTATTGGAACTTCTTTGCCGCGTAACTCAGCAACAGGCCAAGAAGGCCTTTCAATTCTTTTGTAGTCTTATTGGAACCTGGGTGAAGGTTATTTGGTTTGGAAGAGTTGGAAAGTCTTTCAATTCTTTTGTAGTCTTATTGGAACAGGGGGCTTTTTTGCCCCAATCCTCCTACGGAGTAACTACATCACTCGAATTTATAAGCCTTACGGGGCATCAACCTTACCCCAGAACCCCCCATTTATAAACAAACCAACTCCCCCTGGGACTTTAAATCAAAAAACTCCCACGAACACCCTGGGAATAAAACACTGCTTTCACACCCTATCCAAGGAGAAGACTTAACTAGATTAACTGGGCGAATTCTTAGCTCTTCACAAGAATTCAACAGAATCCCTCAAACTCTTTCCAAAAATCTCCTCTTAAAATATTATTCGATAGTTTTCGAAAAACTTTCGTAACAAGTAAATAGTAAAACTATAACACAAGGAAAATACTAACTTTGAGTTACTAAATCAAACCCTAATCCCTCAAAAACCTTTATTTTCAATTTTCTAACTTTTTCATAGATATTTTTGGGAAAAAAGTTAAATTAGCGTGTATCGAAAAATTTTTGGGTGTTTCACATGTACATTGTAGTTGTCTACGATGTGGGAGTTGAGAGAGTAAACAAAGTGAAGAAGTTCCTTAGAATGCATCTTAATTGGGTTCAAAACAGTGTCTTTGAGGGCGAAGTTACACTTGCGGAGTTCGAGAGAATAAAAGAGGGGCTCAAGAAGATTATAGATGAAAATAGTGATTCTGTAATAATTTATAAACTTCGCTCCATGCCACCAAGAGAAACTTTAGGAATCGAAAAGAATCCAATAGAGGAAATAATTTAAAACCACGCGACAAGGGGGCTGTACTCCTCAACCCCCACTAAATGTTTTATTATCTTATAAGCTTCAAGCCGTATTAATCTCCGCCTCGTAACTCCCTTTCCAAGCTTTGGATGCTTAACTGTTTTCTCGAGTTCTTGGTTGTAAGCTTTAGTTACAATCTTCATGCCTTCATCTGTAAGGAGAACACCGTTTAAATCTTCTCTAAAGTGATCCTTCTTAATGATGCCTTTTTTAACGAGTCTATTTGCTATTCTATCGGCAATTATTGGCTTAAATATTTCGCTTAAGTCCAAAGCTAGAGAAAATCTCCTTTCACTAGGCTCGTGCAAATAGCTAATTGTGGGGGCAAGTTGAGTGTTGTAGATCTCACTTATCATAGTCGCATAGAGTCTCGAGTTTAGAAAGCTTATCAACGCATTCATTTCGTTTTTAGGTGGTCTTCTTGTTCTCTTACCAATTCTAAATTCCCCAGGTAGTGATTCATCCCACCTAGCGTAATATTCCTGCCTAATTCTTCCCTCAACATTCATAATTTCAGTTACTTTCTTAGCCCCTTGAAGTTCCTTTAGATGGTTACTAAAGTCTGAACTAATGCCCCAATTTTTCAAGTTCTTCTCCATGTTCTTGGCTCCTCCAACCACAAAGGATTTTGCGAGAAAAAGTCTTTTGTTCTTATCTAAATAGTGCTCAGCCTGTTTTATGATTAAATCTCCAGAGAGAAGGGTTTCCCTAGGGTAAAAAGTTCCGTCATAGTAGCCATAGTGGTTGAAGAAGTGAATAAGTATTCCCTTTTGAGCTATGTAATGTAGGGCCTGGGAAGTTATGTTCACGTGTCCGTATATATAAATATCATATATTCCCTCTATTGCCAGGGGCTTTCTCCCATTCACATTTTCAAAGTACAATGTATTTTCCCTTCTCAACAGCGTTCCGTCAGAAAAAATTGTTAAAGACTTTTTTCTCATTTCTCTACCCCCAACAAAGTTCCTTATACGCACATTTTCTACAAATCTTACTCTTCCTGGGCTTGGGAGGCTTAGAAGAGGATTTTATTACCTCGACTTCCACTATAGCTTCCTCAACCTCTCTTTCTCTCCCCTCCAGTGTAACTTCCCTTTTCTCGTTCAGCTTTGGATAATGGAGTATTGCCTTTGCTTTTATACCGTGCTTCTTAAGGTAATAGAGATAGTAGAGAGCCTGCATCTCATGAGCTCTCTCCATTCTCTTTCCAAGCTTTACTTCATGAACCTCAATAACATCTCCCCTGCTGATAAAATCAATTCTTATTGGGCCTATTAGAACTTCTTTTTCTTCATTTTCGTACCTCTGCTCATGAAGAAACTTGCCCAAGTCTACCCACTCGCTCTCTTGCTCCATAGTTATCCCATGTGTAAAAAACCATAGCTTAGTTGGACAAACATAGAGATAGTTGATCTCAATTCCCCTAACAAACAGCTCCTCTAAGGCGTACTCTTCCATTAGAGAATATCCCCCTCACGGGGTTTTCTTAATAAACCCATTTCGGGTGAATAATCTAATTCAGCAACAAGTAAATATCTCCCAGGCCCTCTATCTGAGAGTCTATGAAAGTTTTCCTGCTCAGAAAAGAATAGCCAATATGGAATAGGGACCAGATACTTGTGAACTTCCATGTAATATCCCTTCTTTAGGAGTTCATCTGCCTTATGCTGATAAGCTCCTGGAATTGCTTCAAGTCCACCAAATAGTTCGTAGAATGCGGTTTCTCCCTTTATATAACTATCCATAGGTCTTATATCCTTAAACAGATTTAGAGCATCTTCTTTGTACTCAAGGACTTTACTGACTATTTTCTTCTCTTCTTTCTCGTATGCTTCAGTTATCAATGATGGAATTAAGGACTCTTTAAGCTCCTTCCCATCTAAATCTCTAAGTATCTTTACGGTCTCCTCAACAACTTCGTAGGGTTTGTACACTTTCTTATCATCCTCACTCCCCTTCGTCAACACATAAACATCTCTAGGATTCCCAAATCCTCTTCTGTTTACCCTTCCAAACCTTTGAATTAGAGCGTCAAGTGGGGCCGGTTCTGTAATGATGCTTCCAAAGTCTATGTCGAGAGAAACCTCTATCACTTGAGTAGCAACTACGAAGTCATAATTATTTAGAGAGCTCATTAGCCTTTTTTCTTTCTCTTCTCTATCACCGTATGTAAATCTCCCATGGATTAGCATGACGTTTGCTCCGCTCTCTTTGAGTCTTGAATACACATCTATGGCAGTGTTAACGGTGTTACAAGCAATCAATGTAGGCCTTGGCCCAGAAAATTCCTCCGAGTCTAGACTCTGTATATCTCCTTCAATTATGTTCACCCTATGTCTCGTGAATTTATCGGCCTCTTCTGGAGGTGTTTTGAGCTCTTTAGGATTTAAGACCGATTTTATTAGCTCTTCCAAAAATTTTGGAAAAGTAGCCGTCATTACGAGAACTTTCACGTTTTTATCCTTTAGCAGTTCTAGCATAGCTAGTATAATTCCCAGGATGTTGGGCTCATATGCGTGAATCTCGTCAAAAATTAATAGAGAGTTCATTAGCTCCACTAATGTTATTTCAAAGAATCCAACTCCAAAAAATGCCTTCATTATTTGGAAAGGTGTTGTGATCTTCAGTGGGGAGTAGATCTTTCCATAGAGAGATTGCAACCTTTTGTGTTCCAATGAAGATGAATAAAGATAAATCCCTGATGAGCTGTGGAGAAGGCCAACTAATCCTGGGTCTTTAAACATCTCCAACAACCTTCTATGCATGGCATTTATGCTGGCCTTATAGGGAAGAATGTAGAATATTCTGCTTGATATCCCCTTCTTAACTTTGTGAGCATTTTTATTTGCCCATAGAAGGGCCGCTTCAGTCTTTCCATAACCTGTTGGAGCATAAAGAATTGCGTTCCCCTCTGTTGTAGAGGATAAAAGTTGGAGAGGTCTCCACTTTCCCCTTGGGATTTTCATCTCTACAAGTTCCTCTATGTCTGGAAGGAATCTTATTGTGGTTTCTCCTGCAGAGGCTAGATGGTCACAAGCATTTAATAGGCCCTTTAAAACTGTCATATAATCCTTAAACTCATTTACTTTATCCTCGTACCAATCCAATAACTCCTCAAACCGAAAGTTTCTTATCTTCTCCTCCCAATTCTTTGGCAATACAAAGAAATCCTTCCTTTCTCCAAACACGTATATTTCCCAAAGAGGAACTCTTGAGAAGTACAGTTCGATGTACTCTCTATTTTCAAGTAGCTCTTCAACTTTTTCTTCATATGCTTCCCTGTACCCTTCAATCGGAATGTAATTCTTTACCTCGCTTATCGGTCTATGGTGGGTTAGAATAGACAAGCCTATCAACATTTTGTGCTCGTCCTTGAAGTCCAAAAATTGAATAAATGGGGTGGAGAGAATCTCATGCCTATATCCCCACTTTTTTGGGTTCTTTTGGAAACCTAAAGCACACTTTCCCAGGTCGTGGAGAACAATTGCGTAAAATGCCAGCGTCCAGACTTCTGGGAATATACCCTCCAACCAGGGGAAAGCTACTTTCATGCTTTTGAGAACATTTATTATGTCCATGACGTGACACTCTAGGAAGTCATGTGGAAGAAATTTTGCAAAGCACGGTTTCATGGCCTCCACCTATGCAGATAAACTCCTATGTCTAAATCAGGATCATATAAGGCCTTTGCCGTTTGTCTTTTCCTTTCTCCCATATTTCTAGGGAAGGGAAGAATTACAAAGGGTTTAATTAGTCTTGGCTTCCTGGGAATCGTTGAATAGTCATACTCAACAACCAGTGCGTGAACTATCCCAGGTATGCCCAGGTCTATTGGCACAACTGTCCCTCCTATTGGAGCTTTTTTCTCCTCAAGCTCCACTTTCTTAATTTCCTCCACGGTTGCTAGATCGCTTGATCTTCCCAGGAGAAGCTGGTATCTAGGCTTTCTGAAATACCTCTCCCACTCATCTGGAAGGTAGAGGTTGAGTTCCGCATTATAAAGAACTTCTCTTGCAATAACATCTGTTTCTTCCTTAGAGAGGGAATATATCCTCTCTAAGTCAACTCCCCTACCTTCACTTTTGAAAACATAGCCAACGTAAGGGAGTTCAGAGAGATATACAGGCTCGCCCTTTGCAGCGGAAAGTATTCCCTGAATAGTGGAGGGAGGGGGAACTGGAAGGGTAGGTTGATTTCCAGCTTGAAAGGTGGGATAACGAAATGAAGCCGTCCAGGACTTCAGTTTTACCCTTATCATTGCCTCACCTTTACAAATAATACTTCCCAGCTTCTTCCGCAAAACTCTCAATAACCTCTCCAACTTTTCCTTCCATTACTTCAATGCTAACAGCAGACTTCAATGCCTCTATGTCCAGTCCTAGCTCTTTTACAAATCCCTTGTCGTATCCTAGAAACAGCTCAGAATCTATTATCTCCGAGAAGTCTTCCAACCTTGTAGCTAACGCTTCAGCATCTAAAATTATTTCTCCTTTTTCTTCCCTGACAATTCCACTAATGAATGGGTTTATGCCACCGTTGACAATTATCCCCAGGAAGAACTTTGGAGTAACGTCAGTGTGATATTGAGTCTGTTTTGCCCCTCCAGTCAAGTAGCGAAGGGCCTTTATAGTTTCTACTGCTCTCTTTTTTCTAACCTCTTTAGGCATTATCCACTCCTCTTCCTTAATCTCCACTCCAATCTCCCTAGCCAACTTTTCTAATTCTTCAATTTCTTTAACTATCTCTCCGGCCTTTCCCTTCTTTGGAATGTCGCTTCTTGTAAGTAGGTTCTTATATCCAGCCTTGTTCTTAGTTGTAAATCTACCCACCAAATCCAAGTCAAGTGAAAATGCTCCCTTGAGAACTGTTGAATAAAATTCTTGGCTGTAGGGAACGGGATCCCCCTCATGCCTAGAGGCGTAGCCTTCATCTATTGTTAGAGAGCTCCTGTCAGGAAGTACTGAAATTAGAGGCGTGTTTTTTAGTGGAGAAACCCTCGTAACAGTGACATTTACGTTGTTTTTCTTATAAGCCCTCATATATCCAAAAACATCATCATCTGGGTATTTAATTGGATTTGCCGCTGTAAACACTTGTTTCTCTTCCCTAAACAGCGGAGAGAGTTCCCACTTGAAATACTCTTTAAGTGTGGTTCTCCACCAGTATCTCCATGCCTGTGGAGAGACATATACGTATCTGTTTCCTCCCCTTCTGAGGGTTTTTACTCTCGTAACGTTTCTGTCGGGCAGATTTTCGTCAATCCCCAACATGTTCAGGGCAGAGTGGGGGGCGTCAATCAAGACAAAACCTGCAGCAAACTTCATTCTTCCACCTCCTCTCCAGCTCCATAAAATTCAGCTTCTTCAGAAGCTTCAATCTTAGCAAGTCTGTCGTGGAGCTTTTCATAAATCCTAAAAAGCAAAAGGTTCCGGACAGTTCTCCAAGAAATTTCCAAATCTTCTCCATAAATTGTTAGTACTCTTGCAAACTCATCAAACGTCAATAGTGGATCTTTAAGGCCCAACCTCTGGCGAAGTTTTTCTAAGTTTACAAAAAATGCCTCAAACTGATAGAGCTTTTCTGCCCTTTCGAGCTCTCTAACCCTTGCAGACAGCTTATTGTCTGGGAGCTCTTTTAGAGTTTCAACTATCCTATCCCCTACCTCTTTAATAAATTCGAGGGCCTTTTCATCCAATCCTAACACCTCCGTACAATAAAAGGAGAGAAGATCCCAGCTAGCATTTGTTCTCCTTTTAGCAACATTAATGAAGTAGGGTAGAATGCTTTCGCCATTCAAAAGCTTCAGATAGACCTCGTTTGGACTGCTTTTCTCATCACTACCTTTTTTCCATCCCATGGCCACTATTCTCTTCCATCCACTTAAATCATGCCTAGCCGCGTGAGCCACAAATCTAGTCACAGAAGAAGGAACGTGAATTATCATCATTTTCGGTCTTTCTCTGTTTGGATTTGTGAAGTAGTAAAGGGTAATTGATGCATTTTCCCAAAGTTCCTCTCTTTCTGTTTTAATGGTAACCTCAGTGAGAAGGGTAAACAAGAAATTTTCGGGCCTTTGGTACCCTCTCCCAGAGGAAACTAACTTGGTAAGACGAACATCTTTTAACGCTTCTCTGTGAAGTTCCAACATCAGCTCTGGGGGATATGTGTGGATGAGAAGTAATCTACGAAGGCGGTAGAGAATTAGTGGTAAGAATTGTACAAGGAACAAACAATGAGAGCAGATGTTCGCACCCTCTTTTCCTGAGGGGAAATAGTTTGGAACTCCTCCACTCCCAATGAGAGGGAATTCAGAGCGATAAACGGGCTTGCTACGTGAGTGTCTCCTCCCACAGATTTCACAAATTGGTGCATTGGGGTCTTCCTTTTCATTAAGTAGGCTTTCTAAGTTTTTTGCTATATTTTCAGGAGTTCTTTTCTTTGCCATGCTTGGGTTAGCCATTAAAAGACCACTATTTGGAAAGAGGAGGGCGTGGAGATAACTTGAACTCCAATCTTTTCTGGCGTATAGTTCAGATGCAAATTTTATGGCTTTTTCAATGTCTTCCTGGGTTAACTCTTCCGGTCTAGTTTTTTCGGAATATAAAAGAAGAGCTGCTAAGCCCCCGTCAACAAAGGGGTGTCCCGTCCAGCTAAACATATTCAACAAGCCTCCCATAGCCAAGAGAAGTTTTTGCACCAACACCAAGGTCTCTAAGGGCCAACTTAACGAGGCTAAAGGCCTTTTCTGTAAGTTCTCTATCTCTGCCACCAACGGCAACTAGGAAGGGGACATCCTTTGGTACTGTGAGGAAGAATATTGGGATGGGATCATACCAGTCCCCAGGAGGTGGGACATTTTTCTCTCCACTTTGATAATACGGCCCATAGTGAGGATTCATTATGTCTAACTCCAAGATCGGCTTATCTGCTATCTCTTCAGCTATGGGTATTGCATCAAAGAATACAACTTCTCCTTCTTTTTTCTGGGTTCCGAAGATTCTTATGAGTTCATCTATAATCTCTGGAACCTTTTTCTCTCCAAATATTCTGAGAAATTCTTTACAAAGCCTACTACACCTTTCCGGTACCTTAGCATTGGAAAGAATTTCTTTAGGATCACCTTTCATAAATGCATCCTGAACAGTCTTTGCCCTCTTATAGAAATCATTTCCTTCATTGATAAATTCTGCTAGAACGTAGTAAGTTAAGTGCCTAGTAACTCCCTTAATTGCGGACCCAGGAATGTAAGGCACTCCATAGTTTCTAAGAAGCCTTATGCTTGTCTCATAAACGCTTTCATCACCAAGCCCAACTACGAGCCTTGATTGAGTCTTAAACTTTCCAGTAATGGCGTGTAATGAGTTAAGCATGTCAGTGTAATCCTGGTAGTATTTCTTGTACAATTCATATGCTTTTTGAGGAAGTTTTACCTTAGTTTCAATTGGCAACGACTTTTCTATTGTCTCTTTTATTTTGTTAAACTGAAGAACCCCTTGATTTAAGACCAAGAGGGATATCTTTCTCTGTGATCCTGAGGGTGAAGCAAGTTTCTTGTTCCTATCTTCCAGTACCTCTGGATAGATTATGGTTGGAGGATATTTGTTGAAGTATAGTGAGAGGTTAAGGGAGTTCTGTCTCTCCCCCAGGAGAACCAATTTAACTACTTCCTTCATTCTCTTTCCCCTCTTCCTTGAGCATTGCAACAGCGAATCTCCTCATCCAGTTCAGGAGCGCTATTGCTTCTTTTGTTGCCCACAGAACTTTTGAATAATCCTGGGATAATAGAGTTTTCACATCGATGTTTCTGTCTACATTTTCCCTCAACCAGTAGACTATGTGAAGGTACAGGAGAAGGTGCTCGTCTTTGTCATTCCCAAGCTTTTCGATGAACCTAGGTGGGTATTCATTGACTCTACTCAAGATCTGATTAGCTTTTTCTGGTGAAGTCTCGGCCTTTGCAAGTAAAAATGCAAGCGTCTGAAGGAGACCATTGGACAATATCATGACTGGGGCTTTCTTAACTAGGGAGGCATACTTTTCCTCAAGTTGCTTGTCATTAAGATCTGCCACTTCTTTTATCACATAGTAAGCATACTCGCCCCTCCGCTGTTCTAGAGTTTTTCTTATGCTTTTCTTGTTATCTTTACTTAGCATGTGTACCTCCATTGTTGGTCACCTCTTTAAGAGTAACTTTGACGAAGCCCTTCCCAACGGTTTCATTACCTCCAATCTGGAGATATTTGCCGTTAATCTTTCCTAGAACTTCTTTGATTAGGGCCATATCATTATCCTTTGCCCTGGGAGTTACAAGTATTAGTGAGTAGAACAATGTGTCCGAAGGAATATACTCCTCATACCACAGTCCTCCAGTTTCTACAGTTCCTGTCTCAGCATTAATTCTTATCCTAGCTACTATTTCTGTCGACAGCTCCACTAAATCTCTAAACACGTCATCTGGGATTATGGCAATTCTACCCTTTATTTTCTCTGCCATTTCATTTCCAAAGGCTTGTTCAATAGCTTTAACTACACTTTCCAAAATTCCTTTGTCATCCTTTTGAATGAGAATTGCAAATTCTTCAAGAATCACCTTGTTATCAACTGTAATTTCTTCACTTGCAATTGCGGTATCTGTTAACTCGGGAATTTCTGTCTGAAAATTCTTAACCCCAGCTAGCTCTAAGTCTCTTTTGAACCTGTTAAGAACTAGTGGAGAAGTTACGTATGCGTAAACACCTTTTAGACTTCTAACAGGGAAGAATAGTATCTTTGCATCTCCGACACTTATTAGCCCAGCCTGCTCATGAGCTTTTTCTGTCGGTGGGCCAAATATTTTGTTTATCTTCTCCTCATCAACCTTTTCTACCAATTTAAGGTAGCTCCTTAATACACCCTTGAGACTCTGGCCCCAAATTACTGGAAATCCTGTGTGTCTTTCTCTCTGAATTGGTTGGTCTACCACTCCAAGCTCAGTTCCACTTCCCGGGTGGGTTGGAGTTAAGGTATATAACCCAACTAAATATGCCTTCATTCTTTTTCACCCCTATATAAAAGGGCTTCATAAGCGAGATTTGCAGCTTTTTCTTTATCCTTATAGAAAAAGTACAGCCTATCACTTAGTCTATCATATTTCACATAGACAATGTTATACTCAAATCCAGAATGTGCTATAAAGTTACGAACAACATTTGGAGATTCTATTGTCTCTATTCTTTCTCCACTCGGAGAAAATATTCTTGTAAGCTTTGCAGCTTCGGCTAAAGATATTGTCTTCCCTTTTTTAAGAGCTTCGGCCTCTTTCCTTTTATCCTTCTTATCCTTGATAATCTCTAAAAGACCCTTCTTTATTTTCTGTTCTCCATTTTCATACCATAATCTTCCATATACTAAATTTCTTAGCCACTCTACTTGCCTCTCTAAAATAATTCCAATCCTGGGAAGAGACTCGAATATCTTTGATATCTCCATTATTTCTTCAATAGGAACTTCTTTTTTTGGATAGTTTTGGAATTTTGTATTGAACACTCTTAAAGCATAGTAGAGCTTAGAAGCATTCTTAAAGCTCCTGTCAAGAGCTTTCTCTCTTTTAACATAAGGTTTTCCATCTTCTCTCTCCCCAACCTCAATTCCCACCAGGAATTCCTCAAGCTTTTTGTTAAGGTAATCTTCTACGTCCCGAATATTTGGATAAAAGCTGGCAAAGACTAACGGGAAGCCATTGGCTACAGAGCTTATAAATGCATTCCAGTAAAGCTTTCCTTCTACTGGAGAATACTGTGGTCTAGGACGAACTACTCCCTCTCCAATTTCCCTAATATGGAGAATTGTGTTCTCCCTTATTTCTTGTGAAACCCCCAGGGGATAAGGTTCTGAATTAACTATCTCAAACTTTACATTGTACAAGTAGGCCAACAATCCAAGCAAGTTTCTTAGGGCTCTGTAAGTAAAGGTGGGCATGAAATTTATCCCATGAGTTAGGTCTAAGTAAACCTCTAAATTGTTCTGAACTGGCAACCATTCGGCCAACTTGTATGTGGCATAATAATAGAAGTCAAGCATTTCTCCCTCTACTGTAATGTTGCCAAAGACTCCAACGCCGGGAAGAACTTCAATTGTAATTCTTTCATCTTTTAACATATTCTCAATTTTCTTAGCAAGCTCAGGATCTTCCTCACGGAGTTCTTCAATGACCTCCTCTTTTATGTGCCATAGTATCCTTTCTTTTGTATCTTCCACAACTTCCGAATAAGACGAAAACGATTTTTCTTCTATTTCTGGCTTATTTTTTCCTGAATCATAGTAGTTGGCCATTGTATCAGCCACAAGGATTAGAATCCTCTCTGGCTCAAGAGTCTTGACTAGAATTGGCAAGGTATTTCTGCTTTTAACTTTGATTCCTCTGTATTCATATGTTATTGGTTCCCACTGGAAGGGATTACCCCATGTAGTTACCAAAACTCTCATTCCCATATCCCTCCTAAAGCAAGCCCATAGCCAAGTTTCTTTAACTTACCAAGCTTAATGTAGGGGGGAACTTCTACTTCCTCCTTAAACTCTACAAAGAGAACTGAACCAGGAGGTATCGCAAATTTAGTACCTTTTGGCTTCTTTTCATGCATATCCCACCCAGAAATTGCTGTAGGTCTAGAGGAAACAAGAAGATAATCATCAATTTTTGCATTCAATCTTTTCTCAAGTTCTTGTACTATTTCTCCAACTTTCCCTATTGTGGGAGTTGAGAAATAGAAGAGGGCTTTCTTTGTTGATCCTAATTCTCTATTAAATATATCGGGTGTTTTGTCGTCCACTTCCACAAAAGCAACTCTACTTTCTCCTCCTAACGTTAAGAACTCATATGATGACAAAATATCTTTGATTCCGCATCCTGGGTCTTCTATCCAAGCGTAAATTTTCTCAATTCTTAGGAATTCAACAGTATATAGCATTCCCTCTTCAACTACTTTCTTCTCTCTAGAAAGCTTAATGCCAATCCTTTTTTCCTTTTCAATCCTTATTACTTTATTTTCTTCTACTTCTTTTAATTCTCCCTTCAAATACTTTTCCAATATGCTTTCAGTTACATAGCCACTCTTGTACTTTCCTTTTGGAGGAAGAATTAACTTCCCTAAAAATCTACCTGGGTTGACAACTTTGTAGAATTTCTCGCTTTTTATGATATTGAAGGGAAGGGGGTAAATTCTGCCTTTCTCTGTTCCAATTGCAATCCCAACTAACGTAAATTCGGGTTCCTCCTCACCCACTCCAACACAATTCTTGAGGCCTTTGTAGAATAAAAGAGTCCTTATAGCGCCAGCGACTGTTTGGGGAAGAGGAATAATTGATCTTGCCACACTTTCACTTCCTGCATCAAAAGGCCTACTTTCTCTAAATAAGAGGACATCATAAGGAGTAAAAGTAACCTCAATCATGGAAACACCTCCGCGTCCGTGATTATTTTTAGAAATGTGAATAAGCCTCTAACTTTTTCAACTTCATTGTTCCCTCTTACATGCTCAAGAAGATCCTTTATTTCTCCATAGATCTTTTCTCTGAGCTCTTTAGTTTCTTCTTTGTTCCTTCCCCTGATATGTCTAATCACCTCAAACTTAAGCATCTCGTCTATTCCAACTTTTGGCCAAGTATCAACTTCTCTGAGCACATGATAAATGAACCTCTTTCCCACTCCACCTTTCTCTTCCAATAGCTTTTTCCTCAGCTCTGAGTTGTAGAAGACCCTAATTAATTCCCATCCCACTAGGGAGATATAGTAGGAACCACTCCTCTTAAGTAGGCCTATAGCTAGTGTATCTTTTCCTGGAACGTTTTTTGCTTTATTATTGAGAAGATCTCTTGCCTTTTCTAGGGCGTCATACAATGGATGCTTATAATGGACTATCAAAATTCCAGCACTCAACTTCCAACCTGGGAGAAGAGAACCATTTTCAAAGCTCTTGCCAAATTCTTTCCTTATCTTATATGCAACTTCTAAAGCTTTGTCGACTGGCAAAATTGCTAGGACATCATCCCCTCCAGCGTATATTAGCAATCCCTCGTCTTTAACTACGGATCTAACTTCCCTTATCGAAAAGTTAGCCAATGCTTGGCTTATAGCCACGTGAACCTGCGGGGTGGAGTAATATTTTGCTTCTGGAATTTCAACGTAATCCCTAATATTTGGATGAATTCTAGTTGATATTTCTCCAAGCACCTCTCCTGAAATAACTTTCCCCATATCGTCGCCATCCATAACTAGAATAGCATAGTACTTTGGTGGATTACCGATTTCTTTATAAGCCGCATTTAAGAAGTCAACAACTTCCTTAACTTTTTCCTCATCAATCTCTTTCTTATTTTTGAGCTTTTTAGAAAGTCCAGATTCCCAGGTTGAAGAATAGTATAGATCCGAATCTACTAGCATATTGTCCTTTACGAAGTCTTCACTAACTTCCCTAGCCTTTGAGACTAGGTCTTTTCCATACTTCTCGTCAAATATCTTCCTCCAGTTCTTGTACAGAAGTGCAACATCTACCACCGACTCAAACCTTATTTTCTGTCCAGTTTTACTCCTAATCCACACTGGATAATACCTTTTTATCAAACACATGGGACATAATGGTTCCTCATCAAGCCACAAACTCTTAAGATTATCGTGATCGTACATGTCTCCAAAAATTGCAAGATTCTCACCACAAACGTGGCACTTCCATCCTTTGAGTTGTTCGCTTTTTTCGAACCTTTCTTCTGTAACTTTTCTCTCTCCCAGGCTATCCAATATCTTTACCAAAAGTGGGTATATTGCAATCCTCTCGAGAACTCTACTATTTTCTTTCTTTTCTGCAAACTTTAGCCACTTCTTAACATCTTCATCCGAGAGACCCGCGTTCTCTGTTACTTGATAGATATCCTCCTTTTCGGAAAGAGATACCCAGGTTATCGAGACGGTGAAGTACTCCCTCACAATTTTAAGATATGCTTCCTTGAGCATGCTATCCTTTTCACTTCTATCCACTTTTACTACTCCATTTTCAACTGCCCAATCAACAGCTTCTCTGTACAGTTGGAGTAGGAAATCCCTAATTCTTTTCTTGATTTCTTCTTCAATCTTTTCAGCCTCCTTTCCTGAGACTATTGCAAGCGCTTTGTTAGGCAAGTTTGCAACTAAGATTTCATCACCTATGTTTTCCCCCAGGTAGAACTTCAAGAAGAAGGGTTGATCCCTTAGAGATGGATAGATTACATGTTCTGGCCCGAACTTGTCCACTATCACCTCTAAAGCTTTATACATAAGCATTGAAAGGAGATGACTGGAGGCCCAGAGATCTAACTGCTTTCTTGAATTGGCAATAAAAGGTTGAACTGGAACTATTTTGATCCTGAGCAAAGTGGGATCCTTAACGGATAATGCGGAAGTTAAGTCTAAATGGGTCCAAATTGCATGATCTGGAAATCTTGTATCAGCTGGGAGGTTAACAAATTCCTCTGCAAACTTTTCTGCTTCTTCCTCTTTAAGTTTTAACTCTGACTTGGCAAATTCCTTGACTCCTTCTTTGAGTTTTACGGGATAAAACTGCCAGATGTAGGCCCACTGTTTACTCTCTTCTCCTTTAAATTTGTTACTAGCATCTTCAAAGACCTCTTTGAGAACATCGCCTTCAAGCTTTGAAACCCTTTCCAAAAACTCGTTAACAAATCTTTCCCCTCTATTACTCCTGCCAAGGTCTATGTACTTTTCAAGTGTTTCATACCTCTTAATTTCTGTGGATATGGGGTGTATAAAAACAGGATATCCAACATGGAAGTACTTTCCTGAAGATCTACCCAAAAAATCTATTACTGGCTCTTTATTTTCCTTTGTTCGAATTATAAATCTCTGAGTCTTAGAAGAAAGTGCATCTGCTTGTTTAACTTTGTCCGTTCTCGAGTACTGGATATTGCCAGAACTTAATATCTTTTTTGACCTTTCCTCATGATTTTCAATTTTTAGAGCCTTGTCTGGTGGATCATGAAGGTATACAAAAAGTTTCTCTTTGATGTTAACCACTCCAACCACCCCACACCTTAGTCACAGGAAGTCTAGAGGATATAAACCAATCAAAATTTGAAAGAACGTTCCAATCAACTATATGTTTGCTTCTTACTTCTGGATGAAATGTAGATTGGAAGAACTTGATTATCCTTCCATATGGCTTTCCGCCTATCTCTACAACGCCAAACCAAAGGGGAGAAGCTCTCCTTAGGTCTTTCCTCACGCCTCTAAGCTTAAATCGAGGCAATCCAAATATTATCCTTTGATACTTCTTAATTCTCCTCCTTAGGTATTCCTTGTAAGAGTTGTTGAACTGAGCTAATACCTCCCAAGTATTCTTCCCTGGCCCAAATACTTCAACGTCTGAAAACTTTAAAGTAGCGTAAGAAGGGAGGGACTTATTAGTTTCGCTATTTTTTACTCCTAAAATTTCGCCTGTGACATCTAACACCCTTTTCAAAGAATCTTTAAATTCATCTATAGAATTGAATTCTGTTGTGAGTCCCAAATCCTCCAGAACTTCGCTACTTGCCCTAACGATTTTCATTGAACCTGTTCCCCGTCTACTTCTAAATCCAACACTACCTAAGCTCACAAGAGCCCAGAGAGATAAAGTTGCCAGCTTAATAACCCTTTCGCTAGGTGATTCTAGAACTACTCTAAATCTGCTCCCAGGAGGATAATAGTGAGTTATAGTCCCTCTTTTTCCGAGCAGATTTATTGAAAACCAGATGTACCCAACATTTTTATCCTTAAACTCTTTAAGGTTTAATCTTTTTGGAGAACTAAGCGGTGTAACAGAAATTTTTACTCTGCTTCTTTCCTTTGTGCTCCCAAAAACTTGGTTTTCTATTTCTTTAAGTTTTTGAGCATCGTCTCCAAAATATGAGCCAGCCAAAGCTCTGAACCACCATCTCATTGCTCCCTTTATTGAAGGACTTCTCACTTCTGGTATTCTCTGGTCAGCACCTCTAATAAATGCTGGAGTTATGAACTCAATTTCAAATTCTTCAATAAACATGCTACCTCACCGAGCCAAATAAAGTGTATCTACAAAAGTTTTTAAAAATTTCTATTAATATAACCAGAGAAAAAGCTGAAAGAAAAAATTAGAATTTTTTAAACCTTAACAAAGTAATTATACTCCAGTTTTTAATTCCTCTCTACTGTTGAATGTTATCTTTTCTTGCTCTTCAGCCTCCTTCGTCGTTTTATTGCCCTCAACCTTAACCATTCCGAAGCCCAGGGAATTCTTTTCTCCGAACCCTACTTCGTATCCAACTTTTAGGAGGTCATCATTTCCATAAGCCCTAAACACCAAATGCCACGCAGTCTGGTAAATCCCCGGTTTTATTCTAAATCGCTTTGGTTTTGCAATTAAAACCTCCATTTCAAATTCACTGGGAGGTTTATCTCCATAGGCCATAACGTACTTATCCTGCAGGTCGTCTTTTATAATAGAGTAGAACTCTTTTTCCATTGGGGGAACGTCATATGACTTGCCGTTTCTTACTACTGTAACGGCTATTGGGGAGAGCGTTACAAAGGTTGAACCGTTGAACTTCTTGGGCTCTCTTAAAACCTTAATTTCATGAAGATAAAACCTCTCATCCCACAGCCTAACTTCTGGGTTCATTAACAATCCATTCACCAAGGCCTCAGCTATCTCAGGGACGCAAGTAGAAAAGTAGAAAAATCCTTTTTTATATCCTAGGAAATATGGCAAGCCTTTGGGATGTTCTCTTTTTTCGGCCATAAAAAGTGAATACGTAAAGAGTTTAGGGCCCTTAACTTCATGGAGATATGTTGCAAGCTTCGGATTGGAAGATTTAATAGCGTTGTATATTAAACCCTGGAGGTAGTATTGATGATTGTAGGGTACTTTAAATGCCCTATCCTTATCCTCTGGAACTAGTCTTATTAAAAACCTCATTTATACCACCACGTGAACCTACCTCCAAGAACTTTAGTCACTTAATTTTTATAAAGTTTATGGAAAGAACAATGATACTAATTCAAAATAAACATAATTACTAAGAGGTTAAGTTTGCCACACAACCAATCCTTCAGCTACCAGCAAGTCTAGCTTTGCTAATTTGAAGGTTTTTATTGCATCTTTTGGAGAGCAAACAATTGGCTCCCCATGCATGTTGAAGGATGTATTCAAAACAGCCCCTACTCCAGTTCTCTTCTCAAATTCCTTTATAATTTTGTAATAGACCGGATTGTGCATGTAATTTACGGCCTGAGGTCTTGTACTTCCATCGACATGAACAACAGCTGGAGCTAAGCTCTTGAATTCATCAGAGGCTAAATAACTCATTGTCATGAACCTGTTGGGCTCGCCCGTAAGGTCTGCCAGGTATTCTTCCGCTCGCTCCTCAAGTATGGACGGGGCAAATGGCTGAAAGACATCTCTTTTTAGCGCAATGTTAAGCTTTTCCTTAACATTTTCATCCCTGGGATCGGCAAGTATTGACCTATTTCCCAATGCTCTCGGTCCATATTCCATTTTTCCTTGGAAAAATCCAACGATTTTTCCTTCCTCAAGCATATCAGCAACGAAAGATGGAACGTCATCGACTTCTTCCCATTCTAACCCTTCTTTGTTGACTTCCTCTTCAACTTCAGACTTAGAGTAACTAGGTCCAAGATATACATGTTCCATTTTAAATGGCTTCCACTTCCCTTCCAACCTCTCCACCTGGGCCTTTACATAGACAGCTGCACCAAAAGCCAAACCAGCATCGTCCATAGCAGGAAAGACCCAGATATCTCCAAATATTCGTCTTAAAACTGCGTTGGCCTTTACATTTTGAGCAACTCCTCCAGCGTAAGAAATTGGAAGGTTATAAGACTTCAACCTAATCCCCAACTCCTCCATAAGCTTTTCCAAGTGTGCTTGAGCACTTGCCGCTATCTCAATTGCCTTCTTCTCTAGCTCCCCACCTAAAATTCCTTTCTTCAAGTTAGATGACACTTCTTTGCTCTTTTCTAATGGAAATGAAAAGAATTCGGCCAGCTTTTTAGTTGTCTCTACACCCACGACCTTTAGATGATTTTCAAAGCTGAGGCCATCGAGTTCTATAATTGATGAAAGATCATAGCTCGGTTTTCCATAGGCGGCCAGGCTCATGACTTTTCCTTCGTGTCTCATTGGTTTAAACCCTAATAACTCCGTTATTGAAGCATAAAAATCTCCCAAGGAGTCAAGATACGTTGATTGGGCAATTCTAATAATCTCTCCTTCTCTCCCAATGTTTATCGTAGAGCTTAACCCATCTCCTGCAGCATCTATTGTTAAAACTAATGAATCCTTCAATCCTGAAGAATAATAAGCTGAGGCAGCGTGAGCCAAATGGTGCTCAACAAATATTACCTTGCTTTTAAAACCTGGGCCAAAAACAGATTTAAGATTCTTTTCAAGCTCAATTAACCTTTTTTGTTTTCTAAAAAGTCCAGCAACTGCTATAATGTCAACTTCTTCAGGGTAAACTTCTCCCATCTCCAAAACTTTTCTCAAGCTTAGCTCTGGAAATCCTCTGTACTTCTTGATCCTGTTAAGTCTCTCCTCATTAACCGCATAGATCTCGTCGTCTTTAAACAAAACAGCCCCTGCATCATGACCGTCATGAATTCCCAGGATTATCATCGGAGAAAAATAAAGACAATAGGGTTAAAAAGTTAGCTGCCCGCTTGTTTAAGAGCCCTTATAATCTTCGCCTCTTCCCGAAGAATAAGTTCCTTCTCCTTCTTTAATATCCTTATAACATTCGGATTTGGGAGCTTTTTCTGCCTCATAAGCCTTGTAAGTCTAGCCTCTTCAAGCAAAAGAATCTCTTTCCTCCTTCTTACAACATTTAACCTCTGAAGTAGCAACTTTACCTCCATATAATCACCTGGGAAATTTATTGGATTTTTAGATATAAAAGTATTTCGGTAAATGTTGAACTTAATCTCGACTTTCGACGAAGAGATTCATCTTTTTAAACTTTACTTGGAAAGTTAAAGAGAGGGAGAAGAGGATGATAATAGCTATTACTGGAACCCCAGGAGTTGGAAAAACAACAGTTGCTAGGAAATTGGCCGAAAAACTTGGGTGTAAGTATGTAAATTTGAGAGATTTTGCTCTAGAAAAGGGTATTGGGGAAGTTAAAGGAGATGAGCTTGAAGTTGAGGTTGACGAGCTAGCTTACTTTGTTGAGAAGGAGTTTAAAGGCAAGAACGTTGTTTTAGATGGGCATTTGAGCCACTTAATGCCCGCTGATCTAGTCATTGTTCTCAGGGCTCATCCAAAAACTATCGCAGAAAGGCTTAAAGAGAGGGGTTATTCCAAGGATAAAATCGGAGAGAACGTCGAGGCCGAGCTTGTTGATGTAATCTTAATAGAGGCTTTAGACGAGCACGAAAATGTCATAGAGGTTGACACGACGGGAAAGACTCCTGAAGAAGTTGTGAACGAAATTTTGAACCTTATAAACTCAGGGATTAAGAGGAGAGTTGGTATCGTGGATTGGACTAAAGTTTATGAAGAGATTATCCCATATTTAAGGTTAGGGGGTGATTGAGAGTGGGCATTGGATTATGGGTGAGAACTGGATTATTGATGGCATTTCTTACTGGCCTATTGGTGGGTATTGGATATCTAATAGGCGGTCAAGGTGGTATGATAATAGCCTTCACCATAGCCCTTTTCATGAACTTCTTCAGCTACTGGTTCAGTGACTCAATAGTCTTGAGTTGGTACAATGCCAGAATAGTTAGTGAAGAGGAAGCGCCAGAACTCCACAGGATAGTTGAAAAGCTTGCCATGCAGGCGGGAATTCCCAAGCCCAGAGTTGCTATAGTCCCAACATTAGTGCCAAATGCATTTGCAACCGGAAGAAGTCCAGAGCATGCGGTAGTTGCCGTGACTGAGGGATTACTGAGAATTTTGAATAGGGATGAATTGGAAGGAGTTATTGCACACGAGATAAGCCATATAAAGAACAGAGACACTCTAATTCAAACGATAGCAGCTGTTCTTGCGGGCGCAATAATGGTTCTCGTTAACTTTGCGAGGTGGTCTTTATGGTTCGGGGCTTACGATGAAGATAGAGATGGTGGAAACATAGTAGCTCTAATCTTGGCAATAATCCTTGCTCCAATTGCAGCAACACTAATTCAGCTCGCTATAAGCAGATCAAGGGAATACTTAGCTGATGAAACGGGAGCCAAGATAAGCGGAAAGCCTCACGCTCTAGCGAGTGCGTTAATGAAGATCGAAGAAGCCGTGAGGTACAGGCCCCTAAAGAATGGAAATCCAGCCACAGCCCACATGTTCATAGTAAACCCATTCAGAGGAGTGGACTTTGTAGAGCTATTTTCTACTCACCCACCAACTGAAAAGAGAATTGAAAGGCTAAGGAAGATAGCTATGGAGATGGGTATAATCTTTTGATCTTTTGATTTCTTCTTTCAGCTAAAATATTAAATACTTTTATTTCGTGATGATAATTTGTAGGGTGATTAAATGGGTAAGTGGAGCGATGATATTTTAATTAATGCATCGAAGGAGAGTCTCATACCCCTGATTCTAGAATTACTTAAGAGAACAGGGTTCAGAGAAAGCGAAAAGGTTTCTGAAGAATGGGGCTTTGACATAGTGGGAATCAGAGACGATCCCCTGAGCGGAACTGAAAAAGTGCTCTTAAAAATTCACACGAGTGGAATGCTTAGCTCTAAAGATGTGAACGTTTTTGCAGATGTCCTTAGAACGCATAAGGCAGACAAGGGGATTATAGTTGTTCCCTATGGAGTCACTAGAGATGCAAGAATTCTAATATCTAGAGACTACAAAGGACTTATAGTAACTTGGGATAGGAAAAAACTCATTTCTCTCTTTGAAAGATATGGAATAGAGCCTCCAGAAGAACTCCTACAAAAGAGGGAGGAAGAACCAAAAAAAGAAGAGCCAAAGTTGAAACCAATAAAGCTAGATGCTCCCCTCTTATTTGACGTCTCTGCCGAAGATCTCTTTAGAAAACTTATGGGATTTCTAAGTTCTAGATATCCTATAAAGAGAGAAGTTGTTAGTATAGAAGAGCTCAAAGTTAAGCTCTCCGTGGGGTACATTCTATCTTGGAGTGCAAACGAGAGGAAAGGAAAGGGTGTAGTTCTCTCTAAGGAGGAGATAGTCCTTGACGCCACGGAGGATGAAAAACTTAAGAACAACGTTTCCAAAGCCTTACTTAATGATTATTCTGTAATTACGGCAACTGACAAGGAGATTGACGTGACAATGACATTGACAGAAGCTGTTGTTCTCTTCAAAGAATTTGCAGCAAAGAATTTAGGCCTCCTTGAGAGTGACATATCAATAGTGGATAGAAAGAGAGTTTACCTCCCTGTTGAGGCTTATTTTAAGTTAAAAATTGGAGATAATGAAGGAAAGGCAACTATTGACCTAAAATCTGGAGAAATCAACGTTGAAATAACTCCACTTTCCCAGGAGTATCTTGTAGGGAAAGTAAAGGAAATAGTTGTTGAGAAAACAGGGGAAGAGGTCAAAGGAGTTAGAACAGAGGAGAGAAAAGGGAAAATTAGAGTTTACGGAAGCACGGAAAGGTTCAAGTTCGAATTCGTTGTTAATGTCTATACCGGGGAAGTTCTTTCTGAAGAGATAGTACTGACTGATGAGGCAATAGTGGAGATAATCAAGGAAAACTATCTGGGAGAGATAATAGGGATAGAGAGGGGCAAAAATACAGCAATAGTTGATCTACTAACTCAAGATGGAATATTAATAGTCGAGGTTGATCTTGGAACTGGAAAAATAAAAGAGGCTAAGAAGTTGCCAACTCCCGAAAAAGGTGCTGAAATCGCAAGGAATGTCGTTATTGAGAACTTTCCAATTAAGAACATCGAATTTAAATCGTACAGAATTCTCAACCATCAATACCTCGAAATAACGCTGGAAGGAGAAGACGGAAAAGCCATAGTAAAACTCGAAGGAGAAAGAGGAGAAGTTCTTGATTATAGTGTTGAGATCTCAGAAAAAGTTGCTAGCGAACTTGTAAGGAATAAATACGCGGGGAAAATTGAGGTAGAGAAAGTAGAGAAGGACGAAAGTTCATATATAATAACGGGAAGCTTGGAAAATCACAAAGTCAAGATAAAAGTCAGCAAAGACGGAAAGATTTTGGAGGAAATAGATAGAGTTCTGAAAGAAGAAGTTGCTAAAGAAAAAGCCATTGAGGCAGTAAAGAAAGTTGAAAGCGAAGGAGTTCTAGAGAGTCTAGAGCTAAATGACAATTGGATAGTCAAGTTCTCGGGCCCAAATAAAGTTGGTACGTTAATTCTCCATAGGGCAACTGGAGAAGTCATTAATAGAGATGTCAGATTTACAGAGCTATGGATAGAGAAGACATTCTATGAGCATCTAAAGAGGAAGTATGGAGAGTCAAATCTAAAGACAGAGTGGCTAATTCATCACAAAGATAAAGGGCAAGTTACGATAAAAGTTACTGGAGACAATGGAATCTACTATGGAAAAATAGATGTAAAGACAGGAGAAATAATTGAAGAAGACAAGGCACCGAAGAAGGGTGTGCTTGCAAAAATTAAACAACTTCAGCTAGATGCTAAGTACAAGTAACCCTTTTTAATATTTTTAAAAAAAAGAAAGCTCTCAAATAGCCCTCCAGAATGGATCTTCCTTTGCTTTTATCTGGGCAATAATCTTAAGAGCCTTTATATCACTATCCTCAAGTACATCCCTCAGATATTTCAGAAGTGTTATTGCGTCATCCCTACTGATATCAACGTAAAGGGTTTCCCCGGGATGAATGTGCCTCCCAACTATGGCCCCTTCTATTGCAACCGCCACTGCCTGGCCCTTCTTAGCTTCCTGAAGGAATTCATCCCTACTCTTTATTGACTTAATAGTTCCAACCTTTTGACCGTTCTGCTTTATTAGTGTAACTCCTGGCTTTATCCTTCCCTCTATGACCTCAATTCCAACTATTGCAGGGTTGCTCCTTCTAAATACATACCTCTCATCCGGATATAGCCTTATTACTCCTGGGAATGTCACTTTCGCAAGAAGTTCTCTCTTCTTCTTTTCTTCTTCTTCCTTTACCCAGGCCTCATAATCCTCTATCAGCTTGTATATTATGTTACCAACAAATATTGGAACGCCCTTGGCCTTCGCTATCTCTTGAGCATCCTCGTTGACCTTCACGTTAAACCCTATGATGACACCGTACTTTGGATCCTCCTCCCTAACGCTTAGAGCCTCCATTACATCAGTCTTGCTTATATTACCCACGTCAGCCTTTCTTATTGGTATCCCCTTCTCCTGCAACTCCTTGCTTAAAGCTTCTAGGCTTCCCAGGGTGTCTGCTTTTATTATAACTCCCATCTTGTCAGTGCTTATAACTACGCTTTGGATTTGCCTCATAATTTCCTCTTTAGCCTTCTCAACGGCCTCTGGCGTTGGAGCTGCTATCACTGGAGATCCGGCTAAGGCCTCCTCAAGTCCCGGAGCTGCTATCTTCACACCAGCCGCCGCGGTAACTTCATCAACATAATCAAACCTAAATCTTGGATCCCTAATCTCATCTAAGGGCTTTGGCTTAAGTAGAGCTCTAACCTTTGTTACTATCGCCTTATCTTTTCCTCCAACAACTATCGTGTCGTCCTTGTGTAGTGTTCCCTCGTAGATTATCACGTCGATGGTATGCCCCAGCCCAGGCTCTTCTCTAACCTCTAAAATCGTTCCTCTTGCAGGCCCCTCAACCTCTATCTTGAGCCTCTCTTCCAGGTATTTTTGACTCAATCCAGCGATTAAAACCAATAGTTCAGCTATTCCAATTCCGTATTTGGCTGATATTGGGACTATTGCCAACTCTCTAGTGAAGTTCTGAACCCTATCAAAACGATTAGCCTGGAATCCAAATTCATAAAACTTACCTATTAACTCCCAAAGTTTCGTTTCCAGTTCTTGAATTGCCCTCTGATCTTGCCTCTTACTGTTTAGCAAGAAGGGTTCATCTTCCTGAATCACCCATCCCTTTATTCTGTCTATCTTGTTTGCAGCAACGACGAATGGGGTCTTGTACCTCCTTAGGATCTCTATGCTCTCTATTGTCTGGGGTTGGAACCCCTCATTTATGTCAACTACCAAAACTGCTAAGTCTGCTAAGCTTCCACCTCTGGCTCTTAAGCTTGTAAATGCCTCGTGCCCAGGTGTATCTATGAAGAGAAGACCTGGAAGCTTTATCTCTGCCTTCCAGAGTTTTATTAGAGGACCCGCTATCTCCTTAACTACATCAATTGGGACTTCCGTAGCTCCGATATGCTGAGTTATTCCTCCCGCCTCTTTAGCTGCAACGTTTGTCTTCCTTATTCTGTCCAAAAGAGTGGTGTTGTGAACCAAAATTCCATTGGCCACGAAGTTGTGGGTTTCAGTAGTTACATCGTATACATACCCCTCGTATTCAATTCTCTCAACTTTTTCAACTGGAAGGAAGACTAAGTTTTCGACAATGTTCCTTACATAATCTACATCCTTTGAATCAAACTCTCTATTGCGCCAAACCTCCAGAAGCTCTTTTCCTAGCTCTGTAAGCTTTCCATTCTCTATTAGCCCTTCCTCTTCCAGAATTCTTAAGTAGTTTTCCTCCTTTATTCTTCCTTCTAGGACAGCTATCTTCTCCGCAAGGTTTGGGGAACCTCTCTCTATTCTCTCTAAAATTTCCATCAAGACTTCATAAGTTGGATTTTCCTCAATTCTAAGTTCATTTCTCGTGAACCCAAAGAGTAGGCCTAATCTTCTAAGCTCCTCCAATATTGGGTATCTCTCGCTCTCCTTTGCTTTTGATATTAGTTCGTCTAGCGCTTTAGCTTTTTCTGAATCTGTAAACCCAACGTGCTTTCTGAAGAGCTCAAGATTTCTCTTACCGGAAATCTTGAGTGTAGATTTTTCAATCCTCGATACTATTCCAAACCTAAGCAATAATAATGGGAGATCCTCAAAGAGGGGCACTTCAATATAGTTTTCTCTAACAACGCCTTTGGCATCAAAGTAACCCCTTAGGAATGCCGAGACAAGTTTTGAAGGAGCTAAAAAAAGAACCTTAATGGGGATATCCAATGATGCCCCAGCTAAGTAGAACTCTTTTTCATCACCCTTTATGCCAAGTTCCTTTGCAATTTTTGAGAACTTCATCAAATCCTCATTCCCATACACCCTCCTGGGAATAGCAATGTAGTCCCCTTCCTTGAGCTCACCAGCTTTTACCCACCCCCTATTAGTTAAGAATGGATGCTCAGGAGTTACGGTAACTGAATACCATCCATTGACCTTAACCCTAATCATCTCACCTTTGTGTGCAACTCTCCACACGTAGAGGGCATTGAGAAGCTTGACATTTCCTCTTTCATCTACACCTGTTAACATCTTCCCCAGCTTTCTAACTTCCTTCTCCTCATCCTTCACCACAACTTCATTTGCCAGCTCGAAGAGTTCTCTCAGTGTAACAAGTCCAATCTCTGGTAAAACAACTTTTTCTTCTGGAAGAAGACATTTTCCGTGGTCAACGTGACCTAGAACTGCAATGATGGGTTGTCTTATTTTCTTCATATGCCTCACCTCTCAAGCTAACCCAAAGGTAGGGGAAATTATAAACCTTATCTACACGTTCTTACAAGAAACTTTCCAAAAAATTGAAGTTTCAAAGTAAAACATTTAAGGGCCAAGGTTTAATGAAATAAGTCCTCAATTCTTTTTTAGTCTTGTTGGAACTTGAAAGCTCAATGTAATAAAATCCCTTCCCTATGTTCTTTCAATTCTTTTGTAGTCTTATTGAAACCTACGGTTAAAAACCCTGCAGATTCTCCCAGCATAGTCCCCCTTCAATTCTTTTGTAGTCTTATTGTAACCCAGTAGAGTTCACGACGAGTGGGTGCAGTATTCTCGCTTCAATTCTTTTGTAGTCTTATTGTAACTTAAGGTTGAGACGGAGAAGGCGTTTCTTGTATCTTTACTTCAATTCTTTTGTAGTCTTATTGTAACCCCGAAGACGTTCTCAAAGATTTAAAAAGAGATTTGCGCTTCAATTCTTTTGTAGTCTTATTGGAACGTAACAAAGGTGGGCGTTTCTAGAGAGGTTGGGCAAGCTTCAATTCTTTTGTAGTCTTATTGGAACTTAGGTACAAGCTACCCAAACACTCCCGTCTCATCTGCTTCAATTCTTTTGTAGTCTTATTGGAACGGGCTACGAGGACGCCCTGAGGATTATGAAAGAGGTCCTCTTCAATTCTTTTGTAGTCTTATTGGAACCGGAAGCTCATAGAGTTCAATGGAAGGTTGAAGCTCATCTTCAATTCTTTTGTAGTCTTATTGGAACGTTTGGGCGTATGGTGCCTTAGTGCACGAGTTCCACCGTCTTCAATTCTTTTGTAGTCTTATTGGAACAGACAAGGCCGACTGCAAGCGTTATCATCAAGCTGAAGAATCTTCAATTCTTTTGTAGTCTTATTGGAACAAGCCCTTGAGAAGGCGCCAGCCCTCGTTAGTGACTTCTTCAATTCTTTTGTAGTCTTATTGGAACTCTCACCTAACAAGAAATATAACAGGCTCTTGTTCAGTCTTCAATTCTTTTGTAGTCTTATTGGAACTGGCTCGATGCGGAGTTGGTTGTTTCAAAGGAAAGAATCTTCAATTCTTTTGTAGTCTTATTGGAACTGCCTAAGCAGAGGCTTGTTGTTCACAAGAAGTGGACTCTTCAATTCTTTTGTAGTCTTATTGGAACTTTTCACGTAGTTTATCACGTCGTCTGCATTTCTTCCTCTTCAATTCTTTTGTAGTCTTATTGGAACAGGGGGCTTTTTTGCCCCAATTCCCCATTGGGGTAATTATATCACTCGAATTTATAAGCCTTACGGGACATCCACCTTCCCCCACAACCCCCCATTTATAAACAAAACAAACCATTACAACCCTTTAAACCAAAAACAAACCAAAAAACTAGCCGATTACAAATACCCCTTACCAAACCCTATTCAACGAACAAGCTTCAATGATTGAATTGAGCTAATTCCTGCCTTTTTACAAGAATCCAACAAAAAACCTCAAGCAAATTCAAAAAACAATCCTCTAACACTTTAATAAAAACTCATCGAAAAAATTTCGTTACAATTTAACAATGAAAGTGTAACACAAAGCAAATAATAACTTCAAGTGACTAAATTAAACCCTAGCTTCTCCAAAACCTCCAATTCAAAAATTACGCCCTTAGAAAACTAAAAAACCAAAAAAGAAACCCGATCAACGTGTACCGAAAAAATTTCAAAAACTTCACTCTAACCTAGCCTTTTCAAACTCTTCTTTCCTATCCAAACTCTTCGTAGCATCTATACCCCACTTAGCTGTTAGTCCATCTTTCCCAGATGGATCTAATGAGCTCCCTCTAGCGTTTGGGATGATTACAAGATCTTTATCTGGCTGGAACCTCGTTGCCACCGCCCACTCAACTTCCCTGTCATCGTATATGTCTATATCCTCATCCACAACTATTACCCTCTTAAGGCTTGGATGGCCAGCAAATGCTGCCAGAATTGCATTCTTTCCGTCCCCCTCATGTTGCTTCGTTATTGAAACCACAGCGTGCAACCACATGCAGCCTCCTTCTGTCAGTCTAACTCCATGAACCTTTGGGACTACTCTTTTCACACTAGTATATATTTGCGGCTCCTTTGGAAGGCCCATGAGCATATAGTGCTCATAACCTCCAGGAAGTAAAGCGTGGAATATTGGATTGTCTACATGGTACATTTTCTCAAAAACAACAACGGGTTGCTTCCTAACTATATCGTAAGTCCCAGTTATATCAACGAATGGTCCTTCATCAACCATCTCATCGGTTATCTTAGCCTCAAAGACGAACTCACTCTCGACAGGGACGGGAATTCCGTTGACATCAACTACCTCTAACGGCCTTCCAAAGGCTCTCCTACTAATTGTAGATGCAATCTCAAGCTCACTTATTCCATAAGCTACGCTGGTCGCCCCAGCCAATAAAACGTGGATTGGGTTTCCAACTATTATCCTAACCTCTAACTCCTCCCCACTTTCAACACTCTCCTTCCACATGGCGTATAGGTGCCTGGGAACTATTCTAATGGCTGCTTTATTCTCATCCAGAATCATCATTCTGTGGAAAGAGAGGTTAACAAAGTCCCCTCTCTTTGCCACAACGATTGCTGAGGTAAAGTATCTTCCCCCATCCTTGGGGTAGAACTTGGGAACTGGGAGATCCAGTAGGTTTACCTCATTCTCGTTCCTTAAAAACTCCGCATCATCTACGATTTCATACTTCGATGGATTTTCCATGGAATAGGCTAAGAGCTCGAGGAGTCCCTTCTTGTCGGTATTTAGGAATTTTGCAATCCTATCTCTTGTTGACCAAATGTTCCCAGCAACTTCCCAGCCCTCAACGTCTTTGAATAAGACGGGCCTGTCCTTATACTTAAGCAGGTATTTAGTTATCTCGTATTCCTTTTTCACGGGCTTATCAACTATTACGGTATCATCAAACTTCTCAATTATCTCCCTCAACATCGTCCAACACCTCTAAAACATCTAAGATTTCACACCAAGCTTCCTTTCCCAAAATTTCAGACACTGAAGGGGTGGTCCTTCCCCTATCCCCAGATATCAGCTCTTTTATGTATAAACCTCCATCGGTGACTAACCTGAGTTTGAAGTGCTTGTCATCAATTAACTCTCCCTTCACATCGTAAACCTTTCTAACTCTAACTAAATCAGCTCTACTATTGAGCACTCTCCTGGGGGTTCTCTGTTTAATTTCCGCATTCTTTAAGGACTTAACTACCTTTTCAACTTCTTCCTTTGTTATTCCATCCTTAACGTAAACAATGGCCTCGTACACTTTTCTATGTCTTGTGGTTAAAATTCTCTCGGCTTCCTCTGGCGTTATGAACCTTAAATTAAGAACCTCCACCTTTCCACTTTGGTTTATCTCTTCTTCAATGTCCTTTAGATTTACTTTTCTCTTCCTGGGTCTCTTTATCTCAACTACGAAGGGCCTTCCATTGCCCAGCATTCTAACGTCGACGTCTTCTCTCCCAGCTCCTTTGAATATGCACTTTCCATGGAAGTGCTTCTTAAAAGCTCTGCAGATTATCGTTGCTATGCTCTCCTTAAACCCAGGGGCTGGAGTTTGGGGTATTCCTCTAATGAGCTTTCTATACCTCCCAGCTACATATATTGGATTTACCTGAAGTTCAACCTTTTCCGAGAAGGGCTCAACTATGAAGACAACGTCGGGCCTCTCTTTTACTGGTGTCTTTCCATATCTAACTGCAATAACTTTCCCAAGCTCCCTGTTGAACTCTTTTGTAATCTTTTCTCCACTCACTACTCTGAATTTCCTCCAAATTTCCTCCTCCTTTTTTTCAATTTCTTCTGGGAACCTCGAACCCACCCAGAAGGTTTCAAATTCTATTCCTTCAGCAGCTTTTATGCAGAGTTCAGCAAACTTATCGAGGTTATTAAAAACACCTCCACAAAGCTCACATTTTTCAGGCTCCTTATACTCCTTTCCAGTTTCCATTGAAAGAAGAAGCCTAATGGCTCTACCCCTTTCTTCGTTCGTTCCCTTCCCGAGTTTTCCAAATAACCTACCCAAGCAGTGGTTGCAGAGTTGATGCTCCTCCAATATCTCTCTGGCTTTTTCAAGTATCATCGCAATTATTTAAAGGGGCAACTTTAAAAGGATGAGTATTAAAGAGCCTTCTTGGAGGTGGAAGCATGCCCAGGAGAGCAAGGGAGTATCCCGAAGAGGGAGAGCTTGTGGTTGCTACAGTTAAGAGGGTTCACAATTATGGAGCATTTCTTGACCTTGACGAGTATCCGGGGAAAGAAGGGTTTATGCACATTAGTGAGGTGGCCTCAACCTGGGTAAAGAACATTAGAGATTACCTAAGGGAAGGTCAAAAGGTAGTGGCCAAGGTTATAAGGGTTGACCCAAAGAAGGGTCATATAGACCTCAGCCTAAGGAGGGTAACCCAGCAACAGAGAAAAGCAAAGCTTCAAGAGTTCAAGAGGGCTCAGAAAGCTGAAAACTTACTAAAGCTTGCCGCGGAGAAATTAGGAAAAGACTTTGAAGAGGCTTGGAGAGAGGTATGGGTGCCACTGGAGAACGAGTGGGGCGAGGTTTATGCTGCCTTCGAAGATGCAGCGAGGAATGGAATAGAAGTTCTCAAAGGCTACGTTCCAGATGAGTGGCTTCCAGTTCTCAAGGAGATAATTGACAGCTATGTAGAGGTTCCTACTGTAACAATAGATGCCGAGTTTGAAATCACTGTGCCAAAGCCAAATGGAATTGAGATAATTAAGGAGGCTTTAATAAAGGCAAGGGACAGAGCAAACCAAGAGAAAGACATCGAAGTTAAGTTCACCTACCTGGGGGCTCCAAGGTACAGGATAGACATTACGGCCCCAGACTACTACAAGGCCGAAGAAGTCCTGGAGGATATAGCAGAAGAAATTCTTAGAGTAATAAAGGAGGCTGGTGGCGAGGCCACACTTCTGAGAAAGGAGAAGAGAATTAGGAAGGTTAAGAAGAGGAAGAAGTGAGGGTTATGAGGTTTAGGATAAGGAAGTGTCCCAAGTGTGGGAGATACACCCTCAAGGAAGTCTGCCCTGTGTGTGGGGAAAAGACTAAAGTAGCTCATCCACCAAGGTTTTCCCCTGAGGACCCATATGGGGAATATAGGAGAAGGTGGAAGAGGGAGGTACTCGGAATAGGGAGGAAGGAAAAATGAAGGAAACCACAATTGTTGTATATGAAAGGCCCGATATTTATGACCCAATATTTATTGAGGGCCTTCCTGGGATTGGATTAGTTGGAAAGCTTGCAGCTGAACACTTAATTCAAGAGCTAAAGGCCAAAAAGTTTGCCGAGCTTTACTCTCCTCACTTCATGCACCAGGTCTTAATTAGAAAGAACTCAGTCGTAGAGCTAATGAAAAACGAATTCTACTACTGGAAAAGCCCTGACGATGAGCATAGAGATTTGATAATAGTGACTGGAGATACTCAAGTTCCTCCAACGGACAGCTACGGACACTTTGAGGTTGCTGGGAAGATGCTTGACTTCGTTCAAGAGTTTGGGACTAGAGAAATAATAACGATGGGAGGCTATCAAGTTCCTGAAATCCAAGGAGAGCCGAGGGTTCTTGCAGCTGTGACCCATGAGGACTTAATAGAGTACTACAAGAGCAAGCTGGAGGGCTGTTCAGTTGAGGTAATTTGGAGAGAAGATGAGGGAGGGGCTATAGTAGGTGCAGCAGGGCTCCTCCTGGGAATTGGTAAGCTTAGAGGAATGTTCGGCATAAGCTTGCTCGGAGAGAGCCTTGGATATATAGTTGATGCAAAGGCCGCGAAGGCTGTCCTTTCTGCAGTCACAAAGATACTCGGACTGGAGATAGACATGACCGCTTTAGATGAGAGGGCTAAGGAGACTGAGGAGATCTTGAGAAAAGTTGAAGAAATGCAGAGGGCAATGATGGAGCAAGTCACTCCAAAGTTGCCTCATGAAGAGGAAGACAGGGGATACCTCTAAATTTTCTCTTTTTTTCTAGGTGTTGGAGATGAGAGAAATCACCCCCAAGAGAATTATGGAAATGAAGGGAAAAGAAAAGATCACTATGATAACAGCCTATGATTATCCCTCAGCACTTCTTGCAGATAAGGCAGGTTTTGACATAGTCTTTGTCGGTGACTCCCTTGGAATGGTTGTCTATGGAGAGCAAAACACCCTCAACGTTACAATGGATCAGATGATTTTCCATACTAGGGCAGTTGCCAAAGCCGTGAAGAGGGCATTGGTTTTGGCAGACATGCCCTTCGGCAGCTATGAAGTTTCTGTTGAAGAGGGAGTGAAGAACGCCATAAAGCTAATTCAGGCCGGAGCAGATGCAGTTAAGATAGAGGGGGGCTATGACCATAGAAAACTTGTCAAAAAGCTGGTAAGGATGGGAATCCCAGTTATGGGCCACACAGGGCTTACTCCCCAGAGATACCTAAGGCTCGGTGGTTACAGAATAATGGGAGAGAATGAAGAGGAAGTTGAGGAAATATTGAGGGATGCAAAAGCTTTGGAAAAAGCTGGGGCCTTTGCCGTCGTTCTGGAATTTGTCCTAGCCGACGTGGCAAAGCTAGTTACTGAAGAGGTCTCAATCCCCACCATAGGAATTGGCTCTGGACCCTACGTTGATGGCCAAGTTTTGGTTTGGCACGATGTTTTGGGGCTATATGAAAGTTCACCCCCCTTCGCCAAGAGGTATGCGAACCTTAGAGAAGAAATACTGAGGGCAATATCGGAGTTTAGAAAAGAGGTTAAAGAAGGAAAATTCCCAGGAAAGGAGCACTACTGGGAATACCAAGATAAAGAAACATTTAATAGGATTAAAGAGAACGTCATGAGAAAGCTTAGGCTTTAGTTAGGCCCAAGGTTCCTAAAGTTATTAGGACAAACCCAGCAACATGCCAGAGAGTTACAGGCGTTCCGGTAAGTAGAGCTATTCCTATGGCAACTGCTGGGGCTGGGGTTATTATGGCAGTCGCGAGGGAAAGGTCTATTCTCTTTATTGCTGAGTACCATATGAGCTGGCCAAAGGCTATGATCATTCCCTCCACTACAGAATAAAAGGTGAAGGACATCTCAGTGAGTAGAGTAGGGATGAATAAGAATAGGGCCCCGAACGAATTTCTAAGGAAAGCTATTGTCTGTGGGCTACCCTTTGTTCTTTTTGCTATAACATGCCCTAACTGCCAGAATAGGGGAACCAATAATAGAAGACCATCTCCTGGGTTCAGTGAAACTCTCTTCCCTTGGGTTATTACAAGAACAACTCCCACAACAACTAAGGCCGAGTATCCAACTCTTCTCTTTGTTATTGCTTCTTTAAGGACTATATAGGATAGCAAAAAGGAAAACACGACTTCCGCTCTAGTTATTAAGGCTGCATTTATCGAAGTTGACATCCTTGCTCCAAAGGAATATGAGAGGTAAGCTAAAAAAGTCCCAAAGAATCCAATAAGTGCTCCCCTTTCCCACTCAGCCCTTACCTCCCCAAAGTTTGCAAAGGGGAGTAGCAAAAGTGAAGCAAAAAGAGCTGAGAAAAAGGCAAAACTTATGGGATTAACTGGGTTGTAGCTTATTATCACGGGTTCAAGGCCGTAAAGTATCATTCCCACTAAAGCCAAAGCAACTCCCTTACTTCTCTCTTCCATCGCCCTTTATTTCCTTGAGCTTATTAACAAGCTTTTCGGCTATCTCCATGAATGCCTTGGCAGCTGGAGTGTCTCCATACAGAACTATTGGAATTCCCAGGTCGCTAGCCTCTCTCGCTTTTAGGTCTATTGGAACTTTGCCTAAGAAGTCAACACCTTCCTTTTCTGCGAGCTTCTCTCCCCCTCCTTCCCCAAATATGTCGATTTTATTTCCACAGTGTGGGCAAATTAGATAGCTCATGTTTTCAATCACTGCTATGTAAGGAACTTCCATCTTCTTCATCATATTAACTGCTTTTCCAGTATCGAGGAGGGCCACCTCTTGCGGGGTTGTTACTACTATTGCGGCGTCAAGCTGGATGGATTGAACTACAGTTAGAATCTCATCTCCTGTCCCAGGGGGGAAGTCGATGATCATGAAGTCAAGTTCTCCCCACATAACGTCTCCCAAAAGCTGCTTTATGGCCTTTGTAACTAGGGAGCCACGCCATATTATGGGTTGATCCTCGGGAACCATCATGCCCATGCTCATAACCTTTATTGGAGTAACTTGGCCCATGAAGTCCACCGTTGGAGGAATCATTTCGAAGTGTCCGTCCTCAAACTTCTCGGCATAGATATCGGTGTTTCCAATTCCGAACATCTTTGCAACGTTTGGGCCGTGAATATCTGCATCCAAGATTCCAACAAAGTATCCCATCTTAGCTAAAGCTGCAGTTAGATTCACTGCAACCGTGCTCTTTCCAACTCCACCCTTTCCACTGAGAACAGCTATTTTGTACTTCCACTTCTTCTCCTTCTCCTTGATTCTTTGAGTCAGAGGATCAACGCCAAGACCAGGGACGTTCAAAGTTGGGGCCTTTATCGTCACTTACTTCACCCATCATAGGTAAGGAGGAGAGTTAAAAAGCTTTGCTACAATTTGTATCTTATGGAACAAATGTGTGTAACGTCCGAAGGCCAATAATCTTATTAATCGAGCAAAGGAACTCTTAACTATGAACAGGAAGCTTGATGAATTTCTTGGTTCTAATGATCCACCGGCAACCAAGGAGGAAAATCAAAAGGTAAAAAAGAAGCAGAGGTTGAGAGCAACTAATTTAGACGAGTTTTTGCCTGAAGATCACATAAACTTCTTTAAGAACCTTAGAATAGGTTCAAAAAAGATAGCTAGGAAGAAGATTGAAGAGCTTTAATTATTTAATTATGTAATTATTGAAAAAAGTGAAATTAGCAGAACCAAGAGAGCGACCCCATAGTTAGGCTCAACTCTAATTATATAATCTCTTTTCGGAACGTAATCTTTTGCCAGCAGGAATAAAACAAATCCAAGGGGAATCAAAACATCTTTATATGAGGGAGTCCCATTCCACATGATTCCCATGCCTAGGGCGATTAAACTCAAGACAAGGGAAGGAATGACTCTCTTTACTGAAGGTTTGTGCCCATAGCCTTTCCACAGATAATAGTTGAGCTTTGCGAATGAAAATGCGGTTCCCAGGGAGACTCCGTAGATAAGTGCCTCTTCTTTGGTAGCTTTAGAAAGGATTTCCTTTGCAACACCTCCCACCGTAATGCCAAATCCAGCTATCGACAAGCTAAGTATTGCTACTGTGATTAAAAGAATGTAGCAGTTTCTACAACCCAAATAATTTAGCTCTTTTCTCTTTCTCGCATCAACTAGGGCTCCAATCGAGAGAAAGAGGCCAGATTTAAAGATTGCGTGAGCGAAAGAGTAAATTGCCGCTGCATAGGGATTATTATAGGAAATGGCCAAAAGAACATAGCCCATTTGACTAACGGTATGATAGGCGAGAACTCTCTTTGCGTTCACTTGCACCATCGCTAAAACTACACCAAAAATCATTGACATCATAGCTAACGGTCTCAGAAAGCTCAGATCAGCAAGATAGGAGAGAAGAACAAGCCCGTATACTGGGGCTTTAACTGCAATTCCAGAGAGAATTGCACTTAAGTATGTGTCGGCCTTCGAGTGGGCATCAGGCAGCCAAATGTGCAGGGGAAATATCCCACTCTTCAATGAAAGGGCGAGAGAAGCAATCAGAACTGCAATCCTGGGAACTTCTCTCCCCTGAGCCAGCTTAACATTTAGAGTACCGGTGGAAAAGTAAATCATGCCTAGCGAGAGAACTAGGAGATAGGAGGCAGTCATAGAAAGGAGGAGATAGTTGTAGGCGGCCTTATAGCTACCTTTCTCCTTTGAGGAGGCTATTAGTGCAAAAGATGAAATTGCCGAGAGTTCCATAAACACGTAGAAGTTGAAGAGGTCCTTCGATATGAAAGCCCCTATTAATCCAGAATGCATTAAAAGGAGAAGGGAAAGCTTTCTCCATTCAGTCGCATAGGTTACAACATAGAGGGAGCTCATGGAAAATACGGTCAGCTCTGCAATTAAGAAGAGGAAGGTTATCGAGTCTAGATCGACTTCAATCCCTAAAAGTCTAGAATAACCTCCAACAACTCCCCCCTGGGAAAAGGGTAATAGTATTACAGGGAGAAAGACTCCAAGTAAGTAGAGGACTTTTACCTCAAGGGTTAGGGGGAGTTTGAACCTTGCCCTTATACTTCCCTCTATCTTAAGGCTCCCAAATAGATAAATTAATAGTGAGAATATGGCTGGAAGAAGTGCGAGTATTGAGGCGTTCATTCCTTCCTCCCCCCCATTACAAGGGCCAAAGCAAGACCTGTCACGGCTACATCAACGACTATTGTTGTCAACATTAAAACTGTTGGAAGGGGATCAACTGGATTCGAAAACCCCTTAAGCGGGGGAGCAGTTCCCAAATGGGAGCCCTTGTTTACGAAGAATACCACAACTCCTAGAGCCAATATGTTGAGGGAGAGAAGTTGCTTGAGTTTCCCCTTATTCACTATTATTCCAAAGAGGCCTATGATTATAAGCAACACATAGATCATTTTCAATCCCTCTCTAGGACTGATATCAAAGCATAAAACATGAGCGTAAATGCAGCTCCAACTTTTAGGCCTATGAAAACGTTGGCTGGAACAACATAAACTTCCGATGGTCTTAGGAATAGGAGAACCGTTAGAAAGAAAATTGTAATTGTCGCTAATCCTCCAACACTCTCTAATGAGCTGGCCACTCTTTTTCTGAAATACTTTCTCACTGATTTATATCCGTGAGATGTTATCAAGAGGATTAGTGCTACCGCAAGAATTACACCTGCCTGAAATCCACCTCCTGGGGATTGAGTTGTGTAAATCATCAAATAAGCTGCATACGTTGTAAGGAAAGGAGCAACCAATTTCGTGGTTGTTCTTGCCACAATACTCATCTTCATCACTTTACCCTCCTAACCACTATGCTAAATCCCACTGCTGCAGAAAACAGGATTAGTGCCTCACCAACGCTGTCGTAAAATCTCCATCCAGCTAAAATCTCAGTAACTAAGTTTCCAAGATTCCAGACACTTAGATATGCTTCGTACGTTAGGGAATTTGGAGTTATCCTAGTCTTCAGTAAGAGTAGTAGAAGTGGAATAACAGCAATTCCAGGTTTTAAATCTATCTTTATCTCTTCTCTGGTCTCTTCATGGGCAAATATAAATAGTCCTATAACGAGAGCTCCTACCACTATTAGGGAGAGGGCCACGTCTGGAGCTCGAAAAGTCATTGCTAGGAGGGCAAGCAATAGGCTAGCCAGAGAATAGGATATCAATGAAGCTAGGAACTTCTTGTGAAGCACGGTTATAAGGGCCAACGTAACAGCAATTATTCCGGTTATGATTTCAAGGATTGTCCCATCCATACATATCCACCTTCACCTGGGGCTTTATTCCCATCTTATATGCTCCCCTCGCAATTGCATGGCTTACCATAGGATTTATCATTGCTATTAGGAATAATAGGAGGAACATCTTAGCTTTAATAAACAGAGAGGCATCAGTGAGGAATACTAGCCCAAGTATTATTCCAATCATTCCTCCAGTGTCACATTTTGTAGCTGCATGAAGCCTTGTATATAAGTCGGGAAATCTAACCAGACCAAGAGCCCCAAAGACCATTATAGAGTACCCAAAGACCAGAAATAGTAGATAAATCACTTCCTCCCCCTCCTCTCCATATACTTGGCAATTATAAGCCCACCAACTGAATTGACCATGAGAAGGACTATGGCAATATCTAGGAGGTACCACTCCCTCCATAAAACGGAAAGTATAGCTATAGCTCCAACTATCTTCGTTGTTATTGTGTTCAGACCAACTACCCTGTCAGCTAAGCTTGGGCCGAAGATTACCCTATAGGATGCTATTATTGCCGTTGCCAGAAGTATCCAAATACCCGCTACCAAAACATCTTCTTTAACCATTTTTCGATATCCCCCTTAATTACTTCTCCCGCCTTTTCAGGGTTGAGAGTTTCTGCATCTATCCAATGAACGTAGAGGTAAGTACCATCTAGCCTCCTCACGACGTCGAGGGTTAAAGTCCCAGGGGTGAGAGTTATTGAGTTTGCCAGTAGAGTAATTCCAGTGTTGGAGTGAAGGTCGCTCTTAATCTTCACTATTGCCGGATTTATGTCCATGAATATTACATGCCTTGCAACTTTTATATTACTCTCAAGTAGCCTAAAGGCCATGATAATTAAATACTGTGGAAGGTATATCAGGAGAAAGTAGAGAATTTTCCAGACCAAATGCTTGGAATGCCTTATGTCCTCTGTGAGAAGATCCCTCATGTAGTAGGCTATAATCCCAGTAGTTGCAATGCCTAGAGATAGCCCTCTAATGGTCAAATCGCCAGTTATAATTACCCAAAATCCCAGAAGTATCGCCCAAGTAAGCAAGAATCTCTCCCAGGGGGGAAGTTTTTTGCTCTCATAAATTTCATAGAGATACCTTTCCTTTACCTTCTCAACTCGATGTTTTAAATAGAGGGGCATTCTGCTCATTTAGAAATCCTCCTGATCTCCTCAACCAACTTTGGCAAAACTTCTCCAGCTTTGCCCCTAAGGAAGAAGTCCGCTATCGGAGTGATTGCAGAGGGTTCAATGTTTATCTCAACGACAATACCCCCGCTCTCCTTAACTATATATGGTATGTATGCGGCAGGGTATACGACGCCACTAGTTCCTACAACGAGAACAACATCAGCTTTTTTAGCTAGTGAAAACGCTGTTGTTAGCTCTTTTTCGGGCAAAGCCTCGCCAAACCAAACTACATCGGGCCTTAGAAGAGAGCCACACTTGGGACACCTAGGTAGTTCTTGGGAAAGTAGCCACCCAATTCTGTCACTTTCCTTCAAGTATTCTCTATATGAGCAACTCGTGCATTTAACTCGAAATATATTTCCGTGCAACTCTATAACATTCTTGCTCCCTGCTTCCCTGTGAAGATCATCAACGTTTTGGGTAATCACGGCCTTTATTATTCCCATCTTCTCCAGCTCTGCCAAAGCTATGTGAGCAGGATTTGGCTTCGCTTCCAAAATCTTCTTGATTCTCCACTTGTAGAACTCCCATACAAGCTTTGGATCTCTCTTAAAAGCTTCAGGAGTAGCTAGCTCCTCAGCCCTATACTTTCTCCATAGTCCATCTTTTCCCCTAAAAGTGGGGATACCACTCTCAGCACTAATGCCCGCTCCAGTAAATGCTATTGCCATAGAAGATTTTGCTAAGATTTTGCTCACTTCACCTAGCATCAGAGAATTAGTAGAAGGATACCTTAAAATTTCTTTTGGGCTAATATTTTTATATTCACCCTTTAATGATAGAACATGCAACATGTAATTGCCTTGCACCAAGTTTACGGTGAGCTCATATTTAGAGGGTTGAAATGGCATGAAATCAGACGTAGTAGGGTTTTTGAGGAAGGAGATATTGTTTTTCTTTACATAGCAAGAGGAGATCTCTATACGCTAAAGAAAACGCTTAGAAAACTGGGATTAACTGAAGAACAGACAATAACAAAGAGAGGGACAATAGCTGGAGGATTTGAAGTGGGAGAAGTCATTAAAGCAGACTTTGAAACTCTGTGGGAGTTAACCAAAGACACAAGCGGACTAACTTTTGTTCATGGCGAACATGAGGGAAAAAGGTGGCTTAAGAACTATGTAAACGAGTATGGTTATGCATTCATAATTGAGAAACCATTCCTTTTCAAAGAGCCTGTCACAAAAGAAGAATTGAAAGAAAAGTATGGAATACACGTGGAGGGAATTATTCATCTCTCACTCCGCACTCGGCGCCCCTGGGTCAAAGCCCTCCTTGAAGATTTAATGACGAGAGAGTTTGAATACATCTAGCTCATTTAGGCTTTAGGTAGCCCCACTTGTCTAATGCCTTTTTCAGCTCTGGACTCGACTTTGCCTTCTCCTCTAAATCAACCCCTTCTAAAGCCGCATCTATTGCATCTCTCAAGGCTTTAGCTCCAGCCCTGGGCCCATCTGGGTGCCCCATAACTCCTCCACCCGCTTGAATAACGAGATCTTTCCCGAAGAGACGTATAAGCTCTGGCATCAATCCAGGGTGAAGTCCCCCACTTGCTACTGGGAAAACTTCTCTTATGTGCTCCCATTTACTAAGTAGGAAGTCGTTTATCCTTTTAACCTCCTCATAATCACCTGCCATCTTTCCAACTGCAGTCCCCGTGTGAATTTGATCAACGCCAATCATTCTGGCAAGCTTGGCTATTGCATACATCGTTATCCCGTGCTTGGGATTTCTAGTGAACGCGGCATGCATGGCTCTGTGGGCATGTATAGCCAATCCAAGATCCTCAGTTACCTCTCTCATGTACTGGAGTGCGCTCCATCCAGTGACTATTATGTCTATCATAACGTACTGCCCTCCCTCATTCGCCACTAGTTCGGCTCTTTTCTCCATAACATCAACGGATCCAGTAATGTTGATTAGGTACTCTTTTCTTTCCTCAGTTTCAGCCTCCACGATATCCCTAATCCTATATAATTTTTTCACTCTCTCTTCAAATCTGTTGAATGGAAAGCTAGTGAAGTTTTCATCGTCTTTTAACAGATCGATCCCTCCACTCCAGAGTTCATATGCTATCTCCGCGTATTCATCAACACTCCATCCCATCTTAGGCTTCGGAACGGTAGCAGTCAAAGGTCTCTCTTTAACCCCCATGAATTCTCTAATTCCCTTTACACCATACTGTGGCCCTTTGAAATGTCTCAGATACTCATAAGGGGGATGGAAGTCCAGAAGCCTCAAATTCTTTAACGCTTTCATTCCGAAGATGTTCCCAGCTATCGCACTCAAAAGTTGAACTATGCTTCCTTCTTCGAAAAGCGTTAATGGGTATGCAATCTTAGCAATATATCCCTCCCCACTTTTTTCTAGATAAAATACCTTAGCCATACTCCTCTTAGCCATTTCGGGCATTTTCCAGAGAGTTGTCCACGTTCCTATAGAGCTTTCACTAGCTATCCTTCCGGCTGCTTCTTCTGGAGAAACCCCGTTTGGTTCAAAGTAATACTCCACAATTAACTCATCTCTACCTGGAGTGTAGTCCAAGTCAACGAAGTCTAAATACCACTCAACCTTCATAAAAAACACCAATACATACTCTGTTTTTGTTCCTCATAACGTTTATCTTTACGTTTATCTTTATAAAGTAAGCAAGACTAACCTTCAAAGAGTGGGGAATGTTATGGTCAGCAAGAGGTATATTCAAATAGTGAAAACGGCTGTCCTTACATCATTTCCTGCGTTAGTTGCATGTGTATTTCTCGATTTCTTTGCTGGAACATTCCTAGGAAAATTTTTTACTCTTATAAGAGAGAATTACCCCATAATACTTGTTATACTCCCAGGTCTAATGGGTCTTAGGGGAAACATATTTGGATCTTTGGCATCAAGATTTTCTACAATGCTTTACTTAGGTGAAATGAAGCCTTCTTTAAGAGACAAAATGGTTACAAAAAATATCTTCATGAGCATAGTACTTTCTTTGCTTCCAGTATTGTTTCTTTGGCTAGTGGGATCTTTGAAAATTAGAGATGTCGATATTGCAATTGCAGTTCTCTTGATTATATTAACTTCTACAATTTATACAAGTTTATTCCTGGGGTATTCCACTGCCTTTGTATCAATACTACCCTTTAAGAAAGGGATTGATCCCGACGCAATTGCTGCTCCCGTAATAACTTCGCTGGCAGACTTAGTTACTGTTCCCCTTTTAGTCGGGTTTATACTTCTTTTCTCAGACCACAAAACGTTTCTAGCGATAACAGCATTGGCACTGCTCGTATTCTTCTTTCTCTGGAGGTACTCAAAGTTCGGAAAAGAAGACATAGTAACTTTCAAGGAGATAACAAGTGTAATAATGTTTCTAGCCATGATATCTAGCATAACTGGTTCTATCTTGGAGAGCTACAGCGAGCTCCTAGAGAGAGTGATAATTTTCAGTATTATGTACCCAGCAATCCTAGATACAACTGGAAATCTTGGGTCCATAATCGGAGCAAAAACTTCAACAAAAATTCATCTTGGAGAAATTGAGAAAACACTAAACAAGGATATTGCATTTGAGATAGGAGTTTACACTATCCTCGCTTACCCACTTGCCTTGTTGAGTAATGGAATAGCTGTCCTAGTTGGAAGATTTTTGCTCAACAAGACAATGGGGATAATTCCAGAATTTGTACTTCTGTATCCAATCCTGGCACACTTGGTTATGTGGTTTGCATACTTCATTGCAATATTCGCAGAAAAAATGAGACTTGACCCTGACAACGTTACCGTTCCCACAATAACAACTCTAGCAGATGTGTTTTCGACGCTCTTCGTTGTTTTCATAATAAAGCTGATCATATGACGCAACACTCAAAGTGAATTTCCACTTTCCTAAACTGCTTGGCCCATTCAATGACTTTCCTGGGAGGATTAGTTATTCTGTCCACACCTATTAAGATTGCTCTTTTGTCAAACTCTTCTCTCCACCTACCAAATGGCCTCATGCACCCAATGCTTAACTCTCCCTTGAATTCTTCTCGCGCATATCTAACAACGTTTAATGCTTCCTCCATGGAAACTTTTACATTCTCCATTTCTGTCCCAGGTGTTGGAATTAAGATGTTTAATACTAGGACATCTATGGGATACTCGGAGAGAAGATCTATAGCTTCGTACTCCCAGTGAATTCTTCCAAAATCAAGGCCAATCGTTATGTGAGGGGCAACCTTGATTCTCTCTTTAGTTAAGATATCAAGAATTTTGAGATAGTCATTTACGGTCTTATCTATCTTGTAAACCCTTTTTATTACTTCATTGTCTCCAACAAAGTCTAAGGAGACAACATCAATATACTTCAACCACTCTAAATCATCCTCGTCGATAAACCCCACGTGTGCATTAATTTTTAATCTTGTTTTTTCCTTGATTTCTCTTATTTCATCTTTAAACTTATCAAGGGGGACCTTTAGTCTACTATCCATCCCACCACTCAATAAGCATCCAACATAGCCTTCTTTTTCCATCTCAACGCATTTATCCACGAGATTCAGCCTTGTTATCTTCTTCATTCCCTCAAGGTAATGTCTTCCGCAGTGAGCACAGTTCAAGGCACAGTAATTTCCAGTGACTGAAATCGATGGGAATTTTATTCCTGGGATATAGACTTTTAGTGTTTTCATATAACCTCCCTCAAGTCTTTCAAGAATTCCCTAATCATGGCCTCCGTCACATGAGGCATGAAAACTATTCTTATATACCCCCTATGGGCACTAATTCCCCATCCCCTTGATTTTAATTCCCTTTCAACTCTCCTTAGGTTCTTGGTCTTAAAGGAGACTATGTTTAGCATGGGCTCTCTCACCAGCCAAGCTCCTGGAGTTTTCTTTATCTCCTCAGCAAACCACCTAGAAAGCTTCATGGCCCTATCTACAATCTCCATGTACCCTTCAAATCCTAAATGCTTAATTAGAGCCCATACAGCCAACACACTAGCTCCTGGTCTAGTTCCCGTTATTGTCGCCTGCCATATCTTCCCTCCAGCTAAATATGGAGCTAAAACGCTTATTGCCCTTAGATATTTTTTATGTCTAAAAACTATTCCCCCTGCCGGAATTGGGGCCATTCCCATCTTGTGGGGATCTATTGTTATACTTTGAACTCCTTTAAGCTTGAAGTCAAAGTCTGGTAAGTCATATCCGAGTTCTTTAGCAAATGGTATTACAAATCCTCCAAATGCTGCGTCAACGTGAAGAGGGATTCCATAGTCCCTAGCTAGATCACTCAAAGCTGGAATATCGTCAACGACACCAAGCCCTGTAGTTCCGGCTATTCCAACTATGCCAATGGTATTCTCACTTATCTTTGCCTCAACATCTTTTACATCCACAGTATAGTCTGGATTTAAGTCAGCCCAAATCAACTTAACTCCCAACATTTCTCCAGCCTTTATGAAGGAGAAGTGTGCACTCTTAGGCAAAATTAACTCTGGATTTTCAACATCTGCCAGATTTCTAAACGCTCTGACAGCCAAGATATTTGCCTCAGTCCCACCTGAGACAATATGTCCATATCCTCTCTCTAAATGTAAGAGATCTGAAAGCATTTCTATTACTTCTTCTTCTATTTTCTTTGTCCCTGGGTGAAGCCCAGGATCGCCCAAATTTCTATCCATGTACATACAGAACACTTCTTTGGCCAACTCGTGCGGGAGAGTGCACATGGAACCTAGGATCTTGCCAGATGAAAATGATAAGTCTTTGGAAGTGTATTTTTCTAATTCTCTCATAACTTCCTCTTGTGGGATACCTTTTCTTGGGAACTTCACTATCTCACCCCCAGGAGATATAGGGTTATTGCTATTATAAGCTGAGAGGAAAAATTGTCATCAGGAGGAACTTCATAGAATTCTGCTAACGTTCCAACAAATGCTCCGATTATGGCTATTTTAAATCCTACCAGGGGGAAAAGAATTAGTAAACCTACAATGAAGTGGGAAAGACTTCCTTCTATGCTCTTTCCGTTTTTAAACCTATGATTTCCAAAAGATTTTCCAACAATAGCTGCTACAGCATCACCTAAAGTTGCCACAGCTATACTTCCTATTGCAACCTCCCTCGGAAATAAAAGGACTATAATAAGGGACGCCGCAGCAAAATATATGTGAGCCCCAATACCTCTTTTTTCGTGTTCTCTTGCGATACTTTCTATTTCCTTTTCTATTTTGTTCGCAATTTCTTCAGGGATGCCGAGTTTTTTCTTTATTCTTTCTCTAAGCTCTTCAACAGTCCTAAATGGTTCTAGGATCAGAAAAACTGTCAATGCCAAGGAAACAAATAGAACCGTTACCTCTTTTCCAAACAATAAATAGACAGCTGGAACAGTGAGCCCAGTCATGTGAAGAGCTTTTCTTTTAATTTCAATTTTTAATGTCACGTTCTATCACCTCTAAGGCCTCATATAGGTTATTCACAACATAATCTGCATACTTTGCCCTCCTTCCTTTAAAGTAGCCCCTCTTTACAAGAATCGTAGTTGCGTGAATAGCCTTCCCTCCCTTCATGTCTGTATCATCCCTATCCCCTATCACATACACCTTCTTCTCCCTAGGGAACTTTTTTCTCGCTAAATGGAAGTTATAGGGTTCAAACTTGGAGTGACCTGTATCTCCACTCACTATAATCGCATCAAAGTAATCTTTAATTCCAAGAACCTCAAGCTTTCTTCTCTGCCAAGAGGATGAAGAATCAGTTACTAAAACAATTTTAGCTCCCATTTCTCTTACTTTTTCCAAAAATGGAATTACATCAGGATAAAGCCTCAAATTAGCAAAAAACGTCCTATCAAAGAGGTTTGCTATCTCTTGCACCTCTTCATTCTCCAAATTTTTGTAGATTTTGTTTATTATCCTATCCAGAATTTCTTCAAATCCCAGGATATGAAGCTCTCTTATCTCCTCAAGTTCCCTATATCTTTTAGTCAGAATATAGGCAAACATTCTAAACTTCCTTAACCTTAATAGCGTTGGGATTAACCTAATGGCTGCAATTCTTATTGCCTCCCAAGTGTTGCAGAGAGTATCATCTAAATCGAGGATTATTAGCATCAAACAAAAGGAGGGGATAAAGTATTTTAAACCCTCTGTTCTTACCCTCAAACATGAGAGGTGAGCTTCTAATAATATCTGGCATAGTTCTCATCTTGGTTGGGTTTATGCTTGTATTTTTGGGTAGCCTTCTCTCGGCCTTTTCTGGTGAAGGAGAGACTGATGTAGAAGCTGGGGGAGTTATAATGATTGGTCCAATTCCGATAGCGTTTGGAACCAAGAGAGGAGTTACCATAGCCATGATACTAGCTTTAGTTTTGATGATATCGTGGATAATACTTGCCCTACTCCAAAGGAGGATGTGAAATGAACTATATCCTACATCTTTCAATTTTGTTAGTCGTTGCCAAGTTACTTGAGTGGTTATTTGAGAAGAAGGACATTCATCCAATAATTGCCCACATATTAACCGGCATAATCCTGGGACCATTTCTCCTGGGGATAATTTATCCAAATGAAGAGCTAAAGGTTCTAAGTGAGTTCGGACTAATTATGATGATGCTATACATGGGATTAACCAGCAACTTTTCCGCAATAGCTCAAAATAAAGTAAAGGCAATTGTTGTTGCTTCTTTAGGTGTGGCATTCTCTTTCATCTTAGGATTCACGACAGTATATCTATTTGGGAAAGGAATTTCAGCTGCTCTTTTCGTTGGTATAACATTAGGAAATACAGCAATAGAAGTTACAAGTGGGGTTATAATGAAGGAGAGAATCAAGAGAGAAATTTCTTCGGTTTTAATGGGAGCGGCTTTTGCTGACGATATTATTGCTGTCTATCTTATAGGAATACTAACAGGTATGATCAAAGGACAGACCTCCTTACTTTCCCTGGCTATCCTCACGATAAAGATAGTAGCATTTATTCTTAGTGTACTGATATTTTCTGAATTTGTCTTCAAAAAATCTAGCCTCATTTATAATTTAGTGATAAAAGATCTGAATGTATTCTTTACGTTTACAATAATCTTAACATTCTCTCTCGCTGTAATTGCGGAAGGAATAGGGCTTAATAGGATAATTGGAGCATATTTAGCGGGTTTAACAATAAGCAGGCTGAGAGAAAGAAAAGATCCATTAATTATTAGCAGAATAAAGCTGAATGAGTTGATAAATGAGTTGCAAGTTGTACTTACAGAATTCTTCATTCCATTGTTTTTTATATATGTAGGATTAATGTTTGACCCAGACACTTCAGAGATAAATCTTCTGCTAATTGCTTTGCTTTATGCTTCGGCAATTCTTGGAAAGCTTATAGGCTGTGGCCTTGGAGTTAAAGTGTTCAAAGGATCATGGAAAGATGCAGTCATTGTAGGTATAGGAATGGGAGGGAGGGGCAGTCTCGACTTGGCACTATTGAAGTTTGGACTTGAGAGTGGAATGATTGGGGAGGATTTATTTGCAACAACAGTCATAGTTTCCATGTTAACTGCACTATCCACTCCAATATTCTTTAGGAAGACCGTAAAAAAATTAAGCGAAGAATGATATAATTACCGGGGATAAGTATGGAGGAATTCGTTGGAATTGTAAGGGGGGAAGCGAGCTTCACAAGTTATGAGTTTTCAATAAATCCCTCCGCAAACGTTTCATTTGGAGAGTTTGTAGTCACTAAAAATAGAGATGGTGATCTAGTTCTAGGTACCGTAAGGCATGTAAAAAATGTTAACTGGTTATTGTCATCTGTAAAAAGCAATTTTAACTCTCTTGCATTAGATATAGAGGAATATGGAGAAAGTTTAGGAGAGAACGAAGAGGTTGTAGCAACTGTTAGAATTTTAGGAAAGATCGAGGGAAATGAGCTTGTTCCAAATAGAGTTCCAATAAGAAATGGGGAATACGTCTATAAGGCTTCAGATGATCTCCTTCAAATGATTTACGGGAATGATGGAATAGAGATTGGAACTTTACTCTTAAGGCCGAATGTTAGAATAAAACTTGATGTTAACGAACTCGTTTCCAGACATTTTGCAGTTTTAGCTGTTACAGGTGCTGGAAAGAGCAATGCAGTTGCCGTCATTATAAAGGGAATAGTGGAGGATGTCGGAGGGACTGTTGTAGTTTTAGACCCTCATGGGGACTATGTGAACCTAAGACTTCCCGAGACAGGAATAGATTTGGTAAATATCATTGATGGAAAGATTAGAATTGAGGATCTAGATCCAGAAGAGCTTGCAGATTTAATTGGAATCTCTTCCTCAGCCCAAATTCAAAGACACTTCTTGTCTTTGGCTTGGGAAACTGTTAAACATAAAAATCAAAGCCTCGGAGGGGAGTCACTTCTTGAGGCCCTCTTGGACTTATTAAACGAATGGATAAGCAGGAAAACGATAAAGTATTGGAGTGAAAAAGAAGGAAGAATGAAAAGTGAAGACTTAAAGAGCGAAAGAATTGAAACTATTAGAGGGATAATATTTAGGATTAGAAGGTTTCTAAGAAATTATGGAAACATCGTGACCAGTGAAAATCTTGTCGCAGCAATAAAACCTGGAATGGTCAATGTTATTGATTTGAGTCCCCTTGATGAAAACCAGATGAAGGTTGTTGTCGGAAAGTTCCTTGAAGCAGTCTTTGAGAAGAGAGTTGAATATGAAATGGCCAGAAAAAGGTTTGAAAAAGAAACAAGTAAGAAAAAAAGAGATGAGTACGAAGAAATCATGACAGAAATAGAAAGCAAGTATCCTGCTTTAGCTTATCCAATTCTTGTAATAGTTGAAGAAGCCCACATCTTTGCTCCCCAAGGAGAGGAAAACGATGCGATGAGGATTATGGGAAGGATTGCAAGAGAAGGAAGAAAGTTTGGCGTGGGTTTAGGTGTAGTTTCCCAGAGGCCAAGTAAGCTTAATGAGGACATACTAAGTCAGATGAACACAAAGATAATCCTTAGAATAGTCAATCCCAGGGATCAAGATTACGTTCTCAAGGCTAGTGAGCAACTAAGCAAAGATCTAATGGATGATATAGCAGGTTTAGGGAAGGGCGAGGCCGTTATTGTGGGACAAGCCATTAAGCTACCAGCACTTGTTAGGATTTATAACTTCAAAGAGTTAAGAGGAAAAGCTGGAACAGGTCAATATGGAGGAGAAGATATAGGGATCCTTGATAGATGGAATAAGATGAAGAGAAATATGGTGAATTCGCTAGACATTGATATTGACTTTTGAGATGAGGTGAAAAACGTGGGAATTAAGTTTGCTCACTTAGCCGATATTCATCTTGGCTACGAACAGTTTCACAAGCCTCAGAGAGAAGAAGAATTTGCAGAAGCCTTCAAAAATGCTCTAGAGATAGCAGTACAGGAAAATGTAGACTTTATTCTAATAGCAGGAGATCTGTTTCATTCAAGCAGGCCATCTCCTGGAACATTAAAGAAGGCAATAGCATTACTTCAAATACCAAAAGAACACTCGATTCCAGTCTTCGCTATAGAAGGGAATCATGACAGAACACAGAGAGGCCCTTCAGTGTTAAATTTACTCGAGGATTTTGGATTAGTTTATGTAATAGGAATGAGAAAAGAAAAAGTTGAGAATGAATACTTAACGAGTGAAAGACTAGGAAACGGGGAATATTTAGTTAAGGGGGTTTACAAAGACCTTGAAATTCATGGGATGAAATACATGAGTTCTGCTTGGTTTGAAGCAAATAAAGAGATTCTTAAGAGATTATTTAGGCCTACAGACAATGCAATTCTAATGCTTCATCAGGGAGTTCGTGAAGTAAGCGAAGCTAGAGGAGAAGACTACTTCGAAATAGGACTGGGAGATTTACCTGAGGGATATCTCTACTACGCCTTAGGCCATATTCACAAAAGATACGAGACAAGTTATTCCGGCTCTCCCGTAGTATACCCGGGTTCACTAGAGAGGTGGGACTTTGGAGACTATGAAGTTAGATACGAATGGGACGGAATAAAGTTTAAGGAGAGATACGGAGTCAACAAGGGCTTCTATATAGTGGAGGATTTTAAGCCGAGATTCGTTGAAATAAAGGTTAGACCTTTTATTGATGTAAAAATAAAGGGTAGCGAAGAGGAAATAAGAAAGGCCATAAAGAGATTGATTCCCTTAATTCCCAAGAACGCTTATGTAAGGCTAAACATCGGTTGGAGAAAGCCTTTTGACCTTACCGAAATAAAAGAGTTGCTAAATGTCGAATACCTAAAGATAGACACATGGAGAATAAAAGAAAGAACAGACGAAGAAAGTGGAAAAATAGGATTGCCATCTGATTTCTTTACTGAATTCGAGCTGAAAATAATAGACATCCTTGGAGAAAAAGATTTTGATGACTTCGATTACATAATAAAGCTCATAACAGAAGGGAAAGTGGAAGAAGAAGGCCCATTAGAAGAGGCTGTTAAAAAAGTAAGTGAGGAGAAAGGAAAGACTGTGAGACAAAAAATTGAGAGTATTCCAAAGAAAAAGAGGGGAACGCTTGATAGCTGGCTTGGTGGTGCGAGATGAAGTTGGAGAGAGTGACTGTGAAAAACTTTAGGTCTCATAGCGATACTGTTGTAGAATTTAAGGAGGGCATTAACTTAATAATTGGTCAAAATGGATCCGGAAAGAGTTCCCTTCTAGATGCAATCCTTGTCGGCCTTTACTGGCCTCTGAGAATTAAAGATATCAAAAAAGACGAGTTCACAAAGGTTGGAGCAAGGGACACATACATTGACTTAATTTTTGAGAAAGATGGTACTAAATACAGGATAACCCGAAGATTTTTGAAAGGTTACTCCTCAGGAGAAATTCATGCTATGAAAAGGCTTGTAGGAAATGAATGGAAGCATGTAACGGAGCCAAGCTCAAAGGCCATATCCGCTTTTATGGAAAAACTTATCCCGTACAACATATTCCTGAATGCCATCTACATCAGGCAGGGACAAATTGATGCCATACTTGAGAGCGATGAGGCTAGAGAGAAGGTTGTCAGAGAAGTTTTAAATCTAGACAAGTTTGAGACTGCATACAAGAAGCTTTCCGAACTAAAGAAAACTATCAACAATAGAATAAAGGAGTACAGAGATATCCTTGCAAGGACAGAAAACATAGAGGAGCTGATAAAAGAAAATGAACAAGAGCTTATTCAAGTTCTCCAAGAGATATCAAAGATAGAGGAAGTGCTTCCCAGTAAAAGGTCAAAGGTTGATATGCTTAGGAAAGAAGTCCTAAGACTTGAGGAAACAAAGGTGGAGATAGAAAACAGTGAGCGTTTGCTAGAAAAAAGAAGAGGAGATAAGAGAACTCTTGAAGAGAGAATAAAAAACACTGAGGAATACTTAGAGAAGTTAAAAGAAAAAGAAAAGGAGCTTGAAGAGCAAGTTAAAGAAATCACCAGCATAAAGAAAGATGTTGATGCATATCTGGCCCTAAAAGAGTTCAAAAATGAGTACCTGGATAAAAAATATAAGATAGAAAAAGAGCTGACTAGAGTAGAAGAGCTAATTAATGAGATTCAGAAGAGAATCGAGGAACTCAATGAGAAGGAATCAGAAAAGGAGAAGCTCGAAAACGAGAAAAAAGAAATACTAAACAAGCTAGCTATTCTCGAAAAAGATCACCAATTGTATGAAGAGATAAAAGCAAAGAAAGAAAATTTAAGGCAATTAAAAGAAAAGCTTGGAGACAAGTCTCCTGAAGACATTAAGAAATTACTAGAGGAACTAGAGACTAAGAAAACAACAATAGAAGAGGAGAGAAATGAAATAACCCAGAGGATTGGAGAACTTAAAAACAAAATAGGGGATCTAAAAACGGCAATAGAAGAGCTCAAAAAAGCTAAAGGAAAGTGTCCAGTATGTGGAAGAGAGTTAACGGATGAGCATAGAGAAGAGCTACTATCTAAATATCACCTCGATCTTAACAATAGCAAAAATACTTTAGCCAAACTAATCGATAGAAAAAGCGAGCTCGAAAGAGAACTTCGAAGAATAGATATGGAAATAAAGCGATTAACGCCTCTTCTAACAGTAGCTGAACAAATACGATCTATTGAAGAAGAATTGAATGTAGTGAACCTCGAGAAAATAGAGAAAAATGCCACGGAGTATGAAAAGCTTTTAGAAGAGTTGCGCACCCTAGAGGGTAGAATTAGGGGCCTTGCAGAAGACCTGAAAAAGCTAGCTCCCCTAGAGAAGAAGCTGGCCGCTCTTATCCATAAAAAGCAAGAACTAGAAAAAGAATTGAAAGAGCTTAACACTAAGCTAGAGTCTTTTGGATTCAAATCAGTTGAAGATCTTGACTCTAAACTAAGAGAATTAGAGGAGATCTACAAAAGGTATCTTACCCTGTTAAATTCAAAGAAAGAACTCGAAATAACCCAAAGGGAAATCGCCAAAGCTAAGGAAACTTTGGAGATGAGCTTCGAAGAACTTGCTGAAGTAGAGGCGGACATTGAAAGGATAGAAAAGAAACTTAGCCAGCTAAAACAGAAATACAACGAAGAGGAATACAAGAAGAAGAGAGAAGAAAAGGAGGAACTAGAAAAAGAGCTGGCTAGACTTGAAGCTCAAAAGAAAGAGTTAGAAAAGAGGAGAGACACAATAAAATCTACGCTGGAAAAGCTAAAAGCTGAAAAAGAAAACAGAGAAAGAGTAAAGAAAGAAATTAAAGACCTAGAAAAAGCTAAAGATTTCACAGAAGAGTTGATTGAGAAAGTTAAGAAGTACAAGGCCTTGGCAAGGGAGGCCGCTCTCAGCAAGATTGGAGAACTTGCCAGTGAAATATTCGCAGAATTTACTGAGGGTAAGTATTCGGAAGTTGTAGTGAGGGCCGAAGAGAATAAGGTAAGGTTATTTGTTGTGTGGGAAGGAAAAGAAAGGCCACTAACGTTTCTCAGCGGAGGGGAAAGGATAGCCCTTGGATTGGCATTTAGGTTGGCAATGTCCCTATACCTAGCGGGAGAGATAAGCCTCCTGATTTTAGATGAGCCAACGCCTTATTTAGATGAGGAGAGAAGAAGAAAGCTCATCACGATCATGGAGAGGTACTTAAAGAAGATTCCACAAGTAATCCTCGTCTCTCACGATGAAGAACTCAAGGATGCCGCAGATCACGTGATTAGGATAAGCCTTGAAAATGGATCCTCCAAGGTGGAGGTGGTCTCTTGAGGCTTCTCTCCAAACAGAGCATAGAGAGAATAACAAAAATTCTCCTCGATGAGCTCGAGAACGTTAGGGAGAATGAGCAAATTAGGAACATAATTAACTCCTGGAAACCTCTTCCCTCCCCAGAAAAATCTTCCATCTATGCAGTGGATGGAAGTAGGAGCGTCTCAAGGTTAAGTGGAACTGTAATTTATTTTCTTTCAGCTTTGGCAGTTGGAAGCGGAAAGCAGTTAAGACTAAGCTATGCAAATGCCATAAAGTACAACTATGGAACTTCAGATCAGATAGTGAGAATGCAGATGGAAACACTAGAAAACATGCTTGGATATTTAGCTTACAGAAAGCTCGAAGGAGAAAAAAGGGCAATCCTTATGGATGGAACTTTAACTGGTTCCTTGGTTCGTCCTCCCGTATATCCAGAAGACATTAGAAGTCTAAACGTGATGAGGGCGCTGATTGGAGAAAGTGACTTTGAAAATCTCCTAAACGAATTCTTAGAAAAATTAAGAGACCACTATAGAAAAGTTGAAGAACATCTAGAGAAAAACGGTAATTATGACAGCCCAATATTAACGGACAACGTCGTTGAAAAGCTTAGGAAGAAATACATAGACACAAAGGTTATCGCCTATGGTAGTGGTAAGGTAAAAGTAAAGATTCCCAGGAAAGCTTTGGGGTACTCTCCAAGAGTTATTCCAATTGAGGTCCTTGAAAGCTCAAGGGGGAAGTCTGTGGATGAGTTACTCCAAGAACTTGATGAGGAAAAAGTTGAGCTATACTTAGGCAAAGATGACATTTATGATGCCCTTCACATGACCCTCTCATATATTGAGTACCTATACTCAATTGATAAACTCCTAGAGGTCAAAAATTTGGCATACATAGCTAAGAGCTTTTACACAAAAACCCTTGCAAGAACCCTGGGAGTAGAGATTGTAGACACTGCCCTTCTAGATGCAGTTATAAGAACTCTCATTGGCCATGAAAAGGAGGGATATTTGGAGATTGAGCACGCAGTTGTTCCTCCAAAGTGGAGTTTCCCCGACTTCTTGCTTTCAAAGTTTAGAAACATAGAAAAGTTAATTGACAAGGGTATTCACTTAGCTTATGTAAGATTCGAGCAGGGTGACGTAATTTACATGCTCCAATCAACAACAAACATTGAGAAAATCCTCCCATTGATCCTCCATCATAAGGCTGGAGGTTACTTAAGGCCTCTCCAGCTCGCTCACCATGGAGTAAAAATCTCTTATAAAGAGGCTAGACACACCCTAGAGGCCTTGATAAATGCACTAAGAAATAGGGATCCAGCACTTAAGATTTTCGTTAAGTACGGAAGATCCCCTCTAGAATAGCTGTTGGAGAGGATGTAAATGCCTAAATACTTCAAAAAAGGAGTAAAAAGAGAGCACCATTTTCTCAAAGGGTTAGAGAGACCTCTCGAAGAAATAGCAAGTATCCCAGGGGTTAAAAAGGTTATTCCCGGAAGAATTTACGCCAGCGACTCTCGAGGCTTCGAAATTAAGGTTACAAGAGAAACTAAGGCTGGATTAAAGCTCATAGCTAAAAGCGACGGCTCTGTGCAGGAGATTTTTCTGGTAGTCGATAGAGCTGACAGAGAAAGAGTCTGGAAAGAAATAGAGAAGTTAGCTATGGAATGGGAAAAGCGTTAAAACATCCTTTAATTATTTTTGATTTTACTCCTCAAATTCGAGAACGAGCCAATGCCTTCCGATCAGGAGTGAAGCCTTGTTTTTTCCGTAAACAATTCTTTTAACATATGGCTTTAGTTCTTCCACGATTCTTTTATTCTTTCCTACAAACGTCACCTTTAGAGGGAGTTCACGGATCATGAGAGCGTTGCCCTTTAAGATGTAGTATTCTCTCCAAGGTCCAACGAGGCGAAAGTTGTGCTTTGAGAGTATTTTTAGAACTTCTAAGGGGAAAATGTCAGTGAGCTTTAGCATTTTTTCACCCCTATTCTCTTAGCGATTTTATTAAACTCCTTTTCAAGATTTGCCTCCTTAATCCTCTTACAAAGATAGTCAAAGTCAATTTTGCCTGCCAACTTGAAAACTTCCTTAATATCGGAGTAGTCTTTTCTCTCAAGGGACATAAGTTTTGTCACTATTAAGTCTTCAAGAGATGGGAGGTAAAGATTTTCAGCAATTTTAGTGGCTCTACTTTCAAATTCCTTGTCGAGCAAGAGCATTGGAGTATTTATGTCAATTTCAATTCCACTTTTAGTTTTTACAAGAAGCCCCCAAGAGCGCCACTGAACTGTGAAACCTCTCTTTCTTAGTTCATTTGTGAGATTTTCTCTAAGGATACTTAAGTTTTCGATCGTTATCATGAGGTCAATGTCCTTCGTAGTCCTCGCGATGGCTCCATGCATGAGAAGAGCTCTTGCCCCGATGAGGTATGCCTTGGCATTCATTGACCTAAGCACGTTGAGAACTTCTTTGAGCTCCTCTGGAATTTCCATTAGATTCACCATTTTCATTTTGTGGCTTTGGTATATAACGGTTAAGGACATCGAGGAGAGTGGGGAGTAGTATAGTCTTACAAGGAAAGTTAGCCATGACCTCTGGAGAATGTTGAAATTCTGAAAGATCGACAAGGGATTAGTTTTCTTATATGACGCTCGTAACTTTAGTCTTCATTTAGCAACATGAGCGTTTAACAATCGAGTATTGAAGACTTTCCTATCTCCTATTTTCCATGTATATAAAGCTGCTAAGAGAATGTTGTAACTCTGTTTTTAAGCAACCTCCGAAAAGAAAGGGCTTAATCGGAGGGTAAAGCTTTTAAAGTCCACTCTCTTTTTATAACTACGGATTTAAGTGCGGTGGTAGTCTAGCCTGGTCTAGGACGCCGGCCTCCCAAGCCGGCGACCCGGGTTCAAATCCCGGCCACCGCACCAACATTTTTCTACGTGATGACCATGAGAGGGATAATAAAAAGACTCAATGATGACGGTTTTGGCATTCTTTATAACAAAATCTTAGTACCCTTTTCAGCCCCAGGAGACGAGGTTGAGGTTCTAAAGACAGAGAAACAAAAAAGAGCAAAAATAGCAACTGAGTGGAGGTTACTTCGTTCTTCTCCCATAAGGGTGGGAGCAAGATGCAAGGTTTTCGGAAAATGTGGAGGGTGCATTCTTCAACATATTAATTACAACTCCCAACTAGAGTTTAAAAAAGAAAAGCTAAGAAAAATCCTGGGAAGAGAGGTTGAGATAATCCCTTCTCCTCGGATATTTGGTCATAGGAACAGGATAGATCTTGCAGTTACAGTTAATGCAATAGGATTTAGAGAAAAAGGAAAGTGGTGGAGTGTTGTAGATGTTGAAGAATGCCCCGTTTTTGGGAAAACTTCAAAAAAGGCAATAGAAAGACTCAGGGAATACATAGAAGAGGAAAAAGTTTCAACATGGAAAATTAGGGAAGATTCTGGGTTCCTAAGGTACATGGTTCTCAGAGAAGGTAAATTCACAGGAGAGATTATGGTGAACTTTGTTACAAAAGAGGGAGAACTACCAGATCCTACAAGTTATTTTGACTTTGCTGATTCAATTTATTGGAGCATTAATAGGAGCAAGAGTGATGTCTCCTACGGCGACATCGAGAAGTATTGGGGAAAGGAATTTATAATGGAGGAATTAGACGGCGTAAAGTACCTAATACACCCAAACTCCTTTTTCCAAACGAATAGCTATCAGGCAGTTAACCTAGTTAAAACAGTTGAGAAATTCGTGGAAGGTGAAAAAGTTGTTGATATGTATTCAGGAGTTGGAACTTTTGGAGTTTACCTTGCTAAAAAAGGAATGAAAGTTGTTGGATTTGATTCCAACGCTTTTGCAATTGAAATGGCAAACAAAAATGCTGAAATAAACAACGTTGAGGCCGAGTTCTTTGTTGCAAGTGATAGAGAGGTAGACATCAAGGGCTTTGATACTGTGATAGTAGATCCTCCCAGGGCAGGGTTGCATCCAAAGCTCGTGAAGAGACTGAATGACCATGGCCCCGAAACTATCGTTTACGTTTCATGCAATCCAAAGACGTTTAAGGTAAATATTGAACAATTAAATAATTACATAATTGAAGAATTAATTGCACTTGACATGTTCCCCCACACTCCCCACATAGAATTGGTAGGAAAGCTAAGGAGACTTGTCTAGGACGTGCTTGTCTAGAACATAGCAGTAAAACTTTCCTTCTAGTACAACTTCTTCTCCTCTGTAAACTTTCACATCAACTATCTTCTTTCTCCCTTGATCCTCCACCACCTGAGCTTTTGCTAAAAGCACGTCTCCAACTTTCACCGGCTTTGTAAAGCGTACCTCTGCCTTTCCAAGAACTACAGTAGGCTCATTTACAGCAAGCATTGCGGCGTAATCAGCTAAACCAAATGTAAAGCCCCCGTGAACTAGCCCCTTCTCATCAACCTTCATCTCGTCAATGGTTTTCAGTTCCACTTCAGCATACCCCTCTCTTATTACCCTGGGTTTTCCTACAAGTCTCTCAGATGTCAGATTGTGCGTTTTCTGCTCCATACCACCACCGAAAAGAATAAGGTTTTTGAAATTTAAAAGCTAAGGGAGGAGTGATGAAAGACTATAGGCCACTCCTCCAAGCAATAAAAGTTAAGGGAGATAATGTTTTTTCAAGTAAGAGTGAGTTAGTTGGTATTCTAGCCTTTAATTTGGGAATATTAACAGTTGGTGAGGCAAAAGAACTCATAGAGGAGGCCATAAAGGAGGGAATCATTGAGGAAACTCCCGAAGGTCTCATAGTTCATGAGGATGCCATAACTGAAAAGGAAAGCAAAAGGGATATATTCGGGGAAATGGTGGAGTACTTAGCGAGAGAACTTGAGCTTAGCGAGATAGAAGTTCTTGAAGAGATAGAAAAAATGAAAGAGAGGTACGGAAATTTGGATAAAAAAATTCTTGCTTACTTATTCGGACTATCAAAAGGAGTTAACATGGAGAAATTCAAAGAATACTTGGAGGATGAATGATGCCCAAAATAGAACCTTTTGAAAAGTACACTGAGAGATACGAGGAGTGGTTTGAAAGAAATAAATTTGCATACCTCAGTGAGCTTAATGCCCTGAAATCTCTTCTTCCTACCAGAGAATGTGTTGAAGTGGGAATAGGTAGTGGAAGGTTTGCGGCTCCCCTGGGAATTAAGATGGGGGTAGAACCTTCTAAAAAGATGGCTGAAATAGCTAGGAAAAGAGGGATAAGGGTTATAGAAGGTGTCGCAGAAAATCTTCCCTTTGAAGACAACTCGTTAGATTGTATCCTTATGGTGACAACAATATGCTTTGTGGACGATCCAGAGAAAGCTATAAAAGAAGCGTACAGAGTCCTCAAACCGGGAGGTTACATAGTAATTGGCTTTGTGGATAAGGAGAGTTTAATAGGAAGGGAGTATGAAAAGAGAAAGGACAAAAGTGTTTTCTACAGAGACGCAAGATTTTTCTCTGCAAGGGAAATTATGGAACTTTTAGAACGCAATGGATTCAAAATTGATGGAGTTGTCCAAACTTTGTTCAAAAAATTAGATGAGATTCGCGATGTTGAACCAGTAGAAGAAGGGTATGGAAGGGGAAGCTTCGTCGTTATAAGAGCCAAGAAGGTGGTTTAGATGGATCTAGTTGAAAAAGTAAAGGAGCTTTGCTTAGAATTGGAAGAAGAAAACTTAGCAAAAGCAATTGAGAGATTCATAACTCTAACCCATGGAATCGAAAAGACAAGAGGGGAAGCATTTGCAAAAGCTAGCATTTATGGGTTTCTAGAAGGAATCCTCACAACACTCAAAATGAAGTACTCAAATGAGAAAATTGAAACTCTTCTAAATGAAGTTAAAACTGCAAGAGAAGAGACAGAAGCTCTTTTAAGAAAGCCAAGGCCCCCGCTCTTAGTTGACAATGATTTATAAACCAAAAATATAAAGATGTAATGATGAGAGCAATTGGTGTTATTAGAAAATCTCGACAGGAGAGAATTAGTAGGGAAGAGTTTGAAGACCTTTTAAGGAGTGCAGGTTATGAGATTCTTGCAATAGTTGAGCAGGTTAGAGAGGAACATCCCAGATATAATATAGGACCCGGGAAGGTTGAAGAGCTTAAAAGTCTCGTCAAGGAACTCAAACCAGATAAGGTTGTTTTTGCCAATAAATTGACTCCTTCTCAAGCTTACAATCTTTGGAAAGAGCTAAGGGTTGATATAATTGATAAGTGGCAACTTGTCCTCGAAATATTTGAAAAGAGAGCTCATTCCAAAGAGGCAAAGCTCCAAGTTGAGCTAGCTAACCTTCAGTATGAATTACCTCTCGTTAAGGAAGCAATACGAAGAATAAAAATGGGTGATAGAGCTGGATTCAAGGGTATGGGTGAGTACCAGGTTCACCAATACTTTAAGCACATAAGATATAGAATGGGAAAAATCAGAGAAGAGCTGGAGAAGATAAAGGCAGAGAGAGATATAAGAAGGAAGAAGAGAGAAGAGGACGGATTTGTTCTAGTTGCCCTTGCTGGATATACAAATGCAGGAAAATCTACACTCCTAAACGCTTTGACTGGAGAAAACGTCGAAGCAAAAAATCAGATGTTCACAACACTAGATACGACAACAAGGAGATTCAAGCTTGGAGGGAAGCTACTCCTCATTACCGACACTGTCGGTTTTATCGACAATTTACCCCCTTTCATCGTTGAGGCATTCCACTCAACCCTAGAGGAGATAGTAAAGGCCGACATAATAGTTCTAGTCTTAGATTCAAGTGAAGCTTGGCCTGAAATAAGGAGGAAGTTCTTTGCATCTCTCAATGTCCTCAGAGAGTTGAAGGCATTAGAAAGGCCAATGATAATAGCCCTTAACAAGATCGATAAAGTGACTCCCGAGGATGCCGAAACAAAGAAAATGCTTCTAAAGGAGATAGCTGACGGAAGAGTAAACTTGGTTGAAGTTGTAAAGATCTCCGCAAAGAACGGAATTCTTGAAGAGTTGTACACCGCTTTAGAGAAGGCTCTCCTAAAGCTACCTAAGTTCCAATTCTTTGAGATAGTTGTGAAGGACCCCACCCAAGTTGGAAAGATTCTCTCTCTAGTTTACTCCGTAGGAGATGTCCTCGAGGTCACCTATAATGGAGGGGAAGAGACCACAATTAAGGCATATATGCAGAGCGGAATGATAAGAGAGTTAACAAAGCTGGGTGTAGAGATAAAGAGACTACAAATCAGAGAAGAAGCTTAACTAAAACATAGGAAAGGCTCATAGAGAACAATGGAGCAACTACCCATCCAAGTGCAATATGTTGCACTGTCTTCTTCTTAATTCTCTCTCCAGTTGAAAGGGATATTCCAACAATCCCACCTACAACTGCCTGACCAGAGCTGACAGGAAATCCAAAATAATTTGCAATACTTATCGAAAATGCTGCTCCCATTTGTGCAGAAAAGGCAGATAAAGGGTCTAACTCAACCATTTTCTTTCCGATGATATGCATAATTGGATAGCTAAGGGTATAAGCCCCCAGAGAAAGGCACAATGCACCGAAGATTGATGCCTCTTGAGGAGTAAATGTTTCAGCCCCTACGAGGGGAGCGACTGCATTAGCTATATCATTTGTTCCAAGGGTGAAAGCAATGTAAGAACCAGAAACTATGGCCATCCACTTGTATAAAATTTCAAGCCTCTTAATGCTCTTAATTCTTCTGACAAAAATGGAATAATATCTGTATAGGAAGATCGAGAATAGCATTGATATAAAAGGAGAGGCAACCCATGCTAAAACGATGAGGTAAAAAGTCTTCCAGTCAATTGAAGCTCCAAAAGCAAGTCCTACACCTAAAAGTGATCCAACTATTCCCTGGGTTGCCGGAAGTGGTAGACCTTTAACAGTAGCAAGAGTAATAACTAGACCCGAAGAGAGTAGAACTATTATCAAAGCCTCCGTCGAAAGTCCAGAAACCAACTTATCTCCCACAGTTTTCATAACGGCCTCTCCCCGAAGATAAGCTCCAAGAAAGGAAAGAAGAGAGGTTATAAAAACAGCTTGACGAAAGTTTAAAATTCCCGAGCCTACAGCGGCTCCTAGGGCATTGGCAGAGCTATTGGCCCCAATATTCCATAAGAGATAAAATGATACTCCAACTAAAACTAACTCTACAGTGAGCACATTGCTCTCCCTAGGCTTGTTCTACTTACAATTTTAAAGAATTTTGGAAGAAGAAAGAAAAGTCAACCTGTATAATCCGCTATCGTCTTTGCCCTGACTTTAATATCTCCCTCATACTTGATTTCAACTAGACCATCGTGCTCCAATTGTTTTAGGGTTTGAAGGAGTGTTGGCATTGAAGTCTCAAGCTCAGAACTTAAGCTCTTTAGAGAAACAACCCTCTTCTTGGTAGCTAAAACCTTATATACAAACTCCTTAGAGGTCATGGAAAAGACACCATACTAACTACAGCTTGGATATTAATTAATCTTTCTGGACAAAAATGTTCAGGTGATTTATATGCTTAGGTGCACTTCATGTGGAAGAATGTATTCATTTGACAGCCCATATCAAAGGTGCGAATGTGGAGAGCCTTTGGAACTTGAGCTTTTCAATGGGATGTATAAAAAGAAAGGAAAGAGGGTATGGGAAAGGTTTTCTGAGTTCTTTCCTCTCGAACTAGATCCAGAGTTAAGCTTGGGAGAAGGAGATACTCCATTAACAAGAGCAAAGAAGCTTTCGAAAGAACTTGGAATTGAGCTATATTTAAAAAACGAGACTATAAATCCCACGTGGAGTTTTAAAGATAGGGGAACCTACCTGGGAATTCATAGGGCGATACAACTTGACTTTAGAAGGATTGGGACGGTATCAACGGGAAATATGGCGGCAAGTGTTGCCGCATATGGAGCTCATTCTGAGCTCGAAGTTTACATTTTGGTTTCCTCAACAATACCAGAGGAAAAGATTAAGGCCTTAGCTCCCTATGGAGCAAAGATTGTAAAGGTTCATGGGGACTATGGGGAACTCTATTATAGGGCCCTAGAAATAGGGCAGAAAAAGGGAATATATTTCATAAACTCGGATGATCCCTTTAGAGTTGAAGGGTATAAGAGCATAAGCTTCGAGATAAGTGAGGAGATAACTCCAGACTACGTAATAGTCCCTACGTCATCTGGAGGCCTATTTAGAGGTATTGTGAAGGGGTTTCTGGAAGCCAAGAATAGTGGACTAATAGAAAAGCTCCCTAGATTTTTTGTGGTACAGGCTGAGGGCTGTTCTCCAATATGTAAAGCATTCAACGCTGGAAAAGAAAAGATAGAGAGATTTGAAAATCCCCATACAATCGCCCATGCAATAGAAAATCCATATCCTCCAAGTGGAAATGCAGTCCTAAGATTGCTGAAGAAATTGAATGGCATTTGTACCACGGTTACAGATGAAGAGATTCTAGAGGCCCAGAAAATCCTGGGAAGAGAAGGAATTTTTGTTCAACTCGCATCTGCAACAGGAATAGCCGCAGTAAAAAAGCTAAGGCGAAAAGGAATTATCAAAGAAGGAGCAATTGTAGTTAGCATTCTTACGGGCTCTGGATTAAAGACATTGAGGTACATTAAGCAACCAAAAGTCGAGGAATGCTCTTTACAAAGATTAGAAGAGTGCATTGGATAAAATCACTCAGCCTTTATATATAATCCCGTTGGCACTTGGACTGAACATGAGTTGAACAATCCTGCCTTGAAGGTGTAAGGTTGAGAGCTCCTGAAGGCATGGATATTTACTGAAGATCCAAAATTCTGAACCCCTCCATCTATGCTTACTTTTCCTGCTTTTTCATATTGAAGCGACGCCACTAATCCCGCTACCGGTGCCGGAGCACCAAACAGAACAGCAATTGCACCTACTGGAATGCCAACACCAAACTGTATTCCACATTCTCCACTTGTTTCTCTAAGCAAATATTTCAAGCTAACTCCCTCGCCACTTGTCAAATAGTAGTGAAATCCCTCTTCTGTGAACTCATAAAATATCGAATCAAGTCTTGGGGGTGCTATCTCATATCCACCTTCAAGAAGGTATCCATTCGTTCCTTTTTTTGCTTTCACATCATAAATTCCAACATCTATTCTCTCTTTCCCTGTTGGAGTGCAACTATAAGATCCCATTCCCCAAGCGCAAAGGTACTCCTTTTCATGTCTATAGTAGGGCTTTCCCAAAATGTAAATGTAACCAATACTTCCAGCAGGGACGTCCACTGCCCTGTAAAAATAGTAACTTCCTTCTATCGGTATCCACTCCTTTCCATAAATTTTTACCGATGTCGAGAGAACATTAACAGGATCATTACTATTCTTAAACTTTACACTTAGGTCAACCCCATAAACCAGGGTAGCAGAGAATTGAGTTTTATAGTTAGCTTCCAACGCTATGGAACTTTGAAGTCTTCCTTTTCCCTTTCTGTTATCTATGATCAAGATGGGAACTTTCATATAGTCTCTAGCTTCCCAAGATTCTATTGTCTCCCACTTATAGGTGTACCATCCTTCATGCTTTGGGAGGACGTCCTCTTCCACAATTTTTATTGGAATTCTCTTGCTGGCACCATTTAAGTCATTTTGGGAGATTAGAGTTGAACCAAACCCTCTGTAAAGGATTTTATTTTTTCTATCGATAATCCAGATAGAAATTCTGAGTCCATACCTCTTTTCTTTGTCAATGCTCATATTTAACTTCCCAAGTTTAATAACACTTCTAGTAGTATCGAGAATCCAAAAACCAGAGCGCTTAATCCGATAATGTCCAAGAGTTTTAATACCTTCAGGCGTTGCTGCATCAACTTGGACTTGAATCTCATAATCTCTAGAAAACCCTTTAAGTAATTCTCCCTCCTCATTAGTTAAGACCAAGGTTATTCCATCGTCGGACAACATCCACTGTGCAGACACTGAACTCCAAACTAGCGATGTTATCACTATAAAAATGAGAAATCTACCAATCCACTTGTTCATATAAACTACCAAAATACCAGATGAATAATAAATTTATTAAGATTATTGTTGCCAAGTAAAATACCAATGTAAGTTAATATTTATGACACATAAAAACAGAGCATCCATAAGAAGTTGAGGTCTCCCATTAAGGGAGAAAAGAAAGTAGAGTTCGCCAAATTAGACATCTACTGACCCACAACCTCTCCGTTTAGAAACCATTTGGTCATATTTTCAATTGCCTCAATAGCCTTAGTTTCATTTCTGGGTAACAGGTATGTTCCGCTGGATATCAAAATTATTACTCCATTGTTTTCTATAGCCTTCTCAACGATCTCCTGAGCAGCCTCAGGAGGAAATTCCCCCTCAACAACTCCGTATAGCGTATTATTGTAGAATATCCCAATTAGGGGAACACCTCTAACGCCGAGCAACTTGGAAAAGTTCATGTAGATGTTGTAGTTGTGCTGGCTAGCTCCGATGTCATAAAATGTCGTACTTCCCTCTCCATAATACTCAGGAAGAACCTCTTTCATCTTTTGACAATGGGGACAAGTTGGAACTCCATAGATGTAGAAGTGAAACTTACTCTTATCTAATCCTCCAGGAGTTGTAGTGGGGGTCGACTTTTCTGTACATCCAGCGGAGATTACTACCATTATCATTAAGAGTGCAAAGATTATCTTTCCACCCCTCATTTGTCTGACCTCCTTAAAAGGTGTAGATAAGAGTAAATAAGCTTAACCTTTTGAAAGTCCCAGGAAGTCCAAAAGGTTCTTGGCTTTCATTCTCTTCTTGAGCTCTAAATAAGCCTCACTACCATCGCACTCCTGGGAGTATTCAATTCCAGCCTCTTCTAGGAGAAACTTCATTATCCCAAAGGCCATTGATGCCTTTTTCCCTTCCATTTCAACGGCAACAAATGGGTTTCCGTTTTTAACTCCAACAATTACATCGAAGTTTATTCCTCCACAAAGATCTACGTCGATAAAGCTCACTTTTTCGCCCGTCTTCGTCTTTCTGACTAAAGCTCCTGGGAACTTCCTCTTTAGCTTTTCAAGAGTCCTTATAATACTCTCGTACTTATCCTGTGGGATTTCCTCCCTAATCCTAATTTTCTCTATCATAGTAACTCCCACTACTTTTTGGCTCTGCTTTTAAAATTTCATTATCAATTGCTTGAACCTTTGTGCATCTTCACACATATTGGAGTTATTGAAGTAAACATAACTTTCTTCCACGTGGAAGGAAAGCACTCTTTCCCTAATTTTTAGCAATTCTTCATCGCTGTACTTGTAGGAATAAATTATCCTCCCATTCTCATATTTACCATGTAGCCTGTAATAGTTTACCCCTCCTCCATGAAGCGGAACTCTAACCATTGGATCTACAACGTCAATGACGTCAAATTCCCTTACAAACTTCTTTATTCCTCTCTCGCTCCATCCTCTAAGCTCAACGGCAATCTCGAATTCTCCCCTATCTATAATGGAGAAAAACCTCTCGGCATTACTAAAGCTTTCTTCACTCTCCTTGAAACTCCTAGGGAGTTGAATCAAGATAAACCTTGCATTCAGTATTTTTGCCTCATTCAGTGTTATTTTCCAATAATGAATAACTTCATTAGTTGGCCTTAACAGTCCAACATTCTTACTTGGCTTTACGTTACTTCTTCTCCATGTAGGGCTATTTGGAGGATGAGTTACTCCTTGAAAGGCCTTTATTGAAAATACAAACCCTTCTGGAGCTTTTTCTCTCCACTTTTTCAAGGTGCTCTCTTGGAGTATTTTGTAAAAAGTTTGCTGTATTTCCACTGTCGAGAAGTCTTGAAAGTATTTATCCTGCTTTTCACAAAATCCGCATGTTCCAACATGTATCATTTTCCCTCACCCTAAAAATTAAATTTCGCAAAGAGAAATTAAAGATAGCGGGCCGATGATGATGGTGGGCACTCGCCGATTGGTGAGGTAAGGGGCGAGGAGACAGAGGCCCAAATATATTTATAATCTCCTTTTCCTTTAGATAATTAGGTGAGCTTAATGAAAACCGAGAGAGCAAAAGAGATATTAGTTCAGCTTTTGAGAATTCCATCTCCCTCTGGGAGAGAGGACAGAATAGCACTTTACATAATGGATTTCCTGCACAGGCTTGACTATGACGTTCATATTGAGAGTGATGGAGAGATAATAGATCTAGTAGTTAATCCAGAGGCCGAACTATTCTATGAAGTTCACATGGACACAATAGAGCCAAGGGCAGAACCCTTCGTAAGGGGGAACATAGTTTACGGAACGGGAGCTAGCGACATAAAGGGAGGCATTGCAGCGATTCTGCTAATGCTTGAGCAACTAAGAAAAGAGAACAAAGACTTGAATGTTGGGATAGTTTTTGTAAGCGATGAAGAGAAAGGTGGAAGGGGTAGTGCCCTCTTCATGGAGAGGTACAGGCCCAAGATGGCCATAGTTCTTGAGCCAACTGATTTAGAAGTGCATATAGCACACGCTGGAAATATTGAAGCCTATTTCGAAGTTGATGGAAAGGAAGCGCATGGAGCATGTCCGGAGAGTGGAATAAATGCAATAGAGCAGACCTTCGAAATGTTGCAAAAGCTGAAGGAACTCGAACCTTTCAAAGTAAAAGGGAAGTACTTTGACCCACACATAGGAATACAGGAGCTAATATGTGAAAACCCATTCTACTTAATTCCAGGGCTTTGTAAGGGACGATTAGAGGCAAGGTTACTACCAGAGCAGGAAGTAGAGGATGTACTAGACTTGATTGATCCAATCTTAGATGAATATACCATTAGGCATGAATACACTGAAATTTGGGACGGGTATGAGCTAAGTGAGGATGAGGAAATTGTTCAGATTGCAAAGAAAGCAATGGAGGCAACGGGCCTCAACGAATTTGGTGGAATGAGGAGCTGGACAGATGCAATAAACTTCATGTACAACGGAACAAAGACGATAGTATTTGGCCCAGGGAACCTTGACATCTCACACACAAAGAACGAAAGAATTGATGTGAGGGATGTAGTAAAGGCAAGTGAATTCCTAATGTATGTAAATGAAATATATGGAAAGAGCTAGAACTTCAAAACCCTGGCGAGGACTATCAAGGGATCCCAAACCGGGGCAAAGGGTGGTGCATAGGCTAGGTCTGTGAAGAAGACATCCTTAGTTGTGAAGCCAGCTGTAATCATTGCTGCAGCACTGTCGATCCTGGGAAGAATTTCAGCTCCAACTGCCTGCACTCCTAAGAGCCTGTTGGTTTCATTATCCACAACTCCCTTTAGCCATATCTCCCTTCCTCCTGGGTAATAGTGAGGCTTAGTATTTGCCTTAATGAATGCTGTCCTAACATCATATCCTTCTTTTACAGCCTCATTTTCGGTTAACCCCGTTTTTCCGATTTCCAAGTCCATGAACTTGGTAATACTAGTTCCCAGGACTCCTGGGAATTCTATCTCCTTTCCAGCTATGTTGCTTCCAGCAACGTACCCCATTTTATTACCTGCAGGAGCTAAGGGGATCCACACTCTCTTCCCAGTAATTACATGTTTTGTTTCGGCAACATCCCCTGCGGCATATACATTCTCAACGCTAGTCTGCATTTTTTCGTTAGTCCATATTGCACCTGTCTCTCCTATCTTTACCCCCAATTGCTTTGCTAATTCAACGTTGGGCTTTATCCCCGTAGCTATTATTACTAAGTCGGCCTTGTATTCTCCCCCATCTGTAATCACTTTTTCTACTCTCTCCCTTCCCTCTATGCTAAGGGTTTTCTCATGTAACCTCAAGTTTAAATGCTGTCTAAGCTTTTCCTCCACGATATCTGTTATTTCCTTGTCAAAGGTCTTTCTAAGAACTCTCTCGCTTCTCCCGATTAGAGTTACATTCTTCCCTCTAGTAACAAAGGCCTCGGCCATCTCTAAGGCTATGTAACCAGTTCCTATAATCACAACATCTTCAACCTTATTCTTCTCCATATATTCTGTTATAGCTACGGCATCCGGAGGTAAATCAGCTGTAAATACCCCTGGTAAGTCCACTCCTTCTATTTCAGGAATCTGGGGAGAAGCTCCATTGGCGAACACCAGATAATCCCACTCATAGCTCTTTTCTTCTCCATTCTCCCTAACTCTCACGTATCCCGTCTCGACCTCAATAACTTCAGCTTTTAAGTGAAGGTCAATTCCTCTCTTCTTAATGAACACTTCTGGAGGATAGTGCATGAGCTTTTCTTTTGGTGCGATACCTTCAACTACATACGGGATACCACAAGGAGCATGGCTCACCCACTCCGTTGCCTCGAAAACTTTAACGTCCCATTCAGGCCTCAATCTTTTTACTCTAGAAGCGGCACTCATTCCTGCTGCTCCACCACCAATTATGACTACCTTTTTCTTTTCCATAATCTCACCCATCCCAGGTTTAAAACCTTTAGTTAAAAAATTTTAGTGGGGAAGAAATTCAAACATTTAGGGGAAGTCTTACCCAATCTAGAACGCTTCCCCTGCTTCCCTTTATCTCAACCCACTCAACTAAATCCTTAAACTCCCCTCCCATTAAGCCATCTCCAATTATTGCACTCCCCTGAGCAGCTTCCTTTGCTTTTCCTTCCAAGCCCTTAAGCTTAACAACGGGAAGCTTGAATTTATCCTCAAACAAGTCCGTTACATCCTTTCTCAGCTTTTCAATTCTCATTAGCCTCCCAGAGAGAATTATTTCCTTAGCATCTTCAACGATCGCAAGCTCCGAAGCTACGGCCTTCAAAAAGCCATCTTTCATAGCTTCCCAGGCTTTTGCAAAGGGTTCCTCATCAAGCCTCTTGGCAAACTCCTCTGGAGGGAGTATATCTCCACCTGCTATTACCGAAGCTCCACCCCAGAACAAATGAACCTTCTCCACTCTTCCCATTAGGTATGCAACTTCCCCATCAAGGGCACCGCTGTTGACATATGCCGGCCCCGGGAAAATAGTTCCTCCAATACCATCAACGATTTTTCCACCTTTAACGGCTCCCGCATAGTTATATCCAAAGCCAACCTCCAGAAGGACAAAGGAAACCTCAGAGTACTCAATTCCCAATCTCCTTGCTTGATCATAAATTCCCAAAACGGTGATTGCCATCTTATCTGCAGTTCCCATGTCAATCTTATTGTACTTCCTCCACTCCGGAACCGTGGGAAGGTGGATTACCCCAGGTATGAACCAAACGTTTAACTTCTTCTCAGCCATGATATCAACCATTTTTTGGAGGCCTATAAGAACGGGAATTTTCTTCATCTCTTCCTCTCTTACAAGTGTCATTTCAAATCTATCTCTTTCAGTGAGCTCAGAAATGTGCTTGAGTGGAATTCCATATCCACTCGGTCCTATGACTATATCTGGACTAAATTTCTCTATCTCCTCAACTATTTTCTCTGGAGCTTCTGCAACAACCTCGCTTGGAAAGCTCAGATCCAGCTTAACTTTTCCATTTTCAAGCCCAATCACATCAAAACTCTTAGTTCCTGGATCAACTCCAACGGCCCTCATGGTTGAGTCTTCTGGCGAATATTTTTTATTGTTTTCGAAGAAAAATTAGGGCAAGGTGAGAAGGGTGAAGCTCCCATCTCACAAGACAAAAATTGTAGCTACAATAGGGCCAGCGACTAATTCGAGAAAAATGATAAAACAACTCATTAAGGCGGGGATGAATGTTGCAAGAATAAACTTCTCCCATGGAAGTTTTGAAGAGCATGCAAGAGTCATAGAAATAATAAGAGAGGAGGCACAAAAATTAGACAGGAGAGTTGCAATACTTGCAGATCTACCTGGATTGAAAATAAGAGTCGGTGAGATAAAAGGGGGTTACGTAGAGCTAAAGAGAGGAGAAAAGGTAATATTAACAACAAAGGATGTTGAGGGTGATGAAACTACGATACCAGTGGATTATAAAGGCTTTCCAAATTTGGTATCGAAGGGAGACATCATATACCTTAATGACGGATACATAGTCTTAAAGGTGGAGAACGTTAGGGAGAACGAAGTTGAAGCAGTTGTTCTTTCAGGAGGAAAGCTCTTCTCGAGAAAGGGCGTCAATATACCCAAGGCCTACCTCCCAGTCGAAGCCATAACTCCAAAAGACTTTGAAATTATGAAATTTGCAATTGAGCATGGGGTGGATGCAATAGGATTGAGCTTCGTTGGGAGCGTTTATGATGTTCTAAAGGCCAAGAGTTTCCTTGAGAAAAATAATGCCGAGGATGTATTTGTAATTGCAAAGATCGAAAGACCTGACGCCGTGAGGAATTTTGACGAGATTCTTAATGCCGCTGATGGAATTATGATTGCTAGAGGAGATTTAGGGGTAGAGATGCCGATAGAGCAGCTACCAATTCTTCAGAAGAAATTGATCAGGAAAGCCAATATGGAAGGGAAACCAGTGATTACGGCAACACAAATGCTTGTGTCAATGACAACGGAAAAAGTGCCAACAAGGGCCGAAGTTACGGACGTTGCAAACGCAATTCTTGATGGAACGGATGCAGTTATGCTATCAGAAGAAACGGCCATAGGAAAATTCCCCATTGAGACCGTAGAGATGATGGGAAAGATAGCTAAGGTCACTGAAGAATATAGGGAAAGTTTTGGGTTAAGCAGAATAAGGGAGTTTATGGAGATCAAAAAGGGAACAATAAAAGAGGCTATCACTAGAAGTATAATTGACGCAATATGCACAATAGACATTAAGTTTATACTAACACCCACCAGAACGGGAAGAACTGCTAGGCTAATCTCAAGATTTAAGCCCAAGCAGTGGATTTTAGCCTTCTCAACAAATGAAAGGGTGTGCAACAATCTCATGTTCAGCTATGGAGTTTATCCCTTCTGCCTAGAAGAGGGATTCGATGAGAACGATATAGTTAGGTTGATAAAAGGACTGGGCCTTGTGGAAAGCGATGATATGGTTTTAATGACGGAAGGAAAGCCAATTGAAAAAACAGTTGGAACTAACTCAATTAAGATATTCCAAATAGCTTGAGGTGAGAAAAATGAAGGTTTATTACCCAGGGAGAGAGTGGCCTGAGGAATACAAAAGAGTTTTGGAAAAGATGAAAGAAATAATTGATCCAGTTACTGGGGATAATATTCTAGACTCAGGTGTTGTTGCAGGATTAGAAGTGAAAGATAGAACCCTAAAAGTTTGGCTTAGATTCGAAAGCCAGGCTGAATATAATATTCTCGGCGGGGCGGCGATGGCCTATTCAAAAATAGTTGGAGACATAATGGAGAAGTTTGCACTTGTGATGTTTGACAATGTCTACGTCTATGACCTCAGAAATAACATAGTTGGAGTTTTTGAAAAGAAAAAGTGATATATTAGTGTGAAATATTAAGTTGTGGTGATATTACATGACAATCCAAGAAGTTAGGGAAGGCCTCCCAATAGAAAAAATGGCAGATTTTTCCCTTGAAGAGCTTTTGGGAATGGCTATAAAGGCCGAAATTGGAGCTAGGGAATTTTATAAAAGTTTAGCTGAGAAGATAAAGATTGAAGCTCTAAAAGAAAAAATTAATTGGCTTGCTGAAGAAGAGAAGAAACATGAAGCCTTGCTAAGGAAATTATATTCTCAAATGTTTCCAGGAAAAGAAGTTGTCTTTCCAAAAGAACATATTGGTCCAGAGCTCCAGCCCGTTGCCAGAGAGCTTGAAAAAGTGCAGGATATAATAGACCTAATTCGTTGGGCAATGAAGGCTGAAGAAATTGCGGCAGAGTTTTACCTAAAGCTCGAAGAAATGGTAAAGGAAGAAGAAAAGAAAAGGCTCATGAGATATCTAGCTGATATGGAAAGAGGGCACTACTACACCTTAAGGGCCGAGTACGAGCTATTGCTCAATTGGGAAATGTACAGCCAAATGATGCACATAGGGCCGTGAACTTCACTCTAAGACTACTATTGCCTCTGGGTTCTTTATTCTTATTCCTATAGCTTCACTAACCAAGAATGCAACGTCGTCTCCTTCAGGTCCTAGCTCTTGTAGAGTCACATCTTGGCCAACTACAACGTCAAGAACAGCTGGTGTATTGGCAAATATTATTACCTTATTCTCATCAATGTTTAGAGTAACAATGATTCCTCCCCTGAATATCTCTTTTAGCACTTCAACTAGCATCTTTCCACTCTTCTCGTAAATTTTTAGCAACTTTGCATATCTTTTTGGGTTAATTATCAGCCCAAATGGTCCAGCTGACGCATTTGAGGCTTCCTGCAGTGCGTTCATTAAATCATTAAGTGCTTCTTCTGGATTGTCCCAGGAGGAAAGTTTCATTTTCTTAATTCCCTCTGTGGATAGAATTTCTCTTATTACTAGCGACTCTTCGTCTTTAACTAGGAGTTCCCCAGCTTTAGTTGCTATAGATACATCGTAAGTCCCATCGTTGAGTTCTCTTATTCCCACATAGAATTTCTTCTTCAATAATGGAATTGGCTTGTACTCTTGCTTTACTACCCTAACACCATCTTCAAATTTAATGATGTCAACCCTGAATGATTGTCCTTCTATTCTCGTTACTGGCAAGTGCTTTAGTAAAGATCTTCCCTTATTTACCCCATCCAAAAGAGCACTTCTCAACTTCTCAAAATATTCCACGTTAGATTCCTCCTTCTTGTTATCATTTATGTGAGCCTCAATTCCAGTTAGCTCCTTGACTTCCTCAAATCCACCCTTCAGCTCAGTTACTTGTTCTGGATCCAAATTTAGAAGGAGTGCCATGAATTCTCCAACGTGAGCCTTCTCCTCCCTTGCAACATCAAGGAGAATCTTTCTTACGTTTTCATCTTCGGAATATCTTGCCATCTGCTCATATAGATTTATTGCATCAAGCTCAGCTATTATTGCTAATCTCAGAATTTCCATTAATTCTTCTTTGGTGTATGGCTTATCCCTATTTATAAGGGTTGGATTTATTGAGAGCATGTAGATCACCACTTTAATTCTTCTTTGTGAGGATTATAAAAGTTTCGTAAAAAAATATTAAAAGGTGCAAATTGCAAACCTATCTAGTTTTCAAAAACTTTGAGACATATGGACTTTCCCCAGGCTTTCCTCTTCTAAAGTGACCACTCGGCTTTCCAGTCAAGAGCTCTTCAAACCATGCTTCATGCTCTATCTCTTCATGTAATATGGCAAGGGCCAAATCATAAGTCCTTGGATCCTTTCCAAAAGTGTAGTTGCATATTTCTGTATAGACTCCAACTGCACATCTCTCAGCTTCGAGTAGGACTTTTAGAATGTTCTCTATAGTGGGCTCTTCTGGTAGGTAGGCATCTCTACAAGAAGCTAGATCTGCAAATTCCCGAATATCCCTTGGTAATTCTCCTCCAAGCTCGTATATTCTTGGCACGAGGGCTTCAAAATGGTTTCTGTCCTCAAGTCTAGCATCTTCGATAATCTCCTTAATTGCTTCTCCTTCCAGACCTGTTGCATGGTTTCTAAGTATAGTGTAGTAATAATACGTTGTGAACTCTGCTGCAGCCGCTTTAATGAGAAGTTCCAACAGCTTCTCTACATCTATTCCTGTCCTTTCAACTAATCTCCTATTATGCTCTGGCATAAGGTATCACAAATTTTAGTAGACATTTCTATTTAATAAACTTTTCTGTTTAGAAATAACTTCTAACTAAAAAGCCTTATAAAGTAAAAGGAAAACCTAAGAATCATGTGGAAGGAAAAAGCCGTTAGAGTACTGAAGGAGAAGGGATACAAACTTACTCCCCAGAGACTTAAAATGCTAGAAGTAATTGAAGAGCTAGGCCCATCTCATCCTTCCCTCAATGAGGTTTTCAAAAGGCTCAAAGAAGAGTTCCCCACCCTAAGTTTCTCAACGTTATATTCCAATGTAATGACTCTAAAAGAGCTTGGACTCATAGAAACCCTCCCAATTAATGACGAGACACGGATTGAGATTAACACAAAGCCCCACATGAATTTAATTGAAGACGCAAAAATAGTGGATATAATAGATCCAGAAATCATTAAGATCATCGAAGAGAAATTAAAGAAGAAGGTAAAGTTCGTAAACGTTTTGGTTGAAAATGAGTGAGTTGTCTTTACTCAACCTCCAAGCTAAAATCTTGATAGTCCATCCATATTCCAGTTTTCATAACTGAATCATATTGAGCCTTTAAGAGCTCGTAGTGAGCCTTTTCCACCTTCGCTAAATCTTCAAATATTTTCTTAATTTTCTCATCTTTACTATCTTGGGCTGCTTTTTCATAGAACTCCCATGTAAGCTTTTCCTGCTCCATTCCTATCTTTACAGCATCAACCTCACTTAATCTTTCTTCATCAGCCTCTACGATTAGTTTTTTCACGAGCTCTTCATTTACCTTTGGAAGTTCACACTTTTTGACAACTTCTTCCAAAAATTTCTTCTCAAAAATGTCCCAGTGCCCAGCTTCCTCCTGGGCCAAGAACAAGAACATTCTCTTAGCCCTTTCATCACTAGCTTTTTTCGCCAACTTTAGATAGAGGTTCAGCTCTCTTTTCTCAACTTCCAATGCCAATGCTAAAGCTTCCAGTTCATTCATATTAATCACCATAATAACTGGTGTTTCAGAGAATACAAATATTTTTCCGTAAGATAAATATAGCCAAGTTAGCCATATTATTAAGGGGATACACAATGAACATTGAAGAAGAAATTGTAAAAAAGTTAGAAAATCTTTCGATAAAGGAAATTCTCGGATATGCAATAGCTTCTGAGGAGGATGCAGAAAAGTTCTATTCCGAATTGGCCACAAAGCTTGGAGGACTATTAAAGGAGTTCTTTACCCAGCTTTCTACAGCTGAAAGAGGCCATAAAGAAATTCTCCTAAGGATATACAAGAGTAAGTTTGGAGATGAAAACTATCCCGTTCCCGAGGGAATACCATTTGCAGAAACCACAATAAAAGTTGAAACCGTTAGAAACTTAATTGAGGCCATGAAAATAGCTCTAACCAACGAAAAAACTGCAGAAAGAGTATACAAATATCTCGCTGAAAAAATGCCAGAACACAGGGAAATTTTTAAGTTCCTTGCAACCCAAGAAAGGAGCCACTATGAGTCGTTGAGAGCTCACAAGGAGTTCTTAGAGGATACAGTGGAAAGCAAACCCGAGTATATAGAGGCCCCACCCACTTACATCAGCTCCCAACTAGAGATACCATTTGGGCCAGAATATAGAGGAGCACGGTGATGAAATGAAGGTAGTTATTGTTGGAAACGGTCCAGGGGGATTTGAGCTAGCGAAGCAACTATCCCAAACTTACGAAGTTACAGTTATCGATAAAGAGCCAGTCCCTTACTACTCCAAACCAATGTTAAGCCACTATATAGCAGGATTTATTCCCAGGAACAGGCTCTTTCCTTATTCTTTAGATTGGTACAGAAAAAGAGGAATTGAAATTAGACTGGCAGAAGAAGCCAAGCTCATTGACAGAGGAAGAAAAGTTGTAATTACGGAGAAGGGAGAAGTGCCCTATGATACCCTAGTTCTAGCCACGGGGGCTAGAGCAAGGGAGCCCCAAATTAAAGGGAAGGAATACCTGCTAACTTTAAGAACTATTTTCGATGCTGACAGAATAAAAGAAAGCATAGAAAATAGCGGAGAGGCAATAATTATTGGAGGGGGATTTATAGGGCTTGAACTGGCTGGAAATTTAGCTGAGGCTGGATATCATGTAAAGCTTATTCATAGGGGAGCAATGTTCTTGGGATTAGATGAAGAGCTTAGCAACATGATAAAAGACATGCTTGAAGAGACCGGTGTAAAGTTTTTCCTAAATTCAGAGTTGCTTGAAGCAAATGAGGAAGGAGTTCTCACAAATTCAGGCTTTATTGAAGGAAAGGTAAAAATATGCGCTATTGGAATAGTCCCAAATGTTGATCTTGCCAGGAGAAGCGGAATACATACGGGAAGAGGAATACTTATAGATGATAACTTTAGAACATCAGCAAAGGACGTTTATGCAATAGGAGATTGTGCAGAGTATTCTGGGATCATAGCTGGAACTGCAAAAGCTGCCATGGAGCAGGCAAGAGTTCTAGCAGACATACTTAAAGGGGAACCCAGGAGATATAATTTTAAGTTCAGATCAACGGTATTCAAGTTTGGAAAACTTCAAATTGCCATAATAGGAAATACAAAGGGAGAAGGGAAATGGATTGAGGATAACACAAAAGTTTTCTATGAAAACGGCAAGATAATTGGGGCAGTAGTATTTAATGACATCAGAAAGGCCACAAAATTGGAAAAAGAGATCTTAGATTTCTACTCCTAACTCTCCTCTGTATATTATTTCTCCACTAAGCTCCATGTGAAGTCCCAACGCCCGAATTTCTACTCCAGCCTCAAGAGCTTCCTTTAACAATTCAGCAATTTTCGGATCTCCCTTCTTGTAGGGTTTAAATTTGCTTACATTTGGTAGGGCCCCTATAAACACAATCATGGCCCTTTTTCCATCTCTCGCCAACTTTATTAGCTCTTTTATATGCCTTTGACCTCTAACTGATGGACAATCTGGATACATAGCATATTCCCCTTCCCTCAAAACTGCACTCTTAGTTTCTACGAATATCTCTCCTTTCGAACATTCAAGCAAATAGTCTAGTCTGGATTCTCCAACCCTTGGCTCTCTCTTTATTATTCTACAACCTTCCAGTTCAGGAAGAAGTTCCTTCTCAATTATTTTCTCAAATGCTTTTCCCTGAAGTCTAGTATCAATGATTGCTATCTTTCCATGATCTTCAAATCCAAGAAGAATGTACCTTGTTTTACCGCCCGCTTTTGGAGTACAATAGCCTATTCTCCCTGGGATCATGAACTCATTTAGTCTACCAGTATTTGTGATAAGAGCTCTTTCAATTCTTTCCTTAATTCTCACCAATCCCACAAATCGGTTAACTCTTCTTAAAAATATACAAGGAAAAAGGGGAGAAACTTCCATAAGTTTCATCTTCAGAAATTGAAGTTTATATCTTTCATAAGCTGATCGTAGAATTCTTCTTTGTATATGTCTGGATAGCGAATTATGTATTCATATTGCTTCTTCAAAATATTGTAGTGGTTCCTTTCCATGTCGGCCAACATTTCAAGAAGAGTTTTTGCACTCTCAGTTGCAGCGTATTTTGATAATTCTTTGTATAGCTTTTCACTTACCAGTTCAGCTTCCATAGCAACCTCATATATCTCGTCGATATTCACATCTGGCTTCTTTATTATTTCACTCATCTTCTCTGCTATTACCTTGAATTCTCCAAGAACTTCCAGCTTTACTTTTTTGCCTCCCCCTTCAGGAGCCTCGTATTTTTTGGCAATTTTTTCGATGATCTGCCTGTGTTTCTCCTCTTCATTCGCCAAAAATAGGAGTTCATCCCTAATTATATCACTCTTGGTCATAGAAGCCAACTTCTCATAAGCTTCTTTGGCCTTAATTTCGGAGTTTATAGCAATTTCAAAAATCTCTTTCTCAGTAACTTCCATGGAAATCACCATAATACCTAATTATTTCCCCATTAAAATGTTTTTCTTTCTTGACAGTTATGGTCAGTCAGAATTAAAAAATGAGTAAATCTTATAAGATATGAGCTATATTATATTGTGGTGTGTAAAAATGTCCAAATTTATACACCACAAAATATTTGATGAAATTTATGAGATTGGGGAAGACGGTGTACCTGAATTCAAAACGTACATTGCTGGAAAATGGATATATGGGGAGAAATTCAAAGATATCAAAAGTCCAATAAACGGGGAAGTCATTGCCCGAGTCTCCATTTTAAGCAGGGAACAAATAGAGGAAGCTATATCCACTACTTACGAAATAGGAAGAGAGAAAATAAGAGATTATCCGGGAGAAAAAAGGATTAGTAGCTTTCTAAAAGCTGCTGAGATGATGAAAGAAGCTTTTGATGACTTTGTAAGGATATTAATTCTCGACGCTGGAAAGCCGAAGAGTAATGCTATGGGCGAGGTAAAGGCAACAATAGAGAGACTAGAAAAAACTACTTTTGAATTTGGAAGGCTTATAGGAGACTACATCCCAGGAGATTGGAGTGAAGAAACTCTCGAAAGTGAGGCAATTGTAAAAAGGGAACCTTATGGGTTAATCTTAGCGATAAGTCCCTTTAACTATCCCTTGTTCATCTCAGCGACTAAAGTTATTCCTGCACTATTAAGCGGAAATGCGGTCTTACTAAAACCCGCTTCAGCCGATCCACTGGCCCCAATACTCTTTACAAGAGTTCTAGAACTTTCTGGTCTACCCAAAGAAAGCTTTTCGTTGTTAACGGTCCCAGGGGGATTCATGGATGATATTGTCAGGGATAAGAGAATTAGAGCTATTACATTTACAGGAAGTACTGAAGTTGGGGAACACATAATAAGAACGGGAGGAATAAAGGCCTACCATTTGGAGCTTGGTGGAAAGGATCCCGCGATTGTTCTCAATGATGCAAACATAGAGGAGAGTGTTGAAAAAATTGTAAAGGGAATTGTTACTTATTCTGGTCAAAGATGTGATGCAATAAGGCTAATACTTGTCGAGGAAGATATATATGAACAATTTAGAGAAAGTCTAGTTGCTCAGCTTTCAAAAATAGAGCCTAAAAATCCACTGGAAGATAAAAATGCAATAATGGGACCACTAATTGATGAAGATTCCGCTAATTACATTGAAGAGATATATAAGGATGCCATAGAAAAAGGAGCAAGGCCACTGCTCGAATTTAGAAGGAGAGGAAACTATGTGTGGCCTATAGTACTTGAAGTGAACAATGAGATCTTGCCTACTCTCAGGGCATTTAACGAAGATGTCTTTGGTCCATTGGCCTTGTTAATAAAGGTTAAAGATGAAGATGAGGCAATTGAAATAGCGAACTCCTCTAGGTTTGGTCTTGATGCTGCAGTATTTACAACCTGCGAAAAGAGAGCAAGAAAAGTTGCAAGGAAACTTGAGGTTGGAAGCGTGTTTATTAATGAATATCCTAGGCATGGAATCGGTTATTATCCATTTGGAGGAATGAAGGACAGTGGAATAGGAAGAGAGGGAATTGGGTATTCTCTCGAAATGTTAACTACAACAAAAACAATAGTGCACAACTTTAGGGGACAAGGAGTTTGGGAATATATCTAGCCAAAAATTAATTAATAGTGATTGAAAAAACTAAAAATTGAGGGGGTATTATGAAAGTTGTAAGAGATGACATTTCCATAGTTCTTGGTGGAGCTGCAGGACAAGGAATTCAAACCGTAGAAGTTCTGTTAACACATGCCCTGAAGAGAGCAGGATACCACGTTTTTGGAACTAAAGAATACATGTCAAGGATTAGAGGCGGAATAAACACAACAGAAATAAGAGTCGCCTCTAGACGTGTTAGGGCATTTGTAAAAAGAATTGACCTACTAGTCCCCTTCAAGAAAGGCACCCTAACCTGGGTAAAGGACAGGATTAGCGATAACACGATAGTACTCGGTGAAAAAGAGAACATAGAGGAGGAATTTTTAGAAAAGATAAACCTTGTAGAAGTTCCCCTAACTAAAACCGCTTTAAAAGTTGGAAGTCAACTTTACTTAAACACCATAGCAGCAGGTTTAATCTTTGGACTCTTTGGAGCCCCCGTGGAAATTATTGAATCGGAGGTAAGAAATCACTTCAAGGGAAAAAGTGAAAAAATTGTAGAGAAGAATGTCGAAGCAGTGAGAGAAGGGTACAACATTGGGAGGAGCATTGCAGAGGAAGGAAAAATTGTAGTGGACATCAAACCTGATGAAAAAGTGAAGGAAGAAATACTTCTAAGTGGAACTGAAGCCGTTGGAATTGGAGCTCTAGCTGGTGGAATGAACTTCTTATCATTCTACCCAATGAGTCCATCCACAGGAGTATCAACGTTTGCTGCTCAACATGCTGAGGAGTTTGAAATCATAGTAGAGCAAACTGAGGATGAGATTGCCGCAATAAACATGGCAATCGGAGCTTGGTTCGCAGGAGCTAGAGCAATGGTAAGCACTTCTGGAGGAGGATTTGCCCTCATGTGTGAAGCCTTGAGTTTAGCTGGAATGGCTGAGAATCCTGTGGTGATTCATTTAGCCCAAAGACCAGGCCCAGCTACTGGTCTTCCAACAAGAACAATGCAAGGTGACCTAAACTTAGTTCTGTACGCTGGTCATGGAGACTTTCCTAGAATCATTCTAGCTCCTGGGACTTTAGAAGAGGCCTTTTATTTAACTGCAGAGGCATTCAACCTTGCAGATAAATATCAAGTTCCAGTTATAATACTCACCGATCAGTATTTTGTGGACTCATACTACAATCTCCCAGAACCTGACGTTTCAAAGGTAAAAGTCGAGAAATATATAGTGAAGGCAGAGAAGGGGTATAAGAGATACAAGTTAACTGAAGACGGAATTTCTCCGAGAGCTATCCCAGGATATGGAGAGGATGTTGTTGTGGCGAATGGAAATGAGCACGATGAATGGGGAGATATAACTGAAGATGCTGAGATAACAAGGAAAATGCAAGAAAAGAGGGCTATCAAAAAATTAGAGACCATAAAAAGAAACGCTCCACTTCCAAAGATAATCGGAAGGGAAGACGCTAAATTCTACGTAATATCTTGGGGCTCTACTTTCCACATAGTGGAAGAAGCTTTAGAATTACTCAAGAGAGACGATGTTGCACACGTACACTTTAGCTGGCTATACCCATTAAATCCAAAGATAAAAGATATTCTAGCTGGAAAAACATTGATTGCAGTAGAAAACAACGTCACAGGACAATTCGCTGATCTTCTGAAGAAAGAGCTTGATATAAGAGTTGATCATAAGATATTAAAGTATGATGGCCGTCCTTTTGCCGTTGAGGAGGTTTATGAAGCTCTTAAGGGGGTGATTGAATGACCCCTAAAGAAATTTTCGAATCTAACAGACCTGGAAGTAAAGATGTAGCCTGGTGCCCTGGGTGTGGTAATTTTGGTATTAGAAATATCCTAATAGAAGCATTTTCCGAACTAAACTTAAAGCCCACTGAGGTTGTGATAATTAGTGGAATAGGACAGGCGGCTAAAATGCCCCATTACATTAACGTAAATGGGTATCACACCCTTCACGGGAGAGCAATCCCAATTGCCACAGCCGTAAAAGCGGCAAATCCTTCCCTAACAGTTATTGCCGAAGGTGGAGACGGTGATATGTATGCAGAAGGCGGCAACCATCTCCTTCACGCCATTAGAAGGAATCCCGACATAACAGTTTTGATCCATAACAACCAAATTTATGGTTTGACAAAAGGACAAGCCTCGCCTACAACCCCTATTGGAATGAAAACTCCTACACAACCCTGGGGGGTTTTTGAAGAGCCTTTAAATCCAATAGCCCTAGCAATTGCCTTAGGAGCTTCTTTCGTTGCGAGGACTTTCGTTGGATATTTTAAAGAGAGCGTTGAAATAATTAAGCAGGCAATAAAGCATAAAGGATTGGCAATAGTCGATATATTCCAGCCATGTGTATCTTTTAACAAACTCAACACATACTCCTGGTACAAAGAACATACTTACTGGATGAAAGATCATGATCCCCACGATAGAATTGAAGCCTTTAAGAGAGCAATAGAAACAGACCCTCTCCCCCTGGGAATATTCTACATCAACGAAAAGCCTACATTCGAGGAGCAAGTTCCAGCATATAAGAGGGATAAGAGGCCATTGTGGATGCGTGATCCCAAGATTGAATTAGTTAAAAAGTTCTTTGAGAGCAAGAGGTGAAAAAATGAAGATTGGAGATAAAGCTCCAGACTTTGTTTTAAAAGACCAGCATGGAAAGGAATTCAAACTAAGTGACTTTAGAGGAAAGAAGATTTTGCTCTCTTTCCATCCCCTAGCTTGGACAAAAATATGTGAAAAGCAGATGAAAGCACTGGAAGAAAACTATGAAAAATTTGAATCCTTAAACGTAATTCCAGTTGGAATAAGCGTTGATCCTATCCCCTCAAAGAAGGCATGGGCAGAGCACATGGGCCTTAAAAAGCTAAGAATTCTAAGCGACTTCTGGCCGCATGGTGAGGTTGCAAAGCTATACGGAGTGTTCAGAGAAAAGGATGGATTTTCAGAAAGAGCTAACATACTAATAGATGAAGAGATGAAGATTATCTTCTACAAGGTTTACCCAATTAGAGAACTTCCAGATCTAAATGAAATATTTGACATCCTGAAAATATGAAAAAACTTTTATACTTTAATTTTCAAACCATGTTGGGGTGAAGAAGAAATGCCAAAAGTTTGGATTGAGAAGTTAACGGAAGATATGGAACTTTATCTAATAAGAGTTGATGACGACCAGATAAAGTACTTTGAAGCAGCCTGGGACATTCCAGAGGGGATAACGTACAACTCCTACCTTCTAAAGCTTAATGATGCTGTTGTTTTGTTTGACACAGTAAAGAAAGATTATGAAGATTTATTCATGGATGCACTAAAGAAGCTAGTTGATCCAAAGGAAATAACCCATATAATAGTTCACCACACCGAACCAGATCACAGTGGAGCTCTTCCCAGGGTTCTCGAGGAGAACGAGTATAAAGCTATGGTAATAGGAACTCAGTTTGCAAGGAACTTGCTCGAAGGCTTTTACGGAAAAAAGGTCGTAGAGAACTTTAAGGTAATAAAAGACGGAGAAGAAATGAAAATAGGAGGAAAGACATTCCGGTTTATAACAGTTCCTTGGCTTCATTGGCCAGACACAATGATAACTTACTTGGTTGAGGATAAGATAATATTCTCTTGCGACGCTGGTGGGGGGTACTCAATCCCAGAGACCATAGACGATAGCAGTGAGGAAGTGGTAGAGAAATACCTACCCTATGTCACAAAGTACATTGTCACCGTAATAGGTCACTACCACAAGTACATTGTGGAGAACATAAGAAAACTAAAAGAGCTTGGCATAGTAAAAGATGTAAAAATGATTCTTCCTGGCCACGGTTTAATATGGAGGAGAGACCCCATTAGAATATTTAGACACTATGAAGAAGTGGGAGCTGGTAGAGCAGAAAAAGGAAAAGTGCTTGTAGTTTACGATTCAATGTATGGGTTTGTGGAGAAGAGAATGGACATTGTTATAGACGAGCTGAAGAAGCACGGAATGAAGCCCGTAATCTACAAGTACACGGACAAGGTAGCTCCTGCTGTAAGCGATATCCTTGGCGAGGTTCCAAGTGCTGAGGCAATAGTTATTGGAGTCTCAACGTATGAAGCCGATATACACCCCAGGATAAGATATCTCCTCTACGAAATTATAGACAAGGCAAACTACGAAAAGCCAGTGTTGATAGTGGGAGCCTTTGGCTGGGGAGGAGGAGCAGGGAAGAAAATAGAGAGCATGATAACAAGGAGCAAATTCGACCACGTAATGACCGTTGAAAGCAAGGGAGCTCCCTCTGCAGAGGATGAGGAAAAGATAAGAGATGCTGTAAGGGAATTAATTCAGAGGAGCCTACCAACAGGAAATACATAAACTGGATGTCCTTCCACTCCAAGCACTTCTTTTACTTTTTCATCATAAAACGCCCCAACAGCCACAGTTCCTAGACCTAAGGCAGTAGCTTGGAGATAGATGTTCTGTCCCATGTGTCCCGTATCCATATATACATACCTAATGCCCCTCTCCCCATATCTAGAGGTCGTTCTTTCGAAGTGAGCGACTATCACTATATTCACTGGTGCCGTAGCAACGCACCTTTGGCCCAAACAGGCCTCAGCAAGCTCTTCTCTTAGATCTCCTTTTCTGATAAGTTCAAGAGTGTGCTCCTCTCCATTGTAGTGGTATAACCCAGGTGGAAGGTTCTCAACATTTGAGACCACAGCATAGACTTCCAAAGGATAGCATGCGCCAGCACTTGGGTAGTTCTTCTTTCCCCAAGCGTTCTTTCCTGCTGCTGCCCATAAGAGCTGAGAAAGCTCCCCAAGGGTTAAAGGTTCATTCTTGTACCTTCTAATGCTCTTCCTCTTGAAAATCGCCTCCTCCAAACAAACATCACTCTTTAGCCTGGGTTGGGGGAGTTCAATCTTCATGATGACCACCATAGAATTATTGAAATTACTTTAACTTAAACTTTAGGTCTTAAAAATGAAAAACTCACATTCCACCGCTAACAGCAAGCTCAATTATTTTTCTTATCTCTACCAAAGGAATGCCCTTCAACATTAGCTCTAAGAAGCTCCTAACTACGAGGTAAGTTGCCTTTTTCCTCATTTAGTCCACGATTCATTGGGTAAAACAACTCTCCTCTTTTATCTTGCCTATTACAGCTTCTTGGCTTAGCCCAGCATCTTCAACTTTACTTACCATCTCAGGATAACTACTGTTATCTTGTTACTCATTAAGAGGGCATCATAGCTAATACGTCCCCTACCCCAAGAGCCTCAGCTACAATCCCTTGTGATCACTTTGTTTTCATTCATTATAATGGCTTTTGAAGCGTTTATACCAGCATCCTTTTCCTTAAAGTACAGTTCTCCTCCCAAATCAATGTACCAATATTTTTGGCCGAAAATAATGCCATTCAACTCCACGTATTCATTTTCGTTTATTGGATTTGTGATATTTTTCTCACCTGGGTTAACACCACTATCGGGCTCATCTAGTATGAGAAGCTCAAGTTCTAGTATAAACTTCCCAGATCCGTTAGAACAATGATTATGTGAAATTTCCCGAATTTATCGTAAGGTTAATGCCTTTCAGAATCTTTTTTTATCTCCATACTGTCCTTGGGATGTAGTGTTGTTTATCCTTAATAAAATCTATTAAGGAAAGCTATCTATAATGATATAGGGGTTAACCAATGAGAGGAAATCAAAAAATTTTTAGAAAAAGAATGGAGAGATTTCAGGAAGCTTTAAAAGAAAAAGACATAGATGCAGCAGTTATAAGAACTCTATCAACCTTTATTTACTTAACAGGGACTAAGTGGCTCCGTCCAAGCCTTTTCGTCCCCGCAGAGGGAGAGCCAACTGTATTCGTTGTTAAAGGAGAAGCGGAAGAATTCAAGAGAAGGAGCTGGATAGAGAATGTAGTTGAATTCCAAAAAGTTGAAGATCTAATGGCTAGAGTAGTTAAGCTAATTCAAAGTAGTGGAGCTAGAAGGGTAGGGCTTGAGTTTGGTGTGGAAAGAGACGCATACTTGCTATTTTTCAAAATGTTCCAAAGGCTTAATCCAACTGTCGAAGTAGTGGACATCCTTGACATAACTATGGGTATGAGAATGATAAAAGACGAGTGGGAAATAGAAAATATCAGAAAAGCCGCCAAAATAGCTAATAAAGGAATGAAGGTTGCCGAGGAGATAATCAAGCCAGGACTCAGTGAACTCGAAATAGCGGCAGAAATATACAGAGAGCTTATGTTAAATGGAAGTGAGGATCCAAAGGTTTATGTCTCAACTACTCCAAGAGCACACGCCGAACCCTTCCGAGATCTAAAGGTAAAAGAAAATAGTGTGGTGACGGTTGTTATAGGAACCGACTGGAATCATTATTACGCGAATATGGCAAGAACTTTTGTAGTAGGGGAGCCTAACGAAAGAGTAAAGAAGGCAATAGAGGTAAAGGAAAAAGCTTTAGAAATTGCCCTAGAAGAAACAAAAGTAGGCGTCCCACTAAACTCAGTTGAAAGAAAGCTCTTCCAGTTCTTTAAGGAGAACGGATTCGAAGATTCCTACCTCGCTGGTTACACCCACGGTGTCGGCTTGCTCATAGAAGAACCACCAATGCCCACTATTGTAGTTCCAACGAGAGCAACAAAAGTTGCAGAAAATATGGTTCTGAGCATAATTCACACACCTCTCATGATTCCAGAAGGGGCAATTAAGCACGAAGATACATATCTCGTCAAAAAAGATGAGTTAGAAAAGCTAACCTAACATTGAATCTAAGAAGAGCATTACGTAAAACCCTAAGAAAAATCCTAATGTCACGAGTTTTTCATTTTCCTCTCTCTTGTATATTTCTGGAATCATCTCCTTCACGGTAACATAAAGCATTGCCCCTCCAGCCAATCCTAACCCATAGGGAAGAAGGCCATGGAAGAAAGAGAAAAGCAATGCCCCCAAGACCACCATTATCATCTCAGCTATACCGCTCAAAGCTCCCATTGCTATAGGAGTTAGACGCTTCTTTTGAATAGAAGCCAGGGGGAGAGAAACAACTGTTCCTTCAGGGAAATCCTGTATTCCAATTGCTATTGCAGTAACAAGACCACTCTTAAGATTGTACACAAGAGACGTTCCTATGGCTAAACCCTCGGGCAAATTATGAATTATAACAGCAAACACAATTAACCACACTGTTCTTAATCTTTCTTTAAGTTCTCTAGGGCCCTCATATCCCTTAACCAAATGTTCATGGGGAAGTAAGTTGTCAATCGCGTATATAAGGAGCACTCCAAGAAAAATACCCACCCCCACGGGCAGGAATCTACCTGAAAGCTCTATTCCTGGGATAATTAGGCTTGTAAAACTAGCTACAATCATTACTCCTGCCGCAAAAGAAAGGCTAATATCAACGCTCCACTCAGGAAGTTTGTGAGCGATTATAGCTACCAAAGCTCCTAAAGTTGTCATAAGAGCAACAAATAGTCCAGCATATATGGAAACTACTATTATGTTCCCTCCTGAAATACTCAGAATGTATGAGGCAAGATTTGAGATAAAGTTTTCAAACATCTGTCATCCCCAGGAGAAAAAAGAATTTTAAACTTAAAAGGTTACTGAAAAGGGTGATACTCATGGAAGTTCTAAAAGACTTTTTACTCTTTTATGGAGGTCTTTTCGCGATAACTAATCCAATAGGGGCTGTTCCAGTGTTTATAGCTGTAACTAGAAATTTAAGTCCAGAGAAGAGAAAGGAAATAGCAAGGAAAACTACCACTACAGTTACACTTACTCTACTAGTTTTTGCCCTAGTAGGAGAGTGGATTTTCAAGTTCTTCGGAGCATCTACAGATGCTTTTTCAATAGCTGGAGGGATAATTCTCTTTAGAATGTCTCTCGAGATGCTCTCTGGGAAGATTTCTTCTATAAAAATAAGTGAAGAAGAACATCTCAGCGAAGAAGCTGTAACACTTGAGGAGATAGCTATAATTCCACTCGCAATTCCTTTACTTTCAGGCCCAGGTGCCATAACTACCACAATGCTCTACATGGCCAAAAGCCCTACAATGGCTGAGAAATCTATAGTCCTACTAGTTATAGTTGCAATAGGGATTACAGTCTGGATAGTTCTTTCAGCCGCTAATAAAATACATCAAAAGTTGGGAACCATTGGGATTAAAGTGATAACAAGAATGATGGGTCTAATTTTAGCATCAATGGCAGTTCAAATGGTAATAAACGGAGTTAAGGGAGCTTTCAATATTTAAGCTTTTTCTGTATAACATCTTTTTGAGATCCTTAACCACGCAAGTCTAACAATTCAAAGAAACCCCCAGAACTCCATATAAAACTATAAAAAAGGAGAAACACCAATAGTAAAAACAGAAAAGTTCATTCTCCCCCCTGCATCAAGAGCCCTGGAAGCTTTGGACCCCTTGTACTCAACTCTTTATCAAGCATGAACAATACCTGGGGACTGTCCTTAGCAAACTTTAACTTGTCCAGTATTTTCTTTACACTGGCTTCCTCCTCAACTTGCTCGTTGATGAACCACTCTAGGAATGCCCTAGTTGAGTAATCTTTTTCCTCTTCTGCCAAAGCTGCTAATTCATGTATACACTTACTTATGAACTTTTCGTGCTCATAAGCAGCTTCAAAAGCTTTTAATGGGCTCTCCCACTCCTTTGGAGGCTTTTGGATTTCTTCGAGCTCAACTCTACCATTGCGATCGTAGATATAATTGTAGAATCTCAATGCATGCCCAATCTCTTCTTCAGCCTGGGCTTTCATCCAGTTGGCAAAGCCTTCAAGACCCAAGTCTTCAAAGTAGGCTGCCATAGCAAAGTAGAGGTATGCAGAATAAAGCTCTCTATTTAGTTGCTCGTTTAAAGCCTTAAGCATTTTTTCACTCATCATTGTACATCACCTTTTCTTTTTCCTTTTCATGTATTTTAATGTTTGGTCCTATATTGCAACTTGTGGCAATACTTCCTATACTGCTCCAGCGCCAACAATTCAAAATGACATTTAAACACGAGCATTCAAAGCTCCTTGAGGAGTTTGTAAATCACTGAAAAGTCAAGCTCTTCCATGTTCCTTTCAAAGGCGAGTCTGTAAAGTTCTCTCACAATAGGGTTGAGTAGAATTGTCTTTCTTGATGCAACAGCTAGATCGTAAGCATAGGAGAGATCCTTAACAAGGTTCTTCACGGAGAAGTGAGTTGAGTAATCTTCGTTGAGAAGCTTCTCTTTCTTTGCCTTCAACACTACAGAGTTACCAGCGCCGTTCTCAAGCACTTCTATAAGCTCTTCCTTTGAAATTCCAGCCTTCTCACCGAGCGCTATGGCTTCACCGAGAACTGCCATGAAGGCTCCGAGCACAAAGTTGTTTATCAGCTTGAGCTTTGTGGCCTTTCCAGGCTCCTCGAAGTAGAATATCTTCTTCCCGAGCTTCTCAAGGTATGAAAGTACTTTCTCAAAGGCTTCCTTCTCTCCACTCACGAGAATCGTCAGCTGACCGTTCCTCGCTGGAACAACGCTTCCAATGACAGGGCTTTCAAGATAAAAGGCCCCATTATATCTGTAAAGCTCGTGGAACTCCAAGACTTTCTCGTAGTGATTGGTGGTAGTGTCGACTATTATCTTTCCGCTGAGATCTATCTTCAGAAGCCTCTCCGAGACCTGTCTCACCGCTTCGCTGTCGTAGAGCGAGAGGAAAATCACATCGCATTTCTCAGCAACTTCTTCTAGAGTTTTTGCTATGTTCTTGAAACCTTTGGCCTTTTCCATTGTTCTGTTCCAAACTAGGAGCTCGTACTCCTCCGATAATCTCTCTGCCATAGCTCTTCCTATGTGACCAAGGCCAATCCACCCGATCATGGATAATCCCTAAAAGATTTGTTTTTCAAAATTCTTATAATCGTTATGTCAGAAATCTCAATGGTGGTTAGGATGGAGTTCTTTGAAGTGCTCAAAAAGAGGCGAAGTATAAGGCGCTTTCAAGATAAACCCGTCCCGAGAGAGCTTGTGGAAAAGCTCCTGGAAGCGGCATTCCTCTCGCCGAGCTCCTACAACAAGAGGCCCTGGCACTTCATAGTGGTTGATGATAAAGAAAAGCTTGAAGCCCTCTCAAAGGCCAAGCTTGGAGCTTCAGGTTTAGCAACAGCACCGCTGGCGATAGTTATCACAGCTGATGAAAGCAGAAGCGATGTGTGGGTTGAAGATGCAAGTATTGCAGCAGAGCATATTCACCTCGCTTCCTACGCTTTGGGTCTTGCTTCCTTCTGGGTGCAGATAAGGAACAGAATGCACAGTGAGGACAAAACGGCCGAGGAGTACGTGAGGGAACTTTTGAGTATTCCAAAAAACTACCGCGTGCTTTGCATCATTGGAGTAGGCTACCCAGCGGAGAACAAGCCGCCCTACGGTGATGAAGTCTTTGAGTGGGAAAAAGTGAGCTACAACGAGTTTGGAAAGAGATTTAAAGATTAGAACCTATCAGATCCTTCAGTTCTTTTATAAACTCTTCTGTCTCCTCATCAAGCTTTTTATTCACAATAACCTTCTTAAAGAGCGCTTTTTTCCCATATAGCTCTTCCATTTGGGCGAGGCACTTCTTTGAGCTCCCGGCGCAGGTAGTGAAGAACACCGCTTCCTTTATTTTCCCCCTGTTCTGGAGCAGGTAGGTTCTTATTGCAGGCGTCACCCGGCTGTTCCATGTCGGCCCGCCGAGGATCACGAGATCGTAGTCAGAGGGATCCTTCTCAAAGCTTATCTGCGTAGTCTTCCCCCTCGTGGCTTCATAGCCCGCTATAAGAAAGCCAATTATTCCCTTTCGGTTCTTTTTGTCAATTATCTCGTCAATCTCAGCATTGAGAGCTTCCGCAACTTTTCTTGCAACTTCCCGAGTATGGCTGTCACGCGAATAAAAAGCCACAAGAACCTTCATCATTTTCACCTTAAATTAGCGTTGAGTCCTTCTCCTCAGCACGTCGGAAAGGAGCTCCCCATCAACACCGACATTTTCTGTCTCGTTCTCATGGATGACCACGCTGACGTGATGGACTCCGTAAACTTCCCTAACGACTTCTGTGATCTTTTTCACGAGCTTTCTCTTGGTTTCTTCATCCGCTTTAGGACCTTCAACTATTATAACTGGCATGTGAATCACCTTTAGACAATTTTAAGCTTAATAGCTAAAAAGATTTTTGACCGTTAAAGATTAATTTGAAATCTCAAAGGTTACCAGCCAACTCTATACTGTTTACACTATTGAGAGCGTTCTTTCAACGAGTGAGACCCTTTGTTTACCCTTTGCTCAGAAGATAATTGTTCTCTAACTTTCCTTTTTCAGCACGACGAACTCTTTGTAGTCCATGAGCTTCTTGAAACCCTTTCTGAGGTAGTATGAATAAGCCTCAAGCTTTGGAAAAGTTATCACATATGCCTCTTTTCCGAGCTCTTTAAGCCTTTCAACTGCAAATTCAAGGAGTTTTGAGCCATAACCTTTGCCCTTGTACTCGGGATCAACCATGAAGAACTCAATGAGGCCAGTTTTCTCGTTTTTTATCTCCTCCGGCACCCACCAAATATCCTTGCCCTTAAGGTTGTAGACGAGTGCCACAGTGCCAATTATCTTCCCATCACGTCTGAGTACATAGAGCTCGTCGAACTCATCCCTAAGCCTGAACTCGAGGAAGGGCTCGTAGACCTTTTTGAAGCCCTCAAAGTCGTCAGTTGAAGGCTTTTCCTCCACCCACTCAAGAGCCGGGTAAGCTCCGCCAGTGCTCTGGTAAACGCGGAAGACAAAGCCGAGAAGTTCCCCCTTTAGTATAAGTGGGTTCTTGACCCTTTCGATCTTCATCTTGCTTTCCCTAAAATTCATCAGCGGCGCTTTAAAAGAACCTTTTGGTTCGATAGGAAAGCTTAAATATTGAGAAAACTTAACCGTTTTGGTGGTGATTATGAACTATTTAGAGGTAAAAGTGCTCGATGAAAAAGGTGAAGAAAGATCCCTAAAGGACTTCGTGCTTGGAAGGTGGACAGTTCTCTACTTCTACCCGAAAGACAACACACCCGGTTGTACAACAGAGGCAAAGGAGTTTACGGAGCTAATTGAGGAGTTTGAAAAGCTGGGAGTTCAGGTAATTGGAGTTTCAAGAGACTTTCCAGAGAGCCACAGGAAGTTCAAGGAAAAGAACAACCTTAAAGTCAAGCTCCTGAGCGACCCGAACGCTGAGCTGCATAAAGCTCTTGGAGCATGGGGAAAGAAAAAGCGATATGGAAGGGAGTATGAAGGAGCGATAAGGAGCACCTTCATCCTGAACCCTTATGGGGAAATTGTTTGGAAGAAAATAAACGTGAGGGCAAAGGGACATGCGGCGAAAGTTCTGGAAGAGCTCAAAAAGCTAATAGGGAATGTGAAGTAATTATCTTCCATGTTTTCCGTTTTGACTTTTCCAGTGTGAACTAAGATTCCAGAAAGGAAACCAATTTTTTCATCTTTTTGTACTTCATAAATTTGGAACTTAAAAGTATTTAAGTGTTACAAAGCTCTTCCTCTCTTGGACAAGACAAAACGCGTTATTGGACAAGAGAAGAGGATGAGAAAGAAAATTTTACAAAATTTCGTTGACAAAGATGATATAAGTTAAAGCGTGATAAAGCTATACAGCTGAGCTCACTAAGAAAGGAAAGGAAGAGGAGATTGGAAAAGAAGGGAAGAAAGTGGAGGAAATTATGGTCTCAAAAGTGAATTAAAAAGAAAGTATCTGTTCATTAACCTGCTCAAAAAGCCATAAAGATCATGGAGGAGTTTAAATGAGTGAAAAATCAACGAAAGGTGTTCAGATTTTAAGGGGAGACCCCGAAAAAAGCGCTTGTAAAGCTTTCAATTCCCATGATGATAGGAATGTTAGTTCAGACGATCTACAACTTGGCCGATGGGATATGGGTCTCAGGCCTGGGACCAGAGGCTCTGGCGGCGGTGGGACTTTTCTTCCCGATATTCATGGGGAATAATATCCCTCTCAGCGGGCCTTGGAATAGGTGCAAGCTCTGCAATAGCGAGAAGAATAGGGGCAAGGGACAAGAGGGGAGCCGACAACGTTGCCGTCCATTCCCTAATCCTGACGCTGATTGTTGGTGTTGGAATAACTCTCCTAACTTTCCCCACGATTGAGACTCTTCTCATGGCAATGGGAGCAAGGGGGGAAAGCAATAGAGCTGGCATTGGAGTATTCACGCGTTCTTTTAGCTGGAGCCATTGTGATTGTCTTCAACAACGTGGGCAACGGTATTTTGAGGGGAGAGGGGGACGCCAACAGGGCAATGTATGCCATGATCCTCGGTTCGGGCCTCAACATAGTTCTCGACCCCGTGTTCATCTACACCCTGGGCTTTGGTGTTGTTGGAGCGGCGTATGCCACACTGCTATCAATGATAATAACATCGCTCTTCATGGCTTACTGGCTCTTCATAAAACGGGACACCTACGTGGAGATAACCTTCAATGACTTCTTCCCGAGCAGGGAAATTTTAAAGGACATCCTCCGCGTTGGGGTACCGGCTTCTCTCGCACAGCTTACAATGTCCATAGCGATGTTCTTCCTCAACAGGGTGGCCATAATGGCCGGCGGTGAGAACGGAGTTGCGGTCTTCACAAGCGCATGGCGGGTTACGATGCTCGGAATAGTGCCCATACTCGGGATGGCGTCAGCAACCACGGCCGTTACCGGAGCCGCTTATGGAGAGAGAAACATCCAGAAGCTTGAGACCGCTTATTTATACGCCATAAAGCTCGCCTTTGCAATAGAGCTCGGCGTGGTGGCGTTTATAATGCTCTTTGCCCCACAGGTTTCGTATCTCTTCACGTATTCAGAATCTGCTTTAGTAATAAAGGAAGAGCTGATAAAGGCCTTCAGGACTCTACCAATATTCCTCGTTCTCACACCGTTCGGCATGATGACCTCAGCGATGTTCCAGGGGATAGGGGAGGGGGAGAAGTCCCTCGTCCTCACAATACTCAGAACGGTTATCATGCAGGTTGGGTTTGCCTACTTCTTTGCCCTCTACATGGATTTTGGCCTCAGGGGAGTGTGGATTGGCATTGTGCTCGGGAATATGACTGCAGCAATAATAGGCTTCAGCTGGGAAAGGGTCAGAATAAGGCACCTGAAAGAGGCCTTCGGCACTTCTTAGATTTTATGTTTTGGAAAGGAACTTTCTCTTTAGTTTTTCACTCTGTAAAAAATAAACTCCATAAAACCTCTTGAAAAGGTAAAAACGGTGATCCAAATGGAGGCAAAGGTCTGCAAGTTCTGTGCTGGAGAGAGGCTTAAGGATGTCGTGAGAGCCCTAGAAGAGAGAGGGTATTCTGTGAGTGTTGAGGAGTGTATAGGACTTTGCGCAAAATATTCATGTGGAAACATCAATGTCATAGTTGGTGAGAGGGAGATATCCGTGAAAAGCTTTGAGGAGTTCATCAAAGCCTTGGATGAAGAGGGATGGTAAAAACATTGGTAATTCTTCTTGGCCCAATAGAGAGATCAGTGGAGAGAGAATATGAGTGTTTTATCCCCTAGATTGAGAAATAGGACTTGGAAAGCTTCCACTTTTACAAGGGAATAGCAAAGATTGAAGGCTTTGAAGCTTTCCTACAGGAATACACAAAAGGAAAATAAGCGGGAAAAATTATAGCAGAGCATTTAGAAAAAAAGAGACATTTTAATGAAAAATCCTTCAAGAAAAGTCTTTTTAAGCCCTAGAGGAAGGCATTTCAGGTGAGTGAAGTGAATAAAGCCATTTTAATATCTATCACTTTCCTGATTTTCATTGACTTCGTGTTCGTGGCTGCAGAAGAAGTCTCTTACGGTGGACTTAAGTTTTACGATATCTCAAGTAAGGAAGAGCTTGATTCCCTCATATCTGCCCACGAGGTGGAGTATTTCTTCATATTCTACCATTCTGAGAGCTGTCCCGCCTGCCAGTACATGAAGATGAGCGTCTTTCCAACGGAAAAAGCCAAAGAGAGTCTAAAAGACTTAAATCTAGTTTCTATTGATGTTTACCGGGGAAGAGAGATTACAACGCTTCGTTATCGTGTGGAAGATAGGGTTATCGTACTCCAGCCTGATAACTTTGGTTATTACACACCCAAAAAGTTTGGAGAAGAGATTAGCGTTGGGGTTCCTGGGACACCGACGATGGTTATATTTAAGGTTGTTAATGGAACAAAAGTTTTGAAAGGGGTAGCCGTTGGAGCACTAAACCCGGATGGCCTTGAATTCTTCGTAAAGACAGCTATTGGGGACGAAGTGAAAAGTCCTCAAACCGAAACTCAAAGCAAGACGACTGGCACGAACCTAAGTCTCGCCGTTCTCCTACCTATATTTTCTGCCGGAATTGTCAGCGTATTTTCTCCCTGCGTTCTCCCGATAATAGTTGGTACACTCTCCCTTACCTTCGCCAGAAGAAGTGCGGAGGTAATAGTGGTCGGAATGATTACTTCCTTTGCCCTCTTGGGTGCACTCGTTGGGAGTCTCGGGAAGTACGCTTCTCAAGTACAAGGAGTGCTCTACCTAATAGGGGGAGCTGGTTTCATAGCCATTGGGCTAAGTTTCATTAGTGAGGACTTCAGAACAAGACTTGAGCACTTCTTGAGTTCTTCTCTCTCCGACAGAATTTCCAAAAAGAATGGCCTTGTATACGACTTTGCTCTCGGTTCAGCACTCGGAGCGACTTGGCTTGGCTGTATAGCACCTTACGTGGGTTTTGCTGTCATCACCGCAGCCCTTAGTGGAGATACCTTAAGCGGAATCATCGTCATGGGCACTTACGGTCTTGGGATGGGTCTTACTATTTACCTCCTCACTTCCTCGAAGGACCTCGCCGAGTGGGTGAACAGAAAATTCCTCTCGAATAAGTTTTCGCTTGAGAGGTCAAAGAAAGCCAAATGGGAGGTTATCCTTGGCACTCTCCTTATAATTCTTGGATTTTTGATGTTAACGGAAATCACGCCATTTAAACTCTGGAGTAAGATCTTCGAGTCGCTTTCAAAACTTTAAGGAGGTGATGAAATGTTTAGGTATAGAAGAAAGGTTGAAATGCCCCTAAAAGAGGCTGAGGAGAAGTTTAAGGCAAAGCTTGAGGAGAAGGGCTACAAAGTGGTTTTGGAGTTCACGCCAAGTGACGTTGTGAAGGCCAAACTTGGCGTTGAGATGGAACCTTATAGAATCCTTTATGTCTGTAACCCAAAGAAGTTCTATGAGATGACTAAAGTTGAGTATGAAATTGGTTCCTTCGCCCCATGTCCAGTTCTCCTTTACGAGAGAGATGGAGAAGTCTACATTGCCATAAACACGGCTGAAGACGTTGTGGATATCATTAAAGAACCTCTTGAGGATATCAAAGCAGTTATAGAATCTCTTTGATTTTTCACAATTTTTTAATAAAGTTTCTCTCCACGCAGAACTTCATTTTATTTCAGTGAGAAGAATTGTTACTATAAGATAGATTTTTAAAGGCTGAAACCAATAAGTACTAATAGCTTCAACCTGCACTTTCTAAGTAACAACTTAAACTTCCAAAATAAAATCTCTGAGGGGAAGGAAATTGTATCTAAAAACCTCAATAGTGCTAATAATGATAATCCTGCTGAGTTCTTCAGGCCTGGTTAGCTCAGACCCCCTGCAGAATCAAAACCACAGAATCCTGTTTATCTGTAGTGATCTTGGAGATGTTATTCTGGCAAATTCCTTTGGTGATAACGTTGATATCATTTATCTTGGCAAAGATCTTCCGGACGACCGTTCCACCCTCTCTGATATTCTGTATCTCTCAAGATACGATGAAATCTGGATCCCTGATCTAAACGTCCAGTGGACAGAGGCGGAAGATTAAGTGAAGGCGAGATAGAGACATTAGCAGAGTACGTTCAGAGTGGTGGAGTCTTGATCATTGGCCTTAACACCTATGTCCAGAGCTGGAGCAAAAAGTTAGACGAGGTCTTTGGGGTAAGGCTACTCAGACTGGAAAAGCCGAAAAATGACACTGAAGAGTGGGATGTAGTGTTCAACGGCAGGGTTTACCCTTACAACGACACCTATCAAGAAGTAATCGTCAGACCAGAGGGAGCAAAGGTTATCTCAACCTACAAGAATGAGAAACCTGCTATAACTCTGAACCATTACGGCTCAGGAGTTGCAGTTTTAATAACATTTAATCCGGTAAAGGCCTACGTTGAGGGGGATCGCTCTTTTTTGGATCTCTATTTGGAGGTTTCCAGCGAAGCTCTGAAAGAGAGAAAAAACCCACCCACAATCAGCAATACAGAAAAAGCCCTGATCATTCTGAAGAGGGTTACTTTGCACCCTCTTACATTAGGATTGCTCGTTTTCATCCTCCTTGAAATCCTTGCTTACTTTGGCTTAATGCCCTTAGGACTTACGATTTTCTTCGCGGCTCCCTTAGTACGGCTCTGGGGCCTTATCAAGCATAGAAAAAGGTGTATTAGTACCCTTGAGACTGTTTCAATCATGAGAGGAGTTACTATATCCGAACTTTCAGAGGAGATGGGAGAGAAAGTCCGGCGCCTAAAGTTTTGCATAGCAATCCTAAAGTTGAAAAGAAAGGTTAGTATCTTGGACATATCTCGTCTGGGTGAGAAGGATTATCTAATAACACTTCATGGCCTCGAAGCGGAGGGCGTCGGGGCTTGGGCAGTTGAGAAATATCCTAGCTTAATGGAGAAGATTATCAATCACCCGGGAGTTACAATCCTCGATCTAGCTCATTCTTCAAACATGCCCCCCTACGAAGTCCTACAACTTCTCAGGGAGATGTCAAGGTATGGAGTCGTTGAGATAAGAAAAATGCCCTTTGACTACGAGGTCTATCCTACTAGGGCTCTGTCGAGGTGGCTTAAGGAATGAGGAGGAAGGTTCTCTCGTACATCTCCGCATTTATAATCTCCGCGTATGTTGTCTATCTGGAGTATTCCTTCCTGCAGTGGGCCAGTTGGAGGGCTGTCCTGATCATTTTTGGAGGGGTGGTTGATAGATACTCCGTTTATTCATTCGTCCGTTATCTGTTCTATCTTACGGGCGCTTTCATCATACTTGTTTATACAGCCTATTTCATATTCTATCTCTATTATCGCTCGAATGAAGGACGTATCAAACTTCCCCGGTTCTATCCAAGAGTATCAATTGTTGTGCCCGCTCATAATGAGGCCCTCAACATAGAGAGACTAATTGAGAGCATAGAGTATCAGGACTATCCTCACGACCTTGTGGAGGTTATAATCGTTGACGACGGAAGTTTATGATTCGTTCGGATGGATAAGCAAGATAAATTATTACATAGATGGCCAGTTAGTGTACGAAGAGTCTTGGAACACTCCGTGGGATATAAGCTACATTGCAGCTGGAGGAATATTTGACGGAGGGAAAACGTTTGACTTGTTTATAGACAACGTTGTTTATACTTACGGGAAGGGTAATCTCAACAATGGGAAAACTGTAAGTGAGGACTTTGAAGATGGTCAAGATGATTTCTTTACATGGGAGCTTAAAGGTGCCAACGATGGTAAAAGTGGAGCAGAGGTTACCTACAGTAGTCAAGTTCCAGAGTTTCCATTCCTTAAGCCATTATTCAATTACCTCTCTTCAATAATTGGCACGGGGTGAAGAAATGGTTAGAATCGAGAGGGCTAAACTCCGTGAGGCTCTCTTTCTCCTTTCGGTTTTTCTGCTGTCCCTGCTAATACTCAGGAACTTCCTCGGAAGCGGTTATTCCCCTTCTTGGGGAGGAGACGCTTACGGCCACCTCTTCAAGATATGGAAGCTTATGGAAGGTTATTCCCCATGGATTGAGGACTGGTACGGCGGATACCCCCTCCTGAGGTTCTATCCTCCTCTGGCATACTTCATCGGTGCCTTCTTTGGGAAGCTCACCTCATCGGCAATTTTAGGCTACAAGCTCGCGGTTTTGTTCGCTATTCTGGCTGGAGCGGTTTCCATGAGGCTCCTCCTAAAAGAGCTTGGCTTCTCCGATGCGTCTTCGTATCTATCTGGAGTAGTCTACGCGTTCTCGATCTATCATCTTAGAGTTCTATCCCCAGAGGGAAACTTTCCGAGGTTCATTGCCCTGAACCTCGCCCCCCTTCTAATCCTTGCCCTGCTCCATATAACAAGGAGGGACTGGCGTTATTCCGTGCTTTCAGGGCTCTTCTTGGCCACTGTGGGCCTCGCACACCACACCCTCTTCGTGAGTTTCGGGCTGATAGTGCTGTTTCTTGTCCCCTATGTTTGGATAACGAGGAAAATGGGTGTTAGGGATATAGCCCTTAACACACTCATAGCCGGCATTACTGCCCTTTCGATTTCATCCTTTTGGGTTCTCCCGTTTTTGTTGGAGAGGAGCAACGCCCACTTTCTAAAGGAGAACAGCATTGAATACCTCTTTAAGTTCCAGAGCGTTAAGCTGGGGGATTTACTGTTCCCTACATCCCCTTGGTCATTTTATCAGGGGATAGCCTTCTACCTGGGGCTCATTGGAGTTGCAGTCCTCTTAAAGAGAAGGGAAGAGGAGAAAGCTCTCGGAGCGGGTCTCCTTGGGGCGTCCCTAATGGCCATCCTGCTCTCCCTTGGCTATTACGGTCCGGTTCCGTTCCTCAACAGGCTTCCCCTCCTTGACATGATTCCACCATACAGGTGGCTCGATGGTCTTTCTCTTGTTGGAGCACTTGGCATCGGTGCTCTCTTTGAAACCCTCTTTGAGATTATCCCCCAAAAAATTGGAAGCAGTTCGGAAAGGAGGAAGGCCGTGGTTGGGCTTCTCCTTGCTTTTTTAATTGTGTTCTCCCTTTCTGACGTCAGGTTTCAAAGGGGTTCATTAAAGGCCGAGACCTTCCCCGGGAATTATCTTGCGGTTCTCAACTACATTGGAAACGATGGCTCAACCGGCTGGAGGTTTTATCAGCCGGGCCTCTGGATAACCCAGGGTTCAAGGGTGTCCTGGGCGCCTGCCCTTGCGAGGAAACCGGCCCTCGAAGGATGGTACAGGCAGGGGGATCCAGCGTATCCACAGCACTCATACCTAAACTACGCGATTGAAAAAGACCCCGGATTCGCTGAGAAGGCCCTTAAGGCTTACTCCGTAAAGTACGTTATAGTGGACGAGAACTACCAGGGTTACAAGGACATAGTCAGAAACCTCAAGCACCTCGGCTTTGAAGAGGTTTACTCTTCCGGTTCATTCCACCTTTACCGCTGGAAGAACTTCACGTTCCTCCAGCCAAAATCAAGTGTTCTCGTCGTGGGGAGCTGGCCATTTGGTCTCGGCGTTTCCTACGAAAGGGCTGAATACATAGATGATTATGCAGATAACCTGAACGAATACTCCCTCGTTATCCTCAATGCCTATAAGTACCGGGATCCACTGGTATGGAAGAAGTTAGAGGATTACGTCAAAAAGGGCGGAATTCTCGTGCTCAACACGTTCCCCAGTCCAGATGCGGAGGCCACGCGCTTTGGAGTTAAGTCCGTGATAGTTAGGGTCTTCGGAAGGGCAAACCTGAGCTCTTCCATCTACAACGTCTCGGCGTTCTCGAACTTTACCTATGAAGGCCAGCCATGGACCGCCACAGCCTACGAGGGCGATTTAATTCCCCTGATGAAGCTTGGAAACTACACCGTGCTTGGATACAAAGACTACGGCTCCGGTAGAATATACTTCATCGGCCTGAACCTTCCCTACCACGCAGTATACAACGACAACAAGTATGAAAGAGATATACTAATAGAATTACTAGCGAATTTCATTAAACCACCAAAAGTTTCTTACAATATTATTGACATAAAAGATGGATATATCAAATTAAAGTTCAATCTCTCCCACGCCTCAACAGTCATTGTAAGCGAGAACTATTACCCGCACTGGAAAGCCTATGTTGATGGAAAAGAGGTCGAAATAAAGAGGAATAAGGAGTTCGGCCTGATTGAAGTCGCGCTTCCCGGTGGAAGTCACGTTCTTGAGCTGAAATTCAAAGATCCCTTCGCTCCCATCAGGTACCTGAGCCTTATCTCTTTTATTCTGGCAATCTTTGTCCTAGCATCAAGTCTAAGAAGAGTATCAAATAGAACCTGAAGAATTTTGATCCATCTCCCTTAACATAACTCAGACCATTGCTTCATCCATTCGATATGATAGGAAGTTAGCATCGAGCTGATGGCAAAGTATAAAGGGGTAAACCCTTCAGTAACTAGTTTCTCTTTTTGATTAGCTTTGATTTAAGCCCTTTTAGAGAGAATTCCTTGTTTGGATAAAAATCAGAGAACTCTGGAAAGGACCTGAAGAACCTCACGGTCTGATGTTCATTATCTGGCTGCACGTGCCCACGAAGTACTTGTTGGTCATTACTATCACGAGCCCCTAGTGCTTTTTGGCCAGGCCAAAGGTCTCCCCGTGAGGTAAAAGACCTTTTCTATGCTCCCTGAGCAAGTATTATTCTGAGAAAGTCCTCATATCTGGAGTAGAGTACGAGGTTTAAATCATCTTGAATCATCCTCTTGGGAGCCTATTGCCGACCTGAGCATCTGAGCGAAGTGTATCACAACAGGATTCTCCGCCATTCTTGTAGGGCTTAGCCTCCGTTCATCTGATTACCTCAACATGGTTTACATAGAGGTCTTCCTTGGAATGAAGCTCATGGTGCCGCCTAAAAGTGAGCCTCAAAGGACTGAGCAGTCTGAAAAACAAAAAGGTAGGAGCCAAATTAGTAAATTGATCTGAAAAGCACGTCTTCAACGAGCACATGCTCTGGGAGCTTTAGAAGGGAAATTAAGAGCTCTGCGACGTCTTCTGGTTTCATAAATCCCTCTTCTATTTTTCTTCCGGGTTTTCCGTAGAAGTAGGTATCAACTTTTCCAGGACGAAGCTCTATGAACTTCACTTCCGGATTCTCCAATTGGAAGGTCTTTGTGATTGCCCTTGCTGCCCACTTACTGGCGACATAGGGTCCGGCATTTGGGAGAATCATTGTTGAGATATATGAAGTCACAACCACTACAGTACCTTTTCTCTCCTTCAAACTCGGCAGGAAGGCTTTTATAGTTCTCCAGACGCCGAAGGTATTGACATCAAAAACTCTCTTCATATCTTCTTCACTAACTTCATCCAACCTTCCACCCATTGGTATTCCTGCATTTGCAACAAGCAAGTCAACACCACCAAACTCCTTAAGAACCTTCTCCGCAAACTCCGCAACGCTTTCTGGCTTTGAAACGTCTAGGTAGGAGTAGAAAGCACCTCCTATTTCTCTGGAAAGCTCTTCGAGCATTTCAACGCTTCTCGCACCAAGTGCAAGTTTATAGCCCTCTTTTGCTAGAGCCTTTGCAATGGCCCTCCCTATTCCCTTTGATGCACCAGTAACAACGGCAACCTTCATCTTTACCACCTCTTGGGAATATTAAAAAGGAAAAGATAACAACACTATTTTCACTCCTCCGGCAGGTAAATGTTGATCTCTCTCACCCTGCCCTCCCTAACCATCAGTGCATGCTCTCCCCTGAGCGTATTTCCATTTACCTCTACTCTGCTTCCATCTTCAAGATGCAAGATTATTTTTGCCTTGTTTAGGTCGAGTTTCCAAGTGTCTTTTTTAGCTGGATTGTGGTAGGTGACCCTGCACTTTCCAAGGAAGTTAAAGCTCACCTTCCCCTCTTCGTCAAACAGCCACCCCGGAAGTGCCGGTGCAAATGTTAGCCTGAGCTCGCCGTTTTCAAAGGTAAACGGCTTGTCTCCTATAAACATGTTCTTCCAGATGCTCAGGAATTCAGCGTTTGCCCCTGTAAGCCTTGCCACGAAGCCCCTTCCGTGAAGGGACTCGTCGGGGTAGGCACTGCTGACTATGAAGGATGAGTTTTCAAGGGGACTCCTTCCGTAAATGGTCGGATCAAGGAAAGCAACTATTACATTCCTAAAGTCGTCGTAGAACTCTTCGTAGAGGCCATTTCTTATAAGTTCAAGCATGTACTTGTACTCCATGTGGAGCCATATAGATTCATTTTCCAACCACCCAGGGGTGAAAGCTCTGGCCCTGCCTATCTCTATTGAACAGTCTTTTAGAGGTGCGTTAAGCTTGTACATCTTCAGCTTCTTGTCATAAAGCTCGCTCTTCTTAACTTTCTGGTAGAGTTCCTTTAGGAGACCTTTTTCTTTGGTTATTTTCATTTGCTTGACAACACCCTCAAGGAAGAGTGGCATCTTCCTTTGCTCAAACTTTAGTATTCTTATCTCTCCGTTTTCGCTGAGCTCATATTCCACAGGTTCATAATAGAAGTACATTGGCATTATTCCGTTGTTTTCTTCTATCGCCTTTTCAAGACTCACTCTCAGCTTTTCGCGGAGAATCTTCAGACTATCAACAAGTTCTCTGGCCTTGACCTTAACCTCTCTTCCATCAAAGCCAAGCTTCGTTTCCTCCCTATACCACTCGCGAAGATCCGAAAGAGCCTCCCAAAGCCAGTGATCTTTGTTTTCATCTTCCCTACTATTGTATTCTTCAACGAGCTTAACTTCTTCTGTGAAGAGCCTCCAAACCTCTACAGGGATATCAAGCTCGGCCTCAGGGAACTCCTCAAAGGCTTCAATCAGGAAGTTGAAGAGCCTCAAAAGCTCTGCGGTTTCTCCCACCGAGGAGCCAAAGAGTCCCGGAAGCCCATTGAGAGCATCGTACCATCCAGGTTTACCGGCTTCCATCTCTATCCCAACCCCAGCCGGATCGAGCGTTGCGAACTTGACGAGTGCTAAGTTGAGAAGCTTTGTTGCAAGAGTCGTCCTGTATATCTCACCTCTTCCCTTTTCTGCTCTCATGACGTGTTTATATTTCTTCCTCGACTCTATAAGGGCTTTCTTCTCTTTATCTTCTATGAGAGAATTGTATTGTCTGATCTTTCCGTTTTCAAGCACGTATCTCTTAGACCTCGGAAGCACGATCATTGTGTTGTCATAGTAGGTATAGCTACGGTCTTCAAAGAGCAGTTCTCGCTTCTTATCAGGATATATGCCGAGATAGCTCTCTATTAGATCCAGATTATATGTCCAATGATCGCACCAGTAGCCTTCGCCATGGACAGCGTCTATCTCCTCTTCGCAGTGCTTCAGTAGGGTTCTTAAGAACTCCTCTTCAGAAACCTTGAGCTTTATGTTGTTCTCCTCCATGAACATTAAAAGCCTCCCAGGAGTGAATGGCTCCTTTAAGGCCTCAGATAGAACCTCTGGCTTATCTACGAGATCCTCAAGGAAGGACGTGTCCTCTGAGACAAGGTGATACTTTACTCCGTTTATGACGAGTGGATTGTACCCGTCCGCCTGGATGAGACTCATAAAGAATCTTATGTCGTAGTTCCCAATTTCGGGATGGAAAAAGACGTTTTCTCGCCTGTTCTGGTTAACGTCCCTGTAGTTGCCGTTTCCAGTAGAATAATACTCAGGGGTTAGGACAAAGTAATTATAGTCCCTCTCCTGGTCGCCGTGCTTCCTCAGGTACAGGTAATAAACGAAGGGCTTTTCCTCGTTCAGAACTATGGGATAACCACCTCTCAGGACGTTGTCGAGGTAGCACTGCTTCACATACTCATCGAAGAGCTGGGAGGAGGTTTTAGTCCAGATGTCACTTACGATTTCTTCGATTATGTTGTTACCTTCCTCGTACTTTGTCCAAAGGTATTTCTCGTCTGCGAATTTTGGCCCATAGTGGTCGAGAATGGATATGTGAGGCACATAACCTATTACAGTGTGGATTTTTACTTCTTCGTTAGCCTTTAGCTCCACTTCAACTGGAGAGAATGCGGAGGGTATTTTGTTGAATGTGACTTGCTTTCTGTTGAGAAGTTCTCTTAGAGGAGTCTTAATGAAGTTTTCAGGAGTTATCATGGATGTATCGTCTCCGAAAACCACGTCGGGATCAACTATGGGCTTTACGAGCTCACTTTTGCCGTTTCTCTTGACAAATGAGATGTAAAATGTTCCCTCCGTAAGTTCTGTGACCTTGGGAACATCCTCTGTTGAAGACTTCAACTTAAAGAAGGGCATCTTCTTCTCAAGGTTAAAGACCTCAATCCATGCTTTGATGAGGGTAGCCATGTGCTTTATGACGTAATCGTTGACTCCGTAGGGAATGATAATGGGCATTCCATCAAGTATCTCCAGCTTTCTTGGGGTAGAAGAGATGTTTCTTATGGTGACAATCCTGATGAGGGCTGGTATTTTCTCTTGAGGCAGGGTGTAGTAGAGAACATTTATACTTAGTCCTAACCTTTCGTGTATCTCTTCTATCTCCAGTTCGTTTCTCCCGACATACATTCTTTGTCTTATCTCCTCGCTATCTTGAAGAGTAAAGGGCTCATAAAACACTCCCTCCTCAGAGAGCTTGATGAAGGTTCTGAAACCGAGGATTCTGATGTTTTGATATGCTCTAACCGCTGAGTTGAACTCCATTATTGGGTGATCTTTGTCTTGTATTCCAAAGGAGCTTATGCATTGCCCCCGGTTTACATAGAACACCCACATTGGTATTCCTTTCTTTCCAGCTATTCCAGGTAAAAAGCTCGCAAATGGTTTCCAGCGGTTGTAGTTCTCTATGATGAAGCGACCCTTTGAATCGAAATTCTCTCTCATCTCCATCACCCCCTAAGGATTTTAACTCTCAACCAGCTTGTATACCCTAACGTAGTCCACATACATCCTAGCCGGAAACTTTGTAGTTGCATCAGGTCTTCCAGGCCAATTTCCACCGACTGCAAGATTTATGATTATGTAAAAGGGCTTGTCAAAGACCCACTCATAACCCATGCTCTCAACCTGCTCCCTTGTAACCACATGATAGAGTTCTCCGTCCACATACCACTCCATTCTATCTGGAAACCACTCAATGGCAAAGACGTGGAAATCTTCGGTGAAGTCGGGGACTCCTTCAGGGAGTGTATAACTTGCAGTTATTCCTCGTCCTCCTGAGTATCCAGGACCATGAACCGTGCCGTGAACAGTTCTTGGCTCATGACCCAGGAACTCCATTATGTCTATCTCACCGCATTGGGGCCAGCCGACTTCTCTTATGTTAGACCCCAGCATCCAGAAAGCTGGCCAAAGTCCTTTGCCTTTCGGTAGCTTCATCCTGGCCTCAACTCTCACAGGAGGCTTGAACTCAACTTTACCTTCAGTTTTGAGTCTGGAGGAAGTATACATATAAGTTCCATACTCGTCAGTTGCCCACTCTTTTCTGGCCTCTATTATGAGCATCCCATTTTCCACTATCGTGTTGTTTGGAGAGTAATATTCAAGTTCATTGTTTCCCCACCCAGGGATTCCATACGCATGACCGTTCCCTATCTCAAATGTCCAGTACTCTTCATTTACCCTATCACCATCAAACTCATCGTGCCATATTAGCTCCCAGACTCTCCCGTTCGTTTCAATTCTTGTGGGTACTTGCATGGTCGAAGTGGACGTTTGGGTTGTTGAAGTCTCAGAAGATGTAGTCTGAGAGAGCGAAGTTGTGCTCGGAGAAGGCGAGGGAGTTTGAGTGTCCTTTCCCAGACACCCACTTATGAAGCCTCCAAGGATTAGCACCAGCACCAGAATACCTATAACTTTTTTATCCATTAGAATCCCCCCTCACAGATTTTTGGTTTTCTATCACCTTAGCTACAGAATCTTTCTTCGAGAGTCTAATGGCAAGGAGGTTCAACTCTTCAGCAAACTTCTCAATGCTTATTACATCCAATCCGTATTTCGTGAGTGGCTTGTAGCGACTGGGATCATCTGTTATCAGCAGAGCATTCTTCACTATGGCCGCAACCCCAACTAAAACATCAATAGTGGAAATTTTTTCTCTATTTTTCATGAGATTTTTCATAATTACGGCACTTTTAGTAAGTACTTCATCTTCCAGAGGAATTATTTGATAAATTTCCTTCAATAATGCCATCTCATGATCTAGATTTTTTCCAAGAAAAGCCTTTGTAACAAGATATTCATATATACTGATCTGTGGCACAAGGACTTCGAAGTTCAAAAGAGTCAACTCGAGCAGTGATTTGTTTCTTTTCATGTGCATTATCAGGAGGGAAGAGCTATCAAACATTATCCTTTTGGGCATTTTCATATTGTTAGTCCTCCTTTTCTTTTAGCTGTTTTAATATTTTCAGGGCTGTCTCACCTTCTTCATCGTCCAGGCTTATTTCATCGAGTTTTCGGTTTAAGTTAGTGGAATGCCATGTCTCTATTAGAATCCGGAGAACTTCATCATAGGATCTAGCATCGAGCTTTGTTTTGAGCTTCTTTATTGCGTTCCAAGTCTCTTCATCAACCGCTATTGTTTTCATATGCTCTCCTCCCTTAGGTACTTCGTTTTAATTTTATTCGTTATACCGTTGTTCTTCACGATCTCTCGGTACACCCTAACACTTTCTTCCCTTGGAATCCTCTCTTTGGTAATCATGTCAACAGCGTACAGGCCAAATCTCATTCTAAAGCCCATTGCCCATTCGTAATTATCTGTCAGTGCCCAGTGGAAGTAACCGTCAACATTGAAACCGGCCTCAACGGCCCTTTCTATGTATGCTATGTGGGAAGCAATAAAGTACGGCCGGAGAACATCTTTGGAATCAGCGATTCCGTTTTCAAGTATGTAAACAGGCTTTCCATAAGAGGAGGCAACCTTTATGCTGTTGTAAATCCCCTCTGGATACACTTCCCATCCAAGATCACTGACCGGATGCCCATCTGCTGAAAGTTCGTTTGGTGGACATGAGTACCCATATCTAGGGACACCTTTGAAAGCTGTTATCGGAATTTCCTGGAACTTGGGCTCGGAATGAGTAACAACTTCTCTCGAGTAATAAGTAATCCCTATCCAGTCGAGTCTTTTTAGGTGGTTTACCTTTAGCATCGTCTCCATGTCGAACTCGATGTTCAGGTTCCCTTTGGTTAGTGCCTGTAACAAAAGTCCACTGTGGAAGAAGTCTGTCATTTCGGCGGCCTTAATGTCCCTTGGGTCATTTGGATCTTTTGGATACGAAGTACCTACGTTATTAGCTATTATGCCAATTTGGGCTGGTTCTCTAGATTTACCTCCAGATTTCTCTTTATCGAACTCCTTTATTGCATCGTATGCCCTCGCATGAGCGTTTATTATGTTAATGATGGCCTTCTTTGCGAGTTGTGGATTGATGACTCCTGGTGGGAATCCAGAGTAAGGAGCGAGATATCCTAGCTCGATCATCACCATTGGTTCGTTGAATGTGGCCCACATGTCTACAAGATGCCCAAACTTGTAGGCAAGGTATGCCGCAAACTTGGTGAACTCGATTATTGATCTCTGGTTTACCCATCCATTCCTCTCATTCTTTAGGTTTGTATCCCTTGACTCAATGGGATCGTGGAGCCATATCGGGTGAGTGTAGTGGACAAGAGTAAGAACTATTTCAAAGCCCAGCTTCTTCAGATTTGTGAGTACCCTCATATAATGGTAGACCTCCGCACTGTTTGCAATGTCATCTAGCTCTCTAAGGGTATCCTTAGTTATTTTTACTTTCTTAACAAGCCCGTTGCCATCAAGCTCGTAATCTACCTCGACTTCATACGTTGGGCATGGAAATATTCTACTCCATTCCACGTTGAGTGAGTAGGCGTTGAGCCCGAGCTCCTTTGCCAGTGAATGATCTATAGGATAGAGCTCGTAGTTATTGGGACCTTCCTCCGGTAGGTCACCACTCACGAGCCCCTTTTTCAGATTAACCGGATCTCTAACCCACTTCCACCAATCGCTCCTTGTGTCTAAGTTCCTGTTGAAGCGATCACCCATTTCAAATTGGAAGCCCGACTGTGAAACTCCCCATAAAATCTCTCTGTCCATCATGGCACTCACCTTATTAACCTTCTTTGTGAATCTTTTCAAGATCTCTGTTGAGGGAAGTAAACATTTGAACCATTTCCTCATACGGCTCGTCTTCAATGTTCACAAGACCATAGTTACTGTTCTCACCGTCCCACCTGCCTTCCTTCGGCTGATCTGACCACTTAAACCAGTGGTAGCCGACTGCATAAGGAAGCTTTATGAAACTCTCTATGAAACGCCTGGTGTATTCCGCCCTTTCCTTTTGAGTTTCTACCGTAATTCCTGCCCCTTTGGTGTTGGGAAGGCCTGAATCCATAGCTCTAAAGGAGAACTCCGTTATCATTATAGGCCTTCCTGTGATCTCATGTATATGATCGAGATATTCTTTTGGAGCTACCGGAAAGTTGTAAAGGTTTATGCAAATTACATCAACGTATTTTCCTGCAACCTCAAAAACTTCATCGGGCGGTCTTATGAAAGGAGAAACCGCAAACCTAACCCCGAGTATGAGGTGATTCTGGTCAACTTCTCTTATTGCCTTCGTTACCACACTAAAATATCTCTCAGCATATCTCCTCACGAACTCCTTTCTAGCTTCATTGAACAGAGCAGTTGAGGGAAGCTTTCCGGTATAGTTAAGGAGTTCATCAAAAGACGTAAAGTTTGTCTTAAGCTCCATGTTTAGCTTAGAGATATTACCGCCAAAAACATCTTTGAGCACTTCTACAGCCACTTTCTTTCCTGGAGCATCGGAGGGAAGAGTCATGAAATCATCTAGAAGGTGATTGCTCGACCTCCAGTCCGGACCCCAGCGAAGCTCATTGTCTGTAAAGAATCCGATTACCATGGGGTTATTCTTCAGTGGTTCGACATTGAAATAAACAACCTTCCTCACGTATTCCTCGAAATCGTCCTTAAAAATGTCTGGCATAGTACCTTTTTCCCAGTTAAATCCATATTTTGCTGCAATATCTAGAAGAACGGTGTGGGGGAAATACTCATACAGCTCAGGAGAAGACCAAGCTCCCACAGTATTGAATCCCCACTCGACCATCCTACTAACGGTGGTGTTGATCCACAGGTTTATATCCCCGTACTTCCGAAGTACGTTAACATAATACGGAGCATACCCCAGTTTGGGCGAATGATCCCCCAGATAGTTTACCGCGTTTACGCCCTTTGACAGAAAAACATATCCCTCCGGATCAACGAGCCAATATTTTCCATCTACAACTTCAACTCTAAAGTATCCAGAAGGCTCAAGTCTTATCTCCTTCCACCCTCCAAAATCAGAGTACCCTTCAGGGAACTTGGCTTTAGGTTTTATTATTTCTTCTCTTATTTGAGAGGTAGTTGAAGTGGGCTGAACTTGAGAATTCTCAAGTGTAGAAGTGGGAGAAGTTTTCTCTATATTTGGCTGTGGACCTCCAATACACCCAAGGAATAGAGCTAAAATCATCGTAATACCAATGATTTTACCATGGATTACTTTTTCCATATTGCTTCACCTCTTTGAAATTATGTAAAAAACAAATAACAAAAAGTAAAATAGTAAAAGGGAGCAAATCACTTCTTTCTTCTTAAAACTAATGGAATTAGTGCTAATCCTAGGAAGGCAACAGGTCCACAGATTCCTTGAGTCTCGGTTACTGTTTGGGTTACAGTCTCTGTCTTGGTCTCAGTCTTGGTTTCGGTTATAGTTTCCGTCTTAGTCTCTGTCTTGGTCTCAGTTTTAGTTTTCGTTATGGTTACAGTTTCAGTTACCACGGTTTTAATAACCTGAGGAGCTTCACTTGGGGAGAGTATCTTTGCTTCATAAATTATCCAGCCATAGTTGAAGGCCGTTCCCTCGCTACCGCTGTATGAGCCCACGGATATTGAAGTCCACTGCTGGTTCTCAAGAGGCATTCCAAAGAAGTCTCTCATTTGCTCAACCACTTTGTCCATCATGGGCTTTATGTCAATTATAACCTCCCCTGACTGTGGGAGCTGTTCCTCCGGCATAAACAACAGAACACCCCAACCGCCACCAGAGATAGCCCTCTGTATGGTGAACTTCATGTTTTTCATTTCTCCATTTATAATTACTGTTGAGGTTACTTCTCCCACTTCGGTTCTGTCTCCGACTATTCCTCCAAAGTCGTCGAAGAACGGTACGTAAAGTTCACCGATAGGAGCCCCTGTGCTAGGGTCTTCAAACCAGAGGTTTATCCCAAACCTCACGAGGGTGTCTTCTCTTTTAGCCACGTCATATTTCACCTTGACCCAGATGCTGTCATAGTTAGAAATCTCAGCAGCGGGCATAGGTAAAGTCAAGTATTCGTGTCCTCCCACTGGAGCCTTGTCTCCCCACCACTGGGCCGGTGCTCTTCCTTCTATGATAACTTCGGGTGTTGCCCATGCTATGCCGCCCCATTGTGTTTGTACGTTGTTTAAGTCAACGTAGAAGGCGAAGTCTTCTGTCTGCTTTATGAATCTCATGAAGACTTCTCCTTCTCCACCAACGATATTCCAGAAGTTCGTCTGCATCCACACTGTTCTTCCGTCACTCAACTGTATCGGCTCCTCCAACCACTGATCCCACCAAGTAAACTGAACATCCCCCTCCTCAACACTAGCTGCAATCTGGCGTATCTCTGGAAGGGTCATTGCTGACGCATACGTTGAAACCATCAAGACAAAAACAAAAACAAACATGCTTGCTTTCTGTATTGCCTTCATTAAATATCACCTCTTCATGAAATTTCTTGATTCACATTATATAAATCTTTTCATTGTTATATTCTACAAAGAGTTTTATAAAAATGTAAAAAAAATATAGAAAAGGTGGGCTAATCTAACAATGGTGCCTCTTCTGGTGAGAGAAGTTTCACATCTCTAATTATCCACCCATAGTTAAAACTGTCTTCTCTGCTTCCGCTGTAAGAGCCTAAGGATATTGAAGTCCAGGTAACGTCTTGAGTGCCTAATTCTGCTAGCACTTTGTCTACTATTGGTTTGATGTCTATTACGATTTCTCCTGAGCTTGGGAACTCCTGCTCTGGCAGGAACTCGAAGCTCCACCATCCTCCTGGATTCCAGCCCCTTTCACCTTTGAAAGTCACACTGGAGACATTTCCGTTTAATACTACGACTGTATCAACTTGCCCGATTGTTATCTTGCCATCAACCCCCACTAGGCCTCCAAAGTCATCGAAGAATGGTATGTAAACTTCTGCAACTGGCCATCCATCAGCATTTTCAAACCACAGCAGGAGTCCAAATCTTACTAATGAACCCTCTTTCTTAACAACTTCATAGTTTGCCTTGACCCATATCCTGTCATAATTCGAAACATCTGATGCTGGTAACGGGAGGTCGAAGAACCCGTAGCCTCCCACTGCCGGCTTGTTGCCCCACCAGGTCTTTGGAGCCCTACCCGCGAATATTACTTCGGGTGTTGCCCATGCTATGCCGCCCCATTGTGTTTGTACGTTGTTTAAGTCAACGTAGAAGGCGAAGTCTTCTGTCTGCTTTATGAATCTCATGAAGACTTCTCCTTCTCCACCAACGATATTCCAGAAGTTCGTCTGCATCCACACTGTTCTTCCGTCACTCAACTGTATCGGCTCCTCCAACCACTGATCCCACCAAGTAAACTGAACATCCCCCTCCTCAACACTAGCTGCAACATCACGTATTTCTAAGAGCGGTGTTGGGAGTATATTATCTTTTAGAGTTTTTACTGCATAGTTGAGGAGTCTATATGCTTCACTTATGTAGAAGACTATGTTTGGATCTCCAGCTGGAAGGGAAAGAGCTTTATTGTAATAATCTTCTGATATGCTTTTAGCAGTTTCCACATCATTAAGTATTTTTTCACTTACTTTTTGCATCTTTGCTTGTTCTAAAGCTTTTTCATACTCTTGCACCAGCTTAGGATATTGTAATGCCCCCTCCAGGGTCTCTTTTGCATTTTTAATGTAGACATAGGCTTTTCTTAAATATATGAATGTTCTTATTCCACCATATGAGAGTTCAATGGCCTTTTGGTAATTCTCCTCCGCCTGTTTTCTAAGAATTTCTGTTGTATTTATGATATTTTCCGCTACAGTGATATTTTCTTCAAGGATTTCTTCATATGCTTTCATTAATTTATGATAGCGATAGTAATAGAAATAGCTGAGAGTGGAGATGTATGTTACATCGTACAATTTATGAGAGGGGGTCTCTTCTGGAGATATCTCTTCTTCTTTCACAGCTTCTTGAGGTAGAACTCTTGCGTCATGAAGTATCCAACCATATTCAAAACTATTTCCTTGGCTTCCGCTGTAAGTACCAAATGCAAGAGAGCTCCATACAATATCTTCCTCATTGTAGTTAGAATTCGGATCGTTAACTATTTCTTGGATCACCTTGTCCACAATTGCTCCAAGATCAATGCTAATTTCACCGGAACTCTTTGCTATCGGTTCCTCAGGTATGAACTCAAATGCAAAGTTATTCCAGTTCCATGCCTTTTGAACGGTAAAAGTAACATTTCTGGCTACCCCGTTTACATAAACTGTTGTGCTTACACTTCCGACTTCAATTGGTGGGAACTGGGCACCTACTATTCCATTGTAATCATCAAAGAAAGGCACGTATACCTCCGCCAGCTGTTTTCCGTTAGTATCTTCAAACCACATAACCAAGCCTGCTCTTATTAGGGTGTCTTCTCTTTTAACGAGTTCAAAGTCAACCTTGGCCCAGATGCTTTCATAGTTTGAAACATTAACTGCTGGCATTGGCAATGAAAAGTTCTTATAACCTCCCGCAGCAGGGAGTTCAGTGCCGGTAAGGCTTGGAGGAACTCTACCCGCAATAACTACAGCCGGAGTTGCCCATGCTATGCCACCCCATTGTGTTTGCACGTTTGTCATATTTACGTAGAAAGCTACTTCATCAGTTGCTTTTATGAACCTCATGTAGTTCTCTCCATCACCACTGACAATGTTCCAGAAGTTTGGTTCCATCCAGATAGTAGTATTATCACTTCTGGTAATCAAAACACCCGGCCAAGTACAAATCTGCCTTATGACTCCATTGTCGTCATAGGGGGGTGCCCAATACCATCCGGGAGCCCATTGGAGAACGGTGTCTCCTGGGTTTGCTGTAGAAGCAATCTGTTTTGCTTTTTCTAGTGTGAAAATAGATTCAAGAAGTTCTGCATCGTGGAGTATCCAACCAATCTCAAAGGCATTTCCATTGCTCCCGACGTAAGTTCCAAAACCAATTGATGTCCAGGTTATCTGGTCCGCGGTCCAGTCAGACCATGGATCATCCACAATTCCCTGCACCGCGGCTTTTGCAAATGGCTTAACGTCTATAATTACATCACCTTCGGGTATTGGCTGATCAGGGATAAACTCAAGGACAAAGTGATCCCAGTTCCAAGTTCTCTGGATCGTAAAAGTTATCTCCATTACTTGGCCATTAACGTAGACTTTTTCTGTAAGTGTTCCAATGTTTGTCGGTGGATACTGGGTGTTCACTATTCCACCGTAGTCATCGGAGAATGCAATGTAAACTTCACCGAGAGGATTACCATTTGGTTGCTCAAACCACATTATAATTCCGGTTCTTGCAAGGGTGCCCTGACCTTTAGCAATTTCAAAGTTCACCCTCGTCCACACGTTAGAGATGGAATCTATGTTTGCACCGTTCAATGGAAGGCTAAACCACCCGTAGCCTCCCACTACCGGCTTGTCTCCCCACCAAATGGCTGGAGTTCTTCCGACTATGATGACGTTTGGAGTAGCAAAAGCATTTCCGCCCCAGTTTGTTTGCACGTTTGTCATATTTACGTAGAAAACTACTTCGTCGGTTGCTTTTATGAATCTCATGTAGTTCTCTCCATCCCCTCCAGCAATGTTCCAGAAGTTTGTCTCCATCCAAATGGTAGTACCATCACTTCTGGTAATCAGAGCACCCGGCCATGGATTGCTTGGGCTCCATTGAAGAACTGTATCTCCAGATTCCTGCGTACTGGCAATCTGCTTTGCTTCTGGAAGCGTCAGCGCCGAGGCGTAGCTTCCCAGTAGTAGAAGCAGTATCATTAAACCTCCAAAGAAGTACTTATAATCCTTCATAAGACATCCCTGCATAGAATTAGTCATTATCCCTATAAAACTTTTTTTGTTTATAAACTGTGCATTGATTTATAAAAAGGCTTATAAATCACAAAAACTAAATGCCACGCTGAAGTATAGAATCCGACAAATGAACAAAGTTGGATAAGGAGGAATGAATGATGACTAAGCAGAAGATTTGTATTGCCCTGCTTTTGAGCATTATTCTGTATATTGGAACCTCTCCAATGACAAGTGCTCAGATCTCACTTCCAAGAGATGAGACTGTTTTCGCTACAGGAGCCCAATGGGGTCCAGCATCTACATGGAATCTATTCTCTCCATCTCAAACCTGGGGGACTTACGTAACTGGCGGTTTTATGTACCTTCCGCTATTCCAGTACATAGCAGGTCTGAACGCATGGGTTCCCATTATAGGTGAAAGCTTTGAACTGGTAAACGAGACAACACTAATTGTTAAGCTACGCCCAGAAGCAAAATGGAGTGATGGAAAACCAATAACTGCAGAGGATGTGGAATATACTTTTAAGCTTTCAAGAGAAATTGGTTCTGGTCCCGCTGCCGGTTCGGAACCATATATAAGCGATGTAAAGGCTCTTGATGATCACACAGTTCAGTTCACAATTGGCGAGGAAAAAAACCTTCCAATGTTTCTCCTCTATGCCCTCCAGTTTGCTCCGGCTCCAAAACACATAATCGAGCAAGTTTATGAAAAAGTTGGAAACAACATTATAAACTGGAGAAACTGTGGAGGACTCTGCGATGACATAGTATCTACCGAGAGTGGAGATGTGACCATAAACCTCCCACAAGTGGTCTCTGGTCCCTACAAACTTTACTACTTTGATGAACTCAGAATTGTTTACGAAAGGATAGATGACTGGTGGGGTAAAGATATCTTTGGTTTACCTGGTCCAAAATACGTGGTTCACAGAATCTACCTGAGCAATGAACAGGCACTTTTAGATCTTAGACAGGGAAATGTTGACTGGTCTGGTATATTTATTCCCAACGTCGGCAACTTCAAGGAGATAGGTACTTTCTACAAGAGCAAGCCTTACTTCAGGCCAGGAGCATTCGTTATGCTATACTTCAACCATAAAAACCCAATTCTCCAGGACCCCAACCTGAGGAAAGCCATTGCCTATGCAATAGACTATCAGGAAGTCCTCACGAAGGCTTTCTATGGATACTCTGAACAACCCTCGATGTCACTAGTGTTCACGGTATTTCCCCACTACAGGCAGTGGCTAAACACGACATTAGCTCAGGAATACTGGGGTAACCCCGAAGCAAAAATAATTCCCAACCCAGAAAAAGCCAAGGAGATTCTCGCCCAGGCCGGATACAAGGATGTAGATGGAGATGGTTTCTTGGAGACTCCCAATGGTGAAAAAATTGAGCTCAACATAATAATACCCACCGGATGGACAGACTGGATGATAGCTGCTGACCTAATAGCGAACAGCCTCCAGAAAATCGGGCTAAACGTGGTGGCAAATCCCGTTGATTATGGTGCCTATTGGGGTATGATCAACAGCGCAGGTTACACACTCGCTTTGGGATGGACTAATTCTCCATCATTCTATCATCCCTGGGACACCTATAGATATGTCCTCGACCCGAGATTAACTCCCCCCACAGCCAACTGGGGATTCTACAACAACTCCCAAGCCTTAGAGCTCCTTAGAAAAGCTGCACAGGCCAAGGACAGCGAAGAGCTCATGAAGTACTACACCGAGATACAAAGGCTTATCTACGAGGAAATTCCAGCCATACCTATAGCGTATTCTGTACAGTGGTATACTTATAGCGAAAAGTACTGGAAGGGATGGCCAAATGAGGATAATCCCTGGTGGACAGAGGTAGCTCCATACAGAGAGTACTCTCTTCCACTATGGCTGCTCTTCGGTCTTTCAAAGAGCGGAGAGCCGGTCAAGACACCAGAATGGGCAAAACCCATAGATGAAGGAGGAATATTAATACCAAACAGTAAAGTACTTTCCCAGCTCAGAGGAGCTTTTGTACCAGAGATTACACCAACAGAGCCATTTACAACCACAACAACATCTCCAACTTCAACCACAACAGAGACATTGACTCAGACACAGCCACAGGCACCAGTAAGCAGTTCAAGATTTATTATAGGTCTTTTAGGAATTGTTGTGGTCGTCATACTCATCATAATTGGAGCGAGAAAATTGGCAAAGTAAGAACGCTGACAGGGTGATACCCAATGAGACCAATATACAGATATCTTCTCATTAAACTATCTTTTTTAATCGCTACTTACTTTGTGGCGGTAACCATAGCATTCGTTCTTCCAAGAATAGCCCCTGGTAACCCAGTACAGCAGATTATAGCCGGACTTTCCCAGGGTTCCCTATCCCCGGAGCTTCTCGACCAGTACCAGAGAAGGCTCGTTGAAGAATTTGGGCTCAACAAACCTCTCCATGTCCAGTATCTAGAGTTTCTTAAAAACGCATTTTCAGGTGACCTTGGAACTTCAATATCCTCCTTCCGGCAGCCGGTGACAAAATTAATAGCATGGCACCTCCCATGGACTCTCCTTCTCCTTGTGCCGGCAACTTTGGTTGCATGGACTGTTGGAAACTACCTCGGTGCAAGAGCAGCTTACAGGAGGGGTACGCTGTTCGAAAAGAGCGTTGTATCGGCAGGCATAGTGCTTTCTCAGATACCCTATTACTGGATGGCAATGGTGCTCATATACGTATTTGCAATAAAACTCGGGTGGTTCCCCTCCGGCTCGGCATACGATCCAACTTTAGCTCCTTCCCTCACCTGGGAATTCATAAAAAGCTACCTCCATCACTACATACTTCCATTCCTGTCAATAGCACTCGTGAGCACGGGAGGATGGATAATAGGTATGAGAGTCCTCGCTGCGATGGAGCTGGGTTCAACTTATGTTAAATTCTCTGAAATGCTCAATGTCGATGACAAGATAATCTTTAGATACGTCTTGAGAAATTCTCTGCTCCCGCAGGTGACGGGGATAGCAATTCAGCTAGGAACCGTCATGGCAGGACAAATAATTACGGAGCAGCTTTTCAATTACCAAGGAATGGGTATTCTCCTCGCTAGGGCCTTGGGAGCTAGAGATTACCCCCTAATACAGGGGATCTTCCTGATCCTCATAGGGACACTACTGCTTGCGAACTTTATAGTGGAATTTATCTATGTGCTCATAGATCCGAGAATAAGGCTTGGAGCTAGGGAGTGAGGTGAGACCCAATGAATAAAGAAACATTTTACATACTTTTTAGAAACAGGAGGTTCGTGATAGGCTTTGGTATACTAATGTTTGAGATTTTGCTCTCACTGTTCGGGGCTTACCTTTACCCAGTTGACCCATTTAATCCATCCGGACCACCTGCATCTCCTCCAAGCACTCAGTATCTTTTAGGGACTGACCAGTTTGGCAGAGACATCCTTGCTCAAGTAGTGGTCGGTATCAGGAATTCTCTTTACGTGGGTGCACTCACGGGCATATTTTCCATTCTCATAGGGCTCACGATAGGAGTGGTAGCGGGAATAAAAGGTGGCCTCATAGACGAGAGCTTAATGGCGTTTACCAACATCGTTATTACCATACCAAACGTACTGCTTGCCATAATTATAGCCACCTACCTGGGTCTTCAGAATGCAGGACTAACTCTGGTGGCGATAATAATATCTTTAACTGCATGGCCGTGGTTTGCTAGAGCAATAAGAGCACAGTTCCTAAGCCTCAGGGAAAGGGAATTCGTGTACTTCTCAAGGATGGCAGGATATGGAGATCTCAAAATAGCAGTCTATGACCTTCTTCCCTACGTCACCACTTATACCATAGTGTCCTTCGTGACCTTCATGAACATAGGAATAAACGCAGAAGTAGGGCTGAGCATACTGGGACTAACTCCGATACACATAATGACCCTTGGAAAGATGCTCTATTTCGCTGCAGTAACTCAATCGTACTTCCTGGGACACTGGTGGGTCTTTATACCTCCAGGAATCCTTCTTGTAGCACTCTCAACTTCATTGCTCCTCATCGCTACGGGAATAGAACAGGTGTTTAACCCAAGATTGAGAGAGATGTAAGGTGGTAGGGATGGAGAAAAGAATGATTTTGGAGAATCTAAAGGCATACTATCGCCAGCTAAAGGGCACAACAGAATACTTCGTAAAAGCGGTTGATGGCGTTAGTCTTGAGATTTATGAAGGGGATATTCTCGGACTGGTCGGTGAGAGTGGTTGTGGAAAATCAACCCTCGCAAAGACCATGATGATGGATTTAACTCCACCCCTGCAGTACATGGGGGGCAGACTTGAGATAATAAGCAGGGATGGAAAGAGTTTCGAAATTAGTCAATTCAAAAATAGAGACGAGGTTAAAAGAAAGCTATGGGGCAAACACATTGCCTATGTTCCACAGGACGCACTAAATGCCCTCATGCCCACAATAAAGATCAAAAAAATAGCCTACGATGTCCTGAGGTCTCATGATAAAAATATTAGCTTTCAGAAGGCTGTGGAGATAGCAAAAGAGAGACTCATTGAGCTGGATCTTCCAGATTACGTTGTTGAGCTCTATCCCTTCCAGCTTAGCGGAGGTATGAGGCAGAGAGCCGTGCTGGCTATGGCAACCCTCCTAAATCCCGAAATTCTCATAGTTGATGAACCGACATCTGCACTTGATGTAACGACTCAAAAGATAGTCCTAAAATCTTTAATCAAGCTTAGAAAGCTCGGATTCGTTGACAGCATCGTCTTCATAACCCACGACATATCAACAGTGAGACAGATAGCAAACCGCATAGCCGTCATGTACGCAGGAAAGATCGTAGAAGTGGGTCCAACAGAGTCAATAATAAGAGAGCCTCTCCACCCATACACTCAGGGGCTTATTAACTCCGTAGCTTCAATAGAACCAGAAGGGCGAGAAAAGGGACTCTCTTATATTCCAGGACAACCACCAAACCTGATGGATCCTCCGAGTGGATGTAGGTTCCACCCGAGGTGCCCATATGCAATGGAGATATGCAGAAAGGAGGAGCCAAAACTTCTGAAGGTTGGTGAGTCCCAAGTAGCTTGCTGGCTGTATCAGGAGGGAGGAGAAAATGTCTAAAGAAATGCTCGTCTGTGATCATGTCACCAAGATCTTCACTTCAGGTTTCTTAAAGAAAATAGAGGTCAAGGCAGTTGATGACGTATCCTTTACCGTCAATGAAGGGGAAATAATCTCGCTGATAGGACAGAGCGGATCGGGTAAAACAACTCTCGGGAAAATAATTCTGAGACTAATACCTCCAACTTCCGGAAGGGTGCTTTTCTATGGCAAGGACATATGGAAGGACATAAAAAAGAAGGAAGAGCTAAAGGAGTATTGGAGGCAGGTCCACGCGGTCTTCCAGAACCCGATGGGAAGCTTCAATGCCTTCTACAAGGTGGATAGGGTTCTTGATCAAGCCTTAGAACTAATAGGCGTTGATCCAAAGTCAGAGGAAGGGAAAAGTCTGAAGGAAGAATCCCTAAGGGCCGTTGATCTAAACCCAGAGGAGATACTAGGCAAGTATCCCCACCAGCTCTCGGGAGGCCAGCTGCAGAGAGTGATGATAGCAAGGAGCTGGATCCTTAAGCCAAAACTCTTAATAGCTGACGAAGCGGTTTCAATGCTTGATGTCTCAACAAGAGGCAAGATAGTGGAGATCTTCAAGGATCTAAGAGATAAACTCGGGAGCTCCATAATCTTCATATCCCACGACATAGGCCTGTCCTACTTTATCTCGGACAGGGTCTTAATAATGTACAAAGGGAAAATAGTGGAAGAAGGGACTCCGCAAGAAGTTATTGACAACCCGAAGCACGAGTACACAAAGATACTAGTAGACAGCGTGCCAACTGTTTATAGAAAGTGGGAGGACTTTCTGGAGGTGTGAAAAATGTACAAGTTCCCCAAAGATTTTCTTTTTGGCTATTCCTGGTCCGGATTCCAGTTTGAAATGGGGCTTGAAGGAAGCGAAGTACCCAACAGTGACTGGTGGGTGTGGGTTCACGATAGAGAGAACATAGCTACGGGCCTCGTTAGTGGTGACTTCCCTGAGAACGGGCCTGCTTACTGGCACCTTTACGCTCAGGATCACGACATTGCAGAAAGCCTTGGCATGGATGCCATAAGGGGTGGCATAGAGTGGGCCAGAATCTTCCCAAAACCCACTTTTAACGTTAAGGTTGATGTGGAGAGGGATGAGGAGGGGAACATAGTAAGCATTGATGTTCCGGAGAGAGCGATACAAGAGTTGGAGAAGATTGCCAACATGGAGGCCCTCAAGCATTACCGCAAGATTTACTCAGACTGGAAGGAGAGGGGTAAAACATTCATCCTCAACCTCTACCACTGGCCACTCCCACTATGGATTCACGATCCAATAAAAGTAAGAAAACTCGGCCCAGACAGAGCCCCAAGCGGATGGTTGGACGAAAGAACAGTAATAGAATTCGTAAAATTCGCCGCCTTCGTTACTTACCACCTTGACGATTTGGTGGACATGTGGAGCACAATGAACGAACCCAACGTAGTCTATGAAAACGGATACTCCCGCCCGACCTCGGGCTTTCCGCCGGGCTACCTCAGTTTTGAGGCTGTAGAAAGAGCAAAATGGAACATGATACAAGCCCACGCGAGAGCATACGATGCCATTAAGACGTTTTCAAAGAAGCCAGTGGGGATAATTTACGCATACACGTGGCTCGAACCTTTGAGTGAGGATATTGAAGAAGAAGTAAAGAAAATAAGAGAAAACAATCTCTACAGTTTCGTTGATGCAGTCTATTTGGGAAAGGACTACGAAGGCTCGATCCGGAAAGACCTGAAGGGAAAAGTTGACTGGCTTGGAGTGAACTACTATTCCCGCTTTGCCTTTGGTAAGGTGGGCGAGCACGTCAGACCTCTTCCGGGCTATGGGTTTATGGGTGAAAGAGGGGGATTTGCAAAATCAGGGAGGCCATGTAGTGACTTTGGATGGGAGATTTATCCTGAGGGTCTTGAAAAACTTTTGAAAGAGCTTGGTGAGAGGTATAAGCTTCCTATACTCATAACGGAGAATGGTATTGCTGATGTGGGGGATAGGTATAGGTCGTATTATCTTGTTAGTCATTTGGTGGCGGTTTATAATGCTATGAAGGAGGGGGTTGATGTTAGGGGTTACCTCCACTGGTCCCTAACGGATAATTATGAATGGGCTCAAGGATTCAAAATGAGGTTCGGATTAGTTCACGTGGACTTCAAGACAAAAAAACGCTACCTAAGACCAAGCGCCCTCGTGTTCAGAGAAATAGCCACCCAAAAAACAATACCCCAAGAACTAACACACCTCACAAACCTTGAATTTATTACAAGAAATTACTGACTATCTTTTTTATTTTGAGCACGAGAGCCACTATTCCAAGGAGAGTAAGCAGGGAGAGGAAAAGAGCTACCTTGAACGTAATCGTGTTGCTTTCATTCCTCAAAACGACTAGAGCATACAGGCTCAGCAGGAAAAACCACACCAAGAAAAAGAGGATTCTCCTATAACGCTCAAATTCATCCATGAACTCCACCACAGGAAGTTTGGGGGAGGAAATATTAACCTTTCGGCATTATTTATTAATTCCTCTTCCATTTGCAAAATGATACTGTTAGGATAAGCTGTGGGGTGTCAGGTTTAAGTTACTGGCAGTACTTTAGAAAAAGAAGGGGGAACATGAAGTCTGAAACCATTATTTACTGGGTGGTTTCAGCCTTAAAACCCTTTCGTCGCAACAAAATCCCACCAGAAAAGAAAATCAGGGGAGTAGAATTATACCTGCGAGGCCTCAGTTACCGGCAAACCGCCAGAATACTCAAAATCAGTCACGTAACAGTCTGGGAGGCAGTCCAAAAACTCGCAGAAGCAGTTTACAAGCCAAAAATCCTCGCAGTCAAAAAACAGCGAAACTTCATCGCAGTTGACGAAACAGTAATAAAAATCAACGGGAAGAAAAGATACCTCTGGGCTGCAATTGACGTTGAGAGCAAGGAAGTTTTAGCAGTCTGGATTACGACTGTTAGAAACTGGTGGATTGCCAGGGACTTCATTCTAGTTGTTTTAAAGTCGTGTGAAGGGCAGCCTGTCTTTCTGGTTGACAGGGCGAGCTGGTATAAGTCTGCTTTTAAGAGTTTGAGGTTGGGTTATCTGCATGTGACTTTCGGGCCGAGGAACAGTGTTGAGCGCTGGTTTAGGACGTTGAAGGAGAGGACGAAGCGTTTCTGGAATAATTTCAGGGGTAAAGACTGGAGGAGGGTTCATAGGTTTGTTTTTCTGTTTGCCTTCTGGTATAATTTTGTCAGAATTCATTCTAGTTTTGGTGATCCGCCTGGTGATGTTACTGAATGGCTTCAGGAGGTGATGCCCCAGTTATCCTAACAGTATCGGTATAATATAAGGAAGTTTTTTATTTTATATCCACGACTTCGCGGGTTTATTGCAATATCAAGGGCAATAATTGAGGATCTTAAGCTTAGAGGTATTTATGAGGAGGATATTCCTACAATGATCCTTGAAAATCCAGTAAATATAAACCTTTTCGAAATTCCTGAGAAAGAGGGGGTTTCATATGCTCCTACAATCTTATATCCAGCCCTTATAAGGCCATTAAAGAACCAGCTGACCCTTCTACAGGCAGTTAAATTATTAAGAAAAGAGGGATTTCATGTAAATGTGGAACTTGTTGGAAGTATTAGGGATGTGAAGTATTATTTCGAGCTTCGTAAATTTATTAAACAAGAGAAACTTGAAAATAGTGTTAAAATTATACCTGGGGTTCCATATGATAGCATGATAGAATACTATACTAAGGCCGATATTATTGTTGTCCCGTCTTTACAAGAAAGCTTTGGAATGGTAGTTCCCGAAGCAATGGCAGCAGGGAAACCTGTAGTGGCGTCGAACATACCTGCATTCAGAGAAAAAATTGATGATAAGCGTGATGGTTTTCTTATAAATCCCAAAGATCCAGATGATATCTCTGAAAAGATTAGTAGAATTATTGTTTCTTACTCACTTCAAAAAAAATTTAAGAGACGTGCAAGAAGAAAAGCAATTAGTAGATGGCATCCAAAGATTGTTGGTGAAAAATTAATAAGATTTTATTTAGAAATTGTTAGGAAGGAAGATGAGGAAAGGGCTAGTTTTGAGTATCATTCCCGTCTATAGGGATTACCCATATATAGCCCAGGAGATGAGAAAACACTTAAATTTATTGAGAACATAGCCCAGAACTATGAGTTCGTCAAAATAATAGAACAGGGAAAAGCCAAAGGTCCCTCACCTACAAGAAACATTGGAATTCGAAATCAAAGGGGGAATACATTTCTTTTATAGACGCCGATGATTATTGGGATCCCAAATTTTTGGAGACGTGTATTAGGGCTGTGAAAGAATACTTAGCAGATACATGTATTACAGATTATTATAAATTAATGAAATATGGAAATTAGTAAAATTTCCTGCTATTTTTGACTTTCTTAATGAGAAGGCATGGATTTGAACTGGAAATGTACTTTTATCATCTAAAATAGTAAAAAGCTGGTATAACGTCTAGGGAATCATTATTTTACGGAGAAGATATGTTGTTTTCTTAATGTACCTTATTAATGCTCAAAAGGTAGTTTCTGTTCAGGAGCCGATGTTTTATAAAACAATACGAGAAGGTTCTGTAACTACATCTCCCCAACTATCTGTTCATCGAATAGAGCAGGCAATATTAGCTGCGAAGATTTTTTGAATCGTATGTCAGATCGAGAAATCTTAAAGATGGGGATAAGATACTCGAAGCATTTTACAAGCGGAAGTTTCCGAGAGATAAGCTAATTCCAAACATAGCAATGGTCAAAAATAGATTAAAGAGAATTAGTCTCGTACTTAGATACTGGAAATACCTGAGTAAGTTTAATGTAAGTTTTGATCATTATTCTCTAAACGCGGTTATTTTTCTCATTGATACATTTTCGTAGGGACGCAAAAACTTTTAAGTAATTTTTTGAAAGTATTAAAAGGGTATAGCTGAAAATGTTTACGAAAACCTCTTCAATACCTGCAAATACTCATGAAAACAATAAGACACGTAAGAACGGCGAAGGATGTCTTTTTAAATTATTTTGGTCTAAATCAAACATGTAGGTTGCCTGTAGAAGTGGCTTGAACCTTGGAAAAGTGCTAATTAATAACATAGAATTTGAATTACCATCAAAACGGAATGTATTACTAAACCTAACATGATTAATCACAGAAATGCCCTATACTAAATTATACAAAAATTCATAGCCTTCCCATATAATGGGAAAGAATTAATTTTTAGTGTGATCCATCTTTTAGTTTATTTAGAACGTTGTGGAAAATATTTAGAGACTGTAAGTATTGTGGAATTGACATCAAGGGGAAATATGTTTTAGACATTGGGGCATTTATTGGAGATAGCAGCGTTTACTTTGCTTTGCAAAGGGCTAAGAGAGTATATGCCATAGAGCCAAACCCATATATATTTTAAATTATTAATAATATACATATCAACAAGTTGGATAATACTATATCATCCTATAATTTTGCAGTTTCTAATATAAGTGGAAACGCAAAGTTTTTTATTGACGAGTTTTCATATGCTCGTTCTGGGATTTACAGGGAAAAATAACATAAAAAATAATTAAAGTTCCTGTTGTTGATATAATTAAATTCTTAGAGAATCATCCTGCTGATATAATCAAAATAGACTGCGAAGGGTGTGAATATTCCATTATTCCTCGCCTAATTGAATCTGAATACATACAAAACATCAAAGGGTGCTAGAAATACATAAGGTAGAGGGACATTCTCTTAAGGAACTACTTAGGGCACTAAAGCAACAAGGTTCGATAACAATAAAAAGAGAGTACAGTACAGCTTTAACAGTAGAATTTCATAACAAACAATAAAAATGTCATTATCCCTTGACTAATTACTGTTGCTAACGTTGCTCCTATTGCTCCATATTGAGGTATTAAAAAATAGTTCAACACAACATTTAGCAAAGCTGTAAATCCAGTTATCTTAGTAAACATTAATTCTTTCCCTATAGCGTTCATAAAGCTTCCAAGAAGGGAGTTTAGGAATATAAAAGGTAGTGCAAAAGCAAGAATTTTAAGAACAGAAACACTTGGAAGGAATTTACTTCCAAAGATCATGTATATTCCAAGACGGGCAAAAATATAATATCCTGATGTTCCAAGGATGCCAATTCCTAGAAGTATTTGAACGCTCTTTTTAAAAAGAATACTTAATGTTTTTCTATCATTCTTCCATAGTCTTGTCATTGAGGGCATTGTGGTTGAAACAACGATGTTAGGAATGAAAAGTGAGGCCTCGATTAAGGTGTAAGCGGCTCTATATATTCCAGTTTCATAATCACCCTTCATCAGGCTCAGCATTACCATGTCAGTTCGATAATAAATTAATGTGAATAGACCAATAAGCCAAAATGGATAAGATCTTCTTAGGAGGCTTATCCACGAACGATAATCGAAGTTAACCTCTACTTCAAAACTGATAAACTTAAATCCAAACTTTATCCTAAGAAACTCCCTTATGGAGTAGCCAATTAAGAGAGTATAAATGAAGGAGGCAAGCCTTCTCGTATAGAATAGCACAGCCCCACCAACGATGAAAGCCCAGAGTCTCTCTATAGTTTTTGCCATCGCTTCATACTTCGTAACTTCATGAGCGTACATTATTCTAACAAACAGATAAGAGAGCCACGTTAGCATGGCTTCAGCTCCAGCTAACACTATCAGGACTTTCATCCAGCGGGGCTTTGGCAAAAAGAACGTTATTCCGACGATTATCAGGAAGTTCAAGAAAGCTAGAAAAATCTTGAATCCCAGGACATCTGGTAGAAGCTCTCTCAATTTACCCTTATCCTTGGCAACCTCTCGCATTAAATAATAACTAACCCCAAGATCAGAAAACACCCCCAGGAGCTCGACATAGTAGAATATAAAGGAATACTGCCCAAGACTCTCTGGCCCCAGAGTTCGGCTAAGTATAACTATCACACCGTAAGCCAAAAGCTTTGAAATTATTTCAGCCCCAAAGAGCCAGCCAGCGTTTTTGATCAACTTCCACTTGAGGCTCTCTGTCATAACAATTCCCGATATAGGGGAGAAGTTAAAAACTTACTCTCCCCTCTGTATTTTAGCGTGCCCTCCAACTAGGCTCTTCCTGAGCTCGAGGTTCCTTATCTCGCACTTCTCATCTATTATCGACCTCCATATCGTCGAGTTCCTTATAACTGTCCTCGGAAATATTATGGAATCGCTTATGTCAGAGTTCTCTATCACGCACTCCTCGCCGATGTAAGCATAGGGCCCTATTATCGACCTTCCCAGTATCTTAGTCCCCCTCTTGATAACAACTGGAGGAATTATCTTTGCGTAGGGGCTTATCTGTATCTCCTCTATGTGGCTCTCCTTCAGGAGCGTCTTCATCGCCTCGAGGTAACTATCGGCAGATCCTATGTCGTACCAGTAGTCATCGAACCTGTAGGCTACTATCTCCTCCCCCCTCTTAAGTAGCCACTGAAGGAAGTAGCCGGGTGAATCCTTGTGCCCCTCCTTCAGGTAATCATCGAGGAGATCCATAACCCTCTTAGGGAAGAGGTAAACTCCAGTGCTTATCAACGTCGTCTTCGGCTTGGCTGGTTTCTCCTCGAAGTCCAAAACTTTATTATCCTCCAAGACAACTACTCCGTACCTCTTTGCCAGCTCAAAATCTCCAATGTCGTAAACCGCTATTAGCGTTTTCCCATTGTACCTCTCGACGAAATCTCTAAGTGAGAAGGAGAACACGTTGTCTCTAGCTATTACCAGATAATCATCCTCTCCAAGAACTTCATAAGCGTTCTTTAAAGCTGCTATAGTCCCGAGTTTCTCCTCCTCGTGGATTGTATCTTCAACTATGAGATCAACGTCAAACCCCTTGAATTTATCTGCGAAGTACCTGTTCGTTGAGATGTGCACATCAATGTCGAGATCTTTAACCTTCTCAAGTATGTACTCGAGTATCGTCTTGTTCCCAAGGGGTAACAAGGCCTTTGGGTTGTCCTTGGTTATCGGCCAGAGCCTCGTCGCGTAACCACCGGCCATTATTAAAGCCTTCATGAGAGCACCTAACCTTTTAAGGTTTAAATATTTATTTGGTGGATAAAATTATAGAGCGCAATTAGAAGGACTCTTCACAACCTTGAATCAATTTCAAAACTCGGGGAGTATGTAGTAGATGTAATGAGGCCTATTGGTGAATTCATCTATATAAACCACAGTTCCTGGCTTTGGAGGCTTCAGGTAGTGTACTTCTCCCTTTCTAGTTGTTACAGCAGCAAAGGCATCCCCTTTCCTGACCCTATTTCCAACATCAGCTATCAGAGTCACTACGTAACCTTCCACTGGTAATAGCAGTAACTCGTCTCCCTTCTTTAGATAGATCTTTGTTCTTCTATCTGGGTAGACTATTATTGCATCTACCTTCATCCTGTGCTCATAGTGATCAACGTAGAAATGAAATCTGTCATAGATTTCCTTAGCTAGGAATTTCGCCTTGTCCACTTGAATGAACTCAGGGACTTCTTCCCCCTCTCTGAGTCTCACCTCAATGTTATCTTGTATTACTATACAATCGTGCTTTACTCTCCTTCCTTCCAGGCATTCTTCTTTTGGAACTTCAACATAGAGTTGAGGTGTTCTGCTCATTGCAATCCCCCCTTCTTTCTGAACATCACTACGTTTGATTACATAAATATCTTCGCCCCCAGGTTTTGAAGCTAGGGTTAAATGCTTATTCTTTTACTCTCTGAGGTTATTGAAAAAGAGTGCAACCAAAAAATATTTATGAGAATTGTTGATGAATGTAAAGATGGTGGATTCTATGTATGGATGGTGGGGTAGGATTCTAAGGGTAAACCTAACAACTGGAGAAGTTAAGGTTCAGGAATACCCCGAAGAAGTTGCCAAGAAATTTATTGGAGGTAGAGGATTAGCCGCCTGGATTCTTTGGAATGAAGCTAGAGGTGTTGAGCCCCTTAGTCCAGAAAACAAGTTAATCTTTGCTGCTGGTCCCTTCAATGGCCTTCCAACCCCGAGCGGTGGAAAGCTTGTAGTTGCGGCTAAGAGTCCTCTAACTGGAGGTTATGGTGACGGCAACCTAGGAACAATGGCTTCTGTTCACTTGAGAAGGGCAGGTTATGATGCTCTCGTTGTTGAAGGTAAGGCAAAGAAGCCCGTCTACATTTATATCGAAGATGACAACGTTAGCATCCTTAGTGCTGAAGGTCTATGGGGTAAGACAACATTCGAGACCGAGAGAGAATTAAAGGAAATCCATGGCAAGAACGTCGGCGTTTTAACCATCGGACCAGCCGGAGAAAATTTAGTTAAATATGCTGTTGTTATCTCCCAGGAGGGAAGAGCTGCTGGAAGACCTGGAATGGGTGCTGTAATGGGAAGCAAGAAGTTAAAGGCCGTAGTAATAAGGGGAACCAAGGAGATACCAGTTGCAGACAAGGAAGAGTTAAAGAAGCTCAGCCAGGAGGCATATAATGAAATTCTAAACTCTCCAGGGTATCCATTCTGGAAGAGACAGGGGACCATGGCAGCTGTAGAGTGGTGTAATACTAACTATGCCCTCCCAACAAGGAACTTCAGCGATGGCTACTTCGAATTCGCTCGTTCAATAGATGGTTACACAATGGAGGGGATGAAGGTACAGCAGAGGGGCTGTCCCTACTGTAACATGCCGTGTGGAAATGTAGTGCTTGATGCAGAGGGCCAAGAGAGTGAGCTTGACTATGAAAATGTAGCCTTGCTGGGTTCAAACCTTGGAATAGGGAAGCTTAACGAGGTTTCAGTTCTCAACAGGATAGCTGACGAGATGGGTATGGACACGATAAGCCTCGGTGTTTCAATAGCCCACGTAATGGAGGCTGTGGAGAGAGGAATCCTCAAGGAAGGGCCAACATTTGGAGACTTCAAGGGAGCTAAGCAATTGGCCTTGGATATAGCTTACAGAAAAGGAGAGCTCGGCAACTTAGCTGCAGAGGGAGTTAAGGCTATGGCCGAGAAGCTTGGAACTCATGATTTCGCAATGCACGTTAAGGGATTAGAGGTTAGTGGTTACAACTGTTACATCTACCCAGCAATGGCATTAGCTTATGGAACGAGCGCAATCGGTGCACACCACAAGGAGGCATGGGTTATTGCATGGGAAATCGGTACTGCCCCAATTGAAGGAGAGAAGGCCGAGAAGGTGGAGTACAAGATAAGTTACGATCCAATAAAGGCCCAGAAAGTTGTTGAGTTGCAGAGGTTGAGAGGTGGGCTCTTCGAGATGCTTACGGCATGTAGGCTACCATGGGTTGAGGTTGGCCTAAGCCTAGACTACTATCCAAAGCTCCTCAAGGCAATAACTGGAGTCACCTACACCTGGGATGACCTTTACAAGGCAGCTGACAGGGTTTATTCCCTCATAAGAGCTTATTGGGTGAGAGAATTCAACGGCAAGTGGGATAGAAAGATGGATTACCCACCAAAGAGATGGTTCACAGAGGGACTGAAGAGTGGCCCGCACAAGGGAGAGCACCTCGATGAGAAGAAGTACGATGAGTTGCTCTCAGAGTACTACAGAATAAGGGGATGGGACGAGAGAGGAATTCCAAAGAAGGAAACTTTGAAAGAGCTTGACCTCGACTTCGTAATTCCTGAGCTGGAGAAGGTTACAAACCTTGAGTGATTCCTTTTTCTCTTCTTTTCCTCGAACAATAAATATTTTAATGGTTTTGCTTCATTAGGGTAAGGGGTAAAAATGCTCGACATAAATTTAATCAGAAATAATCCAGAGCTCGTCAAGAACGATCTTAAGAAGAGGGGAGAGCTAGACAAAATTGCATGGATTGACGAGATACTTAGGTTAGATGAAGAGTGGAGGAAGAAGCTAAAAGAGATAAACAGGCTTAGGCACGAGAGAAATAAAATCGCAATAGAGATAGGGAAGAGGAAGAAGGCTGGAGAGCCAGTAGAGGATCTTCTGGCAAAAAGCAAAGAGATAGTTAAGAGGATAGAAGAATTAGAGAAGGAAGTTGAGGAGTTAAGAAAGAGAATAGACTACTACCTATGGAGGCTTCCAAACATAACCCATCCAAGCGTTCCCGTTGGGAAGGATGAGAATGACAACGTCCCCATAAGGTTCTGGGGGAAGGCTAAGGTTTGGAAAGGACACTTAGAGAGCTTCCTTGAGCAGAGCCAAGGAAAGATGGAGTATGAAGTTCTAGAGTGGAGACCAAAACTTCACGTCGACCTTTTGGAGATCCTCGGTGGGGCTGACTTTGCTAGAGCAGCAAAGGTTAGCGGTTCTAGATTCTATTACCTCCTAAACGAAATAGTCATACTTGACTTGGCATTGATAAGGTTTGCTTTGGATAGGCTAATAGAGAAGGGCTTCACCCCAGTTATCCCTCCCTACATGGTTAGAAGATTTGTCGAAGAAGGGTCGACTACATTCGAGGACTTTGAAGATGTTATATACAAGGTTGAAGGGGAAGACCTCTACTTAATCCCCACGGCCGAGCACCCATTGGCTGGCATGCACGCAAACGAGATTCTCGATGGAAAGGATTTACCTTTACTATATGTAGCTTTCAGCCCGTGCTTTAGAAAAGAGGCAGGGACCGCCGGAAAGGATACCAAGGGAATCTTTAGGGTTCACCAGTTCCACAAGGTTGAGCAGTTCGTCTATTCTAGACCTGAAGAGAGCTGGGAGTGGCATGAAAGGCTAGTTAGGAACGCTGAAGAGCTCTTCCAAGAGCTTGAGATTCCCTACAGAGTAGTTAACATCTGTACTGGAGATCTGGGTTACGTAGCCGCAAAGAAGTACGACATAGAGGCTTGGATGCCTGGGCAGGGGAGGTTTAGAGAAGTTGTTTCGGCAAGCAACTGTACAGACTGGCAGGCTAGGAGGTTGAACATTAGGTTTAGAGATAGAACTGACGAAAAGCCCAGGTACGTGCACACTTTAAACTCCACTGCAATAGCAACTTCTAGAGCAATAGTGGCAATTCTAGAGAACCACCAGCAGGAGGATGGAACTGTAAAGATACCCAGGGCGCTCTGGAAGTACACTGGATTCAAGGAGATAGTCCCGGTTGAGAAGAAGGAAGGGTGCTGCAAGGCATGAAGCTTGTCCTTGACTCTTCTGTTTTTATTCAGGGTGTTGAGGTGGAAGGTTACACAACGCCAAGTGTTGTTGAGGAGATTAAAGATAGAGAATCCAAGTTATTCCTAGAATCTTTAATATCTGCAGGAAAGGTAAGGGTGATTGAACCTTCAAAGGAGGCTATAGAGAAGATAATCCAAGCGGCTAGAGAGACTGGAGAGTTGGAGGAGCTAAGTAAGGCCGATATAGAGGTTTTAGCCTTGGCGTATGAGTTAAAGGCAACCATCTTTACAGATGACTACAACGTCCAGAACATAGCCTCCCTCCTGGGACTCAAGTTTAGAACCCTTAAGAAGGGAATCACGAGGGTAATGAAGTGGAGGTATGTATGTATAGGTTGTGGAAGAAAATTCTCGACCCTTCCCCCTGGGGGAATATGTCCAGACTGTGGGAGTAGAGTGAAGCTTATTCCCAGGAGGCGCTAGATTATTTTCTCCCTCTTTGCCTCCTCTCTAGCTAAAACTTCAACTTCCTCTAGAAATTTCTCGTAATTGACACAATCTAGCCCATACTTCCTTAAGGGGGAGTACTTTTCAGCATTGCCATTAACAACAAGAAGGGACTTAGATGTTATTGCTGAAACGGCCGTGATTAAATCCTCCAAGGTAAAGAAGTATCCATCTTTAATTAGAGATGCATCTATCTCGGCAATCTCTCCAAGCAGTTCATCCGTCAAGTCCACAATTTTAACGATGTCCCTCAGCTTTTGGACTTCCTCTTTTGGATTCTTCCCCTTGAAGGCCTTTGCCAAGAGATAAGCGTGAACGGTTGTAATTGGAAGGTAAATTTCGAACTCTGCAAGAACAAACTCTAAAAGCTCTTTATTTTGCTTTCTCGTAAGTTGAATAAAAGAAGGGGGGTCAAAGCTGATTTTTCGAGGCATTGGGTTCATTTCCTGCTTCCCTCCTCAACAAGCTTACTTCTATCCCTAATAACTGAAAGCACTAGTTCAGCCTCATCGTCTTCCAGTGAAATGCTTTCGGCCTTGGTCTCCAATTCTAAGGTATGCCACGCTTGTATTAGCTTTTTCAAGACTTCATCGTATGATTTTGCATCCAACCTAGCCTTGAGCTTTTTAATTGCCTCCCATGTTTCCTCATCAACTGCTATTGTCTTCATATTTCATCCCCTCAGCAATTCCTCTTCAATCTTTTTCGTAACACCATTATTGGCTACTATCTCTCTGAATATCGACACGCTCTTCTCCCTGGGAATTCTCTCCTTTGTAATTAGGTTGACTTCGTAGAGGCCAAAGCGCATTCTAAACCCGAGAGCCCACTCGAAGTTGTCAGTTAATGCCCAGTGGAAGTAGCCCTTAACTTCATACCCATCCTCAAAGGCCTTCTCTATCATCTTTATGTGGCTCGCTATGTAGTAAGGTCTTAGGATGTCCTTTGAATCCGCTATTCCGTTCTCCGTCACGTAAACTGGAACGCCGTACTTGTGAGCTTCAACTATTGAATCGTACATCCCCTCTGGATAGAGTTCCCATCCTATGTCGCTGACGGGTCTGTCATCCTTTGACAGAGTTCCAGGTCTGCAGGCATAGCCATATCCTTGAACTCCCTTAAAGGTGATCAGCGGGATTGAAGGAAACATTGGTTCCTGATACGTAACTACTTCCCTTGTGTAGTAATTAACCCCTATCCAGTCATTGCCCTTTAGATAGGGGGCATCTATAAACGTTTCACCGTCAAACTCTATATTAAGTTTTCCTTTGTGTATGGCCTCGAAGAACAGCCCTGAGTGGAAGAAGTTGTCGTTTTCTGCTGCCTTAACATCCTTGGAATCGTTCGGATCCTTGGGATAAGCAACTCCAATGTTGTTGTAAATTATACCAACTTCTGCAGGCTCTTTAGAATCCTTATCAGCTTTCTCAGTGTCAAACTTCTTTATCTGCCTATAAGCTAAAGCATGTGCATTTATCATGTGAAGTATCGCCAGCTTTGCGGCCTCTGGATTTAGAACCCCTGGAGGGAAGCCAGAGTAGGGGGCTAGGTAGCCAAGCTCAACAACCACCATAGGCTCATTAAACGTGCTCCACATATCCACTATATCTCCAAACTTATAGGCTATGTAAGCGGCATACTTTGCAAACTCTATAACTGTTCTTGGGTTAACCCAGCCGTTCCTCTTATTAGTTAACGCCCTCTCCCTAGCCTCAATGGGATCATGCAACCAATATGGAAGGGTGAAGTGATTTAGATTAACTATAACCTTAAACCCCTTGCTCCTCAGGCTGTTTATGACTGACCTATAGTAGGCCACCTCCCTCTTGTTGGCGATCTCATCTAACTCCTCCAAAGTGTCCTTGGTGATCTTTACATCTTCTATAAGGTTATATGATTCATTATAGCTATAATCAACATCAATAAATGTCGTTGGCCATGGGAATATTCTGCTCCACTCTATGCCTATTCTGTAAGCATTAAGACCCAGCTTTCTTGCAATCTCATGGTCCTTCTCATAAAGCTCGTAATTGTTAATCCCCTCCTCGGGAAGATCTCCACTAACGAGGCCTTTCTCTATATTTGTCTTATCCCTTACCCAGTGCCACCAATCAGTGTTAGTGTCAATATTCCTCCTGAGTTTATCCCCCATTTCAAACTGAAAACCCGATTGTGCCACACCCCAAAGGAACTTTTCAGGGAACATGATCCTCCCCCCTTATATTGTCAATAGTGAGTATCGTTATCATATCTTATAAGGCTTTCTAAATTTCTATAATTTGGCCCAATGATTATAAATATACAGCAAGATTTATAAGCATTGAGGATTTCATTATAATTGACAATGTGCTTTGTTGCATCCTTACGGGGTGATAGTATGAAGAGACTCGTTGGTGTACTAATTGGAGCGTTTGTAATATTTGGAGTTTTCGGCCAAGTAGTGGCCGCCCAGGAACAAGAACTTCCAAGGGAAGAAACACTATACGTTGGTGGTGGTCTCTGGAGCCAACCAAACAACTTCAATCCCCTTATCCCCTGGAGTGCCGTTACAGGAACCATTGGCTTGATTTACGAAACCTTGTTCAACTACGACCCATTAAACGATAAGCTAGAGCCCTGGCTTGCCGAGAGTGGAAGATGGGTTAGCGACAACGTATATGAGGTTAAACTTAGGGAAGGATTAACCTGGCAGGATGGAAAGCCACTAACAGCTGAGGACGTTAAGTTCACCTTCGAGCTCCACAAGAAGTATCCTGGTCTAGCATATCACCAGATGTGGGAGTGGCTCCAAGAGGTTAAGGTTATAGATGACAGAACAATCCAGTTTGTATTTAGCACTCCCCACTATGAAGAGTGGAAGTATCTACTTTATCAAATAGCAATTGTTCCGAAGCACATCTGGCAGAACATTGATAACCCAGTTGAATTCGCCAACGTTGACAACCCAGTTGGTTCTGGTCCCTACAAGCTCTACAAGACAGACCAGATGAGGTTCATTCTCGTTAGGAACGACAACTGGTGGGGAATCAAGTACTTCGGCAAGCCCGCTCCAAAGTACATAGTCTACGTTATAGTCTACAGCAACAACTTGGCATTATCAATGCTCGTCAAGGGTGAGCTCGACTGGAGCAACTTCTTCATCCCGGGTGTCCCAGATGTCAAGGCTCAGTATGGAATAGTTACCTGGTACGATGAACCACCATACCACCTACCAGCAAACACGGCATTCCTATTCCTCAACACCCAAAAGCCACCACTTGACAACCCAGAGTTCAGAAGGGCCATAGCCTATGCAATAAACCCAGAGGAGATAGCTGCCAGAGCATCCCAAAACCAGGTAACTCCAGCCGATCCCACAGGATTACTAATCCAGTATCCAGCATTCAAGAAGATATACAACAAGGAGGCCGTTGATAAGTACGGATTCAAGTATGATCCACAAAAGGCCATGGAGATACTCGACAAGCTAGGATTTAAGGATGTAAATGGTGATGGCTACAGAGAGTTCCCAGATGGAAAACCACTCAAGTTAACAATAATAGTCCCATTCGGATGGACCGACTGGATGGAGATGATCAGAGTAATAAGCGAGCAGTTGGCAATTGTTGGAATCAACGTCGAGCCCAAGTTCCCAGACTATTCAAAGTACTGGGATGACCTAACCAAGGGTAACTTCGACATGGCCATAAACAACTTCGGAAGCAACGTAGTTGCAACACCATGGCAATGGTTCAACTGGGTCCTCAACCAAGATGTCACTCCAATAGGAGAGAACTTCTACAACGGTAACTTCGGTAGATACAAGAATGAGAGAGTTGCAGAGCTCCTAGAGCTCATAAACGTTGAGAAGGATGAGAACAAGAAGCTTCAATACTACTACGAGCTACAGGAGATATTCCTCAAAGACTTGCCATACATACCAATAATCTACAACGGTGCATGGTTTGAGGCAAGCCCAGAGCACTGGACCAACTGGCCTACAGCAAAGAACCCATACGCATTCCCAATAAGCTGGAACGGATACTGGCAGATGGGTGGAGTGAAGGTGCTACTCAATATCAAGCCAGTAAAGGCAGCTACAGAAACAACAACTACAGAGGAGAAGACTGAAACGATAGTTCAGACTGTTACCGTTACTCCAACAGAGACGGCAACTTCATCAACAGAAACAGGAGGAATCTGTGGACCAGCAATATTAGTTGGTTTAGCCGTAGTCCCACTCCTCCTAAGGAGGAGAAGATCTTAACCTTCTAATTTATTTATTTTTTTGCAGAATTTTAAGAAAAAGTCAAGGAGGGAGAAAATTGGCCAGCGGAATGATGAACTACCTCAAGAGGAAGATAGTGATATACATTTTAACATTCATATTTGCCGTCACAATAGACTTTATAATTCCCAGGCTGATGCCTGGGGATCCAATAGCTGTGTTATTATCTAGATTCGCTACAATGCCCCAAGCAACTCAATACCTTCATGGGTATTTTATTGAGGCATTTGGATTAAATAAGCCTTTATGGGAACAATACATAACATTTTGGAAGGCCGTCCTTCACGGTGATTTAGGAATTAGTATATATTTCTACCCAAAACCCGTTGCTCAAATTATAAAGGAAGCTTTACCTTATGATTTAGCCTTACTTGTCCCCTCAATAGTTGCGAGCTGGATTGTTGGTAATTGGTTGGGAGCTTACGCTGGTAAAAATAGGAAGCTCGACTCTTATTTAATGCCCGTATTCTTCTTCCTCCAAGCATCACCTTACTTCTGGTTTGCAATCCTCTTAGCCTATATATTCTCAGTTAAGTTAGAATTGTTCCCGCTCTCAGGTGCCTACAGTTATGGAATAATCCCCTCACTCAGCTGGGCATTCATAAAGGACTACCTACACCACTGGGTGCTGCCATTCCTCAGCCTATTCCTAGTCCAACTTGGTGGATGGGCCATAGGTATGAGAAACATGATAATCTATGAGCTCGAGGCAGACTATGTGAGGTACCTAGAAGCTCTAGGATCGAGCGAAAGAACAGTCATGAGGCATGCATTCAAAAACGCAATGCTACCCCAGATAACAGGATTAGCACTCCAGCTCGGACTGATAGTTGCCGGTAACGTCACCGTTCAAGTTGTTTTCTCATACCCAGGAATAGGGTATATCCTCATGCAAGGAATACTCAACCAGGACTACTTCCTAATCCAGGGCTGCTTCCTTGTTATAATCCTAACGGTCCTAGCTGCCAACTTCATAATAGACATAATGTACGCCCTAATCGATCCAAGAATAAAGGCCGCCTACGTGGAGGGATGAAGAAATGCCAGTTGGAAAATCAAAGTTTGAAGTCCTCAAAATCGCGCTAAAAAACATAAAGTTTAAAGTTGGGCTTGGAATCGTCATATTCTTTGCCCTATTCGCGATCATCGGCCCATTATTAGTCCCCTTTGACAACATGGGCTATTACCCAATAAAGGTTGGGGATAGAGTGATACCAAAGCCAACAGAACCAGCCCTACCCCCTGGGAGCTTATCCAAAGTCTTCACCCCAAACGGAACAGTTGAGGTTAAGCACTACCTGGGAACTGACAGCTTCGGAAGGGACGTCTACGCTCAACTGACATATGGTTTGAGGTCTTCACTAATAGTAGGACTGCTCGCGGGCAGTATAGCTACGGCAATCGGTCTCCTAATAGGTTTCATAGCGGGATACAAGGGAGGGCTGGTGGATGAGATACTAATGATGATCACGAACATAATGCTTGTAATCCCAACAATGGCTCTACTGATCATAATCGCAGCCTACCTCCCCTACAGAGGTATAGGAATTGAGAGCGTTATTATCGGTCTAACAGCCTGGCCTTGGACTGCCAGAGCTGTTAGAGCTCAAACTTTGTCGCTGAAAAGGAGAGAGTTCGTTGATCTATCAAAGCTAAGCGGTCAAAGTGATCTACAGATAATCTTCGGAGAGATACTTCCGAACATGGTGTCTTACGTCTTCATGGTCTTCATACTTCAGTTCAGTGGAGCAATATTAGCTGCTGTAGGTCTTGACTTCCTTGGCCTTGGACCAACTAAGGGAATGTCCTTAGGAATAATGCTCCAGATGGCGGTGTTGTGGAATGCAATAAACCTCGGCTACTGGTGGTGGGCAATTCCCCCAGGATTGGTCATAGCCATCCTAATTACCGGGCTATATATGATCAATCTTGGTCTTGAGGAGGTGTTTAATCCGAGGTTGAGGAGGGAGTGAGATGCTTAAGGTTGAGAACCTCAAGATTTACTATTCAACCCCAATCGGATTTGTAAAAGCAGTTGATGGAGTAAGTTTCGAAGTCAAGAAGGGGGAAGTGTTTGGAATTGCTGGAGAGAGCGGTTGTGGGAAATCAACCCTCGTCCACTCCCTAATCCTCAGAAAACCACCAATGACACACAAAGGCGGAAAAGCAATCTTCAAGGGGAAAGACTTAATGAAACTCTCGAGGGAGGAGGCAAGAAAAATCCAATACAAGGAGTTATCAATAATCCCACAATACGCAATGAACGCCCTAAACCCAACGAAAAAAATCAAGGACATAGTATGGGACTTGGCAAGGGAACACGGCATGCAAGATAGAGAGGAAGTCGAAAAACTCTTGAAAGAAAGACTAAGCATGGTAAAACTCTCACCAAAGGTCGCCGAAATGTACCCAGTGGAATTGAGTGGAGGAATGAGGCAGAGAGCCACAATGGTAGTCTCAACCCTCCTAAACCCAGACTTGCTAATTGCTGATGAGCTAACATCAGCCCTAGACGTGACAACACAAAGAGTTGTCATTGAATTACTCCACTACTTCATGCAGGAGGGGATTGTAAAATCAATAATCTTCGTTACACACGATCTAGCCTTGCTAAAACAGATTGCAGACAGGGTTATGGTGATGTACGCGGGGAAGGTTGTTGAAATCGGGCCAATGGAGGAGGTTTTAGAATCCCCAGCCCACCCCTACACGCAAATGCTCCTCGACTCCCTCCCAAGAATGGGTGTACACTACAAGAGGCAAAAACTCCACGGAATCCCAGGTTATCCAATAAGCCTACTAAACCCACCCCAAGGTTGCAGATTCTACACAAGATGCCCCTACGCAATGGAACACTGTCCAAAAATAGAGCCAAAATTAGTCCAAGTCTCCAAAGAGCATTACGCAGCCTGCCACCTCCTCGGGGGTGAGGGAAGTGCTTGAACTCGAGAATGTGACAAAAACCTTCACCTCGGGACTCTTTGGTGGATATGAGATTAGGGCAGTGGATGGAGTATCATTCAAGGTTGAGGAGGGTGAGATAGTAAGCTTGATAGGGGAGAGTGGGAGTGGGAAGACTACAATCGGAAAACTAATCCTAAGGTTGATTAAGCCAACTTCTGGGAGGATACTCTTCAAGGGGGAGGACATTTGGAGTTTTGACAAGGAGAGGTTGAGGAGGTATTATTACAAGAACGTGCAGGCAGTCTTCCAAGACCCCTTCGCCAGCTTCAACCCCCTCCACAAGGTTGACAGAGTCTTCGACCTAGTATTCAAGAACTTCCTGGGGAATGTTGGTGAAGAGGAGAAAAAAGAAATGATCAAGAGGAGTTTAGAAAGCGTAGGCCTTAACCCCAGTGAAGTGTTGGGAAAATACCCACACCAGTTGAGTGGAGGGCAATTACAAAGAATCCTAATTGCCAGGGCATTACTCGTTGAACCATCACTCTTGATTGCAGATGAGGCAGTGTCAATGCTCGATGCTTCAACTAGAATTGACATTCTAAACTTGTTGGGCGAATTCAGGGATAGGGTTGGGACTTCAGTAATCTTCATTACACATGATTTAGCCTTGGGTTATTACATTAGTGATAAGGTTGTGATCATGTACAGGGGGAGGATTGTCGAGTGGGGTGATGCTGAGAAAATCTTCAACAACCCCCTACACCCCTACACGAGAATGTTGCTGGAGAGTGTTCCTGACTTGAATGTGAAGTGGGAGTTTAAGGGGATTGAGCCTGAGAGGGAAGAGGAAGGGATTTATGAGATTCAAGGCTGCAGGTACGCGCCCAGATGCCCTTACGCTAGAGAAGAATGCTACAAAAAACCACCACAAACAACCCAACCAGAAAAAAACCACCACGTAGCATGTTATCTTTACAAGTAAAATCAGCAAAGGTAAAATAAGATTTGAGGTTAAATCAGAAGCTATAAAATTAGAAAGGGCGTCAGCGCTCATAGGGCTCTTCATCTTTCCGTCTTTACATTTCATCATCCGTCGGTGCCAGTCCCTATCATCACTCGCCAAAAAATAAATCTCTAAAAAATTATTAAAAGTTTTGCCAAAAAATTAAATAAAGGATATCTTTGTCTCCACGCCGGTGATTTGAGTTAATATGCTCTCGAGGACTTCAGACTTCTCTGGGAGCTTGCTCTTGTCCCTGCTAAAAACTAAAACTTTGTAGTATTGCCCACCATCAGGCTTGTACACAACATTTACGCCAAAGACGCCAGCTGGGTAAAGTAGATCAACAGCAAGCTTCTTAACGTCATCTGTACTCTCTATTACCCTAACCCTCTTTCCTAACTCCCTAGTGAGATACTTTATGTTCTTCCCGCCCTTTCCAATAACTATGGGAACATCGCCTTCTCCCACTATGAGAACTATAAGATCTCCTGCCTCAACTGCCTTCTTGAACTCCACATCAGCATCTCCGAGCAACTTGTAGAGCATTCTTGAGATTTTAACGTCCAGCTCAGTTATAATACCCTCCTCCAGCTTTTTTTCATCCGCAGGACAGAGAATATCCTCGGTTTTCAAACAAACCTCACAGATCGGCGCCTTCACTCTTCTCACCTCCAGCTGAGAATTAGGGCTAAAACCACTACACAAAGAGCACTTAAAAATCTTTCTTAAATAATAGCATTGAAATCCTCTGGCTCGTCTTAGCTCAACCTCATACAGGTTCTAAAGAAAGGATTATATTTATCTCCAAAGCCAGCTTGCGATCTTCTGCAAAGACATGGGAAATTTATAAGCTCATAATTTTAAGGCAATGGAACTAAAAGTGGTTATCATCTCACTTATAAGGGTGAAGTCTCTACTCAAGTCTACCACTACTATTATTGCATCAACAGCAGAGACTGGCATCTCCTGTTCAACTATCTTTTATGGTACTCCTAAGGCTAGAAACACTCTTCAAGTGTAGTAGCTGTATTTACTTCAAAATCGAGCCCTATTCCACGTGGAATCTCATAAGGTTCATTATCGTAGTGTATCCAGCAATTTTTTCTTTTTTGATCTTTTGATCTTACGGCATCTATTATCACGTTTGTGTCGTAAAGCTTCTTAGGTGCTTCCACTCCGCTTCTCATGTAATACTCCTCATACTTTTCGATTGGAGTCTCCTTAATTCTTCTCTCAAAATCCTTACCTAGCATTTTGAAGAAATTCCTGCTAGACTATCCTCCCGTAGAAGTCATTTGCAACGTGTTCTGGAGTAATAGGAATAGGTTTTCCGCTTATGTTTGCTGAGGGAGCAGCTATGGGCTTTTTACTGAACTCTATGAGCTTTGAGGCTATTTCATTCGCGGACATCCTTATCGTTACAGTAGTATCTAAACCTTCTGTGGTTCCGTCTGGTACAAGTTCTCTCCTTGGGAAGACTATCGTCAATGAACCGGACCAAAACCTCTCGGCTAAAACCTTAACTTCCTCGGAAACTTCCCTAGCTAGCCCGTAACTGGGAGAATTTAGCCATGTACACTATAAGTAGGTTATCTGTTGGTCTTCCCTTGGCTTCAAATATCCTCTTCACAGCTTCCCCGTTCAAGGCGTCATCTCCTAGACCATAGATGGTTTCTGTGGGAAAAGCCACTAGCTTATCCCCCTTTATGAGCTTAGCAGCTATCCTATGGTCATTTTATTATCTTCCCGTAAGATCCTCTTGCAGGACTCCTCCATGCTGTAAAACTTTGAAATCCTGTAAGAGATCGCTCCAGCTTTTCTCCTCCCTCCTGGGGTTCAGGAGCTCTTTTAAATACTCGTACGCTTCACCAAGGGTTTGAAAAGGTGCAACCGTTCTTCCTATCCCTTATCCCACTCTCCTTCCCACGGATGGAACCTTAAAAGAGTTGGCTTCAAGGACAACTAAGCCAAAGCCCTCCCTTTTAGGGAAAGGGATAAAAAAGGTTTTAGTTCCAAATAGCAGATAACTAAGCAGTTTAGCATAAAGCAAAAAGAATTAAATTTTTATTTACCTTCGATGAAAATAGCTTACATCTATGATACAATATATCCCTTTGTAAAAGGAGGGGTGGAAAAAAGGGTGTATGAAATAGGGCGAAGATTAGCAAAGAAGCATGAAGTTTACTGGTTTTCCCTTAATTGGAATAACAATGGTGACTTAAAGGGAATAAAGCTGCGTACAGTCAGAAAATGAGATCATATTTACAAGGGTGGTAGACGATCGATTGGGGAAGCCATATATTTTGCCAGTAAACTTCTTCTAAAATTTAAGGGAAAGTTTGACATAATTGACTGTCAGGAATTTTCATATCTTTCTTGTCTTTCAGCAAAGTTTCATAGTGTAACAAGAAAAATCCCTCTCGTAATTACATGGCACGAACTGTGGAAGGATTATTGGCGTGATTACTTAGGAGGGCTAGGAAAAGTGGGAGAGAAAATTGAAATTTTAACTTCAAAGCTAACAACTTATAATGTTTCGGTTTCCAGGCTTACTCAAAAGAGACTAATGAAGTTAGGCGTTCGGAGTGCATTCTCATGGCTTAGTTGTTCTTCCCATAAGCTCTTCCATTGGAGCGCTAGTGTTTGAGAGGGGAAGATACAGGGTTATAGCAAAGCCCGGCGAAGGGTGGAATGTTGTAATAAATGCTGATGGAAGGGCAATTACTCCAAAGGAGGTCTATGTGGAATACAAGGGGAAAATCATTAAGCCGAACTTAACATCCTCGAACTTCAACGCTTACCTCTACATCAACCTCAACTACAAGTATGCAGTGCTTATGAATGAAGAAGAATTCAACACAACCCTTGCAAGGCTTTTTATAAGGCCTGAAGAGCTTTACGAGCTGGTTTACTCTAATAGTGGAATTGTAAAAAATACTGAAGCTCGAGCATCCCAACGTTGAGGTTAAGAGAGCTATCGGTAAAATAATATTCCATATCTGGCTTATCTCCCCTAGCAACTGGATATATCTCCTCAGGGTAGAAGACCTTCGTGTCCCACTTCTCTCCATTTGGCCCTCTTATTCCCTTTATCAACGTCTGCTATCCCCAACTTAATTCTCACTTTCCTCCAAGGTTTCATATTCTTATGAGACTTGGCCACTTTCATCACTCCACAAATGGATTCTCAAAGCTCCTTATAACTTCATAGACTTCTGGCCTCCTCATGTACTCTGGAGGTTGTTCCCCGTTCATTATCATCTTTCTGAGCTTTGTGCCGCCTATGTGGACGTGGAATTCTTCACTGTGAGGGCAGATCTTCGCATTAACCATTCCACCATACTTCTTACAGTAGAAGACCTCCCTTATGAACATTGGAGTTATCCTCAGGTCTGGGAACTCGTTGAAGTCTTCCTCATTATCGCGTGGTGAGTAGTGTTCGAACAATACTTCATAATAAGATAATAAGCTTTAATTATGACCTCATCCTTGTAGTCCCCCTTCTTCTTCCTTCCTAGCACTGGATTTATGAAGAGGCCATCCACGAATGTTAAGGCGGCTTTTTGGACATATTCATGACCCAAGTGAGGGACATTCCTCGTCTGGAATGCTACTATAGTCTTCCAACCCCTCTCCTTGAAGAGAATCCTAGTCTCCACTGGCCTTAGAGTATACTTGGCAAACGGGTTCGGGAGCTCATTTAACAGTTCAATCCCCCCACCAACTAGGTATTTACCCATTGAATAAACCCTCGCAACCCCTAGGTGATTTGGATCATCCGTCTTGAATACCTTCACAGCAAACTCCTTCTTGTCATAGGTGTAGATGTCCTCAACGTGCATTCTGGCTATGGGAGGGTTCTCATAGTATAGTAAAATTGCATCTCCCCCCTCAAAGGTAGGTTCTCCAACATCGAGGACTATTGGGATTGTCCAGGGAGTATCATCACTCAATCTCATATAATCAAGAACGCTCTCAAAGTCCTCCCTCGTTAGAAATCCCTTAAGGGGAGAATAAACCCCATGAGCAATGTTCTCCAGATCTATAGCTCTCCCATGGTCTATTTGAACTCTGGGATATTCATGTTGCTCACTGAGAATCCTTTCCCTAGTTCTTGGTGCAGCTATTCTCCTAATCAGCTTTCCTCCGTGGGGCTTTGATACCATTTGTATCACCTAAAGTAAGCCATGTTCTTGTCTGTCCATCCAAACTCCATAACGCTTAAATATGATGCATGCATTCAATGTATTATGGTGAGTATTATGGTTAAGACAATCACTATCTCGGATGATGTCTATAACGAGTTACTCCGAATCAAGGGAAATAAGTCGTTTAGCGAAGTCCTCAGAGAACTGTTAAAAGAAAGAAAGGGGAATAAAGAGGTTCTCAAGCGTATTTTTGGTATTTTAAGTGAAGAGGAATATCAGGAAGTTAAGAAGAGGCTTAAAGAGCTTGAGGGAGAGTTCGAGAAATGGGAGCAGTCCTTGACACAAATGTGATAATCGAAATAGCTCGAGGAAACCGAAGAATCCTTGAAAAAGTACTGAGTACAGATAGCACCTTTTATATAACCTCAATAACAAAGTTTGAAATATTTTTGGGATTTCCAAAAAAGGAAGAATTAATTTGGTTAAACTCACTTGAAGAACTTCCATTTGACGGGAAGAGTGCTGAGATAGCAGCATATCTCTACAAAAAGCTCAGAGAAAAAGGAATAATGCTAGGAATACGAGACTTGTTTATTGGCTCAATAGCCCTAGTTAACGACCTCCCTTTAATAACACTAGATAAGGACTTTTTACACCTCAAAGAGTTTGGACTTGAAGTGGAGATTTTGAGGTAGTTTTGTCCTTTAATAAAGAGTTCAAAAATATCTTGATTCACCGAATCTCATGAGCTCTCCTTTTTCTGTCAAAAATATTCTCAAATTATCTATTCCCTCTCAATTTTCCCAACAATTTGCATGAATTTTCCCTCTAAACTTTCCATATTAACACTTATTTTTATTTCAACGAACTTATAGGGTGCTTAATTTTCTCTCCTCCTTTCTACACTGTAAAACCATTCTTCTTGTCGAGTTCAATATGGTTCTTCAATATTCTCAGTGGATGGATTACTTCTTCTCTACTAGATCCGTTATCCTCATCTTACTTATCATCTTTCCTCGAGTGCTCTTCGGCCCATCTGGTATTTATTAAAATTCCAAATAGTCAAATATTTGGTTCAAGAGCATCAACACTACTCGGGTTACAGCCTTTTAATCCTCAGAAAACCAAGAAACATTAGGATAAAACTCTCGTTTTGTGATTCTCTGAATTTTTTATGATACAGCTTTAAGGAAATGACACTCAAGAAAAGTTGAGAAGAATCATCAAAGAAGTTAAATATTGAAAAGCTAGATGTAAGGAGGTAGTGTCAAAGGCGGCAATATTATGTCTTCAAGATCTGAAAAATAAACTATATTATTCCCACCACTCGAGAGCTTTATGCTGAAGTTCAACTGATGAATACTTACTTTTCAACTCCCTTAAAGCCCCCTTCCACGTAAACTTAAGCCCTTTTCTCTTCTTTACTCTCTTTCCGATAAAATTTTTGAAAAAGTCCATAACCATCTCACCACAACTTTAATAACTGTTTATCATCCAGTATTTCCCATTTCTTAGTCCTTTCCTCTTGAGTTCTTCAAACTTTTCCTTATCTATTTTGTAAAATCCATCATCATACAAAACATTTCCATAAGAAATAGCATCGAGTGCAGTTGGGGAGAGGTTTTTCAACGCCTTCAAGAACTCCTCCCTTGTGTAGGCTATTATGTCAACTGATAGAAAATCTCCATTTAAGGCATACAATTGTTTTGTTCTTTTCAGCGGATTCTTATCTAACCTATCAAATAACAACGATGTCAAAGTCACTGACCTTGTTATAATCCCCCTCTAGCGTATGAGCCAAAAAGAATTACAGTAGCTTCTCCGTTTAAATATTTAACTATCCTATCTACGAGTTTTTTTAGTTGTTTTAAGCTCATCTGCAACCGCCTCAACAAATTTTATTATCTTTTCGGCATAATCGATGATACTGTTAGGATAAGCTGTGGGGTGTCAGGTTTAAGTTACTGGCAGTACTTTAGAAAAAGAAGGGGGAACATGAAGTCTGAAACCATTATTTACTGGGTGGTTTCAGCCTTAAAACCCTTTCGTCGCAACAAAATCCCACCAGAAAAGAAAATCAGGGGAGTAGAATTATACCTGCGAGGCCTCAGTTACCGGCAAACCGCCAGAATACTCAAAATCAGTCACGTAACAGTCTGGGAGGCAGTCCAAAAACTCGCAGAAGCAGTTTACAAGCCAAAAATCCTCGCAGTCAAAAAACAGCGAAACTTCATCGCAGTTGACGAAACAGTAATAAAAATCAACGGGAAGAAAAGATACCTCTGGGCTGCAATTGACGTTGAGAGCAAGGAAGTTTTAGCAGTCTGGATTACGACTGTTAGAAACTGGTGGATTGCCAGGGACTTCATTCTAGTTGTTTTAAAGTCGTGTGAAGGGCAGCCTGTCTTTCTGGTTGACAGGGCGAGCTGGTATAAGTCTGCTTTTAAGAGTTTGAGGTTGGGTTATCTGCATGTGACTTTCGGGCCGAGGAACAGTGTTGAGCGCTGGTTTAGGACGTTGAAGGAGAGGACGAAGCGTTTCTGGAATAATTTCAGGGGTAAAGACTGGAGGAGGGTTCATAGGTTTGTTTTTCTGTTTGCCTTCTGGTATAATTTTGTCAGAATTCATTCTAGTTTTGGTGATCCGCCTGGTGATGTTACTGAATGGCTTCAGGAGGTGATGCCCCAGTTATCCTAACAGTATCAGATGCAGGATAAAAATTATATAACCAATCTGACTTTCAACATTGGGAGGTAAGAATGAAAAACCTATTTAGATATTTCCCAGGAACTTCTATTCTAGCTTTCATGATAGTTGTTGGGTTTGTATACGAGATAGTGGTGGGATTTGACAAAGCAATTATGCAATTTGCTCAAATAAACCTTTATGTTTATCTGGGTGAATTTTGGAGGGTGATAACGGCGATTTTTATTCACATGGGGTATATTCACTTTGCTCTAAACTTGTTCTGGTTAATTTACCTTGGCATGGATTTGGAGGGTCTCTTGGGTAGCAGGAAATTTATCATCGTATTCTTTAGTGGCGCGGTAATTGGGAATATTTTATCCCTCTTTGTCTTGCCCCCCTTTGTAGCATCAGGAGGAGCTAGTGGCGGATTATTTGCTATAGTGGGAGCATTATTAGCAGTTGAAGGAGTGTTAAGAAAGAACATGCAGAAAGCCTTAATTAATGCACTCTTCCTATTCTTAATTAATAGCATCTTTCCGGGAGTAAATTACGTTGCCCACTTTGGTGGCTTAATTGTTGGAATTTTATTAGGTTATATCTATGGAAAAGATTTGAAGAGAAAACTTTTGGATATGAGCTATTGGTTTTCCTAAACTCCTATCTTCGGACATAGCTCATTTAAAGGGCATAACTCACACTTAGGCTTTATTGGTCTACATATGCTTTTCCCATGGTCAACCATAGCATGATTAACGTATATCCATTCTTCTACGGGGATTAAGGTTTTTAGTATTTCTTCAACTTTTTCTGGCGTTGAATTTATAGGAGCTAGCCCCAATCTTCTACTTATCCTATATACGTGGGTATCAACGGGAATCGCTGGCTTTCCAAAGCCGTAGGCTAGAACGATGTTAGCACACTTCCTTCCAATTCCTGGGAGTTTCATCAGCTCTTCGAGAGTATTGGGCACTTTTCCCCCATATTTGTAGAGAATAATTCTTGAGGCTTCCACGATCCATTTCCCCTTATTTTTCCAAAGTCCTACCTTTTGCTTTCTGAGGAATTCTTGCATATTTTCTACGGACTCATTGGCGATTTCTTCTATGCTTTTATACCTTTTAAATAGCTCCTCACTAACTTTATCAGTGACTTCATCCCTATTCCTTTGGGAAATTATACATCTTATTAGTGTTCTATAGGGATCTCCAGAGACATGTCTCTCCCTGGGATATTCTCTTTTAAGAATTTCAATAATCCTTTGAGCTCTAGCTTTCTTTTCTTCTAAGGTTTCATTGAAGCTTGAGGATCTTAACCTTTTCCTCTCCAATCAATACCACCAAATCTCCTTTGACTACTATCTTTTTCAAATTTTCGAACTCTATTCTTCTTATCTCCTCAAAGTTATGGTTTAATATTAGAACCTCACTTTCACCAGTCAAGACTATAAAGGCATCTGTAATTATGCAGTCTTTTGCCTTAAAATCAAGTGATACTTCAAATACATTCCCTTTTGCGAATTTTATCTGGGTTTTTTGAGTTACCTTAACTGGTGATGGCTCTGCATAGAGAACTTTGAATTCAATAGGTTTTCCTAATATATCCACTGTAATAATCTCTCCGCTTTTGACCGTTTGGCCCTTCAATTTTGCTTTTATTATGTCGACAAAGTCTTCTGGAAGATCAACTTCAATGAGGGGTTTTAAGATAATCATCATATTTCCCCTCCTAGAATACCCTTGCATATCCCCACTTCTTTACACTTGTTAGGATTGAGGTTTCTGTGCTTTTAATTCCTTCTATTTTTCCAAGCTTATCTAGGAGAAATTCCTCAAGTTCTCTGAGGCTTTTTACTGTGACTTGCATGAATATATCGTGAGCTCCGGTAGCTATTCCTAACACGTCAACTTCATTCAGCTCTGCTAACTTTTCTGCTACTTCTCTAACTTTGTTTGGCTCTACATCTACAGCTATTACCGCAACTATTTCATAGCCTGCTTTAAATGGATTTATTAGTGCTGCAAATTTCCTTATGATACCATTTTTTAGCATCTTCTTTACTCTAACTCTTACAGTTGATTCTGGAACTCCTAGAATCCTTGCTATTTCTGAATAACTTCTTCTCCCGTCTTCTTGGAGAAAGTATAGTATCCTCTTATCTAGCTCATCCAGCATATTTTCTCTCATAAATTTGAGTAATCAGCAATTTCTATATAAATATTTATATCGAATTAGCAAAAATTTGGGGAAAAGATTATTGACTTTTTGCGAAAAATATAATTAATTGAGGGTGGGATATGGAACCTCTGGAAATAGTTAGGAGATATGAGAAAGTTATAGCTCCAGCAAATAGGACGACTTACTACCCTCTCATTCCCGTTAAAGCGGAGAATGCAAAAGTGTGGGATATTACTGGAAAGGAATATATCGATTTCTTAAGCGATGCAGCCGTTCAAAACGTTGGTCACAATAACCCCAGGGTTGTTAAGGCAATAAAAGATCAGATAGAGAAACTAGTTCATGCATCGTATATATACCTCTTCCCAATAGAGCCTCTCTTGTTGGCCGAGAAGTTAGTAGAGATTGCTCCTATAGAAAATGCAAAGGTTTCTTTCGGATTAAGTGGTGCAGATGCAAACGATGGAGCAATAAAATTTGCTAGGGCGTACACTAAGAGGAACATGATTTTAAGTTACATGAAGAGTTTTTATGGATCAACGTATGGGGCAATGAGCCTAACTGGATTGGACTTTCAGGTTAGAGCCCTTGTAGGAGAGCTCAGTGGGGTTCATTATATCCCTTACCCAAACTGTTATCGCTGTCCCTTTGGGAAAGATCGTAATAGCTGTAAAATGGAGTGTGTGGAGTATATTAAAGAAAAATTCGAGGGAGAGGTGTATTCTGAGGGTGTGGCAGCTTTATTTGCGGAGGCCATCCAAGGAGATTCGGGCATGATAGTGCCTCCACAAGACTACTTCAAAAAGGTGAAAAGAATTTTAGACGAACATGGAATCCTCCTTGTTGTTGATGAAGTTCAGAGTGGACTTGGAAGGACTGGAAAGTGGTTTGCAATTGAACACTTTGATGTTAAACCTGATATAATAACGATTGCAAAACCTCTTGGAGGGGGTCTTCCGATTAGTGCAACCATAGGAAGAGCAGAAATCATGGATTCTCTTCCTCCACTTAGTCACGCGTTTACCCTATCTGGAAATCCAACTGCTGCTAAAGCAGCTCTTGCAGTTATTGAAGAGATTGAAGAAAAAGATTTGCTAAAGAGAGCGGAAAAGTTAGGTGAATATACGAAAAAGAAACTCGAAGAACTAAAAAAGAAGCACGAGTTAGTTGGTGATGTTCGTGGCTTAGGATTAATGTTAGGTGTTGAGTTGGTTAAAGATAGAGAGACAAAGGAAAGGGCCTTTGAAGAAACTAAAAAAGTTGTGTGGAGAGCTTTCGAACTTGGCTTAATTGTAACTTTTCTACAGGGAAATGTTCTAAGAATCCAACCTCCCTTAACAATTGAAAAGGATGTGCTAGACGAGGGTTTAGAAATTTTAGATCAAGCAATTGAAGATGTGGAGGAAGGAAAAGTTCCAGACGAAGTAATAAAAAATGTAAGAGGATGGTAATATTCTTTCCCTTTTTCTACTTGATACTAGAACTTTCAATAGGGGAGATCTATCTGGAAGCCAGACTGAAAGTTTTTTTCCAACTCATCAGAAGTTACTGTTAAAGAGGATAACATGAGTTTTGAGTTTTCTGTCTGCGGTGATCCCAAATTATAACTTCTCCAAGACTGTTAGATTGTCTTGGTAGTACTTAAATTATTCTTGTTTTTCTCTCTCCACAATGCCCTAATAATCTATAACTTTTATGAGTTTCTGCTGTAGATCTCTCAGGTTCTATCTGTTGTTCCACCCTTACCTCTATCTTTTTCTTGTCTGATACTAAATGTCAATACTCTCTAAGATTGCAGTATTCTAATTGAGCTCTCAATGAATTCTTTTCTCTTTTGGGTCTATAGCAACAGGAAAAATACTTACGGAGAGTCCATCCTCTGAGGGAGATATGGTTAATATGAAGTAGTTGCCTTAACTATCTTGGAAGACTCGCTGGAAGTAAACAGATTATATATGTGCTTTTGTATTACCTAGTAGCCTTTGACATTTTCAACTTGACTTCATGTGAGGTTTACTGTACCTCATTCAATTATTCCTGCTGTGAGTTTCGAGAACAACAAAAATAAATAAAATAATTATAGAGAGGGTGGAAAAATTATGTTGGAACACTAGCTTCGCTAGTTTGAGCGGAGAATGTGTATCCAAATGCCTCCATGAATTTTACGAATACGTGGCTAAACGCCCAATCTGGGTCATTTGTTCCTCTGTGGAGTGGTGAAACTTCTCCTGTTGGTCCTGGGTGGTCTCTGTCTACACTCCAGAAGGCTAGTGATCCTATTTTATGTTGAATTGCCCAGTCAACAAGTTGCTGAGCATCTTCTAATGTAAACACACTCTTGTCATCATTTACTCCTATCATTGGAGTTAATCCTATCATCTTCCAAATTTCTTCATCACTTTTTTCGGGATAAATCTGCTTTAATTGTCTGAACACATTTTCAGCTACCTTGATTGCATTTTCTGCGTTAGAAGGAGTCCAGTAGTAATCCATCGTCATTGGATTGACTCTATCTACTCTTACCCCCTTCTTGGCCATCGTTTCTATTATACCGTATCCTCCTGCTAGTCCTATCCCCGGATCGCTGGGTAAGGTAAAGCTGAATTTTACCCAAGGTCTTTCTCTTTGGACTATGAGTAGGGCATCTGCAAGTTTATCTGCATCGATACCGGCTTCTATGTCAAAGTCCAAGTAAGTGGCATTATATGTATCAATTACCTTTATGTACCATTCAGCCAATTGTTCTGGCGTGCTGGCCTGTTGGCAAAGATATGGTCCTACAGCCCCACCAAACGCTATTATTACTTCTCCACCAATTTCTCTGAGTTCTCTTACCTCATCAACAAATTTCTCTAGAGGAATTGAGCCTGCCCAAGCTGGACCGTTGTAAACTGAACTATAGAGAATGAATGCCAAGGTAAAGTACTTAGTTCCAGTTAACTTTGCATATTCTACTAAGGGCTTGTGTACTGATAGACTCATATCGATATAGGGAGCAAAGAAGTGTTCTGGTATTGGATTTGCATTCCCAGGAAGTGGCGTAGGAGTTAGAGTCGGGGTAGGAGTAGGAGTTGGGGTGGGTGTGGGAGTTGGCGTTGGAGTTTGTGAGGGAGTTGGGGTAGATGTGGTTGTGGTAGTGGGTGTGGGAGTTGTCCCTCCGGTTGGTGTCCATATGTCAATTACTTGTCCGTTTATTTCTAGGGTTATTTCTTCTACTTTGTCTCCTTGTGGTCCGTTTACTATGAATCCAAATGTTGCTGTCGGCCCTTTATTCCAGCTTACTGGAGTGAAGATGACATAGCCATTCCCCTCTTGTTTGTTAGCGCTCCAGAAGCTTCCTACAGTGGCTCCTGGGGCTAGTTTAACCTTCACAGTCCAGTCATACTGTCCATCCAAATTAAGAGTCACATCATACTCAGCACCACTACCCCAATCGTTTACCTTTACCTCTAGAGATCCTGAGACTGGGACAGGGGTAGTTGTAGTGGTTGGCGTTGTGGTTGTGGATGTTGTTGTCGTGGTAGTCGTTGTGGTTGTAGTAGTTGTTGGTGATGGTGTGGTGGTAGTTGTAGGAGTTGGTGTGGAAGTGGTTGTCGTGGTTGTTGGTGTTGGAGTGGGTGTGGGAGTTGGGGTTGGAGTTGGTGATGGTGTTGGAACAACTCCTCCTCCCTGGGCTATATGCTCTAATATTGTATCCAGCAATGGGTGAGAGTTCGTTCCAGGCTTTCTGTCTGCAGTTATCTCCCAAACCATTACTCCTCCCAGGTTATACTTGAGGGCATAGTCTACTTTTATTCCAATGCTCTTCTTATCATCATAACTTATGAAGATCTTAAGGCTTGGAGAATATAACCAGGGAACCATTGCAACTGGATCCCAGTAGTAGTTGTATTGTCCGCTTGCCCTCTTCTCTTCAATATCCCAATAGTCCATAACTCCATGGGTTTCATATGCAGGCCCCCAAGTTCCGGCTGGTGTTCCACTGAAAGGCTGGTATAATCCATTGTTCTCTGGGGGAACATTTGCAAAGCTTCTTCCATAGAATGGGAGTCCCAAGCCTAACTGTTTTGGATTGACTCCATGCTTTAGGTACCATTGAATGGAGGCGTTTACATTGAAGTTCCACTTTATATTTGGATCCTCATAAGGAGCATTCGGATCGGCATACAATGGAGCTAAGTGTCCGGTAATTGGATCCCAGGCTCCATGATAATCATATGTCATTACATTGATGAAGTCGAGATATTTCATAGCCTCAGTCCAATTTATTCTTGCAGCTTTAACTGGATCAGCTGGAACTGCTGCAGTTAGGAGATACTCTTTTTTTATCTTCTAATTCGGCTTGATCAAATATCTCTCTTACAGTCTTAACTAACAGCACGAAGTTCTTTCCATCGTCTGGGCTCACGTAGTTTCCTTCCATTCCTCCTCCGCCTGGGTACTCCCAGTCAATGTCAAGGCCATCCAAGTTGTATTTCCTAATTATTTCTAGGGCAGTTCTTGCAAACCTTTCTCTCTTTGCTGGATCTGCAGCAATTACTGAAAAGTACTTACTTAATGTCCATCCTCCTACTGAAATTAAAATTTTAACTTGAGGATACTTCTTCTTTAACTCTTTGAACTTCTCAAGGTTCTGAGGATCAGCCCAGGTGTCATAAAAGTCGACAGTTCCATCTTCCTTTGGATTGAGGAATGCATAGTTCACATGAGTTACCTTCTCAAATGGAATGTCCTCAGGGAAAAACTTTCTTGCATAAATTCCCCATGATATATAGTAGACAACAACTCTGAAGGGTTCCTTTGGGGTGGTTATCCTAATTATGTTAGAAGGCTCTCCTCTTGATCCATCCTTAAATACTGGGACTACTGCATAGTAGTACGTAGTTTCTGGTTTTAGTCTAAATTGATCCAAGTAGTTTGTAGTTGGCTCTGCCTCACCCAAATATTCCCAGGCTCCATAGGGATCGTCGCTTGGTGGAGAGGTTGTCCAGTATTTCGCTTTGTAAAGTTTGCCGTTATATTCAACGATATCTCCTTGGTTATATTCTTTACCTGGCTCATACTTTGGATAACTGCTCCAGTTTACATAGACCAGGAGGTTTTGAAGAGAGACTAGGTTTTCCATTGAAGTGCTTCTGTAAATTTCATATCCATTTACGTTTTCTACTGGGGTCCAAGTTAAATTGACAACGTCCCATGAGATTGCATAGCCATCTAGCTGCACTGTTTGTTGGGCCGATACTGGATAGAATAGAGATATGGTGGGAGACACTAGACTCAACACAACCAACCATGCAAGCACAATACCGAGCATTCTAGTCTTCATAACTTCCCCTCCCATCTAATGTTCTCTATGGAATAAGGAATTTCATGGTGGTATAATGCAGGTGATCTATATAAATTTATACCTTTTTGCAATTATACAAATGACAAAATTTTTATAAAGTACTTGGTTTTTATCATGCATTTCTCTCTTTCAAAAAACTGTGTATAAATTCTTTGATAAGAAGAAAAATTTCTTAAAACTTTTTTTAGTTATTAAATTATCGTGAATTTTGCTAAGTTACATATAATTGCATTATTATAAATTATGCAAAAATTATAAATGTATAACCTACAAAACGCTTTTATCTTTAGTTAGACTCTTTTCAACCATGGACCTTAGGGAAGTAGCTTTAGTATTGATTGGAGGAGGAACAGGAGCTGTAGCGAGATACTATCTTTCTGGAGTTCTTCCTGTATATAGGAGCTTCCCTGTAGGAACCCTCCTAGTAAACTCTTTAGCTAGTTTTCTCCTGGGTTATCTTTACGGCCTTATCTTCTGGGGCCTTGATGTATCTCGAGAGAGCAGACTCTTTCTTGGTACTGGATTTTGTGGTGGACTAAGCACGTTCTCCACCTTTTCGTATGAAACATTTTCTTTAATAAGAGAGGGGGAATACTTAACTGCACTCCTTAATATCTTCGCTAATGTTTTAGCCACAATTTTCCTAGTATTCTTAGGGTTTGTACTTGCAAGAAGGTGAGAAAAATGGTTGAGGTCGAACACTGGAATACTCTTCGGTTGAAAATATACATAGGGGAACACGATTCCTGGGATGGAAAACCCTTATATAAAGCAATAGTTGAAAAGCTCAGGGAAATTGGAGTTGCCGGAGCAACTGTTTATAGGGGCATATATGGATTTGGAAAAAAGAGCAGAATTCACTCTACTGACGTTCTAAGGCTTTCTACTGACTTGCCAATTGTAATAGAGGTTATCGATAGGGGACATGTAATAGAAAAAGCAGTAAACATAATAAAGCCAATGATTAAAGATGGCATGATAACCGTTGAACCTGTTATAGTCTTGTGGGTAGGGCCCAAGAAAGAAATAGAAAAGTTTGAAGAAGATGCAGTCAGGGAAGAGTGAGGCGATGATGTAGATTGGCCTTTGGGGTATTGATGCCCGGGACCGGTGGAGGCTGAGCCGTATGAAGGTGGAGGAAGTTAAATTTGGTTTGGTTAAAATTAACGGAAAGGAGTTTCGGCATGATATAGTCATTTACCCTTCAGGAAGAATCGAGAGGAGGAAAAAAGAAATCAGCAAGAAAAAGCACGGGACAAGTCATAAACTTGATCCAGAAGAACTAAAGGAGTACTTAAATGAGGATTTTGAAGTGCTTATAGTGGGAACTGGAATTTATGGAATGCTCTCACTGCTCCCCGAAAGTAGAAAGCTAGTTGAAAACAAGGAGGTCATTGAAAGGCCTACAGAGGAGGCTCTAAAGATTCTAGAAGAACTATGGGGTAAAAAGAAAATTTTAGCTATAATTCATGTTACCTGTTAGAAAAAGTTAAATCTATTTATCCCAAGAACTAATTTGGTGGTTTAATGCTCATTAGGGGGAAAGTTAAGGAGAGCAAGATTCCAAAGTTTAAACACAGATGGTTTGGAGTGCTGGAAGTTGAGGCGAATGGGGAAACATATAGGCTTTACATGAGCGGAATTGCCCAGTGGTTCTTAGAGGGTGATGAAGTTGAGATAAAGATACTTAGGCCTCCAAGAGAAAAAGAAGGAATAAAAATTCTGGAATTTAATGATTATGAGCTTTACAAATTCTATAACGGCGAAAAAATAAAAGTTTGGCCAGTGTGGGAAAAGATATACAAAACTAAGAGATTTTCACCTCTAACAGCTGAGCTTCTCTACGAGTACGAAATAAGGGCGAGGGAGGCAACTTACGAAAGTGATTTTGAGGCTATAGCTGAACTTGAACAGTATCATTATGCGTCTCAAAAGGAAAAAGTCGCCTTGTGGAGATGTGAAAAGTGCGGTATTATAATAGAAGCCAACACAAAACCAATATGTCCGAAGTGTAAAACGGACAAACATGTTCATATCTTAGAAATTAAAGGTTCAACTCCAGCTTCAAGGTTTTTACTTCTTGAACTTGTGAAGAGGGAGGAATATGAGCCCAGAGTGCTTGCCTATGTTAGGGTTGATCCCCCAATTCCCTTAATGCATAGAAAGCTTCCCAATGGTGAAATTGACAAAAACATAAGGGAGAAAGTTTTTCCAAAGGATTGGCTTAAGCCTAGCTTCTGGCCGGAAAAGATAATGTATGAACTCTTTGTTGAACTTAGGAAGAAATATCCAAAGAAAATTGCTCGCTCTCTCTTATGGGAAAAGGCTAAAGAGAGAGCTCTTAGGGAGAGCAACACTGCGGGGGCTAGGATAGCGAGAGTTGTAGTTCACCCAGATTATAGGTCAGATGGTCTTGGCCAATTAAGCGTGAAAGCTGCATTGGAATGGATTGCTGAAAGAAGAATTCCTGAAATGAGGAAAAAGAAGCATTTTGTTGAAACTATTGCTCAAATGGCTAGATACAATCCATTTTTTGAGAAAGTTGGATTTAGATACGTTTGGGAAACGGCTAGCGGAAGACCAGTTTTGATTTATCCTCTGACTGAAGAGGCTAAAGAATACCTAGAAAATTACTTCAAAAATGATCCATATGCTCCTAAGGAACCATTATGGAAGCCAAGTTATGGAAAGGTTGAGCCATTAAATGGTCCGATAGTTTTTAAGAATGTAAGTAAAGTGTTTGAAAGTGAGCTTGATATTAAAGGTCTTCCTGAAGAAATCCAGGATCTTTTGAAAGCTTTTGGAGTTAGGCATAGAGTAATCCAAAGACCCGTTTTGAGAAACTTGAACTTTGAAATAAAGCCAGGTGAAGTTATAGTAGTAGTAGGGGCCAGTGGGGCTGGGAAGACCACGTTACTGAGACTTATTCTTGGAGCAATAATGAAGTACTGGGAAGAAAAGTATAGGCCAACAAATGGAGAAATTAAGGTTCCTGATAATGCTAAGGTTTCCGTTTTAATACCGGGAGAGTTTGAACCTGAATTTGGTTCGGAGAGTATATTAGAACACGTTTACAGAAAAATTAGAGACTTAAATGCCGCTGTGGAGGTATTGAATAGGGCAGGACTCAGTGATGCAGTTCTCTATAGGGCCAAGTTTTCAGAACTGTCTACGGGGCAAAAAGAAAGAGCAAAAATTGCTTCTTTGCTGGCAGAAAAGCCGAACTTAATTTTGATTGATGAATTTGCTGCCCACTTAGATACCCTAACTGCAATGAGAGTTGCCAGAAAAGTTGCAGAAATAATAAGGGAAGCAGGAATAACGGCGGTTATAATAACTCATCGGCCTGAAGTTGTTAAGGCGCTCGATCCTGATAGGATATTATTCGTTGGTTATGGAACGGCAATAATGAAAGATAAGCTCTAGGGAGCCCTGGGAATTCCCAGGGTAGAAAGAGCATAAGAAACTTCATCTGGATTGTTGGTCGTAAAAACTATAGGTGCTCCCGTTTTTCTTTTTATTAAAACACAAGCCTTAGCCGGGAGATTAAATCTAAACCCATATAGAACCTGGCAGCTTAGAAAACCTTCTTCAATTTTGTAGTATTCTATGTCCTCGATCTTTACCCTTTTTCTAACCAATAGTCCGATTCTTCCTTTGATCTTAATCCCTTCATCGTCGATTTTTATTGTTATTTTAGTGATATCAAGTGTCATTATTAGGGTTAGGGCAAACACGCCTCCTACAAAAAGGATAACTTGTTTTGGAATCTCTTCTCCAAGAACTGAAGTAGCGAATCCTATTATGAATATTGACATTAAAAAAGGGATGAGAGTGAGTGTCATTAGCAATTTACTTTCAATGCTTTCTTCATACTCCATTTGTACTTCCCCTATAAAGCACTGATACTGTTAGGATAACTGGGGCATCACCTCCTGAAGCCATTCAGTAACATCACCAGGCGGATCACCAAAACTAGAATGAATTCTGACAAAATTATACCAGAAGGCAAACAGAAAAACAAACCTATGAACCCTCCTCCAGTCTTTACCCCTGAAATTATTCCAGAAACGCTTCGTCCTCTCCTTCAACGTCCTAAACCAGCGCTCAACACTGTTCCTCGGCCCGAAAGTCACATGCAGATAACCCAACCTCAAACTCTTAAAAGCAGACTTATACCAGCTCGCCCTGTCAACCAGAAAGACAGGCTGCCCTTCACACGACTTTAAAACAACTAGAATGAAGTCCCTGGCAATCCACCAGTTTCTAACAGTCGTAATCCAGACTGCTAAAACTTCCTTGCTCTCAACGTCAATTGCAGCCCAGAGGTATCTTTTCTTCCCGTTGATTTTTATTACTGTTTCGTCAACTGCGATGAAGTTTCGCTGTTTTTTGACTGCGAGGATTTTTGGCTTGTAAACTGCTTCTGCGAGTTTTTGGACTGCCTCCCAGACTGTTACGTGACTGATTTTGAGTATTCTGGCGGTTTGCCGGTAACTGAGGCCTCGCAGGTATAATTCTACTCCCCTGATTTTCTTTTCTGGTGGGATTTTGTTGCGACGAAAGGGTTTTAAGGCTGAAACCACCCAGTAAATAATGGTTTCAGACTTCATGTTCCCCCTTCTTTTTCTAAAGTACTGCCAGTAACTTAAACCTGACACCCCACAGCTTATCCTAACAGTATCAAAGCACTAAAAGAAAGTTTTTTAAAGGTTTTCTAACACACTTTGAGCGGGCTTTAATGGGTCCTGACATTAAGGTTAAAATAGATGAGAAAGTTGAACCAAAAAGAGCTATTCTCTTTGGGCTTCAGCACGTCCTTGCAATGTTTGGAGCAACAGTTACAGTTCCACTAGTAGTTGGAACCACAGTAGGGCTTTCGACAAGAGAGATAGCAACCATGATCCAGGCCGTTTTGTTGGCAATGGGAATTGCAACGATTCTCCAAACCACAATTGGTTCGAGGTATCCAATAGTCCAAGGTTCAAGCTTTGCATTTATCCCAGGTTTGATAAGCATAGGGAAGAGCCTTGGAATGGCCGCTACCCAGGGAGCCCTAATAGTTGGCGGAATAATAGAGGCTCTAGTTGGTGGGCTGGGAATAGTAGGGAAAATCAAAAAGCTCTTTACGCCCGTAGTTACAGGAGTTACAATAATGCTTATAGGATTCTCTCTGGCTCACGTATCGGTAAAGTATTTCTTTAACTACTTCGCCGACCCATCTGGAGCGAGCATTCCAAGAGCAACAATCGTTGCTCTTATAACCTTTGGAACAACTGTGTACGTTGCTCTAAAAAGCAGAGGTACATTAAGGGCAATGCCCGTTATAGTTGGAGCATTTGTGGGATATTTAGTCAGCATCCCCCTGGGATTAGCAGATTTTCAGCTAGTAAAAGAGCTTCCAGTTGTCAGTGTTCCAAAGATATTCCCGTGGGGAACTCCAGTATTTGATGTGGGGGCAATTATAACTCTGCTCTTTGCATTCATGGTCAGCATTATAGAGAGCGTTGGAGATTATCATGCAATCTCAGCTATTGCAGAGGCTCCCATAACTAATAAGCACATAAATAGGGGAATAATGAGTGAAGGAATTGCATGTTCAATTGCTGGAGTATTGGGAGCATGTGGAACAACAAGCTATTCAGAGAACATAGGACTAGTGGCTCTTACAAAAGTTGCGAGTAGATACGTTGTCCAGGTTGGTGGGATTATACTCATTGTAATCTCTCTGTTCCCAAAATTTGCGGGATTGTTAGCTGCAATGCCTGCCCCAGTGCTTGGAGGTCTTACCCTTGCCCTTTATGGAATGATTAGCGTTACAGGGCTAAGGTTAATTAAGGAGAAAGTAGAACTAAATGACAGGAACACAATAATAATAGCAACGGCCTTAATTGCAGGACTTGGTGCTCCACAGCTTCCACCAGAGTTCTTGGAACACTTCCCACAAATAATTGCAAGCATATTGGAGTCTGGAATGGCCGTTGGAGCTATAACGGCTATTGTGTTAGAGCAGGTGTTGAGGTGATAATATGATTGAGGATAAGAGATGGGGTGGAGTTTATTCCTTTGAGGATTCTCCCTATATTATGGAAATACTAACGGAACTTAGAGACAAAGACACCGACAGTATAAAGTTCAGAAAAGGCCTTGTCAAGCTTGGAAGATACATGGGGTATGAGATCACAAAGACAATGGACGTAGAAAAGGTTAAGGTTGAGACTCCATTGGAAGAAACCGAGGGAATAATAGTCAAAGATAGAAGGAATGTGGTAATAATAACAGTTCTGAGGGCGGCCATACCATTTATGGAAGGACTAATAAAAGTTTTTGAGCATGCAAGAGTTGGAATAGTCTCAGCTGCTAGAGGAAAACCTCCAAAGTTCGAAATCGAGATGAACTACATTAAGATTCCCCAGATAACTCCTGAGGATACCGTTATAGTGGCTGATCCGATGATAGCAACTGGCTCAACTTTACTAAGAGTTCTTGAGGAAGTTAAGAAATACGGAACTCCAAAGAGGACATTAGTTGTTGGAGTATTAGCTGCTCCAGAGGGAATTACAAGAATAAAAGAAAAATTCCCGGAGGTTGAAATTTTCGTCGCCAAGATAGACAGGGAATTAAATGATAAAGGTTATATTCTCCCAGGATTGGGGGATGCTGGAGACAGGGCTTTTGGAGAGCCAGTGAAAATCACTACCCTTCCTCAGGTTCACTATATAGAGTAACATCAACCCATGTTGAGTGGAAAGCTGAGGCCTTTCCATACTCTTCTACTTTTTTGTCTGTTGTTAGGAAGTTAACGTTCCAGCCAAGGAGTGAAGGCCAGAAAGCTTTGTACATGACAACAACTCCTCTTGGAACGTCCTCGGTTATCTTTGCCCTTGTTATTACCCTTCCATATTCATTGAAAACAATGACTTTATCCCCATCTTTTATTTTCCTCTCCTGGGCATCCTTGGGATTCATGTAAATTTTTTCATCTATTATCCCATAGGTATTGTGGTACTGGCTTGTTATTGTCATTCTATATGTGGGGCTTAGTAACCTTAGGGGGTATTTTCCTCTGAACTTCTTGTAAGTGGGGAAAGGAGACAGACCTCTCTTTACAGCTCTTTGGGAGTAAAACTCAATTTTTCCACTGGGAGTGGGCCAAACTCTTTCCTTTTGGGGAACTTTTACGAAGCCTTTCTCTTTTAGCTCTTCAAAACTAATACCATTAATTTCCAGGACTTTTTTAACGACTTCTTCGTCATTTTCGTATATATATGGGTTATTAATACCGAGTTCCTTTGCAAGCAATCTCGTTACTTCACTGTTGCTTTTCCCAGGGCCTTTGGCCACGGGCTCATTTAATAGCACATACCTATGATAATAGGAGTCAACTATGTCAAATCTTTCAAAGAATGTGTTGGCAGGTAAGACTACATCCGAGTATAAAGCGGTGTCTGTCATGAAGATGTCGTGGGTAACAACGAAAATATCTGCATTTTCAAGAGCCCTCCTTAATCTGTTCTGATTTGGATAACTAGCCAAAGGATTTGAATTATAGATGTAGAGGAATTTTATCTCTCCGCTCTCAATTGCTTCCGCGAGCTCCATTTGAGGTAGAGGATTCTCTGGCTCTGTTCTTAAGAACTTTCCTTCAGCATAGCTCTTATCTATTGTGACCATGTCATAAATGAAGCCAAACTTGTGGCCTACAAGAGCTGGAAGAAGGGAGACTGCTCTAACACCCTCTCCTCCAGCCAGTGATCTTTGGAATCCATATCCTATGTGAATTATCCCTCTCTTCTCCCAAAATTCCTGAGCAAATTCAAATATCTTCTCAACCTCAATTCCTGTTTCTTTACTTATGTAATCAAGGGATAATGTTTTTATGTAATTCTTGAATTCTTCAAATCCATACACGTTTTCTTTCACGAATTCTTTGTCGTACCATCCATTCTCTATCATAACTTTTGCGATACCCAGTGCAAATAAAACATCAGTGTCTGGCTTAATTTGGAAGAACTTAGAACTCCTCTTTGCAGTTTCAGTTCTAATAACATCAACCGTCCAAATTTCTACGTTGTTCCTCTTGGCAAGCATAAAGCCATGGAGATTAGTCCAAAATGCATTTATGCCCCAATAAACAATTAACTTATGATTGGGAATTTCTTCGGGATCAAGGCCAACAGCTGTTCCATAGACATCTTTCAATGCCTCTTGACCAGCTCTATCGCAAATTCCGCTTTCAATTGTCCTTGCATTTAAATAGTGAAATAACCTCAGTGGGAAGTTGTAGTTAACAACTCCTCTATCTCCAGCGTATCTGTATACAAGGATGCTCTCACTTCCGAATTTTTCTATTGTCTCTTTCAGCTTTTTGGCCACAAGTTTAATTGCTTCCTCCCAAGAAACTTCTGCAAAGTTGTTCTCTCCTCTTTTCCCTTTTCTAATCAGGGGAGTTTTTAACCTTTCAGGAGAGTGAAACCACTTTGGCAACAAGGCTCCTTTTGGGCATAGAAATCCTCTTGTTATTGGATGCTTCGGATTGCCTTTTACAGTTAGTTTACCGTTCTTAAACTCGCTTATAATTGCACATGTATCATAGCAGTCTCTCATGCAAGCTGAGAACATTTTTCTTCTCCCTCTCTAATCTCTGCCTTGATCTTCTAAAATGTATCGAACTACATATCTACCTTTTTCAAAGTCCTCTTCACTCTCTAACACTTCTACAGGCCTAATTTTAATTCCGAAATCTAGGGCTTCCCATTTAATGTCGTCAAAATAATCATAGAGCCCACACGTTTTACAGAAAGTACCCTTGAATTCAATAATAACTTCTTTTCCCTTTATTTCTTTGATTTCAGCCTGTGCTTCACTTCCATGTAATCTATTGAATTCCTTAATTACATAATTAAGTTTTTCTTTAACGCTCACTTTTAATCACCTCCTAGGTAGTCTAGAGTCTCTTCAACAAACTCCTCAAATGCTTCTTCACTAACCTCTTCAAGTCTTAAAGAGAACTTCTTTCCAAAGTGCCACCTAATAGCTAGGGGTCCTTTGTTGCTCTCAATTATTAACAGTCCAAAAGGCAAATCTCCTGCCCAATGATGCCTATAAAAGCTAACCTCAATTCCAAATTCTTTTAGGTTCTCCATTATTAGAGAGGGTATCTCGTGAATAGTGGCGTTAACTTCGGCAAACCCAATTATGGGCATTTTTAACCACCTTAGTTTCACTTTTATCATTAGATTATTCATATTTCGAACCTTTATAGGCCTTTCTGAAGCGTTAAAATTGAAAAAATTTTCATTAATTATATTCCAATTTCTTTATAAGACATTTCTCGAAATATTTGCTTGGAATAAATTATTTCAAAGAGGTGAGAAACTTGAGGCCACTAGACTTAACGGAAAAGAAGAAGAAAAAAGTTAGGATATATTTCGAAGGGAAGGAACTGGAAGCCTATGAAGGAGAAAAATTGCCCGTTGCACTATTGGCCAATGGAATATACTGGCTAACAACAAGCCTAGAAGGAAGAAAAAGGGGGGCATTTACCTTTGGTCCAGTCCCAATGATCATAAATGGAGTAAAGGGTGTCGATGCTAGGAAAACAAAGGTTAAAGATGGAATGAAAGTACAAAGACAAACCTACGGTGATTTTCACGAAGAACCACTTCCACAGGATGGAGAAGTAAAACAAGTTGTGGTTGATGTTTTAGTAATTGGCGGTGGCCCCGCAGGGCTGGGAGCTGTTCTTGAGATGCAGGAACACCTAAACGTTGCACTAGTTGAGGAGAAAGGCTGGTTAGGTGGGGATATGTTTTTAAAGACTTCAACAGCGGAGGGCTTTGAAGAAAGCTCAAGAAAAGTCGTTGATAAGCTCGCTAAAGAAGTTAAAGCTAATGTATATCTTGGCACAGTTGCCCTGGGAGTTTTTGATAAAGGGGAATACTTTCTAGTTCCAGCAACTAAAGGAAATAATCTAATAGAATTTCTGGCTAAAAGGGTAGTTTTAGCTACTGGTGCGGTGGATAACATAATGCTCTTTGAAAACAACGACATGCCTGGGGTCTTTAGGCGTGATTTTGCGCTTGAGGTAATGAACGTTTGGGAAGTAGCTCCAGGTTGGAATGTAGCTGTTACTGGAAGTAAGGCGGAGGAAGTAATATATGAACTCGAGAGATGGGGAATTGATTACGTAGAGGTGCCCTCTGTAAAAAGGGTTGAAGGGAAAGAGAAGGTTGAGAAGGTTATTGACTTCAATGGAAATGAGTACAAGGTTGATGCAATAATATTTGCTGATGGTAAAAGGCCTGACATAAATCCCATTACCCAGGCAGGAGGAAAATTACACTTTAGGAGGGGATATTATAGGCCCGTTGTAAATGAATATAACCAGATTAGAGAGGGGGTATATGTAGCAGGCAGTGCAGTGACGATAAAGCCCCACTATACAAATTACCTGGAAGGAAGGCTAGTTGGAGCATATATTCTTAGGGAATTTGGAATAGATTCAGAACCATGCATATACAAAGAAAAGCTTAAGGAATTTGAACCTGAAGCTCTTCCTGTGCCAAAAATCCCAATAAACAAGCTGAACTTGGATGACGTCCAGATATGTGGATGTGATGTCTCCTTAAGAAAGGTATATGATGTAGTCGAAAAGGGCATAACAGATCTTCAAATAATTAAAAGGTTAACCCATCTAGCTATGGGCTTTTGCCAGGGACGTTTCTGCCTCTTCAATGGGGCAGCAGTTGTTTCCCAGGTTACGGGAATTAAGCTAGGTGAAATAGACCTACCTGTGGCAAGGCCCCCAATAAAAACCGTAAAGTTAGGAATTCTATCTAGGAGGTGAGAGGGATGATTCCAGAAAAAAGTGAAATTGTCGTGATTGGTGGGGGTATTGTTGGAGTTACGATAGCTCATGAGCTCGCTAAGAGAGGAGAAGAAGTTACCCTCGTTGAGAAGAGGTTCATTGGTTCTGGCTCAACTTTTAGATGTGGAACGGGAATTAGACAGCAATTTAACGATGAAGCAAACGTTCAAGTTATGAAGCGCTCTGTAGAGCTTTGGAAGAAGTACAGTGAAGAATATGGTTTTAAGTTCGAGCAAACAGGTTACCTCTTCTTATTGTATGATGATGAGGAAGTTGAGATATTTAAGCAAAACATAAAGATCCAGAACAAATTTGGAGTTCCTACTAGGTTGATAACCCCAGAAGAGGCGAAGGAGATAGTTCCACTCTTGGATATAAGCGAAGTAATCGCAGCTTCGTGGAATCCAACGGATGGAAAAGCAGATCCGTTTCACTCTACAACGGCCTTTGCACTTAAGGCAAAGGAGTATGGTGCAAAAATACTTGAATACACGGAGGTAAAGGGATTTATCATCGAAAATAATGAGATTAAGGGAGTAAAAACAAATAGAGGGGTAATAAAGACGGGGATTGTTGTAAACGCAACTAATGCATGGGCAAAGTTGATAAATGCTATGGCTGGTATTAAAACTTCCATTCCAATTGAGCCCTACAAGCATCAAGCAGTGATAACCCAACCGATTAAAAGAGGAACTATAAAGCCGATGGTCATATCTTTCAAGTATGGTCACGCTTATTTAACACAAACTGCGCATGGAGGGATTATAGGAGGAGTTGGTTATGAAGTGGGGCCAACATATGACTTGACTCCAACTTATGAGTTTCTAAGAGAAGTTAGCTACTATTTCTCAAAGATAATACCAGCTCTAAAGAATCTACTAATCCTAAGAACCTGGGCAGGTTATTACGCAAAAACTCCCGACAGTAACCCAGCTATCGGGAAAGTTGAAGGTGTAAGTGATTATTACATCGCTGCAGGATTTTCAGGGCATGGATTTATGATGGCTCCAGCGGTAGCTGAGATGGTTGCTGATTTAATCACAAAAGGTAAGACAGAACTTCCAGTAGAGTGGTACGATCCTCACAGATTTGAAAGGGGAGAATTAAGAACTGTTGCTCTTCAAATGGGTTGAAATCTTCTTTCTTTTAGTTTTTAGCTTCTTTTTTGATAGCAGGCTCATGAAAGATCATTAGTTATATTATCCTAGGAGTGATGCTGTGGAATAATTTCAATGTCAAAAAATTTTTAAGTATGTGTGTAATTTTTTGAGAGTGATGCTGTGGAATAATTTCAATGTCAAAAAATTTTTAAGAGTGGGTGATAATGTGTCAGTACTGAATATAGCGATTAAAGAATTCGAGATAAGCATTAGAACAAAAAGATTCTACGTTATTTTAGGAATATTTTTAGTAATTGCAGTGGTATTCATAAGTCAGCTGAACTCAATAATGAACACACTTGGCTTTGAGTTCAAGACTCCATTTCAGCAACTCTTCCTCACGTCATTTTCCACTGCTTACGTTTATGGTGTAACGTTACTTTCCCTTCTCTTGGCTTCAACAGCTATAAATTCTGAGATAAAACAAGGCACAATTAAAGTTCTTGGAGCTAAGCCTATTTATAGGGACACGATAATCTTTGGAAAACTTCTGGGAGGGGCTATAACTATTGCTGTAACCGTGGGACTCTTTTATGTCTTTATGATAGGAATTGCGCTCGTATTTGGTGCTGGAGTAACTGGATATGATATCAGCAGGCTTCTCGCAATTTATCCAATTACAATACTCTATGGAGTGGCACTTTACGCATTAGGTATTCTTCTATCGGTAATAATGAGAAATCCAACTAATAGTCTGCTTGCTGGGATATTTGTTTTCATAATATTTGTCTTTGTAATCCCGATAGTTGCCTCAATAGTGGCCTTTGCTACAGCAGGAACGCCACCAAGCTTAATCGTTGAATACGAGAACAATACGCCTGTTTTTACTCAAAACAGAGAGTTTCAGGAGTGGATAAACAGGTATTATTCAACTTATTCTAAAATCATCATTTTATCTCTTCCTACGGATTTTGGGGAAATATGTAGCCTTATATATGGTTCAAAGGCTGGAGAGGACATCTTAGGAAGTTTGACATTTTTAGGGGGAAGTGAAGAAAGTGTTAGCATAGTTGAGGATAGAAGCATTATCGAGGGAATAATTCTAGGCCTCCCCGACTTAATTCCGATAATAGTTACATTGTTTATTTCCCTATTCCTAAGCTACCTAAAGTTCATTAAGCTAGATCTGAGGTGATAGAAATGTACGTTATTGAGATTGAAAATTTAACAAAAAGTTATGGAAAGTTTAAGGCAGTAGATAGTCTTACCTTGAACGTGAAAGAGGGAATTGCCTTTGGATTTTTAGGTCCAAATGGAGCTGGCAAAACTACGACAATACTTAGCATGCTTGGGCTGATAGTTCCAAATAGCGGTTCCATAAAAATTTTTGGATATGATATATTTAAAGAACCCATAAAGGCCAAAGAGCGGCTTGGTTTTTTGCCTGAGAATGCAACGCTTTATGAAGAACTAACAGCATGGAGAAACCTCGAATTTTTTGCCAATTTTTACAAGATGTCTAGGCAAGAAAAAGAAAAGAGAATAGAGGAACTCTTAAAACTTGTCGGTCTGTGGGATGTGAGATTTAGAAGGGTTAAGACATTTTCCAAAGGAATGAAGCAGAGGCTCCTCTTAGCTCAGGCATTGATTAATGATCCAGATCTATTGATACTTGATGAACCTACGAGCGGCTTGGATCCTGAAGGAGCATATCTTGTAAAGAGTATAATAAGGGAACAGAAAAAAGCTGGGAAGACTATATTCTTCTCTTCACATGTGTTAAGCGAGGTTGAGGAGCTTGCAGATGAAGTGGGCATAATTGTAAAGGGAAAACTAAGAACTGTTGGAACCCTTGAAGAAATTAAAAAGCAGTTTATGGAGCTTGAAGGATATGAGATTAAGGTGGAAACTAAACAACCTATACCAGAGATCGTTCACCCAGAAATTATTAGGATTGAAAAATTGTCCGAAAACAAGGCAATAATATTTGCAAAATCCGACATTAGAGAAGATATTAGTGAGGAACTACAGAAGAGAAATATCACAATTTTAAGCCTTGAAGTAGAGGAGCCAAGTTTGGAGGACGTGTTCTTAAGAACAATTTATAAGAGGGGGGACGAAGAATGAAAAGGTTTTTTGCTTTTGCCATGGTGTTGCTTTTCCTACTCTCTGCACTTCCAGTATTTGGGGCACAAGAATACGTCAAGAAGGTTAGTGTTTTCTCTGGACATCTTAAAGAAGATCAGAAACTGCAGATTAATGAGTACCTAATTAGAATCGAGTTTGGGATTGACGGCAGTCCTTATGTAATTATTGAAGCCAACAACTCAATAAAAGAGATATTGAAAGCTGACTTTGGTGCAGAAGTTGAAACAGGAAATCTAATTGTCTCTTGTGGGAGTTATGATGCAGAAAAAGGATTATTTATTGTAGTTCTATGGAAAGCCATAGGAGAAGAATACAAGGTGGAAAAAGGTAGCTTTGTTAAAAACTTTGAGGTACTGGAAGTAAACTCTACAGAAATTACAATTGAGCGCGGTACATCAGTATTTTACATAAAAGCTAACGAGTCAGTTAAGGTAGACAAGTATATATTAGAGTTCACTGGAAAAAGCCTAGTGATTTATGAACTACCTCAAGTTACTGTTAAAGGGGAAAAAACATTCGAAATTAGTGTTTCTTTTCCCTACAAGGAAGTTGTCGCTAAACCAGGAGACGTTCTAAGTTTTCCAATAGTTATTGAAAATAGAGGAGATAACTCCACCGTAATCTCCTTAGAATTCTTAAGAATTCCCAAAGATTGGAGTGCAGAATTTCTTTATCAGGGAATTGCAGTAAGGAGCATTGAAATTCCAAAAAAGTCTGCTGTAACCTTAACACTGAATGTTCAAATTCCAGAGGAGTACAGTGGAAGAGAAATAATTGAGTTCAAGGTTAATTCAGAAGTTCACAGAGTAGTTATCGATGTAAAAGGAGAAACTAGAAAAGGAAAAGTCGAGGTTATTACTTCAATAATTTCCCAGGATGCAGAGGCTGGAGAGGAGATTAAATTCCCCCTTGTAATACAAAGTACGATCGAAGCCAATGTGAGTGTAGAGATAGGGGTCCCTGAAGGGTGGGATGCCCATAGCCTATATATGGGAAGCAGAGTTAGCATGATTCACCTAAGTGAAGAAGACTCGAAGACCCTTGAAATAAGTTTGGATGTTCCAAGAGGAGCCGATCTTGGGAGGTATGAAATTCCTGTAACGTTATCAATTAGCGGAAATGAATACTCAGAAACAAAAGTTGTAACGTTCTTTGTCAACATCTATAAGACATACAAGGGGGAAAATGCCACACTTAACATCCTAATCATAGATGAAGAAGGTAATCCAGTTCCCAAAGCAAAAGTCATTGTTGGGGATAAGGAGATGGGAACGGATTCAAGTGGAAAGGCAGAAATCTCGATTAAACCTGGGGAATATGAAATTTATGTGGAAAAAGAGGGGTATGAAAAAGCTTCGAAAAAAGTAGAAGTTGAAGATGGAGAAGTTAAGGACGTTAAGATAATCCTTTCGAGGAAACCTTACTATTTTGCAGTAGACACAGAATCTGACGTATATTCGATTCTTCTGGGAACTCCAAATCCTCCATTCCTGATAACAATTGAGAATCTTGGTAAAAATAGCGATGAGTACAGACTCTCAGTAAGGGGCCTTCCAGAAAATTGGAATGCAATGTTTACTCTAAGTCCAGATAGTAATCTTGAGGTGAACAAAGTTGAAGTAGACCCAGGACAATCAAAGAATGTCTACTTAAGCGTCTATCCTTCTTTGAATGCACTTCCAGGAGACTATAACTTGACTATTATAGTGGAGAGCATTAGCAGTGGAACAAAAGAGGAAATACCAATTACTGTTCACTTAATTGGCACTTATGAAATGTACGTCAACTTAATGAATTATCGCCTTAGCATAACTGCTGGAGAAGAGAAAACCACCGAAATAGAGGTCGTTAATTATGGAAACGCACCTGTAACCAATGTTAAGATAGAAGTTTCAGCGCCTCAAGGATGGAAAGTTGAAGTTGATCCAGATTCAGCGCCGATGGTGGCTCCAAAGGATCGCTTTACTTCAACTTTAAAAGTAAAGGTTCCAGAAGGAACACCTGCTGGAGAATACAGGGTTACCATTAAGGTCACCTCCGACCAACAGGAATGGCAAGACACTCTTAGAGTCGTTGTAAGGCAAAGATCAACCTCAGCTTACATTGGCCTAGCACTCTTGATAGTCGCATTCCTTGTAGTAATTATCATGATAAGAAGGGTTGGGAGGAGATAATCTATGGAGGCTGAACTTAACATAGCATTAAAGGAACTTTATACAGCAGTTAAAACGAAGAGATTCATAATCTTGCTCTCCGTTTATTTAATTTTTCTTGGCCTTGCAATTTATTTTTCAAAAGAATGGGTTGGGGAAGAGGTTGGTGTAGTTCATCAGAGCATTATGGGGGCTAGCGGATGGGTCTACATGACACCAATTTCCCAAATATTTATGACAAACTCCAATCTTTGGGTATTTTTTGGTGGCCTCCTGGGAATACTCTTGGGTGCAGATTCAATAAACAGAGAGATTAAGGAGGGAACAATTAAGGTTCTCCTTGGTCATCCAGTTTATAGGGATCAGGTAATAAATGGCAAGTTTTTGGGAAACGCCATAGCTCTCCTGATTGTAATATTTGTCGGGTTTATATTTACCCTAGCACTATCTCTAATCTTTGGAATTCCCGTAGAAGGATTTTCAGTTGCAAGGCTTTTCGTGCTTTCGGTGTTTATACTAACTTATACACTTGTCTTTTTGAGCTTTGGAATTATGATCTCAACACTAATAAAGAGTCCAGAGACTGCCCTTCTGATTTCAGTTGGTCTCGTGATATTCTTTGTTATAATATATCCAATAGTAGCAGGTAATATCGCAGAGTCCATAGTGGGAGATCCTCCCGAGTGTCATCCTATAATGGTAACGAGGACTGTGGAAATTAATGGGCAACAAGTTGTAACAACAGAAACAACAACTGAGCACTGCTATGATTTGTATAGGGAGTGGCAAGAAAAAAAGGATGCATGGGAAAGGAGAATTAGCTATCTGAATCCCGTGATGCATTTTGCTCAGCTAATGTTGTATACATTTGCTGGTGAGGAGGGCTACTATGAGTACCTTCCTTTGGTCGACAGCCTTAGCTATGGGATAAACAACTTGGCAATACTAATAATTGAACTTCTGTTTCCTTTTTCGATAGCGTACGTTAGATTTCTTACTCGGGATCTCAGATGAGCTTTTTCTCCTTTAGAACTTTTTCCATTCTATTCATTGCTTCTTCTAACTTTTCATATGCCGTTGCATAGCTTATTCTTATGTATCCTTCCCCAGCTCTTCCAAAGGCGCTTCCTGGGACAACAGCCACCTTTGCCTCCATCAGCATTAGTTCGCTGAACTCCTTGCTACTCAATCCAGTGTCCTTGATTCTTGGAAAGATGTAAAATGCTCCTTTAGGTTTAACTGTGGGCAGTCCCATTTCATTAAGTCTTTTCCACACTAGATTCCTTCTCCTCTCATATTCCTTTCTCATTTCCTCAACTGCCTTCCAGCTTCTCTCGTCTCTTAGTGCTTTGGCTGCTGCGTATTGTATAAAGGTTACTGGACACGTTGCGTTGTACATTTGGAACTTTACCATCTTTTCAATTACCCAGGAAGGCGCTACTACAAAGCCAAGTCTCCATCCGGTCATTGCAAACGTTTTTGAGAAGCCATTAACTGTTATTGTTCTCCCAAACATTCCATCCAAGGCTGCTATACTGTAATGCTTAGCTCCGTCATATATGAAGTGTTCATAAACTTCATCGCTTATTATCATTAGATCATGCTCATTTGCAAAGTCAGCTATTTCTTCGAGGTCTTTTTTAGTTAGCACTGCTCCAGTGGGATTATTTGGTGAGTTTATTATTAACGCTCTTGTCTTTTCGCTAACGTGTTTTTTCAGATCATCGACGTTTATTCTAAACTCGTTATCCTCATATGTGGGAACTTCCACTGGCTTTCCACCTGCTAAAATTACCGCGGGAGCATAACTCACGAACATTGGACTTGGGATCAATACCTCCTCCCCATCCTTTAGAAAGGTTGCTAGGCTCATTAGAAAGGCTTGATTCGCCCCAACTAAAACCATTATCTCACTGTTTGGATCTGCCTCAATTCCATTCTGTTTCTTTAACTTCTCTGCTATGGCTTCCCTAAGTTCAGGTAATCCAACGTTAGGACCATAATGGGTCAAGCCTTTGTCAAGGCCTTCCTTTGCATATTCCTTTATATGAGCTGGAGTGTCAAAGTCGGGCTCTCCAATTCCCAATGAAATTACATCCTTCATGCCAGCGGCCAAATCGAAGAGCTTCCTAATCTCAGAGGGATTAACTAAATCAAGCTTGTCGCTAAGTGCCATGGCATTTCACCCAGATAAAATATAATCCTGGGAGTTATAAACCTATATTTTATGATTTACAAAGTTGTAAAACCAAATTTTTGTCATTTTTCGGCAATTGTCCTGGAGAAAGTTTATATATCGGTGAAAATATGGAGATATTTGTAAAATTCTGGAGGTGGTCACGAATGGAGCAGAGAGATAGGTGGGCAACAAAAATTGGACTTATTTTAGCGATGGCAGGAAATGCCATTGGTCTAGGAAACTTCGTCAGGTTCCCAACCCAGGTTGCTGGGAACGGTGGAGGAGCATTCATGGTTCCTTACTTCTTGGCACTGTTCTTCCTTGGAATTCCAGTGATGTGGGTAGAGTGGGTGCAGGGAAGATATGGAGGTAAATACGGTCACGGAACATTGGGCCCAACCTTTTATCTGATGGCAAGAGAAACCCTAAAGCCAAGGGGTGCACTATTCTTCGGTCTCATTGGTGGAGCTCTAGCATTTGCAACAACAACTCTACTTAACAGCTATTACCTTCACCTAATTGGATGGTCGGCAGCTTACTCATGGTTTAGCATTAGTGGAGCTTATTTCAATGTGGAGAATACGGCAGAGTTCTTTGCTAGCTACCTCAGTAACCATGGACTGGTGTTCTTATTCTGGGGCATTACTGTGGTCTTACTAGCAATAGCAGTTGGCCAAGGTGTAAGCAAGGGAATTGAGAGATGGGTCAAGGTAATGATGCCACTATTGTACATATTCGCAATCATTTTAGTTATCTACGTCTTTGCATTGGGATCACCCCTCGGAGATCCCAACTGGTCCACAATTAAGGGATTCGAGTTCATCTGGTCACCAAACTGGGGCTATCTAAAGGATCACCTATGGGAAGTAATGCTTGCGGCAAGTGGTCAGATATTCTTTACACTCTCTCTCGGAATGGGTATTATACAGAACTATGCTTCGTATCTTGGACCAAAAGATGATGTTGCACTCTCAGGATTAGCTACAGTTTCACTGAACGAGTTTGCTGAAGTTGTTCTCGGTGGTTCAATTGCAGTTCCATTGGCTGTAGCATACGCTCCAAAGATTGTGCCGGAAGATGTTCTTGCCCAGGGTAGCAATGCTGCATTAGCATGGATTTCAGAGAACTTTGGACTTGGATTCTCATACACAAGCCTTCCAAACATATTTGTTCAGATGGGAACTGCAGGTAGGTTCTTTGGAGCCTTATGGTTCCTCCTCCTCTGGTTTGCAGGATTTACTTCAGCAATAGCTATGTACAACTATCTAACGGCTTTACTGGAGGAAGATCTAGGAATATCAAGAAAGACTGGAACTTGGATTGTGTTCGTCATATACTTCCTCCTTGGAATCCCAGTAGTGTACATTAGCGGTTACCTTGATCAGGTAGATGCATGGATAAACTTCCAGTTAGCATTACTTGCACTGTTTGACATAATAGTTGGAGTATGGCTGTTCAAGCCTGACAACTTCTGGAGGGAACTACACGAGGGAGCATACATCAACGTTCCAACAATCTACAAGTGGATTACCGTAATAATTGCTCCAATTTTCATCGCTCTTCCACTGTTCGGAACATTCTCTGACCTAGTTTCCAAGACATTAGAAACACCAGCAAAGATCGCAATAGTGGCAATGCTCCTCCTTGGTGCAATCGAAACCTACTATGCAATTAAGAAGAAGTACGGAGAAGAGCTAGCGAAGAACGAAGTGATAATCAAAGTGTGAGGTGAAGAATATGTGGGCCGTGTACATGATAGTTGCGTGGCTGATAATATTCATCATGATGGGCTGGAGTATAAGTAAGCTCATGAAGGCCGAACAAGCAAAAGCCTAAAGGCTTTTTAGTTTTCTCTTTTCTTTTTTATTTGGGGGTGTGCTTTTGTGAAGAGCCCAGAGATTCTTAAAGAGGTTTCTGAGAACCTGATCAAGACAATTGAAAAACTTGAGAAGGTTAAAGTTTTTGAGGAGAAAAGAAAGAGAAAGCTAATCTCTCTGTTGGAAGAAGCCTCGGGGAACTTTCTTAAGTTAAGTGGAGAGGTGGAAAATGACAACGTTCAAATGGCGGAATTTTTGAGGAAGAGATCAGTGGAGATAAAGAACAACACCAACGATAAGGCAATAGAGAGAATGGGAGAAAAGGAATACATCAAAGCTGTGGAGAAAATGAACTTATACTCTAAAACTGCTTTCTACGACTTTAAACCAACGATGCTAAGAAAGCTTAAAAAGGCTTACAGGTCTTTTATATTCGGAATGGCGCTTTATTTTGTTCTAGCTGGACTATCTACAAGGCCCGAATTAGCAGTAACTGCATTAATTTTAGCAATTCCAGCGATTCTTTCAATGCTGAGCTTGCAGAGAAGAGGATATACAGGTTTAATGCTTGCTTATGCAGTCGCTCCAATACCCATGATTCAGAGTCCAATGTTAATTAGGATGTTCTATGGAGTTTTGAGAGATCCAGAGGCTATAAGAACAGCCGCTGAGTATCTGGGCAAAAGTGAGACATTTATAGTTGTTTATGCCTATGTTGTAATAATACTCTCTATAGTGGACTTTGCCTTGTTAGCTTATGGATTGTATGGACTTACAAAACATAGGCATGCATTTCTCTAGCCTTTCTTTCTAATTTTAGCTATGAAAAATCCACTTGTTTTGTGAGTGTCAGGATAAAATCTTCTTGCCTTTTTTATTTCTGGACTGAGCTCGATGCCAAAGGGATTAATCAAGGCAGGTTCTCCATACCTCAGGGGAAGGAGTTCAATATCAAAGTTATCTAGGGCCCATTGAATTACGAATTCATTCTCCTCTGGTTCTAACGAGCATGTTGAATAGACTAAAATTCCTCCGGGTTTCAGAACTTCAAGGGCTTTCTCTATCATCTTCATCTGAAGCCCTTGACAGAATTTTATATCATCTAACGTTCTATTGTGCTTTCTCTCAGGATTTTTGTGAATTGTTCCAGAACCGGTACATGGAGCATCGAGGAGGATTTTATCAAAGCTCATATTTAGCTCATCTATATACAAGGATGACTTGTGAATAAGAATTGTGTTTAAAACCCCTAACCTGGAGAGGTTAAGCCTCGTTTCCTTTAACCTTTCCTCATCTACATCAAAGGCAAAGATTAATCCTTTATTTTCCATTAACTGGGCCATATAACTGGTTTTTCCCCCAGGGGCCGCGGCCATGTCTGCAACTATCTCCCCTGGTTTTGGATCTAGGGCAACTGGGGGGTACATTGAGCTTGCCTCTTGAATATAGATGAGGCCTGTTAGATATTCAGGCGTGGATGTTATTGAAAATGGTTCACGAGTTAAGCAAAATCCTTCTCTTGCCCAGGGGACTCTGGTGAATTGGAACCCCTTCTTCATTAATCTCTTAGTTATCTCTGAGATAGTTCCTTTAAGCGTATTGACTCTAAAACACCTGGGCAAGGGTTTTTCCATGGCCTCAGCAATTCTTATAGCTCTTTCACCCCAAAGTTGATAGTATCTTTCTGCAAAAGTTTTAGAATAACCGAGGGAAAAAAGTTTCTCCAACATTTTACCTTTCTAATCTTTTTACTCCTTCTTTTGTCCCTACTAATACTATGTCCGCTATATCGGCAAAAATTCCATTTTCAACTACTCCTGGGATAGTGTTAAGTTCGATTTCCATGTCGAGGGGATCATCTATTCTTGGAAATTTTGCATCAATGATAAAGTTCCCATTTTCAGTAACAACTGGACCATCCTTTTTAACTCCCATCCTGAGCTCAGCCTTTGCATTGAATATGCTTAACTCTTCTAAAATCGCCTTCCATGCAGCTGGAATAACTTCAATTGGAACTGGCATTTTCTGGCAGAGATAATCGACAAGCTTTGACTCATCCACCAGCACGATGAATGTTCCAGCCCTATACTCGATTATTTTTTCCATTGTGAGGGCAGCACCCCTGCCTTTGATTAAGTTAAGATTTGGATCTACTTCATCAGCACCATCTACCGCTATGTCTATTGCATCTACTTGATCCAATGAAAGAACTGGCACCCCACTTTCCATAGCAAGAATTTTTGCTTGATAGGAGGTGGGTACTCCATAGATATCTTCTACTTTTCCTTTTTCTATCATCTCTCCTAAATATCTTATAAAGTATGCTGTGGTGGAGCCTGTTCCTAGTCCAACCACCATATCATCCTCTATAAACTCAAGTGCTGCCCTTGCCACGGCCTTTTTCATTTCTTCCACATTCATAGTTCATCCCTTCGTTATGTTGTAGTAAAGAGCTTTCTCATAATATGCTACTGGTTCATAGTTAGTTATAAGAGTGTATGTAAGTCCTGTAAAGTATAGCCAGAAGAAGAAAAAGCTCCAAAATGTTTTTCTGAGTATCACTCTTTCGTTCCTAAGTTCTTCGGGTAAGTCTGGAACTAGGTTAAGTAAAAGCTTTGGGGCGAGAATGTATATTATCCACCCAATTATCCATCCTAGGGGAGCGTAAGCTCCTAGAATTCCGCTAATTATCCCTGCAATTGCAAATATCCCATATGCCATTAACATCATCTTGTTTTCCGGATTCACTTTTCATCCCCCATTAGCGCTTTTTGTTGTGTTATTTCTCTTAAAAATTTTTAGCCTTTCGATAATAACTTCTCTTCTATACTCTTTATCTTTTCCAAAGCTTCCTCGCTTAAGCTTCTTTCCAACTCTTCTCTAGCCCTGCTTGCGAGATCAAACTTTGATCTAAATTTTCCTAGTTCTATCCATTCTATCTTTTTATTCTCCACTATTACGTCTATATCACACAGTCTTCTGTAACCCACGTATTCCAATCCCTTAAGGAGGAATTTTATCCTCCTCGGATCTTCCCAGGTGAATAATTTTAACTTGTATACGGGGACTTTAAGGAGAGGTCGTGGGTAATCCCAATCCCATCCTTCTCCTACTATAAATCCAAGGTCTAAGTCTTCAACTGCGATTATTAACCTCTCTATGTTTTCTCGGTATTTTCTTGCTGTGTCGTAAACCTTTATTATGATCTCCTTCCATTCTGTTAATGTCTCCATTAGAATTAATGGAATCTCAAGGATTATACTTCCGTAGACGCGGTGGAAGTTGTATGGAAGTAGTAGGGAAGCCTCCACATCTTCTATCCTTATTGGCCTTGTAATGGGCCTTCTCGTTAGCATTAATATAGTTTCGTTGTAGGAGGAATTTAATATTGCTTCGATCGGATCTAGGAGTTTTCCGTTAAGTCTCTCCTTAATAATCTCGCTGGTTTTAGAAGGATTAGGAGTTCTAATTAGGATGATTATTCCTTTACTCTCAGCATCCTCTACGTAGTGAATTATATTTTGAAGAGCAACCCAGGGATACATCTTAACTAATATTGCTTCTTGGGTGTTCAGAACAATAATAGTATCTAACTCATCACTTTTGGCAAGAGCCTCTGAAAGGGAGAGAGGAGTTGTCTTTGTTTTCTTCAGTATTTTGTTCTTATCCCCTTTTACACAAATAATTCCCGGACCAAATCGAAAACTTCTCATGTTATAGCCCCCTAAAAATTCTGTATCCTCTATCAAAATTTGTCCCAGGGGGATAGTTTATTTTAACGACTTTTTTCTCTGGAATTATTATAAAATTCACAGAATGAATACCATTTAACCCCTCGAAACATTTAGGGTCATGTCCATACAACTTAAAATCTGCCTGTATTTCCTTAATGTCTTCTGGCTTGTGCGAGAGCGCAAAGGTTAAGCCGTACAATTTTATTACTGACCCTGGTTTTACAAGAATAGAATTGAGAATAATTCTCTTTATTAATTCAACATCATCCTCGTTTCCTGGGACTATATACACCAAAGCTCCAGACTTCCCAAAGATAAAGGATAATTTTTTGAGACTTTCTGCATACTTCTCTTTAAGCCATGGTTTTCTTTCGAGCTTTAGGTTGTCGACTAAATCTCCAGTGTGAATTATCACGTCAGGCTGAGTTTCTGCTATTAGCTCTCCAAGAAACTTGTAGACACTTCTAGGGGTATCACTTATGTGCATTATTTTTCTTTTTCCTCTCTTTATTTCCTCAATTTTCCTATTTTTCTTCCTTAATATGGAGAGCATCAATAAATTTTTGTGTTCATGTTTTTATTTATTTAGGGGTGAAAACGTGAAGAAGAGACTTCATCTAATTATAGCAGACTCTGAACTTGAGCTAGTTCCTGAGAGTATAATTGATCATCCAGCCATTGTGAATTATGCCAAGAGAAGAAAAAAGAAGCCAGAAAAAATAATCCTTGATTCTACATATCATCATGCAGCACTGAGACAGTTAGAGGATGGAGAAAGGAGGGGAAGGCCCGATATTGTTCATATATGCCTATTAAATGCTTTGGATAGTATCCTTAATAAAGAGGATAGGCTTAGAGTTTACGTTCACACAAGGAATGATGAAGTGATTTACGTAGATCCTTCTACTAGACTTCCAAGAAATTATAACAGGTTTATTGGCCTTATGGAGAGTTTGTTTGAGAAGAAAGTAGTTCCGGAGGATTTACAGCTCTTAAGATTGGAAAAGAAAACCTTAGCTGAGTTAATAAATGAGATATCTCCAGATGCTGTATTTATAATGCACGAAAATGGAGAGTTTATGATACCGAAACACTTTGGAAAACTGTTGGCTAGCTTTAAAAAGCCTGTTGTTATAGTTGGGGGCTTTCCTCATGGAGACTTCAGAAGCAAAGTGGAGGGAGTGAAGATAAGCCTTTATAGAGAACCATTAATGGCCTGGACAATTGTAAATGAGGTCATAGTTTCTTATGAGTGGGAGGTTATAAAGTAAAAAAGATTTATAATATTTTGTATTGAGAAAGACAAATAAAGATGAACGGGGGGAAGGCTCGATGAATAGGAGCTTGTACTTGATTTTTATAATTGTAGGATATACTTTGGGAATATGGACATTTACAGTGATTCCAAAAATATACATGACCATTGGCTTAAAGGGATTAGTACTAATGCTAGTCTTTTCCGCAGTTGTAGTTGCTGGAGTACTTGGACAGATAAATTCAATTAAAGAAAAAACATACAGAATCCATGAATTTATGGTGAAGAGTGCTAGACTTCCAGCGGTTTCAGTAGTTTTAGTAAGTTTCCTGTTCTTTGTTTCTGCTGTAGTGGCTCATTATACAGGATTGGCGGTTGAAAAACTATTTGGCATTGGAGCCCCTGGATTTGGACTAATCATTGCTCTAGTTGCAATGATTATATTAATTGGAACCAGAGGGAGATCTCTTGATGCAATAGCCATCTTCTCTATACTGCTTATAATCCTGATTATAATTTCCGTATTCTTCTTACGCTCAAAGGTCAGCGAAGTTGTAGTAAAGGAGACTTCCAGGGAATTCGTAAGAACAACCTTAGAAACAGTATTTTCATTTAGCGGAGAACTTAACATGAGGACAGTCGTCCTAACATTCTTAACGACTCTCATGATGTTTGGTCTAGGTGTTGGATTCTACTATATTATTGGAATGACGATTTCTGGGTGGAAATTTGACATAAAAAAAGTGCTCGCAGTTGTAGTAATTCTGCAGGCACTGTTGTCTCTTTCCGCAGCATTGATACTTACGTACTCAATAGGAGCCGCTCATCAAGCTTATTGGTCGGCATTTGAGAAAGGAAAAGCCATGGAAGCTCTTGATGTATACGACAAATACTTCCTCCCCTTGTGGAGAGAATATACTTCTCCCGAAAGAATGAACTTTCTTAGACTTATAGACACTGTATATGGAATACCAGATATCCTAAGAAAGCTTGGAATGGAAGGGGGAACATATATAATTGCATTCTTAATGATCTCATTGTTCTTTGCTGGCTTCACAACTTTGCTAGTTTTAATAGAAACGGGAGGGCAAATAATTTCAGATATGTTCCAAGTGACAAGGAAAAATGCTATCCTAATAGTTTCTATCATTACAGGGATATTGAGCACTCTGCTATCTTTACCTGCTATAAAGGAAGTTCTAGTAGTTCTTGTAGCTCTAATGCTTCCACTGTTTGCATTAATTGAGTCACTACCTGCTCTGAAAGCCACTAAAGGCTCTGGAAAAGTTGCAGAAGCAATATTTGCAATATTGATAGCAATATTCTTTATCGTTGCTTTAGTTCCAGCTTTACAATCTGGTGGAGATGTAGCATTAATTGGAATAGTCCTAGGATTCCTCCTACTGTCTCCTTTAGTGTTTAACAATTTCCTATTAAAGTCCACTAGATGATCAAAAAACTAATAAATGACACTTTTTCATTTTTTTCTCGACAAAAGTAGAGGTGATGAAGATGGGAGATAAGACAAAAGTTCAAGTGAGTAAGCTCAAACCTGGAAGGTATATAATTATTGACGATGAGCCATGTAGAATAGTCAACATAACAGTGTCCTCTCCCGGAAAACACGGATCAGCAAAGGCAAGAATTGAAGCTGTTGGAATATTTGATGGAAAAGTTAGAAGCATTGTCAAGCCAACAAGTGCAGAAGTTGATGTTCCAATAATTGACAAGAGAACAGCCCAAGTTATCGCAGTTACTCCAGACACAGTACAAATTATGGACATGGAGACCTATGAAATGTTCGAAGTTCCGTTAGATACAGGAGTTGAAGAGGAGATAAAGGACAAAATAAAGGAAGGTATCAACGTCGAATACTGGGAAACTCTTGGCAGGATTAAGATCATGAGGATTAAAGGAGAAGAGGAGTGAATTTTTCTCCTTTCTCTTTTTCAAGGTTTTCTTAGCTTTGCTATGAAAAAGCTGTTGCAGTCATGTCTATGAGTCCAAGTTCTAAACGTTTTATCCCCGATTTCTAAAAATCCCTTATCTCCCCAGGAGAAGGGATAATCCACTATTTCAAAACCTCTTTCTAAGCCGAACATTACATTTTCCTCATTTTCGTCTATTCTCACCGAACATGTGGAATACGTCATTTCTCCACCTTCTTTGAGGTTTCTAAAAGCATTTATGAGCATGTTCCTTTGAACACTGATTATCCTTTTTATTTTTTCTTCATTAAACCTCCACTTTACTTCTGGAAACTGCCTGTAGGTGCCAGAAGAAGAACAGGGGGCATCGAGAATTATCTTATCAAACTTTTCTTTGTCAATATAACTTTGCCCATCTGCATAAACAAGCTTGACATTTTTAACTCCAAGCTTCTTCATTCTTTCCTTCATTCTAACTAGTCTTTCATAGGAATAGTCCACTGCCACAATCTCCCCCTTGTTCTCCATTAAAGCGGCAGCATGGAATGTTTTGCTTCCAGGAGCTGCTGCTAAGTCTAGCACTCTTTCTCCAGGTTCAGGACTCAAAACATGGGCTACATATGCAGATGCTAAGTCTTGAATGACGAAGTATCCTTTCTTGTACCCTTCTAACTTTGTTATGGGTTTTTCATATTCTAGAACCTTGAGAACATCATCTACAGGAGTATATGCTACTCTTACCCCGTTCTCTTCTAGGTATTTCTTTACTTTTTCAATATCAGCTTTTAGGGAATTTATCCTCACATAATACCTTTGAGGCTTTAAATTGCTTAGGAGGAGTCTAACTGCCTCATCATAGCCAAGTAGGTCTATTACATACTCTACATACCACCTGGGATGGGAGAACCTAACGGCTAACCATTCTATTCTGTCCTTCTCTTTTAGCCGCTTTAAGGCCTTCTCAACGTTGAACTTCTCAACTTCCCTGAGAATAGCGTTTGCAAATTTAGCCCGAGTTAAGTCAAACTTTTCCTTAACAACCCGAACTATGGAATCAGTCGCAATTGCTGGATTTATCTTTTTAAATTTCATTTCAAAAACTCCAATTCGAAGGAGATTTGCTAGATAAGGATCTAAATCTTCAACTTTTGATCCCCTAAGAACAGAGTTTATGATAAAATCTATTTTGGCTCTCCACTTTTCAATTTCGAAGACATAAGCATGAGCTATTCCTCTAGCCTTCTCCTTATCTTTGCCTTCAACTTTTTTGAAAATTTTTTCCAGAGCATGCTTAGATGAAAGTTCTTTCTCCTCTACCAACATTAGAGCATCAGCGACTATCTCATGTATTGTGACTCGATAAAATAACTCCATGTTCGCTACGTCTTAAGAGTTCTTTATAAACTCTTTCCCAGTTACTTTTGCAAGTTTAATTCTTTGTGGTTATATTTATGTGTCATTTTTATGTCGAAAAATATATAAAGTAAATTTAGAAGTCTTGGTAGAGGTGAGAGAATGGAGCCTCTTCATTATCCTATCTATTTGACTGCAGTATTCAAGCAGATAGGGGATGCCTATCTTACTGAAAGAGGTACAGAGCTAAAGTATTCAAGGGAAGAAAATCCAACAGTAAGAAATTTGGAAGATAAGCTTGCTAAGCTAGAGAATGCTGAGAATGCCCTGGCATTTAACAGTGGAATGGGGGCTATCTCGACTTTGTTCCTATCCTTGCTTAAAGCTGGAGACGAAATTGTTATGTCAATGGAGGGGTATGGAACCACAATTGAGGTACCAAAGCTTTTAGAAAAATTTGGAGTTAGAGTAAGGCTTGCCTATCCCTCAGCAGAAAAAATTTGTGAAACTATAACGTCCAATACAACTCTTGTTTTCATTGAAACAATGACTAACCCAACTTTAAAGGTAATCGACGTTAGGGAAGTTGCTAAAAAATGCAGAGAGGAAGAAATCACTTTAATAGTTGACAACACATTTGTTACCCCCATCCTCTACAGGCCCCTTGAAGATGGAGTTAATTTCGTCGTTCATAGCTTGACAAAGTACATTGCGGGACACAACGATGTTACTGGTGGTGTAATTCTTTGGAATGGAAAATTCTTAAATGATTTATGGGACTGGAGGAGAAGATTGGGAACGATAATCCAACCATTTGACGCCTGGATGGTTGAAAGAGGCATGAGAACCCTAAATGTTAGGTTTGAAAAGCAGAGTAAAAATGCCTTAGCAATAGCAGAATTCCTGCAGGATCATCCAAAGGTTAGGAAAGTACACTACCCAGGACTACCTAGTGATCCTTATCATGGCATAGCTAGGAGATTATTTAGGAAGGATCTTTATGGGGGAGTAGTTTCTTTTGACCTGGGAAGTGAAAAAAGCGCACTTGCATTCCTTAGAAGCCTAAAGAAAATATTTCCCTCTCCCTCTCTTGGAGGTGTGGAAAGTCTTGCAACTTATCCTGTAAAAAGCGCCGTAAAGAACATGGAAAAAGAAACTAGAGACCTTCTTGGAATAACGGATGGTCTAATTAGGCTTTCTGTGGGAATAGAAGAGGTTGATGAGCTAATAGAGGACTTAGATAGGGCCCTTAAGGGGTGTTAGGTGTGAGGGTGTTTGGTTGTCCAAAGGATCTTCTAAACGGTCCCTGTGGAGGAGCACTCGATGGAAAGTGTGAGGTAAATTCAAATCTCTGTCCATGGTACTCTCTAATGGAAAAATTTGAGCTTTTAGATGGAGCTCCTCTATTGGTAGAGCACCCTGTAGTCTTAGAGATGGAAAGGATTTTCGAAGGGGAAGAAGTTGAGATCAAGAGAAGCTCCTTTATAAAAAATCTAGGGCGGGGAAAGGCTATTTCAGTCGAATTTCCCATTAGGTTGTTCGAAAAAGGAGTAAGGGAATTTAGGAAAGTTGGCGATCTTTACACAATTCCAGACAATCCATTAGGTTACCCTCACATATCTCCTACAGCCCTGGGAACTTGGCTAAAATCGAAGGGACATTCTGTTATGCCCCACCTAACAGCTAAGGACAGAAATGTGATAGCAATATCTTCAGAATTCAGAACAGCTCTAGAGTTTGACTTTGAGGGTATATTAATAACAACTGGTGACTGGTCAGGATTTATACTCCAAGGAAAACCAGTATTTGACTTGGATTCGGCGAACATGATAAGGCTGGCAAAGTTGATGTTTTCTGGCGTTCTACCCACAGGCGAAAGAGTTGAGGTTAAAGAGCGTCCATTTATAGCAGGAACTGTAAATCCCAACTATCCGGCAAAATTAGAAGGAAAAAGATTGGCAAGAAAAATTATTGCGGGCGCTGATCTCGTTATAAGCCAAGTGGTTGCCAATAGAAAAGTTGTAAGAGAAATTCCAAAAATACTCCAGGAAGCACTTAAGTATTCTCCCCATGAAGTTCCAGTGGTTGTTTCAATTCTTTATCCATTAAAGAGGGAACTAGAGCCCATACTAAGAAAAATGGGGATAAAGACAGGTGATGATATTAGAGCAATAGTGGAGGAAATTTCTTCCCTTGAATTTGGGGGAATTAACGTCATTGTTTTTGAAGAGACTAGGTGGGAGGAAAAATTGAACGAGGTGTTAGATTTGCTGAAGGAATTGCTTTAGGGGGTGTAAGGAATGATTGTTCCAGCCCTTATAGGAAGTTTGCCGAGACCAATAGGATTAGCTAAAAAACTTGAGCAATACTACATAGGAAGATTAGATGAGAGGAAGTTAGAAGAAGCGTATAGAGAATATACAAGAAGAGCTTTTGAGAAGCTTAGGGATGCAAAAATCAAAGTCATAACAGATGGATTGTACAGGTGGGACGATATTTTCAACCCATTTATAAGGTTCATTGATGGTATAGAGGTGAATGGCCTCTTCAAATTCTATGAAAACAACTTCTTCTATAGATCTCCTGTAGTTAGGGGAGAGATAGCGTTGAAAGAAAACCCAATTCCTGAGTGGATTTCAATAGCCCAGGAGATAAAGGAAGATGTTTATCCAGAGGCTACATTGAAGGCTGTGTTACCTGGCCCCGTAACTCTTGCATACCACTCAATCAACGAGTACTATAAGACACTAACCGACCTTGCCGAAGCTTATGCCCAGGTGATAGGGGAGTTAATAAAAGAGTTAGATGTTAAAATCGTGGAACTTCAGGAACCATCTCTGGCGGCTGAGATAAGTGAAGCTACTAAGAATATCGAGGACAGAGTAGATAAAGAAGTTGCAAAGAACATAATTGAAGACCTTGGAAGGATAAAGAAGTTGTGGGTAGTAACGTACTTTGGAACTCCTCAAGTTTTACCTGAGGGAGTTATACTCAACGTTGATTTAATAGAAGGTTCAGTTCCAGAAGAATACAGTGGAGAGATAGGGCTTGGAATAGTGGACGCCAGAACAACAAAAATGGAGAGGGCAGATAGGCTTAGGGATAAGATTAGGAAGTACTTGGCAAAGTTTGAAACTATATACGTTACACCTAACACTCTTTTAGATTTCCTTCCTGAAAGTGTCGCTTGGAAAAAGCTGAGACTTTTAGGTAGGCTTGGAGGTGAGTAAAATGGAGCTTCCTATTCTTCCTACAAGTGTTATAGGAAGTTACCCAAAGCCTAGATGGTTGCTTAGAATGTACAAGCTAAGAGAACTAGGAAAAATTCCAGAAGAAGATTTTAAGGAAGCGGTTAGAGATGCAAGCATTTCGGTGTTGAGAGAGCATGAAAGAGCTGGCATTGACATTCCCTGGGATGGTGAGATGGGAAGAAGTGAGATGACCGAGTATTTTACTTCAAAAATTAAGGGATTTAAGTTTTATGGGCCAGTAAGAGTCTGGGGGAATGCCTATTTTAATAAGGCGGCTGCTGTAGATAAGTTGGAATACGAGGAGCCTCTAGTGCTTGATGAATTTCTTTGGGTAAAGGAAAACACTACTAGAGAGATTGTAAAAATTCCAATAACTGGACCGTATACAATTGCCGAGTGGAGCTTCAATGAGTATTATCCAGATAAAGAGAGTTTCGTCATGGATCTGGCTGAAATAATAAACAAAGAGCTTAAGGTACTTGAAAAGCACGGGGCAAAGTTTGTCCAACTGGATGAACCTGCAATGCTTAATCATCCCTCTGAAGTTCCATTAGCTGTAGATGCTATAAATAGGGCTGTAAAAGGCATAAAAATGAAAGTGGGACTGCATGTGTGTTATTCAAACTACAATCTTCTGGCCGATTACTTTGATGAAATTAAGGTTACTCAATTTGCGCTGGAATTTGCAAATAGAAACTTTAGAGACATGGACTTCCTTAAGAAGCTTTCAAATAAGGAGCTTGGCTTTGGAGTAGTTGATGTTCACAATCCCAGGGTGGAGAGTGTAGAGGAGATAAGGCAAGCAATAAAGAAGGTCTTCACTTACCTTGAACCAGAGTGGGTTTACATAAACCCTGACTGTGGTCTAAAGCTCCTGGATAGAAAGATTGCATACCAAAAGCTTGTTAACATGGTTCAAGCAGTCAGAGGTGTGAGAAAAGAACTAGAAAAAGAAGGAAAGACAACAATAGAATTCAGAACTTTGAAAGATATCTAAATAACAGTGGCTTTTTCAAAGAAGTCTTGGGTGGAGGGATAAAATTCAAGTCCAAGCCGTTGCCTGTACTCCAGTATTTTATCTCTAAGCTCAACTAATTCAAATCTTCCCTTCCCCACTATTTTTATCAGGTCATAAAATGCCCAAATGCCACTGAATACTTCGTCAAGCTTTTTGCTCAAGTCCCCTGAAAATACTCTTTCCTTAATTAGCCTTTTTATCTCATTCTTCGGATCTATTAATGGGGCTAAAGTAATAGCTTGAAGAAACATCCAGTTAATTATGGAAGCATCGAGAAATTGGGCTCCCGCTCTAATAACTTTCATTCTCACTTCATTGTATACTGCTTCCTGTTCATCATATCTGAGAACATCTATTGACGAAAAGAGGACATCTACACTCTCCAAATCCTCCTTTATTACAGATATCTTAGCTTCAAGGGTAGCTGCTATTGTTTTTATATCGTCAAGAGAGAGTAAAGTTGTTGTTGTGAGTAGAGAGGCTAAGATTGCTATGTCATTTCTGTTATTTAAGCTTCTTATTTCCTCAAAATTCTTATATAAGAGATATGAAACCTTTGAAACTAGCATTTCCCAGGCAAGCAACTTGAGTTTTTCAAGATCAGGATTATCCATGGCCTCTTCCAAATCTTGCTTGAGAAAGTATAGACTTCCATCATCTGTTAACTCACTGTAAGGGAGAACAATTATCCTGTCCCCTCTAACTTTTTCCCAGGTGTCAATGACTGTGATCTTGATTGGATAGTCGTTGATTTCCAAGATTTCTCTTAAGTCAATTGAAAACTCATTGAGTGTAGAAAGAACTAGCTCAGAGACTTCTTCTGGAGTATCTCCCATGATAAAGTCCCGCATAAATCTATGGAGATAGGGCTTCATAATATAAGATTGGAGATAAAAGCTTATAAACCTATGCTTATGTTATTACATTGGACTTGCGGGGGTTGCCGAGCCTGGTCAAAGGCGCGGGATTTAGGGTCCCGTCCCGTAGGGGTTCCGGGGTTCAAATCCCCGCCCCCGCACCATTCTACTTCTACATGATATTGAAAAATCCTTAAAAAAGAGCTCCTCTCCTCCCTAATTTTAAACTCTTGGGAGCATAACTAGTGGATTTTATCCTCCCTCCCGAAGTGCTAAATCTAAAACAAGCTCTATAATGAGACCTAAAAGTGTGAAGTATTCTTTTCTGATGTTCACAGTAAAAGATAGCCCTAGCCATAAGAGTGTGAAGGCTCCAATTGTTATTACCTCTTTTAAGGAGGCATATCCATCAAAGTACAATCCCAAAGCTATCATAAATACTATACCTCCCACTTGGATCCACATCCATTGCCGGGTCACTTCTCGAGGGAAATTAAAAACAAAAATCATTATGAAAAGGAAGAAAAAGTAGAGGGTAGGAAATATTAGTCCCCAGCGCTTCATAGTATCACCTCATGGGTTTGATAGTCCATAGTCATTTATAGAGGATACTTCTCTCGAAGCTTTCATAGAAAAGGCTGAAAAAGAGGACGTGGGATGGGAGGTGGAGGATGAGGTGTTCTCTAAATAATTTAAAAAAAGCGTAAAGCGTGCTATCTGTTGTGGTGTAGTGGTGATCTCGAGTATGTGGGGGTTTAAGCCCAAGCGAAGATTTGGAGAGTAACCGTTCCCCCAGAAAGCCAGCCAATGAAGATGGCAGCCGTTTTAATATTCACAAGCTTAACAAAAGTTTGGCTGATCAGAACGGATATTGAGTATTATCTCTTCTTTGTTATCCTCAGGAATACATTAATTAAGTCCAAAACTAGTATATTTAGGGATCTCTCATGAAGGTCGATTTAAATTCAGATCTTGGGGAAAGTTTTGGGAGGTATAAGCTTGGCTTAGACGATGAAGTTATGAAATACATAACTTCAGCAAACGTTGCCTGCGGATGGCACGCTGGAGATCCACTAGTAATGAGAAAAACTGTAAGATTGGCTAAGAAAAACAATGTTCAAGTTGGAGCTCACCCTGGGTATCCTGATTTAATGGGGTTTGGGAGAAGATATATGAAATTAACTCCAGAAGAAGCTAGGAACTATATACTCTATCAAATAGGGGCATTATATGCTTTTGTCAAAGCGGAAGGTCTAGAATTACAGCATGTTAAACCTCATGGGGCATTATATAACGCGATGGTAAAAGAAGAAGATTTAGCTAGGGCAGTCATAGAGGGCATTCTGGATTTTGACAAGAGGTTGATAGTTGTGACTTTAGCAGGTTCTAGGGTCGTGGAAATAGCAAGGGAAATGGGTGCTCGAGTTGCCCAAGAAGGATTTGCCGATAGGGCTTATAATCCAGATGGAACTTTAGTTCCAAGGTCAAGGCCTGGGGCAGTTATAGAAGATAAGGAAGAAATAGCGGAGAGAGTAATTTCAATGGTCAAAGATGGAGGGATCAGAGCTATTAATGGAGAATGGATTGAGTTAGAGGTTGATACCATCTGTGTCCACGGAGATAATCCAAAAGCAGTAGAGATTACCGCCTATATTAGAAGAAGACTAGAGGAGGAGGGAGTAAAGGTACTCCCGATGGGGGATTTCATAAAATGAAAGTTAGAGTGGTTGGGGACTCTTGCATTGCGATAATATTTGGCGAAGATATCAGCGAAGAAACAAACAGAAAAGTTCATGCTTTGGCAGATTATTTGTTGAACTACAATCCTGAATGGCTTCTAGATGTTGTTCCCTCTTACTCGGCTCTTTATGTTTACTTTGATCCCTTAATGATAGACTATCGAGAAGTTATAGACATCATAGGAAAAATCAAGATTAATGAAGTTGAAAGGAAGGAAAAAAGAATCATTAAAATCCCCATAGCTTATGGAGGGGAATTCGGGCCAGACATAGAGTTCGTAGCTAAATACAATGGATTAAGTGTGGATGATGTAATTGAAATTCACTCAAAACCGCTTTATAGGGTTTATTTCCTTGGCTTTCTCCCAGGATTTGCTTACCTGGGTGGAATGGATGAGAGAATTGCTACACCGAGGCTTGAGAAGCCTCGCTTAAAAGTTCCTGCTGGAAGCGTAGGAATTGCAGGAAAGCAGACTGGATGGTACGCTATAGAAAGCCCAGGGGGCTGGAGGATTATTGGAAGAACGCCCTTGAGAACTTTTAATCCAGAAAAAATTCCCCCCAGCATCGTTTCTCCTGGAGATTATGTGAAATTCGTCCCAATAGATGAGAACGAATTCTGGGAAATTTACAGGGAGGAGTGGGGAAATGATTGAAGTACTCTCTGTTATAACTTCTGCCACAGTTCAAGACCTGGGAAGGTGGGGATATCAGAGGTACGGTGTACCTGTAAGCGGAGTTATGGATGAAGTTTCCGCGAGAATTGCAAATTATTTAGTGGGGAATCCTGACAATACTCCGCTAATAGAGTTCACCGCGGGAGGAATATCCATAAAATTTCACACCTCGGCTGTTTTTGCAGTCACTGGAGATGCCACACTTTATCTAAACGATACCCAGTTGGAGCCCTGGGAGAGTTATTGGGCTAAGAGAGGAGATGTACTTACGGTGAGGTTAAGCAAAGGAATGTATGGCTACATAGCATTTTCGGGGGGAATTGAGTGCAGGAAGATTTTGGGAAGTTGTTCCACTTACTTAAGGGCAAAATTTGGAGGCTTGCTCAAACCTGGAGATAAACTAAAGCTCGGCTACTCCCTTCTAACGGGAAAAGCGGGAAAAAGGTTACCTGAGGAATTAAGACCGAGGTTTGATAAGACTGTTAGGGTAATCCTGGGGCCGAACATAGAACATTTTACCCCAGAGGGAATGAGGACTTTTCTCACCTCTGAATACACTGTAACTCCTGAATCAGATAGAATGGGATACAGGTTAGAGGGACCTAGAATAGAACATTCCGAAAAGGGAGCGGATATAATAACTGAACCAATTCCTAGGGGAGCCATACAAGTTCCAGCAAACGGGAAACCGATAATAATGTTGGCGGATGCACAGACAACTGGAGGATATGCAAAAATAGCGACTGTGATAAGAGTCGATATCCCAATGGTGGTTCAAACTAGGCCAGGAGAAAAGCTTAGATTTAAGGCAGTTAGTGTAAATGAAGCAGTTCAAGAGTTAAGGAAGCGTGAGAGAATAATGAATGCAATAAGAAAAGCTCTCCAAGATGAATGGAATCTCTACAGAATTAAGGTTGGAAAAGAAGAATTCCTAATCTTCGCTGGTATGGAGGAAGATTAATAACTTCTCCTTATTTCTATAAGCTGGGATAAGAAATGGCTGGAAGGATGTATGTGAAGGTCTATAGGGTCCAGGGCGAAGTCCTAGTGGCTGCTTGTGATGAAGAATTGCTTGGAAAAACGTTTAGAGAAGGGGAACTCAAGCTTGAGGTTAAGGAGAGGTTTTACAAAGGGGAACTTATGGATGTAGAAGAGCTTGGAAGGCTTCTTGAGGAAGCCACCATAGCAAATTTAACTGGAGAAAGAGTTGTTAGGAAAGCCATTGAGCTAGGGTACATAGATGAGAGTAGGGTCTTAAGAATACAGGGAGTTCCTCATGCCCAAATGGCGAAAATGCTGTATTAATCCTCTGGAGTTTGGATTGAGTGAAAGTTCATTGTTAATAGTAGATCTACAAACCCACTCTCAATGTTTTTCTTAATCTTTGGAAGGTACTTCCTCAACTCATCTTTGTTAAGCTCTTGCTTGGTGCTTAGCCTTTTTATCTTACCATCGTTTTTGTCGAGCACGATAATATCATCATTAATGTAGAGGGGAATGTAGTTCATTCTGAAGCCATAAAACATCTCTGCAAATTCCATCCTCGCTCTAAGCAGTTCCAAATACTCAAATAGTTCCTCCATTTAAAGCACCCCTAAGTATTTGTGAACTTGAAAGCTCAGGCTAACATTCTTCTTCCCCATGATTTTCGCGGCAACATTGTAGAAGTCCATAACTTTCTTTATAGGCATATCCATGGGCTCTTTTGGTTGTATTACCATTGGAGCTATTCCCTTTAGCATTTCTGCATACCAACGCACGTTTTCAATCCTAGTTTCTCTTGTTACAACGAGCTTAACATATACTTTTGCTCCAGCCTCCTTTAGAATCTTTGTACTAGCTATTTCATTAACTACCAGCTTTCTCCAATCTTTGGTCGCGTTCGCACTTTCATCTTTAATATCAACGCTTGCATAATCCGTTAGGTAGGCTATTTTCTTAATTAGATGAGGATGGCCCCCATGAGTTTCCAGAAAGTTGTCGTAGCCAAGCTCTTTTGCTTTTTCCATTAGCGAGGCAAGGCCCAATATTTGAAGCGTTGGCTCTCCTCCAGTGTAGCTAATGGAGTGAATATCTCCGGTATCTAACTTTGTAATCCACTTTATAACTTCTTCCACGTCTACGGGGTTGTTAAAGTATTTGAACTTTCCAGAAAATGGCTCCACTTCAACTCTATACTTTTTTACACTCCTGGGATCTATATACTTCCGAGAGTCACAATATGTACACCTTAAATCACACCCAGCAAACCTGACAAATATCTGCCTCCTTCCAAAGGCTGAGCCTTCAACACTCCCTCCTTCTCCCTGCCAACTATTGAATATTTCCCCCAAGATTACCTTCACCATTCCAGTTCCACTCCAAACTCGTTACCTTCCCAAAGGGAAAGTCTCTTGAGCTTTACATCACCTGGGAGGTTCTTTCTAATTCTCTCAGATATCCAAAGGGCTATGTTTTCCGTAGTTGGATTGTCCATAATTTTGTTGAGGTTTCTGTGGTCGAGTTCCTTTACAACACCATCAACTACTTTCTTAAGCTTAAGAAAGTCCATGACATATCCTTTCTTTATCTCTCCTTCAACAACAACTTCAAGAGAAAATGTATGGCCATGAAGTTCTTCCCACTCTTCAATCTTAACTGCGTGTGCTGCATCAAAAGAAGCTCTATAGATAATCCTAGCCTTCATCTAATCACCAAATTAAAATGGGGAGAAAAAGGTAATAAAGTTATAGGCTCTGGGAGAGAATCTTTGTTGTTACGTCGTTTCCTTCCTTGTCGTATATTCTGTAGTAGCACTTGCATGGGAACTTCATTGCAGCTCTTCTTGCCCCCTCTATGGCGAACTTAAGGTGCTGTCTGTTAACCCTTATTGAGAGGATCTTCTGATCCTTCTTTAGTCTAGCAGCAAGTCCTATTGGCTTACCGAATGGCCTTCTCATACCGTTTCCATAACGGTCAGCTTTTCTTCCCGTAGCCATTGGGTTTTCTCTAAGCACTTGGAATGGGTAGACTCTAATCTTGAAGTGGTAGTTGCTTCTACCGACGTTCTTCTGTAGGTATCTGTTAACCTGTTGTCTTGCGGCCTCAAGAGCGTTCTGTCTTATCTGAACGGGTTCAGCAGTGTGAAGTGAAACCTCAAACTCAAAATCTCCAGCAGGATTTCCCATATCGAAGATGGTTATCTTTGGGCCTGGGGCTCCTCTAATGTATTCCCTTCTGGTATATGCAGGCTTATCAACATACCTGTCAATCTTGGCTGGCCTTAGAGCCATATTCTCACCTCCCGGTGATAGTGAAGCCTATTCCCTAACAAGCTTGTAGACTTATAAAAGTTTTGGCAAAGAGAAAAAGACTTAACTTGGGGCTGGGAAGCTTTGTCGTGTAAACAAGTAATCTCTCAAAAACATTCGTTCTAAGATCTTAATGATTTTGCCTGTTGATCTAAAATTTACCCTACTCGCAAGGCAACATCATCTGTTACAGCTAAAACTGTAATGGAGAATCCCTTCAGATACGGTGAACCTGTTATAGGTAAGAACTTTGCAGATAGAAAAAAGGAGCTCGAAGAGCCGAAGGTGGAGATTTTAAGTGGTCAGAACGTGATAATTTTTGAATTTACCTTTGGAGAAGAGGAAATTTGTTTTGATGAGTCACTGGGACTACCCCAACGGCTAGCAGAACATCTTGGGAAGAGAGTGGTTGTGGTCTTCAGTTCCAGGAGAAAGCTCAAGGGAAGTCTTGAAATGGAAGACGTAGAAAAGACGTTTGAAGAACTAGTCAAGGATAGTGAAGCCAGCTACATCGAGATATGGGGCTCACTTCCTCTCTCCCAGGAGAAGGTTCTTCTAGCTATAGCTAGAGGAGAAGGGGACTTTCTGAGTTCCTTATAAAAGTTTAGCTCAGCTTCATTAGTTCAGTACTCAAAGAAGGAGCTGATATACCGCATTAACGGAGAATTTGAGATCTGTGATCCATTTCTCCATCACTGGCTTCTTTGGAGATTCGGAAGTGGGAGGTGAATACCCACTCAACATATTTACAGTCAACTTTCATAATTCTCCAGAAAATTTGATGAAGAAGTGGTTACTGACTTCTATCATAAAAGAATAAAAAGTAGGCGGGGGAGGGGAATGAAAACCGTCACTCTAAAGTGACTTCGTTTTCCCAAAGGCCGTGGATGTTACAGTAGCTAAGAGCATAGAGCTTGCCCTTCTTCTTAGTCTTGAGCACAAAGTAAGCTATGGGTTCTGTGTACACATCACTCGTGTTTGGGCCGTTTACAGACTCTCCGTGAGCTGTAAACTCAACTCTTCCAACCTGGTAAACAAAGTTCTCACCTTCTGGTAAGAAATAAAGCTCTATGTATCTGATGTGGTGCTCAGTGGTGTTTGGATGCGGGATTTCTTTACCAACCTGCACCTTAACTTTAACAAGCTCCCCTTCTCTTTCATACTCTATAACGGGGACGTGCTTTTCTCCTTTCCAGTCCCCACTTCTTATGGTTTCACTAATCATCTCCACCACCTCAATCTTCTAACTTTTCAAATTCACTTTTTGGAGCCCCACAAATGGGGCAAACCCAATCATCTGGTAGCTCCTCAAACTTAGTTCCAGGAGAAATACCATTGTCTGGATCTCCTGCATCTTCATCATATATGTATCCGCATATCTTACAAACCCACTTTGCCATGATACCACCATCCAGATGTTATTATTCAGATCTTATAAGGTTTATGGTTCGAACCAATGTTGTCAAACAATAAATATCATTCAAAGACAACGAACTTTTCTTTTGGAGCTCCACAAACTGGACAGTATTCTGGAGCCTCATCAACAGCGGTGTATCCACAGATTGGGCATATGTAAACTTTCTTTATTTCAATGTCTTCCCCTTTCTCAGCTTTCTCTTTTGCCTTTCTATAGAGTTCAGCGTGGATCTTCTCCGCCTCTAAAGCATAGTGGGTTGTTCTAACTGCTTCCTTTTCTCCTTGGAATTCTGCGGCTTTGTTGTATACTGGGTACATTTCCTCAACTTCGAACGTTTCTCCCTCTATTCCCATCTGTAAGTTTTCTGGAGTTTTGCCTAATTTTCCTAGAGCTATGAAGTGGTTTTTAGCGTGAACAAACTCTGCGTAAGCTATTGCCCTGAACAGCTTGGCTATGTTTGGAAATCCTTCTTGTTCAGCTTTCTCGGCAAAGATCAAATACCTCATATGGGCCATGCTTTCGCCTGCAAAGGCTTCTTCCAAGAACTTTTTAGTCATTGTTCTTTTCACGACCATGTGGACCACCAGAATATATCTATATCCTTCAATATTTAACTTTTTCTTAAAATCAGTTCAAAAAATATGCCGTGAATAAAACTGAAAAAATAGGTAGAAGGAAGTTAAACATGCCTTGCATAGAGAGTCTTTCTGCCTTCAGCTTGGGCCCTCTTAACGGCTTTCTCGATGAGGGCCTTGACTTCAGCTTCGAGGGCTTCATAGAATTCCGGGCTTACTCTCATATCCTTGTCGATGCTTGAAACAAACTCCTTAACTTTTGACTTGACTAGTAGCTCAACCATCTCCTTCACCTCCATTCATTCATTGCTAGGCATTTTTATTTTCTAAGTTTCCCTTATAAACCTTTTTCAAAGTTGTAAGAGGTTCAGCTTCCTTTTGATTATTAATGTATGCCACTCTAAAAACAATGACTAAATGAGAGCTTGTATTACGTCGATTACTGTACTTCTAGCTTTTCCTTTTAAGAAATACAAATTGCTAGTTAAAGTTTCTCCAATTCCATATATTAATAATCGAAGGGCTTCCTCTCTATTTAGTCCTCGTGATCTCAGGTAAAATAATGCTTCCTCATCTATTTGTGTAACACTTGATGAATGCGATGCATTTTCAATGTCCCCAGTGTCCACTTCTAGCATAGGAACACTAACTCCAAGGGAACCTCTATCCATAATTATCACATGGGAAGAAACCTCACTACTTGCTCCTTCTGCTTCCTCAGAGATTTTTGATGTTCCCCTATGGACCACCCATCCATTTTTATAGGAAAATCCGTGTACTCGTATCTTGCTTTTACTGGACTTTCCATAATGGACAATATTTGTAATATAGTCTACCGCGGAGCCTATGCCAACAGGCAATCCTGCAAGAACAAGTTTGCTTTCCTTTCCTTCTAGGGAGTAGTCTTCTCTGTGATGACTCATAGTTCCTCCTTTTATTATGGTGAAAGTTTTAAGCGTTGAGTTTCTGTCCAAGATTGCTCTCAGTAGGAAGTGAGATAGAGAGGAATGGTTTCCAATTGTTAATATTTCAGAACTCCCCTCTCTTATTGCCAGCTCCACTACTAAAGATTTTGTCCCCTTCTCGGATATGTCGTAGAGGATAATTGGTGCAGAGGCCTTTTCAATTTCAATGCTTAAATGATGACTGACGAATGCTTTTTCTGATAGATGGGAAACTATAATCAGTGGCTCCCTTAAGTCTCTCTCTATTCTTATCTTGTAAGCTTTCTTCAGGGCATAAAAATGAAATCCTAGAATTCTAGACTCCTGGGAGTGAGATAAATTTAGGCTCCCTTCTCCCACTTCAATGTTGTTAGGTAGATTAAACTCTACGTCACTACCAGAAAAAATTATATGTCCCCTTATTCCCAATTTTTTCCCAGGAGCTTGAGTTGGGAGTGTAAGAGGAGAATTTTCTTCGAATAAATGCCATTTAGTATAGCTCTTGATTGTTGGGCTATCACCATACTTCTGGTAGGTCAATCCTTCTAGATTTACTTTCATCAACCAACACCTCCAATCTCGCTAAATTCTAGCTCGATAACTTTCTTCAAAACTTCCACATATTCAAAAGGCAGATCCTCAAGAACTTCAGAGATAAAACCTAGGACAATTAGACTCTTTGCTTCTTCTTCTTTAATTCCTCTAGCCTTTAAGTAAAAGAGCTTGTCCTCGCTTAATTTCCCTGTAGTTGCTTCATGTATTATGCTTGCAGTTGGCTCATCGTTCTGATTGTGGGGATATGTATAGGCCTTGCTCTCTTTGTCCAATATTAGTGAATCACAAGAAACAGTTGCTGTTGAGTTTATTGCGCCTTTCATTATCCTCACAAGACCCCTATATATGTTAATGCCTCCGTTAGCACTTATACTCTTAGAAACTATCTTTGAGCTAGTATTAGGAGCTAAATGCCAAGTTTTTGCTCCAGTATCTTTCAAATAAGGTCCATTACTAAGGGAAACTACATATTGGGTAGTTTTTGCTCCAGGGCCTTTAAGTACGCTCGATGGGTATGTATAAGTTATCCTACTTCCTATGCTTCCCTCAATCCACTCTACGTATGCATTATCTTCGATTATTGCACGTTTATTATTGAAGTTAATCACATTTCTGCTCCAGTTTTGGATCGTAGTGAACTTAACAGTTGCATCTTTATGGGCATAGATTTCAACCATTCCATCATGGAATGAAAATCCCTTGTACATTGGAGCACTACATCCTTCAATGAAATGGAGATAACTTCCCTCATCTGCAATTATTAATGTGTGCTCGAATTGCCCTTCTAACGCAGAACCTATTACAAAGAACGCCTCAATTGGAAATGGTATCTTTACTCCCTTTGGAACATATACAAAGACCCCACCACTCCAGAGAGCATGGTGAAGGGCTGCAAATTTATGATCCCCAGGAGGAAAGACTTTTCCAAAGTATCTCTTGACTAAGTCAGGATACTTTCTTACAGCCTCCTCCATTGGCACCATAATTATACCCTTTTTCTCGAACTCTGCCTTCAATTTTGAGTATATACTCTCACTATCAAATACAGCGGTTAATCCGGAAAGAAACCTTTTTTCTATCTCTGGAATGTTTAGCCTTTCAAACGTCTTCCTAATGTTTTCAGGAAGATCATCCCAATCTCTTACTTCATTTTGAATTTCAGGTTTGGTGTATAATACTAGGTTATCCAAATCAAGTTCTTCAATTCCAACGACCCATTTCGGCATGGGCAATTTTTCAAAGAGTTCTAAGGCTTTTAATCGATGCCTTAACATCCAGGAGGGTTCATTTTTAACTTTAGATAACTCTTCAATAGTATCTCTACTAATTTTCCCCTTTATCTCAATCTCTTTAGGATACGGAACGGCAGTACCTAAGATTTCTTCTAAGGATCCCGCTTTTAGAATTTCTTCTAAGTGACTTTTACTCTTCATTGTCCCCCACCGCCGAATATCCTCTCTCTTCTATAATTTTGACAAGATCAATGCTTCCTGAGGCTACTATTTTTCCATTTTTTATTACGTGGACTTTTGTTGGATTTAGATACTCCAATATCCTTCCGTAGTGGGTAATCAAAAGCACTGACGTTCCCCGTTCGTAAAGTCTTCGTATAATTTTTGCTATTGTCTTTAAAGAATCGACGTCAACCCCACTGTCAGGTTCATCAAGAATCAAAAGTTTAGGTTCTACTAAATAAGCCTGAAGCATCTCTAATTTCTTTCTTTCGCCTCCTGAAAATCCTACATTTAGAAACCTCGTTAGAATTGATTCATCTAGACCGAGTTCCTTGATAGCCGTGTAAATAGCTTCATATGCTTTTATCTCGTCCATTCCTTTTAGATTTTTGAGAATTCTCTGTAGGAAATGAATTATCTTTACTCCATCTACTTCTACAGGGTGTTGAAAGCTCAGAAATATTCCTTTTTTTACACGTTCCTCTGGAGGAAGCGACGTTATTTCCTCTCCTTCGAATAGTATACTCCCCTGTATAACTTTATACTTGGGATGGCCAGCGATTGTTAGTGCTAAGGTCGATTTTCCACTTCCATTAGGTCCCATTACTACGTGGAGTTCGTTCTCTCCAATATTTAAGTTAATGCCCTTGAGTATTTCTTTATCTTCGACTTTAACCCATAGATTCTCTACTTTTAGCATGGTGATCACCATTCCTAACTTGTCTAATTTTGAGTAAAAATATACATTTTTAAGTCTTTCTTACCCAAATTTGGGTAAAATATAGAGGGTTACAGAAGACCCTCTTTTCTAAGCTCATCTCTTATAAAATAAAATTCAGTGATCTTTCCTTGTGTAATAACTCTGTTGGGTCTAAAGGGACATTCACAATAGGGGTACTCCAAGAACGCATCGTAGGTACCTATTCTTTTTGCTATTGAAACAATTTCTTCTTTATCAAAACCGATTAATGGCCTGTATATTGGATAATCCACACTGATGGTTTCTATGAATAAGTTGCTAAGCGTTTGAGAAGCAACTTGACCCAGGGAGTCACCCGTAACTATTCCCAGTGCTCCTTCTTCTTTTGCAATTTCTGCTGCTCTTTTTAACATTGCAATTTTGCAGAGTATGCATGTCCATTCTCTTTTTTGAAGTTTGGCTAGCACTGAAACATAAGGTTTCAAAATTTCAAAATGATTCTCTACTATTAACTCTATTGGCTCAGGGGAGTAATCACTAAGTATCTCGACAACTTTCTCCACAACTTTTTTGGCATTAGTTCCTTGATCAAAATGAAGGGCTATTACTTCTGCTCCTCTTTTCAGCATTAAAAATGCTGCCACTGGAGAATCAATTCCTCCACTTATTAGAGCAACTACCTTTCCTTGAGTTCCGACAGGAAGCCCTCCAACTCCCTTAATCTTCTCGAAAAACACGTAGGCTTTTCCATCAATTATTTCTATTCCTATAACTAACTCAGGATTTTCTAAGTCAACTTTCCACCCAAACTCTTTCACTACAAATTCTCCAATTTCTTTGTTAATCTCAAGAGATGTTTTTAGAAATGTTTTATCTAATCTCTGCGTCTCTACTTTAAAGCTTTTTGGATTAAAACCCATAAGAGTCTTTTTAAGGTAATTTGGAATCTCTTCATATTCCATAACCTCTGCTGGGGATACAGAAACTACTCCTGGCGTCTTTGCAATTATATTTGTAGCTTCATTTGGAGCATCGACTAATATCCTACCCCTTGAAATTTTTGTCTTTCCTGGAATTCCTTTTCTCTTGAGTATTTTTTCTATATTATCAGCTAGCTTTTTTTCAAATTCTTTTCGTTTTCCCCTTTTTATTGCAATTTCACCATATCTAACAATAATCATTGTTATCCACCTAAGTATCTGGCGAAAATGTTCTTTGCAGTTTTTTCATCCTCTGCTCCTCTTATAATCATTCTCCCTCCTTTGAATATAAGAACTTCGTAGTCTTCATCTTCAAACTGGATAAACTGAGAGGTCAAAATGTATTCAATTCCCATTTCTTCTAATCTTTTAGCAAGATCTTCAAGGTCTACCTCAAGCCTCTCAGGAGGTACTACTTGTATTGATCCATCACACATTCTCTCGATTTTTATTTGCTTCTCCAGAAATGTTAATTCTTTTCTAACACATGCAGGACAATCATCTCTCCTGGGAATCTCAATTTTTTCAAATTCTAGTGTTTTTGTGTCAAAGAATATGAGTTCGCTCTTGACTTCCTCTCCTAGCAGGATTTTCGTTGCGAGGCTTACTGCAATTGCAGCAGCTAGTGGGGGTACATAGCTCATGATTCCTGCTGTGGCACATGTTGGTAGAGGACGGGAGGGCAATTTGGGCATTATACACCTAAAACATGCAGTTTTTTCTGGGATAATTGGCATTATATTGCCGTAAGTAGCTAAAACACCCACATATATCCATGGTTTTCCAGTTTTTATTGCGTAGTCATTTATTACCTGTCTAGTATATATATTGTCCGTCCCATCAAGTATGAGATCAGCTTCGTCTAAGAGATAAAGAGTTCCTGGGTTTAAATCTTCGAAATATCCTTTAACACCAAACCTATCTCTAAGCACGTCAACCTTTGGCCTTCCAATGTCTTTTTCCGTATAGATTGTTCTGGGAATATCACTCGCCTCTACAAAATCCCTATCCACTACTATTATTTCACCAACCCCCAATTTTTTGAGAAAGTAAACTTCCCAACTTCCTAAAGCTCCAGCTCCTACAACAGCAACCTTTTTCTCTTGGAGTTTTCTCTGTCCTTCAATTCCTATTATGGGAAAATGCCTTGAAAAGTCAATTCTCATGCTCTCACCCTACTTAGATTGATATTTGGGAATTAATAAATTAACTGATGATCAGCAACCCTTATAGACTTCAAAACTAAGTAAGATACATGAAGATTTTGGTAGTGGCACCTTGCCTCTTAACTCCTTTCTATGTTTACAGGGGTCCTAAAGACAAAGAATACAAAACATCAAGTGAACTGAGAAAACTTTTAGCTGAGCTTAGTGATGAATGGTTTATTTTCCTTTATCCCTGTCCAGAACTCTTAGCCGTAGGATGGCCGAGACCTCCAATGAGTAGAGAAGTCTTAGAAAGGCTGGGAACGAGGGAAAGATCAAAGATAATCGCCGATTTTATAGGGAGGGTGTTGACGGAAGAAAAGCCAGAAAAAGTTGTGTTTGTTGGAGTTAAGGGATCTCCCACTTGTGGAGTTTTCACAACGACCTCTAGCAATCCTGATGAATTTCCTTATGTGGCTGTTCAGGAGTTCTTCTACCTATCAAAGGAAGAGAGATTGAGGAAGTACAAAGAGTTGACAAAAAACTTCAAAGTTATTAATGCTCCTGGGCTCTTGTTTGAAATATTAATGGCAAGGTTTCCAGAAGCAATATTCGTTGAATTTGATAAGGATAATATAGAGGAGAGCATTAGAAGAATAAGAGAAGTAGTCAAAGAATAGAAACATTTAAAAACCCCTAAGAATTTAGTTAATTTTGGTAAGAAAAATCGGGAGGTGGGAAAATGGTGTACGTTGCAGTACTTGCAAACATAGCGGGAAACTTACCGGCACTAACAGCAGCATTATCGAGAATAGAGGAGATGAGAGAGGAAGGGTACGAGATTGAGAAGTACTATATTTTAGGAAACATAGTTGGCTTGTTCCCATATCCAAAAGAGGTTATTGAGGTTATAAAAGACTTGACCAAGAAGGAAAATGTGAAGATAATTAGAGGAAAATATGACCAGATAATTGCAATGAGTGATCCTCATGCCACAGATCCTGGGTATATAGATAAGCTCGAGCTTCCTGGCCATGTAAAGAAGGCCTTAAAGTTCACTTGGGAAAAGCTTGGGCATGAGGGAAGAGAGTACCTTAGGGATCTTCCAATATATCTGGTTGATAAAATTGGAGGCAATGAGGTATTTGGAGTCTATGGCAGTCCTATAAACCCCTTCGACGGAGAAGTTCTTGCTGAGCAACCCACCAGCTACTACGAGGCCATTATGAGGCCCGTAAAAGACTACGAAATGCTCATAGTAGCAAGTCCGATGTATCCGGTAGATGCGATGACAAGATACGGAAGAGTTGTCTGCCCAGGAAGCGTTGGCTTCCCGCCTGGAAAGGAACACAAGGCAACATTTGCCTTAGTTGATGTAGATACCTTAAAACCAAAGTTCATAGAGGTTGAATACGATAAGAAGATAATCGAGGAAAGAATTAGGGCAGAAGGCTTACCTGAGGAAATCATTAAGATCTTATATCACGGAGGAAGGCCATAACTTTTTCTATATCCTTTATTTCTGTAATAAGGTAAATCAAAATTGTATAAGGGAATTTTAGGGACAACAATTGTAGAGGAATAGCTAAAAGGGTTGGTTTTAGTATTTTCGCGTTTATATTGAATTTTCTCTTGCTTTCCCACAAGACCAGTGCAAAAATTATTGCGTAACCAAGGGTGAGGCCTAAAAGGGTTCCTATAGCTCCTAATCTGGGGATTAAAAGAATCCAAAATATTCCTGACACCATGGCACCAATCAGAGAAAATATTGCTGATTTTTTCACAAACTTCGTTGCTGTTAGAAGGTTAATCAGTGGATTGTATGCTATGTACAACTCAACTCCTATTAGAGCTAAAAGAAGTTCTGCTCCCATCTTAATGTTAAACAGCACCTCAACAAATGACTTTGCAAAAATTAATCCAAAGACTAGTAGGGAGGAGAAAAGAGATAAAAGTAAAGTTGAGTTTTCGGCCAGTTCTTTTATTGCTTTATCATCCCCTTTAGCGTAGTCATAGGCATAGAGAGGGACTATCGCAGATTGGAGTATTTGTGGGAGGTAAGAAAGTAGGAACGCCGTTGAGAGCGCCACAGAGACTATTCCCGCCTCGATGTTTCCTGCAAGCTTTTCCGTAAGAAAATAGGGTGCTTGTAGTAGAAATATCCCCGCAATAGTGCCTAGAAATGCCCATGTTGAAAAGCCAATAAGTGCTTTAGTATCTTCTCTCCCTGGGAGACCAATTAAGCTTCTCGATACAAGGTAAGAGAGTGAGAAAATTCCAATTGTTCCCAGGAGGAGATAATAAGGAAGAAGAGGTCCATCTAAAAAGCCAAGGAGGAAAAATGGGAAGGCTAATATAACAGAATAAGCATAAAGTTCGCCTTTGTGAAGTCCATAAATAAAGCTTCTAAAAGTTAGTTGAATTGCCCTTAGTACTGAAAGCAGAGCGACATGAAAGTTTAAGGGAATTAGAATTAAACCCAGAAAGGGAAACGTGAAGGAAATTCCGGTGAGCTTTTTTATCCTATTGTATTCTCCTTTTCCCAGGAATTCGGAGGTAAATTTCCCCAGGCCAACTGAGAAAAATGCCAAAAATCCAGCTACAAAAAATGCTTGCGAAATTATAGAGTTAGTATATCCAAGGGTTTCAACCCCATACTTTCTCCCTATGATGACGTTATATAGGAATCTGCTCCCCCCAAATATTCCTAAGGCTACTAAACTTGCAATTGAATGCCTCACCATAACTTTCTTTCTGTCCATGGATATCGAGCGAAAATTAACAAAACTTATTTAAAAATAATCTCCCGCTTTACCTTAGGTGGGTTGGATGGTAGAGAGAAAGAAGTGGAGTGAAAACTTCAGTGAGTGGTTTAATGAAGTAATAGAGGAGGCTGGAATCCTAGACAAAAGGTACCCTGTAAAAGGAATGAACGTCTGGCTTCCATATGGGCTTAAAATAATGAAGAACATTGAAAAATTCATTCATGAAGAGATGGAGAGAACGGACCATCAGGAAGTTCTCTTTCCAGCTTTAATCCCTGAAACTGAGTTCCAAAAGGAGGCCGAGCATATTGCTGGCTTTGAGGGAGAGGTTTTCTGGGTAACCCATGCTGGCCATGAGCCGTTGGATGTTAGATTAGTTTTGAGGCCAACAAGTGAAACTGCAATGTACTCAATGTTTGCCCTCTGGATAAGGTCTCACGCTGATTTGCCTTTCAAGGTTTACCAGATAGTCAACGTGTATAGGTATGAGACAAAGCACACTAGGCCTCTAATTAGAGTTAGGGAAATTAGCAGGTTCTTTGAGGCCCACACAGCTCATGCAGACTTTGAAGATGCAGAGAGACAGATAAAGGAAGACCTTGAGATCTTTGATAACCTAATGAAAAAGCTAGCAATAGCATATGTCATATCTAAAAGGCCAGAATGGGACAAGTTCCCAGGAGCTTACTACTCCCTGGGAGCTGAAGTTGTAATGCCCGATGGAAGAACCTTGCAGATAGGAACGATGCACAACTATAAGCAGAACTTTGCCAAGGCATACAACATCCTCTATGAGAAGGAGGACGGTACTCACGACTACGTTCACCAGACCACGTTTGGCATGAGTGAAAGATTGCTAGCTGCAGTCATAGCAATTCACGGAGACGACAGGGGAATGGTTCTTCCACCAACCATAGCCCCAATCCAAGTTGTTATAGTTCCAATCCCAAAGAAGGGAAGTGAAGAGGAAGTTTACTCATATGCAAGAGAGATTGAGGAAGAGCTAAAGCTTGCTGGAATAAGGGTGCACTTAGACTTGAGAGACAAGAGGCCTGGATGGAAGTTTTACGATTGGGAGCTTAAGGGGGTTCCAGTGAGAATTGAAGTTGGGCCGAGGGATGCCGCTGAAAAGACCGTTGTTCTTGCAAGGAGGGACAAGCTCGAAAAGATAACGGTTTCAAGGGAAGAGCTAGTTGATAAAGTTAGGGAGCTGTTTGATGACATAATGCAGTACCTCTACGAGAGGGCCAAAGAGTGGTTGGAGAGCCACATCAAACGGGTTGACACAATTGAAGAGGCCAAGGAACTATTCAATGACAGGAGAGGTATAGTGGAGATTCCATGGTGTGGAGAGGAGGAGTGTGGACTTAAAATGGAAGAGGAGCTGGAGGCTAAAATGCTTGGAATCCCTTATCCTGAGGAGAGTGCAAGGGTGGAAGGTAAGAAGTGTCCCGTATGTGGTAGGGAAGCTAAATTCATAGCTAGGTTTGCAAGAACGTACTGAGGGGGTTCCTCCCCCATGATACTTCTTTTGACAGGAATGCCAGGCTCGGGAAAGGGTGTTGTGGCTAGAGAGTTCGAAAAAAGAGGAATACCTGTTGTTTCAATGGGGGATGCAATTAGGGAGGAGGCAGAAAAAAGGGGTATTCCAAAGACTCCCGAAGGATTAAAAGAAGTGAGCTTAAAAGTAAGGGAAGAATTGGGGCCAGGAGCTGTCGCCATTCTTACAGTACCCAAGGTTAGGAAATTATTGGAACTAAATCCAGTTGTTGTGGTGGAGGGGGTTAGAAGTCCCTACGAAGTAGAAGAATTCAGAAAAGAATTCAAAAACGAAGAGATAAAGGTTGTGGCAATTCATTCCTCTCCAAAATCTAGATTCCAGAGACTATTAAAGAGGCAGAGAAGTGATGATCCGAAGACCTGGGAGGAATTTGTAGAGAGAGATAGGAAGGAGTTAAACTTCGGCATTGGAGAGGTCATAGCCCTAGCGGATTACATAATAGTTAATGAGTGTGGTTTTGATCAATTAAAGGCAAACATAGAGAAGCTAATCTCCATGATTTTTGATGGGAAGATTTAAAAGTTTAACCTAGGTATTTATAAAAGGCTTTTTAAAGGGGGTGCTAAGATGGTGGATATGAGCAAGGTTAAGCTCAGGATAGAGAACATAGTTGCTTCCGTCGATCTTTTCGCTCAGCTCGACCTTGAAAAAGTTCTTGATTTGTGCCCAAATTCTAAGTACAATCCTGAAGAGTTCCCAGGTATTATTTGTCATCTCGATGATCCGAAGGTTGCTCTCTTGATCTTCAGCTCTGGAAAACTTGTCGTTACCGGCGCTAAAAGCGTTCAAGACATTGAAAGGGCTGTAGCTAAGCTTGCTCAAAAGCTGAAGAGCATTGGAGTTAAGTTCAAGAGGGCACCACAGATAGATGTGCAGAATATGGTGTTTAGCGGTGACATTGGTAGGGAATTTAATTTAGACGTGGTAGCCTTAACCTTGCCAAACTGTGAGTATGAACCAGAGCAGTTCCCAGGTGTGATATATAGAGTCAAGGAACCAAAGTCAGTGATTCTCCTATTCTCGTCTGGAAAGATCGTTTGTTCTGGTGCAAAGAGTGAAGCAGATGCCTGGGAGGCAGTGAGAAAGCTGTTGAGAGAATTGGATAAGTATGGACTGCTAGAGGAAGAAGAGGAGGAGCTTTGATTTCATGAAGTTTGCTGGAGTTTCGTTAGATACTCCCAAAGTAATGGGAGTCATAAACGTTTCCCCTGAAAGCTTCTTCAAGGGGAGTGTGAAGAGAGGAGAAGAGCTTATAGAAACAGCGGTAAGAATGGTTGAAGAGGGGGCGGCGTTTATAGATATTGGCGCAAAATCAACTGCTCCCTACTTAGAAACTGAGATACCAGTTGAAGAGGAAATTAGAAGGGCCGTTGAAGCTATAAGAGCTATTAGAGATGCTGTAGATGTCCCGATAAGTATTGACACAACTAATGCTAAGGTTGCTGAGGAAGCAATAAAAGCTGGGGCAGACATTGTGAACGATGTAACTGGGCTTAAGGGAGACCCAGAGATGGTTAAAGTTGTTAAAGAATATGATGTCCCCGTCGTTATATGTGCACATCAAGAAAATGTAAGGAACTTTTCAGATCCAGTTCATGAAGTGATAGACTCCTTGAAGGAAAGTCTTCAGATAGCATACAAAAACGGGATAGAGAAAGAGAACATAGCAATAGACCCAGCCATAGGATTTTTCAGGCCCGAATATCCTCCCTGGTATGTTTGGGATTCGAAGGTAATAGCGAATTTAAAGTTACTGAAAGTCTTTGGACTTCCAATTTTAGTTGGAATATCAAGGAAGTCATTCATTGGAGCTATAACGGGAAGGGAGGATCCAAGTGAAAGGCTTGAAGGAAGCTTGGCCGCTACGGCGATAGCTGTGTTAAATGGAGCAAACATAATAAGAGCTCATGACGTCAAAGAAACCCTAGATGTAATAAAGGTTGCAGACTTCATTCGGAGATTCACTCTATAGGAACTCCGTCCTTAGTCCTTGGAGCTAGCCATTTCATTAGCTTTTGCGGCTCCTTCGTTCTTATTATTATTGTTATCGGACCTAGAGGTGATTCTTCGTTGAAGTTTACCTTCCCCACATAGGCCACTTGCTTGTGGACCTTAATTATTATCTCCTCGCCAAAGTAACCCTCCTCGAGCATCATTCTGGCAGTATCAAGTATCTGCTGCCCCCTAAAGAGCTCATAAAGTCTTTGTAAAGCTCTCTTGTCCCTTGTCCTTCCAACGAGAATCATGTACTCTCCCTTATCAAAAGCTTCAAACTTTAGCCCTGGGACTAAGTTAAGCATTGCCTTCTTTACCTTTTCTATATCTTCTGTGGGATAAACATAGGCCTCAACTTCAACTTCCTCAAACATGTTCATCGATACCATGGAGTAAAATTCCAATTAAAAACTTAACTACAACTCCACAACCCATATCGGTTTTCTCTCGCTATTTCTTCTTTCTTTAAATATTCCTTCATTTTTTCAAATTTTTTCTCATAGAATACTCTAGCAAGTCCTTTCTCCACCATAAGCTCGTTGACATCAGTTGAATCTAAATAGAGGTAAGCGAGCAATCTTCCATATTTATCCCGCTCACCTTGATATCTATCCATTATGAGAACAACTTCCTTGCCCAGGGTTAAGTTCCTGAGGTAATCCTTTGCAATCTTCCCATATTTGAGAAGGCATGAGGTGTTGGTTATGTTTCCATACTCCCCAGGCCTCATTATTTCTTCCTCTAACTCGGGAGCATCTATACCCACAAGCCTAACCTTGACTTTTCCCCCACTCTCAAGCTCTACATAGACAGTATCTCCATCTACAACTCCCACGACTTTTCCTCGAAGCTCATTCTCTCTGCTTGTGCACCCACTAAAGAAGAGAAATAAAATTAGGACTACAGCTATTTTGGCTCTCATAACAACTCCTCGAGCGCAACCTCTATGGCTACTTTAACAGCTTCAAGCTCCATCTCATAGCACATGCTTGGAGGCACTTGGCCCTTCCCTATCTTATCTATGATCTGCTCTGGGATGTAAGGGACGTGTATAAATCCGCTCATCTTTGGATATCCTTTAGTCGCTGAGTGATGGAGGCTTAGGTACATAACGTAGTTGCAGAGATAAAGTCCAGCGGAGTTTGAGATGTAAGCGGGAATTCCTCTTTCGTGTAACTTCTTCATGATCTTCTTTATTGGAAGTGTAGAGAAATACGCCGTTGGGGCTCCTGGGACTATTGGCTCGTCCTCAATCTTCTTCCCTTCATTATCCGGAATTCTAGCGTCAATAGCATTGACGGCTATCCTCTCTATACTTATTGCGCTCCTTCCTGGGGCCAATCCCACATGAATTGCTATGTCTGGCTTTATCTCCTCTAATGTTTTCTCCAATACTTCCTTGGCTTTCCCAAAGACCACTGGGAGGACTCTCCCAAATACTTGGGCATCTCCAATCTTAATCCCGTCAAGATCCTTTGCTATTCTTTCGGTGGGGTTAATTTTCTCTCCTCCAAACGGCTCAAACCCGGTAACTAATACTTTCATTTTAACCCCCTCTTCCTGCTTTCCCAAACTACCCTCCCATCTTTTCTAACAACCTTAAGTATCCTATGATACGGAATTTGTGTTTCTCCAACAAAGAAATAACCGTGACCGAGCTCAATCAATGAGACTGGTATTTTTCTAACGTTGCCATAACTTCCTCTGTGTTCGATTATTATAAAGTAATCTTCCTCATTCTCCCTGGGATCATATTTTATTTTTGCTAAAACTTCTTTTACGCTCCCTTTTCTCATTAAAGCCCCTCCAGATGGTCGAGTATTCTATAGATGTTAGACTTCCAATCATCTATTAACTTTCCATGCCCAGGGAGGCCAAGTCTAACTTCATATCTTGCAAGTCTCTCTAGAGATCTTATCAGTTCTTCTTCATCCCCCGTTGGCAAATCTGTCCTTCCATATGCATTTAAGAAAACTGTATCCCCTGAGAACATTATTCTTTCGTCTTCATAGTATAAGCAAGCACTCCCCTGAGTGTGTCCTGGAGTGTGAATTACCGTTAGATTAACATCCCCTATGGAGAGAAGATCTCCATCCTTAAGCTTAATATCTACTGGATGGGGCTCGTACTTTCTGCCATAATGGTAAGATAAGATTATTGAGTCATCTCCCTCCTCGAGTGTTCTTGCCGTATCTTTATGGGAAGCAAACTCAACTTCTATTCCTTTTTCTTTAAAGAATTTCATGAAAATATGATTACCCCCAACATGATCAAAGTGTTCGTGGGTATTGAAAATCACAACCCTAGATATGTTCTTAAACCATCCCTCCTGTTGAGCTATGCTTAGATATCTATTCCAAAAAACTCCCGTTCCACTATCAACTATCAGCAGCTCTTTCCCACTTTTTAGAAAGTATATGTTGGAATCAAGATATTCTCCCTTTAACATTAAGATGTCCGGCTTTATTATGATCGGAACCATAGTTTTCACCTCAAAGAAGGGCTCCAGGGGGGACCGCCTCCTCATCCGGGGGAGCGCAACCGTCAGGAGGGGTTAAACTCTTCATCGCCCTTTTTATCTCCTGGGAGTTTCACCTTAAAATTTTTTGTCCCAGGGGCACTATGTGCGGGAACTCAATAAGGTTTATAATTTGGTTTGGAGATGTTAAGAATGCCCCTCCCCTCTCACACCCCCGTGAGAAGTGAGCGGGGGGCGGTCGGGGAGGGGACATCACTCTATCTCCACTATTTTTACTTCCTTAACCTCGTTTATTTCTTTTAGTGTACTTTCCAAGTCTTTTAGTGATATCTTTGCCCCACTAACGTCAACGACAGCAACTATTGCCGATAGTCCCAATGATTCGAGCTCTTCGGCTTCGTTAAACAAGATGTTTATTCCATTTTTCCCCAAAATGCCTGCAATTTTTGCAAGGACTCCAGGTTTATCTTCAACCACAAGCTCAATCTCCACCAGCTTTTTCCCTGGGAGAGCAACCCTCTCAACGTGGAGCTCCTTGATGTCTGTGTCAATCTCAACCAAAAAGTAAGCTCCTTTAACTAGGCCAACCTCATAGGCGAGCTCCTGGGGAATTTTAATAACTCCATCTTCATGAATCTTAATAAGGAGGTACTCCCTCAACACAATCACCTCCGGCGATGATGAATAGCAAGCCACCTGAAGAGTGATGAGGTGAACACCCCCTGAGCCTATTCCATGTACACTTCAATTATTCTCACTGGCTTTGCTCCTCTAAGCGTTTGCTCCTCCACCAATATTTTAACTATCCTTCCAGGCTCTGCGTCGGGAACCGCTGGAAGCCAATAGTAGCCGGGCTTAACATTGGCTGCTATGTCATCGTGCACGTAAACTCTAACTAAGTCCCCCTTAACTTCTTCAACAACTCCATAAGTGTAATCTCTCCCATACTTTGACTTAAACCAGTGCCTAAAGACTAGAACAGTAGCTAAAACTGCAAGTAAGTATATGTAGTAGTGGTAGGGTGAAGTTGAATACTCTCTTACTATAATAAATCCACCGTACGATATTGTTGCGATAATTGATAGGCTTAGATAAAATGCTCTATAGGGTTGATAATCGATGAAAAATTCTCTGTTCGTAATTAGAAGATATCTCAGGTAGAGGAAGTAAAAAAAGGCCACAACTATAAAAATTTTCCAAAAATTCATGAACACAAGGAGCAAGCTAAAGATTAGATACACCAAGAAGACTAACTGAAGCTTTAAGCTAAGTAGCTCGTGGGGAGTCTTTGCTCTCTTAGCTAATCTTCCCAGGATAGATCTAGGGAGTTCCTGGGAAGGAGAGGGAAGAAGAAGGTTTTTGGTTATATAGAAAATTTTCCAGATTCCTACCTCTATCTTCTCGCCCAGGAGGTATAAGAATTCTTCCAGTTTCATGATTTCACCTCACTGACAATTATAGCCATATAAGAGTTCACATGCTCCTCTTGGTCCGAATATTTCTTTAGCTGTATTCTCATCGAGGAAGAACGGAATTAGTGATAGATTTGTTCCCGAATAACTTCCGAAAGATATGCCCCAAACTCTATATCCTTCAACTTTATCTCCATGTCTGAAGTAATATGTAAGGAAATAGTAGTCTGCACTGCTAACATTAGTTATTGTCAGTCCAAAATTGGCCATAAGAGTGGAAAGCTTTTGGTCGTAGGAAGGATGAGGTATCATAAAGCTTACTAGGCCTATTGGGTAGTATCCGCTAGGAGGCTTGTAGTTTAGCTCTTCTTGCATTTTATGAGCTAATGCTACGTATTTGTCGTGATTTGCGTTACTCCCCTCGAGCCTCTCAAAGAATGACCATCCACTTTCGAGTGCAAAATACCTTTGATCTTCAAGGCAGCTTATGAAAGGTTGAATGTCGTAGACTGAGGCGTTAACTATCTCTTTTGCGGAAGTTGTTGGTTTGCTCTCAATTACATCACTTGGAGTTGTACTCTTCCAATAAAACGTTATTCCATTAAAGTAGGGATCATCGAGTAGATCTGTGTTGGGTCTTTTTCTAACTAAGACATAGTCATAGTATGTCCAAATATAATCGTATTCACTATCCGTGACAAGATAAATGTAGGCGAGCTCAGAAAAAATCCTTAGATAATAATAATTATAATACTCATTATAATCATCGTTTAATCTGTTTTGTGAGTTTGCATTGCTGTCAAGGACATCTTTAAATTTTGCATCATAATATCCTTCACTAACATTATTCATAATGGCTTCATAGGTGTGGTAAGTAGTGATATCAGAACGTCCAGAGTCTCCAGTTGTTAGGTAGTTCCGCCAGGGTCTATGAATAGCTATTCCCTCACCGGAATCTTTATTACCATTTATAACATTAGGATCTATATCATCTGTGAACAATAGGATACCTCCTTGGTTGTCTTCTACTCCAACTCCACTGTCCCAATTTATTTTATTCCCTATAATCCTTATCTCTCCTTTCATTCTAAACCTTACAGAGAATGACCCTGTAAATCCAATATAGTACTTACTTTTTACTGCAAGTACATTATTACCTCCTTGAATATAAAGTTCCCCGTTGCTTTGAGTTGGTGTGACATCAACAGCCTCCCACTTGTCCGTCCATGTAGAATCCTCAAAGTCATCAAAAAATATGAATACGGCCTCTCCATTTCCTTTTGTTGGTGTTCCGCTACCAAAGTACAGTGAATACGTTTTTCTGCCTCCATTCGGAATGCTGTCTCTAATCCAAATTAGTGCTTTCTGGTTTGTTGGATCCCAGTATTCTATCCAAAATGGAATCGGATTGCAGTTTGAGTCATAAATTTCGATTGCAGCGCCTTTTCTGAATATATCTTGATCATTGGTAGTTTGGGTGTTTGAAAATATGAAGTCGAGAATTTCCTGTGTAAATCCTTTTGCCGTAGATATTAATAATGGTATTTGATAATCATCTAAGTCAATTCCTACGTTATTTTGGATAGTCAAGTTTATCCTGTACTGAAGTGACGAACACCATCTAACTTCGCTTCCCTTTCCTCCCTCAAATACCAAAACTCCCCTATCTCCATTATTAAGAATAAAATCTCTCGGACTTACTTTAACACCATTAATTGTAAGATTTGTGATATAGTAACCTGTGTCGGAATCCACTATATGGGTAGCGTTAGAAATAAATTCAATGCCAAATCTCCCAACTAAAACTCCACTTCCAATCCCCTCACCTTCGGCAAAAGTAAAGGGGGGAGATATGTTGGAATAAGCGTACTCACAGGCTCTCAATGAGCGTTTATACCTACCCTTTGTCATTGCGGAGTGGAAAGGATCTTCAAGATTATTTAGGTTTACTATGGAGTATGCATATCCTTTTCTCGGTAGAGAGCCACTATAAATAACTTTCCCAGAAAGATCTTCTATGGTGATGTTGGGAATTCTAATCTTGATAACAATTGTGAAAGCATCAAGGGGTGCAACCAGAATTTCGGTATTTGCAAGTATTTCGTCTTTTGAAGGTTTGAGTATATATCCCTGCTTCTTTAGAATTCTTTCAACTCCACTAAGCCATGCTTCAAGAGTTTGATTGCCCATTATCCTGGTAGCATCGTACCCTGGAAGAGAAGAGGAACGTCCATAAAATATCAGCTCGGCAATTGTTTTGTTAGCCATTCCACTGATAAAGTTTGTAGTAGTAGCTACATAGTCAATGGTAGCAATGATTGCTCTTTTTCCGGAAATTTCAACGCTCTTTTCCAGCTCAATTTCAAGGAAATTCACAACGCTGTACGTTCTCTCTGCTTGGGATCTTTCTGCTTGGGAATGCATTACATAGGAGGATATCTCGGCATATGTTGCTGCCAATAGAAGAAGAGGGATAATTAGAATTAAGAGTGTAGAATTTATGATGAACCCTCTCCTCATTAACTCTCCCTCCATACTCTAAGGGTTATTTGAATTGGCTCGAATAAACCTGGAATCTCTCCCATTGACGCAAATTCTATATTCACATTTTCTGGGAGCTTAACTGTAATTGGTGAGTCCCTAGTCCCGTACCCTCCAAGATTCTTGAAGAGTCTAATTATGGCGTCATCTACGGCATATTGTTTGCTTCCTTCGAGGAGTTCTTCTGCACTTAACTGGCAATAAGGCTCTTCACCTGCTGTTATTGTATCCTCATAAACGTTTATGCCATCAGTCCAGTGGTATGTTATATTATATCCCCCACATCCTTCCCGTATATACTTTGGAAAGACCTTTCCATAGCCAGCATACGCATTTAGGAAATACTTTACTACTCCCCTAGTAGCCCCCTTTCTATAAGATGTTCCCCCTTCGTCTACTCCAACATCAAGTGTTGCTGTGAATGTGTTTTCTTGATTTGGAATCATCATATACTGCTCGTTTAACCTAGTATAGGCAATTCTTAATGAATAAACGCCATTTGGCCCGCTGTAAAACTCGTATCTATTTTCAATTAGCCTCTGGGTAGTGCTTGATGCAAAACAATAGCCAACCCAGAGATCTACATACCAGGGCTCTGCATAGGGAGGGAGGGTATACTTAAAGCTCAGACTCTTGTATGTATCAGTTCCACAGTCCCATCCAGTGTAATCAGAGTATTTGATGTCCGAGTAGCCTACCTTTATTGATACTGGAATGCTGTAGGGAGTTCTCAAGATTTTTGGCGTGTACTTAATTTCAATTATGGAGTCTGGATATCCATAGAGTCTGCGAGTTCTTACCCCTCCACAGTCAGGACAGGTTATAGGGTAATACTCTCCATTATACCATATAAAGTAATAACCTCCTCCATAAAGAAATCTTCCAATGTTCTCGTCATACTTGGCATCAACAGCTAATACAAAGTCAAAGACCATCTTGGAGAGATTTGAATACGACACTCCTATCCGAGATAATCCCTCTCGTATTTCATCATCAGTAAACTCCACAGTTTCGATTGATGCGGGATCAACGTATTTCTCGGAAATTAGCCAAAGATTTTCTCCTAATCCATAGTATAACCTAACTACTTGAGCCCCTTTAACTTTAAATTTCATATTTATACTCTCAATATCTCCTGGGACGAAGTTTTCAAGCAAGTAAATAAACCCTGTATATTGGGAGGTGACGTCATAAATTTTTATGACTCCCGGGTCTTCTACATATGGAATGCTACTTAGGTATTTCACATATATTGTTGTACCGCTTCCTATACCCATTTCCCAATAAGAAGAGGAATTATAAAATTTGAATTCTATCACGTTGTCCCCAGGAACGAGGTAATCTTTTATGTCGGGGGCATTTGGAGCCCCTGAGGTTAGAGATACTCTGTTCCCATTAATATAGACCTCCATTTTTTCGTCACTTCTTTTTACAAAGTTTCCATCTGCCTCTAAAATTTTGCTATCAATAGGTAGGTATATGGTTGCATTTACATATAACTCGTTACTCCATATATGTAATGTGTTCTTCCATTCTATTCCTGCCCAGGCCTCAGCAAGAACTCTCATAAATCCGAATAAGTCTTCTCTAACGGATGTAGCTCTAGTTAAGTATGCCCTTGCCATATATCCCCTGGGGGTCTGATTGTATGCATAACCACTCATTAGAAGAGTGGCCTCTGAAACATATGGAGCTTTAGAGTAGTTGCTTCCAACTCTTCTCAGATATGGGCTCGTGTAATTATTAATCAAGAGTTCGTAGTTATATCCTTTCAAAGTTTGGTTAAGGATGTAGCCTAAAATTATCTCAGCCTTATGCTTTAGATCTTTTTCCGGAAATATGGGATCTGTTGCCCAATAAGTAGCAACGATATCTAAGGGTGACATATCTGGTGAGACTATTTCGGAATCCAATATTCCACTCTCACTCCACTTTAAAATTATTTCAGACGAGACTAGCTGGTTTAATGGTGCCGTCCTAAGAACAATAAGAACATTCTCTGCAGTATGCTGGTATTGGGAGACTAAATAACTTGAATATACCTCTCTCTCAGTCCTCAGTAGGGAAAAAGTACCAGCTACAACTACAGTTGTTAATAGTAAGGCTAGGAGAGCATCGAGGGTAAATATGAATCCCTTCCTCATGAATCATCCCACACCCACAGTTTTATTATAGCAGCGTCTAATTTTGGAGCAAGCGCCCACTTAATATCTGGAATTATTTCTATCTTTACTGAACCTCTGTCCCATCCCTCCAAAGAGTAGAGCCACATTGCAACTGTATCTCCTTCTTGGGGATTGCCAAAGAGATCTTTTAGGGGTATTGATATCGAAGTACTGTTTCCAGTATAGTGAATTGAAGTGTTTCCATGAACTACAACCGCTCTAACGATGTTTTCAAAAGGCATTCTGTATATCATAAGTCCACTCATATCGGATTTTGATAGCACTACAAAGGACATGTTTCCTGGAAGATCGGGAACTGTAATCTTAAGGTAAGAGCCCGCAGGAAGTTGAGATCTAAGAACTCCATAGATCATAGGGACTTCAGAGGATGGATTTGCTGAGAGGTCGTAGAGAAAGGTCTCAATGCTCACTGTTCTCTTTTCCACTTCTACCCAGGGAGAACGCTCCATTGATGCCTCGATTATAATTTTATCGTTGATAACAGTTCCGTTTATCACGCTAAAGGACAAAGTAGGAATATCCTGAAGTTCAACAACTTGAGCAAATGTGTAGTTTCCTAGGATATTTGGAACTGTGCTGTCGTATGCGGAAACAGTGACTACGACGTTTCCCTGTCCAGTAATCTTTAACGTCTGCCAGCATGGATTGAAGTTAATTTGAAGGTCACTTGTTTTATTGAGAATGAATATCTCTATAACAGTTCCCGGAGGTACAATGATAGGAGGCCTATCGTCTTTTTTATCATCTATTGAAGTGCTTTCTGTTGTTATTATCTTCATATAATTTATATAACTTTCATCCTCTTTTTTATTATTTTTATTACCAAGCTTTAGTACGTTTCCCTTTACTAATTTACAGACTTCTTCATTTTCATATTCGGTTCCGTCAGATCTTCTTAAGAGAATGTAGCTAACGGTAAAGTCTCTTCCATCTGGGCTTTCCACTCTAAAATTGGCCCCACCAGAAGGATTATCAAGTCCAAAAGTAACATTTGCAAGGTATACTCTGGGAAAAGTCCCGTTAATGCTAACATTATATCTTGAGAGAAAGACCTCAAGCATGAAGTCTTTCCCGTTGGAAATATCTATGGCTTTTCCAATAACCTCGGGAGAAGAAAGCTTCATAACTTTGAGATAATCTAGAGCGTAGCTCCTGTTAGAACTTCTAAGTCCAACAACTTCCAACTTTGAGATATCTAGATGCCAATCTTCGGGCTCACCTGGGCTCTTTAAAAGAACATCCAACATATTCTCAGCTACGTTAGCTCTCTCATACCAATCGATAAGTGAAACTATCTCATTCTTTATGCTCTCCGATGTAGCAGAGACCGTTCCAATTATCATAACTACAATTACCATTGAGACCAGTGCATCCATGGAAAATACTTGACCCCTCAACGCTCCCACCACTTCATAATTATATTGTGTATGGCTTATTTAACGATTTTGATTCATCTATATGTATCCATGCTCTTGCAAGACACTGATCCACGCTTCCTCAATCTTTCTCGCTAGTACATCTTTTAAAAGCTCTTTTATATCTTCAAATTCAAAAAGGCCCTCCCGATATACTATTCCAGAAGTTTTGAGCTTTATCTCTACTTTCTTCTCATTTTTGTCAATTTTTATATCTTCAACTTCGATTTCATGCTTTTTGAGTACCTCTGCTGTTTTATTCCAGTTACTTTCAAAAACTGTATTTAGAACATCTTCATCTAACTCTCCAATAACATAGGTAATCGTTGCCTGATATTTTATCCCCACAATTTCGGTATCGTTGAAGATTCTCTCTACTTCAGCGTGAAACATGAACCATTCTCTTTCCTTTTCATCTCCCATTCTAATGAGATCTGAGATCGTGATTTTCTTTATCATTTTGTGCACCTCCTTTCACGTTATAAAGAAATAGGCATTTAAACCTTCCTAGAATAAGTTCTTTGATACCTTAAGATGATAGTGGAGAACTAACATTAGCTCCTGCCAAATTCACATTGATACTCAAACCCTCTAAACCTTATTCTTTCTGCTTTACTACTTATCCTTGGAAAAAGTTAAAGCTCAAGGAGCATTCAAAGGTCATCATTAAGATAATTGATGAGGAGGAGATTGAGAAAATCTTGGATTCAATGATTATCGAGAAAGTTGAGGGTATAGATTATAAGAAGCTTAAGGAGACCCACTATGAATCTCTCTAAAGTCTTTGTAGATTCTTATATTCTGGGTAGGATTGGTGACGAGAACGCAAAGGCATTATCTCGTAGAATATTAGATTATCTTGGCTCTCAGGATAAAAAAACTAGTGAACCAAAACGACAATTATGAAAACTCATAAAACAATGAGTTTTAGCTGTAAACTAGCTAGATTAATTATCTCTCAAAACAAACCTAAGCATAATTAATGGGATTTCTGCTGTGCTACTATTAATGAAGCACAAACACCTAAAGAAGTGCTGGAAGAGTTAAAATCAAGCCCATAAATCTTGGAGAAGTTGAATCAAAATATTAATTCAAAAAGTTCCTTATGAGAAAGAAGCGCTAGAGTAGTCACTTGATTGGTAAAGACAATGCATGAAATCTCGGAGGAAGACTACAAACCTGCAAAAGCGTTCGAAAACCAGGCATATTTAATAATATTCTCAGTGTATTTGGGATAACTTAGACATAAAATAAAAAACGGTTACTTCAGTAACCCTTGCAATATCTGCAACTTCCCGCTCATAGTCGTAAATCAGCTTAGAGGAACCACAACTTGGACACTTGCCAATATCCACCCCAAAATACAACAAACACCCTCAAGGAGCCCTTAAAATCAGAATTTCTTGAAATTCTAGGCTTCAGAAATTTTTACCAGAAATATGGTAAGTTTCTGACCACTATTGTATGGAAGTTGTTCTCCACTTAACAACCTAAAATTTCCGTAATGCAAAATTACTGCACTTTCTTTAGATACTTCTCAGCAAACTCCTCAAGATTAAAGGCCAATTGATGGGCAAGCTCGTGAGAAAATCTAAAATACCTCTCAAGATAAAACTCAAAAACTTCATGCAGAATTGTTTTCAATTCTTCCAACTTGTTCTCCTGCTCGACAACTATAATTTCACCTTCCTCAAACCACCATCCTGTTTCTTCAAGAATCTCAGCCCAGTTTGGATAAGAAGCCTTAATCTCAGAAGGCTTAAGAACCCGGACTACAACCACAGTATCACCAATAGACCATTTCTAGCAAACTTTAAATACTTTTCTATTAAATTACAGTTGGGTGAAGATTATGAAATACAAGGATATTAATACACTAAATTACAAAAATTTACAAGACATGGAGTACATTGCAGCCTTGACAGGTAAAGTACCGTACTACGACTTTGAAACAAAAGAGTCAAAATTTATTGAGAAGAACAAAATTCAACAGCTAATTTCAGAGCTCGTAAAGGAGGAAAAGTTTGCTGAGGCAAAAGAGCTGATGGAGTCCTCGAAAAAAGACTACCTTAAAGAGCTTGAGAAAAACCTCACTCCAAAACTCCTCTCCCTCAGGATTTCGTTTCCATTGTGGGTGAAGCTTTACGCTTTGGCACTCAAGCATGAGACTTCCCCATCAGCAATTCTCAGGAGGCTTTTGATCAATGCAACTAAAAGCCTCATTGATGAATTGAACGAGGCAGGGATAATCACTCCAAGGGCTTACTTGCTGATTAAGGAGTCCCTTGACAGCTTGGAGAAACTGCAGGAGAGGAGGACGTTTAATGAGGATGAAGTAGGCAGGAAGTACATACTAATTTATGAACATGAGGAACCGATAAGTGTTTCTGACTTAAAGCACATCCATTATTTCTTGAAGCGTCTTGTGAAAGCCTACGTCAAGCAGGATAACATTCCAGAAGAAATCGTGAACTTGCTTTTTGAGAAAACCGTCGCTAGCGATTTTGAAACCCCTGAGGCGTTCTTTTACACATACGTGGGTGTTTTCAAAGAGAATAATGAGATATTCCTAAGGTTAGGTCCAGAAGTGAATACTCTCGACTTTTACTATGTTGTGTTTGAGTACCCAATAAGAGCAATTCAAGAATTTCCACCAGAAATTGTACTGAAATTTCACAAGAAGATTCTCTTTAATGCCTTCGTGGATTGTCCTCATGTTATTGAAAAGATAAAGGCAAAGCTTGAAGGGGATGAAGCTTTGACTCTTGATGATTACAAGAGCATTTTCTGCCATAACTTTGACAAAGAGATAGAGATATTATTCAGAGAAGGCACCAAGCCGTTTATTTATCCTGAAGGGGGTCAAGAATTCATGCATGTTGAATTTCTGCCCTACTGTTTTGAGGACTATCCCCTACCCCTATTTGGGATGGAGTTTTCAGAAAGAGAGCTTAAGATAGATGGAATAGCTCTCAAGAGAAGGCCAAGCAAAAATGAAGTTAAGGAGAATCTTGAAAGATTAAGGAGCATTGCTAAAAAAGCATACTATGAAGCTGTAGGGTTAAGTGATGAAAAGGTTACTGAAGCGAGGGCAAAAGTCGAGAAAGGAGAAATTGATGAGGAAGTGTTAGAGATTCTCAGTGTTGCTAAGGGTGTCGATGCATTTCTTGACTATCTGCTTGTAAGGCAAGAGGGGGGTAAGGATTTGCTCTCAGCGTTTTCAAAGCCCTCTGAAGTGTTCACAACAACATTTCCAAAGCCTCTCGTCAGAATACTGGAGCTGTTCTATGGAAAGAAAGTAAAAGAGATCTTGGAAGAACTTATTCTCAAAGAACAGCTTTAACTTTTCTTCTTTTTGTCTCCTAATTCTAGTACTTGAAGAGGCATGCACTATGAAAAACCGAAAAATTTAAAATACAACAATATTACAAAATGCAAAAATTTTATATTACGGAAGTTTCTAGTATAATATTACGGAAGAGGTGATAGGGTGGAGACCATTGGTAGTTTTACTGAGCCAAGGTTAATTGTTGGGAGTAAGGATCTTGTACATGAGAAAAATGAAAGAACAAGAGTGTATTCCACAGCTAGGGGAATGAGAGGCCGTGAAAATGGACAAGTATTATTTGAAGCGTTGATTGATTACCTCGTAGCTGATTGTTGGGAATGCACTAAGAAATTAGCAAGTGAAGAATTCGAGAAGACTACTCAAGAACACTGCTTTAAAGTGTTGGCAAAAGAAATTGAATGGGATGTCTCAAAAGCAAGAGTTCTGCTTGAATATGTTGAAATTTTCAAAAATGATTCTTTAATGAAAGGACTTGAAGAGGGTTTTGATTGGTTAAAAATTGATTTGAACTGTTTATCTCCTTAATTTAAAGCCTTGAGGTGACTACATGATGAAGTTCTGTCCTAATTGTGGGAGTTTGATGACGTCCAGAGAAACTCCCAGAGGTACTATTTTTGTTTGCAGAGGCTGCGAAATGGAAATCCTCAGGACTGAAGACATTGAAACGATAATAAAGCTCCCACTTTATGATCCTAAAAAAGTTCCGGAGTTTCATTCTGAGGACTTGTGGATTAACGGTAAGAGAGTCCCTTACTATTTCTTGGGCTATTATCTACCACAAAATAAGACGCAACAAGATGAGTTTTCCAAAAGCGTTTTAGATTTTAAGAAGGGGTACTTAAATGTAATTTCAAAATTTGCAGAGGATGTTGTTAACTTAATCCGCTTTAAAAAGCTGAAACCTGACATAATAATCCCAATACCCAGTAGCAAGAAAGGCGAGATTAGTCTTGGGCACAAATTACTAGTAGACTATGTCTCCAATGAATTGAAAATCAAAAATGGTACTAGAATCTTGCAAAGATGGTATTCTGTTCAAAAATCCCATTTAGCATCCCCAAACAAACGTCCTATAGAAAGAGATCATTACCTTTCAATTACCTGCAAACAAAGGTTAGAGAATATGAAAGTCGTGCTCTTTGATGACATACTCACCACAGGCGATACCGCAAGAGCATGTGTAAGAATAATTTTTGAATGTGGGGCATCGAAAGTGTATTTAATTACTTTGGCAAGGACAAAATTGGTGAGGTAACTTGACTCAAAAAAAGCTTATCGAATACACCAACCCAAGCACCTCTAGAAGGAAGATCACCAGGATACCAATTGATTCCCCCGATTATCCCCCTCTTTTAAAACAGATAAAAGATCCTCCGAAGATAATTTATGCTATTGGCAACGTTAGATTACTAAACAAACCAGCAGTTGCAATTGTAGGCACAAGACAGCCTAGTGAGAGGGGAGAGTATTATGCTGAAAAAGTAGCCGAATTTTATGCAAAACAAGGATTTGTTATTGTTTCTGGCCTCGCTTTGGGTATTGATTCAATTGTCATAAAGACTGCTTTGAAGACTGGGGCCCATGTAATTGGCGTTCTTCCGTCTCCTGTAAACGATATTGTGCCAAAAAGCAACGAAAAACTTGCTGAGAAGATAATTAGAAGTGGAGGTCTTCTTATTTCGGAGCTACCTGAAGGTACTAAACCGAAAAAGTATCATTTTGTCCGCAGGAATAGGATAATTAGTGGGATTTCATTTGCTGTAGTGGTCATTGAATCTGAGTTGAAAGACGGGACAATGCACACAGTGAAATTTGCCAAACAACAGAGGAGGATTATTCTGGTAACTAATCTTCCAGCTAGTGGGAATGCAAAGCTCAAAAATGAGGGCTTTCCAATTTTAGACTTCTAAAGGCTTTGCAAGGCAGTAGTGTTGTGAGAGCATTACCTCCTGATGTCCTCAAAGGTAACATCCTCTAAGTCAGTTGAAATCATAACCATGATCGCTCAAATTATTAAACCGAAAAACTTAAATATGACAACAACAATATTACATAATGAAGAAGATTAACATTACAAAAACTGCTTGCATAATATTACGGAAAAGGTGGGGAGGATGAAGGCGGCTGTGTTGATTGATGGTGAAAATGTTGTGATGTGCCTTAAGAATGCCCTCGGTGGAAAAGTGCAACTTGATAGAGATATTGACTGGAGGAAATTCTTTGAGTATCTCAAATCTCTTGGTTATGAAGTCACAATAGCCAGAATTTATGCAAACCCGTTCATATTCCTAAAAAATCCTCACATTGCCAACAACTTAGAAAAAATGGGTATCAAAGTCGTCTTAGCGGAGTCTACTATGAAGGAAAATGGACCAAAAAGCACGACTGATGCAACCATGATAGTTGATGGGATGAGCATACTTTATGAGAGGCCCGCAATTGATGCTCTCATAATCGTTTCAGGTGACAGAGACTTTCTGCCCCTTGCAGAAAAAGCGAGAGAACTTGGCAGGACAGTACTTTTTGTAGCTTTTCCAGACTCTACCGCAAATGTCATCAAGAACAGGTATCAAGTAATTAACCTCCTTGAGTTCAGTGGACTCAACGAAACTTTTAATAGGAAAATGATTTCAAAAGAAACTAATTTTACTACCATCCATACATTTTCTTAGATCAACATTCGCTGAAGAGGTGTGAGGCATGAGTTTCTTCAACCTCAGAGTCGAAAAATGAGAGTGTTTGACCTCTGGAAGAGTCTTAAGGAAAGAAACAACTACTATCTTCCAGCATTCCAGCGTGATTATGTCTGGGACGAAGACGACATAAAGTCCATGATAGACTCTATCATTCATGGTTATCCAATAGGATCCACACTCTTCTGGAAGCCATCAAGGGAGGAGTTCATAACGGACGATCCATTCTCAGCACCTTTAGCAGACTTTACAGTAGGTCACGGAGGCGACAGCTACTACGTGCTTGACGGATAACAGAGGTTAACTTCATTGCTTCTGCTCTTCAATGGCTGGAAAATAACAAGAAAAGGTAGAGAATTCTCTTTGAAGATTCCCATCTCTATCCACCCAACTGGAGATGGATACAGGCTTTACAAGAGCCAAACAGGAGGTATTGATCTATCAAACTTCATAAAAGAGATAGTTGAATTTAGGATAGACAAGGAACTAGTGAGAACGATTGATGAAATTGATCTAGACTACGTCATTCCCGTTCGTACGGAAAATCCTGAATGGTCTAGTGAAATGTGGGAAAATAAAGCAATACTTCTAAAAATGGAGAAAGCTGGGAGATTTAAAGGTAGGAGGGAGGTGGTTAATATGCCAATTTCCAAAAATATTTCCCAGGAACATGTGTTAAAGGCTATCGAAGAAATTGATAAGAATGGAGTCTCAGGAAAATTCAAAGGAAAAAGTTACTCTCTGATATATAATGGCAAGAGGTATCCCCCAAAGTATGTGGTATCTCTAGCAAACAAATATGCCAATGGTGAGTTTTTGGATCCAGCCGAGTTTAATACCCATGCAGCCGTAAGGTATCTAAGAAGGCTTGGATTTAGGGTAGCCAAAATAACACCAGAAACAGGAGAGGATTCAACAGAAGGGGGTTCTGGTAGCAACATTATCGAACTCCCAATACTACAATTTCCACCTAATGAATTTGACAAAAAGATGTACAGTGTTTTTGAGAGATTTGCTTCTCTCGTAGAAGAGAGACTCAGAGCAATAGTTGAGAAGTGTTCTGAGCTTGAAAAAATTCACCAAGAAAGCGAGGACACAATTAGATACATGATGTTCCATGCATTGACAACTGTTGGAGGAATAGATCCTCTCGACGTTTATCTCGAATATCCTCATCCAGAAGTTCCCAACCGAAAATATGCAAAGCTTGACACATTTGTAGCTGCTAAAGAGAACAGGCCGGCATTAGCATTCGAGATGAAATTTAAAACAAAAATCCCTAGTAGAAATAATATTCCAAGGTCACAAATAGCTGGTTCAGCCTTTGCGGATTTATTAAGGTTGGCATCATTCAGAGTAAAGTCAAGTGAAAAAACAAAGAGATACTTTGTTTATGTAGTAGATGATGAGATGATAGGATATTACCGCAACCCAAGAAACTGTCTAGAGGAGTTCTTTGATTTAGAAACTAATAAGGGATTCAAACTAACCAAAGACTACATCCTCTTTAAAAACAAAACAAAAACAGAAAAACGAGCTAAGTGGCTAATTAGAGGAGTAGAATCTAGTATGGGAGAGCCCACCAATTGGCCAGAGCCTACAGTAATCTGCAGATTTAGGAGAGACTTTGACTTCGGAAGCAATAGGATAGTAATTAGGATTTACGAAGTAGTACCGTGAGGGACGGGGATATGTGTGAGCTCTTCGACGTTAACGCAAACAAAGGGGTGAGCGTAAACTTCACGTGGCGGGGCTTTGTAAGGAAAGGCGAGCTTAACCCCCACGGCTGGGGCATTAGCTGGTATCTAACAGCTGTCAACGGAAAGAGAGCCGCTTCACTGATAAAACAACCTATCCCGGCTTACGAAAGTATGATTGCCCTCACACTTCCAAGACTTAACATAAGGAGCCAAATTATCATAAGCCACGTAAGATTCGCCACCAGTGAAATCAACTACCTGGACACTCATCCTTTTGTGAGGAGAATTAAAAGCATTGGACAGTATGATGAGTGGATTTTCGCCCACAATGGAGTACTGAACGGTGTTAAAGAACTGCCCAAACGCTTCAAGCCTTTAGGAACGACGGACTCAGAAGCAGCATTCTGCTACATAATGGAGAACTTGGAGGGGATAGGAACCATGAGAGCTCTTCACTAAACTATATCAGCTTTTAAGCCAACTCAGCGATTACGGGACACTAAACGTTCTGATGAGCAATGGAAGATATCTCTTTGCATATAGTCATTATCCGAGTAAAGGAAAGTGGCTGCTGAAGCGTCACCCGCCGCACAAAGGTCGTGCAAGGCTCCTTGGCGAGGACTTTGAAGTCTCAATTGGAGAGGCGAAAGCTGAGGACGAGTATGCATACCTCGTAGCCACAAGAAGACTCACCGATGAAAACTGGGAAAAATTAGAAAAAAGAATCTCCTACATTTTCAGGGACGACGCTTTGCTACTCAAGATTGGCAGGAAAATCGAGCCAATGCTTGACAGGGAAGCCATACAAGTCCTCAGAGCAGTTTTGAACGGGGAGAACGTCGAGCTCGACGAGACCGTTAAACGGCTCGTAGAATTAAAACTCCTGAAAATAACCAAGAATAGGGTTGCAATAAACAATTACGGGAGAGCGATAGTTAAACTGATTATGGGAGCATGATGATAACAGTTTACGGCACCCTGAGGAAAAGTAAGCCGCTGCATGGCTACCTAAAGAACAGTAGATTCTTCGGCGAGGACTGGATTGAGGGCTATGACCTTTTACGTTGACGTTCTTCCTTATGCTGTCAAGGGCAGAGGAAGGTTGAGGGTTTAGGTGTATGAGGTTGATAAGGAAACATTCGAGGAAATCAATCGCATGGAAGTAAATGCCGGCTACAAGCTAGTTGAAACGGATACAAAGTTCGGAAAGGCTATTCTTTGGGAGTGGGTTCATTAACCAAGTGGAGAAAGGGTAGAGAGCGGGGATTTTAATGATGGCAAGTTTGAAAGGTGGTGAGTGTGCTCCGCTCAAGGCTTGAGGGCGGTCTCTGAGGAATCCTTATTGGAGATGCCTTCAGCCTTGACCTTCCAGTTCACCAGCAGGCTTGAGATGGAACTGAACTATCCAAAACCCAAGGAAATTTCAATTCTTGACGGCTTGTGGAGTGACGACTCCTCTTTGACCTTGGCAACTAAAAGCTCCTAAAGATTTACATACTCAATCTGCTGGAGTTATGAAATAGAGTCTTGTTCGAGGCGTGACTTTTCTCAGCAGAGCAAAGGACATAGGTGACATCTCCGCTAGCGAGTTGAGAAAAACAGAAAAACTGGAGATTCTTCACACTTAGTTTGCACTTAATATCAATTGTATAGTATAAAACGATAGGTTTTTATCCTATTGCAATGAACTACACTAAGATGAGAGGCGTGGAGGAAAAACTTGTAGAAAGCATCGTGAGGAGGACAATTGATACAGCCGAGGCCAGGCTTAGAAAGTACGTTTTTACCCCAACTGGGGAAAAACGACCTGAAAGGAAACCTCTCGCAAAGCTTAAAGAGGAAATTGAATCATTCCTCAGAACACGGGAGAATAAACTCCTCGTCCTTTATGGTCTCCGGGGTGTCGGAAAAACCACCATGCTCGCTCAGATATACTTCAAACTTCTTCCTCAAATCCCAAGAGAAAGACTTGTTTACGTTTCCCTCGACAAGCTTCGTCCACTGGGAATAAGCCTAAATTACTTTGTTCAAGCATACGAACGTCTCCTCGGTGAAAGAATTGAAGAGTTCAGTCAGCCTACCTTCCTATTCATTGACGAAGCCCACTATGATGAGAACTTTGGCATCACAGTAAAAGACCTTTACGACTCCGCAAGCAATCTCATGATTGTAGTTACTGGATCCTCTTCACTCCCTCTTAAGCTCGATCCTGACTTGATGAGAAGAGCCAAGAAGCTTAGAGTGCCGCCTCTTACCTTCACCGAGTATCTGCTCCTCAAGCGTGGCCTTCAAATCCCTGAGGAACTTAGTGCAGCTCTAAAACATGCATTCCTCAACTGTGATTTCTCCGGAGTCGAAGAGAAGCTTGATGGAGTCCTACTGAAGTTCACTGAAAAGGATGTTGAGGATTACCTCATTCAAGGCTCGCTACCCATTTATCTTACTTCCAAGAATCCGCTTGAAGATGCTTATGAAATACTGAGAAAGATTGTCGAAGTTGATTTAGTGCTCGAGGGACTTTCTGAGACGACACGGGAAAAGGCTCTTGGCCTGTTACTTCTTCTTGCTTCCGGTGAGAGCTTAGCATATGATGAATTAAGTTCAACGCTGGGGCTTGCTAAGGGAACGGTAGAGAAGCTGATTGAGAAGCTCGAGGATCTTGAGGTTATCTTCCCAGTAAGGGCTTACGGTTCTTTAGGTAAAGTTGCTCGAAAGACTCCAAAGTACAAGTTTTTGGCACCAATGCTTAGGAGTGCAGTGCTTTACGAGTTTGGACTCTTTGAAAGGGATTCAAAAACGCTTGGCATGCTTCTTGAGGATGCCGTAGCACTTTATCTCCACTTACTCGCTAAGGAGAAGAAGTTGGGGCTTCACTATGATGCCCAAAAAGGAGGTGCAGATTTTATCCTGAAAGGGCAATCCAGAGGAATTGTAATTGAGGTTGGCTGGGGAAAGAAGGGTCTCCGCCAAGTTATTAAGACTATGAAGAAGACGGGATTAAATTGTGGTGTGGTGATCTACAATGGTCCTTTGAAAAAGAAAGGAGAAGTATGGTTTGTACCAAGGGAGCTCTTTTTACTGATGCTATGAAAATTATCTCCCAGAGCTTTAAACATTTGAAAGTGATAGCCTGTCACTAGTGCTGGGGTGTTCACTTTGTTCAGCACAATACCCATAAGAAACGAGAGAGATTTGCCTGGAAATCTTTGATATGTTGTGTATATCTAAGCTTTGCTTAACTTAGATTTAGATAAGCCCAAGGTAAGGTAAAAGTTCAGAATCCAAGAGTACTATACAGTGCACAACAACATATAAACAAGAGGTGGGAAAGATATTTAACCCCACTTGTGCAGAATACAAATTGGTGGGAAAATGAAGTTCAAGGTCATTCTCGAGCCGCAACCAGAAGGGGGATATGTGGCATATGTTCCTGCACTTCCCGGTTGCATGAGCCAAGGGGAAACTAAAGAGGAAGCTCTAAAAAACATAAAGGAGGCTATTGAGCTTTATCTCGAAGTACTCGAGGAGAGACGAATGGGCAAGACCTTGAAGAAGTTTGTCAAGCACTCAGACAAGACTCAAATTGTCGAGGTTTCATTATGAAGCTTCCGAGAGACGTTTCTGGTGAAGACGTTATCAAAGCCCTTCGAAAGCTGGGTTATGTGCCTGCAAGGCAAAAGGGTTCTCATGTTGTGCTCACGGGACCTAGTGGAAAAATCATTGTTATCCCATTGCACAAGAGGATAAAGACTGGTCTTCTCAGGGCCATCATTCGAGAGGTTGGGGTTTCAGTAAAGATTTTTATTAAGCTTCTTGAAGATCCCTAAGATCCTAATAATTTTTGCAAGCGTCGGTGGTAAGTTGACTTTCTACCGATATCGGACATACTACTTCCGCTGGTGATGGCATGAAGAGAGTGGCATATATTACGGTCTCGACTTAAGAACAAGTGTGAAGAAATTTCTTCAGGAAAATTTACATGCTCAAACACGAAAATACACGGGGTAGAGGTACAGATGGAGAGTCATGAAGAAAAGAAATTTGAACAGTAACCGATGACGTATAACAATTACTGGTGATATTGGTATGTTTGAGAAAACAAAAAAGATTATTAAGTCTCTCTACGGATTACTTCATAAAGTTGAGATGAAAGGTGAGTTGTAACCGATGACAACATCTCCAACTGTTTGGGAAATAAAGCCTAAAGAAGGGAGTTTGATGTTAGTAACCGATGAAGAGTGTCATCCCTGCTGAAACGGGGTCGATGATGAGGTATAGTCCCCACCTGAGGTGTTTCCAATGTTCAGCTTCCTAAAAAGAAGAAAGAAGGAGAAAAAAGGACCATTAGTATACTTAAGTGAGCCTGTCTTGTTGTACCACACAAGGACTGAGAAAGCCATACTAGAAATAATAGAGGAAAAGCTCAGCTCAACAAACGTTATCATCCCCTCGGATTATGGAATTAAAGATACGAGCCACATGATTGAGGATGCTGAATGCTTTGTGGCAGTTGCAATCCTAGGAAAGTTCTCCTCTTTAGTCTGCAGAGAAGTTAGAAAGGCCCAAGAGCTTGGAAAGAAGATTTACACTCTTGATATAGTCAAGAGAAGTTCAGATGAGCTCATTTATTACTTTGAAGAAGGAATTCCCGAACACATAGAGTGGTTGAGCGAAGAGGAAACTAGAGAGTTTTTTGATGGATTTCTGGCTGAAGAATTTATGGGCATGGCATTTAGGGGGATGTTCATAGGGTATAGAGGAAACAAGTGGTGAGGCAAATGGAGGAGATGCTAAATCTTGCCACCAAATTTTACGAGGACGAGTACAAAGACTCTATCCTTTACGCTTACCTGGGAAACAGTGAAAAAGATCCCAAATTAAGAGAAGAATTTCTGAGGCTCTCTAAAATTGAGTCAAATCATGCAAGATTTTGGCATGAGTTTTTAATTAAAAGGGGAAGAACGCCCAAAAAGCCAAAAATCAACAAGATTAACCTCTTTTTTGTAAAGCTCCTTAGGAAACTTCTTGGCCCGGGAATTATTGTTTCTCTGCTTGAAATGGGCGAAAATTCGGCCATTCAAAAGTACTTCAACTTTCTGACCAAATATCAGCTTAGCGAGGAAGAGAGAAAGATTTTATCAAAGGTAATTTTAGATGAACTTGAGCATGAACGCTTCTTCCATGAGAGCAAAAAACGCTTTCATACAGAAAACATAAGGGATTTTGTTCTTGGAATGAATGATGGCCTCGTGGAGCTTTTGGGAGCTGTCACTGGACTTTCAGCAGTTTACCTTCACAATCCCAGGGTAGTAGGGATTAGTGGCTTAATAGTTGGTGTTGCGGGAGCACTTTCTATGGGAATTGGGGCTTTCATCTCAGTTAGATCACAGAGGCAAGTGAACGAGAGCGTTAGGCAGAGGATGGAAGTTCTCTTTAAAGTTTCACCAGAAAAGGCAAAGGAAGAGTTATCAAGAAAGCTTTTAGAGACGGGAATCCCTGAGGAGGTTGTTGAAGAGGTCGTTGAAAAGCTGTCCTCAAATGAGGATGCACTCATAAACCTTCTCGTTCAAGAGAGTGGGGAAAATGAGTTGCGCTCTGCCCTCTACACGGGCTTGGCCTATCTAACGGGTGTTGCTTTCCCAGTTTTACCATACTTCATTGCTTCATCGTCTTTGACAGCGTTGCCCTTTTCAATTCTCTTAGCTGGTACTGCTCTTGCAATAGTTGCCAGTGTAATATCAGCAATTTCGGGAATTTCAATAAAGAAGAAAGTCGTCGAGATGATATCCACGGGTTTAGGAGCGGCCTTTCTGAGCTATCTCTTCGGAAGGTTAATGGAGAGCCTCTTTCACATATCCACACTTTAAATTCCCAAATTTTTGAGGGATATTTTGAAAGTTTCTAATCCTCTCTCTATAATCTCATAATCCCTCCCAAGCTTTCTAAATGAAGTATTTCCAGCAAGCATAATCAAGTCCGTTCTAATATTACCCTTGGAGATAAATTCATCGGAACTAGGGTTATATTTGAAATACTTCACGTATCCCTTTCCCTTGATGGCAAGAGTTCTTCCTTTCTTTCCCATAAAGTTCCCAATTCCCCATTCGGTGACTCTAAAGGTTGAAGGAATCTCAATCATGACCATCCAATCCTTTTCAAAATCCCCTTTCATCAATCCAAGAAACTTGTTCTCTCTCTTCATTGCCAAAACTCCAATATTCATAATGAGCTCGTCTATGTCTATTATCGCTTGAAATACCATCTTTTCGTCGTCTGGATCCTTGATTAGTGCCTCCTTGTCCCCTATCTTGATTCCAACGATTTCAATAGGTTTAGTTCTAACAGCTCTGCCCAATATGTCCACCTAAAAAAGAGAATGAAAGCGGGAATAAAAACGTTACTTTTCTTTGCTTAGGTATTGGTGGATGGCTTTTGCTGCTTTTCTCCCGTCGCCCATTGCTAGAATAACCGTAGCCTCACCCCTAATAGCATCACCACCAGCAAAAACCCCAGGAATACTAGTCATCAAATTCTCATCCACAACAATCCTACCCCACTCATCCACCTTAAGCCCTGGGACGGTCTCCAAGAATGTTTTGTTCGGGGTTTGGCCTATTGCTATTATTGCTGTATCGAACTCCATTATGAAGGTTTCTCCTGTTGGAATTGGTCTTCTTCTTCCACTTTCATCGGGCTCTCCTAGCTTCATCTTCTCCAGCTCTATAGCTTTTAAGTTTCCATTTTCATCCCCAATGAACCTCTTGGGGGTTACCAAGAACATGAACTTAACTCCCTCCTCCTCGGCATGCTTTATTTCTTCCTCTCTAGCCGTCATCTCCTTCCTTGTTCTTCTGTAAAGAATCCAAACTTCAGCCCCTAGTCTTAGTGCTGACCTAGCAGCATCCATTGCTGTGTTTCCTCCACCTATAACCGCAACTCTCTTCCCGACTTTTATTGGAGTGTCGTATTCTGGGAATTTGTAGGCCTTCATTAGGTTAATCCTCGTGAGGAACTCATTTGCAGAATAAATACCATTGAGATTTACCCCAGGCCAGGGGTATATCCTTGGCGTTCCAGCTCCAGTTCCTATGAATATTGCATCGTACTCTTCCCTAAGCTCTTCAAATGTAATAGTTTTTCCTACCAAAACATTTGTTTCAATTTTAACTCCAAGCCTCCTCAGATTCTCAAGCTCCTTCTTGACGATCTCCTTTGGTAACCTAAATTCGGGAATGCCATATATTAGTACTCCTCCTGGTTGGTGGAGGGCTTCGTAGATTGTTACCTCATAACCCATTTTTGCCAGGTCTGCGGCACAAGTTAGGCCAGCGGGCCCAGCTCCAATGATTGCGACTTTCTTCCCATTCCTCTTAATCCCCTTAATCTCCTCTAGTAATAATTCATCGTCAATCCCGTGCTCTCTTGCATAATCAGCCACGAACCTCTCCAATTTTCCAATGTTTATTGGATCACCAACCTTTCCAACCACACAAGCACCCTCACACTGCTCTTCCTGGGGACAAACCCTACCAGTAATTGCTGGTAACGTATTATCCCTCCAAATAATCCTAAGAGCCTCCCTAACAGCCTTACTAGGATTATCCCTATTCTCCCTCAAGGCTTTAATGAAACCCGGAATGTTAATATGCACAGGACAACCCTTAATGCAAGGAGCATACTCAACAGGACACTGGAGACAACGCTCAGCCTCCCTCAAAGCCAACTCCCAAGAATAACCAAGATTAACCTCACCAAAATCCCTAACCCTCTCCCCAACAGACCTCTCAGGAGTAGGAACCCTATCTTTAATAAGCCTAGGCATTTAGACCATCCTCCTTTCCCTTTCCCATTTTTCAAGGCTTATCTTTTCCAGATCTCTATAATAAGCAAGTCTATTCATCAATTCGTCCCAGTCGACAAGGTGTGCGTCGAATTCTGGGCCGTCTACGCATGCGAACTTGACTTCACCACCAACTGTAACCCTACAAGCCCCACACATCCCAGTCCCATCAACCATGATCGGGTTTAGGCTTGCAACTGTCTTTATTCCGTAGGGCTTTGTGAGCTCTGCAACTGCCTTCATCATTATTGCCGGGCCAACCGCATGAACTAGGTCTATCTTCCTCCCTTCTTCTATGAGCTTCTGAAGGGCGTGGGTTGTGAATCCTTTCATTCCGTAACTACCGTCATTTGTAGTCACTATAACCTCATCGCTGACTGATCTTAGTTTATCTTCCCAGAAAACTAAGTCTTTAGTCCTGAAACCAAGTATTGAGATTACATAATTTCCCTTTTCTTTCATAGCTTTTGCTACAGGATATATCTCAGCTACTCCAACACCACCCCCTATCATAACCACAGTTCCAAAGTAGTCAATATGACTTGGTTTTCCCAGGGGGCCTAGAACATCGAGTATATAGTCTCCCGCTTCATAAGTTCCTAGCTCACGGGTTGTTTTTCCAACTTCTTGTGCGACAATTGTAATTGAACCTTTACTTATGTCAACGTCGGCAATTGTCAAGGGTATTCTTTCCCCTTTTTCATGCAACCTAATCATTACGAATTGTCCAGGTTTTGCATGCTTTGCTATCCTTGGAGATTCTATTTCAAACAAATTAATTCCTGGAGCAAGCCTCTCTTTTCTTAAAATTTTGAACATTATGCACATCACCCTACAAGATTTAAATTCCTAAGGTAATAAAAATTTCTTTCGGAGTTCTTTACCTTTTGTTCAAAACCTAAGGTTGTCAAAATGACGTTTTGGAAATTCTTATCATGAGTTTTATGTAACAAAAATAATAAAGGAGGTGAGAAAAGTTGAGATATGTAAAGCTACATTCTGAATATTTCCCAGAATTCTTTAACAGGCTAAAAGAGGTTGGCAGGGTCTATGGGCCTGTTAGACATAATTCAACTTATAGATTTGAAGAAGTAAACAGCATTGACGAGCTAAGTCTTGACTATACGAGAACAATACTTCCCCCAAAGAAGTTCTTCATAAGGCCAAGGGATGCTATGTTCAAAATTCAGAAAAATGAAGTTACTGAAGTTGATGGGGATGGAAAGTTTGTCCTCTTTGGTGTTCATTCCTGCGATATTCACGGTATAAAGATCCTCGACAAAGTCTATCTCTCAAATCCGCCAGACCCATACTACGAAAGAAGGAGAAAAAATGCCTTTATCGTGGGAATAAGCTGCATGCCCGATGAATACTGCTTTTGCAAGAGCCTTGGAACAGATTTTGCAATGGATGGGTTTGACATCTTTCTCCATGAATTGCCCGATGGATGGCTCGTTAGGGTTGGGAGTGTAAAGGGTCACGAGTTCGTATGGGAGAATCAAGATATTTTTGACGATGTGACTGAAGAAGACCTAAGAAACTTTAAGGAGTTTGAAGAGAAAAGAGCCAAGGCATTCAAGAAGTCCTTAAACAAGGAAGGACTTGCAGATATTCTTGACTTGGCGTTTACAAGTAAGGTATGGAAGAAATATGCTGAAAAATGCTTGGGCTGTGGGAATTGTACCATTGTTTGCCCCACCTGTAGGTGCTACGAAGTTTGTGACACCTGGGTAAGGGCTTATGAGGCCCTGAGAATGAGGAGGTACGATTCTTGCTTTATGCCCACCCACGGCCTAGTTGCTGGGGGTCATAACTTTAGGCCCACGAGGCTTGACAGATTTAGGCATAGATACTACTGCAAGAACTACTTTGATCCTGAGGCAGGCTTCAATTGCGTTGGCTGTGGAAGGTGTGATGAGTTCTGTCCGGCTAGAATAGAGCACGTTAAGGTTCTCGACGAGGTTAGGGAGGGGTTGATATGAACCCCTACAGGAGTTATGATGCAAGAATTATTGAGGTGAAGGAACTCACCTCTCGGGAAAAGTTGTTCTCGTTAAAATTCCTTGACAACGAAATTGAGGAAAACTTTACATTCAAACCTGGGCAGTTCGTAATAGTTGACATAAGGGGGTTTGGAGAATTTCCCATAAGCCTCTGTTCCTCTCCAACAAGAAGGCCAATACAGCTTTGCATCAGAAGAGTGGGGAGAATGACAAAGTTCATACACAAAATGAACGAGGGAGATATTATCGGAATAAGGGGGCCGTATGGAAATGGATTTCCCATGGATCTCATGGAGGGATCAAACTTAATCCTAATAGCGGGTGGACTTGGAATGGCTCCGTTAAGGAGCGTTCTTTGGTATGCAATAGACAGCGGAAAGTATGAGAAGATATACCTCTTCTACGGTACAAAAAGCTACGAGGATATCCTCTTTAGGGATGAAATAATTCACCTCCTAAAGCATGGGGAAAAGTTGAACTGCCACGTAAAGCTTGCTTACGAAGTAGAGACTCCTTCTTGTATCTACTTAGAAAGGGGCTTTTCGGAGAAGGTGTGCAAAGGAGTCGTAACTGACCTCTTCAGGGGAGAGGAGTTCGACGTTGAAAACTCTTACGCTTTAATCTGTGGCCCTCCTGTTATGTACAAGTATGTGATAAGGGAACTGCTAGATAGGGGATTGTCTCCAGGGAGAATATACATGACACTGGAGAGAAGAATGAGGTGTGGAGTTGGAAAGTGTGGTCACTGCATAGTTGGAACGAGTGTATCCATTAAGTACATCTGTAAGGATGGTCCCGTTTTCACTTATTGGGATGCTCTTTCCACAAGGGGGTTGATATGATGAAGTTGGGTGTTTTTGAACTTACGGACTGTGGTGGATGTGCGCTCAACCTACTATTCCTCTATGATAAGCTTCTCGACCTCCTCGAGTTCTATGAAATAGCTGAATTCCACATGGCAACTTCCAAAAAGAGCAGGGAAAAAATTGATGTTGCTTTGGTAACTGGAACTGTATCGACACAGAGGGATTTGGAGGTTTTAAGAGATGCAAGGAATAGGAGCGAATATCTGATAGCTTTGGGGACTTGTGCAACTCATGGAAGCGTTCAAGGAGTAATTGAAAACTCGAAAGAGGCTTACAGAAGAGTTTATGGGAATGGAAAGCCCCCAGTAAAACTCTTGAATCCAAAACCAGTGACGGACTATGTTCCCGTAGACTTTGCTATTCCAGGATGTCCATATGATAAAGAAGAGGTTTTCCAAGTTTTGATAGATATAGCAAAAGGTATAGAGCCTGTAGCTAAGGATTATCCCGTCTGCTTGGAGTGTAAGTTGAATGAATATGAGTGCGTTCTTCTAAAGAAGAGAATTCCCTGCTTAGGTCCAGTAACTGCTGGAGGGTGCAATGCGAAGTGCCCATCTTATGGACTGGGATGCATTGGGTGTAGGGGGCCTTCTTTGGACAACAACGTTCCTGGAATGTTCGAAGTTCTTAAGGAAATTCTTCCTGATGAGGAGATTGCTAGGAAACTAAGGACTTTTGCGAGGTGGTAGTTATGATAATCGAGCTTGATGAGTTTACTAGGGTAGAGGGGAATGGAAAGGCAGAGATAGTAATTGAAAACGGTGAGGTTAAGGATGCTAGGGTAAAAATCGTAGAAGGCCCAAGGTTTTTTGAGATTTTGACCTTGGGAAGAGATTATTGGGATGTTCCAGATTTAGAGGCCAGAATATGCGCCATCTGTTACATAGCTCATTCGGTGGCCTCTGTTAGAGCAATAGAAAAGGCCCTAGGAATAGATGTTCCCGAGAGCGTGGAAAAGCTTAGGGAATTAGCTCTTTGGGGAGAGATAATTGAGAGCCATGCACTCCACCTCTACCTCCTTGCCCTCCCAGATGTCTTTGGCTACCCAGATGCTATTTCCATGATACCGAGGCATGGAGAGTTAGTTAAGGAAGGTTTGACAATAAAAGCGTTTGGAAATGCCATCAGAGAGCTAATTGGTGGGAGGGAAATTCACGGAATAAACATAAAGCCTGGAGGTTTTGGAAGGTATCCGAGTGAAGAGGAACTTGAAAAGATTGCCGAGCATTCAAAATCTTTAATAAAGTTTGCCAGGAGGATAGTTGGAATCTTCGCTTCCCAGGAGGCGGGAGGAGCTGTTGGTGAAGTTCTAATGGCTACTTCAGACTACTTGTGGGGTGATGAACTAATCATTAATGGAGAGAGAGTCCAATATTATGAAGTGGACGAGGTTCCAGTCGGATACAGCTTTGCAAAGCACTCTTACTACAAAGGAAACCCCGTGTTTGTCGGTGCTCTTCCCAGGTTGCTCTTAAAGGGAGAGTCAATAGAAGGAGAAGCGGCGAGAATGTTGGAGGAGTATAGGGATAAGTTGGAGAGCAAGTATGTAATCTACAACAATCTGGCCCAGGCCATAGAACTTCTCTATGCCTTGGAGAGAGTTCCCCAATTAGTTGAAGAAATACTCAGCGAAGGCATTGAAAGAGGAAATGGTGAGATTTCCCAGGAGAGCGGAGAAGGAGTTGGATATGTGGAGGCCCCAAGGGGAGTCTTAGTTCACCACTACAGAATTGAGAACGGTAAAGTTGTGTGGTCAAATACAATAACTCCAACGGCATTCAACCAGCGCTTAATGGAGTTAAGCCTTCTAGAGGAGGCAAAGAGGCTTTATGGCTCTGAGTCTGAAGAAAATATGAAGAAGAGACTTGAGGTAATTGTAAGGGCCTTTGACCCGTGTATCTCCTGTTCAGTGCACTTCGTCAAGCTTTAAATTAACATCTTTATTTTTTCAAGGACTTCCCTTGGATTTCTACCAAACACCAATATCATTGGCTCCTTTCCTACATCCCCTAGGTGATAGATGATGTCGGGCCTTTCTTTTATCCTCTTTATCGCGGTCTCTATTCCCCAAGGTATCGTTGCTCCTTCTTTGGCCTTTATCTCCTCTGGTTCCTCTCTTCTATCGTAGAATGAAACTTTGAATCCCCTCTCCTGGGCTATCTCTATTATTTCTTCTATTATTTCTCTGGAGTATCTAATGTTTATGGCACTCCTGTACTCTGGGTAGAATCTCATGTAAGTGAGGACAGCCCTAGCTAGGTGGTCGCTTGCTCCAAACTCAACAGGGCCCACGGCCTTTACTGAGTTTCCGTACTTGACGATTCTCCCCTTAACCCCCGCAACGTCTTTAGTGCTTCTGGCGTAGGGAAGTGGAAGTGAGTAGACGAAGTTAGTTCCCACCTCTGGAATTAGCCTTACTGGATTAATGCTTTCGAATTCTCTCACTGCATTCGTTAACTCTTCATAAATTCTCCACTTCTCTGCAGGAATCTCTATCCAAGCTGATTGATTCACTGGGCAATGACCATGTCCTATCCTGTGGCCCATAGCTATGCCCAAGGTTATGAACTTCTTCGCAACTTCTATTGCCTCTTCTAATCCCAAACCTTTCGCTAGGTTTGCTGTTATGGCAGCGGAGAAGCTACATCCAGTACCGTGAGTGCAACCTTCAACTTTTGGGGCTCTATACTCCCTAAAAGTTCCATTGTGGTAGAGAACGTCAACTGCCTCCTCTCCCTCAATGTGTCCTCCCTTAACTATCACTGCCTCTGCTCCAGTTTCCTCTGCGATTTTCTTCGCAACTATCTTTGCATCCTCAACGCTTCTAATTTTCATCCCGCTCAGCTTTTCTGCCTCGAACCTGTTTGGGGTTACAAGCGTTGCCAAGGGGAGAATGTACTTGATTAAAGCATCTACCGCGTCCTCTCTAAGGAGGGGAGCTCCGCTCTTAGCTATCATTACTGGATCAACTACGAGTGGAAAGTCGTAGTTTTTCACGGTCTTTGCCACTGCTTTAATTATCTCAGCATTGCTTAGCATTCCTGTCTTTGCGGCATCAACCCCTATATCTTCGGCCACGGCCCTTATCTGCTCTGCCACAACTTCTGGAGGAATATCGTGGATTGCCGTAACTGCTTGGGTGTTTTGGGCAGTAACTGAGGTTATGGCAACTAGGCCGTGGACTCCAAAGGCTGTAAAGGTTTTTAGATCCGCCTCAATTCCCGCTCCTCCACCACTATCGCTCCCAGCAATTGTGAGGGCAGTCTTCACTAACCTTTTCATCCTAAAACCTCCTCTACGATTTTTCTTAACTCCTCTGTAGCCTTTCTAACATCTTCAGCACCCATAACAGCGGATATTACGGCTATTCCGTCAACTCCAGTCTTGAGAACTTCTCTCGCATTATCTTTATTTATTCCTCCTATTGCAACTACGGGAATTTTAACGCTCTCAACTATCTTTCTCAATCCCTCTAGGCCTATAACTCTCGCATCTTCCTTTGTCTTAGTTGGAAAGACGGAGCCAGCTCCTAAGTAGTCAGCTCCCTTTTTCTCAGCTTCCAGGGCCTCTTCAAGGGAGTATACAGATGCTCCTATAATTAGATTGGGTGCTATTTCCTTAGCTACTTCTATTGGCATGTCCTCGGGCCCCAGCTGAACTCCATCGGCATCGACAGCTAAAGCTACATCTACCCTATCATCGACGAAGAAAAGGGCGTCGTATTCCCTGGTTAATTGTCTTAAAGTCTTTCCAATCTCATACATTTCTCTTGTTGGGGCGTTCTTTATCCTCATCTGAATTGCAGTAGCCCCTCCTTCCAGGGCTTCCCTTACACTCTCAACTTCGGGCTTGAGTCTTCTGTCTGTTATAACGTAGAGCTTCAGCTTGTTCCTTAGGTTCATACTTTTACCACCTCAATTTTCTTTAGCCTTTCTACATCCTCTGGGGTTAGCAAGTAGAGCCAGTCGTAGAGCTTAGCATGGAAAGTTCCAGGGGCTTTTGCCTCTTCAGCTGCTTTTTCAGCTGCTACTTCAAAGACAACCAAGGATGAGACAGCTGAAGTTAGCGGATCATTTACTGCAACGAAGGCTCCAGTAAGTGCCGCTACTATACATCCTGTTCCCGTAACCCTTCCAAGAAGCTCGTGGCCATTATAGACTGCATAAACTCTTTTACCATCGCTTACATAGTCTACTTTACCAGTAACGGCAACAATTGTGGAAAATTCCTCAGCTACAGCCAATGCCAATTCTTTTGCTCTCTCTGGGTCATATGTGGAGGAGTCCACTCCCCTAGTTTTTCCTTCCTCTCCTAGCAGAGCGGATATCTCTCCAAAGTTCCCCTTGACTATGGTAGCTCCTATTTTTAGTACCTCTAGAGCTGTCTTCGTCCTAAGTCTCGTTGCACCGGCTCCTACTGGATCTAGTACAAGGGGTTTCCCATATTCTTTGGCTAGTTTTGCTGCTTTGATCATAGAATTTATCCAGAATTTGTCGAGAGTTCCGATGTTCACGACTACTGAATCAGCAATCCTTACCATCTCTTCGAGCTCTTCTTCTGCATGTGCCATGACTGGAGATGCTCCAAGGGCAAGGAGAGCGTTCGCTGTGGTGTTCATAACTACGAAGTTTGTAATGTTGTGGACTAGGGGCTTTCTTTCCCTAACCTTAGCTAAGGCCTCCCCGACGCTAATCATTCTCCCCACCTCTCAAGGAGGTAATATATTATGGCAGAGATCAAAAAGACTGGAATGCTTGCTCCTATTGAGTTGCCTAAATCGCTTAAGACTGGTACTTTCACTCCAATTAAGGCCTCCATTGTGAGTCCCAGGTAGAGGAGGAACCCAATTAGCCAACTGATTATTCCTCTTACCTTGACTTTCCTATCTTCGAGGAGTGACTCAACTTCATACCTTCCCTTATTTACAAGGAAGAAGTCCGTTATCATTATTGCAGCTAATGGGACGAATGCTCCTCCTATTAGCAGAAGGAAGGACTCGTACTTATCTACTGGGAACACTAAGGCTAGCAGAGTTCCCAGGACACCAACCAATATTACCTGGGTTTTTGCGTTTGCTCTCGGGTTTATATTCTTCCACGTTATTGCTGCAGAATATATGTCCATGAAGGTTGTGTTCAATGTTGAGACAAGGACCATTAGCATAGCTGGAATTCCAAGGCCGTAAGTGGCTATTATGCTTATTGGATCTGGTTGCTTAACAGCTATGTTGCTCAAGGCTCCCAGGAAGTAACAGAAGGCTGAACCGGCTAAGTGGCCGAGGTAAGTTCCCCAGGCTGCATCTCTCTCACTCTTCGCCATTCTTGAATAATCTGCTATCGTTGGAGCCCAGCTTAGGGGCATCGCTATTACAAGGTCGAGGGCTATTAACAATGGCAACCCTCCCTCTCCTGGCCTGTTCCAAAGTTCTGAGAATGAGTATTTGGAGAATATCACATAGAGAAGCCAAACGCTCAATATTCCCAGGAGGACTACTGAAAGCTTTTCAAGCCATCTCCATCTCTCAGGTCCAGAAAGGGTCCACAGCGTAACTAATATACCTAGGACTAATATCCATAGCCTATAAGTCCCTGGGAATATTACATCTAAGGCCTTCCCACCAACTATCAGCATTATTGCCGTCCATCCTATGAGCTGGAGATAGTTCAATATCGAAGGTAGAACTGATCCTTTACCTCCCAGGGGAGCTCTTGAGAGGACCATTGTTGGAAGCCCCGTTCTCTGCCCTTCTACAGCTATCAAGCTCATTACGGCATTTCCCAGGAGGTGGCCAAGGATTATAACGAGGAGGGCCTCTTTAAGCGAGAGGTAGGGAGTTAGTAGTGCTCCCGCCCAAATTACAGCTATTCCAAAATCAGCGCCAAACCATATTGAAAAGTTGCTCCAGAAATCGAATATTCTCTCCTTAACTGGCTTAATATCATACATTTTCTTCACCTCCGTAGGCTATGTCCCAGAATATCAGCTCAAACTTTGAAACTTCCCTAAACACCTCTTTTGCCCTTTCTCTCTCAAATTCTCCATGCTTTTCGGCCAAGGAGTTAAGAATTTCCTCAATCTTTTTTACATATTCTCCGAACTCCTGGGAGCTCCAGTGGTTTATAAACTCTTTATAGGGACTATCCCCCTTTAAATTTTCTTTAACCCATTTCCATGCCTCATAGTAGGCTTTCTCTTCGCAGTAAAAGGCTGTGAATCCCTCTAGAAAGCTTCCCAGGGAGGCAACGTTTAAGAGGTAGTTCACATAGGATTTTGCCCTCCAATCAATTTCTTCATTCAAAGAAACATCCAGCTCCTGGGCCTTTTTCTCAAACATCTCTAGCTCCTTTGAAATGTAGTATATTGATTCCGCGAAAAAGGGAAGGAGGTAGTCAGGAGCTTTTGCCATTAGTAGTGCCATAAACCTTAGAGCGTTCTTCACAAAGTAGTAGTCGTTGACCAGCCACTTTTCGAAGCTTTCTCTCCTTATTGTATTCTCTGCCACTTCTATGAGAAATCTATGGGGGAGAAACTTCTCCCAGATATCCCAGTTCTCCCTGAGGAGTTCTTCAGAAAACATCGCCACCCCTCCAGGCCATTTCCCAGAACGCAAGCTCAAACTTGCTCCCAGTTATGAATATTCTCTTAAGCCTCTCGTACTCTCCTCCCTGGGAATCAATTATCTCTCTCAGCCTTTTGACAAGTTCTAGGTATTCTTCGCTGAGGTAAACTTTACCCCACTCGCGGTAAATCTTTACAGGATTTCTCTCCAGCTTTTCTCTGTGGTATTCGGCAATCTCAGCGTAACTCCAGAAGCATGGGAGAAGAGCTGTCAATCCCTCAACCACACTTCCCCTGTAAGCAGTTGAGAGCATGAAGTCCATGTAGGCTGAATTTACTAGTGTTGGCTCAACCTTGATTGCATCTTCGAGCGTGAAGCCAAGTTTATGGAGTAAGCTTTCATAGTTTTTCATCTCTGTTGTTACCTCAGCTCTAGCAAGTTCGAGTATCTCCGCTATGAGAGGATATTCAGCTTTTGAAGCTATTACTGCTAAGGCTCTCGAAAGGCCAACTAGATAGTTGAAGTCTTGAAGGATGTAAAACTTGAACTTCTCGAGGGGAAGTGTTCCTTCGTAAAGTTGGACTACGAAATTGTGCTTGAATATCTTCTCCCATATCTCATTAACTTCCTCTCTAAGTCTGGTCGTTATCATAGTTAACCCCTAGAATACCTCCCACTATATTTTTATAACTCTTTTGTTACATTCAAAAACCAAGTTATAAAACATTTAAAAATAAAAAGGCTACAAAATTCCCCTGAGAATGTCTCTGAAGGAAATTGTTATCTTACTAATCTTGTTCTTTACGCTCCACTTATCCTTAACTAGCTCAAACGTTAGTATGTTCTTTTCTTGATTTATCCTAACTACTGAAGTGGCAATGTCCTCTAAGTGGTGCAAAACTATTGGTTTTGTTACTTTTAGGAGATTAGCCTCGATAAAGTAGAAGGCAGTTCTGTTTTCATTCCTCACGAAATCTTTAATCGAGTTGAGAAGCTTTGCAATATCGGTTGGGTTCTCGGTTAAGAGGAATAGTCTATCCAAGCCAAAAACTAGGTCTATAAATTTCTCCCTTGGCGCAACCTCTTCGAAAGCTTTGCCATACTCTAGAAGATACCTTGGAATATCGAGCTCAAATGGAATTCTCTTAACAATACCCTCTTCTTCTCCACTCCCTCCAATTTTTAAAATTTTGAGTTCAGGTGTCGCTATTCCCAGCATCTCCAAGTGTTTTGTGTATACGGAGAATGTATCAAGCACATCTTCGACAAGAATTGGCACATTAAGCTCTTCTCCAACTTTAATTATAATGGAAAGAAGGCTCTCAACTCCCAGGTAAGAATAGTTTTCCAGTAATACTGTCTCTCCAAAGAGCTTATCTTTGATAAAATCATTAAGAAGTTGGAATGTCATAGCTCATCACCCATGTCAATTGTTACTTCATTTCCCACCAGCTCGAGGTTCATGGTCTTGGGAATTTTGATGTAGGCCGTTGAGTGAACTGCTGTAATCTCACCTATAGTGCTTGCAATTCTCTCAAATTCGTGCTTCACTATGGGGTTTATAGAACTAAGGAGATTGGCATTCATCACGTAAAATGCTTTTCTTTTCTTATTTCCAAGGTACTTTTGAATGTCAGTAATGGAAAGATAAATTTCGAGGGGATTCTTCATTAGCATGAATAATCTTTCAAGACCAAATACAACGTTTATGAACCTTTCAATGTTTGAAAGTTGTTGGAATCCTTTTCTGTATTCTTGAACGTATATCCTGGGTTCAGAGACATCTTTTATATGAACTAAGACGTTTCCAACTTTCGTTTTTCCTCCAGTCTTTATCACGTAAACATTTTCAGAATTTAGAATATCTTTCTTTATCCCAAGAACTTTTAGTCGAGTAATTATGAGCGGTAGAGTATCAAAGTTGTCATCTATAACAAGTGGAAGGTTTCTGGCTTTTGCATACTCAGCTATCTTTAGAAGGACGAATTCGGGAGCAAAGGAAGTGTGGTACTCTAAAAGAACTGTCTCGCCGAATTGTATTGAATCTAATAACTCAAAAATGACATCATCCATTAGCATCCCCAAATAAATTAGGCAAGAAAAAATATATACCTTTTGGTTATAAAATGAAGAAGAAAGAAGTTACTCCTCCCTAAACAACCCATATTTCTTTGGATCATAGAACGGAGGAGTTACCGTTATCGCCTTCTTCCTTGTTCCTCTTATGTCAATTTCAATTTCAACTCCCGGCTTTGCGTACTCCTCCTTAACGAAGGCTATTCCTATTCCTATATTTAGTAAAGGAGACAACGTTCCACTTGTTACCTCTCCTATGATCTCTCCATTTGCATACACTTTGTATCCATCCCTTGGTATGCCTTTTTCAAGCATCTTGAAGTGGACGAGCTTCCTGCCCAGGCCTCTCTCCTTCTGCTTAAGGAGGGCATCCTTCCCAATGAAGTCCTTGTCCCAGTAGATGGCAAATTCCAAGTTTGCTTGTAGGGGAGTTACCTCATCTATGTCAGTGCTCAAAAGTTGGAGCTCCTTTGTGTCATTTCCATATAGGGTGTATCCTGCCTCAAGCCTCAAAGTGTCTCTAGCTCCCAGACCAGCGGGCTTTATTCCATATTTTTGCCCCTCTTCAAGTATCCTCTCCCAAACGTGAAGGGCTTTTTCGGGCTTGCCCCTCTTCTCCTCATCTGGATGATATGGGTTCAAGTCCTCTATGTAAACCTCAAATCCGTTCTCTCCAGTGTATCCACTCCTTGAGAGGAGCATCTTTATCCCATCAAGCTCAACCCATCTAGCCTGGAACCACCACATCTCGTTTATGTCTATGCCAAAGAGATCCATTGCTAAATCTCTAGCTTTAGGTCCCTGAACTGCGAACATAGCTATGTCATACGTCTTGAGCTCTATCTCAAGATCGAGCTTTGTAAACTGCTCTATGGTCTTCTTGAGGGAAGTGAACCAAGCGTAAAGCTTTTCGAATGCGTCTGCGTCACAAATCATTAGGTATTCATTGTTGCCCATGTTAAACACTAGGGTCTCATCCTTTATTGCTCCCCTCTCATTTAGAACTAAGGTGTAAGTCCCACTTATTGCGGGAGGCTTACTAATATCGTTTGTTGTGGTATATTGTAGGAACTTAAGGGCATCTTTGCCCTTGAATAGTATTTCTCCCATATGAGAAACGTCAAAAACTCCCACCGCATTTCTCACAGCTAAATGCTCCTCCTTTATGCTTGAATACCATATTGGCATTTCCCAACCTGCAAACTCTTCTATCTTCTTTGCATGCTCCTTGTGCCAATCAAACAGGTGAACCCTTTTTGCCATGTAATCACCCCCCTTGGAAGTTTTACTTTCATAATATAATTTTTGTGCTTTAAATTTGCTTTTTGTTTCGACAATCTGACAAGAAAGAAAGGGATATAAACAGTTTTTTTAAACAAAGGATTTGATGAAAGGAATACTCCCCTATGTGATCTTTAGGTCAAAGAAAGGAACATTCGCTTTAGATGCCTACTTAGCTTTAAGGGTTGAGAAAGTTGAAAGAATAGCTACATTAATCAGAAAGGCTGAAGTTGTTAAAAGAGCTTTTGATATCCCTCCAAATGCCGACTTAACTCTTGAGGAGTTATCGGAGTTTTTGGAGTCTTCTATGGAAAAAATAAGGAAAAATGCTGGCGAATCTTTTGATAGAAGGTTAAAGAAAATTAGGAGATGGAACTTAGCGAGACTATTTGGAATTCCTACAGGTCACACAAGGCACATTGCCGAGGATGAGCACTTGTCAAGAGAGCATAGAGAGTCTTTACTCGCCTTAAGCATACTGGAGAACGTATGCCGAGGAGGGATAGAGCCCATAGGTTATGGAGTTGTTGATGTGGAGGTTAAAGAAGGGAAAGTCTACATAAATGGAAAACTCGACCCAGTGTACACGGAGCTGATAAAAATTGATATGAAAGCAGCTCTAGCTCTACTTGAAATACTCTCAGAGTAGCTCTCTTTCGGTTTTTGTTAACCTCTTGGCTCCGTTTTCTGTTATGAGAACCGTGTCCTCAATTCTAACTCCACCAAGCTTCGGAATGTATATGCCAGGCTCTATCGTTATGACCATGCCCTCCTTTAGCACGGTCTCGTCGTACTGGCTAATCCTCGGCCACTCATGAATCTCAAGTCCAACACCATGGCCTAGACTGTGGATGAAGTAATCTCCGTAGCCATATTCCTTGATTATTTCTCTAGCTATAGAGTCGAGCTCCTTTGCAGTCATTCCAGGCTTTGCAGCTTCAACTGCTCTCTTCTGTGCCTCTAAAACTATCTCATAAATTTCCCGCTGCTTTTCGTTGGGGGAGCCTACAACAATTGTTCTAGTAATGTCTGAATTGTAGTGGTTGTAGAGTGCTCCAAGATCAATAACAACTAAATCGCCCCTCTCTATCCTCTTGTCACTTGCGACTCCATGGGGGAGGGCTGATCTATGGCCGCTTGCAATTATTGTGTCAAATGCGGGCTTCTCTGCCCCATTCATCTTCATTAGATATTCCACCTTTGCCGCAACTTCCCTCTCCCTCTTCCCCTCTGTTATCTCCTCAATGGCAGCCATAACTGCTTTGTCAGCAATTTCACAGGCCTTCTCTATGATCTCTATCTCCTCTTTTGTCTTGATGATCCTAAGATCCTTTATCACGTCATCAATCTTCTTAAATTCCTTAACATTGGACTTCTCCTTAAAGTTCTCCACCATAGAATAGGAGAGCGTTCCCTCAATTCCAAGAGTCTCAGTATTTTTTAGGATTTCATAAATCTCATCAAACTTCTTGAACTTTACAACTGGCAACTTACTTTCCTCTTTTGCCATCTCATATTCTAATTCTGGAACGTAAAGAGTGGCTTCATCACCGTCAACTATTATGTATCCCCCTCCCAGGGGAGAAGTTCCAGAGAAGTAGTAAACGTTCACGGGCTTTGCTATGAAAACTCTATCGATTGAGTTTTCGTCCATAAACTTAACTAATTTTTCAAGTCTTTCTTTCATACAACCACCACACCCCCTAAGGGAGAAAACAATAAAAATTTTGCCAAAATTAACTGCATAATTATGTAATTACATAATTATTTTGTTGATGGCAAACTTAATATAAGCCCTCGACAACCAAGAACGGGTGTTTCGATGTTTGGATGGAGGGGAAGAATTGGGCTTTTAGTCCCATCATCAAACACTACAATGGAGATGGAGCTGCACTCTTACTTACCCGAAGGAGTATCCCTTCACACCTCACGAATTCCGTTAAAGAAGGTCAATGAGGAGGAGCTAACCAAGATGGTTGGCTATTCGATTGAAGGGGCCAAACTTCTAGCAGACGCTGGAGTTGAGGTTATAGCCTTTGGTTGCACAAGCGGCTCTTTCATTGGAGGGAAAGACTTCGAGAAGGAGCTAGAAATGAAGATAGAGGAGGAAGTGAAAATTGAAACGTTCACGACAAGTACGGCAGTTTTAGAGGCTTTGAACGTTCTCGACATTCAGTCCTTAGTTGTTGTAACTCCGTACATAGATGAAATAAATCAGAGGGAGAAGGAGTTCCTGGAGGAGAACGGCTTCACAGTTTTAGACATAAGGGGATTGGGAATAGAAGACAACTTAGAGATTGGTAGGTTAAGTCCTTACATTCCCTACATGTTGGCCAAGTCGATGTTCATGGAGGAAGCTGACGGAGTGTTCATAAGTTGCACAAACCTGAGGACTTTTGAAATAATTGAGAAGCTTGAGAGGGACTTGGGAATTCCAGTGGTGACAAGCAACCAAGCAACGCTTTGGTATGCCCTGAGAGAGATAGACGTTAGGGAGAGCTTACCCCTCGGAAAGCTCCTAAGGGAGTTCTAATGATTGAGGTAATCTTCCTGGGAACTGGGGGAATAAAGCCCACTCCCGAGAGAAATGTTCCCTCAATAGCGATTAGGATAGGGAGTGAGATAGTCCTCTTCGATGTGGGAGAGGGAACTCTCAGGCAGATGGAAATAGCTGGGCTTAATCCGATGAGGATAAAGAGAATTTTCATCACCCACTTCCACGGAGACCACTACTTGGGGTTAGCAGCAATAATCCAAACGATGAACTTGTGGGATAGGAGAGAGACCCTCCACATCTATGGCCCAGAGAATAGCGGCGAATTCATCTCCAACTTTCTTAAGAGTGGCTACTTTGCCCCTGGGTTTGATGTTGTTGTCCACGAGATAACCGGAAAGGCTAGGCTTCAGTTCGAAAACTACGAAATTTGGACGTTTGAAGTTTCTCACGGCATTCCTGCGTTGGGGTATGTTTTCAAGGAGAAAGATCGAAGGGGCAACTTTGACCTTGAAAAAATAAAGTCTTTAGGCCTAACCCCTGGGCCTTGGATGAAGGAGCTTGAAAAGAGGAAGATAATAAAAATTGGGGAGAGAGTTATAAGGCTGAGCGAGGTTACGGGGCCAAAGAAGAGGGGAGCTAAGGTAGTTTACACTGGAGACACTGAGCCAATTGACGACATAGTTGAGTTTTCGAAGAGAGCGGATTTGTTAATACACGAGGCAACTTACATATCTAGTGAGCACAGGAAGGACAGCTATCACACAACCATTGAGGAGGCTTATGAGATGTTCAAGAGCTCTAAGGCGAGGCACTTGGCCTTGTTCCATAGGGCTCCAAGGTATTCCTATCAAGAGTACGCCGTTGCAGCTAAGGAGTTGTGCCCAGAGGCTTACGTTCCCAGGGACTTCGACAGGGTTTTTGTGGGAGGTATGGGCAATGTCATATTTAAGGTACGTTAAGATCATTGGAACAGTTCACGTCTCCCCTGAAAGCGTGAGAGAAGTTAGGGAGACTATAATTAGGGAAAAACCCGATGCTATAGCATTAGAGTTAGATTATCCCAGGCTATTGGCATTGCTTAGGAGGGAAAGGCTAACCCTCCCCCAGGCCCTAAAGCTTGGTAAGATGGGCATCTTTGGATTCATACTCCAAGAGCTTGAAATGTTCTTTGGAAGGAGCTTTGGAGAGTCCCCAGGGGAGGAGATGATTGAAGCTTACAAAGCCGCAGCCTCCCTGGGAATTCCAGTTTACCTAATAGATAAGCCCGTGAACGAGACTTTAGCTGGAATGCTTTCTTCTCCACCGATAGAAAAGCTTAGATTTGGGATTGAGGTTTTGGCAAGCCTGCTCCCAGGAAAGCTGAAAGAGTTGGACTATTCGTACCTAATGAAGGAGTTCAGGGAAAAGTTTCCGCACATGTATAAGGTGTTGGTTGAGGAGAGGAACCTCTACATGGCGATTAACCTAATGAGGATAGTTGACTCTCTGCTTGAAAAAAAGAAGAAGGTGAAGGTTGTTGCCGTAGTTGGACTGGGGCATAAGAAAGGAATAGAGAGAATACTAAATGCTCACAAGCCAAGGGCCGTTAAAATCAACTCCCTATAGACTTTTAGCTTTCTGAACTCCCTGTCCCCAATGCTGTCCTTCTTGCTAACCTCCTCGTAGAACTTCTCTAGCTCGCTGAGAACATCCTCCAGAACCTCAAAGGAGCCATTTGCAAGCGCTTTCAACTTCCCCTTCAGAAAAGGCATAACCTCCTTTGGCCTCCCCAAATAGGCCCAATAGAGGCCTTCAACTAGAACTGCCTCAAGCAACTCAACGTTCGGTTTCTCCATCCCTCCTCATCATTTGAACCACCTTCTCCAAATCAAAATTGGACATATAAAAGTATTTTGGTAGAAAATTTGAAAAAATGACAATCAGCTAGAATCGTCGTAAACTACGCCAGCGAACTCGCCATCGTCGAGGTAAATGAAGCTGACCTTGACCTTCTTTCCGCTCTTGGGATCAACGACCACGAAGTTTGGCTTCTTGAGGTACTCGCTTGAGGGCATCTTTACAACAACGTCATAGTGCTTTTTGAGATCCCTTAGGAATACTTCGGGGTTCTTCTTTATAACCACCATCTTTTCACCCCCAATAATATGTACTACTTCCAAGTATAAAAGGATTTCTATTAACATTTGTTAAAATTGGACTCGACGATTGTCGATGTCACAAAGTGATTTAAAGATTCCCCGCGAAGCTTAATCGGTGGTATCATGGAGATAAAGTACAGGCCTGAAGAGCTGACAAAACTTCCAAGGAGCGTTGAGTATAGGGAAGGAAAGGTCTACATGATAAACCAGAGGCTCCTTCCCAGGGAATTCAAGGTTGAGGAATTCACAACGGTTGAGGCCGTTGCTGAGGCAATTAAGAACATGACGGTGAGAGGGGCCCCAGCAATTGGAGCTGCTGCAGCCTTTGGCTTGGCTTTATATGCCGAAACATCAAAAGCAAAGACCAAAGATGAGTTCTTCGATGGGTTTTATAGAGCATATGAAACTCTAAAGAACACAAGGCCGACGGCCGTAAATCTATTCTGGGCCCTTAACAGGATAAAGAAGTTAGTCGAGGAGCATAGGGAGGACAGTTTGGATGAGATTAAGAGGTTGATAGTCGAGGAGGCACAGAAGATTGCGGATGAGGACGTGGAGGCAAATTTGAGAATGGGCCACTACGGAGCTGAAGTCCTCCCAGAGGGAAACATACTAACCCACTGCAACGCTGGTAGCTTAGCAACGGTTCACCTGGGAACCGTTGGGGCTGTGGTTAGGGTCATGCACAAGGAGGGAACACTAAAGCTTTTATGGCTCGACGAAACTAGGCCAGTCCTTCAAGGGGCCAGACTCTCCGCCTGGGAGTATAGTTACGATGGGCTAAATGTTAAGTTGATAGCTGATAATGCTGCAGCCTTCGTGATGCAGCAAGGAAAGGTTGATGCAATAATAGTTGGTGCAGACAGGATAGTTGCCAATGGAGACTTCGCAAATAAAATAGGTACTTACATGCTAGCAGTGTTGGCCAAGGAGCACGGGATACCCTTCTTTACCGTAGCTCCGCTTTCAAGCATTGACATGAGCTTGAGTAGCGGGAAGGAGATTCCAATTGAGGAGAGATCACCAGAGGAGGTGTTGACTTGTGGAGGGTGCAGAATTGCCCCAGATGTTCCAGTGTATAACCCAGCTTTCGACGTTACCCCCCACAAGTATCTGACAGGAATAATAACAGATAGAGGTGTAGTTTGGCCACCATTCAAGAGGAACCTCAAGAAGCTCTTTGAAACCCTCTAATTTCTTTTTCCACTTCTTTGGGAGTTTATAAGTAAATGAGACTTATAAACCCCTTTCGAAGAGTTTATAAACTCCATGCCTTCTTTCACCACCCTCGATGAAAGCGATGAAAAACACGAAGAGAAGGGATTTAATGGTCCAAAGCAAGAAGAGGGTAAAGAAAGAAACATATCCCAGGCTTAGAGGCTCCTGGTTTTACTCCTTCATACCATTTAAGATAGCCACGGGGGGAATAACTCCCCTAATTCCAACTTTGGCATTGGAGGTTAATGCAACCCCTCTAGATTTGAGCTACCTCTCGGGAACCGGAAGCTTGTCCTCAATGATCGGGGGTTTACTATGGGGAGCCCTAAGCGACAGGTTCAAGAGGAGAAAAGTGTTCTTAATCCTTGGGCTAATTGGAGCGTCGCTCTTCATCCTTGCATTGGGATTGTCCTCTTCCATTAAGGAGTTGATAGTTGTGAATGCCCTCTACACATTCTTCCTCGCAGCAACGATTCCTCTCCCTGCCGCGTTGATTGCCAGGGAGTTTAGGAAGAGCGAGATAGGCAAGGCCACTGGGAGGTTCAACGAGATCGGCGGCTGGGCCTGGGTCGCTGGATTGATCTTAGGCCTACTCCTACTCACCTTAACCCCTCTAAAGTTTATCCCAATAATCCTGGGTTTGATAGGAGCAATCTCTGTAGTTTCAGCGATGAAGAGGATTAGAGAGGTTCCAGTGTACATTAATGGAAGGCCTCAGCTGTCACTCTTCATGTTCTCTCCCAGGAGAATATCCATTCCCAGGATTGAAGATGAGGTAATTAAAGCCCTCTCTGCTTCCACCCTAATAATGTGGATAGGCTCAATGCTGATCCTAACTCAATATCCAATGGTAGTGAGGGAGAAAGGATTTGATGGGGAGGTTCTCTATGGACTAAGCATAGCCAGCTCAACGATTTCAGCATTAACCTACAAAAAAGTTGGAGAGCTGTTTAAGGGGATAACAACTTACCTCCTGGGCCTTGAAGTTAGAATTGTTGGAATGCTCCTACTATTGATTTCCACAATGCTCTCCGGGTACTCATTTATAGCCCTTGCAATATTAGGATACCTAACCCTGGGATACAGCTGGTCAATGATAAGCGTATCATCCTCCGCGATAATAACTGAAAGAGCTCCAGAAAAGAAGAAAGGAGCAGTGATGGGTTCTTACAACTTCATATCCTCAACGGGCGCAATAGTTGGAAGCTTTACTAGCGGATACATAGTTAACTCCTTCAGTGCCACCACGGACTTCGTGCTCGGCTTAACCCTAACTGGACTTTCAATGGTTCCAATAATGATGGGAAGAGGTCAGCCCCTGAACTTTGGCCTCTGGCTGAGTAAGAGAGGTAAGGGCCTTGGCTTGTAGGGGAAGCCCTCCGTCTTCTGCTTTATCTCCTTTATGAGCTCCTCAATCCTTGTCTCGTATTGTTTGCCGTCCTCTCTCCTCCTTACTGTTATCGTTCCAGTCTCTTTCTCCTTCTCTCCCACAACCACTATGTAGGGTATCCACTCCTTCTCCGCCCTCCTGATCTTCTTGCTCAGCCTTTCGTCTTCATCGTCCACATCAACCCTTATTCTTGCCCCTTCTATCTTTCCAGCAACGTACAGTGCATAGTCCAAGTATTCTTTGCTCACCGGGATTACCCTTACTTGAATTGGGCTGAGCCAGAGCGGGAACATTGGCTTCTTTCCTTCCTGCATCAGCTTAGCCTGCTTTTCGAGAATAGCGTACATAACCCTTTCAATTGCACCGCTAGGCGAACAATGGAGGATCAGTGGGTACTTCTCTTCTCCGTTCTCATCGTAGTACGTAATTCCAAACCTCTCGGCGTTCTCAACGTCAATTTGAACTGTGCTTAATGCTGCCGCTTTGTCAAGGTTGTCGACGAAGTTGAACTCGAACTTGAGTATAAAGTAGAAGAACCTCTGCTTCCACATCTCAATGAGCACGGGCTTTCCTATTAGCTTTACCAATTCAATTATGAAGTCCTTGTGCTCGTTCCAGAAGTCCTCCGTAAATCTTATGGCCACTTCATAGTCATCTGGGGTTAACCCAACACCCCCAAGTACCTCCATGCTCAGCTTGAACTGCTTCTTGAACTCATCCTTCGCCTGCTCTATGTCTTTGGCTAATGTATGCATATCCGGCATTGTAAATGCTCTGAGCCTCCTCAAACCTGAGAGCTCCCCCCTCTTCTCTCTCCTGAATGAATAGCGGGTGAGCTCGTACATCCTCAGCGGCAAGTTCCTATAGCTTATAGTTGCATCCTTACTTATCATGAACTGGCCAAAGCAAGCTGCAAACCTCAAGAAGTACCTCTTATCCCCGCTCAGCACTATGTACTGCCTTGCAGGGAATCTGTTTAAGTACTTCTCCAATGCTGGGTGCTCGAAGTCGTACATTATCGGGGTCTCAACCTCCATTGCCCCGTACTCGATGACCTTCTCACTTACGTACTGCTCGAGGAGCGATTTGATTAGCCTACCCTTTGGATAATAGCGAAGGTTTCCTGGGTCACTCCCAGGTTCATAATCAACGAGCTCATGCTCGAGCATTAACCTAACGTGCGGAGGTTCCTTATCGGCAATTCTACTCTTAGCTATCTCATAGTTGGCGAACTTCCTTAGGTTTTCATGGCCCGTGAAGTCGAATTTATCAACCTCCACTAACTCTCCCTCGGGGGTTAAGATGTACCAATAGCTTACCAACTCGGTTTCTTCTTTCTTGAGGGCCTCTGGAACTTCCTCCACCTTTGCCTCTTCTGGGACTATTGTTCTGCTCAGCTCTGCCAATGGGTGTCCCTTACAACTTATCCTGAAGGCCTTATAGTAGCCGAACGGTGCCTTTCCAACGTTGTAACCCCTCTCTTTAAGTCCTTCGTATATTCTTCTAAGGACTTCCTGAGCAACTGAGGGCTTTGCAAGCTCACTGCTTAAGTGGGCGAAGGGATAAACGAAGAGGTTCTCAGCTTTTACCTGCTTTGCAACCTCTATTATCTCGTTGATTGCCTTCTCAACAACCTCATCTGGATTCTTTTCATCAACTTTCTCGACGCTTATGAATGCGACGAGAACTTCGTCCATTCTTCCTTTCTTTTCCTCCTCACTTATCGGTTCTGGGTTTTTAATGGCCTTGTCCTTGACTTCGTACTCGATATAGTCGCTGTGAATTAGAAGCATTCTCATATTATCACCACCTTTAACCTAAAAGCGTGGATTTTTAAATATCTTTGCATTTGGGTTTGGAGATCTTACTATTACTCCACGTATTCCACTTTAATTCCAAGCTTTTTTGCAATCTTCCATTGCTCTTTGTCGCTTGTTAAAAGCTTGCCATACTTTTTTGCTTGAGCCAAATAGAGGGCATCATAAATTGGAATTCCCCAGCTGATGGCTATGTTCATAGCATCCCAAAGATAATTTTCAAGAGGTTCAAAAGTTATAACGTCCTCTTCAAGCCTCTTTAATGCTTCATACATTAACTTAGCTTCCTCAATTGATATAGCTTTGTACAGCACGTAATGTTTCCAGATGGCATTTGACACTTCAGCTAAAGCTAGTGTTAGAGAGTATGGTTTGTCTAGTAGGTATTTTCTTACTTTCTCCCAATTTTCTTCCCTTAGGATGTATTTGGCGATGGAGGATGCGTCAATTACTATCACGATCCTCCCTCACGTATTTTCTTGCAGTTCCCTTTTCAGCTTTTGGTAAATTTGCCAACATAGCATCGATTTCCTCTAAGGCTTTCTTCCTTTTGTACTCTTTTACTTTTTCTTCAATGAATTTTCTGACTTCTTCGCTCCAATTTATGTCAATTTTTTTCATTTCCTTCTTAAGTTCCCTGGGAATTCTAAAGCTAACGACTTCCATCCATATCACCTTGATTACGGTATTGTATTACGAATATATAAACTTTAGTGTCATTCCAAGGTTAGACAGAAGATTTTTATATTAGGCAAAATCTTGATAATCAGCTTTTCTTGTGAGCTGTCAGAACATTAAGAGTTAGTTTCTGGAGCACTTAGCTAAACTTATTGAGCTTGATTAGCCTTGCATTAAGTTTTTAATCTCTCCTCCTCATTAGGTAGTTGTCATGACTGAGAGTTTAAAGCTTAAACTTATTAAGAATGCAGCTTGGCTTTTTAGTGCTGATGTTATTTCAAAGTTATTAGCTTATGGTGTAATAGTTATCTTGAGTAGAACTCTTGGTCCTGAAGGATTAGGGCAGTACTCTTTTATCTTCTACTATGTTGGGCTTCTTAGCATATTTTCCGACTTTGGGGTGAGCTATTATTTCATGAGGGAGGTTGCTAGGGATAGGAATAAAGCTGAAGAACTTTTGCCAGATATTTTGGGTCTTAAAATTGTTCTTGCTTTGGTTAATTTTGGTGTTATAGCTGTTTTAACGGTTTTCCTTCCAAAGCCTATATGGATGAAAGTCCTGATATTATTAGTTGGAGCTGAAGCTGTTCTTATGTGGGTTTCCTATGTGTTTGTAAATCTTATGTATGCCCACGAGGTCACGAAGTACGAAGCCATAGCGAGAACGATTGAAAGAGTTTGGGCATTTTTTGTTGGGGGAGCTGTTCTTTACCTTTATAAGTCTTTGTCGCCCTTTATAATTGCTCTTCTTGTTGGTTATACGATAAGAGAATCCCTTAGAGTAAAATGGGGGAGTAATTTCATTAAAAACGTTAAGATATACTTTAGGCCAAAAATGTGGATTTTTCTTTTGAAAAAGAGTTATCCATTTTGGCTAATTGGTATCTTTACTATGATTTACTATCGTACTGATATGGTAATGCTTAGCTTGATGAAGGGAGATTATGAAACTGGAATCTATAGAGTGGCCTATACTTTAATTGAGGTCTCTCTATTTGTGCCGAATATTGTTGTCTCTACAACGATGCCTTCAATGGCCAGGTTATGGAAAGAAGATAGAAGAACCCTAAATACTCTCCTGAAAAGGAGTATACAGATGCTTGCAGGATTGGGAGTTTTAGCTTTGGCAGGATATTATATTTTTGCTCGTTTGGGAATTCTTATTATATTTGGCAAAAAGTTTCTTACAAGTGTTCCAGTACTTAGAATTCTTGCTTTTGCAGTACCTTTTATGTTTTTAAGTTCTCTTTTTGGGAGCTTTTTAAATGCAACCGGGAATGAATTAGTATTTACTAAAATAACAGGTTTAACGGCTTTATTAAATGTTCTACTTAATTATGTTCTGATTCTAAACTATGGTGCTGAAGGAGCAGCCATAGCAACAGTGTGCACACAAGGGCTTGCAGTTCTCTTTTCGATTTTCTCTGTAAAAAATACTTTTAAGCAAGAAAGTTATCAAGTGTTCTGAGGTGGTTTGATGAGAGTTTCGGTTGTTGGCTCTGGTTATGTTGGGCTTGTCACAGGGATAGGTTTTGTCAAGCTTGGGAATAGCGTTATCTTCGTTGATGTTGATGAGAGGAAGATCCAAATGATTAATAATGCTCAACCTCCAATTTATGAGGAGGGTTTGGAAGAATTAATGCAAGAATTTAGAGGTAAATATTACGCTACTAACGATTATAGAGATGCAATTCTCAATTCTGACATTACGTTCATAGCCGTTGGAACTCCCTCAAGAGAAGACGGTTCGATTGACCTTACATACGTTAAAGAAGCCAGCAGAGCTATTGGAAAGGCACTAAGAGAAAAGGAAGATTATCATGTTGTCGTAGTTAAGAGCACTGTCCTCCCAGGAACTACCGAGGAAGTTGTAAGACCAATCCTTGAAAAGTATTCTGGTAAGAAGGCAATCCAAGACTTTGGCCTTGCAATGAATCCAGAGTTTTTGAGAGAAGGTACTGCATTGAAGGACTTCCTCAACCCGGATAGAATAGTCATTGGTGTTCAAGATGAGAGGACTAAGAAAGTCCTCGAAGAGCTTTATGCTCCCATTAATGCACCAAAGTTAATTGTGGACATTAAGACTGCTGAAATGATAAAGTACGCCTCAAACGCTTTCCTAGCAACAAAGATAAGCTTTGCAAACGAGATTGGGAATATTTGTAAAAAACTCGGAATAGATTCTTGGAAAGTTTTTGAAGGAGTTGGCCTAGATCATAGGATAAGCCCCTACTTCTTCAGGACTGGAATTGGCTGGGGTGGCTCATGCTTTCCAAAAGATGTCAGAGCCTTAATTAGGAAGGCGGAAGAACTGGGAGAGGACCCAATAATCCTAAAGGCAGTTGTTGAGGTCAATGAGAGGCAACCTCTCAAGCTTATTGAATTGCTAAAGAAGCATGTTCCAGACCTTAAGGGAAAAACTGTCGGAGTGTTAGGATTAGCATTCAAGCCAAACACTGATGACGTGAGAGAGACTAGGGCTTATATTATAGTCAGAAAACTTCTGGAAAAAGGAGCTCACATTATAGCTTACGATCCAAAAGCCATGGAGAATTTCAAGCGCTTTTATCCGGATGTTGGGGAAAAGATAGAATACGCTAACTCGCCTGAAGAAGTTCTTGAAAAATCTGATGTTATTTTGATAGTTACAGAGTGGAATGAATTTGAGAAGGTAGATTACTCTGGGAAAATTGTTATTGACGGTAGGAGAATTAGAGCTGCCGAGAAAACAGCGAGAATTTACGAGGGGGTGTGCTGGTGAAAGTGAGAAAAGCGGTAATTCCAGCAGCAGGCCTTGGAACAAGAATGTTACCACTGACTAAAGCACAACCAAAAGAAATGCTCCCTGTTGTGAGAAAGCCAACTATCCAATATGTTCTCGAAGAAGCTTATGAGGCTGGGATACGAGAAGTTTTGATAATAACGGGAAAACATAAGAGGGCAATCGAAGATCATTTCGATAGATATGAGCATGAAGTGAAAAATCCACATCTTGACAAATTGGATAAAATCCTCGATGATATAAATATCTACTATGCTAGACAGAGAGTACAAAGGGGATTGGGGGATGCTATCAAATATGCAGAGGCTTTCGTTGGCGATGAACCCTTTGCTCTCCTCTTGGGGGATACTATTACACTCCCTTCTTGTACTGCTGGAATAATAGAATCCTATGAAGAATTAAAGGCCCCGGTAATCGCTGTGGAAGAAGTTCAAGAGGAGAAAATTTCTCTCTATGGAGTTGTTGGGATAGGGAGATATATTAATGAAAGAATATTTGAGATAAACAAGCTAGTTGAAAAGCCAGAAATTCACGAAGCTCCATCAAATTTGGCCATTTTAGGAAGGTACATTTTAACCCCCGAAATCTTTGAGTATTTGGAGGAGGTAAAGCCTGATAAAAAGGGAGAAATACAGCTCACAGATGCTCTAGAGTTAATGGTTCAGAATGGGAAGAAAATTTACGGCTATGTGTTTAAGGGCAGGCGTTATGACATTGGTAACATTTTTGATTGGCTACGGGCAAATATTGAATTAGGATTAGAAGATGAAGAACTTAGTGAAAAGCTAAGAGAACTTATCAAATCGTTAGTGGGGGAAAGAATATGATGGACCCGATAAAGTCAGATGTAAGAGAAATTGTAAGAGCATTAGATAGTGCTAATTTTGAGGGTAAGACTGCTCTGGTTACAGGTGGTGCTGGTTTTTTGGGATCTTGGCTTTGTGATGTGTTAATCGAGTTGGGAGCAAAGGTTTATTGTGTTGATAACTTTGCCAGTGGTCGTTGGGAAAACATCTCTCATCTAACAAGTGAGGAGAATTTTGTATTTATAGAGCACGATGTTTCGAAACCCTTGGAAATCAGAGAAAAACTTGATTTTATCTTTCATTTCGCCTCAAGGGCATCACCTTTTGAATTCGAGCACTATCCTCTAGAGATAATAGATGCAAACACCCTTGGAACTAGGAATATGCTTGAATTGGCTAAAAAGAATAATGCGAGATTTATCTTTGCCTCAACGAGCGAAATTTATGGTCATCCTGAAGTTGTCCCAACTCCTGAAACGTATTGGGGTTACGTGAATCCAATTGGCATTAGAAGTTGCTATGATGAGTCAAAGAGACTTGGAGAGGCTCTCACGATGGCTTATTATAGGCAGTTCAATGTTGATGTGAGAATAGTTAGGATTTTTAATACGTATGGGCCAAGAATGCGAGCTGATGGAGTTTATGGTAGGGTAGTCCCAAGGTTTATAAGTCAAGCCTTGAATGAAGAGCCAATTACTGTTTTTGGAGATGGGAGCCAGACAAGGAGTTTTTGTTATGTAACTGATCTCATAACGGGAGTATTGAAGTTTGCCGCTGTGGAGAACGGTAGAGGGGAAGTTGTGAATTTGGGCAATCCCCGGGAGATTAGTATTCTTGAGCTTGCTTATCTCATAAAGAAGCTTACTAATTCTGATTCGCCAATAGAATTTCATCCACTACCTCCTGATGATCCTCCTAGGAGGTGTCCAGACATAAGTAAAGCACAAAAACTGCTAAACTGGAAACCAAAGGTCGAACTCGAAGAAGGGCTCAAAAAGACAATAAAATGGTTTGGGGGGAAAATTTAATTGTCTGAAGTTATTTATACAATAGGAGCTGTTCTTTTTGGGGGAGGGATAGGGAACACTGCATATTATGAAGTAGAAGGATTGCATCGAAATGGGAGCTTAAGGTATGCAATAGCCTATGATTATAAGGAGAATAAGGTTCCAAGCTCGAAAATCAAAAAATTAAAATACCTAAAGTACCTGGACATGCCTCTTGGTTTTACAAGAGCAAGGATACTTCCAGTATTGCCCTAGTACGAGATTATGAATAATTTGTTTGACAGGATTGCATCCCGCTATGTAGATGGGGCTGAAGTGTTTTACGGATGGATGAATATGAGTCTCAATCAGATTAAAAGAGCCAAAAAGTTAGGGATTAAGACAATTGTAGAGTGTGCTTCTTCCCATCCTCTCTATCAGCTAAAGATATTGGAGGAGGAATATCAAAAATGGAACATCCCCTTTAAGGTTGGAAGTCAAAAAATTTATCTGAAAGCCCTAAAAGAAATCAAAGAGGCAGATTTTATAAAAATACCTTCGGATTTTGTTCAAGAGACTTTCATAAAGAACGGGATCCCAGAAGAGAAGCTTATTAAGATACCTTTTGGTGTGGATTTAGAAAAGTTTCAACCTAAAGACAATTATAACAATGAGATTTTTAGAGCAGTATTTGTTGGTACTGTTAGCATAAGAAAAGGTATTCCTTATCTTTTAAAAGCTTGGAGTGAGCTTAATTTAAAAGACGCTCAATTATATGTTGTTGGAGCGATTTCTCCAGACGTTAAAATAATTATTGCGAAGTACAGCAAACTTAAAAACATTATATTTACTGGCAGGGTTAAGGATATTGTCCCTATACTTAGAGAGTCTAATGTGTTTGTATTTCCCTCTATCGAGGAAGGATCTGCATTAGTTACCTACGAGGCAATGGCTTCGGGATTACCAAGCATAGTTACATACAACAGTGGTTCAATAGTTCGACATGGAAAAGATGGATTTGTGATACCGATTAGAGATATCAAAAGCCTAAAAGACGGAATTCAATACTTTTATGAGAACCCGTCTGAGGTCAAAAGAATGGGGAAAAATGCAAGAAAACATGTAGAAAAGTATACTTGGTATAATTATGGGGAGAATTTATATAATGAACTTAAAAGGCTTGGCCTGCTTTAAATTAACAGTTATGGAGGGTTTAGATGAAGGCGCATGTGTCAATTGTTGTTCCAACTTATAACCGCAAGAAAAAGTTACAGCAGTGTTTAAAGGCTCTTATAAATCAAAATTACCCCAAGGAAAGATATGAGATAGTTGTAGTAGATGATGGCTCTACAGATGGCACTTATGAGTTTCTTCAAGAGACAAGAAAAGAAATTCAAAACCTAAGAGTATTAAGGCAACGAAATAAAGGCCCAGCAGCAGCTAGGAACCTGGGCATTAAAAATGCCCAGGGAGAAATCGTATTTTTTGTTGATGATGATGTAATTGTTCCTAATAATTGGATTAAAGAGTTCTTGAATGTGTTTAGAAAATATCCCGAAGTTGCGGCTGTAAGTGGCTATGTAGAAGCTTCTGAAGAAGTTCTAAGAAAAAATATTTTTGCACAGTATGAGGCTTATATGTCCAGACTTGCTTACAATATGCCAAGGACCATTTATATTGGAAGTTTTGAAACTTTTGGAGGAGCAACTTGTAACGTTGCATATAAAAGGGAAGTTCTTGAGGAGGTGGGTGGATTTGATGAAACATTTCCAGTAGCTGCTGGAGAAGATGCCGATTTAAAACTCAGAGTAGCTCTAAAAGGTTACAAATTTGCATTTATTCCACTAAAGGCTATTCACATCCAAGACTACACTCTTAAAGGATTTTGGAAACAGCAAGTTAATAGGGGGATAGGAAATTACTATTTTAGAAAAAAGTGGCAGTCGTTTTTTAACAAAGACGAACTGAAAAACATTAGAGCGGCGCCTAACTACAACATCCCCCGTATGATATTAAAAGATGGGAAACTATTAATGCTTGCTTTGTTTTTAATTGCAGTAATTGCAAACAGATATGGGCAAATAAAGGCAAGGAAGATTCTTAAAAAGGAGGAAGAAAAATGAGAAGTATTGTAGTTGTATACGGGTTGCCCGAGAAGTATGCAACTTCTATCCGACTAAAGAAATTACTGGGCGATACAAAAGACAAAAATATCAGAACACGTCAAATTATTCCAATTGAATGGGAAGGCTCAATTGTTAAGAAGGTCTCTATAATCCTCAGGAACATAATAGCTGTATTAGATCCAAGATTTGAGGTTGATATCCTCTATGTCTCCGCCCCCTTAATAGCAAGTTCAATCCCAGGAATTATTGCAAAGTTATTAAAGAAAACTCTATTAGTAGTGGACTGGGACGATGCATTTGTGGATTTTAGAAAGAAGAAACCTAGACCCTGGGAAATTTCATTTTGGGAATATTTAGCTATAAAATTTGCAGATAAAGTCGTCGTTGTAAGCCCAGAGCTCAAGAAGATAGCTCTTCATCTAGGGAAAAATAGGGATGACGTGATTTATGTTCCAAATGGCATAGATATGGAAATTTCTAAGCAAAAGTATGGCGAAGAAAGAGAAAAGATGAGAAAAAAGTTAGGAATTCGGGATGATGAAATAGTCGTAGGATTTGTTGGTAGAATAAGCAGGAGAAAAAACACCTTTGTTGGAAAAGAGTTGGTTGACTGTGCTGGACAGTTAAAAACATCGAACATGCTTGAATACTTCAGATTTCTAATTATTGGGTTTGGAGAAGGCCTTGAAACATTAAAGAGATATGCAGAAGAAAAAGGGGTATCCAATAAGTTCATATTTACTGGGTATGTTGAGCACTCAGAGATTCCCTTTTATATTAGTGCTATGGATATCTGCGTAGTTCCAGTAGGTAAAAAATTTACAGATACTGTTAGGAGCTCGTTCAAATTGAAGGAATTTATTGCAATGGGCAAACCTGTAATTACCGTACACTATGGGTCATTCAGCTATGAGACGAGAAACGGGAAATTTGCTGTTCTCATTGATGATAATTCAGAGCTTCCAAACGTGCTCCTAACTCTCGATGCAAAAATTCTACGAAAGAAAGCTGTTTCTGGAAGAAAATTCATTAGAACTTATTATAGTTGGGAATATTTGAAAGATAAGTTAGTAGAGTTCCTCAATAGTTAGATAAAACATCTTCATACACCTTAAAAATTTGCCTTGCTATGTTCCTCCAATCAAACTGCTCAGCATATTTTCTTATTTTTTCTCTGTCCCATTCTTTGTTTAGGGCCATTAAAATTTTCTCTGCCAAGCATTCAGGGTCTCTAGGCGGGCATAGTAAGCCATATTCTTCCGATGTTATTACTTCTTCACTTCCCCCATTGATTGTTGAAATAACGGGTTTTCCACAAGCTAGTGCTTCAATATTTACAACTCCAAAATTTTCTACTAAACTGGGAAGTACAAATAAATCTCCTGCATTAATCCACAATGGAATGTCTCTATGGGGTTTTGGACCAACAAGGAATACATGCTCCTCCAGCTTTAGTTCTCTTGTTATATTTTCAAGTCTTTTTCTAAGTGGTCCTTCTCCAATTATATATAGCAAAACATCATCTCTTGCATGCAATATTATTTTCATAGCCCTAATCAAGTATTCAAACCCCTTTTTTTCCACAAGATTTCCAACACTAATTAATATTTTTTTATCAATAGGGATATTTAATTCCTTTCGAATTAGTGCAGTCTCCTGGGGATAAAATAAAGATGTATCGACACCATTTGGGATATAATACAATTTATCTTCTGGGATACCCACTCTCATTAATAGCTTCACACATTTTCTTGAAACATTGATAATAGCATCTGCGGATTTCCAAACCTCCATGGCTCCATTTTTTAGAAGAAAGTTCATTCTTGTATCGTGAAGTCCATGAGTTGTTACTACAAATGGTATTTTGTGTGTTCTTTTTAAGATGTGAGTTGCATATCCACTCGGCCATGTGAAATGAGCATGAGCAATCTTAAATTTCAGATTCTCTCTTTTTATTACCTTTAGAATAGTCTTGTAATAATTCTCTCCAAGTCTTCTTCTAAAATACCCTATGGGAAAGTGAATAAACCTAGGATAATATACGTAAACGTTCTCGTAGGAATAATCTTTAAGAAACATTTTATATCCATAGGGCCAGGGACTTATAACATACACATTATCAAAATAATTCTTCAGAAATTTTATCTGTTCTTTTACAAATACTCCTTGATAATAGGAGCCATCCTTATTTGGGAATATGTTTGTGACAACCAAGAGGTTGTTTTCATCCATACAAACTCTTATTCCATGATTGCCTTTATAAACTTCTCTGCGTATTTATGGGAATAGTTAATTATTTTTATTTTTAACTTCTCATGCTTGGTGGTTTGGGGAGCATTCTTTATTGCTTCCACAAAATACTTGCTTTGAGGGGGTACAGATGTTCCGTATCCTATCCAGTGAATAATCTCAGGAATGGCACCTTTATCACTTCCAACAACGTAACAACCATTGGCTGCTCCCTCTATGATAACCCTCCCAAAGGGCTCGTGCCACAGAGAGGGCACGAGAAGAATGTCAGAGGCTTTGTAATAGTGTCTTAGTATCTCCATTGGTTGATATCCCACATAGAGGACGTTTTCTAATGGGAATTCAGTAAACATCTTTCTTAGGGGTCCATCTCCTACAACAACAAACAAATGTTCGGGTAACTCTTTTGCTATCTTTGGTATTAAATGGGCTCCTTTTAGTTCTGTAAGGGTTCCAACAAATAAAACAATTGTCTTATCTTCTGGAAGATTTAAGTATTGTCGAGCTTCTTCTTTTGAAATATTTGAGACTATCTCTTGAGTTATTGGATTGTAAAGTACAGAGATTTTTTCAGTAGGGATATTTAGTCTTTTCACGAATTCCATTTTTACAAAATTGCTAATTGCAAGAATCTTATCAAATTTCCCTAGCACATTTTTTCTTTTGTTTATTTCGTGCACTAAAGCTGAACCCAATATGTAATTTGCTCCCATACACTGCCGTATGTTTGTTAAACTGCATCCTTCGCATAGTTTCCCATTATTGTTCAACCCACGATTCCAACAGAGTAGTGCAAAATCCCTCAAATGTGCAACTTTTGTATTAACTTGAAGTTTTGAAAGGCCTAGAATTGATTCCAAGTTATTTGCATGGATAACGTCAAAGTCTTCCTTCTGGAGGAGTTCTTTTACAACCTTCATAATTTCAAAAGAGGATAACTTGATATACCCGTTTAATTGGAAGTAGTATGAACTTTTTTTTCGCAGATAAATTTCAGAAGAGATCTTGCGCAACTGTTTCTTAAATAAAAAGTACCGCCAGGATTTAAATCTTATTACTCTCAAATTTTTGGAAATCTCAGTTTCGGTTTTATACTTAGTATAATTGGGAGTAATAACAGTGACTTCGTGTCCTAGCTTAGCTAGCTTGTTTACTAAAATTTTTAGGCTAATTTCAGCCCCACCCATATGTATTGGGGGGTAATACTCAGTGACAAATAGAATTCTCATATATACGCCTCCAAGCTTTGTTCTTGATCACTCCTACTTTTTTTAGGTATTTTAGATTAGAAATAAGTGGATTTATGATATTAAAATCAATACTTAGGCATAAGTACTTGACCTCCCTTGGTATCTCGGCATCTTCAAAGATTATCACGGGCTTTTTCCTAGCGGTTGCCTCAACTATGGGCAAACCCCAGCCTTCATACTTTGAGGGATGGATATACACATCAAGCATGTCGTAAAACTCAACTATCTTATCGTCTGGTACGAATCCCAGGAGAATTATTCTCTTGTCTTCCTCTGCTAGTTTTTGTATTTTTTTAAACAGGGGTCCAGTTCCAGCCAAGTAAAGCCGGGCATTTGGATTTTTGTACTTCATAAACAGTTTGATCAAAAGTTCATGCCGCTTGTATGCTTCCATTCTTGAAATGTATCCAATATTGAAGGTTTTGTGCCTCTTCCCACTAGTGGGGGTTTTTAAGAATTTATCATCAATAGGTTGATAAACTACCTCTATTTTATTCTCATCAATGCCTCCAAATCTAATAACGTCGAGTTTTGTTAGATGAGAGACCGCAAAGATTTTGTCGTAGAATCTTGCTGAAAACAGTCCTAATCTAACTAAGAACCGCTCCAAAATTTTTCTAAATCCTCTTCCTTTATATTTCAAGGGTATTAAATCGTGAACTGTAAGGTATTTTTTCGCTCTTGGCTTTATAAACGGTAAAAGTATGCCCTCTATAATTCCAATTGCATGATAAACATCTGCATCTGTTTTTAGTATGAAAATTGGAACATCAAAAAGAAGCCACTTAAAGTATGAAAATTTTTCCTTAGGAGATATTATAACATCTATTCCCTTAGCTTCTAACTTTTTGATTAAATTTCTTCCATAAACACTAATTCCTCCTGCCTTCGAGTCTAAATTCCTTGCCAAAATAACGTACCTCATGCTATCCACCTGTAGTATCTCTCCAGCTTTTTTACAATTTCATTCCAGTTATATTTCCTTGCTATTTCTGTACTCAGTTTCTTCATTTTCTTTCTTTTTTCTAATGCGATTAAAATCTTTTCCGCAAAGTCTTTCTCATTAACTTTTGCGATAAATCCGTTTTTCCATTCTAGTATGAGATCCTTAGAGGCGTTCATCTCATGTTCAACTGTGACCACAGGTAGGCCACTTGCATTGGCCTCAATGACAACAATCCCAAATCCCTCTCTAAGAGAAGGAAAGGCAAATACCTTGGAGGCCTTCATTAGTGCCACAACATCCTCATATCTATTTAGGAACCCCAAAAATTTTACATTATCCTGAAGATTAAGCTTAAAAGATAACTTTTCTAGATATTCTCTTTCAGGACCATCCCCCACTACAACAGCTTTAACATCCGGGATATCCTGTTTTATTATGGTGAGAGCTTTTAGGAGTAAAGGAACATTCTTCTCCTTAATTAACCTTCCAACGAAGATTATGTCTGAGGTGTAGCTGGAAGGCTTTATCTCTTGAATCTTTTCAAAGTCTATCCCATTGGGAACCACGTAAATATTCTTTCTGAGACCTGCTTTGTAGAGGTCTTTTTTTGTTTTTAGAGATACTGCTATATGGTTGTCAGTTAAAACAAATAACCCTCTTTCAATTATTTTTCCGAAGAAACCTGCCCTTCCAAGATATTTTAGCCAGTAATTTCCCCAGAACTCGTGCCACGTGATTACTAAGTTTGAGTTACTAACCCTGGAAGCATAGCATGGAAAGTATGGAGTTGCTTGACAATCGATAATGTCTAAATGTTGACCCTTTAGAAGGAAAAGCAAATTTATTGAATGAAAAATTGGAGGGAGTATTGCTCTCCTATTGCCGTGATAAATCTTTTTTGGCTTAATGGTTCCATGATAAAATATTCCATTCATTTCTTGTATCTTTTTCCCGTCCCAATGCTTGTACCCATAAATGTGAACTTCGTGTTTCTCAGCTAATCGCTTAGCTATCTCGTAAAGTCTTCTTTCAACTCCTCCTTTTACCCAAGGGTAAATTACATCATAGATAAAGGCAATTCTTAGTGTTTCTCCCATACTTATCGAGTCCTTATCCCCTTTACCTTATTAACCTTATGTTAATGGAATGTCCACCAGACATCTATTCTTTTTCAACCCAAAACTCTAATAATCAATTGAAGGGATTATTCATGTTCAAGAAAAAAGAATATGATCGGTGGATGGTAGAGGCAAAGAGAACTCTTGCTTCTGCGTATTCCGATTTGAGAGAAGGGTATTATGAATGGGCAAGTTTTAAAGCCCAACAAGCAGCAGAATTAGCTGTGAAAGCTATTCTAAGAGGGTTGAGCTTTGCTCCCATAGGACACTCAATAACGAAGCTCTTAAGAGAGCTAGCTGAAAACAACATAAAGGGTCCTAAGAAGATTCTTTATTTTGCAATGAAGCTAGACAGGAACTATATAGCACTGAGGTATCCTGATGCGTATCCGGAAGGTCCCCATTAGAATATTATTCAGATGATGTAGCCAAAGAACTTATCGATTAGATACTGTTAGGATAACTGGGGCATCACCTCCTGAAGCCATTCAGTAACATCACCAGGCGGATCACCAAAACTAGAATGAATTCTGACAAAATTATACCAGAAGGCAAACAGAAAAACAAACCTATGAACCCTCCTCCAGTCTTTACCCCTGAAATTATTCCAGAAACGCTTCGTCCTCTCCTTCAACGTCCTAAACCAGCGCTCAACACTGTTCCTCGGCCCGAAAGTCACATGCAGATAACCCAACCTCAAACTCTTAAAAGCAGACTTATACCAGCTCGCCCTGTCAACCAGAAAGACAGGCTGCCCTTCACACGACTTTAAAACAACCAGAATGAAATCCCTGGCAACCCACCAGTTTCTAACAGTCGTAATCCAGACTGCTAAAACTTCCTTGCTCTCAACGTCAATTGCAGCCCAGAGGTATCTTTTCTTCCCGTTGATTTTTATTACTGTTTCGTCAACTGCGATGAAGTTTCGCTGTTTTTTGACTGCGAGGATTTTTGGCTTGTAAACTGCTTCTGCGAGTTTTTGGACTGCCTCCCAGACTGTTACGTGACTGATTTTGAGTATTCTGGCGGTTTGCCGGTAACTGAGGCCTCGCAGGTATAATTCTACTCCCCTGATTTTCTTTTCTGGTGGGATTTTGTTGCGACGAAAGGGTTTTAAGGCTGAAACCACCCAGTAAATAATGGTTTCAGACTTCATGTTCCCCCTTCTTTTTCTAAAGTACTGCCAGTAACTTAAACCTGACACCCCACAGCTTATCCTAACAGTATCCTGCATCTAACCAAAATCCTTTTAAAGCAGAGTTTTCAACCAACCTCGACAGATGAACGATGACTAAAGGAGGGATGGATGATGGCCAAACCAAGTTACGTGAAGTTTGAAGTCCCAAAGGAGCTTGCTGAGAAGGCTCTACAAGCAGTAGAAATAGCCAGAGACACAGGAAAGATTAGAAAGGGAACAAATGAAACCACAAAGGCTGTAGAGAGAGGCCAAGCAAAGCTCGTCATAATTGCCGAGGATGTTGATCCAGAAGAGATTGTAGCACACCTTCCACCACTCTGTGAGGAGAAGGAGATTCCCTACATCTATGTTCCAAGTAAAAAGGAGCTTGGAGCTGCAGCTGGCATTGAAGTTGCAGCCGCAAGTGTTGCCATAATTGAACCAGGTAAAGCGAGAGATTTAGTTGAAGAGATAGCCATGAAAGTTAAGGAATTAATGAAGTGATTTCCTCCCCTTTATTATTTATCACTCTCATCGTGAGGTGTGAGAGATGGCTGAGGATGAGGGGTACCCAGCTGAGGTTATCGAAATCATTGGGAGAACAGGTACTACTGGAGACGTAACCCAGGTAAAAGTTAGGATACTCGAGGGTAGAGATAAGGGTAGAGTCATCAGGAGAAATGTCAGAGGGCCAGTAAGGATTGGAGATATACTAATTCTAAGAGAGACAGAAAGAGAGGCCAGAGAGATTAAGAGCAGGAGGTGAACTTTATGGCAAGGTGGAACGTCTGCTCTTACTGTGGAAAGCCTTTCGAGCCTGGGACTGGAAAAATGTATGTAAGGAACGATGGCAGAGTCTTGTTCTTCTGCTCAAGGAAGTGCGAAAGATACTACTTTATGGGAAGGAACCCCAGGAAGCTTAAGTGGACCAAGGCATATCAAGAGGCCAGATTACAGAGAGGAGGAGAGTAATCTTTTAATTTTTATTCTAACTGTTTCTTTTTTAGTGTTCTAATTCAAGACCTGTATTTTAGACACTTATCCATAATTAAGACCCAATTAACACAAAAGTCAAACATCTTTTATCTTATAACATAATCAAAAAGCTTTTATTGGAAATTTCCGAAAGGATTCTAGCCTTATCAGGAGAGAATAAAGTAGTAATATTGGACGAACCTTTCTCGGGACTTGAAACTTTTGGAATTTCAACTGTTTCTGAAGTAATTATGGAAAAAGCCGAAGAGGGTACTAATATGATAATAGTTTCTCATCTATGGAAGCCAATTTACCATGTGGTCAACAAAATAGTGATTCTCGCTGGAGGTAAAGTTGCATTTGTTGGAAAAAGAGAAGAGGGATTAGATTATCTTCAGAGAATTGGCATTTAGCAAAATTCTTAAAGGATAAGTATTAGGGTAGCACATGAACAAATATGCTATCCTTGCTATACTATTGTGGTCAACTGTTGCCTCAGCATTCAAGCTAACATTATCCAGGCTAGATCCCCTAAGCATGCTATTTTATGCATCTCTCACATCAATGATGATATTCCTCGTAGCAAATTTAAGAGGGGAAAGAGACTTTTCTATAAAAAGAAATATTAATTCAGCTCTTCTTGGTTTCATAAATCCCTTCCTATATTATTTAGTTCTTTTCAGTGCATATTCCCTCCTACCTGCCCAGGAGGCCCAAGCTCTTAATTACACCTGGCCGATTATTCTAGTAATATTTTCCTCAGTGTTTTTGGGCCAAAGGCTTACAGGAAGAGAAGTTCTTGGAGTCTTAATTGGGTTCTTTGGGGCTTTAATAATTGGAACTAGAGGAAATTTAGCCTCATTAAAATTTGCGAATCCAACGGGAGATTTTTTGGCCCTAAGCAGTGCCATAATATGGGCCACGTACTGGATACTTAATCTTAGGGATACAAGAAAAGCTGAGACAAAGATGTTTTGGAACTTTGTTTTTGGATTCATTTACATCTCACTCCTGGGAATATTTAGGGGGATTAAATTTGATATTGTTGGAATCCTGGGAGCAATATACGTGGGAAGTTTTGAGATGGGATTAACCTTCTTGTTGTGGCTTAAGGCTTTGGAAAGTGAAAAAGCAGGAGAAGTAGCCTCTTTGGTTTATTTAACTCCAGTCCTATCCTTAGTATTCATTTCAATCTTAGTTGGGGAGAAAATTATGAAATCAACTATTTTAGGCTTAGCTCTAATTCTCCTGGGAATAATAATGTCCAGAAGAGAATGATGGTGGGCCCGCGGGGATTTGAACCCCGGACCACGCGGTTATGAGCCGCGCGCTCTGACCAGGCTGAGCTACGGGCCCACTTACTGGCGCCGCCGCCCGGATTCGAACCGGGGACCGCCGGATTAACAGTCCGGCGCTCCACCAGCTAAGCTACGGCGGCTCGCCCAAAAGATATCCATTGCTATCAATTTATAAATGTTACGGTTCACTTTAAAACTCTTCGTGATAGAGGCACGCCACTTCCTAAAGTAGTTGAGTAAAAAAACAAATTTGCTTCCCCATATGTACAACCAATTCAGCATTAATCCTCCCAACTTTTCTTGCGATATCAATTAATTCACCTTTGTCTATAGGCCTTAGAGCTACTCCCACACCCTTGTTTCCAAGTTAATGAGATTATTTTTGCGATACTAAAACAATCTACCTAAGAAAATTAGCTTTCTCGAAATGTTTATAATCTTTCCTTTCGTAATTAAAATATGAAGAATCTTTAAGGGGGAGAAAAGATGACAGAGATAAGATACTATAAAATAGGTGAGGATAGGTTTAAGATCAGTGAAGATGAGGTAGCAAGAAGAGAGCTAAGAGTTGCAAAAGTCAGCGACGATGTTATCCAAATTCAAGAAGAAGTTCACGGAATAATAGCACTTGTTGGAGCAACAAGCAGTGTAAACATAAAGAAAGAGGAATTAAAAGAGTTAGTCAAGCTAGTGAGAGAAGAGTTTGGTTGGGATATTTGATGGATCTCTAACTTTTTTCTTTATTAAATTCTGCTAACAGCAATAATATTTTTAGTGCAGTAGATAGTTTTAAAAGAGGCAATGATGAGTGATGGGCGAACTGAAATAGTGATGACGGTAGGTGATCTCTGAGCCAACTTACCGGGATGAGGAATTCAGCCTAAGCTGAAGTATGATGAGGGAGTGACGGACTGACCGCAAAGAGAAATTTAATAAGTTGCATACCCCCTCTTCATATGATGGAAGAAGAGATAAAGCCGATATTTCTCAGCATAATTGGAAATACCTTGCTTGGAATAATAAAAATAGTTGTTGGAGTTATTAATTCAAGTATAGCTCTTATTTCAGATGGTGTTCACTCCCTAAGCGACACTATTACAAGCCTTATAGGTCTAATAGGAATTAAAATTTCTAGAAAGCCTCCTGACAGTAGCCACCCATTTGGCCACTCAAGATTTGAGCCATTATTTGCATTCTTTATGGGTGAGCTCTTAATAGTAATAGCTTATGAAATTGCAAGAGACTCAATAACTCGAATCTTCATGAAAAAGCTGACCTCACCAACGCTACTAATGATTTCCGTTGCAATTTTTTCAATGGTAACTAAGGAAGTCATGGCCCAATACACCCTTCACGTGGGTAGAAAGCTTAACAATCAAATTTTAATAGCTGATGCATACCACCATAGAAGTGACGTTTTAACAACAATTGCTGTTTTAATAGGGCTTATTGCTCAAAAGTATGGGGTTTGGTTTGGTGATGCTTTAGCTGGACTAATAGTTTCTCTCTTCATAGCCAAAGTAGCTATAAAAGTAATACTCGAAAATGTTGGTTACTTAACGGGGAGAGCTCCCCCCTATGAAGTGTGCAAGAAAATTGAAGAAGTGGCAAAAAGTGTGAAAGGGGTGGTAGGTGTGCATGATTTAAAAGCCCATTATGTCGGACCTAAGCTTCACGTTGAGCTACACGTTGAAGTTCCTCCTAATATTCCTTTAAAGAAAGCTCACGACATCAGTGAAGAAGTTAAAAGAAAAGTTGAAGAACTCCCTGAAGTTGAACAAGCCTTCATTCACGTTGACTTAGCCCTTAAATGATCTATCTCTGAAAGTTCCATTCTTTTCTCCCATATTTCTCTTCTATAAGCTTTTCAGCTAGTTCAAGTTCATACTTTGTAAGTTCCCCCTCTTCTAGCGGGAAAGCCCTAAAGAAGGAATTTTTCAAAAGATTATAAGCTTCTTCTCTGCTCATTTCAATTCCTTCTTTTTCCAATGTGGTCACTCTCTCAAAGATGCTTTTAATGCCCTTATCCTTAAGCTTCTCTTTAGAGACCTTCAATACACTTCCCAAAACTTCAAGTCTTGTTGCATACATAAATGTTCCATGCTGAAGAATTACTCCCCTTTTTCTCGTCTGAGCTGACCCGCTTATCTTCTTGCCATTAACTACAATATCATTCAGTCCAGAGAACTCAGCTTTAACTCCAAGATCTTGTAGAGCATCAACCAAGGGGCCAGCCAAAAATCTGTAACTTTCGTAGATATTCTTAAGGCTCGGATGATAGTTCTCGTCAATTATAACTGAATACGTTATCTCCCCATATTCGTCATGGAATACACTTCCTCCCCCAGTAATTCTCCTCACTATAGGTATTCCAAGTTCTTCTGCTTTCTCCACATTAACATCGTGTCTAACGCTCTGAAACCTCCCAATAGTCACTGAACTCGGCTTGAAAACATATAATCTTACAGTATCAGGAACTTTTCCCTCACTTCTAGCTATTAGAATCGCCTCATCAATCGCCATCTGCACTTCAGGTCTAGCAACTATTAGAGGAATAAACCTCATAAACTCCACCATATTACAATCCGCTAACATAGCTTAATAAAATTTGGCTATGAGGAAATCGGTCTTAGCTGAGCTTATGATGAAAGTGGTCACCGCCGAGCCAAGTATATAAGGACATTAAATTTTTAAACTTCCTTCGTAATTTCACACCGAGCTCAATGAAGCCCCCTCAACTAAAGGCGGGTTTCCCGCCTGAGGGGGCTGATGTGCGAAAGCTTTAAAAAGTAAGTTCAAAAGTAGGGTTAGGCAAGAAATTGGAGGTGAATGAAAATGCCAAAGGACAAGCCCCACGTTAACATTGTATTTATTGGACACGTAGACCACGGAAAGAGCACAACAATTGGAAGGTTACTCTACGACACAGGAAACATTCCAGAGCAGATCATCAAGAAGTTCGAGGAAATGGGTGAAAAAGGTAAATCCTTCAAGTTCGCTTGGGTCATGGACAGACTTAAGGAAGAGAGAGAAAGAGGTATTACCATTGACGTTGCACACACAAAGTTCGAGACCCCACACAGGTACATCACAATTATCGATGCCCCTGGTCACAGGGACTTCGTAAAGAACATGATTACCGGTGCCTCACAGGCTGATGCTGCAGTTCTCGTAGTTGCAGCTACAGATGGAGTCATGCCACAGACCAAGGAGCACGCCTTCCTTGCAAGGACACTCGGTATTAAGCATATCATTGTAGCTATCAACAAGATGGATATGGTTAACTACAACCAGAAGAGATTCGAAGAAGTTAAGGCCCAGGTAGAGAAGCTCTTGAAGATGCTCGGTTACAAGGACTTCCCAGTCATCCCAATCAGCGCTTGGGAAGGTGAGAACGTAGTTAAGAAGAGCGACAAGATGCCATGGTACAACGGCCCAACCCTAATCGAGGCTCTTGATCAGATTCCAGAGCCAGAGAAGCCAGTTGACAAGCCACTCAGAATACCCATCCAGGATGTCTACTCAATCAAGGGTGTCGGTACAGTTCCAGTCGGTAGAGTCGAGACTGGAAAGCTTAGGGTTGGAGAAGTAGTAATATTTGAACCAGCATCCACCATATTCCACAAGCCCATCCAGGGTGAAGTTAAGAGCATCGAGATGCACCACGAGCCACTTGAAGAAGCTCTTCCAGGTGACAACATCGGATTCAACGTCAGAGGTGTTAGCAAGAACGACATCAAGAGAGGCGACGTTGCTGGACACACAACCAACCCACCGACAGTAGTTAGGACAAAGGACACATTCAAGGCTCAAATTATCGTACTCAACCACCCAACTGCAATTACTGTTGGATATAGCCCAGTACTACACGCTCACACTGCCCAGGTTCCAGTAAGATTCGAGCAACTCCTAGCAAAGCTTGATCCAAAGACCGGTAACATTGTTGAGGAGAACCCACAATTCATCAAGACTGGTGATGCTGCAATCGTAATCCTAAGGCCAATGAAGCCTGTGGTTCTTGAACCAGTCAAAGAGATTCCACAGCTCGGTAGATTCGCTATCAGAGACATGGGTATGACAATTGCTGCCGGTATGGTCATCTCAATCCAGAGAGGAGAGTGATTTCTCTCCCAAATTCTTTTTCTTTTGAGGTGATCAATTATGCAAAAAGCGAGAATCAAGATAGCGAGCACAAATGTTCGTTCTCTTGATGAAGTTGCAAACCAAATAAAGCAAATTGCAGAGAGAACAGGAGTTAGAATGAGTGGGCCTATACCACTCCCAACAAAGAGAATAAGGATTACAACAAGAAAGAGCCCCGACGGAGAAGGCTCTGCCACATTTGACAGATGGGAATTAAGAGTTCACAAGAGGTTAATTGATATTGAAGCGGACGAGAGAGCAATGAGGCAGATTATGAGAATTAGAGTTCCTGAAGATGTTACAATCGAAATTGAATTGATATCATGATAAATGCTTATTAATCCCCTTACCTATATTTAATTGTGCCGGGGTAGCCTAGCCAGGGAAGGCGCGGGCCTGGAGAGCCCGTGGGCGTTCGCCCACCGGGGTTCAAATCCCCGCCCCGGCGCCATACTTCTCCTTTCTGATAAAAAAGATTCTACAGGTAAAAAATGTGACTTATTCTGCCCTGAATGGCGAAGGTTTTCAGAAAAAATATAAAATCATGCTATAGGAACTTTAATCTTCAACTTCTCTACGAGCTCCTTGTATCTATTTCTCACAGTCACTTCAGTTACTCTAGCAACTTCGGCAACTTCTCTTTGTGTTCTCTTCTCTCCCTCCAATAAAGAAGCTATGTATAGGGCTGCTGCTACTAAACCAGCTGGACTCTTACCACTAGTTAACCCCCTTTTATAAGCCTCATCAAGAATTTCAATAGCTCTTCTCCTAACTTTTTCACTTAATCCGAGCTCATCCGCAAATTTATTTACATAATCAGTTGGCTTGACAAATAGTTTTTTGGGAGTTAAATTGAGATTTCTCGCAATGAATCTGTAACTTCTTCCAATTTCCTTTTTATCAACTCTAGCAATATCAGCAATCTCATCCAGAGTCCTGGGAACTTTTAATAACCTACAAGCAGCGTAAACACATGCCGCCATAACGCTCTCAATAGATCTACCTCTAATAAGTCCCTTTCTCACTGCCTCTCTGTACAGCCTTGCAGCTTCTTCCTCTACATGTCTTGGAAGTTTTAACTGAGCAGTAATTCTATCCAACTCACTTAGGGCAAAAGCTAGGTTCCTCTCTGCTGCATCACTAACTCTTAATCTGGACTGCCACTTCCTCAAACGGTACATCTTCTCTCTCATTAATCCGGAAAGCGATCTGTCAATTCCAATTTCAGTTGAAAGCCCCTTGTCATGAAGAAGAATACTTTCTGGTGCACCAGTTCTAGACCTGCGTTCCCTTTGAGAAGCATCAAAAGCACGCCACTCAGGACCCATATCAATTATGTTCTCTTCTATTACATAACCGCACTTGGCACAGACTATTTCCCCCCTCTCTGGATCATAAATAAGTTCCGCAGATTCACAAGCAGGACAAACCTTTTGCTTATTCACATCAACACCCCCACAGTCTGCAAACCCCCTCTCTCCAATATAACTGCTAGTTCCAAAAGGTATATAAACCTTTTGTGTTACTATGGCGGGTAGTACCTTAAAAAGATTTCGGTACTTTTAAATGTATGTTGTGTGCACTTTCAAGGGATGAGTGAGAGGCCAAAAACCTTACCTCCTACTTTGAGAGACAAGAAAAGGTACATAGCATTTAAGGTTATTTCAGAAAATCAGTTTAACAAGGATGAAATAAAGGAAGCCATTTGGAATGCATGTCTTAGAACACTTGGAGAACTGGGAACAGCAAAAGCCAAGCCATGGTTAATCAAGTTCGATGAAACTACTCAAACTGGGATAATTAGGTGTGACAGAAACCATGTCTATGATGTCATATTTTCCCTAACACTAGTGTCAGACATCAATGGGAACAAGGCAATTATAAAAGTTCTTGGGGTTTCTGGAACAATCAAAAGACTCAAAAGAAAATTTCTGTCTCAATTCGGGTGGAGGTGATAAAAATGGAGATATTGGAAGAAAAACCAAAAGAAGGCAAGATAAAGATAAAAGCAGAGACTCTTGATGATCTTTGGCATCTGTATCATATCATAAGTGAAGGAGACGTTGTATATGCTAAAACTCTAAGAAAGCAAGCTCAAAGAAGTGATTCTTTAAGACCAGAAAAAGTTGAAGCAGTACCCGTATTTTTAGGAATAAAAGCTGAAAAGATAAATCTACACAGGTTTGCCAATCAACTTAGAATAACTGGGCCAATAATTTATGCAAGCAGAGAAGATGTTCCTTTAGGAAGGTATCATACACTAACCGTAGAACCTGGGACTGTAATAACTATACAAAAGGAAAAATGGAAAAATTATCATATTGAAAGACTTAAAGAAGCTATAGAGTCTTCAAAAAAAGCGAGAGTTATGATTGTTGCAATAGAAGATGGAGAGGCCGAAATTGCAATAGTCCGGGAATATGGCCTAGACTTTGTTGGATCTATAACCTACAATATAAGTGGAAAGAGATATAACATAAAAAGGGATGATGAAGAAAAGAAATTCTTCCATGAAGTAGCAAAATCTATGGAGGAGTTAATGAAAAGAGAAAATATAGAGAAGGCAATTGTAGCCGGGCCTGGATTCTATAAGGAAAATTTCGTTAATTTTCTCAGGGAAAATTATCCAGAACTTGCAAAGAAAGTTGTCACAGATGATACAAGTATGGGGGGAAGAACAGGAATTTATGAAGTTATAAAAAGAGGAACAGTGGACAAAGTGTATACTGAAAGTAGAATATCAAAGGAAATAAAATTGGTAGAAAAAGTTATAGAAGAAATAGCAAAAAATGGCTTGGTAGCTTATGGATTAAAAGAAGTGGAAGAAGCAACAAATTATGGGGCTGTTGAAACTCTAATTGTCCTAGATTCCCTGCTAAAGGGCGAGCTAAGGGAAAAAATTGAAGAGTTAATGGAACTTGCGAGAAATTTGAGGGCTTCTGTTGTTGTTGTAAGCTCAGAACATGAAGGAGGCGATAAACTTAAGGCCCTTGGAGGTATAGCTGCACTGTTGAGGTTTAAAATCAAGTGAGGTGATAAAGATGATGGAAACAATAAAGTCCGAAATAAAGAGAACTATCGAAGGTATTGTAAGAGAAATGGCACCAGATTGGAGTGAGGATATACAATTTGTAGACACTCCAAGCCCAGAGTTGGGTGATTTTGGAACTCCAGTAGCATTTCAACTTGCCAGATTATTAAGAAAATCTCCCCTCATTATTGCTCAGGAAATTGCAGAAAAATTTAACAAAAATAAACCAAAAGAGGTAAAAAAAGCTATAGCAGTTAATGGATATGTAAACTTCTTCCTAGATTATCCACAGATCTCTAAATTAGTTATAGAAGCTATTTTAGGTTATGGAACAGAATACGGCAGGTCAGAAATAGGAAAAGGGAAGAAAGTCATAGTGGAACATACTTCAGTTAATCCCACAAAGCCACTTCACATGGGGCATGCAAGAAATGCTATACTAGGAGATACAGTGGCAAGAATTCTGAGATTTTTGGGATATCAGGTTGAAGTCCAAAACTATATTGATGATTTGGGAGTTCAATTTGCCCAAGTGTATTGGGGATATTTGAACTTAAAAAGGAAGTTTGATGAATTAATGAAAGAACTAAAAGAAAAAATACCAAAAAACAATCCAATAGATCATGTATTAGGGCTTCTCTATGTTGAGGTTAATAAGAAAATTGAAGAGTCTTCTGAAGTAGAGAAGGAGATTAGAGAACTAATGAAAAAACTAGAAGAGAGAGAATTAAACGGGAGGAAGCTTGCTGAAGAGGTCGTTAAGGCTCAGATGGAAACTTTGTATAGTCTGAACATTTATTATGATCTTTTAGTTTGGGAAAGTGACATAGTTAGCACAAGGCTCTTTGAAAAAACAATCAAACTCCTCGAGAAAAATGAAAACTTTTACACTCCAAAAGAGGGGAAATACAAAGGAGCTTTTGTTATGGATTTAAGCAAGTTATTCCCCGATATGAAGAATCCTTATCTCGTTCTTAGGAGAAGTGATGGAACAGCGACATACACAGGAAAAGACATAGCATACCACCTATGGAAATTTGGAAAAATAGACATTGACTTAATGTACAAGAAATGGGATGAGCATACGTGGACTACAGCCCCAGATGGAGAGCCAATACCAGGAAAGTTTGGAGCGGGAGATATTGTCATTAATGTTATTGGGGCAGAGCAAAGACATCCTCAATTGGCAATTAAATATGCTTTAGAGTTGCTCGGATACAAAGATGCCGCGGAAAACTTCCACCATTTAGCTTATGAGCACGTAGAAAGTCCAGAAGGAAAATTCTCAGGTAGAAAAGGAACATGGGTTGGATTCACTGTAGATGAAGTTATAGCCGAAGCGATAAACAAAGCCAAGAGTTTAATAGAAGAAAAGAATCCAAACTTAACAGAGGAAGAGAAAGAAGAAATAGCAAAGAAAGTGGCTGTTGGGGCTATAAGGTACACCCTCATCAAGTATAGTCCAGAGAAGAAAATTGTATTTAGATGGGAAGACGTGCTCAACTTTGAAGGAGAGAGTGCCCCTTACATTCAGTATGCCCATGCAAGATGTTCTTCAATCTTAAGAAAAGCTGAAGAATTAGGAATATCAACGGATTGGAAGTCACTTCTAAAAGTGGCTAATTTTAACCAAATAACAGAAAAAGAAAGAGAATTAATAATGTTACTATCAAGGTTCCCAGAAATAGTTCAGCAAGCTGGAACTGATCTTAAGCCCCACTTAATTGCATGGTATGCAAATGAGGTTGCCTCAACGTTCAACAAATTCTACATGGATCATCCAGTTATAAAAGCAGAAGAGGGAGTAAGAGAAGCAAGGCTCTTGCTTGTCATGGCTACAAGGCAAGTTCTAAGGAATTCTCTTTGGTTAATGGGTATAGAGGCTCCAGATAAAATGTGATGCTCTATTTTTGTGTATTTTCCCTTATTACCTTTGCAATCTTATATTTTCTTCCATTACACTCAATGTCTCCAATTATCTCCAGTATTTTCACAACGTCCCCTTCAAATAGTCCTTCTGGCCTTACTAGATCAACTTTTTCGGGATCATCGCATTCAACAAACTTTAATGTTATTTTGCTCCCAGCAACTGCATACCTGGGCTCTATAATCACATCAATTGCTGGTTCTACAACTTCAACTACCCTTACCTTTCCTTCATGAAGTAGGCAAGGATACTCCATATTTCTTACCTTGATTATTTTGTATCTCCTTCCAGGTTCGAGGTTTCCTGTACATACTCTTGCCAATCTACATGATTTACAAGGCTCAGCTGGTCCATAATAAATGAACTCAACACCTGGTTTAGCCAACTTTTCTCCAACCAGTGTGATAACCATCTTTCCCACCTCCTCAAATTACACCAGTGATTTTAGCAGCCCTTTCAGCGGCCTCCCTAGTCAGACCATCCCTCCCCAGGATAGTGTATCTCTCTGGTCTTATAGTATGAGCTATAGTAAGGGCCTCTATTATTATTTCTGGATCTACTCCTAGCTCATAAGCTGTAGTTGGAGCGCCTACCTTTTGGAGAGTTTCCTTTATTTTTCTCCAGTTTATTCCGTGGAGATAAGCCATAATTATTGTTCCAATTCCTGTTTGCTCTCCATGAAGAGCAGGTTTTTCAAGCAAAAGGTCTAATGCATGGCTGAAAAGATGCTCCGCTCCACTAGCTGGTCTTGAAGAGCCAGCGATACTCATAGCAACTCCGCTGGAAATTAAGGCCTTCACTACTTTTCTAACCCCTTCATCGTCTCCTATTCTTATGATTTCCGCATCCCTCATGACCATTTTTGCACTCATTAAACTTAAAGCTGCAGCGTATTCACTGAAATATTCGCCTTTAATTTTATGAGCAAGTTTCCAGTCCCGCACAGCAGTGATATTGCTGATAACATCTCCTACTCCTGCAGCTAAGTACCTCCTGGGAGCGGATTTTATTATTCTAATGTCTGCAATAACTGCCACCGGAGGCCTGGCCTTGATTGAGGTCTTAGTTCCAAGCCCCTTTATGGAAGCATTTGCGCTTGCTATTCCATCGTGGGATGCGGTAGTTGGAAAACTGACAAATGGTATTCCTGCTCTATAACTGGCCAACTTGGTAACGTCTATAATTGTTCCTCCTCCAACTGCAATAGCCCATTTTACCTTATTGTCTCTTATTATACCTTCAACCTTTTCAACTTCATTAATTGTTGCTTCCTTAACAATTACAGAATGAACGTCAAATTCTTCTTTAAGAACTCTTTCCACATCCTTCCCAGCTATTTCTTTTGTTTTCGGTCCATAAACCACAAGAACAGGTGAAGAAAAACTCAACCTTTTTGCAACGTTAACAGTCTCACTAATAACATTCTTACCTAAAATTACCTCTCGCGGGAACTCCATTATGTGCATTTGTATCCCCTCATTTCTAATACGGTACATGGAGTCATAAGAATAGTGGTGCCGGGGCGGGGCTTCGAACCCCGGATCTCCCGGTTTCTCAGGCTCCCCCTTAACGGGGGAGGGCCCTATGAGCCGGGCGCTTTGACCAGGCTAAGCTACCCCGGCACTACCCGAGTTATCCTCATCCACGGAAGACTTTTAAGTCTTTCGCTTGATGAAAATCTCAGAAAAAAGTGAGGTGAATAATAATGAAAGTTGGAGTTAGCATATATCCCCACTTTTTAAATGAAAGAAAAACCCTTGCCTCAATTTTAGCAGATATCAAAGTAAAAAATTATGATTTCGTCCAGATATTCCCCCACGCTTTGGGAGTTATTAAAAACGGAACCGTGATAGAAGAAAAGTTGAAAGAAATAGAGACAATACTAAAGGGTGTTGAAATAGATTACATAGTTAGAATGCCAGTTTCGTTGAATTTAAGGGACAACGTCTACTACTCAAGACATTTTAAAGTTGCCAAGGCGGTCTTGGATGTTGCTATTAAGCTTGGAGCAAAAACAATAGTTATGCAAAGTGGAAAAACTGGAAGGTTAGACTTAGAGATTGACTCAATAAAAGCTTTGGCTGATATAGCAGAAAACTTTGGAATAAATATTGCACTTGAAAACACGTTTAGTGTTAAGGATACTCTCTACGTAATAGACAACGTGAATAAGGACAACGTTGGATTTGCTCTGGATGTAGCTCATGCATTCTTAAGTGCCCAGGGGGATGAAAATAGGCTCTTAGAAGATGTTAGACTAGGAGTCGAGAAAACAATAATCCTTTTAGTCCACGATAATTTTGGAAAAATGTTCCCCCAGGTAGAGCCAGAAGATGCCCTAGCTTACGGGGTGGGAGATCTACACCTTCTCCCAGGGGAAGGAAAGATACCATTTGGAAAGATAATAAGACTCTTCAAAGATATACCAATTCTCCTAAAGGTAAAAGACGTTAAGACTTTTGAAAACCTCCCCTCAAAATCTGATCTGCTTCAGAGATTGATGAGGTGAGAAACATGCCAGCCAGAGAAATGCGCATGGAAATGTTTCTCAGGGCTCTCTTAAGGAGAGATTTTGATAAAGCGAAATCACACTTAGATAAACTCCAAAAGCTAGTGAAAGAAGAAGATGAATGGGGAAGAGGATATCTAAAGGCCTTAAATGGCTTCATGAGCGCAATAAAGGATAATGACACCGATTCACTCATTATAATGCTTCTAAATAATCCAGACGAAGAGAGAATAAAAGAGTTTCTTAGGAACTTTGAAGAAATAAAGAATCAGGAATTTCGAGATGACTATGAGAAAGGCTACTACACTGCCTGGGTAGAATTACTGCAAGCTTATCTCTCTCAAGCACGGCTACAACTCAAAGAGAGAAAAGGTGATTAAATGTCAAAGCATGAGCTAATGAAAAAGCTAGAAGAAAAAATACTCACCTGTAAAAAATGCCCATTGTGGAGGCTAAGAACTAATCCCGTTCCCGGGTATGGAAATTATGACGCAAAAATAATGTTCATTGGAGAAGCCCCAGGGTACTGGGAAGATCAAAAAGGGTTACCATTTGTTGGAAAAGCTGGAAAAGTCTTAGATGAACTATTAGATGGGATTGGACTAACAAGAGAAGATGTTTATATAACAAATGTGGTTAAATGTAGGCCACCAAACAATAGAGATCCGACAGAAGAAGAAATAAAGGCATGCTCCCCATATCTTGATCAACAGATAGATATTATAAAGCCAAAGGTTATCGTTACATTAGGAAGGCATTCCACCAATTACATCCTCAAAAAATTTGGATTTGATCTTGAGCCAATAAGCAAAATTCATGGGAAAGTCTTCAAGGCAAAAACACTTTTTGGTACTCTTTATATCTTCCCAACATATCATCCAGCAGTGGCCCTTTATAGACCTCAACTAAAGGAGGAACTAAAGCAGGATTTTGACATCCTAAAAAGCTTGTTAGAAAAACTAGGGATTTAGGCAATCGCCGAAATATTTATATTTGACCAGGAAAATATAACTTCATGCTTGAAAAGGAAAAGGAAATCTTGGCAAAAAGAATTGCTGGTGAGATTGTTTTATCCCCCGACCCAGGAAAGACTATGAGAAAATGGAGAGAGATTTTCGGCATAAGCCAAAGTGAACTTGCCGAGTATCTTGGAGTGTCATCTTCTGTTATTAGTGATTATGAGGGTGGAAGAAGAAAGAGCCCAGGAGCTTCAACTATAAGGAAGTTTGTTGAGGCTCTTCTGGAGATCGATGAGAAGAGAGGAGGAAATGTAATTAGAGCGTTTAGTAGAACCCTTGGCGGGGATATTCCAACAAGTGCAATCCTTGATATAAGGGAATTTAACATTCCAGTCACGGTAAAGGATATTGTAAATGCCGTTAAAGGCGAAATAGTAGCCAACCCAGATTTGATAGATAGGAAGATTTACGGATACACTATTGTCGATAGCATTCAGGCTATCCTGGAGATGTCTGCAGAAGAGTTTCTTAAGCTCTATGGTTGGACGACTGAAAGAGCTCTTGTCTTTACAAAAGTAACAACTGGAAGAAGCCCAATGATAGCAATAAGAGTGCAGGGTTTAAAGCCTGCCATGGTAGTGCTTCATGGAGTAAAAAGACTCGATGAATTAGCCATAAAAATTGCAGAAAAAGAAAGAGTCCCCTTGGTTGTCTCAAAAGCAGAGAGCGAAAGTGAATTAATTATGGGCCTGAGGAAACTAGTCGGGGCATTTTAAATGTCAAGTTTTTCTTTTTTCCAGATTCCCCCCTCTGCAAGCTTCGTGAGCCTATCTCTAATGTGTATGAGAACCTCACTCAAAACTTTTGAGTTATCATAAGTGGCCACTATCTTCTCTAGATCTTCTTTTGGGAGAGACTTCATTTCTTTTGCGAGCTCTATCATCCTGGGATAAGCCCTAACTATGTTATCCACTATTGTTATATCAGCCATTCTGGCACTTCTCGAGAGCGGGTTTAAATCCACAGTTATTACAAATTTTCCCATTCTACATAATGCTTCTGTTCTGTCTCCATCTTCTAAAGGAACCAAAATGACATCAGCTTTCCAGATACCATTTTCATCAACCTTTCCCCTCTCACTCTCCAATCCTGGAATTCTTTTAGTTGGGTTAATTCCCAGAACCTCATCGGCTCCATTCTCATAAAGGACTTCAGCAATTTTCTTAACTCTCTCTTCAGTTCTATAAAATAAGTTAATCTCCAATTTTGCGTTCAGAACTTTTGCTAATTCAACTGTTTCTTTAGGAACTAAAGCAGCAACATTGCCGTTTACAGAAATTACAGGGTGTTTCGCAAGGAGTAATTTAGCAATTGCAGCTCTCATTGCAGTTTCTGCTGGTGGGATTGTTTTTTCTCCAATTAAATAGTCAAATGCTTCTCCCCTTCCATGGGCAATAAGCCCTGCTTTGGCTGTAATCCCTTTCTCCATCCCCTCAATTATTTTTTCTCTATACAAAAGACTCCAATATCGTGGATGAGACTTCGGTATTTTTACCATATCAACCACCAAAAATAAAATCAAAGAGAAAGTTATAAAGCTCAGCCTGATGTGCACTCATCACCCTTCAGCATGGGATGGAGGCTCATCATCGAAAATCTCCAAAGTATATCTAACTATCGTTCCACCCAATTTTAGATGAGCAGAGGCAGAACAATACTTCTCTTGGCTAAGCTCTATTGCTCTTCGAGCCTTCTTTTCGTCAACCTTTCCATAGATTTTATAGTGGATAGTTACCTCCTTATACACTCTCGGATGCTCTTCTCGCCTAACTCCCTCGATTTCCACCCTCAGACCTCTTATAGGTTCTCTCATCTTCCTTAGGATCATCACTACATCATAGGCAGTACATCCTGCCACGCTGAGCAATAAAAGCTTCATTGGGCTTATTCCGCCTTCTCCTAAAATAACCGAACAGTTTTCCCCTTCTATACCCCCAATGAACTGTTCTCCTTCAACCCACTTTACTATTCCCTTCACTATGTTACTCATTCCTCCATCACCCTTCTGGATTGACCCTAAAAATTTAAATTAATTTCTCCATTCAAGCATTAAATGAAAATGTACATCAGACCATTTGACCCCTGGAAATCAAATATGTGCACTTGCCCGTTTAAATACACCCTTAACCCCTACACTGGATGCGATCATGCTTGTGTTTACTGTTACATAACATCCTACATTCCTAAAGCCTTTAAAGTGAGAATTAAAGAAAGCTTGCTTCCTACGTTAGACAGGGAATTAAGGAAGTTTAATAAGAACTTTATAATTGCGATGTCATACTCCTCAGATCCCTATCCAACGATTGAAAAGGATCTCACGATAACGAGGAGAGTTCTAGAGCTATTCAAAAAATATGATATAAGATGTTTACTTTTGACGAAGTCTGATATATTTATAAGAGACCTAGATATAATTAAAGAGCTAAGGTGTGCAGTCGGAATTACAGTAACAACGGTAGATGAAAGAAAGGCTAAACTTTTGGAGCCAAATGCGCCTTCTCCTAAAGAAAGAATTAAAGCACTAAAACTTGCAAAGAAAGAAGGCATTCCTGTGTACGCAAGAATAGATCCAATTATTCCCTTTTACACCTGGGAAGATTTCGACAAAACTCTAAAAGCATTGAAATTTGTTAGTCATATAACAGTCTCAACCTTAAAACTAAGGCCTGACATTAAGGCAAGAATGAAAGCAAAATTTCCCGAGCTAATGGAAAAACTAGAGCCCCTATACACCGAAAAATATGAAGGATATTATTACCTCAAAAAAGATCTGAGAATGGAGATATTAAGGACAGCGAGGGAAAAAATTGAAGAAGCTGGAATAACATTCGGTTCCTGTAGGGAGGGATATTATTCTTATCCCACTTGTGATGGTTCTCATCTAGTTCCTAGATAACTTTCCTCTAAACTTTTGGACTACAAGTTGTATATCCTCATCGGAAACTATTTGTGAGGCTTCCCTTTCGGCTAATCTTTTCCTCTTTAATGCAATTGATACCCAGGGCTTAATCTTAGTTGTTATAACTTCAATATCATCCAAAATAGCCTTCAATCCTCTTTCTCTTAGGTATGAGGTATATTTCTCTGCTACACCTCTAAGCAACTTTTCTAGCTTATCCTCCTCATATTCACCCACTGGCATTAGAACAACTCTTATTTTAAGAATGTCTTTCACTAAATATCCTGAAATAACAAGGGTGTCAAAATTTACATTATTGTCAGAAAGGAAGATTGCAATACCCTTGGCAACTCTTTTCACTTCTTTTTCATATTCTTCAGGCACATCAACAACAATGTTCTGCCGATTCTCTTCTTGCTCTCTACTCATGCTCAATCTAAATTTATCAACATCAATATAAGAGTAATATCCAACAGGGCGAACCTCTCTTTGGATCTCATCATTTATACTCCTTAAAATTGGACCAATTAGGTGCTTAATTTCCCTCAAGAAAAGACCACTCTTCTCTGAAATTACAATCTCCCCTACAATGTACAAGACCATATACCTATTTACAGTAATTTCTCTCCCCCTCAATGAGACTTCATTAATTTTAACCCCCAAAGCCTCGAGAGCTTCAACTAATCTTGTAAACTTCTGTGAAACTATTTCCCTGAAGATTTCTGGACCATCATAATTTATAATCTCCCTCATACCATTGTGTTTTTGGTTGAGGATATATTTAAACTTTTTCCAAGAAATTAAACAAATTTTCACATACAAATTACTATCTTGTAAATTTTATAATTAGATTTGGAAAATTTACAAAACTAATTCGATAAAGATTAAAAAATATCCAAATTATGCTACCTCCACCTGCTCATATGGACTCTTGCCTTTTTTATGCTTCAACAATAAATTGTACATAGCCTCCCTAAGCGAAGAGGACATATTGTCGTCTAATAGGATATCTGCTCCCTTATAGCTTAACTCCTTTGCCACTTGAACTAAGTTATTTATAATAGGCATTACTTCCGAAATTATAATTCTCACAAGTGAAGGATAAACTTCCTCTTCGATTTCTTCCTCCGCCTCAATTCCCAAATACACTACATATCCAGAGGTTTGTATTGCTAAGATGAACTCATTTTCGGAAACCTCAAATATCGAGAAATTTGAAGAAGTTGAAGAAGTATTAGCAAGTAAGACCCCCTTTATTGATAAGGTAACTACATCTCCATTAATTTCAAAAAGTAAATCCCTTGCAAATTCTCTTGCAAGAGAGTAAAGCTTAAACATTATTCAACCACCTCCTCAATCTCTCCATGTCCTGGGGGCAAAACGCTCATTATATCTTCTTCAGAGACCCTATATCCCCATTTTTCAAATATTTTTTGGATTTTCTTTACAAGGTCACTCTTCTTTAATCCTCCAGGCCTTATCACTACATACTTGTTTGTATGAGCTTTTACCGCATCAACTGGACCACACATGACAAGCTCTTCCCCCTCAACATTAACTATTCCAACCGCAAGTTTAAGAGGGATCCCATGAATCCAATTTCTCTTCCCATACACCATAAAGGCTCCTTTGGGTAGGTATTCTCCAGCAGGGGCTTGTTTGCTAACTTGCTCTGGGTAAACCCAGTAAGCATCTGCCGAAGCTAATCCCTCGCTCCATGCTCTACTCATGGCAACGGCAAATTGACAAGCTTCTCTGATCGTTTTTTCACTGGCATTTCTACCATTTTTTATAATAACATGAGGAGCCCCCCATATGTCTGCGTGACAATAGATGTCATTTTCATCCATATGCTTTTTAACAACGATTTCATTCGTTGTAGCATCCTTCCCTCCGATGACCAGAAAACCTTCGCTGCTAATAAACCACCTAAATTTTTCAAACCACTTTTTCTTTTTGCGGGTGATTTTCTTTATGTTGATTTCTTTACTCTCTCGCTCTATCTCTTTTTCAAGCTCTATTAATTTTCTTTTAGTTTCCTCATATGCTATTTTTGCTCCTTCCAGTTTCTTCTTTGCTTTTTTCGCCCTCTCATAGTAAAGCTCAGCATTTTCTTCTAGTGATTTTTCAACATCGAGAGAAACTTTTATCCCATCCAAATTGAGCGTTACTTTGTTGTCGGTTACGTCGATTATCATTTTTGCCCAAGGGTAGCCAGCTTTCTTTCCTTCTTCTATCCTCTTTTTAACTTCTTCAACTCCATATTGCTTTAATGCTGAGGAAATAACTCTTAAGATTTCATTTACAATGGAATAGTGGGCATAGAGCGCGTCACCCTTTTCCTGATTAGTCATGGCTTCTTTTTCAAATCCTTTTATCTGTTCTTCAATTCTCCTTAAAGAAATTTCAAGAGCCTTTCTCCTTTCTTCTAGTTGCTTGGTTTTTTCGAGTCTTGCTTTTTCAATTGTTAGCTTTCCAAAGTATTCATCCAAAGCTTCGCTAAAAGATTCATAATATCTTTTTGTATATTCCCGATACCATTGTAGATCTATTGGAACGACATCCACCATAACCCCTTCTTTGTTATATACAATGTTAGGCTTTTTTTCATCGTTTAGAACTGTTAGAAGAGTATCATATACGAGTCTTAATTCTTCTTCACTTAGTTCATCAACCTTTCTATCTTTATCTATTTTTGCTCTAAGGAGAGTCTCTTCAGAATATAAGCCTCCAATGCTAAAATTTTTCGCAAGCGCTCTCACGATTTCAGTTCCCTGGGAGTTCAATATTATCTCTTTGAACTCTTCAAAGCTAACTTTTAGGGGGTTAGCTCTAGAAGGGGGAAAAACGTACTTAATTTTTGGTTTTATTGCCCTATCTTTAAACTCTTCATATCTAAGAGCCCCAATTATTTCCCAATCTTTAGTTACAAATATAATATTCCCCCTACCAAAAAGTTCGGCGATGAGGAAATATTCACCAAACGACAAGATAACTACCCTATCGAATTCGTATTGCCTTATATCCTCAAGAAATTTTCCAGACAAATATTTTCGTAAAAGCATCGCGAATGAAGTTGGCTGTAGATTCTCCTTAACGTAAGTAGTTATGTGGATTCTCTTTCCAGCCTCAATTAACAAATCTACCCTTCCTACTCCCGTCTTGTGAAGTTTAAACCTAATTTCATTACCTTCATGATAAATTTTCTCAACCCTCGAACCCACTATCATGTCTTTTAGTTCCTCGGTTATGTATTTTATATCCACACTGCTCATGCTTTCTTTCATAAATACCCCCCCTAAGGTTAGTTTTGCAATTTTATAAAGATGGGGTGGTTATTTACATCTCTTACCCAGGACTTACAGTTTTCTATATTTTATATACATAAAGCATTTTTTAGTAAACAAAGCTAAGATATAGGCAAAATCGTTAAATACTCTCTTCATAAATCTTTTCATAGGGAATTAGCCATGAGAGGATACTTAACTTTTGTCTTACACTCCCATATACCTTATGTAAGAAAGCACGGAAAGTGGCCCTTTGGGGAAGAGTGGGTTTTTGAGGCTATTGCAGAAACATACATTCCTCTACTTATGGAGTTTGAAAAGTTGCGCAACAAAGGTGTAAACTTCAAACTCGTTATAAGCTTCTCTCCAGTGCTATTGGAGCAACTAAACGACGAATACATGAAAAAAGAGTTCGAAAAGTATATCACTAGAAAATTAGAGCTTATGAAAGAAGATCTTACAAAATACACGAACGATCAATTGAAAAAAGCAATAGCCTACATGATAACATACTTTGAAGATGTTTATAGGTATTGGAAGGAAATTAATGGCGACATTATAGGAAAATTTAGAGAATTCCAAGAAGCAGGTTACCTTGAAATAATAACATCAGCTGCAACTCATGGATACCTCCCACTTTTGGGAAGGGATGAAGCTATCGAAGGTCAAATTGCAAATGCGATAAAGACTTACGAAAAGTATTTCCAGAGAAGGCCCAGAGGAATGTGGTTACCCGAGTGTGCATACAGGCCTGATGGATACTGGAGAAGCCCGAGTACAGGAGAGGTAGTTTGGAGGAAGGGAATTGAGCACTTCCTTAAGAAGTATGGGATAGACTACTTTTTCGTGGAGAGTCATCTAATTGACGAAGGACCAGCTACTTCCAAGTACGGGGAGATTTTACCCGAAAAAACCAAGAAGTCGACGCTAAGACCCTACTTCCTTAAAAATGGAATTGCCGTTTTTGCAAGAAATAGAGAAACGGGGATTCAAGTGTGGAGCGCAGACATAGGGTACCCAGGAGACTTCTGGTATAGAGAATTCCACAAGAAGGCCGAGAAAAGTGGAGGACAGTATTGGAGGGTTACATCTAAGGAGATTGACCTTGGAGGAAAAGAGCCCTATGTGCCAGAAAAGGCCATGGAAAGAGTTGAAGAACATGCAAGGCACTTTATATCATTGGTATCCTCCCTTCTAGAAGAATTCAAGAAAAAAGAAGGAGAATATGGAATAGTAGTTGCTCCCTATGATACCGAACTATTTGGACACTGGTGGTTCGAGGGGGTTAAGTGGTTAGGAAAAGTTTTGGAGCTTGCCGAGAAGCTAGGAATTAAGACTACGACAATATCCGAATTTCTAGACAACTTCGATGGTAAAAGGTATGAAATAGAGCTACCTGAAGGCTCCTGGGGAATGTTCGGAACTCACTATACATGGTGGAACCCAGAAGTTGAGTGGACATGGCCAATAATCCACTTGGCGGAAGATAGAATGGTGGCATTAGCTAGCAAATACCTTGGAAGAGACGAGCTAACAGATAGGACATTGGATCAGCTTGGCAGAGAGCTTCTTCTTATTGAATCAAGTGACTGGCAGTTCTTAATAACAACAAAGCAGGCAAAGAAATATGCCAAAAAGAGGATTCTCGAGCACGCCCACATTTTCCACAGGCTTGCAAATTCCCTGGAAGTGTATGTAAAAACTGGGGAATTTCCGGAGATGGAACTTCTCGAAGAAGCAGAAGATAAAGACAATGTCTTCCATCCAATAGTTATAGAGCCATATGTTAGTGAAGTTCCGCCTGAAGTTCCAGAATACATTGAGCCTCCCCAGATTCCCAAAGAGGAAGAAGATAAAGAGAGAGGAAAATTTTCAAGTGGCCAGAGCATGGGCAGAGACTTCGAAGAATTTTTGCTCTCCATAAAGGGAATTGGTCCAAAGACCATAGAAAAGCTCAAGAAGGTAGGTATAACGAAGCCTGAAGACTTCCTTAATTGGAAGATAGAGGAGCTTGCCAAAAAAGCAAGAGTTCCAAAAAAGAGATTAGAAAGGATCTATAGGAGATTAAGAGCTCTTCTTTAGTATTTCTACAATTTTTTCCGCTACTTCTACTCCCGCTCTCTCCTGGGCTTCGTAAGTTGAGGCTCCTATGTGAGGTGTTAGAACAACATTGTCAAATTTCGTTAGTGGATGGTTTTCTGGAAGAGGCTCTTCTTCAAATACATCTAACCCTGCACCCGCAATCCATCCCTCTTCAAGAGCTTTAATTAGGGCCTGTGTATCGACTACAGCCCCTCTCGAAGTGTTTATTAAAATAGCTGTTCTCTTCATAAGCCTAAGTCTCTCTTCGTTAATGAGGTGATATGTTTCCGGAATTAATGGAACATGAATTGTGACTATATCGCTCTCCTTTAGCAGTGTTTCTAGATCCACAAACTTTCCACCGACTTCTTTAGCTCTCTCTTCGTTAGGGTAGGGGTCATAAAGTAACAATTTCATGCCTAAAGCTCTTGCAATCTTCGCAACTTGATAGCCAATTCTTCCAAATCCAATTATTCCAAGGGTTTTTCCTTCAAGTTCTATACCCATACACTCCTTCTTCGCCCACTTTCCTTCCCTCATCTTTCTATCAGCATAAGCTATCTTCCTAGCAACTGCAAACATCAACCCAACAGCCAACTCTGCAACACTTCTAGAACTGGCTGCTGGAGCATTAACAACTTCAATGCCTTTCTCTTTAGCAGCTTCAACATCTATGTTATCCAATCCAACTCCAGCTCTTGCAATTACCTTTAATTTTGGAGCATTTTCTATTACCTTTCTTGTAATCTTTGGCTTACTTCTAACTATAATAGCTTCAACATCTCTAACTAATTCTAAAAGCCTATTTTCCTCCGGATACTCCTCGTAAATAACTTCAAAACCAGCATCTTTTAGTATATTTAGAGCCTTTTCATGAAGAGGGGCAGCTACAAGCACCTTCACCATTATCACCTCCTTTTAACGGCCATAAGCATTATATGGTCTGAAGCATCTTCAGCCCTATCGGCAATATCTCCAATTTTTGTGATAATTTGGTTCCAAATAAGCTTTGCGTAAGTGGAAATGTTTTCATCTTCAAATATCTTTCTCAGCAAAGAGTATTCTATTTTATCGGCATCCTCTTCTTGAGCTTCAGTGGACTTAGAATATTCAAGTGCTCTATCTACGTCAGTCTCTAAGGATACAACAGCTTCTTTGAGGTACTCAAATGTTTTTAGGGATTCGTTGATTAAAATAAGGATCTTTTCTTTATATTCCGGGGGAACTGCAGGCTTAGCAAATATTAGGGTATGGGCAGCACTTTCCGCAGCATCTGCAACATTATCTATTAGCTCTACAAGTCTTATGTAATCCCCTCTATTTGCCGGAATAAAGGCTCCTGAGTAAAGCATAAGCTCTATTTCTCTCCTAAGCTTATCGGCCCGAGTTTCACTCTCCTCGACTTTAGTTAACAGCTCCTCGGCATTTCCTATGTTTCCCTGCAAATACTGAACAAACATCTCCTTGGTGTATTTTAATGTATCTCCGACCATTGTCAAATGATCCCTTATTAGTTTAAACACATCATTCTCTTTTGCCCCAAACATTTTCCACTCCTCCATGTAACTTTTCCATTCCCTTAATTAACCCCCACAGAAGAAAATTAAGGGGAGCTTCAAGCCCAACAGATTTGGCATACTCAACTATTTTTCCGTTTATGTAGTCAATTTCAGTCTTTCTCCCCTTTAATATATCCTGGAGCATGGAATTGTAATTCTCCCTAGTTTTTTTCAATGTCTGGAATAGCAAATCTATTGGATGAACCTCTAATTTTACTCCATTTTGCGTCGCAACCTTACACCCCTCTTTCACAACTTCTACTGCTACAGAAAGCAATTCCTCATTGTCTAGAATTGCCCCATTTTTAACCCGTAACAGAGTGCCAATGGGGTTAATAGCAGAATTAACAATTGCCTTTGCCCATATCCACCCTTCAATGTTCTCACTTACAATAGTTTCTAATCCCGCTCTATTGAAAATTTCGGAAATTTTGTCAACAAATGTGTGACGCCCTTTAGGGTATAAACCAACTACAGTTATTCCTTTTCCCGTCCACTTCACAACCCCTGAGCTCACTAAGATAGCTCCATTTGTAGTTATTCCTCCTATAGGCTTTCCCCCGAACTTTCTTATTTCATCTTCATTTCCTATTCCATTTTGAATACTTAATATCCAAGTGTCCTCCACAATCGCTTTAGAGGCTCTAAGGGCTTCTACTGTAGAGTACGATTTTGTTGCGAGTATTATTAGATCTGGTTTTTCTTCGGGAGGAGAGATTGTAGCAGGAACTTTTATCACCTCTTCTATAATCCCAGTTATCCTAAGCCCTCTCTTATTTATTGCATCTACATGGGGCTTTCTGCCAATAAGAACAACATCCTCACCTGCAGCGAAAAGTAGCCCTCCAAAAAGCGAGCCTATAGCCCCAGCACCCAGAACATAAATTTTCATTCCACATCTCCTCATATTAGTTTGGGGGTAGATATATAAATGCCCTTTGCTCATAAGGTAGTGATGAGAACAGCACTATATTGGGAGCCCCTAGAGGATGGAAAAGTTAAATGCAAGCTTTGCCCGCTAAATTGCATTATAAACCCAGAAAAAAGAGGATCTTGTAAAGTTAGGATTAACATAGATGGAAAGCTCTATACCTTAAATTATGGGAAGGTCTCCTCAATAGCCCTCGATCCCATAGAGAAAAAGCCCCTATTTCACTTCTGGCCAGGCTCCTGTGCATTTTCAATAGGAACTGTAGGATGTAACATGCACTGTAAGCACTGCCAAAATTGGGAAATTAGTCAAGCGGATGAAAGCTTCCCTTACCTTCAAGATGCAACGCCAGAAAGTATAGTGAGGTTAGCAAGACACTACGAATGCGAGAGCATAGCCTACACTTACAACGAACCCACCATATGGTATGAGTTCGTTTTGGACACAGCAAAACTAGCTAAGAAGGAAGGACTAAACAATATTCTGGTAACAAATGGTTACATAAATGAGGAGCCATTTAGAGAGTTAGCAAAATACATAGATGCCATGAACATTGATATAAAAGCATTTAACGACAAATTCTACATGAAAATTTCAAGTGTGCCAAGTGGCGAGCCGAGCAGAAGAACCGCAGTAATTGCCAAAAAAGAATTTGGAATTCACGTTGAGCTAACATACTTAATAATTCCAACTCTTAATGATAATGAAGAAGAAATTAGAAGATTTGCCAGGTGGGTTGTGGAAGAGCTCGGAGATGATACCCCAGTACACTTCTCACGCTTCTTCCCACATTACAAACTGTTGAATTTACCTCCAACCCCTATACAAACTTTGGAAAAAGCTTATAAGATAGCCAAAGAAGAAGGACTCAAGTTCGTGTACCTCGGAAATGTTCCTGGACATGAAGGAGAAAATACATACTGTCCACGTTGTGGAAAATTACTAATAGAAAGATGGGGATTTGAGATATTAAGGTATGAAATAAAAGATGGAAAATGCAAATACTGTGGTGAACAAATCCCTATAGTTGGAGAATATCAAAGGAAAACATACAGGGGAATGTGGTGGTAATATGGTGCTAATAGAGGCAATTTTTTATATTGAAGTGCTAGGAAATGATAAGAAAGCCGTAGAAACTTCTAGCATGGAAATTGAGAAAAAACTAAAAGAAGAGAGAAACGTTAAAATAAAGGGAATATATAGGGATAAAGTCGTTGAAAATGAAGAAGACGAGAAATTTAAATATTCAACAGTCGTTGAAGCCCATGTAGAGGGAAAACTTGGAAATATCGTTGATTTAGTTTTGAAGTATGGACCTACAATAGTTGAAATTGAAAATGTGAAGGGTAACGAGATACATGCAAAAGAGCTTGTTCCAATATTGGGAAGAATAGCATATGTAGTTGGCGCACTCATAGATAAGTTTGGCCCTGTAGTAGCTTACCCAAAACTCGATGCTCTGCCAAAACCCAAAATTGGTTATTCTGAAGAAGAAATTGAGAGGATGATCATCGAAGAAAATCTAATAAGATATAGATTCGCAGTAGAGATTTACGGTAACTCTCTTGGGGAGATAGAAGAAAATTTGAGTAAGGCCCTATTTCTAGAAGGGTGTAAAATAAACAAAATTAAGGTAACCGAGAAAGAAAAAATACCACTAGAGGACAATAAAGTTAGAATAAAGGCTTTAGCTGGTGTGGAACTTCTCTCAGATTTAAAAACTCTTTTTGTTTTAGCTGCCAAATATGCCCCTCTAGCATTTATAATAATTGAACCTGAAATAATAAATATAGACCCGGCAGAGCTTCAATCAACTCTTTCGGAAATAGCAAGTATAGTCAACGATTTAGTTCATAGACCCTTACTGGCAGAATAGAAATAGATATTATCGGCAAACACCGAAAATTTCATAGACACATCATGAAGCTGCTAAAATCTATTACGGCGATTGGCGAGCTTCTTTAATCGTTAGAAAGGGTTTGGAACCGAAAAGTATTTATACCCCGCACTGACACACATATAGATGAAGCCCGTATGGGCAGATTATTGGGAGGTGGAGAAAAATGAAAGTTAAGAAGATTGCGGCCCTTGCAGTTGGTGCCGCAGTAGCTGGTGCAACCCTTGGCTTTGCAAGTGCCCAAGGCGAAGTCCCCGAGATACCAAAGGACTTCTTTGTTAAGGATGGAAAGCCAAACGTTAAGATCGTTGTTGGTAGTGAAGGAGCTGCTATGGACGTTGTGAGCGCAGCCGATATTGCCGCTGCAATTGGAAGCTTACTCTACACCGAGAAGGATGTTGAAGTTACCGACGCTACAGTGGTTGCAAGGAAGGATGTAACCGAACCCATTGAAAAGATACCTGTCTTTGACAACTACGACACAAATACAGCTCACAAATACAAGGTTGGAGACAATCTAAAAGATGTACCAGCCTGGTGGAACGGATCAGACTTTGTAGCTAACTTCTCAACATCAGTTTGGAATGATGGTGTATATGACAAGGCAGTGGAGATCAGGATTGACAATATTGGAAGCGTTGGGAGCTATGACCTTGCAGCAAACCTAACACTTAAGGGAATTGCTCTCGACGGCATAACTGACAGTGAAGTTGATGTAATTGACGACTTTGAGGACTTCACAGTTAACGTAAGTACAGTGGTTGCAAACATATCACTTGTAGTATACAACTATACACTCAAAGGACAACCTACAGTTGACAAGATAACAAAGGATGAAACAATACCAGAAGTAAACCTAATCACAAACTTGTTCCTTGACAACAGCACACTCGCAAAGTTCTATCCAGACTACGACGGTTACACCATAGAGGGAGTTAAGGTTCTTAAGTCAGGAGTTGGTGAAGGAGAAACCCTAAAGATCCTTGACAATGAATATCCAATAGTCTTCATTGGAAAAGACATTCAAGAAACAGCTTGTGGAGATTGCTTCACCTATGGTAAGGACTGGGGCGAGGACTACTACAACCAGGGTGAAACATACAACTTCGGAGACTACAAGGTCACAATCCTTGATATTGATGTTGCAAGAGACAAGGCATTCATAAAGGTTGAGAGCCCAAGTGGAGATACTGAGACAACTACTCTCGCAGTTGGTGGTACAGAGGCACAAACCTTCTTCGACGGAGGCATAAGAATCCAGATAAAGGACACCTTCGTAGGTATCAGCGGTACAAACGCAGTAAAACTCCACGTCTGGACAGACCTCAAGACAGTAAAGAGTGGAGACGAAATAATGCCTGGATGGATAGCAGAGTTCAAGGTCGACAGTGGAAAGATTATATGGTTCGCCCTTGAAAACAAGAACACACTCTCCGACAAGAGAGTGCCATTATTCAACACCTACGCTGTAGACTACAAGGCAACGATAAGGAAGAAGAAAAAAGACGATGTAGAGTACGGTACACTAACAGCCTACATCTACATCGAGCCACTGGAGACACAGTATGAGACAGTAGAGGCAGCAATAGGAGAGTCAATTGATGACTATGAAGTTGTAGACGTCAAAGCTGAGGTCAGTCCAGAGGTTGCTTATATTCCACAGAAGCTAACCGCTCCAATCACAGTCCTTGACACCGAAGTCCTTGAGCAAGGACTAGAGAACGTAGGCAGCAACCTAATCCTAGTGGGTGGTCCAGTCGTCAACAAGGTAACTGCAGCCTTAGCTGAAGACCTAGGAGTTCCACTCACCTACGAAGAGTGGGCCGAGAAGTTCGGTACTGGTAAGGAAGGATGGACTATCGTCTACAAGGAGCAGTGCGGCAAGATTGGAGGCTACGGTGTAGTCCTAGTAGCAGGTAGCGACAGAGAAGGAACCAGAGCAGCTGCAGAGGCATTGCTCGACTACATTGCAAACCTTGAGTGATCCCTTCTCTTCTTCTTTAATTCTTCTTCCCTGGAGGTTTAAATGTGAGAAAGTATATAGCGGGAATTTTTTTGATTACGATTATTTTAGCAAGTATTGGGATTACTGCATATGGATATGCCAAATTTAACAGCATTCTTATATCTTCTCCCGATTTTGTTCAAGAAAAGTACATCGTAATTAAATTCCCAAATTCCACGTATGTTGTCCTTTCTCAGAATGAGTATATAGAGGCCAGATTAAAAGGCTGGAAGCCTCCTGAGGGGAGCATTGGGTACATTATAACTCTCTCTTATAACCCAAAATCTCCTCCCGACTTTGTACTTGAAAAGAGGTATGAAGAGTTTACTATAGTGGTAGGATCACCGGAAGTTAAGACTTGCTCAAAAAACCCAGATGAGTTTAAGGGGAGCTGTACTGAGAGAACTCTTGCTGTAAGCGAAGTAACATTGTTGGTTTCAACACTATTCAAAAGATACTTTTATGCCGAAGCTATAGCTAGGGGGTTAAGTAATGAATCGGCAAAGATGTACGCCTACGAAGAGACTATGAAAAGGAGAAACATTAGGTATCTGAGCCTTTTAGTAAAGGCACAAGTAGGCCTTGGGCTTATCGGCAATGAAAAACACTTGGGAGTTATAATAATGGGACCAGCTGAAGGAGCTAATGAGACGAGTATAATAATTCCCAGGGAGGGCTTAATTATTCTAAAAGGAAAGAGTGACTCCTCACTAAGAGCCGAAGCCATACTACTAGAAAATTTAGTAGGTCTTCAGTTTTCATAATTAAGCTTAAAAATAAACTTTCAATACGGAGTTAGGGGAAGAAAAATGAAAGTAGAGAAAGGAGATGTCATAAGACTTCATTACACTGGAAAGGTTAAAGAAACTGGAGAAATCTTCGACACAACTTATGAGGATGTTGCAAAAGAAGCTAGAATATACAATCCAAACGGAATCTATGGGCCAGTCCCTATAGCGGTTGGAGCGGGACACGTATTGCCCGGACTAGACAAGAGACTTATAGGGCTTGAAGTTAAGAAAAAATACGTCATTGAAGTTCCACCCGAAGAAGGCTTTGGATTGAGAGATCCAGGAAAAATTAAGATTATCCCACTTGGAAAGTTCAGAAAATCTGGAATAATCCCGTACCCTGGGCTAGAAATTGAAGTTGAAACAGAAAATGGGAGAAAAATGAGAGGTAGGGTTCTTACAGTTAGCGGAGGAAGAGTTAGAGTAGACTTCAATCATCCATTAGCAGGAAAGACTCTCGTATATGAAGTTGAAGTTGTTGAGAAAATTGAAGATCCAATAGAAAAGATTAAGGCACTAATAGAACTAAGACTGCCAATGATTGACAAAGATAAGGTTATTATTGAGATTAGTGAAAAAGATGTAAAGCTAAACTTCAAAGACGTTGATATTGATCCAAAGACACTAATTTTGGGCGAAATTCTTCTCGAAAGTGACTTGAAATTTATAGGATATGAGAAAGTTGAATTTGAGCCAACCATTGAAGAGTTATTAAAGCCCAAGTCTGCCGAGGAGCAAGAGTCTCCTAACGAAGAACAGCAAGAGGAGAGTGAGTCTAAAGCGGAAGAATCTTAAGGGATAAAATTAGTTAAATACATGGGAGGACCATGAAGAAGATAAAGATACTTGAACAAGACCTCAAGTTGAGACTTCCAGAAAGAAGCATAGGAAAGGCCATAAAGGCAATTTTGACTCTCAAAGATCTCACCTTTATTCCTTTATCCCCCATTTACCCTCGTGGCTTTCACCCAATAGTAAGGATTAAGAAAAGGTTAGGTGAAGTTGATAAAGAAGTCTTGGTATCGTTAATGGATTTTTCTATTTTAAATAAAAACAACATTCCTCCATGGAACCGGATATTTGACTTCCATTTGGATACAAACTATATAGAGGAAACTTCAATTCAGGGAATTGAGACAATTTTAATTGGGGACAGAGAGGCCATCAGAAGGGCTCTCTACTTATTAGATAACCTAATCCCAACCATATTAAGAAAACCCAGAAAAATTTACACCTTTTTCAATGAGATATACCTTAAATATGGCGAAAATCAATTTATAGGGCTGAAAATTATGGGCTCCATGCTAACATTTAGAAGCCACGGCATTCCATTATCGCAATTACCTAAGATCCTGGGAAGAGGAATTTTTGTGCTTAATTCTCTTTTCTATTCAAAAAATGCAGAATTTTACAGGTTACTTTTTGTTACTTCGCTAGAGACTTTTGGATACTTTTATGAATTCTTCATGAAGCACATTTACCCAAAACTCCCATTAGAACATAGAGAATTCTTAGAGGAAATGCATGACTACAAGAATTTTCTTCAACTATTGTATTTTCACCTCTCTAGAATGAGCGTTGACAAAATAAGAGATGAAGTCGGAATATTAATCCGGAGAAGATCAAGACCTGATAGACCCATTGAATTAGGGATAATATTTAGGGATAGGGGAATCGAAGTAAGAGACAGAATTTCAACGGCTCACATTGATCTTCTAGTTTAAGGGAGGGAACAAAAGTGAGAATATTCATTATAAAGTCCTCTACAGCCCATACTGCTTTTGATTACTCCATTAAAGACATCCCTGGCACAAGCGGAAGGCTTGACTTGATTTGTAGGTCTCTAAATGCAGCATTTCAACTCTCTCATTCCTTTAGAAAAAATGTTAGAGTATACACAGTTCTATATGGACCACCTGACCCTCCAAAGACAATTCGCTTTGAAGGTGCAAAAATTAAACCAAAAACTCTGAATCCTGATGAAGTATCTACTGCAAAGCTAATTGGTAAAATACTAAATGCCGGAAAAGATATAAAGGAGCCAACAAAAGAAAGGGAAGTTCTTCCCGGTATTTATATTAGCAGGATGACATTTGAAGACGTGGTAAGGAAAAACATTAAGTATAACTTGTATTTGCTTGAGGAGAACGGAGTAGATATTGAGAAAGTTAAATTCCCACAGGATAACGTGGGATTCATACTAGGAGATCAAAATGGATTCACAGAGGAGGAGCTCAATTTTCTAGAAGGATTAGTGCCAAAGATAACAATAGGGCCAAAACCCTATCTAACTTCCCATGTTATAGCATTTGTAAACATTTACTTAGACAGAATTGGCATTCCATGAAGCGAAAGGTTTATATAAAAGTTTGTGCTTTATCCCAGCTGAGAAGTCTTTTTCTGTTCTAGCTCGCTCTGGGTAATATTCAAAAGGGGTGTTGCACTTGAAAGAGAAACTTAAGGGAACAACTACAGTAGGCCTAGTTTGTAAGGAAGGAGTAGTACTTGCAGCAGATACAAGAGCTAGCCTAGGAAACATTATCTACGCAAAGAACGTGACAAAGATTCACAAGATTGACGAGCATTTGGCAATTGCAGGGGCGGGAGACGTTGGAGATATACTCAACTTAGTTAGACTCTTAAAAGCCGAGGCAAACCTATACAAATCTACCGTAGGAAAAGAGATGAGCGTTAAGGCATTAGCAACCCTGCTTGCAAACATCTTGAACGGGTCAAAGTACTTCCCCTACTTGGGATGGTTCTTGGTTGGAGGATACGATGAGAAACCCAGACTGTTTTCTGTTGACATGGTGGGGGGAATAACTGAAGATAACTATGCCGCTGCAGGTTCTGGAATGGAATTTGCATACTCAATTTTAGATTCCGAATATAGAGAAGAAATGAGTGTAAATGATGGTATCAAGTTAGCTGTAAAGGCAATTAATGTGGCAATAAAGAGAGATGTGTTCACAGGAGATGGATTGCTCGTTGTAACGATAACAAAAGACGGATACAAAGAATACAGAGGAGCAGAACTAGAAAAAATGTTAAAGTAGTCCAAGGAGGTGACAATTTTGATTAAAAGGGAAACCATGGTTGAAGAAATTCTTAAGGAGATAAGAGAAAAGGTAGCTCAAAAAATACCAAAAGAAGCAAAAATAACCGAAATAGAATTTGAAGGGCCAGAATTAGTCATTTACGTTAAAAATCCTGAGGTTGTAATGAAAGATGGGGAGCTTATAAAAGAGCTGGCGAAAATTCTAAAGAAGAGGATAAGTATTAGACCAGATCCAGATGTTTTGTTACCTCCTGAAGAGGCTGAGAAGTTAATTCTGGAAATTGTTCCAAAAGAGGCTGAAATTACGAATATTTCTTTTGATCCATCCGTAGGAGAAGTTCTAATTGAGGCAAAGAAACCTGGGTTAGTAATTGGAAAAAATGGTGAAACTCTTAGACTAATCACCGAAAAAGTAAGGTGGGCCCCCAAAGTTGTCAGAACGCCTCCACTTCAGAGCCAGACTATCTACCTAATCAGACAAATTCTTCAAACTGAAAGTAAGGATAGAAGAAAGTTCCTGAGGCAAGTTGGGAGAAATATCTACAGAAAGCCCGAATATAAAAGCAGGTGGATTAGAATAACTGGACTTGGAGGATTTAGAGAAGTAGGTAGAAGTGCACTATTAGTACAAACTGATGAAAGTTTCGTGTTGGTTGATTTTGGAATTAACGTTGCTGCCTTAAATGATCCATATAAGGCATTTCCACACTTTGACGCTCCAGAGTTTCAATATGTATTGAAAGAGGGCTTACTGGATGCAATAGTCATTACTCACGCTCATCTTGACCACAGTGGAATGCTTCCATACTTATTCAGATACAATTTATTCGATGGGCCAATATACACAACTCCTCCTACTAGGGATTTAATGGTGTTACTCCAAAAGGATTTTGTGGAGATTCAACAGAGCAATGGACAGGAGCCATTATACAAGCCTAAAGACATAAAGGAAGTCATTAAGCACACAATAACCTTAGATTATGGGGAAGTTAGAGATATATCTCCCGACGTGAGGCTAACACTCCACAATGCTGGCCACATTTTAGGCTCAGCAATCGTTCACTTGCACATAGGGAATGGGTTGCATAACATTGCAGTTACTGGAGACTTTAAATTCATTCCAACAAGATTATTAGAGCCAGCAAGTTACAGATTCCCAAGACTTGAAACTCTAGTCATGGAATCAACGTACGGTGGAGCTAATGATATTCAAATGCCCAGGGAAGAAGCGGAGAAGAGGTTGATAGAAGTCATTCACCAGACCATAAGGAGGGGAGGAAAAGTCCTAATTCCAGCAATGGCAGTGGGGAGGGCTCAAGAAATAATGATGGTGCTAGAGGAGTACGCAAGAGTCGGAGGCATTGATGTCCCAATATATCTCGATGGAATGATTTGGGAAGCTACAGCAATTCATACTGCGTATCCCGAATATTTAAGCAAAACACTGAGGGAACAAATTTTCAAGGAAGACTACAACCCATTCTTAAGTGAAATCTTTCATCCAGTGGCCAATTCGAAAGAGAGGCAGGACATTATTGATAGCAATGAGCCCGCAATAATCATAGCCTCTTCTGGTATGTTAGTTGGAGGACCAAGCGTAGAATATTTCAAGCAGTTGGCCTCTGATAAGAGAAACTCAATCATCTTCGTAAGTTATCAAGCTGAAGGAACACTTGGAAGACAGGTGCAGAGTGGAGTTAGAGAGATTCCAATGATAGGAGAAAGTGGAAGAACAGAGGTCATAAAAGTGAACATGGAGGTTCATACAATTGATGGATTCTCGGGTCATGCTGACAGAAAAGAACTAATGAATTACGTAGCTAAGGTTAGACCAAGACCCGAGAGGGTAATTACAGTTCATGGGGAGCCTCAAAAATGTTTGGATTTAGCTACGAGCATTCACAAGAAGTTTGGACTCTCCACTAGGGCTCCAAACAATCTCGACACCATTCGACTGAGGTGATGCCATGAAATGTCCGAAATGCGGGAGAGAGTGGACTACTTTTATTCCCCCCTTTTGTACTTGTGGGGCTGAACTTGAAATTAGCTATGACTACTCTAAAGTAGATGTTAGAAAGTGGAAGAACAGACTTTCTTCTGTATGGAAATATCGAGAGCTTCTTCCCCCTGTAAAGAGAATGATTACACTGCGAGAGGGTGGAACTCCGTTAATAAAGGCAAGAATTTCAGAAAAAATTGGGATAGATGTGTATATTAAGGATGAAACTAGAAATCCCACAGGTTCATTTAGGGATAGACTAGCTACAGTTGCCATTTCTTATGGTTTACCTTATGCATCCAACGGATTTATTGTAGCTAGTGATGGAAATGCTGCAGTTTCAGTTGCAGCTTATGCTGCAAGAGCTGAAAAGGAAGCGTTTGTAGTAATCCCAAGGAAAGTTGACAGGGGGAAGTTAATACAGATGATGGCCTTTGGGGCCAAAATCATTAGATTTGGGGAAAGTGTTGACGAGGCAATAGAGTATGCAAGGGAAATAGCAAAGCTCAATGGCCTTTATAACGTCACGCCAGAAGATAATATTATTGGACTTGAAGGTCAAAAAACAATAGCCTTTGAACTTTGGGAAGAGCTAAATCCCACCCACGTAGTAGTTCCAACTGGTAGTGGAAGTTATATTTATTCAATTTACAAGGGATTTAAGGAGTTAATGGAAATCGGGGTTCTTGAGGAAATTCCTAATTTGATAGCCGTTCAAACTGATAAATGCAATCCTATAGCATCTGAAGTTCTGGGAACAAAGAAGAAATGCACAGAAACAAAAGCTCTCGGCTTGTACGTTAAAAATCCAGTTATGAAAAACAAGGCAGTTAAAGCTATAAAAGAAAGCAAAGGTACTGCAGTAATTGTAAATGAGGAAGAAATCATGAGAGGAGAAAAATTACTTGCAAGTGAGGGCATTTATGCAGAATTATCCTCAGCCGTAGTCATGCCGGCTTTGCTAAAGCTTAAAGAAAATGGGTTTATAGAAAAAGGAGACAAAGTTGTACTAGTAGTTACAGGTTCTGGTTTAAAAACTGGAGAAGGTGGAAAAGAGAAATTTTCAATTGGACCAACTAAAATTGAGATACTTAGGCTGTTGAAAGAAAGAGAAATGTATGCATATGAGATCTGGAGCTTACTTGGGAAACCTCTAAAGTACCAAGCAGTCCATCAGCACATTAAGGAGTTACTTGAATTGGGATTAGTTGAACAGGCATATAGAAAGGGAAAGAGGGTATATTACAAGATAACTGAAAAAGGATTGAGAATTCTACAAAACTTCGAAGACCTAGAGAACATTTAAAATCGTTACTTCTTAAGGTAATTTGGTGAAAGCATGAGGATAGTGTTTGACATAGGAGGGTCTGTCTTGGTTCCAGAGAATCCTGATATAGACTTCATAAAAGAGATAGCTTACCAGCTCACAAAAGTTAGCGAAGATCATGAAGTGGCGGTGGTTGTTGGAGGGGGGAAATTGGCTAGAAAATACATTGAAGTTGCAGAAAAATTCAATTCTAGTGAAACTTTTAAGGATTTTATAGGGATTCAGATAACAAGAGCCAATGCGATGCTTCTCATAGCAGCTCTAAGGGAAAAGGCATATCCAGTTGTAGTTGAAGACTTTTGGGAAGCGTGGAAGGCAGTACAGCTTAAGAAGATACCTGTAATGGGAGGAACTCACCCAGGGCACACTACCGATGCTGTAGCAGCGCTCTTGGCAGAGTTTCTTAAGGCAGATTTATTGGTAGTGATAACTAATGTTGATGGAGTATATACAGCAGATCCAAAAAAAGATCCCACAGCCAAGAAGATAAAGAAAATGAAGCCGGAAGAGCTTCTTGAAATTGTGGGTAAAGGAATAGAAAAGGCTGGAAGCAGTAGTGTTATCGACCCATTAGCGGCTAAGATAATTGCAAGAACAGGAATAAAAACTATCGTTATTGGAAAAGAAGATGCAAAAGACTTATTCAGAGTAATAAAGGGAGATCACAACGGAACAACGATTGAGCCCTAAAAATAGAAAACTTCCAGTGATGTATGGATATGGTCACGAAAGTTTATTTGAAATGCTCTAATGTGTTCAAGTAGCTATTTATGGCTTAACTTTTTGTTATATTTTTATATTTATTACGAACATTATGATAAATATTATGCCAAAATTTCTAGCATATTGGGTTAAAAATACCACATCATCGAAAAACTTATAGCTTGAGTACACTTTAGATATTAACTGAAAACTCGAGGTGATGGCCAAATGAAGAAAGGACTGTTAGCAATTTTGCTTGTTGGAGTCATGGTATTGGGAACTTTTGGAAGTGGATGTATTGGAGGAGGAACCCAAACTCAGACCCAAACACCCACAGAAACTGGAAGCCCAACCCAAACAACCACTCCTAGCGGAGTAACCCAAGCAATTTTGGAGCTCGGAAAAGTTACAGTTGTCGATACTGGAACAGCTATCGTTGTAGTTGGTCCCAAAGGTGAAAAACCAAGCGTTTCAATTCCATCTGGAAAGAAGGTAATTACCGTAACTTATGTGGTGGATGAGCAAAACACTCCAAGCGTTAAAGAGTTAATGGAGCAAGGTCAGGGATTTGGTGCAATAAACCCAGCATTCTTTAGGGATACAAACGTTGATGCTCTTGTAATAGCTGCCAGAAGAGAGACTAATCCGGAAGTAAGAACTGAAATATTCAAGGCTCTCTATATCCTGGGCAACTATTATGTCCCAGAAGTCATACTTGGACAGAACAGGCAACTCCGTGTCTACTGGGACTGGGTTAAGGGAAGATATTACCACCCGACACTCCCAGAGAGATATGATCTTCTCTGGGAAGACCCCAACGCTCCGGTAGTTGATACAGGAATTGGAAGCTATAAGAACGACCCAGAAACCTATGTAATAGCTACCATTGGATGGCCCGAAAGCTTTGACCCAGCTTGGACATATGAAACATTTGGATGGGAGATCTGGCACGAGATTGGAGACACCTTAGTCACTTACTGGAAAGAAGAGACTGAGCAAGTTACCCCCGACTTGGCAGTTGCATGGGCCCACAACAAAGAGGGCACCGAGTGGTACTTCGTTATAAGGGGAGGAGTTAAGGCTTATGATCCATGGAATGACAAGACTTATCCAATAGATGCAACTGATGTTGTATTCACCTTCTGGCGTGTTGCTAGGTTAGGGCACTCAGTTAGTTGGATGGTTACAGAATTCATGAATGTCTCAGCTTCCCAGGCACTCACTGAGGAAGAATTCAACAACTACGTTAAGAACAACCCACTTATAGCAGAGTACAATGGAAAGACTGCAGAAATTAAGTCTCTACAAGACTTACTCAACTTCTTCGGATACAACGGTGAAACTGCCGGAGTATTCAAGCTTGTCCTTCCACACCCATACGCTGCAGTATTAAACATAGTGGCAGATCCATTCCTAAGCGTAGTTCCAATGGAGTACTTGTTAGGAGACAAGTATGAAGAAGCACTCAAGGCAAGCAACTATGGTAAGAACCCAGACGCTTGGGAGGCTTATGTGCAAGAAGGAGTCGACGATCCAACTCACCAGTTAATGCACAAGTACCCAGTTGGTACTGGACCATTCTATGTTAAGGAGTACCAAGAGAACTCCTACATAGTCCTTGAATACAATCCATACTATTGGAATGCAACAAGCAACCCAGGACACAAGAGAGTTATCTACATCATAAACAACGATGCTGTTGCCAGAGTACAACTCTTAACCACTGGAACAGCTGACGTAGCAGCAATACCAACGGACAAAATTGAAGACGTCCAAGGAGTAACGAAGGATGGATATAAAGTGGTAGTGCAGACCGACATACTCTTGCCAGTTCTAACGTTCATAGTATTCAACACCCAGAAAGAACCCTTCAACGACGTAAAAGTCAGACAGGCCCTAGCATATGCAATTCCATATGATCAAATAGCAAAAGTAGTTTACAACAACCTCCTCGAGAGGAACTGGGGACCAATTCCAAAGCCATGGCCTGGATATACCGAGTACGGAATCATCAAGTACGAATACAACATTGCTAAAGCCAAGCAAATGTTACAAGAAGCAGGAGTTGATCCAAGTAAGTATTCAATAACCCTCATCTACAACGCTGGTAACACCCAGCGTGAGAAGGTGATGACTCTAATCCAAAACGTGTGGAGCCAGCTTGGATTTAGAGTGACAGTTGAATCTTATGAATGGCCAGTTTACCTCTCCAAGACAGAACATGGAGACTACGACGTTTACATAGTAGGTTGGGTACCAGACTACCTTGACTCCGACAATTGGGTAGGCCCATTCCTCTATGGAGCTACAGAGTTCTCTGAAATAAACATTGAAGTTTCTGGATGACTTCTTTCCTATTTTTCTTTTGTCTTTCTGTCTTTTCATATACCGAAGGATTTTTATTTTGTTGACAAAAAAGTTTAGACGAAAATTTTAATGCGACAATGAACATGGAGGGACATAGATGGCGAACCTCAAGAAATTCTTAATTAGGAGGCTACTAACTTTTATTCCAACAATAATAGGAGTTACAATAATAGTATTTCTAATAGCATATAAAATACCAGCAGATCCAGCCAAGGCATGGGCAGGAGGAGAGAAAGCAACTCAAGCTGCAATTGAAAGGATAATAAGAGAATATCACCTAGACAAGCCTTGGTATGATCAGTATATCTTTTTAATGAAAGGACTACTTACAAATACAATTATCGACCCCAGAACGTCAAACCCTGTTATGTATGACGTTGGAAAAAGATTTCCAGTAACTTTTCAGTTGGCAATAATAGCGTTTGTCTTCATTCTTCTCGTAGGAATTCCACTAGGAATAATCTCTGCCCTTAAAAGGAATACATGGATAGACACAGTGGTAAGAATATTTGCCCTCCTGGGTGTTTCAACTCCAGCATTTTGGCTAGGATACCTAATGCTGTACGTCTTCTTTGTGAAATACAGAATTACCACAATAGCAGGTGTCCCACCATTTCCACCAAAGATTACGGGAGTTCCCATGATAGATGCTTTACTAAGGGGCGATTTTGCACTGTTTAAGCAACACTTAGCAAGATTCTGGCTCCCAGGCTTCACTCTTGGCTTCCTGGGAATGGGAGTAACAGCTAGATTCGTGAGAAATAGTTTCCTTGAGGCACTTAGCTCAGACTTTGTTCAGTTTTTGAAGGCCAAAGGAGTACCAAAGCTTAGGCTTTATAGGCACGCCCTAAAGAATGCATTAGTTCCGATAGTTACTGTGCTCGGCCTCCAATTCGGTGGACTTCTTGGAGGAACACCAATTACTGAGACTGTGTTTGGGCTCCCAGGAATGGGTAGTTATGCGGTACAATCCATTCAAAACTTAGACTTCCCAGTCGTGGTAGCTATAACTTTCATATACGCTATAATCTACGTGGTAACTAACCTCGTCGTTGATATACTCTATGCTATAATAGATCCAAGGGTTAGATACTGAGGTGATTTCAAATGCAGGAAGAGTATAAGAAGTCTATACTTGACAAACTTGCCGATAAATTCGTTTATGGTCTTGGAAAGTTCATAAGTTTATTTAAAAAAGGCTGGATGGAAAAAAACAGGTCAAAGCTTGAAGAATGGAGATTAATGCTTTATGCCTTAAACAGGTCACCTCCAGCATTAATAGGACTGTTTCTTGTAATGATTTTTATCTTCCTGGGAATCTTTGGACCGTATCTAGCTCCTTGGAAGTACAACTTCATGCCAACATTATATACAAGCAACTATGACCAAGTTTATCTCGTACCCCCTGGGAGTAAAGCGGTGCTAGAGTACTATAATAACGCAGTAATAACTTATCCGTTAGGCTCCGATCATTATGGAAGAGATCTATTAAGTTTGATCCTACAAGGAGCAAGGACGAGCTTTGTAATTTCAATAATAGTTATTATCTTGGGAGTCCCCCTGGGAATAATTTTGGGACTAATTGCAGGATATTACGGAGGAAAGATAGACGAACTAATAATGCGTATAACTGACATGTTCCTGTCTTTTCCAGCGTTAATCTTGGCAATAGCACTTTCGGCAGTATTACCTGAGAGACTACAAGAGTTTATCTCAGCACATCCTATTCTAGAGAAAATAGTGCTGGCAATCTTTGCTCTAGACCAGAGAGAAGCAGGGAACCTTGGAAGGTTGCTTGCTGTTATAGTGGCAATGATTATAGTATGGTGGCCAGGATACGCAAGAATCACTAGAGGTTCAACGTTGGCTGAGAGAGAAAAATTATATATCGAAGCTGCTAGAGCAATTGGCCTTCCAACAAGAACTATACTCTTCAAGCACATCCTGCCAAACATCATTGGGCCAATATTAGTGTACATAACCCTAGATTTCGGTAGCGTAGTTTTAATGGAAGCTGGACTAAGCTTCCTGGGACTCGGTGCAACACCACCAATTGCAGACTGGGGAAGAATAGTATACGATGGAGCCCAGTACTTCCCAAGGTGCTGGTGGCTAGTGTTTTACCCAGGATTGGTAGTTCTCTTAACAGCGCTTGGATGGAACTTACTTGGTGATGGCCTAAGAGATATCCTGGATCCAAAGACCAGAAGAAGCATAGAGTTCAAGGTAAAGAAGAAGGAGGGTGAGAAAAGTGCCTGAGCCCATCCTCCAAGTTAGAAATCTAACTGTTCACTTTTATACTTACGCTGGAATAGTTAAAGCCATAGAAAAAGTGTCTTTCGACGTGTACAAAGGAGAGACTTTCGCCTTGGTTGGAGAAACGGGGTGTGGAAAGAGCGTAACCTCAAGGGCCCTAACTCAACTAATAGAGAGCCCAGGTAGAATAGTTGAAGGTCAAGTTCTATATTACAGAGATGACGGAAGTGTCGTGGATTTACTAAAGCTAAGCGAAGAAGAGATAAGAAAGATTAGAGGAAACGAAATAGCCTACATATTCCAAGATCCTCATGCTTCACTTGACCCACTATACACTGTTGGACACCAAATTGCCGAAGCAATGGAAGTACATGGGAAAATCTCGAATATAAAAGAGGGAATTCAAAAGGCAATCCAAATCCTAAAATCCGTTCTAATACCAGATCCAGAGAGAAGAGTCAAGAATTATCCGCACGAACTCTCAGGTGGAATGAAGCAGAGAGTTGTCATAGGGATAGGTGTCTCTAACAATCCAAGAATCTTGATAGCCGATGAGCCAACTACTGCTTTGGACGTGACTGTTCAGGCACAAATTTTGGAGTTACTAGATAAGATGAAGAGAGAGTACAATGCTACAATAATTCTAATTACCCACAACCTGGGAGTTGTTGCAGAGACGGCTGATAGAGTTGCAGTTATGTATGCAGGAAAAATCGTTGAAATTGGAAGTGTGGACCAGATATTCAAGAATCCTCTTCATCCCTACACTCAAGGATTATTGAAAGCAGTTCCAAACCCAATGACAAAAATAGAGAAGTTAGAAGCAATTCCTGGAACAGTTCCAAACCTCATTAATCCACCAAGCGGCTGTAGATTCCACCCAAGATGTCCAAAGGCCATGGAGGTTTGTAAGCAGAAAGTGCCTGAGCTTAAAGAAATCGAGCCAGGGCATTTTGTTGCATGCCACTTATATTGAGGTGATTCTTATGGAATATGACAGAGACGTTGTGCTGAAGGTTGAAAACCTCAAAAAGTACTTTCCAGTGAGGGGACTTATAAGGACAATTGGATGGGTCAAAGCTGTAGATGGCGTTAGCTTCGAGATAAGGAGAGGAGAAACCTTCGGACTAGTAGGGGAGAGTGGGTGTGGAAAGACTACAACAGGTAGAACAATCTTAAGGCTCATCGAGCCTACAGATGGGAAAATCATATTCATGGGCAAAGATGTAACTAAGCTTAAAGGTGAAGAACTTAAATGGTTCAGGAGGAAGGCCCAAATAATGTTCCAAGATCCTTATTCTTCATTAAATCCTAGGCAGACCGTATTTGAGATAATTATGGAACCTGTGAAGTTCCACGGCATTCAGGTGGACGATCCTGAGGAGTTTGTCATTAAACTGTTAGAAAGTGTAGGACTTAATGAGACCCACTTATACAGATATCCTCATGAATTTTCCGGAGGTCAAAGACAAAGAATCGCCTTAGCTAGAATACTTGCTTTAAGGCCAGAGTTCATAGTTCTAGATGAGCCTACCTCAGCATTAGATGTTTCAGTTCAAGCGAACATCTTGAACATGCTCAAAGACCTGCAGAAGGAATATGGATTCACATACCTCTTCATAAGTCACGACTTAGGTGTAGTGAAGTACATGAGCAATAGAATAGGAGTTATGTACTTGGGTAAGCTAGTGGAAGTAGGCCCTGCTGATAAACTCTTTGAAAATCCACTGCATCCATACACCCAAATGCTCTTTTCAGCAATTCCGATTCCAGATCCAGATATAGCTAGAGAAATGAAGAAAAAGAGGATGAAAGTAACAGGAGAACCACCAAGCCCAATAAATCCACCAAGCGGCTGTAGGTTCCACCCAAGATGTCCATACTTTAAGGCAGGAGTATGTGATAAGAAAGAGCCTCCTATGGTGGAAGTCGAGAAGGATCACTACGTTGCTTGTTGGCTATATGCAAAAGCTTAAATTTTCATTTTCTTAATTTTGTTTATGGTGAGAAGAAAGGCTATTAAAGCTTTGGATCTTGCATTTGACATCGTTACTGGCATATTAGTAATTCTTGCAATAGTACTTTTAGGAGTCAGTATAATAAATGGTTTCAAATACTTATTTGCTGGAAATCTGGAAGGAAGTCTTGAAGAATTTTTAATGGCACTAATCCTCTTAGAAATGTACGAGTTGCTCTCCCTATATCTGAAAGAGCACCATGTAAGTATGAGGAGGGTTGCTGAGCTTGGGATCGTGGCAATAATTAGAAAAATCGTCATATCAACTAAAGACACGGAAAAAGCCGATCCACTTGTCTTATTTGCCTTTGCACTAATGATCTTAGCTCTCGGATGGATATACACTAGGTTGGAAACTATAGAAAAAGATTAATTTTCTAAAATAAGGATTGTATATCTGATGATGATCCTTCCCCTCAACTGAGAGGTGATGAGCACACCGGTAGGCTGAGGTGATAGTATGGGTGTCCCAATTGGTGAGATTATACCAAGAAAAGAAATTGAGTTAGAAAACCTATACGGGAAAAAAATCGCAATCGACGCTCTTAATGCAATCTACCAATTTTTGTCCACAATAAGACAGAAAGATGGAACTCCACTTATGGATTCAAAGGGTAGAATAACCTCCCACCTAAGCGGGCTCTTTTACAGGACAATAAACCTAATGGAGGCTGGAATAAAACCTGTGTATGTTTTTGATGGAGAACCTCCAGAATTCAAAAAGAAAGAGCTCGAAAAAAGAAGAGAAGCGAGAGAGGAAGCTGAAGAAAAGTGGAGAGAAGCACTTGAAAAAGGAGAGATAGAGGAAGCAAGAAAATATGCCCAAAGAGCAACCAGGGTAAATGAAATGCTCATCGAGGATGCAAAAAAACTCTTAGAGCTTATGGGAATTCCTATAGTTCAAGCACCTAGCGAGGGAGAGGCCCAAGCTGCATATATGGCCGCAAAGGGGAGCGTGTATGCATCGGCTAGTCAAGATTACGATTCCCTACTTTTTGGAGCTCCAAGACTTGTTAGAAACTTAACAATAACAGGAAAAAGAAAGTTGCCTGGGAAAAATGTCTACGTCGAGATAAAGCCCGAGTTGATAATTTTGGAGGAAGTACTCAAGGAATTAAAGCTAACAAGAGAAAAGCTCATTGAACTAGCAATCCTCGTTGGAACAGACTACAACCCAGGAGGAATAAAGGGCATAGGCCTTAAAAAAGCTTTAGAGATTGTTAGACACTCAAAAGATCCGCTAGCAAAGTTCCAAAAGCAAAGCGATGTGGATTTATATGCAATAAAAGAGTTCTTCCTAAACCCACCAGTCACAGATAACTACAATTTAGTGTGGAGAGATCCCGACGAAGAGGGAATACTAAAGTTCTTATGTGACGAGCATGACTTTAGTGAGGAAAGAGTAAAGAATGGATTAGAGAGGCTTAAGAAGGCAATCAAAAGTGGAAAACAATCAACCCTTGAAAGTTGGTTCAAGAGATAACCTTAAAGTCTATTGCAATGTTATACTGACGCGGTGCATAGTTTCTAACTATTCTCTTTCCCAATATCTCAATTTTAAAGCTAAATTCATTTGCCACTTTCTCGATCTCCTTTATATGTTCCCCATAGGGATCACTTTCGGGACCAAACCCATAGTAGTGAATTACGCTCCCAGGTTTAGCGCTCTCAAAGGCATAAGGCAAGAAATCTTTAGCAAATTTAGGAAGGTTCATTATTATACGATCAGCTTTTATTAAGCCAGATACTTTTCGAACGTCTCCTAGTATTGGAATCACATTGAAGGACTTGTTTAATCTAATATTTTCTTCTAGATACTTTATAGCCCAGGGGTTAATGTCACATGCAAAAACAAGCTTTGCTTTCCTTGAGAGAAGAATAGAATATGGGCCAACCCCGGCAAACATGTCAAATACAACCTCTCCCTCTTTAGCCATGTTGAAAACCCGCATTCTTTCTGTAGCTAATCTCGGAGAGAAATACACTTTTGAAATATCTAACTTCAATCGAATCCCATTCTCTTTATGGAGAGTTTCAGTTCTATTTTCTCCAGCTAAGTGGATTAGTTCTCTAACCCTATATTCTCCCACGATTTTGCTCCCTTTAGCGAAGACACCTCGAATGCCTTTGTGAACTTTAAGAATAGCTTTTCCAATTTCCTTTTCATACCCTTTTAGCTCCTCTGGAATCTCAACTACTGCAAGATCACCAATTATATCAAATGAAGTGGGAAGATACCTTCTTAACTCTTCGGGGATATTAACGACTTCTTTGTAGCTCCTGGGCCTTATTTCTTTAGGTTCAAGGTCAGCTTCAATTATCTCAAATCCTTCTATAGGTTCCTTCACAGGAATTAGAAGAAAACCTCCCTCTCTTCTTATTTTATACCTTTCGTCAAATTTACCCAATTCGATGAGCTTTCTTCGAACTTGCTCTCCCAACTTCGTTGGAACCTTAACTGCCAACACCATCATACTTGGATTTATCTCCTCTCTTTTTCAATCTTTATGTTTAGATAGTATTTTACAATGTCTTCCACTTTTCTGAAGTCTCTCTTAGGCAAATTTAAAATTTCCCTTAACCTTTTATTTTCAGCCATTAATCCAGAAACTTGAATTGCAAGGTTCCTATTATCTGAAGAGATTTGAAAAAGCTTAAATTTCAAAGATGACCACTTACCCTCGACTTCATATAGCCTTTTCTCTAGTATCTCAACTTTTTTCTCGAGCTCTTTAATTTCCTTTTCTGTATGCTCTTCAAACTCAATATTTCCTTTTATGAAAATTTCTCTAAGAACTTTTTCAAGAGAGAAATCAAGCTCGTTAGAAATATTGATAACAAAATCCGAGATTTCAATAGTTATTTTAGCAAATCTACTTTTCTTGAATACTACTTTCATTTCTTAGCACGCCCCTTAGTTTTTGAGTTCTCAGCAGAAAGTTCTTCTCTAATTCTCATCAAAAGTTCCTTGTCCACTATGGCCTTCTCTTCGAATATCTTCAGTTCTTTATAACTTTCTTCAATCTCAGCAAGCTTTCTCTCTAGACTTGCTAATTTTTTTTACATAAAAATTTAAATCTCAAAGAGAGCAAATAAGACCTAAACATTTCCCTGTCTTTAAGCAATTCCAAGCCCTTCTCTTTGTTCTTTTTTATTGCTTCAAATTCTTCTTCATTCACCCAGATTTCCATCATAGCCACCTTAGCAATATATCAAGGCTTGCCAATGCTCTATAGGTATTCTGAAAGTTTGATATACCTAATTCATAACTTCTCCTAAACCCACCATTTTGATTTTGTAGAGACCTTATGAACTTAATATGAGCCTCAATGCATTTTGCTTTCCTTCCCAGCAGTTCTAATCCCCTTAGAGCATAGAATGTTGGCTCTATATATGGAGGTAGTGAATTGGGCACTTCAGTAAAGCCTCCCCAGTCTCCACAAACTTCACAAAGTTCAAAGTGTCTTGTATCTTCCCTTATTCCTAGGAAATCTAGAGTGTAGAGAGCCTGGTAAGTCATTGTGGTAGTTGGATGTGTTACTCCATATGCATCTCCCAGCTTGAATTTATGCACAAACTCTATGATTCCCTTTCTCATTTCATTAGAGGGATTGTAGTTTACTGCCTTCATAGCTCTCATTACCCAATAAGTTGCCTCCAAAGGTGTTGCTGTACCAAACTCCTCACTCCCTCCAAGACCTACTGCAAACTTATCCTCCATGGGATTATATTTTTTGAACAATAGATTCATTTTCTCCTCTGCCAAGTTCTTAGCTCCTAAAATTGAAAGCGCCTCAACTGCCATGGCAATAGCAACAGTAGCAGCCTGTGGTTTGGCTGAGCTATAAAGGAACTCAATTGTCTTTTCTTTTTCTGGAACTTCAATTCCCAGGAGTGAATATATCTTTACGGCATAGTAGGTATCATTTATGTTTGTATCATCAAGTTGGGAGACAAAACAGTAACCTCCATCCTCATGACGCCTTTTCTCAATATAGTTCAAAACCTTTTCCAAATTTATGTACCTAGAGAGCTTCGAGCCCATATTGCCACCTCCCTCAAGTTCTACAGAATAGGCGCCATCAGCCTCCCAACGGGAGGCGGTTCGGGCTCGAAGCCCCGGGCGGGCGCCATCACCCCAAAGAACCGTGGCCTAACCTACTCCCGTCACCGGTTTCAGTTCATCGACCACGGTTCCACTCTTGCTTTCCCCAATTATTTTAAAAGTTTTTAGATTATTAGATCAGAGGGGTGAGAGAATGAAGATAAAAGCAATCTCTTTAGACATTGATGGGACGATCACTTATCCGAATAGAATGATTCATGAAGAGGCATTACAAGCAATAAGAAAAGCGGAAAGTCTTGGAGTTCCAATTATGCTAGTAACTGGCAATACGGTTCAATTTGCGGAGGCTGCAAGCATCTTAATAGGAACTTCTGGACCTGTGGTTGCTGAAGATGGAGGAGCAATTTCTTACAAAAAGAAAAGAATTTTCCTAACTAGTATGGATGAAGAATGGATACTTTGGGGTGAGCTAAAGAAGAGGTTTCCCAACGTAAAAACTAGTCACACAATGCCAGACAGAAGAGCAGGTTTAGTGATTATGAGAGAGACGATAGATGTTGAAACGGTAAGAAAGCTCATTAAGGAGCTCAACTTAAATTTAGTGGCCGTTGATTCAGGATTTGCAATCCATGTGAAGAAGCCTTGGATAAATAAAGGAAGTGGAATAGAAAAGGCGTGTGAACTACTGGGGCTAAATCCAAAAGAAGTTGCTCATGTTGGAGATGGAGAAAATGATCTTGACGCTTTCAAAGTTGTTGGGTACAGAATTGCCGTTGCCCAAGCTCCGAAAATTCTTAAAGAAAATGCAGATTATATAACACAAAATGAATATGGAAAAGGAGGAGCAGAGGCAATATACCACATATTAGAAAAATTTGGATACATATAAAGGGGAGGACTCCATGAACATTAAGTTCCTTCAAGAGAGCAAGAGGAACCGAAGATATAGATACAATAATTGCCAGAATATCATTTGAAAAATTCAAAAAATTATATAATGACTTCATCTCCTCTAATTTTGAATTCTTAAATGGAGACAATCCCAAAGACCTTTATGAAATGCTTCAAGAAGGTTTGCCCTTAAGGATATCAAAAAAGGGCAAAATATTCCCAAATCTTGAAGTAAAGTTTCCAAGAAAATGAAATTCACTTAATAGCCCTGAAAGAAAGGATCCTCGTTAAAGCAGGAAAATTAAACGTTTATATTCCACCAATAGAACTTCAGATAGCATACAAACTTTATCTAGGAAGTGATAAGGACTATGAAGACGCATATTTCCTTTATGAGCTATTTAAAGATGTTATAGATAGAGAAAAACTCAAAAGATTCTGCAAAAAATTAGGGGTGAATCCAATTGAATAGAGAAATGAGTGAGAGGATAGAATACATAAAGCTCTATGTTGAGTAGTTAAAGAGAACTCCTAACGAAATTTGGAGCAAAGAACAGGCCGAATTTATTAATGCTCTACTCGAAAACGCCAATAATTTTCCATTAGATAAGAAAAAATATGTAGAATCAAAGAAAAGTTTAGAAGAGACTAGTGGATCTTATATCCATACCTCTCACTGACTACCCTTATTGCTTCCTCAAATATGTCAAGTCCTATCTTGGCCTCCTCTTCGCTGATTATTAGTGGTGGAATTAGTCTTATGGCACTCTTTCCACACCCTAGCAATGCTAGACCTCTCTTAAGAGCCTCAACTACTACTTCATTTCTCTCCTTAGTTGCATATTCCTTGGTCTTTCTGTCCTTTACGAATTCTACACCCCATGCAAGGCCTATACCTCTGACATCTCCTATGATCTCATACTTCTCCTTCATTTCTTCAAGTCTCTCCCTGAACAGGGGCTCTAATTTCTGGACATTCTCTAACAATCCATTCTCCAACTCCTCCATTACTGCAAGTGCAGCTGCTGCGGCTACGGCATTTCCTCCAAAGGTATTGCTGTGCACTCCACTAACTCCAAAGTCCAAATCCTTTCTGAAGATTGTAGCTCCAATTGGAATGCCTCCACCAAGAGCCTTTGCTGTAGTGATGATATCTGGGGCTATTCCAAAGTGCTCAATTGCCCACATCTTTCCAGTTCTACCAATTCCCATTTGAACCTCGTCATCAATTAAGAGTATGCCGTACTTGTCAGCCAGCTTCTTTAGTTCCTTGAAGAAGTTCCTTGGGGGAACGACGTAACCACCCTCTCCCTGAATTGGCTCAAAGACTATTCCTGCAACCTCTTCTGCTGGAACATAGTGACTAAAGAGATATTCCTCTATGTACTCCAGAACTCTATTTATGAGTTCGTCTGGGTTCTCATAACCATCAATGTGCCAGGGATTTCTGTATGGGTTTGGATAAGGAACGTGCTCAACACCAGGCATTGTTGGGAACATCCTGCTCCTCTGAACGGGCTTACTAGCGGTGAGGCTCATTGTTCCATGAGTTCTTCCGTGGAATGCCCCTATAAATGCAATGAACATCTTTCTGTTTGTGGACCACTTTGCTATCTTTAGTGCTGCCTCGTTGGCCTCAGTTCCACTGTTGCTCAAGAATACTTTCTTCTCGAAATCTCCAGGTGTTATTTGAACAAGCTTTTCTGCCAAGGCAACTTGATATGGATTATAGTAGTCTGTTCCAGCAGCATGAAGAACTAAGTCCAACTGCTTCTTTATGGCCTCAACAACCCTAGGATTCCTTAATCCAACATTGAGAACACCAATTCCTGAAGAGAAGTCGAGGATTACATTTCCATCCACATCAATCCAGTAAACTCCCTCCGCTCTCTCAATAACTAAGAAGTACTCATTGGGATCATTGGTGGTAGTTGCCATGTATTTGTGGTGTTTCTCTATTATTTCTCTCGCCTTTGGACCTGGGATTTCTTTAACATTTGGCCTTAACTCCATATTTCATCACCAGGAAATAGTGGATGAGCACACTTTTAACCTTAAGCTCGAAAATGAGCACTTTTGTTCGAAAAATTTTCGAAAAATAAGGAAGACCAGGAGAAGAATTACTCAACATCCTTTTTGTTCCAGTTCTCTAGGAATTCTTTTGCAGAGTTGGCAGCTATGGCTCCTTGTCCCACTGCAACTGCAATCTGCTTGAAAACATTTGTGATGTCTCCTGCTGCAAATATACCAGGAACCTTTGTCCTCATGTACATATCTACCTTTATATAGCCGTATTCATCAGTGATCCCCAGATGTTTTACAAAGTCTGTCTTTGGCTCGTATCCGATAAAGATAAACACACCATCAACTTTTTTCTCGAATGTTTCTCCTGTCTTAACGTTCTTCAGAACTACACTTTCCACTTTATCTTTTCCTCTAATTTCAGTAACAACGGTGTTAAGTATCGCAGGAATTCCTGCCTCCCTAAATCTATCTTGAAGTATCTTATCTGCCCTGAATTTATCTCTTCTGTGAACCAAGGTAACTTTAACTCCTATACTGTGAAGATATAGAGCCTCCTGTAAGGCAGTATTTCCTCCACCAACAACAATTACCTCTTTACCAACAAATAGAGGGCCATCACAGGTAGCACAGTAGCTAACTCCCCTACCAGTGAACTCTTTCTCTCCTGGGACGTTTAATTTCCTTGGTTCTGCTCCAACGGCTATTATCACAGTTCTCGACTTATATTCCATACCGTTTGCAGTCTTTATTGTGAACTTACATGGTCCTTCATAATATGCACATTCGGCTGGGTCAATTCTTACTACTTCATCAAAAATTACATCTACCCCATACTTCCTTACTTGCTCGTACATTCTTTTTGAAAGCTCTGCTCCACTTATCCCTTCTGGAAATCCTGGATAATTTTCTATTAGGTCTGTCAATGCCATATTTCCACCAAGATCTTTTGTGATGATGAGTGTATCAAGTCCAAATCTTGCAGCATAAATTGCTGCTGTGTATCCAGCTGGACCAGCTCCGATGATAATAACATCCCATACTTTGCTAGTATCAACACTACTCTTTGTTAATCCTCCTAAACTGAACATGTCCTCACCTCCTGCCCTAACTTGGTGGTGCCTACTTAAAAGCATTTTGGAACATTTGTGAGTAATTCCATAAAACATATGTTATAAACCAAAAGTTAAATACCTTTATTTTCAATTCAATGCTTCAAAAAAACCTTTTTAATGTTTCAAAGCCAATACGAATTTGGAGAGAGGAAAATATGGCACTAAAATACCGTTTCAAACCAAATGTTAAGGAGGTTTGGCGATGTCCTTCATAACAGCATTTATATGGGCTTACTTCCTCTGGCTTGTTTTAACAGCAGGGAGTAAAGGAATGCTATGGAGTACCCAGGAACTCATAGCTGGACTGATATTTGCCTCAATAGTAGGGTATTCAACCAGAAACATTATCGGAGAAAAAGCCTCACGGTTCTTAAATCCAGTAAAATGGATACTATTTGTTGCTTATGCTCCTGTCCTATTCTGGGGAATGGTAAAAGCAAACTTAGATGTCGCTTACAGAGTTATCACAGGGAAAATAAGGCCCGGAATTGTTAGAGTTCCAGTAGAGTTAGAGAACGATGCTCAGTACACAATTTTGTCCAACTCAATAACCCTCACCCCAGGTACCCTAACCGTTGAAGCATGCCCAGAGGAGAAAGCTCTCTACGTTCACTGGATAAACATTCCAGAAGGTTTAGAATGGCCTGAAAACTCAGAACCCGTCTCTGGACCATTTGAAAAATGGGCTAGGAGGTTAGGGGCATGATATTCTTTTATGCAACTCTCCTAATAGGAATTGCCGGAATCATAACATTCATCAGACTAGCCTTAGGCCCCACAGTCCCAGATAGAGTTGTTGCGGTCGATACGCTAAACACCCTCATTGTTGCGATAATGCTTCTCCTGGGGGCAGCTTATGAAAGAGCAATATACATTGACATAGCGATAGTATACGCTCTTCTAAGCTATGTCGGAACCCTTGTTATAGCAAAATATCTGCAGGGGGGATTGCAATGATTGCATATTATCTCATAATAGCATTCCTGGGAATTAGTGTTACCTTTAACATGCTTGGGAGCATAGCCCTCCACAGATTTCCGGACGTTTATACAAGGCTTCATGGAGCAACAAAATGTACAACCTTCGGAACGATCTTCGCCGCTTTAGCTGTCATAACACACGCAATAGTGAAACTTCAAGCCACAGGAAATCCAAAGTACCTCCAGATGGCAATACACAGCTTTGTTGCAATGTTAGCATTGCTATTAACTAACCCAGTTGGTGCCCACGCAATAGCAAAGGCAGCACACAAGACAGGGTATCTACCAAAGAGAGCTGTTGTTGATGCATATCTCGAAAAAGAAAGGGGTGAGAAAAATGAATCTTGACATGATTATTCAGTTCATCGTATTGGGAGGAATTATACTTTCCTCAGTCTTAATGATCGTTACAAGAGACCTCCTTGTTGCAGTATTGGCTTCTGCAGCCATGAGCCTACTCTTGAGCTTGGAATTCTACATGCTCCACGCTCCAGATGTTGCCATAGCTGAAGCTGCAGTTGGGGCTGGGGTTGTTACTGCTTTGGTTATGTATGCCATCTCAAAAACAGAGAGATGGGAGCGTGAAGCCCCATGAAAAGAGCTTTAGGATTCCTTTCATTGCTTGTAATATTTGCTAGCCTTTTGGTGGCCCTAAGCCCAGAATACGGGATAAAGTTTGGAGTTGGAGGAGAGGACTGGCTAAAATACAGATACACAGACAACTATTACATTGAACATGGAATTGAGGAAGTGGGGGGAACAAACATAGTCACGGACATAGTGTTTGACTACAGAGGATACGATACCTTGGGTGAAGCTACTGTTCTCTTTACGGCCATAGCAGGTGCAGTGGCACTCTTAAGACCCTGGAGGAGGGAGGAGAATGAATGAAGATATGGGAGTTATAGTTAGAACTAACGCGAGGGCTTTGATACCTTTCATAGGAATATTCGGAGCTTACATAGTTACGCATGGTCACCTTACCCCAGGTGGTGGATTCCAGGGAGGAGCAACTATAGCCGGAGCTGGAGTGCTATTCCTGATCGCCTTTGGAGTTAAAGCCGCGAAAGAAAAGATAAACAAAAATCTATACTCAGCGCTCGAAGGACTTGGCGGTTTAGTCTTCCTGGGAGCAGCAATGCTAGGTTTAAGTGTGGCATTCTTCTACAACATTCTATGGCACGAAGGACCCATCTTCAATAGCTCTCCTGGGACTCTTCTGTCTGCAGGATTCCTCCCCATAATGAACTTGGGGGTTGGGCTGAAGGTGTTCACAGGCCTAGTATCAGCTCTATTTGCCCTCAGCGTATTTAGGAGGTGGAAGTCATGATCGCATTTCAATATCTAACGGCAACAATTATGATTTTACTAGGAATTTACGCCTTACTTTACAAGAGGAACTTGATTAAATTAGTACTTGCTCTCAACCTAATTGACTCCGGAATACACCTTCTCCTGATAAGTGAAGGATACAGAATGGAAAACGGAATACCTCCAACTGCCCCAATATACACCGGGTATGAAGGAGGAGCGATGGTGGCTCCAATTCCCCAAGCATTAGTTCTCACAAGCATAGTTATTGGAGTATGTGTGCTATCCTTAGCTATTGCCCTTACTGTCAACGCATACAGGCATTATGGAACTTTGGATGTAACAAAGCTTAGGAGGTTGAGAGGATGACCTGGTTACCATTCATCATTATCATTCCCCTCTTAGGGGCATTTTCAATGCCTATAGTGAGCCTACTAAAGGGCAAAGCAAAGGAAATTTGGGCGTCTATGATAAGTTTTGCAACCCTCATTGTCGGAATACAAGTCTTTAGAGAAGTCTGGAGCAAAGGGACAATAGTCTATACGTTAGGAGCACCAAATCCCTTTGGAAAAGCAACGTTCCCAATTAGAATAGTCTGGGAAGTTGACAAGTTTGGGGCCCTAATGGTTCTAATAGTGACTTTCGTTAGTTTCCTAGCGGTCATATACTCTATTGAGTATATGAAGCACGACACTGGACTAGAGAAGTTCTACACCCTAATCTTAATACTAGAGCTTGGGATGCTCGGAATAGCGATAACTGGAGATATATTCAACTTCTATGTCTTCCTAGAGATAATGAGCATCGCAAGCTATGCACTTGTTGCATTCAGGAATGACACATGGGAAGGAATTGAAGCCGGCATAAAGTACATGTTTGCAGGGTCATTGGCAAGTAGCTTTGTTCTTCTGGGGATAGCCCTTCTCTATGGGCAATATGGAACACTTACCATGGGTTATCTTGCTGTAAAGATTGCGGAAAACCCAACAATAGTAGCGAAAGTTGCCCTTGCCCTCTTCATAGGTGGATTACTCTTCAAGAGTGGTGCTGCTCCAGTTCACATGTGGCTAGCAGATGCACACCCAGCCGCTCCAAGCTCAATCTCAGCAATGCTTTCAGGTCTCGTAATTAAGATAGGAGGAATTTACGCAATAGCAAGGATAGTGTTCAGCATATTCTCTCCAACGATAAATCTTGGGACAATAGGGTGGATAATAATAATCTTCGCATGCATTACTCTAATAGTTGGAAACGCAATGGCAGTTGTGCAAGAAGACTTGAAGAGACTGCTCGCATATTCTTCAGTGGGACAGATTGGCTACATTCTCCTGGGACTCGGAATAGGAATGGTGGCTTATGGAACTAGAGTAGGTGAAATAGCATTGGCAGGTGCAATATACCACACTGTAAATCATGCGCTAATGAAGGCACTCCTCTTCCTTGTTGCAGGTGCTGTCATTCACGAAATTGGAACTAGAAACATGAACGAGCTGAGCGGATTGGCAAAGACGATGCCAAAAACAACCTTTGCCTTTCTGATTGGAGCAGCTGCAATTGTTGGTCTACCTCCTCTAAATGGATTTGCAAGTAAGTGGCTTATCTACGAAAGCTCAGCTCTGTTCAATCCAATATTAGGTGCAATTGCTGTCATTGGGACAGTGTTTTGTACAGCAGCCTATGTAAGGGCATTATTCACATTCTTCGGAAGGCCAAGTGAAAAGGTCACGAATGCAAGAGACCCAGGAATAGCTATGATGCTTCCAATGATAATTCTTGTAGTGACAATAATAGTCATGGGCTTCTTCCCATGGCAAATAAGTGACAGAATAATGGTTCCAACAGCGAGAGCCCTTTGGGATGTAATTGACTATATTTCATCCTTAATGGGAGGTGGATGAAATGTTTGGATACTGGGATCCCCTCTATTTTATCATCGTATTTATCATTGGCCTAATACTTGCATATCTATTGAACTTATGGGCCAAGAAGAGTGGAATGGGAACAAGGGAAGTGGGAGAAGGAACAAAAATATTCATAAGTGGTGAGGATCCAGAAAAAGTAATCCCAGGATTCGAGCATCTTGAAGGATACTACACAGGAAGAAACACAATGTGGGGACTTGTAAATGGTGTGAAGAAGTTCTTTGCCACGCTAAAAAATGACCATACTGGATTACTGCCCGATTATGTCAGCTATCTCCTAATGACAACTGCATTTATCCTCGTTATACTCCTACTAAGGGGGTGATAATTTGACTAACAATTCGGAGAGAAAAAGGTTGGAGAAGAGAATTGCCCAACTATGTAAGTTCATTGGAAGGTCCCCCTGGGTCTTTCACGTAAACTCAGGTTCATGTAATGGATGTGACATTGAGATAATCGCAGCATTAACTCCAAGATATGATGCGGAAAGATTTGGAGTAAAGCTAGTGGGAAGTCCAAGACATGCCGACATTCTTTTAGTCACCGGTCCAGTTACAAACCAAAGCCTCGAGAGAGTAAAGCTAGTGTATGAACAAACACCAGATCCCAAGATAGTAATAGCCATTGGAGCCTGCCCAACTGGAGGAAGCGTCTTCTATGAAAGCCCATTTACAAATGCCCCACTTGACAGGATAATCCCAGTAGACGTCTTTGTCCCAGGATGTCCACCTAGGCCAGAGGCAATTCTCCATGGAGTCGTATTAGCTCTAGAAAAGCTTGCCAAGATGATAAAAGGTGAAGTTCCGCCTGAGGAAGGTGAGGAAAATGAGTAAAGCTGAAATGGTTGCAAATAAGATAAAGGAGAGGTTTCCAAACGCTGAAGTTGTAGTAAAAACCAACAAGTGGGGAAGAGAAAGAGTCTGGGTTAGAATATCTAGAGAGGAATACAAAGAGCTAATGAAATTTATAAGGGAACTTGACCCCGAAGCCCACTATTCAATTGGAATCGAGCAAGATTGGGGAGATGAGCTTGGATTTCTGAATCATATCCTCTTATTCTACGACGAGCCCCCTGGGGTATCTCTGCTAATTGATGTCCATGCTCCAAAAGATAATCCCGTACTACCAGACACTAGCGATATATTCCCAATATCATTGCAATTTGAAAGGGAAGGAATGGAAATGGTGGGGCTTGACTTTGAAGGAGCTCCAGATAAGAGAAGACTCTTCTTACCAGACGACTTCCCAGAGGGAATATACCCATTAAGAACTGATGAAAAAGGTGTTCCGGAGGAGATGGTCAAAAACGCTGGCCACCCATACCTTCTCAGGAGGGAGAAGAAATGAAGAAGGTCGAATATTGGGTTAAAATCCCCTTTGGTCCCATTCATCCAGGATTAGAAGAGCCAGAAAAGTTCATCATAACCCTAGATGGAGAGAGAATAGTAAACGTTGATGTAAAGCTTGGATATAACCTCAGAGGTGTGCAATGGATAGGAATGAGAAGAAACTACGTCCAGATCATGTATCTGGCAGAGAGAATGTGTGGAATTTGCTCCTTTTCCCATAACCACACATACGTAAGAGCTGTTGAAGAGATGGCCGGAATAGAGGTTCCAGAGAGAGCAGAATATATCAGAGTTATAGTGGGGGAGCTCGAGAGAATTCACTCCCACCTCTTGAATCTCGGAGTAGTGGGGCACGACATTGGATATGACACAGTCCTCCATCTAACATGGTTGGCTAGAGAAAGAGTAATGGATGTCCTAGAAGCTGTTAGTGGAAACAGAGTTAACTACTCCATGGTAACCATTGGAGGAGTCAGAAGGGATATAGGAGAGAAACAAAAACGACTAATTTTGGATATGATAAAATACTACAGAGAGGTTCTCCCACAAATAGAAGACGTTTTTCTCCATGACTCAACAATTGAGGCAAGATTAAGGGATGTTGCAGTTGTTCCAAAAAAGCTTGCAATAGAGATGGGTGCCGTTGGCCCAACGGCGAGAGGAAGTGGGATTAAAGAGGATTCTAGATGGAGTGAGCAACTAGGAGTTTATCCCGACCTGGGAATAAAACCAGTAACGCCCGAAGACGTTACTGGAGAAAAGGCCAGAGGAGATGTTTATGACAGAATGGCCGTAAGAATTGGGGAGCTATGGATGAGTTTAGATTTGCTGGAACATGCACTCGATCAGATGCCGGAAGGAAAGATAAAAACATTCCCCAAAGACAATATCTTAGTAGCTAAGCTGAAGCTCCTTGGAGATGGAGAAGGAATAGGAAGGTACGAAGCTCCTAGAGGAGAGCTAGTCCACTACGTGAGAGGACAAAAGGGAAGAGATGGGCCTGTAAGGTGGAAACCAAGAGAGCCAACCTTCCCGAATCTATTCACAATCGCAAAGGCTCTAGAAGGAAATGAGCTTGCGGACTTAGTTGTTGCCATAGCTTCAATAGATCCATGTCTAAGCTGTACAGACAGAGTAGCCATAGTAAAAGAAGGAAAGAAGGTAGTTCTAACTGAAAAGGATCTATTAAAGCTTTCTATTGAAAAGACAAAGGAGATCAACCCAAACGTAAAGGGAGATCCTACACCTACTGGAATTGGATGTTCTAGGGGGGTGTGAATATGAAAATTGTATATGGAGTTATTGGCTTAATCCTCATTTACATTTACGTTTCCGTAGTTTCACTTTTATTTAGTGGTATAGATAGAAAGCTTGTAGCTAGAATGCAGAGGAGAATAGGGCCTCCAATTTTACAGCCCTTCTATGACTTTCTTAAGCTCATGAGCAAGGAAACAATAATACCTAAGACAGCAAACTTCATGTTTAAGGCAGCTCCAATTTTAATGCTTGCGACAGTAATAGCACTTTTAGCCTACACCCCTCTAGGATTTCCACCAATATTTGGGACAAAGGGAGATATAATAGTCTTCATATATCTTTTGACCTTAGCTGACTTCTTCTTAGTTGTGGGTGTCATGAGCTCAGGGAGTCCCTACGGAAGAATAGGTGCCGCAAGAGGGATCGCACTATTAGTGTCAAGAGAGCCAGCGATGATGCTTGGAGTATTTGCGGTAATGTGGGCGATATCAAAACTTGGTGTTGAAAAACCCTTCAGCTTATCGAGCCTATATGAACACACCATATGGGATTTTGGTCCAGTCGCTTGGGTCGCTGGAGTTGTATTAATATACGTCTTCATGGCTTGGCTAGCCAGCGAGATAGAGGTTGGGTTCTTTAACATACCAGAGGCAGAACAAGAAATTGCAGAGGGGACTTTAGTAGAGTACAGTGGAAGATACCTGGGCATAATAAAACTTGCCGAGTCTATTAAAGAGTTTATAGCGGCTTCACTAGTAGTTGCAGTTTTATTCCCATGGCAACTTAACATCCCAGGTGTTCAGGGATACCTAATAAACCTCTTGCTCCACACGCTAAAGGTGTTCATCGTTCTTCTAGTCTCCAAGACGATATTCAGAACTATAACAGGCAGACTGAAGATCAGCCAAGCAGTAAATCTCCTCTGGACTAGGGTGTTTACCGCGAGTGTTATTGGTGCTCTACTTCTTGCATTGGGGGTGATGCTATGATTAGACTTCCGCTCCTCCCAACCGTAATTAAAAACCTCTTCAAGAAACCTGCAACTAATCCTTTCCCAAAGACTGAACCAGTTCCAGTTCCTGAGGATTTCAGAGGAAAGCTAGTATACAATGTGGATAAGTGTGTAGGATGTAGGATGTGTGTAACAGTTTGTCCTGCAGGAGTCTTTGTTTATCTCCCAGAAATAAGAAAGGTCACTCTATGGATAGGAAGATGTGTCATGTGTAAGCAGTGTGTTGATGTCTGCCCAACGGCGGCTCTTCAAATGAGCGATGAATTCCTACTGGCCAGCTACGACAAATATGATGCCAAGCTTATCTACCTAACCCCAGAAGAAGCAGAAGATATTAAGAAAAAGCTAGAAGAAGCGAATAAGGCAAAGGCTGAAAAGCAAGCTTCTAAGTGACACCCCTTTTTTACTATTTTTCAGATCACCGGTCCTCATCACCGCTCAGATCAGGGAGTTCTCATCATCTCATCGTTGGTTTTTTATACCCACTTCTTGATATCTCTTTTGATGTTCAACATAATAGTTAGAGCTAGGAAAGATGCCAAGGCAATACAATACATAAATGAAAGAAACTATGGAGGATGGTTCAAAGTTTCAAGTTTAGGGGGAGGAAGAAAATTTGAAGAAGTAGTAGATAATCTAAGAGAGGCCCTGGAAAGCTCATACATCCCAATTCTTCTCTTTGGGGAAAAAGAAAAAGAGCTTGCTGAAGATGTGAGTAGAGAAATTAAAGGACCATACTACACTAGGATTCTTAGGACGAAGAGAGTTAGAAACATGAGAGTTGATGAACTATATGAGAACATAGAAGAAATTAAGGCAAGATTTAGGTTGGGTGTGTCCTGGGTAAATAACGGTTACCTCTTTGATCCTCAAAACACAATGGGAATAGAACTTCATCCAGACTATGACATCTACTTTGCCTTTGGCAAGGGATTTAGAAGGAACATGATAAAGCTATTGGGTGTAGACCCAGGGGACTTTGCATTAGTGCTGAGAAAGACAATGAACAGGGAAGAATATTATTCAGGGCCAAACAAGATTGCAGAAATCGAGAAAGTTATTGGAAAACCAACAGATGTAAAGTGGAGAATCCCCGCAGTCATGCCAGTATCATTAGAAGATTCCCTTACCCTGAACGTGGAATACATAGAGGCATTTGAGAAAGCCAGCATGGAGTTCCTTTCAAAGTTTCAAGATAAGGATGTAATTGTTCCATGGAGTGGAGGAAAAGATTCAACAGCTGCTCTAATTCTTGCAAGTAAGGTGTTTGACGATGTTACTGCAGTCTATGTAAAGATGGAATATGAAATGCCTCTAACTGATGAATACATTGAAAAGGTAGCCAAAAAGCTGGGGATAAATCTCATTGAAACAAAAGTTCCAATGCCAATAGAAAAGTTTGGATTGCCCACCCACTCAAACAGATGGTGTACTAAAATGAAAGTTGAGGCCCTATATAATGCAGTGGCAGAGTTCAGGGATCCCGTGTTAGTGGTGGGAGATAGAGACTCGGAAAGTGCAAGAAGAAGATTAAAGCCTCCAGTAATTGAGAGAAAAACTCCAGTTGGAAACATTCTGGAAATCATGCCCATAAAGTTCTGGAGCGGTGCAATGGTTCAGCTCTATATACTCATGAACAAACTCGAATTACATCCCCTATACTGCGAAGGTTTTTATAGGCTAGGATGCACAGTTTGTCCAAGCTTAGCTCACTGGGAAATAATTCTCCTCAAAGAGCTAAACTTCTTGCCAAAAATTATGGAAAAGAAATTAAAAGAATTAGAATCTGCGTCTAAAGACGAGGCCTAGAAGGGACAATGCAACTAGCACCCCAGGACCACAAATTTGTTCTGTAGTTGTAGTAGTTTGTTGAGTAGTGGTGGTTTGAGTGGATGTTGAAGTGGTGGTAGATGTTGTTATAATCTCCGTTTCTGTTGAAACTTCAGTGTTCTCTTGAGACTTCCAGCTTACGAAAATCATTGCTGTTTCCCTAGCGTATTGATAGAATATCATTGCTGTTATAAGATCTTCTAAATCTCCTTTAGCTTCATAGCTTTCAGCAAATTCATAATAGGCCATTGAAAGTAGAGGAATTGTTCCACCTGACTGTGCTAAGGCAATGGCACCCTTAGCGCTTTCTTTGATGTCTTCAAGCTTTTCCTTAAGGACCGTCACATTGTCAATTCCAATTGTGTCAAGAATTACTTCTCCCCTAATTCTCGCCTCCATGGCAGAGAACAAAGCCGCAGAGTACTTTCCATCTTCATAGTAGGCTTCTCCTTTGTTGAGAGTGTCTACAAGATCTTGAAGATTTTGCTCTCCAAACATTGAAGTGATGTAAGTGACTATTAATCGTGCATTGTCCAATTGAGTTCTTGCCGCTTTCTTTATAGCTTCCCTCGATATTTCTTCTCCTCTTCCATATTTTTCTCCTAACTCGGCCCAAAGTTCAGCTGTTCTGGCCCTTTCATAAGAGTATGCCGCATCACCTATTGCATTCCAGTAATCTTGGTTATAATAAGAAATTTGAGCTTCTTTTAGATATTCCTTAGCCTCTTCGATTCTCGTTTCCGCTGCAGCTACCGCCTGAAGCATTGTTACTCCTCTAATTGTGAGGTTTGAAATATAACTTTCGATTCTGTCAATCTCATCCTTAACTTCAGAGAATATGTCTTCAATGTCTTTTCCTTCATAGAGGTCTATATACCAATCAACATGTCTAATGACAATCCTAGCTTGAAAGCTGAGACTCATGGCGGTGTAATATTTTCCACTGTCGAGAGCATTCTTAGCGTTATCTAACGTTGATTTGGCATTGTCTAAAGCAGCCTTTAAATAACTATATGTAGTGTACCCCACTTCACTATTCTTTAGTTTATTGCTAATTGTATTGTAATATTGGAGGGTTTCTTCATAATCACTTTTTGCTTCTCCCTCTAAGAAAGAAGTGCTTATAACAACATTTTGTGGAGGTTGAGGCTTTTCAAGCTTGTGCCCAGTAAAGTAGTACACTGCCTCATAAATATCGCTGATTTCAATTACTTTTAATCCCCATCTCTCCTGGGCATATTCCACAACATCTACCTTTCTTTGAGTAGTTGTTATCTGAGTAATAGGCCCAATCTGCTTTTTCTGGGTCTCTGTGACAACTTGGATTCTTTGACCCTTTGGAATTAGAAAAATCTTTGCACCAGCCTGATGAGCGGCAGAGGCTTTTTCTAAAATTCCACCCACTGGTCCTATGCTCCCGTCAGGATTTATCATTCCAGTCATCATCACATCACTTCTAACATCCCACCCCATTAGTGCTGCAATTATTCCTACAGTCATTGTTCCTCCTGCAGAAGGCCCTCCAATTATTGGAGAGTCTGCTCTAACCTGGATGAAGACGTCGTACTTGCTCATATCCTTTCCAGTCACAACTCCTGCAATCTCTGCAGCTAACCTTGCAGAGGCCTGCATATCCACTTCCGTCAATGGCCAAGTTTCAACGTATACATGGCCACTTCCAGGAGCTACTGTTATGACAAATTCAGTTGGTACTCCAATCATTTCCCCGGTTGAGGTCATGGAAACTGCTGGTGCTTTGAGAACAACTGTTCTTCCTAGAGAAGGACACTGAGCCGTTGTGGGAAGAGCAAGTAGCGTAAGAACTATTAAAAAAGATAGTATTTTTCCTCTCATTAGGATTTCACCCTATGATAAAATAAGGAAAAAAGTTTATACGGATTTCGTGCCTAAACTTTTGGAAGGAAATGTTCAGCTAAGTCCCCAGCTATTGGGAACTTAAACCTTTCTCCTTGATAGGCTTTGACAATACCCACTATCCAAGCCACTATTGCTACAATCTTAATCACAAAATCAAAAACAAAACCAAATATGGGAATCCAGCCAAGAAGGAGATCTAGAGCTAGAAGTCCTAAAAATGTAACCGTTGACTGCATGGCGTGAAATCTCACAAACTCACTCTCCTTTTCTAAAATCAACAACACTATTCCACTGATAAATGCCCCTGCATATGCTAGAGCTGCTTCAACATTTTCGTTTAAGCCAAGAGATGTATTTCCGCTTTCCATTATTTCCACCTCTTTCTAGAATAAAAGCAAAGGTTAATTAAACTTTCGACAATTAATCTTTGAGGGAAGAAAAATGCTTCACCACGTCAAGCTAATCTACGCCACAAAAAGTCGAAAGCTAGTTGGAAAAAAGATAGTTCTCGCAATCCCAGGGAGTATTGCAGCTGTGGAATGTGTAAAGCTTGCTAGGGAACTAATTAGGCATGGGGCCGAAGTTCATGCAGTGATGAGTGAGGCAGCCACCAAGATAATTCATCCTTATGCAATGGAATTTGCCACGGGAAATCCAGTCATAACTGAGATCACTGGATTTATCGAGCATGTTGAGTTAGCAGGGGAACATGAGAATAAAGCAGATTTAATTTTGGTTTGTCCTGCCACTGCCAACACAATTAGTAAGATTGCATGTGGAATAGATGATACTCCAGTAACTACAGTCGTGACCACAGCATTTCCCCACATTCCAATTATGATAGCCCCAGCAATGCATGAGACAATGTACAGGCATCCCATAGTAAGGGAGAACATTGAAAGGTTAAAGAAGCTTGGCGTTGAGTTTATAGGACCAAGAATTGAGGAGGGAAAGGCAAAAGTTGCAAGCATTGATGAAATAGTTTACAGAGTTATTAAAAAGCTCCACAAAAAAACATTGGAAGGGAAGAGAGTCCTAGTAACGGCGGGAGCAACAAGAGAGTACATAGATCCAATAAGATTCATAACAAATGCCAGCAGTGGAAAAATGGGAGTAGCGTTGGCTGAAGAAGCAGATTTTAGAGGAGCTGAGGTTACCCTCATAAGAACAAAGGGAAGTGTAAAGAGCTTTGTAGAAAATCAAATTGAAGTTGAGACAGTGGAAGAAATGCTTTCAGCGATTGAAAATGAGTTGAGGAGTAAAAAGTATGACGTAGTTATTATGGCAGCTGCTGTAAGCGATTTTAGGCCAAAAATTAAAGCAGAGGGAAAAATTAAAAGCGATAGATCAATAACGATAGAGCTCGTTCCAAATCCCAAAATCATTGATAGAATAAAGGAAATTCAACCAAATGTCTTTCTTGTTGGATTTAAAGCAGAAACTTCAAAAGAAAAGCTTATAGAAGAAGGTAAAAGGCAGATTGAGAGGGCCAAGGCTGACTTAGTCGTTGGTAACACATTGGAAGCCTTTGGAAGCGAGGAAAACCAAGTAGTATTAATTGGCAGAGATTTCACAAAAGAACTTCCAAAAATGAAAAAGAGAGAGTTAGCAGAGAGAATTTGGGATGAGATAGAGAAATTACTGTCCTGATTCCTTCTTTTCTTCCTCTTGCTGTTTTGTTGTGGGCTGGGGTTTTACTGGAGGCTTAAGTCCATAACCAAGTATTTTGAATTTGAATGTGGTGCCATCTCTTAGGTAGTAGGTTACTTCCTTTGTCTCTTTGTTGAACTCTATCTTTTCAACTGGGAACTTATAATCTTTGAATTTTTCTTGAATTTCCTTGAACTTTTCCGGTTCTATTGGAACCCAATCATAAAGCAACAACTCTTCTTCTCTCCAAGTTGTGGTGAGCATGTAAGTCTCTATGAACCCTAGAGCTCCAGTTGGGCAAACATCTACACAGAACTGGCAGAATGTACATCTACCATAGTCTATCTTTGGATGTGGCCTCTTCTCTCCCTCTATCCAAGTCATCTCTATTGCCCTAGCAGGACATATCTGGCCACACATATTACATCCAATGCACTTCTTCCAGTCCAAGGTATGAAATCCTCTATACCTTGGAGCTGGCTCTATAAATTCATAGGGAATCTTTATAGTGACAGGTTTCTTGAAGAGATATTTCAGCCCAAACCAAGGCTTGAGGAATGAAGGTTTTTTCTTTACCTTCTCCTCGGGAGCTATTCTAAATGTTACCTCCTCCATTTTCCTCACCTATCAATGTCTGGAGGACAATTATCAAGACTCATTAATATTGCAGGGACATCAGCTAATCTCGCTCCGACTAAAAGTTGCTCAAGAACTCTTACACCATGAGCAATGCTAGGGCCTCTTATGTGCACCCTATATGGCTTATGTCCCCCATCGCTAACAACGTATGCTCCAAAATCACCCTTTGTTGCCTCAACATGAGCAAAGGCCTCGCCTGGCGGGACTTTAAACCTTGGAAGGTTCTTCAGTTTTGGATCTTGAACCTTGTAAGGCCCACTTGGTGGTCCCATATCGAGGAGCTGCTCAATTATGTAGAGATCTTGCTCAAGCTCATATCTTCTAACTAAAACTCTTGCAAGTGCATCCCCTTCCTTCAACACTGGAATTTCAAAGTCAAGCTCAGGATACAAAAGGTATGGATCAGATTTTCTAACGTCGTAGGCAACTCCAGTTGCCCTTAGGTTTGGCCCCGTTACCCCCTCTTCTAGTGCAAACTTCTTGTCCATTACTCCAATTCCCTCAAGCCTCTTGTAAGTTATGTAGTTCTCGAAGAGGACATTATCAAAGTCTTTAAGCTTATCTTTGAGGTATTCCACTGTATCTCTAACCTGTCTTAACCACTTGTCCCCTGGGATATCCCTTCTTACTCCTCCTGGGATTGTATAAATGTGGTAAACTCTTGCTCCTGTCAATTGCTCAAATAATGCCATAAACCTCTCTCTGTAAGCAGCAGCCCATTGCCCAGCTGTGTAGACACCTAGCTTAAAGCTCAAACCCATTATCCAGAAGAGGTATGCTGTTACTCTAGCCATCTCTAACACAAGAGTTCTAATCCACTGGGCTCTCTCTGGCACTTCCCATCCAATTATTTCATCCACTGCCATTGAGTATATTGCCTCCGGAACGTCGGGCTCTGGGACACAAATTCTAAGAAGGAGAGCTATGTTAGTATACCAAGGCCTATACTCAGCCAACTTTTCGAAACCTCTGTGAAGGAACCCAGGATTAGCTATAGCCTTTACAACTCTGTTCCCATCCATCTTTAAGATGATACTAAAGTTTTCAGTTGCCATGTGTTGAGGTCCAAAGAACAACTCATAGGTATCTTTATCAATTGGATACAGCTCCATTCCATTTTGTCTCGCTTCCCTAATGAGTTCTTCTTGACTAACCATAATTCTCACCTCAGATCACATACTTATCCTTATCCTCGTCGAATCTATCAAGAATCTTATACTTCTTCTTCACATAGGCAAGCATGTCAAAGTCCTTTCTGTGGGGGTATAGTCCTCTCTCTGGATCATCTAATATCCAAGGCATCTCCATTTTTTCATTCCCCTCAAAGTAAACTCCGAAAAAGTCATGAACGTCTCTCTCATATGTTTCAGCTGCTGGATAAATATCCTTAACAGTTGGCATTCTAGCTTTATCTAAATCTCTGGGAATTCTTGTCTTTACCATGGCATGAGTTCCCAACTCAACGTTAATTAAGTGATAAACAAGCTCTATTTCCCCCTCCTTTGGCCAGTCAACTGCGGTTATCTGAAGCATTAATGGGAAGTTCGACTCCTTCATAATCCTAAGGAAGTCTCTAATCTTATCTGCTGGAACTCTAAATTCTAGCCTTCTTTCTCTCCTTACTTTTCCTTCTGCGTATGGAGCTTTCTCTAGTATCTGCTTGACAATCTCTTCTCCCTTTTCCCACGTCATTCTTTAACCTCCTTCCTCTTATCCATTAACCATGGAATCCATTTTCTAGCTTCTTTCTCTCTCCATCCCTCTCCCAATAGCTCATCCTGATTCTTTCTATACCACTCGTAGTTTTCCTTGTACCTCTTCCATCCATCAGCTTCTCCGTTCTCAATCATTTCCATTAGCTTCTTTATTCCATCCATTACAGCCTCGGGTCTTGGCATACATCCAGCTATATATACGTCAACGGGGATGTACTTGTCAAGTTGTTTTATTGCATTATAAGCGTCCCAGTATATTCCACCGTTAATTGGACAAGAGCCGTGAGCTAGAACGTACTTGGGATCGGGAGCCATTTCATAGGTTATAATTATTCTCTTTAGAGTCTTTGGAGTTACATAACCCGTTATTAGGAAGAGGTCATACTGTCTTGGGCTGGGATCTGGCATTATACCGAATCTCTCTAAGTCATATCTAGCGGTCATTAGTGGAGGCATCTCTATTCCACCACATCCGGTACAAAATGCAACAATCCAAAGACTCTTTTTTCTGGCCCAATTAAATAATGGCTCAAATAACCTCCAATCAACCATTCCCCTCACCTCACAAGCTAGCCATTATGGCTCCAATTGCAGCTATTATTGTTGGCCACTTCCAATAGAATTTCGCCGCTTGGTCAATTGTGAATCTTGGGAATATCGCCCCTACAAATATCGCTATTAGCAATACTGCAATCTGCTTAACCAGTAAAACTGCTAAGCTTGCAAGTGTGTTTAGGAGTGGACTGCCGAATGCTGTGACTACACCTCCTCCAAGGAATATGTTTGAAAAGAATAGTGTCTCCGCGAACAGTGCCATTGCGTGCTGAATCTGAAGCATTCCCATGTGTTTTCCTCCAAACTCCACCATCGGACCTAATGAGATCTCTCCAGGGGCAATCATGATGTCAAATGGTTCCTTTCCAAACATCGCTTGAAGAACAATGTCATAAGCTATTGCAGCCAATAGCAATGGTAGGTGGAATATGCTCCATCCCATCTTTTGTTGAGCCATGACTATTTCGTAAGTGCTGAATGTTCCATAGTACTCAGCTACGGCAATTATAGCGAGTCCTAATGGAACTTGGATTGCTAAGAGTGTTAATAGAGCTCTCTGTGCACCTATCCCAGCATAAGGATTGCCAGAACTCATTGCAGCAAACATTATACCAAGCATTGGAATTTCTAAGAGAAAAGTTACTAGGATTAGATCTCCATACGCTCTAAGAACGCTTATTGGCCCTAATGGGATGAACATCAGGGCGAGTATAGTGGCTCCAACAGCATATATAATTCCAAAGTCGTAAATTAGACCATGAGTTATGTTCTCCTTCTTTCCAAAGAACTTAAGGGTATCAATGATTGGCTGGTAAATTGGTGGGCCTATTCTCCTGTGTATTCTGGCGGTTACTTTCCTTATGATTCCCATGAATATGAACCCAACAAACGTTGCATAAATAATGATTAAGAGAGCCCTAAGGAAAACCCCAATCATCTGTCACACCCCCATAGCTACCAATATTAGGAGGATTATTGCTAAGTACCACGCATATGCCTGAATGTTTCCATTATACACATAACTCCTCGCCAAATCCGCTAACTCTTCAATCGCCTTCCATATGTCATGATATAACCTGTCAAAGCTCATTTTAAGCCAGAACGCCATTGCTTCCTTGAGTGGCAAGAAGAAGTTCCTTCTTATGGTTAGGTTGTACTCCATTGTCACTGGGTTACCAGACTGGTAAGTGTCGGTGACTGGAACTTTTCTAACCCCTGCTCCCATGAAGTAAAGTATTGCTGCAATTATTAGTCCAATGACGAGCCATATTGAGAGTAGTAATCCGTTGTACCTTCCAAAGCCCAAGTCAAGCTCCCAGATTGTTCCTCCGATCGGAGGATTGCTGAATAGTTTGTTGAGCTCTCTAGCCACAAGTCCCGGAGCAACACCAAAGATAACATTCAGGATTGCGAGTATCCCCATTCCTATTGCAAGAGGAAGTGGTGCATCTTTAACATCTTCTAGGTCGCTAGGCCTCTGGCCAAACCAAACAGCATATGTGAATCTTATAAGGTAGACGAAACCTATCGCACTTCCGAAGAAGACCATTGCGCCTAAAATCGGTAAGTTTCTGCTTATAACTGCTTCAAATATAAGCCACTTGCTTGCAAATCCAGCCATTGGAGGAATTCCAGCTAGGCTTAATATTGCGACGAAAGCCATTGCAAAGGTTATGGGCATCTTTTCTGCCAATCCGCCATAATCTTTGAATTCTGTCTTTCCAGTTCTGTAAATTATAGTAGCAACTATGAGGAAGAACAATCCCTTGAAGAGAGCATGGCTTATTGCGTGGTATGTTGCAGCTGCTATTCCTAGGGGAGTTCCTATTCCTAATCCTATTAATATGTAACCAATCTGGCTAATACTGGAGTATGCAAAGAGCTTCCTTATATCCTCCTGCAAAGCTGCTAAAATTCCACCAACCATTATCGTCAATCCACCAAGGAAAGCAATAATGTAGCCAAATGTTGGTGCACTTCTCACATTGCCCAAAGTTATTGCTAGTTTACCATACATTAGAAGATACAGCAAGAAGAATCCGTAAACTCCAGTCTTGCTGAGAACTCCACTGAACATTGCAGTATAACTTTGGTTTGTCTCACTGTATGCATCGGGAGCCCAGACATGAAGCGGAAACATTCCAGCCTTAACACCAAAGGCCACTAGGAACAGAGCGTAGATTAGGAGAGTTTCAGTCTTGGTAAAGACTCCTCCTCCACCCATCATTCCCATCATTGCATCCTGCCTAAATATTGCTGAAATTTCTGGGAAGCTGAGACTTCCCGTCTTGGCGTAGATTATTCCTATAGCCAATAACATTGCATAAGCACCGGCAATGCTCAGCACGAAATACTTTAGTGAAGCATGCCTATTGTACTTAAATACCATCATAAAGCTGGCAAATGTCATTATTTCCCAGGAGAGGAAGAATACGACAAAGTCATTTGCCAAGAACACGCCTAGTGCCCCTGCTAGGCTCATTAGAGCAAAGAGCCATTCATTGCTGTCCTTTGCTGTTGATACTAATCCTAGGACTGCAGAAAGGCCGACAACTGCTGCTATCATGGCAAATATCCAAGATATGTGACTGAGAGCTAAGGTTAGCTCGAAGCCTCCAACGTTCAAGGAATACCTAATGGGCTCACCCTCTAGAGCAGGATAGAGTTTTATTAGGAAATATAAGGGGATAGCTGAGGAAACTACACCAATCGCTTCTCTAATTCCTTTCACTCTAATTAGCCATGCCAATGCTCCACCTATGAGGGGTGATAATAGGATTATAGGAAGCTCGTTCATAGTTTCACCCCCGGAAGTACATTTGCAACATATTTACTAACCTCCACAATATCGCTTCCAGCCTTCGTCACCAAGTTCCAGAATGGCGTTGGATACACTCCTATGACTATGATGAGCATCGCCAATAGTAAGAGGACAATTGCAATAGCCCCCTCGGGAATTCTTTCCCCACTCTTTCCTTTGAACCACATTGTGTGAATTAACCTGAAGTAATAAACTGCCTCTACTACGCTAGCGAAGAGAACCAAAGCCACAGGCCACAGGTTTCCTTCATGGGCTGCTGCAAGGATAATTCTAAGTTTACTCCAGAACACGTTGAACAATGGAACTCCTACGGTGGCTATTCCTCCAATGGTTAGTGACAAGGACGTTAATGGCATTCTTTTGCCCAAACCCTCGAAGTTTTCAATCATTGTTCCACCCAAGGTAATTCCCACATATCCAATGGCCATGAACATCATTGTCTTTACTATGGCGTGGTTAAGCATGTGAAATACTCCAGCACTAACTCCCTCTTGAGTTCCCAGGGAAAGGGCAAGTGCTATTAAGCCTACTTGGCCTATACTTGAGTATGCAATCATTCTCTTTACGTTCTTCTGCCTCAAGGCTGATAGTTCGGCAAATACAACCGTCAACGTTGCCATTGCAATTAATAGCTTAGTTAGAGAAGACCAGCCAGAAACATCTTTGAACAAGTAGAGGATTCTGGCCATTGCATATAGGCCCGCTTTAACTACAAAGGCTGAAAACATTACGGTAATTGGGTGAGGAGCTGCTTGATAGGCATCTGGTGCCCAAGCATTCAGTGGGAAGAGTTCTGCCTCGACTGCCAATCCAAAGATTATCAAAGCCAATCCTACCTGAACAACTGTCGGGTTAATGTCATTAGCAAGCATTGCCAGGTGGGCCATGTTTAACGTTCCTGTTGCTCCATAGATGAGGGCTACACCTACCAAGAAGAAGCTTGAACCAATTCCTCCCAGGACTATGTATTTCATAGATGCCTCTGCAGCTTCGCCAGTCTTGTTATACGCAGTTAGTGCATAAGCGGAAATGGCTGTAATCTCCATGAAGACAAAGAGGTTAAAGATATCTCCTGTAGCGATCATCCCTGTAGCTCCCAGGAGTAAAAGTAGGAAGAGCATTGCATACTTGTCAATTGGCTCAACAGTTACTGCTTTAAAGTTGAAGAGGGCCATTAGAAAGCTCACTACCGCAATTACTAATATGAACAACGCCGCAAAGTGACCTATGTATAGGTTAATCCCAATTGGAGGTTTCCATCCACCAGCATAGATTATAATTGGTTTTCCTGTTGAGTAAACTTGAACAAAGGCCCAGCTAGCAATTAATGTCTGGAGCAAAGTTATTATGACGAGGAATGGCTTAATTAGAGACTTTCCTATCTGCTTTAATACGGGAACGAAGAATGCACTGATGAGAGGAAGAGCTATCAACAAAGCTGCAACCTGGCTCATCCTCTCAACCTCCTTATCTCTTCTATGTTGAGGGTTCCATACTTTTCATACAATAGAATAGCAACGCTAAGGGCCATTGCAGTGGTTGCAACACCAATGACTATTGCCGTTAGGACTAATGCTTGAGGAATAGGATCAACTGCATTGCTAGCTGTTACACCCTCACTTAGAATTGGCGCAGATTTTCCAGAAACGTATCCAATGCTGATGAGTAGAAGATTAACTCCGGTCTCCATGATACTCAGGCCTATAAGGATTTTTAGCAGGTTCTTCTTAACTAGCACGGCATAGAGACCGATGAGAATGAGGCTTATTGCACCGAAATAGTAAGAGGAGATCATTCTTTCACCTCCTCCTTGAGCATGTTGTCCACGATTCCACTGAGCTCCGTTCCCACCTTTATGCCAATCAAAGTGTAAATTATTGGTATGAATCCTCCGCTGAAGAGTCTACCTATGTTCTCATGTCCCCATCCCCATGTTTGCCAAATCCAATCAAAGAGGAAGTATCCACCTATTGCCAGACCTATTAGTCCTGTAATAACATAGCCCATTCCTGCGAGTCCTTCTGTGACTTCAAAGCCCCTGTGTGGGATCTCATAGATTGTGAAAGCCAGATACATCAACAGGAATGCCGTAGCTATTGTAGCTCCTCCTGGGAATCCTCCACCCGGGGTGAGGTGACCATGAATGAAAATGTACATTCCAAATAACGCTATGAATGGAAATAACAGCCTAGCTCCCGTCGTTAAGACCACAGAACCTTCCGTCTTCGCTGTTCTTTCCCTCTTCTTCTTCCACAATAAGGCCGCAACTCCAGTAGAAGCTATGAACAAAACAGTTACTTCACCTAGGGTATCAAGTCCTCTGTAGTTAACCACAACTGCGGTTACGGCATTAACGGCACCAGTCTCTTCTTTTACATGCTCAAGGTAGTACTTGCCAACAACCATCTTATCCTGGCCAAAAGGAACGTCTGCTAAACCTTGGGCAAGCCAATAACCAATTACAAGGATCGTGAGTATTGCGAGAACTCTCTTGAGCATACCTACCACCTCACCCACCAACCAAGTTTCTCCTCTTCCTCGGTCTCGTATCTGTAGGTTCTTTTAATCGCAAATATGAAGACCGCAGCGCTCAAAGCAGCACCTATAGCTGCTTCAGTCATTGCAACGTCTGGAGCTTGAAGGAAGAAGAACAAAATTGATGCGAAAAGGCTCACTGCAGCCATGCCAACCGTTGAGGCTAAAAGGTCTCTCCACTCGACTGCTAAAATTGCTGAAATTATCATGAGGGCGACAATTATATATTCAATACAAACTATACAGTTCATTCTTGCTCACCCTCCTCCTTTTTCTTTCTTTCAAGATGCTCCTTGTACTTATCCACGACACTTCCTTCCCAGAGGGGAATTCCTGACTTGTAAGCTGCCCTAATCAATGCATGAGCGCTAATTGGGTTTGTTAAGAGTAAAAATGCTGCAATCACGATAGCCTTAGTCAGCCATGCAACGCTGAACCCTTCTCCCAGGGCCCAAATTCCAGTCCCAATTATTACGCCAAGAGAACCTAAGGTTGCGCTCTTAGTTGCAGTCTGCATTCTATTGTAAACATCTGGCATTCTAATTAGACCAAGCGTTGAGAGAAGGTAAAATACCGTCCCAAAAAGTACTAGGAGTTCTCCTATTAATGAGAGAACACTCATAGGCCTCCCTCCAAGTATCTAGCGAAGGCTATAACTCCCGCAAATGACAATATCGCGTATACTAAAGCAACATCCAGAAAGATTATCCTCCTGTAGTATAAGGCGAAGAGAACCATTAGCCCCACTGTTATGGTGGTCATAATATCTACAGCCACTAACCTATCAACGGTTGTTGGCCCTCTAAATACCCTGTACATGCTGAGAAGTGTTGCTACTCCAATTAGGAGGAGATATATGTTAACCCCTATCATTCAAAAATCACCCTTAAGAATTTTTCAAAAGGTTTAGTTATGTGCTCAGAAGCTCCCTCAACGGAGGAATCTTTGACATCTATCCAGTGAATAAAGTACTTATCTCCATCAACATCTAGAGTTATTGTTCCTGGAGTCAGGGTTATCGAATTTGCCAACGCCATCTTGCCCACGTTGTTGGTGAGCGTTGTCTTACACTCCACTATTCCTGGGTTTATGGGCCTCTTTGGGTGGAGCACTCTGTATGCTACATCTAAGTTTGCCATAATCATGGCCCACAAGAAGTAAGGAATATATGCAATAAAGTAGAGGACTCTTTTAGGATGAAGATTTGCCAATCCCCTAGTTGTGAAGATTTCATATGTGAAGAGTGCAGCTATTGCAGAGAACAAAGCTCCAATTGTCAGTTCTTGAGGATCAAGACTTGCTGTCAAGAATAGCCAAATTATGAACAGGACTATGAAAGTGTACAGATACCTGCTAATTGAACTTGCTTCCTCCATTCACAGCCCCCCTAGTTTTGAATGAAAAATTTTGCAATAATTTACACCATTGGTTAACAACGAAATCTTATAAATGTTTGCCTTTGTCCATCTTGTTTTAAACATGAGATTATGAAATCAAAATTTCATACATATGAAAATTTAGTTTCAAATATAGGCAAAACCTTTTATAGGGAGAAGGGGGTATAGGTCTTCAGGTGGTAACATGGCTGAGAATTTAAGTGCTGGGGAAGTTCCGAGTGGTGAGAAAGAGTTCGAAGCACTAACTAAAAGAATGCGGGAAATAATAGAATTTCCCGAGATAAGTGAAGAGGAATTTGAAGAAATGCTAAAAAATGCAAATCGAGGTTACGGAGAACCACTCCCCCATAGAACCTACTCACTCTGTCCTGAGAGTAGGAGAGTAGTTCCCGCAGTCGTTTGGGAAAAGGATGGAATGGTCTGGATAACGAAGAAGTGTCCCGAAGGTATAATTACAGACTTATATTCTGAAGATGTTGACTTATATTATAGATTTCTACGATGGAAGTTCGAAGATAAAAAGCTATTCTCAGTAAATGTTCCTAATACTGGAATTAACTGTCCCTTTGACTGTGGCCTTTGTGCAAGACATAGATCTCACACAAACCTTCTCAACATAGTCCTCACAAACAGGTGTAATCTTAGCTGCTGGTACTGCTTCTTCTATGCAAGAGAAGGAGAACCAGTATACGAGCCAACTCTAGAGCAAATAAGGATGATGCTAAGAAATGCAAAGAAGGAAAACCCAATTGGAGCAAACGCAGTCCAGTTCACTGGAGGAGAGCCCACTTTAAGAGACGATTTAATTGAAATAATAAAGATAGCCAAAGAGGAAGGATACGACCACGTTCAGCTAAACACCGATGGAATAAGACTAGCATTTGAGCCTGAATTAGTTAAGAAGATAAGAGAAGCAGGAGTAAACACTCTATACTTGAGCTATGATGGAATGACGCCTCAAACTAACTGGAAGAATCACTGGGAGATTCCACTGATATTTGAAAACGTGAGAAAAGCCGGTGGCCCCGGAATAGTTCTAGTCCCAACACTAATTAGAAATGTCAATGACCACGAAGCTGGGGCTATAATAAACTTCGGACTTAATCATCTTGACATAGTTAGAGGAGTAAACTTCCAGCCAATATCCCTAGTTGGTAGGGTACCCAAGAAGGAGAGGCAGAGGTTCAGAATAACGATTGCAGGAGCAATTAAGAAGATAGAAGAGCAAACAAATGGGGCTATATCTAGAGATGACTGGTACCCAATTCCAATAGCGGGTTACATAGCTAGGTTCTTCGAAGCATTTACAGGAAAGCACTACTATATGACCAGCCACTATGCCTGTGGAGCTGCAACCTATGTTTTTCTCGACAAAGAGGAGAAGAAGGTTATCCCAATTCCCAGGTTCATAGATGTAGAAGGATTTGTTGAATTCTTAGTTGAGAAGGCTGAAGAAATAGAAAGAGCAAGATTCAAAGGTTTAGCAAAGCTAAAAGCAATAGGAGAGACAGTCTTTATAAAATTCAAGCAGTTCTATGACGAAAAGTATGCACCAAAAGGGTTAGATGTACTTGGACTAATTAAGAATGCATTCATGCATGGAAACTATGATGCCTTAGGACAGTTCCACACTAAGACCCTCTTCCTGGGAATGATGCACTTCATGGATGAGTACAACTACGATGTGGAGAGAGTTGAAAGATGTGTAATTCACTATGCAATGCCCGATGGAAGGATAGTTCCATTCTGTACCTTTAATGTAATACCAGAAATATATAGAGACAAAGTCCAGAGACAATTTAGTTATTCCTGGGAAGAGTGGAAGAAGCTACACCCAGATTGGGACTATAAGAAGGACAAGTACTTCAGGACAAGAGAATTCGTCGAAAAAATGAAGAACAGCGAGCTCTACAGGAAGACTTACATTGACATAGTCAACTACTTTGAGTGAGGTGGTAGGATGAAGTGGATAAAATTCACGACTAACTTAACTCCAGAAGAAGCAAAAATCGTCCAGTATGAACTCTCAACGAGAGATGAATTTTACAGAGTGTTCATAAATCCATACGCAAAAGTGGCGGAAGTTGTTATAGATGATTCAAAAGTTAATATTGAAGAACTAAAGGAAAAACTTAAGGGTGAAGTTATAGAGGAAAAAGAAATTACCCTACAGGAGCTAATAGAGGGAAGCCTCAGCTGGAATAATGTATTGAGAAGCAAAGCTTAATACCCCTTTCTTTTTTTAATTCTCTTGGTGTTAAAAGTGATAATTGAAAAAGTTAATGAACCAATCAAGCTAAAAGATGACCTTCTAAAATTCGTCTTTGGAGTTTATCAAAGCACAAATGGAGCGTATCCCGCCCTAGAGTGGGCAGAGAAAAAGCCCGAACCCAACGATTTTGAGGGCTTTAAGAAAATCTATGAGCCATTTTTAGAGTTTAGGCTCACAAAAGAATTTGATGAACTCTACGTTGCTAAGGACAATAACAATATTATTGGAACAGTAGCATTGGTATACAACCTAAAAGGAAAGGAAGTTTGGTGGGTGCCAGAAGAACTTAGGGAGAAAAATATCGGACTAATCGAATTCTTTATGGTGGATGAAAAGTACAGAGGAAAGAGAATCGGGAGCAAACTTCTTACCTTTGCAATCAAGAGATTAAAGGAATTAGGAAAGGAAATATATATCGTGACTTTTCCCCACTTACCCGCATACCAATATTATCTAAAGAAGGGGTTTCAGAAGGTCATGGACTACAAAGAGTTCGTGATTCTAAAATTCAAGAATTCATGAAAATTTCTTCACAAACAGATTATTAAGTTCTTCTGTTGACCAAAACATGGGGAGAGAAAATGGATGAGCTCGAGATGATAAGAAGAAAGAAAATGTTAGAGCTAATGAAAAGAATGGGTATAATAGAGGAGAGAAAGCCAAAAAAGAAAGTCATCATTGAGGTTATCACTGCCCCAGGATGTCCCTACTGTCCAATTGCTGTTCAGATGGCCAGAGAAATAGAAAAGAAATACCCGGGAGTCATTGTAAGAGAGCTTAGTGTAGCAACTCCAGAAGGAAGAAGAAAGGCAATGGAGCACAACATTCTAGGAACGCCTACAATTCTCATAAATAACAGAGTTGAATTCATTGGAGTTCCTAGATTCATCGACTTTGAAAGGAGAGTCAGAGAGTTATTAAGCTAAAAATTTTTCTCCCCTCCTCGTACTTCTCCAACTCTTCTCTCCTGGGAACGCTCCAAGCTCCTCTTTTCTGAGTTGAGAGGCCAGCGACAAGGTTTGCAAACTTGCCAAGAAGGAACATATCGCTTTCTTCAAGTTTTTGTTTGTCTAGGGCTAGAAGCCCTACTAAAAGGGCAGAAACAAAGGCATCTCCAGCCCCAGTAGTATCTACGGGAGAAACTTTATAGGCAGGAACAAAGATTGACGCTTCATCACTCTCAATTCTACATCCCTCGGCCCCATAAGTAATGGCCGTAATAAGTTTCCCTCTAGGCTCTAAGCCATACTCCTTTAATAGGTTAAATTCTTCATCGCTCAACTTTAGGATATCAACATTGGACAGGACTCTTTTCAATGTTTCCACTAACTCCTCTTCGCTCCTCCACAGATCTTTCCTAATATTTACATCAAAACTTACAAGGCTTTTCTCCTTTAGGGTTTCAATGACCTTTATCATTGTTCCTCTGCTGGGTTCTCTAGCCAGTAACACAGAACCAAAGTGAACAATTTTTGAGCTCTCCAGTATTTCCCAGGGGACTTCACTCAATTTTATGTTAAAGTAAGCAACCTCGTCGTAGAGAATGAAAGAAGGCTTTGCACCCTTTAATTGAACAAAAACCACCCCAGTATGTTTCTCGTTGTCAATGAGAACTCCTTCAGTGTTTACGCCCTCCTCCTTTAACCTCCTTATGAGAAATCTTCCAAAAGGATCATCTCCCACCTTGCTTACTAAGAATGATGGAATACCTAATCTTGAAACCCCCACAGCAACATTTGCAGGCGCTCCTCCTGGGTGCTTCTCAAAAATTTTCACATTCTCTAAGTCCCCTTCTTCAGCTGCTATAAAATCAATCAGCACTTCTCCGAAAGCAGTAATCATTATCGATCACCTCTAACCTTTCTTTGCTATACATATTTAAAGAGTATAACTCCACAAATTAGGGAGGTGTCATAATGATAGGACTTGTCTCTTTTACAGACCCTAGGAAAACCGCTCTCTCCCACGAAAGAGAAAGTGCAATTAAAGAAAAACATGAAAAGTTGCTGAAAGAGTTGAGTGAAGAGTTTGAGATCCTCGATATAAATGCAGAACTTGGAAAGTATTCTGAGGAAATATTTGGAATTAACAGTGTTGAGGAAGCAATTGAAGCGGGTAGGATTGCTAAATCAAAAGGAGTAAGCGGAGTCATTCTTGGTCTCTGGCACTGGACAGAGAGTAATTTAGTTACATATTTCATTAAAGAGGCAAATGTACCCATACTACTTTATAGTGATGGCGATCCAAATTGGGCTGGAGCTACATGTGTAACTTCAGTTGGAGCTTCTCTTTGGGAAAGTTCAGTGAACGAATACGCGATCAGACACTCCAGAGTCATTGGGGATGTGGAGCTAGTAAAAGCCTGGGCAAGGGCTAGTGAAGCTATAAAAGCACTCTCCGAAAGGGCTCTATTATTGTTCGGAGGAACATACACCTTGGGAATGGAACACTTAATGGACGATCTGCCAAGACTAAAGAAGTTTGTAGGAGACTTCATAATTCTCGACCAGTACGTAGTAATAAAGGAAGGCGAAAGTATTGAGGATGAAAAAGTTGAAGAATTCTATAATTGGCTAATGAAGAACACAAATGTGAAGTTTGACAATAAGATGCTAACTCCAGAAGTGCTTAAAAAACAAATAAGGCTTTACCTAGGAGCAAAGAAAATTGTAGAGGAAAGAAAAGAAAGAGTAAGCGGAATTTCAATAAAGTGTCAGCCTGAGTTGAGTGAGGTTTACGGTGTCACAGCATGTACAATCCCAGCTTTCTTCCCCTTTAACCAAGATGCCTTTGGAGAAAAGCCAATAATCCCTGCTACCTGTGAAGGAGATATAAAGGGAACCATTTCCTCAGCTTTGCTGTACTATTTAAGCGGGAAACCGCCACTCTTTGGAGATATAAAGTACGTAGACGATGAAATTGTGATAATAGCGAACTGTGGAGCTTCCTCCCTCTACTATGCAAGGCTAAGTGATGATGCTTATGAAAACCTTAGGGCGGTAACAATTCAAGGGCAGTGCCAAGGAAAGAGTGGGGGAGCGTTAACCTATAGAACTCCCCCTGCAGAATTCACCGTTGCTAGACTAATAAGAAGAAACGGAAAATACTATCTCCTTTACTTCTTTACGGAAGGAGTTGAGATAACGGAAGAAATTGAAAGAAAGCTCAAATGGGGGAAACAGTGGCCGCACACAGCAATTAAAAATCCTCTCGACTCACAAGATTTTATAAGGGTTATGGGAGCTAACCATCTGTCACTAGTCCCAGGGGATTACACTGCAGAGATAGAATATGTAACTAAAATCTGGGGAATCGAAGGAATAGATCTAAGCGACCCAATCGAAGTTAAGAAATTCTTGAAATCTTGATTTCTCCATTTTTTATTGCCAGTTTATGCTTTTTCCCGTTTATAATAACTGGATAAATTGAAAGGTTTGGAAGCTTAGTGTTTTCTCTTGAGACTCCTTTGGGAGTAATTCCTAATGAGGCCGTAATAAATGCAAATATGGAAGACGCACTCCATGCTTGAGGCTCATTTGCTCTGGGAATTATAAATGGTTCTGGAGCATCAACACCCGCATAGAGCTCGGGCAACGAATTCAACCGCAAGAAAGCTCTTAGAACTCTCAATGCTACATCTTCCGCCTTTTCGAGCTCTCCAACCTTTGAAAGACCTAAAGCTATTATAGCGTTGTCGTGTGGCCATATGCTTCCGTTATGATAGCTAAATGGATTGTAGGCCTTTTCTTTCTCAGACAACGTTCTAATTCCCCACCTAGTTAGAAGTTCTGAAGAAAAGAGAGCCTCAATGACTTTTTCTTGATCTTCCACAATCCCAGAGAACAATAAATGCCCCTGATTTGAGGCCAATACATCTGAATTCAAAGCAAGCTTATACCCCTTTTTTCCCTTAAACTCCCTGTTAAACTTCTTTTTTAATTCTCTAGAAAGCTGGATAAGATAGTTTTCATCAGGATTAATTATTTCTGAAATTTCTGCTAGAGAAAGAAGGGCTTTATACGCATAACCCTGTACCTCTACAAGAGCCACAGGTGGTTTTGTGGGAAGCCCATCTTCATCTGGAACTCCCTCTCTCGAGTCCTTCCACCCCTGATTCATTGGAACGTAAGGATTTGCATAAGTGTATACTAAAAAACCGTTACCTTCCTCAAGCTTCTTTATTAGCCACTCGTAAGCAGAAAATAAGTTCTCCCTGAGCTTTTTTATTGTCTCTTGATCTTTGGTCCATCTGTAGTACTCACCAGCAAGGATAAGATAGAGAGGAGTCGCATCGATAGAACCATAATACGGAGAAAAAGGATAATTCCCAGAAAGCGAGAGTTCTCCAAGCCTATATTCATGAGGAATTTTTCCAGGCTCTTCCAACCTTTTAGGATCAAATTTCTCACCTTGGAGCTTTGCCAACACAAATAAAGTTCCCTTAGCATACTTTGGATCATAAGGGAGCAAAAAGAGAGAGGATATTATTGAATCTCTGCCAAAAACGCAGAAAAAGTCTGGAATTCCAGCAAATAATGTTTTATTCCCAGTAATCTCGACGCTTAATGCTCTTAAGTGTTCTAGAGCCTTCTTTAATAATCCATACAATCCACTCGCCCTTATCTGTGGAAATGAGGGATCGTGAATCACTGGTACAGAAGCTTGAAGAGTTATCTTTACCTTAGCCGTTCTCCAAGAATAGGGAGGGAGAGAACCACTAAGTCCTTCGGTCAATACTATGACTTTCCTAACCACTCCATCCCTACCCCTATATTCGAACCCAAACTTATTTCTTGATATTTCTCTATTAACGGGAGTTGCTATTCTCCTAACCTCAAAAACATCTCTAAACTTTGAAGTAACATTAACAATGACTTCAAAATCAACTGGATGCTTGTTAGGATTTGCCACAATAATTTTCTCTAGATACTTATTTCCTTTCAGTTTTCTAATCCTTCTAAAAACAACATCTCCTTTAACCTGAGTATAGACTTCACAAAATTCGGTGTCGTACATAAATAGCCTAATCGAATCCCCTTCAACTATTCCAAAAGATGAGCCTCCAAATATTATTCCCATAAAAGAAACTTAATATCCAACCTTTATAAGAGTTAATTGCAAAAATACGCAGGGGGTATAAATGAGAGTCGAAGAGTTTCTTAAACAAAAGGGAATTGAAGTGGGCGACTATGTCAGGATTATTAAAGTTGAAGACGGAGAAAAAGTAGAATATGAAGGAATAGTAATGCCCCCTTACGAGCTCTCAGAGGGAGATACGGTTGTAATAAAGCTTGACAATGGGTATAACATTGGTATTGCAATTGAAAAGATACAAGAAATAAATGTGATAGAAAAAGCTAAGGCTAAGCCCGAAGTGCACTTCAAAGCAGAACTTGAGCCTAGGAAAGAGTTACCCACAATAACTATCCTGGGAACTGGAGGGACTATAGCTAGTAGAATAGATTACGAGACTGGAGCTGTTTATCCAGCATTTACAGCTGAGGAACTTGCAAAAGCTGTTCCCGAAATTTTTGAGATAGCAAACATAAAACCTAAGCTACTCTTCAACATATTTAGTGAGGACATGAAGCCTAAACATTGGATTGAGATTGCTCATGAAACGGCAAAGGCTCTGAATTCTGGAAACGAAGGAGTTGTGATAGCCCACGGAACAGATACAATGGGATACACTGCAGCAGCACTGAGCTTCATGTTGAGAAACTTAACAAAGCCCGTTGTCTTAGTTGGAGCACAGAGAAGTAGCGATAGACCTAGTAGTGATGCTGCTATGAATCTTATTTGTGCCACAAGAATGGCAGTAAGCGATGCTGCTGAGGTTATGGTAGTTATGCACGGAGAGACAAGCGATACTTACTGCTTAGCTCATAGAGGAACAAAGGTTAGGAAGATGCATACTTCAAGGAGAGATGCTTTTAGGAGTATAAACGACATTCCCATAGCCAAGATATGGAGTGATGGAAAAATAGAATTCCTTAGAGACGATTACAGGAAGAGAAGCGAGGGAGAAGTTTGGGTTGATGATAAGCTGGAAGAAAAAGTTGCCCTAGTGAAGGTTTATCCTGGGATGTCAGCAGAGTTAATCGACTTCTTAGTGGATAAGGGGTATAAAGGAATAGTAATTGAGGGGACTGGACTAGGGCATACCCCCTCAGATCTCATTCCAAGTATAAAGAGGGCGGTTGATGAGGGTGTGGCAGTTTGCATGACGAGCCAGTGCCTTTATGGGAGGGTGAACTTAAACGTCTATGCAACTGGAAGAAAGTTGCTTAAGGCAGGGGTTATACCGTGTGAAGACATGCTTCCAGAAACTGCCTACGTAAAGCTAATGTGGGTTCTCGGTCATACAAATGACTTAAGGGAAGCTAAGAAAATGATGCTCACAAACTATGCTGGGGAAATAACCCCCTATACTAAACCAAACACTTTCCTTATTTGAAACATTTTCTTCACATTTAACATTTTCTTCAAAAAATTTAGTTTTTATGTGTTAAATGTCAAAAAATTTATATACAACTAAGGCAATATACCAAAGAAATTCTAGGATTAACTAAGGGGGGATAAATATGAAGGTCAGGGTTGTTTATGAAAGAGGTGTGTTTAGACCAATCGAGAGTGTAGAGCTAGAAGAAGGCACCACAGCAGAAGTGGTAATTCTAGAAAAACAAGAAAAGACTAGGATACTGGACGAGAGCTACTATGAATATGTAACTTGGGGAGAGTAAATCGCAACTCATTTTAACCCCCTCTATTCTTTACATTGTTTGGGGAGGAAAAGTGGAGAAAATAAATTATGAAGAGGTAGGACTTAAAGTAGGATTGGAGATTCATAGACAACTAGATACCAAAAAGCTCTTCTCTCCAGTTCCAAGTAAGCTTAGTGATGACGTTGACTTTACTTTTAAGAGAAGACTAAGACCTACAATGAGTGAACTTGGGGAGATTGATCCAGCTGCTCTTGAAGAATTCAAGAAGGGAAGAACTTACATTTATGAGGCAAACAACGAACTTGGCGATCTAGTTTATATGGATGAAGAACCTCCCAGGGGGCCAGATGAAGAAGCCTTAGAGGTTGCTCTCCAGATAGCATATTTGCTAAACGCCAAACCAGTTGACGAAGTCTATTATATGAGAAAGATTGTAATAGATGGCTCAAACGTTTCAGGATTCCAGAGAACGGCAATAATAGCCACCGACGGAAAAGTCGAAACTCCCTGGGGAACCGTGGGGATCCCAACAATATGTCTAGAGGAAGATGCCGCAAGAATTATCGAAACAAGGGATAGGGAAGTCATCTACAGGATTGACAGACTAGGAATTCCCCTTGTAGAGATAAGCACCACTCCAGATATTCACCACCCAGAGCAGGCTAAGGTAGTTGCAAAGTTCATTGGAGATGCTCTGAGAGCCACTAGAAAGGTAAAGAGAGGGCTGGGGACAATAAGACAAGATCTAAACGTCTCAATAAAAGGTGGAGCCAGGATTGAAATAAAGGGAGTTCAAGAGCTCGACATGATTCCAGTGATCATTGAGAGAGAAGTTCAAAGGCAGCTCAACTTGCTCAAGATTAGAGATGAGCTCAGGAAGAGAGGAGTTACACCAGAAGACATAAAGGAAGAGTTTTACGATGTTACAGATATATTCAAAGACACAAAATCAAAAATAATCGCAAGAATTTTGAAGAAAGGAGGAAAAGTTCTCGCAATAAAACTCCCCAAGTTCAAGGGATTAATAGGAATGGAAATCCAACCAGGAAGGAGGTTAGGAACAGAATTTGCAGATAGAGCTAAGAAGTACGTGCCTGGAATATTCCACAGCGATGAGCTTCCAAACTATGGAATAACCCAGGAGGAGGTAGAAAAGGTTAGAAAACTACTTGAATTGGAAGAGGAAGATGCGTTTGTCCTTGTTGCCGCCCAAGAGGAAATAGCCAAGAAAGCCCTAAAAGAGGTTATAATAAGGGCAAGAGAAGCAATAATCGGAGTTCCAGAAGAGACAAGGAGAGCCCTCCCAGACGGAAACACTCAATACATGAGACCTCTCCCAGGGAAAGCAAGAATGTACCCAGAAACTGACATTCCACCAATAAGGATAACAGAGGAAATGAAGAGGAGAATAAAAGAAAACTTGCCAGAGTTGCCACAAGCGAAAGTTGAAAAATACGTTAAGGAGTTTGGAATTGACAAGAGCATGGCCCAAACAATTGTGGACGATGAAAGGGATGAGCTATTTGAAGAGCTGATTGAAATGGGCGTAAAACCATCACTTGCAGCTTCCATTCTGGCAGTTGTTCTTAAGGGCCTAAGAAAAGAAGTCCCAATTGAAAACATTACAGAGGAGCATATAAAGGGAGCATTCAGGCTGTATTTGGAAGGAAAAATTGCCAAGGAAGCTTTTGAGGAAATATTCAAAGAGTTAGCTCAGCATCCAGAAAAAACGGCCGAAGAAGTTGCACAAGAAAAGGGATTAACCTTGTTGAGCGAGGAGGAAGTGAGAAAGATAGTTGACGAAGTAGTTAACCAATACATAGATGTCATAAAAGAGAAAGGAATGGGAGCTATGGGACTAATAATGGGTAGAGTGATGACCAAAGTCAGAGGCAAAGCAGATGGAAAGCTCGTGAGTCAAATAGTTAAGGAGAAGATTAGGGAGATATCCGGTTGAACTTTCTTTTTTACTACTTTGTTTAGTTTACAAATTTTAAATTTATAATTTTATGTAAACACTAACCAAAATTTTTTATAAGTCTATTCTCTGGAGTATTATTACGAGGTGAACAATATAAAAGTATATTTAGATAGGAAGCACTTTGTAGTGATGCTGTTAATGTTCTTGGCAGTAAGCACAACAACCACTAAAGCTGGAAGTTTGGAGCCATACCTTCTAGATAGAGATGTAAAAAAAGGAGGAGAAGTTTCATCTGTTGATATAAGTATAAGTGTATCAGGAGGATCCATAAATTTTAACCTAAAAGTCTCGTACAGCGGAAAACATGGATTTGGAGCTGGAGCGGCACTATATGGCTACTATAACCCAGAAACTAATGAGTGGGCTGGTTTTGGGAGATGGATGAACTATGAAACAAAAGACTATACAACACCAGTAATACCAATAACAAAGATTAGGTACAGGGTAAATATGTATTGGAAGGGCGACATAAAGCGAGAAAGAATTGCAACAGGAGATTACAAGGTCTATACCATTTATCATTTAACAGCAATAAGGCATACAGAAAGGCCAGGAGAAAGGTGGGACAAAGACGAAGTTCTAATAAATGGGAACTTTAGACTCTCCGGGCTTATTACAGCACCAAAAATACAATCCTCCCCTATAGAAGATAAAGAGGGGATGAAATTATGAAAAAGACTGTTTTCCTTCTTTTCATATTTTTGATGTTGACTCCTAATACTTTAGCTAGCGAGTCTATCCCATTAAAGTGGAGAGTGATAGTTACAAAATTGAACTATGAAAACGGAACATACGTAATAACCTCTGATGATTATGAGGGTATTGTTTCAAACCTTACAATAACTTCCTTAGAAGATGATATGTATAACGTCACGTTTACCCTGGACATTGAAACTAAAACTCTCAATGACTGGGTTTACAGATCTCCTAAAAGGCTTTTAATATCTCTAACTGTAGATGGAAAGACAAACACATTTATATGTGGAAATGAGATTGTGTTTTTCCCATTTTACTTCATTCCCCATAACTTTACTATCGCCGACAAAATTTACCATATGGGCATCCCTATAGAGTTTAAAAAGAGTGAGATTATAATAGGGGATTCATTTGAAAACGGAACGAGGATAGGAGTTGGATATGTCAACAACTTAGACATTTACCAAAACATGGATACTTTCAAGGTAAAGGCATGTGCTTTTGTACATGTAAATGGAACTTGCCTTAAGTGGGAAACAAAAAAGGAGGATCCCATTTTTATATTTAGAGGTCCCTACTTAGTGCAAGCAAGTGTGATTTATCCCAAGGATCCCTTTGGTATTTTTGATGATCCCGTAACAATTATGATAACCCCTATACTTGATAATCAAACTCTAAACTTTCTAATGTCCCTCCCAAATCCTCCCTCTACTAAAGATAACAGCACTCTAATTTATGCAGGCTTAACACTTGCATTCCTGGGAATAGCTTTATGGAGAGTGATGAAAAAATGAAAACTCTAGGAGTAGAACTAAAATCAAGAATAGATATGCTAAGTACAATGATAGCATTGCCTTCTGTGATTCTTTACATATTTTGGTCAACTATGAGTAAGATAGACGTTGTATCCACAAGCTCCAGTAAACTAGTTCCTATTAGCAACTATACTTCTTATCTTTCAGCAATTACCTCCAACATTGAATTTTTTGAAGCCGTTAAAGTAGCTCAATTTGCAGCATTTCACTCTGCCTTGACTAGATTAATACTCTCGACTTTTATCACAGGCACGATTTTGGCAGCGCTATTCATTGGAGAACCCATAAGTGGTGGCCAAATAATAATAGACGTCTCTCTCGTTGGTAGCAAAGTAAATGCGATAATAAAAAGAACAACCCCAGTTGTTTATTATGGAGGTTTCTTGAGTATAATAAACGTGTTTATTGTTACTCTTTCAAAGCACTTTGGTATCTTTGTACAGTCTAGAGCCCTACTTGCCATCTTCATATCTTCTTTCCTAGCTTTTATTTGGGGAGTAGTCCTAACAATTTTTCTAACTCTCATATTTAAAAACCAGATTTATCCCGTAGCCACTGGTTTTGTTATTATCTTTCTTTCTATGTATTCATACTCCCTAAGAGATGTTCTCATGCCGTCTATCTCTCTAATGTATTTGATGTGGAGCAGAGAATTTGGGACCTTTTCGGAATATCTGCTGATGGGAATATTTCTAGAGGGAATAGTGGCTGTGTCCACACTCGAAATAATAAAAAGGAGGGAGATGTATTGAAGGTGCTTACATATGTTATGCTAGCTTCAGTAATTTTATTCACAACTACATATCTCATTCTATACCTCACCTACGCTAAGCCTGTTGAAATAGACGTTCCTTTCTATGGGGCTCCTAGGGGATATACCACAATCACGTATGAAGAAGTTATTTTACCGCTTACTGGAAAATACAAGATAGAGAACTGCTATGTTCAAGATTCAAGAAGCATTTACTCAAATGAAGGTTACTTGAGTGAAAGAGGAGTGAGAATCATTGTTGGCAACTATACTGAAGATGTTTATGTAAGGCTTATTCCTCAGAAGATGATCCCCTCCGAGATTATATTCCTCCTTATGGTGGGAGGTGTATTGGGATATGTGGGTGATAGAATGTTCAAATTTAAGTAAAAGTTATGGAAAAGTCAAAGCTCTCGATAATGTGAGCTTTAGGCTTAAAAAAGGGCTATCCCTTGTGGTAGGGCCAAATGGGAGTGGAAAGACTACTTTAATAAAAATACTCAGCAAATTGACTTTTCCAGATTCAGGCGAAATACTCGTTTTAGGAAAAAAGCTTGAAGAAATAAAGCCTAATGAAATAACGTTTGCATTTGAAAAGACAGTTTTCTACCCACGAATAAAGGTAGGAGAATATCTAAAGACCCTAAGCGAAGTTAGAGGATGCAACAATGTAGAGGAAGTTATTGAAAAGTTTGAGTTAAAACAAATATTAAATAAGAGATTTAGCCAGCTTTCTCAGGGATTTAAGAGACGATTTCTTGTTGCAACGGCATTTATAGGGAACCCCAAGGTAATAATACTGGACGAACCCTTTAGCAACGTGGATATATCCGCAAAAAATCTGCTCACTCAAGTATTAGAAGAAGAAAGCAAAAAATAAGAGCATAATAGTTGTGACTCACATATTCCCAGAAATTAATAGTATTTCTTCGCTCCTTCTCCTATACAATGGAAGAGTTCTTGCGAACATCCATGACAGAACTATAAAAAAGGTCATTGGATTTGAGGCTATCTTCAGAGATAGGGTTATTAGGAATGACATAAAAATGTTAATAGAATTAATAAGAAAAGGAGACGAGCCCCTAGAGATAAGGGGAATAACAATTGAAGATTATGCAATGAACTTAATAAAAGGGATGATGAAGTTCGCTAGACCTGAGGAGTGATGAGCCCTAGGGTATCTGACCACAAACTTTTACTTTTCTTACATAATCCCTATTGTAGATGATGAGGCCATCCCCTCTGATCTGTGATGAGTGGGTGAGCTGGCTGATACTTTATTCATTTTTGTCAAATTTTTGTGAGATTTTGTCCATAACTAACCATCATCGTGTTTGGGTAAATATATAACTGCCTTGTCCAATATTATGCCTTGATATACACTTGTCGGGAGGTGTACAAAGGTGAGTTTATTAAAGAGATACCTGGAATATCCTGTTTTGCAAAAGATACTTATTGGCCTTATTTTGGGTGCAATATTTGGTTTAATTATGGGCCACTTTGGATATGATGAAGCAGTAAAAACGTACATCAAGCCCTTTGGAGACCTCTTCGTCAGACTTCTGAAAATGCTAGTTATGCCAATAGTCTTCGCATCGCTAGTGGTAGGTGCAGCCAGCATAAGTCCAGCAAGACTTGGAAGGGTGGGAGTAAAAATAGTCCTCTACTATTTACTAACATCAGCATTTGCAGTTATGCTGGGAATTATAATGGCAAGAATCTTCAACCCAGGAGCTGGAATTCAGCTTTCAGTTGGAGGGCAACAATTCCAGCCAAAAGAGGCACCACCCATTGTTCAAACATTACTTAACATAATTCCAACGAACCCCTTCGGAGCTCTTGCAAATGGCCAAGTCCTTCCAACGATATTCTTTGCTATCATATTGGGAATAGCAATAACATACCTAATGAACAGCAATGAAGAGAGAATAAGGAAGAGCGGAGAAACCTTGCTTCGTGCAATTGACGGTTTGGCTGAGGCGATGTACAAGATAGTTGGGGGAGTTATGCAATACGCTCCCATTGGTGTCTTTGCATTAATAGCCCACGTAATGGCAACCCAAGGAGTCAAAGTTGTAGGTGAGTTGGCAAAGGTCACGGCAGCTGTTTACGTTGGATTATTCGTTCATATCCTCCTAGTGTACTTTGTCCTTCTCAAGGTCTTCGGGATTGATCCCCTCAAGTTCATTAGTAAAGCTAAAGATGCCATGCTAACAGCATTCGTAACGAGGAGCTCAAGTGGAACACTTCCAGTAACCATGCGTGTTGCCAAGGAGATGGGAATCTCGGAGGGAATATACTCCTTCACCTTGCCCCTGGGAGCCACTATAAACATGGATGGAACCGCACTCTACCAGGGTGTCTGTACATTCTTCATAGCAAACGCCCTAGGAACTCATCTAACAATTGGCCAACAGCTAACAATAGTCCTCACTGCTGTTCTAGCCTCTATAGGAACAGCTGGAGTCCCAGGAGCTGGAGCAATAATGTTAGCTATGGTTCTTGAGAGCGTTGGGCTTCCGCTAACCGATCCAAATGTGGCCGCAGCCTATGCAATGATCCTTGGAATAGATGCAATCCTCGGTTACTGGAGACCTAACTGGTACTGCAATAGTTGCAAAGACAGAAGGGGAGCTAAAAGAAGGAATTATAGCCTGAATTACTTCTCTCTTTCCTTTTTATAAAATACCCATTTTCGTATTTAATGCTGGGGGTGATTCTCTCCACTATATGAGGCTTTCTTAAAACGCTCTCCAATCTTTTTTCATGGGCAATAAATCCCCTCCTAAACCACCTGGGGTAAGGAGTCAAGTTTTCTCTACAGAGAAGCTCTTCTCTTCTGCATCTCTCCCAGAGATCTTCCCCTTTTGCTTTCCCATTCTCCACTATCTCAAGATACAAATCCCATAGGGTAGGCCTTCTACTTATGTACTCGACATCAAAGAATGCCATCCCACAACAATCTACATTTAAGGGGGTATGGAATTCGAAAAGGCCCTCTTTACAAGTTGAAAAAGCCAAACCCTCCTTTTCTGCTTTGATAGAAAATTCGCGAGCAATAGAGAGTCTATAATCAAGTGGAGGATGAAGTAATGGAGCTTCCTCTGTTGAAGTCCCTGGGAGATAAGATTCCCATTCCCTCTTGTAGATATCTTCACCTGGGAACAACTTTGAAAATAGTGGAAGTAATTCTTTCTCAATTCTTAAAAACTCTAAGATAATCATCCTTGCTCCTGCTGAAGCTATTTCTTCAATGAAAGTATGTATATCTCGTATCCACCCAGGAACAAATGGTTGAACCCTTACAATTGTGGGAACCCCAGCCCTAGAAAGCCTCTCGATTAGTTCTAGCCGTTGTCCAGGGGAAGGAGAAAAGGGCTCTAAAACTTTCGTTTCTTCCAATGTTGGTAGAGAAACTTGAACTACCACCAGCCCTTCTTCAGCTAACCTTTCTATCGTTTTTATGTGCTTCTCTCTGGGAATTAGCTTAGTATTGATAATTACTGGAACCTTCTCCTTAAGCGCGAGTTTCAAGAATTTAAGTGTAATTTTTCCTTCGCCCTGAAAGGGATCACTGAGAGTAGATACTCTTATGGGAGTAATTGCCAAGCCTTCCCTTATTATTCCACCAAGCATTTTTATTAGCTTAAGAGATTCCCATAGGGGCTTCTCTTTTCCATGGGCTCCTCTATACCAACGTGCATAGCAGTAAATACATCCAACAGAGCAAGTACTAAACAATTCTCCCCTGAGTATGCTGTGGCATAAAGAACTGACGTAACTACTTGGGCCTATTATTGGAGAGAATCTCATCAGCAAATTTAAAGAGTGGAAAGTTTTTATTCCTTTTGACAAAACATATGAGGGGATTACACATGGGAGTATACATCTTTAAGCCCGAAGACTTGGTTAGGTACGAGGTCATAACTCAAGAGTGCTTGGAAAAGCTAAAAGAGAAGATTCTTAGGAAAGAAGACATCATTATCGTAGGAGGACCAAGAGCGGGAAAAACTAAACTCATAGAGGCATTGACATTCCTAATCCCAGAGAACTGGAAAATAGGTGTGATAACTGCCTATAACGAATTTAAGCCCTTTAAAGGCAATATTTATGTGATAAATACTGAATTTGACGGTAGAACAGTTGAAGAAAGGACTTCTGAAGTAATTGAAAAGATAAAGGAAATAGATCCAGACTATGTAATAGTTGATACGCTTCATACGATAGATGTTCCCAGGATTCTTAAGGAACTCATAGATAGTTATGGGTTTATAGTGACTTCTTTGGCTCTTTCAAGAGACCTCTTAAGCGAGATAGTGCATTGGCTGAGAATTGATGAAGAAATATTGGGGAAGTTTGACGTCGTTATAGAATTGTACAGAGACATACAAACCGGGCATAGAAAAGTCAATGCAATATATGAAATAAAGGATGAAAAGTTGGAAAAGATATGCTAAGCTATTCCTTTTTCTCTCTTAAGCTCCTCAATTACTTCTCTTAGGTTATCAAGCATCTCTCTTATGTCATCGAAAGTCATATATCCCATGTGACCGATTCTAAAGGTTATCTCCTTTACGCTTCCATAACCCTTTGCCAGCTCAAAGCCCCTCTTTCTCATTGCCTCATACACTTCATCACCCTTTATCCCAGGTGGAGTAAGTACTGCTGTAATCGTTGGACTCTCATATCCAGGCTCCGCAAGGATTCCAAGGCCGATTTCCTTAACTCCTTCCCTCACCATCTTTGCTCTCTTTTCGTACATCTCTAGCCACTTCTCTTTTCCACCCATCTTTTCAATGATTCTGAGAACAACGTTTAGGCCAAATACTTGAGGCATTGGTGGGGTCGAAGGTGTTGACTCCTTTTCCTTCAGATACTTCACATAGAGTGGAATGTCAAAGTACCATCCCCTTTCAGGCATTTTCTCAGCTATCTCCAAGAACCTCTCGCTGAAGACCCCAATAGCCAATCCTGGAGGAACACCGAAGGCCTTCTGAGAGCTTGAGAACACTACATCTAAATCCCACTTGTCAAACTTTATATCTGCCCCACCCATAGCAGAAACAGCATCGACAAACACTAACTTATCGTGCTCCTTTGCAACTTTTGCGAGTTCTGGAAGTGGGTTGAGAACTCCAGTTGAGGTTTCGTTGTAGGTGATCGTCACGGCCTCAACATCTGGATTCTTCCTTAGTGCATCATCGAGCTCTTCAGGCTTAACAGCCTTCCCTGGGTCTTTTTGTAGAACAACAGCTTTTCTACCATTAGACTCAACGACTTCCTTGTATCTTTTTCCAAATGCTCCAATTATAGTTACGAGAACCTTTCCACCTTTACTAACTCCGTTTCTTATGCTAGCCTCCATTATTCCTGTTCCAGAGCTTGGAACTAGGAGTACTTCTCCCTTCTCCGCTTCGAGGAAGTTTTTAAGCCTCTTAACTGTATCAACGTGAACAGCCCTATACTCTTTGGATCTGTGGCTAAACATCTGAACTTTCATTATCTCGAGAACTTCCGGGAAACAGGCAACAGGACCCGCTGTGAAAAGCTTGTACTTAGGTTTCACAAGCTCGTAAACTTCTTTAAATGCCTCTTCAAACTCCATCTAAACCACCTCGACGTAAATGTTATTTTACAGGTATAAAAATACTATGGTGGGGAAGTTGGCCATGCTTCAATTAATAAATAAGGATGTGTTAAATAAAATAAAAGAGGAGCTCGAAAGATATGAGGTGAAACTAGGAGATTTCTTAACCAAAGGAACTACAAGCATCATATTTTTGGGAAAATACAGAGGAAAAGATGTCGTTGTTAAAGTCAGCAGGGATGATTCCCCCCGTAAAAATCTAAAGAAAGAAGCTGAAATTTTGAGGCATTTAAGGGGAAGAGAAATAACAGGTGATTTAATCTTGTATACAACGGTGGGGGGAAGAGAAATTTTAGTAAGGGAATATGTTCCAGGAGAGCCAGTACTGTTAGTGACCCCCAGCAAAAAACACATACTAAAAATAGCTGGAAAAACGTTTGTCTTAGATAAGCTAGGAATAGACCATGGACAAATTCAGGGAGGAAAACATATCCTTCTTACATCAAATGATGTGTATATAATAGACTTTGAAAAAGGGAGTTTAACTAGGAAAACTAGAAACTTAACTTCCGCCCTCTCCATGCTATTTATTGGCAATAATTCAATTTCAAAGAGAGTTAGGGAAAAATTTGACATCGATGAAGAATTTATTAGAGAGTTAAAGCTTAGACTCAGAGAGTACAAAGAGAAAAAAGAAATCAGGGGTTTATTTGACTTATTGTCGATCCTTTAGTAAAAACAGAATTGGAAGAACCAACCCAATAAGCAAAACTACCCACCTGGGATCAATGAAAAGGCTCACAAAAACGATTACAAAAACTACAAAAGATGTCGCAAACAAAAATTCCTTATCAAATACTCTCGATTTTGGGATTACATTTTCTTTAATGGCAATATACGAAAAATATATGGGGATTCCTAGGGAAGGAATTAAAAGGGCAATTAAATTCTTTGTTATAATCACCAATCCTATCCCCAGTCCGAATAATAACAGAGCAACTTTCCCAATCATATGTTCCCCCTAGGACACTGTCAGGATAAGCAGTGGGACGTTAGGTTTAAGTTTCTGATACCTCTTCAGAAAAGGGGAGAGAAATGAGGACTGAAACCATTATTTACTTACTGGTTTCAGTCTTAAAAACCTTTCGCCGGAACAAAATCCCAGCAAAAAAGAAAACCAGGGCAATAAACCTGTACCTGCACGGACTAAGTTACAGACAGGTAGGAACAATCCTCGAAATCAGCCACACAACAGTCTGGGAAACAGTCCAAAAATTCGCGAAAGCAGTTTACCAGCCGAAAATCCTCGCAGTCAAAAAACAGAGAAACTTCATCGCAATTGACGAGACAGTGATAAAGATCAACGGCCAGAAGAGATTTCTCTGGGCTGCAATCGACGTTGAGAGCAAAGAAATCCTAGCAGTATGGATTACAAGCGTTAGGAACTGGTGGATTGCCAGGGACTTCATTCTAGTTGTTTTGAAATCCTGCGAGGGACAGCCAATTTTCCTGGTTGACAAAGGGCCGTGGTATAAATCAGCGTTTAAATCTCTCGGGCTGGATTATCTGCATGTGACTTTCGGGCCGAGGAACTGTGTTGAGCGCTGGTTTAGGACTGTTAAAGAGAGAACAAAGCGTTTCTGGAATAACTTCAGGGCTAGAGACTGGAGGAGGGTTCACAGGTTTGTTTTTCTGTTTTCATTCTGGTATAATTTTGTTAGAATTCATTCTCGGTTTGGTGGACCGCCTGGTGATGTGACTGAATGGCTTCAGGAGGTGATACCCCAGTTATCCTGACAGTATCCCCCCTAGAGAAGCAAACTTTAAAAAAGTGCGTCTCAACTTTTAGCCAGGTGGTTAAAGATGGCGAGGTTCCCAGAAGCAGAGGCGAGAATATTCAAAAAGTACGTGTGCTTAAGATGTGGAGCAACTAACCCATGGGGAGCCAAAAAGTGCAGAAAGTGCGGATACAAGAGGCTAAGGCCAAAAGCTAAAGAACCAAGAGGAGGAGGACGCTGATTACGACTTCAGCATGTTTAAAACGTCCTCTATTGTTTCTATTCCCTTTTCCAGTAACTTTTCTCCTTTTTCCGTAAGTCTATAGTACTTTCTCGAAGGTCTTCCTGCTTCACTTTCGTGCCATTCTGAGGATACATAACCTCCTTCTTCCAGCCTATATAGAACTACATATGAGCTCACGGTAGCTGGTTCAAAGCCGAATCTCTTTTTTAGCTCGTTTCTGATTTCATACGCATACATTGGCCTGTCCTTGAGCAACTTTAGTATGTACATCCACAACATTTCTTTCGTGAGTTTATCCCTAAGTCTGAGTATAGGCTCCTCCATTTTTATCACCTTCGATGAAATATATTCTCTCACCATAAAACATATCTTATTAAAATATTTTTCGGTTACCCAATACTTGAAGTGAATAAAAATGCTTGAAAAGTTGACAAAAAAGAAAGAAACATCAGAAGATAAGGGGAGCCCTGTATTCACCCCAAACTTCTCTTAGTACGTCAGTAACCTCTTGGAGAGTTGCTAAGTGCTTGTGGGCCTCAATAATGTATGGCATTAAGTTCACATCTTCTTTTTCAGCTGCATTTCTAAGCTTATCTAAGGTCTCCTGAACCTTCTTGTTGTCTCTTTCACTTCTCAGCTTCTTCAACCTTGCAATCTGCTTCTCTCTAATGCTTGGATCAACTTTTAGAATTTCAACCTCTATGGGCTCATCACTTACAAATGCATTGACTCCAACGATTATCCTCTTGCCCTCTTCAATTTCTTTCTGGTATTTATATGCCGCCTCGGCGATCTCCTTTTGGATGTAACCTCTCTCAATTGCCCTCATCATTCCACCCATCTTCTGGATCTTCTCAATGTATTTGAGTGCCTCTTCATAGATGTGGTCTGTAAGCCACTCAATGTAATAGGCACCTCCCAGGGGATCCACAGTATCAACAACACCACTTTCGTAAGCTATAATCTGTTGAGTTCTTAGGGCTATTCTTACACTCTTCTCGGTTGGTAATGAAAGTGCCTCATCATAGCTGTTGGTGTGCAGACTCTGAGTTCCTCCCAATACTGCGGCTAGAGCTTGGATTGCAACTCTAACAATGTTATTCTCTGGTTGCTGAGCTGTTAGAGTTGAACCAGCTGTCTGAGTGTGGAACCTAAGCATCATTGACCTGGGATTCTTAGCGTTGAACCATTCTTTCATAATGTAAGCCCACAATCTTCTAGCAGCCCTAAACTTAGCTATCTCTTCGAGGAAGTTGTTGTGTGCGGCAAAGAAGAAGCTCAACCTTGGAGCAAACTTGTCAACATCCATTCCCCTCTCGATTACTGCTTTTACGTATTCTATACCATCTGCAAGAGTGAATGCAACTTCCTGGACTGCGTTTGCTCCAGCCTCTCTGATGTGGTAACCGCTAATGCTTATCGGGTTCCACTTTGGAACATTCTCAGCACAATACATGATTATATCAGTTGTAAGCCTCATGCTAGGCTGAGGTGGGAATATGTAAGTTCCTCTCGCAATATACTCCTTCAAGATGTCGTTCTGAACAGTTCCCCTAAGAACATGTTGAGGAACACCCTGCTTTTCGGCCACTAGAATATACATTGCCAGCAAGTTGGCCGCAGTTGCGTTAATTGTCATCGATGTAGATACTTTATCTAAGGGTATTCCATCAAATAGTATCTCCATATCCCAGAGTGAATCTATAGCAACCCCTACCTTCCCAACTTCTCCCTCGGCCAAGGGATGATCTGAATCATAACCGAGTTGAGTTGGTAAGTCAAAGGCTACGCTTAACCCAGTCTGCCCTTGGCTTAAGAGGTACTTGTACCTTTTGTTTGACTCTTCCGCTGTAGCATATCCAGCATACTGCCTCATTGTCCATATTCTACCTCTGTACATCGTTGCATAAACTCCTCTTGTGAAGGGGTACTCCCCTGGGAAACCAAGCTTTTCCATGTAATCCCAATCTTCGCCAAGATCAGCTGGAGTGTATACCCTCTTAATTTCAAATCCATCATCCGTCATGAACTTTTCTTTCCTCTCAGGAGCTTTTTCGAGGAACTTCTTCACAGTAGTCTCTTCCCAGCGCTTCTCTTCCTCTCTAATCTTCTTTAGTGCCTCTTTATCAAACGTCATAATTATCACCCAAGAACATCTTAGATATTTTACCTATAAAAAACTTTACAAACCTAAAGTTCATAGCTGGCTTTTTTATCCACTTCTTCAACTCTCATATCTCAGCTAATTTCTCAGAGACACCAAAAAGCTTTAAGCACTTAATTATGATTCCTCAAGCACACCTCAAAGTTCTTTACAAGATTTATGATAAGCCTAGTAAAACAGATGTGAAGTGGACTATTACAGGAAGCTTAGGTTTTGCACTGCAAGGCGTTCCCATTGAGCCTCACGACATCGATATTCAGACCAATAAGGAGGGAGCATGCAAAATTGAAGAGCTATTTTCTGAATTCGTAATTGAGCCAGTTAAATTTAAAGAAAGTGATAAAATCTGATCTCACTTTGGCGCACTGCTAATTGACAACATTAAAGTTGAAATAATGGGAAACATTCAAAAGAAAGTCGGAAATAAATGAGAGTCCCAGTAGACATTTGTATAAAGGTATGGATATCAAGCATGTCAAGAGATAGGGAGAATTAAAAAGGCAGAATTCTTGAAAAAGTTGAGGTTTAAAAAATATGTTAAAAACAACACTTTTTATGTTTAGAATTATATTTGAAGGTTTCAATAATCTTTATATGAACTAACTCCCAACTATATTCCTGGTGATATAATATGAGCGAAGAAGTTCAAGAAAGGATATGGATTCTAATAACTCCAGACAAATGTAGTGGATGTAGGCTATGTGAAGTCACCTGTTCTCTGGAACATGAGGGAATTATATGGCCAGAGGCCTCAAGAATCCGAGTATTTGAGCTCTTCCCAGGGATTAACGTTCCTCACACCTGTGTTCAATGCCCAGATTACCCTTGTGTAAATGCCTGTCCAACAAATGCCCTAAGCGTTGATGAAAAGACAGGAGCTGTTGTCGTTAATGAAGAAAAATGCATAACCTGTGGCGCATGTGTTCTTGCCTGTCCTGGGAAAGTCCCGAGGATACCAGCAGGAAAAGGAAGTGTAGTGATATGTGACCTCTGTGGTGGAAATCCAAAGTGTGTTGAGATATGTCATGAAGCAGGACATGATGCTCTGAAGATTGTTACAGGAAACTACAGGCCAATTTACAGAACTTTTGCCAAGGATCCACAGGAGAAAAGCCTTGATATAGCAAGAAAGGTCTTTGGAGAAGATTTCTGAGGTGAGGAAAATGTATGCATACAATGGAAAACTTCTCGATGTGGACTTAACTAGAGAAAAAGTTAAGGAAGTTGAACTAAGTGAAGATGTTCTAAAAAAGTTCTACGGCGGTAGAGGACTAGGAACATATATTCTTTGGAAGGAGTTGGGAGAGAAGTGGGAAAAAGTTGACCCTCTTGGAGAAGAAAATCTCCTTTTGATCTTAACTGGGCCGCTAACAGGCTATTACCCAGGGATGAAGACTTCCATTGTTTCAAAATCTCCCGAAAGCAATGGAGTAGTTGGGAGTGTCCTAAGTAGCGAACTTGGATTAGAACTCAAGGCTGCAGGATACGATGGAATTATAATCAGAGGTAAAGCAAAATCCCCCGTATATCTCTTCATACACAACGATACTGTAGAGATAAGAGACGCAACAAAGTACTGGGGTATGGGTGGAATTGAGCTCTATAAAACCCTCTTAAAAGAGGTTCACGAAGAGATAAGGAAAAAAGAAAAGCTAAAAGGAGTTCCTAAGGAGCCAGCAATGATATACATAGGGAAAGGAGGTGAAAATAAAGTCCGGTTTGCCGCAATAATGACAAAGCTAATGCACGCCGCTGGATATGGCGGTTACGGAGCCGTCATGGGTAGTAAAAATCTTAAGGCAGTTATTGCAAAGGGCAGTGGGCCCTTACCAGAAGTTTATGATAAAGAAAAAATGAAAGTTCTTCTCAGAGAATTCTGGAAGGAGTTATTCTCAATGACCACCTTTAGAGAGTGGGGAACTGGTGCTGGAGGATACAGCGTAGGGCATGACCGGTCAAGTGAGCCGATAAGGAACTGGCAAGAGGAGTATCATGACAATGAAGAGATAAGCGTTGTCAACTTTGAGAATAGAACGTGGATAAAGAAGTATTGGGCAGACTATGGATGTCCAGTCAACTGTATGAAGATTTCCTACCTAAGATACGGTCCCTACAAAGGTTCAATTAGCGATGCCCCAGATTATGAGCTTCAAGCTTATATGGGGACAAACCTGGGAATATTTGAGCCAGAGAAAATTGTTTACCTTTCATACCTCGTTGATGAACTAGGTTTAGATGGGATAAACACCGGAAACATCTTGGGATTCGCAGCAGAGCTCTACCAAAGAGGAATTCTAACCAAAGAAGACCTTGGATTTGAGCTCAACTGGGGAGATGAAAAGGCGTTTGCAAAGCTTTTGCACCTGATAGTGGAAAAAGAAGGAATAGGAAAAATACTTGCAGAGGGAACCTACAGAGCAGCTCTAAAGATTTCAGAAATTAAAGGAATCGATGTAACTAAGTATGCAGTTCACGTGAAGGGAATTGCTGTAGGAGCTCACGGAATAAGGAGCGAACTTGACTATACTAAAGACATAAGCTATGCAGTTTCGGTTCAAGGGGGCGATCACACCTCAACTGCAGCCCTTCCAGCAAAGGGATATACAGGAGAGCTAGTTGAAGCATTTTATGACTCAGCGGTAATATGCAACTTCGTCACAAAGCCCGGGTTTGAGAAAATAATTGAGTTTGGAAATGCTCTCAGTGGATTCAACATTACTCCAGAGCAGTGGCTTAATGAAATTGGCCTAAGAATCATCCACCTTCAGAGAATACTCCTTCTCTTAGGCGGACCAGATGTGTATTGGGATCCAAGAAAAGACGACGACAATCCACCAAGATTCTATGAACCACTCCCAAGTGGTCCTGTCAAAGGAAAGGCACCCAACAGGGAGGATATAAAGGCAAAGGTTAAGCAATATTATGAGGAAATTGGCTACGACGAACATGGAATTCCAAAGGAGGAAGTTTTGGAAGAGCTTGGCATTGGCGAGGCCAAAAGGGAAGTTAAGAGGATTAAGAAGCGCCTAAATCTTTAATTTTTCCTTTTAAACCTTTGGTTTAAATGAGCTTTTTAAGGCTTTATTGACAAAAAATATACGGTGATCTTTATGGTGGAGTACAAAGACATGACAATTAAAGTTGTCGGAGAAAGGCTTTCCCCAACTAAAATGAAGGTCAAAGCTGGAGACTTTGAGATAATGATGGATAAAGTTAATGGAGAAGCTCCAAGTCCAATCGATTATGTCCTTGCAGCTCTCGCTGGCTGTATTAACATTGTCGCAACTCTGGTAGCTAAGGACATGGGGATAAACATAGAAGACTTAACTGTGGAGGTAGAAGGTGTATTCAACCCAGGTAAGCTTTATGGTAAAGGAAACGAAAGGGCAGGATATAAGGAGATTAAAGTCAAAATTAAAGTAAAGAGTGACGCTGATGAAGAAACACTCAAAAAGTGGCTTGAACAAGTAGAGGCACGCTGTCCAGTTAGTGATAATCTAGCAAACCCAACTCCCCTAAATATTGAAGTTGAGAGGTATTAAGTGTCTTCTTATATTTCTTTCAGGTGCCTGGGGATGAAAGTAAAGGTCAAGTTATATGGTGAACTCGCTTTAAAGCACGGAGTAGAGGTGGAAGTTGAGGTAAAAGAAGGTGCAAGAGTGGTAGACATTCTTAGGATGTTGAAGATATCTCCCTCAGAGCATCATTTGATCTTAAATGAAAGGAAAGTTTCGCTAGATCACCAGCTAAAAGATGGGGATGTACTGAAAATCCTTCCAGTAGTTTATGGTGGGTAGTGAACAAAGCTTTTAGTGGATATACTCACACTCTCTCAATCTTTTCTCAAATCTTCAAACATTATATATCCAGCAAACATTTTAGTACACGATATTTAAGAGAACATACTACAAATTACAAGGCTTCGAGAAAATTACAGAGCAAGATTATAGGCTCCGGGACATAGAATCCCAACTTTCTCTTGGAAGTGTTTTCTTTAGAGAATACTAAGGCTATACTCCCAGTAGGCACGGGATTAGCGGAGTTTCAACTGTTCTATACTTTAGAAAGCCAAGGAAAAAGTTGTCGATGAAATTCTAATTCTAAGAGGAGAACTACCGAAAGTTTTATGTTTTTATAATTAATAATAAACTCCAGCTAGATATAATATGTAATGAGAAGCAGAAAGGAGGGACTAATATGAGACCTACTCTTGTTGATATTTTAGAAACCTACTTTTCTAAAGAAGAACTCAAAACATTTCTTGAAGAAGCAGGACTTAAAAAATCAGGAACTAAACGTGAACTAGCTGAGAGATTAGTCAATGAGTCCAACTATGATCCCGCTTTTCTACTCTCAAGACTAACCAAAGAAGATCTATTATGGATCCTAGAAGAAGAATTCGGGTTAAGTTTTCCACGTTCTACTAAAAAACAAGAATTAATAGATGCAATTCTTAATGAAGTTGAAGAAATACCAGAAGGATACGATAGAAGGCAGAGCTATGAGATGACTCATACAAGAGGAAACAGAAATTTAGAAAAAGCTATACTAAAGTCTTTGAAAATCTTTAAGCCATACAGATTTGAAAAAGAATCAGAATTAGAAGGCCAACTTGTAGTACACCTCCGAAACACTATAGAAGGAGCTGAAATAACACCTCAAAAAGCAGGAGCAAAGCGTGGAGATGCCTTCGTTCCAGACATTGTAATTGAAAATTTTGCTGTGGAGATCAAATTTTTCAAAAGAGGAACTAGTAGAGCCGAGTGGGATAGGTCTATTGGACAGGCAGTTAGATATTATATAGACGGCAAATATGACAAGGTGTTCCTGTTTGTTGTAGATCACGCAGGAATAGTCCCAGAGGAAGACATTGAAAAATATGAAGAGCTTCTACCATGGTTAAAAGTTATAATATCCAAATACTAGCTACAACCGTAAAGTTTTTAAAGTGTTTGTGGGGAGTTGGTAGTGGTACGGCGGCCATAGCGGGGGGGCCACACCCGGTCTCATTTCGAACCCGGAAGTTAAGCCCCCCAGCGATCCCGGTTGTACTGCCCTCCGAGAGGGGGCGGGAAGCCGGGGACGCCGCCGGCCACTA